>JAUMFO010000032.1:0-28241 GCA_032119795.1 Solirubrobacteraceae bacterium
CGAGGGGGAAATACCTTTTCCCATTCCGAACAGAGCAGTCAAGCCCCTCAGCGCCGATGGTACTTGGTCCGCAAGGGCCCGGGAGAGTAGGTCGCCGCCGGTTTAACTTCCACAGCGTAGCCGTCCCCTCGGGGGCGGCTACTTGTGTTTCTAGGGCCATTCTGCGCCCCCAGGCAGCGTGCGAGTCGCCTGCGAGCGCGGTCGTTTGGGGGACAACCTCTTGACCGCTGCGACGCGAGAGGCGACGCTGCGACGCATGCTCCTCGTCGACCTCCTCGCGCTGCTGGGCATCGTGTCCACCGGCCGGACCCGCTATGTGTCTGGCCTGGGCGAGGACGCCAGCCCGGGTGACGAGCCGCACCTGCCGTACCGCACGATCGAGCGCGCACTCGAAGACGCCCTGCTCAGCCCCGACGAGCAGCTCGTGATCCAGCTCCAAGGCACGGATCCGTTCGTAGAGTCGCTGACGCTTCCGTCGAACGTGACGATCCGCGGCCCGGGGGCGATCACCGCCAGTGCTCCCGGCCCGGCGATCACCATCGCAGGGACCGAGCAGACGATGAAGACCGGCGTCGTCCTCGAAGACCTCGAACTGCAGGGCACCGGCTCGTACCAGGGACTCGGCGGGGCCGTGCTCGTCGAGCGTGCCAACGGCGTGCGACTGGAGCGCTGCAGACTCCTCGACAGCGTCGCGGGCCGCGGTGGCGGGATCGCCATCGTGAGCTCACGCGCCGTCGCTCTCCGCGACTGCGCCGTCCGAGGCAACACGGCGCGAGGCGCGATCCCCGCCGTCGACGCCAACCCCGCCATCAACGGAGTGGCCTTCCCCGTGGGTGACGGCCACGGCGGCGGCGTCTACCTGCGAGACACCGACGCCGAGATCTCTGGCTGCGTGATCTCCGCCAACCGCGCGATCTACGCGGGCGGCGGCATCGCGGTGTCAAACGTCGACCGCCGCAGCGCCCCCGTGCACATCGTCGATTGCGAGATCACCGCCAACCAGGTGGCACACGGGCCACTCGCCGCCCTCGGGCCCACGTGGACGGCGCATGCGCCCGAGCCCCGCGACGACCTTGGCGACCCACTCCGCCCGCTGGTCCAGCTGATGGACACGTTGACGAACGACGTCGAGGCCCTCGAGCGCCTCGAGGAGCGGATCCTCGCCAACTCCCACGGCATGAAGTACGTCAGCGGGATGGGCGGTGGGATCTCCCTGCACCACACCCGCCAGGCGACGACCATCCGAGGCTGCAACATCGGCTTGACGAACGCCGGCACCCCCGCACCGAATCTCGCCCGGCGCGGTGGCGGGATCCACCTCTACACCGGCTCGTACCCGACGATCGACGACTGCGTGATCGCCTTCAACGGCGCCTCCGGCGACGGCGGAGGGCTGGGCGCCGACTACTTCGACCCATTCGTCCCCGGCACTGCACCGCAGATGGGCATCACCCCCGAGACGAAGGTGCCACGCCAACCGATCGTGCTCACGAACACTCGCTTTCGGCACAACCAGGCGATTGAGGATGGCGGCGGGGTCTACGCCACCGGCAACGCCCAGCCGCGCATCACCGGCGGGCAGTTCGTCGGCAACCGCGCCGGCGAACACGGCGGCGCGATCCGGACGACCTACGCCACCCAGCTGGAGGCCACCGGGGTCGACTTCTTCTTCAACGAGGCCAATGTCGTGTTGACGGACGCGACCGGCGACCTCGAGGGCGGCGGCGCGATCTCCGCACGCAACTCAGACACGCTCGTGGACCGCTGCGTCTTTGACGGCAACACCGCCCGCGACTTCGCAGGCGGCGCGATCTACTACCGCTCGGGCTTTGAAGGCGGCGTCGGCTGGCAGATGACGTGGCCACCGTTCGACTTCATCACCGACGAACACGGCATGTTCGACGAAATCCAAGAGTCGGCGTTCCTCTACCACCGGCGTGTGCTGCGGGTCATCAACTGCAGCGGCGGCGGAAACCAGGCGACCGGTCCGCGCGGTGCGGGGGGCTTCCTCTACGCCCTGCGCAACCCGCTGACCGACGCCGACGGCAAGATCCTCGGCGGGCAAGAGCCGATGTGGATCTCCATCGAGGGGCCCGCAACCGCGGTGCACGGGTCGGTCTCCGAATACGACCGGGGTGCCGCAATCGGCAAGCGCAAACGCGGCGCCGTCACCATCGAACTCTCAGGACGCACGAACGCCGCCGGCGTCCCCGAAGACCGCGTCTCGATCGGGCGCGAGGTGCCACTCGGAGCCATCGCAGGTTCCGTCCCGTCGCCAGACGGCCGTGGACTGCTGATCATGCCGTCCGAGCATGCGCCCCTTGACCTCACCTTTGCCACGTTCCCAGGTGGCCCGTTCGCGTTCGGCCCGCAGCCCACGATCCAGAGCCTCGACCAGCAGGTCTTCCGAACGACCGGAGGCAACCGTCGGCTCGCGATCACCGGGGCCACCTTTGAAGCTGGGATGCGGGTGCTCGTTGGCGCCGTCGCCGCGACGGTCGTGTCGGAGACGGCCACGACGATCGTGGCCGACCTCCCACCGCTCGATCCAGGCACGCACGACCTCGTTGTGCTGCTGGGCTCGGGAGCAGAAGCCATCCGTCTGCAGGCCATCACCGTGCCGACCCCGCCGCTCATCCTGAGTCTGAGCAAGTCCTCGGGCCGCCCCGGCGAGCCGATCCTGCTCAGGGGCGTCGGGCTACCGCTCGGCACTCGCGTCGACTTCCTCTTCGGCGCCGTGGAACTCGAGGTCGCCGTGACGCAAACGGCGGAGAACCGGCTCACCTTCAACGTCGCGCCCCAAGCCCCAGGCTTCAGCGAAGCCGACATCCGGGTGACCACGCCCCTCGGCCAGATCGACATGACCTCACCCGCCGAACCGTTCCGGTACCTGCCCGCGCCGTAGGACCAGGCCGCTAGGTGTAGCGGAAGGCGCCCGCGGCGGTGTAGCTGCCGCTCGGGGTGGTGATGACCACGTCGACAGCCCCAGTGGCGCCGGCGGGCGCCGTCGCCGACAACGTGGTGGTGGTCGCGGCGACGTTGGTGCAAGGTTGCCCCCCGATCGTGACCGTCGTATCCGCGGGGTTGAAGCCCTCCCCAGTGACCTGGAAGGTGGTCCCTCCAGCCGCCGGACCGGACTGGGGCACTGCCCCGGCATCCAGTCGGATCGGCAGTGCGGCGATGTCGAGCAGGTGCGCCGCACCCGGGTACTCGAGCGGCACCGAGCGCGTGGCGACGAACGCGCCGACCCGGACTCGCACCTCGACCGCGTCCGGCAGCGCGGCGAGGTGGTCGGCAAGGACGTAGTAGCCGGTCGGCCCGAGGCGGACCGCCGGAACGGACCCCTCGAGTTCGACGGTCGCATCGACGAGCGGGGCGTCGGTGTCTGCGTGGCGGACCGTGCCTTGCACCCGCACGTTGTCGGTCGAGCGAACGCCGCGCACCGTGCGGGCGTCCTTCGCAAACGTCCACATCAGGCGCATCCACACGCGCGTCGCCGGGTTCCCAGCGGTCGTCTCGTAGCTCTCCAGCTGCTCGGCAAGGTAGTTGGTGAGGCCGCGCAAGGCCGTCGCCTGTGCGACCGGGTCCACCGGCGGGGCGGGCGGCCTCAGCGCCTGTGGGTTCGTCCGCGAGTAGGACTGCGCGCGGCGACTGGCGTGCGGCGCCGCGGGGACCGGGCGACCCGGGTGGTCGGGGTCGGCGCCCCCGCCAAGCGCGTCGCCAACGACGAACTCCAGCTCCCATCTCGAGTGGTGGAGCATGAACGTGTCGAGGTGCAGGGCGTCGCGCACATGCAGGTTGTCGTTGACGGGGTCGGCCAGGCCGCGGAACACCTCGACCGCCTCGTTGAGATAGGCGACGACGCGACTCGTGTGCGCGCCCCGATTCTCGAACTGGTTCATTCGCCAGCGGTTCGTCGGGTCGTCGCTGTCGTTGTAGACGCCGCCGGCGTTATACGCCGCGGAGACCAGCGGCGGGTCCATGAGCGTGCCCCGCGAGTTGACCAGCTGCCGGACGTACGCGGCGCCCGCCCGGATCGAGTTCGAGGGCGCCTGCGGATCGTAGGTGCCGAGCAACCACTCGGTGGTCACCGTCGCGTCGACCGCCGCGGCCGTGAACTCCGGCGCGAGCGTTGAGCGCGCGGTGCTGATCAGCGTCTGGATCATTCCCGGCGAGACGTGCGCCGGCGCGAACGCCTCCACGCGCGTGCGGATCCGAGTCACGAGGGCGGCTCCGCCCGGCGAGACTGGCACGATGTTGCCGATGGCGGTCAGCTCGGTCCGCACCGCCTCGTGCGCGTCGAACCACGCCACCCAAGCCGGGCAGAGGCCTGCCGCCGACGCCGCCGGAGCGTGGGGACCGCCCGGGAACGGACCGCACCCCAGCGCATTCCACCGCTCATCACGGACGGCGATCGTCTCGGCGCGGGTGCCCGTGATCGGCTCCACGCGGCACGAGCGTGCGTTGTAGTTCGCGCTCTCCGTCGCGGTGAGCGCGATCAGGATCTCCGACGGCACGCCGTAATAGCGCGCCCACCGCTCGATCGCCGGGCGGTGCAGCGCCCAAGCCGCCGCAAACGCCGCCTGCGCCGCCGCGAGCAGCCGCGTGTGGCCGACGCCAAATTCAGGGTGGTTGGCGGGAACCACCCCGTCCCACACGTCGCCGCCCTGAATATCGATCCCGTCGGCATCGAGGTGCCACGCCACGCTCGCGGGTGCGGCCGCGATCGGGGCGCGGTGATCGGCGCCGAGCTCGTTGGCGCCGACGCCTTGCTCCAGCCACGAGGTGGGCCCCATCAGCAGCTGCCCGCCGCGCAGCGCGGCGGTGAGCCCGACCGGCATCGGTGGCAGCAGGTTGTTGGCGATCCCTGGCGGCCCAGCCTTCCCGCGCTGCACCCCGAAGCGCGCCGCGGCATCACGCAGGGTGTTGGTGGCGGCCAGGCGCGCCGCGCCCGTCGGCGCGAGGGCCGTCGGGCGCACCTTCACGGCGTAGCCGCCGGGGTGGTTGACCGACAAGTCACGGGTGTCGTCGGCGAGCGTGTGCAGCTGCCACGAGCGGACGCCGAGCTGGACGGTCAGTGCCTGCCCGCCGAGGCGTCGTCGCAGCGACTCGAGGGCGTAGACGAGGATGCGGTCGAAGCCCAGGCGGCCGAACCGCGCCGGATCGTCGGCGGCGGCGCCCGGGATGCGGAAGCGCTCAAGCGCGAACTCGGGGTGCGGCTCGTCGCTCACGAAGCGGCCCAACGCCCGGAACGTCTGGCGGTCGCAGACCCCGGTAAACGTGCGGCCCTCCACCCAGTGCGGGTAGAGCCGCCGAGCGTGCGCGCCGGGCTTCCCGAAATAGGTGAGCTGCGCGGGCGCGGGGTCCCCCGTGCCGACCGCCCCGTGGCACGCGTGCTTGAACCGGATCAGTGCCCGCTCGGTCACGGCGTCAAACGTCGGCTCGTTGGGATCGACGTGCTCCGTCGCTGAGCCCCACACCAGCAGTCGGACCTTCACCTCCCGAACGTCGTCGCCGATCTCGCGCGACACGTCGCGCGCGGCGAACCGCCCCATGCCTGCCGGCGCCCCCGCGGCTGCTGGAAGGAACCGCAGCGGGTAGCGGCCGAAGTCCGCGCTGGAGAGGTCGTCGCGGCGGCGGGTATGCGCGTCGAGCGCGAGGTCGTCGGTCAGCGGCACCCACGGGAGCACCGTCGCGTCGACGGCGGCGCGATCACGGAAGCCCGTCAGGGCATGGTCGAACAGCATCGTCCGGCGGCCATCGGGCTGGCGGACGACCGTGTGCCGCAGCAGCGCCTCCTGCTCCTCGGCGTTGTACTGGCCGTCGAGGCGGCTCACGTCGAGTAGGCGCCCGGTGTCGACGAGATCCGCGAGCGTCGCGCGGCTTGGCAGCTGCAGGTTCGCGGCGACCCGATCGGGGACGCTCAGCCCGCCGGACTCCGAGAGCTCGACCACCGGCACGACGTAGAGGTGCTCGTCCCACGCCCGGCCGTCGACCGTCACGGCGCCTGCGGCGGTGATCTGCAAACGGACGAATGCGGCGACGTCGGCGTCGTCGGCCGAGAACGACCGCAGCCCGTCGCCGTCGACGTCGCGCAGGATCCGGTAGCCGACCTTTGGACCCAGCAGGTAGTCGCCGGGGGCGAGCGAGCTGTCAAACAGGAATGCGCCGCGGGTGGCCGCGGCGACGCTGGCGGTGGACGACGCCACCGCCAGCGTGGTGGCAGCCTCGTCGGCGGCCATCCGGAACCCCACCCAGTCCTGCTCCTCGAGCGCGGCGCCCGGGTCGCGGATCACGATGAGTTCGGCCCCACCGAAGGCCACGCCGCGGTGGGTGCGGTCGTAGGGGTAGACCGCCGGCACGAACGCCTCAGCGGGGGGCGGCGTGTAGGCGAAGTGGTTCGCGACGTCCGTCAGGCTGCCTCGCTCGGCCGCGGGCTGCAGCGGCGCCGGCTCAGTCCACGACGGCCAGCGGACCGTGCCGGTGAGCGAGCGCCCGACCAGCTGGATGTCTGCGACCACGAGCGGCTCCGTGCGATTGGCGTCGGTGGCGGTGACGGGCTGGGTGGCCGTGATGAACCCGCTGGTGGCCCGCAGCGTGACGGTCGTCTGGAAGGCGAGGTCAAGGCGGTAGAGGCCAGCTGCGTCGGTCCGCCCGCTGCCCACCGCGGTGCCGGCGGGGTCCCGCGCGACCACCGTCGCCCCCGCGATCCCCACGCCAGCGGCGTTGACCACCTTGCCGCTCAGCGTGAGGACGCCGGCGGTCCCGGCCGTCACCTCCATCGTCTGCTCGGCACCGTCTTGGAGACGGTCATCGACGTTCACCAAGAAGTACAGCTCGGAGTTCGCGAAATCCTCCACGCGCTGCGCGCGCCACCAGGTGATCACGTGCGTCTTGGCGGTCGCGCCGCTGGACTCGGCGACGATCAGAATGCAGCTGTCGTAGTCAGGTCGGCGGGTCTTGAACAGCTGGACCACGCTGGCCAGCGTGTTGCCGCTATCGAGCTGCCGGAACGCCGCCGCGCGTGGCAACACCTCGTAGCCGTCGCGGGGCGTGGAATTGGCCGTCGCGAGCGACGCGACCAAGTCGTCGAAGCCACCGGAGAGGAAGAAGTCCTCCTCGAGGAGATCGAACCGCAGGGCCGAGGCGGCGGAGATCACGTGGCGGGCGTCGAACGTCGAGACGAGTTCGACGAGCTCGCCGGCTTGGACGACGGACGTGCCGACGGGCTGCAGCGCGCGAGTCCACCGCGAATCGACGCCGTCGGCCTGGGGTTTGTCGAACGTGACGAGGTGCAGCCGCTGCCAAAGGAACCCAAGCGCGTCGAGGAGACCTGCGAACGCACCCTTCTCGGTGTCGGCCTGCCCCATGGTTGCCGACCCTCCCACCTCGGCGAGGCCCACGCAAGCGGCTCGCACGATCGGGGGACAAGCCGATTGACACCGGGGTGCGCGTGCTGGGACGTTGGCGCAATGACGGTGGGGGGAGAGGCGTGACGACGACCTTCACGGTCGACCCCAGCGTCACGCACCTGCTCCGCGCCGTCGGGCTGCTCGACGACGACGGCCAGCTCGACGAGACCTGGTTCCAAGACCCGCTCGGCGCCCTCGGGCAGGTTCTCGCCGACCCCGGACAGAAGGCTGCGCTCTGGGCGCTACTCGGCGATCTGCTCCCGCCGGTGGCGACCTCGCCGAGCGGCAGTGCATGGCACCCGCTGCTCGACGTGGAGGGGATCGGCAACCTCTACCTGACGGTCACCGGGGACGTGCTCGGGCTGGCCGCCGCCGCGCGCATGCCGGAGCCAGATCCGCCCGCAACCGGGGCCGAGCCCGACCTCACGCCACGCGCCGGCCTCCGCCTCGAACTCCCACTGCTGAACACCGCTGGTGGCGACGTCATCCCGATCGCCGCGACCGTCGCCGGCCCGCTCCAGCTGGCGCTCGACCTCGACTTCGCGGACGGCGCGGACCTGCCGCTGACGGCGCTGCGTGTCGCCGCGACCGTCACCCTCGACGGCGGCGCCGGGGTGCGCGTGGTGCTCGAGGGCGTCGAGGTCGGCGGCGCGACGCAGACGGTCACGCTCTCGACCGACAGCACGGGGGACGAGCTGACCGTCGGGCTGGAGACGCTCGTGCGGGCCGTGCTGGAGGCCGTCACCGACGACCCCACGATCGGGTACCTGCTCGGATTGCTCGGCCTCGGTGGCGACGCCGCGCGCCCGCCGCTCCCGCTCGTCGAACTGTTCGAGGATCCGGCGGCGGCGATGCGCGGATGGCTCGCAGAGCTCGCCTCCGCGCCGGCGATCCTGGAGGGCTGGTTCGGCGACCTCGCCCAGCTGCTCGGTGGCGAAGCGCCGCCAGCTCCGGCGACCGGGCAGCCGACGCGCGCCCGGATCGTCGAACTCGCCGACGACGTGTGGCTGGAGCTCACCCTGGAGCGGGTCGCCGACGAGCTTCGCCTCGGACTCGACCTCGCCGCGGCGGAAGGCGGGCGCTCGCTTGAGGCGTCGGTCACCGTGCTCGCCGTGCCGCTCGTGGCCGGTCCGCCGGTGCGCGCCGTGCCCGACGCCGCCTTGCGCGTACGCGTCGCGGGCGATGGGCCGAGCGCGGCCCGCGCCCCGCTGGCCCGGACGCCCGCCACCGGCGCCCCCGACTTCCAAGTACGCGAGGTCGCCGGCGGCGTGCGATTCGATGGCACCGGCGTGGAGCCCGAGCTCGTCGCGACGGGCGTCGTCCTCGGCCCAGGGCAGAGCGAGCGGACGGTCGACCTGACCGACGCCAACTCCGTCGCTGCAGCCGCGAGCGCAGGGATCAGCGGCGCGATCGAGTCGGCGCTGGGGACCGACGGCCCAGCGCCAGCGCTCCTCGCGCTCATCGGGCTCGCGCCGCCGCGCTCGGTGACGGGGACGGCCGCCAACGACTGGCCGACGCTCGACCTCGCGAAGCTGGCCTCGGGGCCGGCCGCGGCGATCGGCGCGTTCCACCGCGAAGTCCTGGCCGACTCCGCGACCCACTCCTGGCGGCACCTGCTCGGCGAACTCGGCCTGCTGCTCGGCCTCACGGCAACCGTCGACGGCACCGGGACCGAGCCAGATCCCTGGGCGGTGACGCTCGCGCAGGCCGGCGCCGTGCGGGTCGACGTGACGGCCTGGGACGCCCGGCTGCCTGGCGACCCCACCGGGACGCATCGCTTGCGGCTCGGCGTGCGGGTCGAGGCCGGCGTGGCGCCCTGGTCGGGGATCGCACTCGGCGAGCTGCTCGCGTTCGACCTCGCCGAGTCCGGCCCCGGCGAGGTGCGGTTCATCGGTCGCCAGCGGCTGTCGTTGGAGCTGCAGCCCACCGGCCCGCTCGAGGCCGACGGCGTGGAACTGCAGCTCGACCGCGTGGAGGCGAGCGCGTCGTGGACGCCCGGCCTGCCGCTGCAGGTGGAGCTCGCCGTCCGCGACCTGGAACTCACGGCCGACGGCCAGACGGCGGGCCCGGCGACGCTCCGCCTGGACCCGACCGCCGCCGACCTCGGCCTGGCGACGAGCGCGCAGCAGCTGTGGCCCGTGGTGCGGCTGCTCGGGTTCCACGCGTTGCGGCGGTGGGGCGGCGAGGGCGCCGCCGCCATCGGCTCGTTGCTCGGCCTCGACGGGGCACTCGCGCCGCTGGAGCTGCCCGTCGACGGCGACCTGGCCAGCCTGTTTGCCGACGTGCCCACGCTGCTGCGGACCCGTCTGCGGGGCCTCGTGCTCGCGACCGATGCGGCCACCGGGCGCCCAGCGCCCGAGCTGCTGTGGACGCGCGTCGCTGCGCTGCTGCGCGACGAGGTCGGGGGCGCCGCCTCGGGCCTGACGGTGACGATCGCCGGGTCGGGCACCTACGACGACCCGTGGTCATTCCCGATCGCCGCGGACTCCGGCGACGCGCTGGACGTGATCGCCTGGCTGGACCCGGACGGCCCGCCGCGCGACTGGGC
Organism: Solirubrobacteraceae bacterium; assembly: GCA_032119795.1. GTDB lineage: Bacteria > Actinomycetota > Thermoleophilia > Solirubrobacterales > Solirubrobacteraceae > JAGIBJ01. The sequence continues at coordinate 9,961 of JAUMFO010000032.1, forward strand.
CGCCGCCCTCGGCACCCGGCTCCAGTCGCTCGCGGCGCCCGTCGCCGCCGATCTCGTCGCCGTGCTGCCCGAGGCGCGGGGCTTCCTCGGCAGCCTGCCGGCCTGGGCGACCGACGCACCCGGACTCGCCGCCGCGATCGACGGACTCGCCGGCTGGCTGGCCGCCAGCGACGGCGTGGTGCCGCTCGCCGCCCAGCTCCCGGGCTTCGCCGGCTGGGACGAGATCCAGATCGGGGCCTGCGCCCACGCGGACGTGCCATCAGCTCCCGCCGCGATCGCGGCGATCCAGGCGCAGCTGGCGAGCTGGACGGCCGCGGATGGCGCCGCGTCGCCCGTGCTCTTCCTGGGCCCGAGCTGGACGGACCGCTCCATCTGGGACGCGTCGATCGCGTCGATCGTGCCCGCCGCCGCTGCCACGACTCCGCACTTTGATCTGCGACTCGGATTCCCCGCCAGCGCCGTCACGGCCGTCGCCAGCGCCTACACCGCCGATCTCGACGACGCGCCCCACGCCACCAACTCCGAGTTGGCCGCGCAGGCGGCCGCGGTCGTCGATCGGATCCTCGAGCTGACGGGCGCGGCCGGCGTCGTCGTCGTCACGCACTCCACGGCCGGGCTCGTCGGCCGCGCCCTCGCGGCGACGCGCTCAGCCAGCGTGAGCGGCCTCATTACTCTCGCGACCCCGCACGACGGCGCCGTCCCCGCACCGCTCGCCGACCCGCGACTCGCCGACGCCGCGCGAGCGCTGCGCGACCTTGGCGGCGGCCACCTGGGCAGCCTCCACCGTGGCGCGCTCGCCGGGTTGGAGGCCACGCTCGACGGCCTGCCCGGCGCCGTGCGCGCCGCCGCGTTCAGCGAGGCACCCGCCCCAGCGCCGGCGCTCCGGGGCTTGGCCGTCGGAACGGCCCTCGGCGGGTCGGTCGTCCGCGACGCCACCCAGGCCCTCGCCGCGCAACTGGCGGCCGTCGGGGCAGCCCCAGCCACCGGGCAGCCGGCCGCGCGGCCCGCCCCAACGCACCTGGGGCTTGGCCTGCGGGCTCGGCTCGCGGTCGACGTGACCGACGCCGCCGACCTCTCCGCCCGCACCCGGGCTCGCCTCGACGTGGCTCGCATCCGGTTCGCCCCCGATCCCGGAGACGCTCCAGCGGGCGCCACTCCGCGCCCAGACCATGCGCTCGCCGTCGAGGTCGACCTCGAGCGGCCCGGCGGTTGGCTCGTCGGCGCGAGCTCGGTCACCGGGGCGCGGCTGCGCTCGGCCACCCTCGGCGCGGCGTTCACCGCCAGCGCTGGTGGCGGCGTGGCCGTCACGCCGCGGATCGTCCTACGCGACGCCTCGCTGCCCGGCCTCGCGGCCCTGCCCGGCGCAGCCGCCCGCCACGACATCGGCCTGGCCGACGCCGACCTCGAAAGCGCGCTGGCGGCGCTCGCCGCGCAGCTTGGCCTGGGCTCGGCGGGCGTCGACGCCACAGCGCTGCAGCAGCTCGCGACCTCGCCGAGCGCGTTCCTCAGCGAGCGCCGCGACGCCCTGCTCGCGGCGTTCGGCGGGCCGCTCACCGTGCCCGTCGGCTCCACCGAGCTCGAGTTCTCGCTCGACCCCGCGACCTGGCAGCTGCGCGTGCGGACGGCCAGCGAACTCGCGCTCGGCGAGGGCGCCGGCCTCACCGTCGACGCGCGCCTTGCGCTCATCGGCTTCCACCCGAGCGTCGACGCGACGCTGCGGGTCGGTGTGCTGAAGCTCGAGGCGGAGAGTCAGACCGAGCGGATCACGCTCGCCGCCGACGGCTGGCTCGAGCCGCTCGACCTGCACCCGTTCCCTGCGACGACCGTCCTCGTCGACACGCTGCTGCCGCTGATCCCGCGCGTGGCACTGTCGTCGGCGGCGTCGCTCACGCTCGGCTCGGTGCTCGACACGGCCCAGACCGTCGCCCCACTTGACCGCCTGCTCACGAACCCCGGTGAGACGCTCGCGCAGCTCACCGGCGACCAGATTCAGGCGCTGCTGCAGGCCGTCGGCACCGCGCTCGGCCTCACCACGACCGACGGGCTGCACCTCCCCGGCGGGCTGACGCTGGCCGCCACGGGCGCGACCGGGATCCACCTCGAGCTGGCCGCCACGATCGAGCTGACGGCCCAGCCCAACCCAGACACGCTCACGATCGGCGTGACGCTCGACCTCGACGCCGCCCGGCACGTCGACGTCGGCGGGACGGTCTCGCTCGACCTCAGCCTCCTGGCGGCCGCCGGCGCCACGCCCGACTGGGATGGCATCACGGTCGACTTCGGCGTCGGACCGGCCGGCGTGACCCTCGCGATCACGCCCGAGGGGCTCGACCAGATCACCCTGCTGCCGCAGTTCAGCGGCTTCGGCCCGCTCGTGACGGCGGGCGTGGGCAGCCTGCTGCCCGAGCTGCTGCAGGCCCTCCACGACGAGCTCACGACCGTCACGCCGTTCCGCACCGCCGTGCTCGCGGTCGCGGCCGAGCTTGGGGTCTACGACGCTGCCGCCGCGACGTTCACCGCCAGCGCCCAGGTGGGCCAGCTGCGCGCGATGCTCGCCCCCGGCTGGCTGCAGACCGAACTCGACGATCCCGCCGCGCTCGCGGGCCTCGTCGGGGCGCTGTTTGGCCCGGGCAAGATCGAGCTGCCGAGCGGCCACACGGTCTCGGCGAGCGGTGGACTCGTCCGCTACGCGGCGCAGATCCCGTCGCTGGACCCGCTCAATCCGACCCCGGCGGAGCTGACCGTCGAGACGCGCCTGGGTGAGCCGCCGCTCGTGCGGATCGGCCTCACGGGCCTGGACCTCGGCCCGCTCGTCGTCGACGAGGTGCGCGCCGGATTCGACGGCGACCTCGACCTCTCGATCGCCGTGCACCTCGACCTCCCCGGTGATCTGGAATTCCTCGGCCCACGGGTCGAGTTCGGCTTCGACGGTGGCCAGCTGCGCGCCGCCATTCTGCCGCTCGGCACCGCGCAGGCGACCGACCTGGCGATCCGCCTGGCGCCGACGCCGCAGGTCGTCGCCACCGACGACGGCCTGCTGGCCCTGCTGACCGGGTGGGGCGTCCCGCTCGCGACGCTGCTCGGCCTGCGGGCCGTCGGCACCGACCTGCTCGGGACCGCCCTGTGGGGCAGCGGAGCGAGCGCCGGGCCGACCCCGCGAGACATCCTGGAGGGCGCCCAGATCATCGTCGGCGGCGGCGACCCGACGGAACTCCCGACCCTCCAGCTGCCGCTGGCGCCGCTCGACCAGGTCGCGCTCGGTGCCCTGCAGGCGCTCGCGCAGAACATCTCTGTCGAGATCACTGACGGGCTCACGCTGTCCGTCCGGCAGGGCCCCGGCCAGCGGACCGGGATCACCCTCAAGGGTCACGTCGAGTTCGCCGACGAGGACGGCCGCGACGTGAGCCTGCGCTTCGGCGAGTCGTGGTGGCTCGACGACGCCGACCGCGGCGTGACGCTGTGGGTATTCCGCGCCGCCCCCGGCAGCACGCCGCCGATCGCCCTGGACCCCGGCCTCGACGTCGTCGGGCTCGGCGTGGTGATCGGTGACGCGCTCCCCGACCCGCCCCCGGCCGACGACGACGAGAGCTACCAGCCGCTCGTGAAGGGCGCCGTGACCGTCGGGCAGCTCGGCGGCCTGATGTTCTTCCGGCTCGACTTCCTCGACGATGCCGGCCAGCCGACCCTCACCGCGACCGACATCGGCGCCGCACTGGAGATCGACGCCGCAAAGATCACGATCGCCTCCGAGGACGGCGACTCGATCATCAAGAAGCTCCTGCCGAAGGAGCTGCAGGCGCCGTTCTCGCTGGCCGTCGAGGGGCGCACGGGCCGCGGCGTGGAGATCCACGGCGGCATCGGCGCGACGGAAGGCGCCATCGAGCTGACCTTCCCACTCGACCTCGATCTCGGCGGGATCATCTTCCTGCGCGAACTGTTCCTCCAGGCCAAGGAGGAAGGCAACGGCGCCGCGATCGTCGCCGCCCTCTCGGCCAACGCGACGCTCGGCCCGATCGCGATGAACGTGACGCGAGTCGGCCTGCGCGCACGCATCGGGCCCAGCGGCGCGCAGCTGGAGTTCAAGCTGCCCGACGGCTTCGGCGTCTCGATGGACACGTCGGTCATCAGGCTCGGCGGCTACCTGCTCGTCGACCAGGAGCACGGGCGCTACGTCGGCGCCGTCGAGATCGCGGTGCTTGAGAAGTTCTCGCTCGTCGCCGTCGCGATCATCACGACGAAGATGCCCGACGGCTCCGAGGGCTTCTCGCTCCTGGTGCTGATCGCCGTCACGTTCCCGGTGCCGATCCCCTTGGGCTTCGGGTTCTTCCTCGGCGGCGTGGGCGGCCTGCTCGGCCTCAACCGCGGCATCGACCTTGACCGCCTGCGGCTCGGCCTGCGCTCCGGCACGGCCGACAGCATCCTCTTCCCGACCGACGTCGTCCGCCGGATCGACACGATCGTGCGCGATCTCGAAGAGGTCTTCCCGATCGCCAAAGACCACTTCCTGATCGCGCCGATGGCGCTGATCACCTGGTCGACCCCGGCGCTGATCACCGCGAAGATCGGGCTGATCATTGAGATTGGCAGCCCGCTGCGGCTCGCGATCCTCGGCGTGATCAAGCTCGCTCTGCCGGATCCCGAGACGCCGATCGTGAGCATCAACGTCGCGTTCCTCGGCGCGATCGACATCCCCGGGTCGATGCTCAGTTTCGACGCGTCGATCTACGACTCCGGGATCGGCTTCGACGACTTCAAGCTCAGTCTCGAGGGAGATATCGCCCTTCGCGTCTGCTGGGGCGCCACGCCCGACTTCGTGATCACGATCGGCGGCTTCCACCCGTCGTACACCCCGGCCGCGCACCTGCGCCTGCCGCCGATGCGGCGGATGTCTATCTCGCTGCTCAAGGACAACCCACGGATCACGCTGTCGACGTACTTCGCGATCACCAGCAACTCCGTGCAGCTGGGCGCGGCGCTGGAGCTGCGACTCGAGGTCGCCGGGTTCTCGATCCAGGGCGACGCGGGCTTCGACGTGCTCGTGCAGATCGTGCCGTTCAAGCTGATGGCCCACATGTGGATCAGCCTGGTCGTGAAGTCCGGGTCGATGAACATCCTCACGATCTCCCTCGACCTGAATGTCGAGGGGCCGTCGCCGTGGATCGCGAAGGGCAAGGCGAAGTTCTCGATCCTCTTCTTCAGCGTCGAGGTTGCCGTCGAGGTGACGATGGGCGAGTCGGTGCCGACCGAGCTGCCGCTGGCGTCGGTCCTGACGAAGCTGCTCGACGCGCTCAAGGATCCCGCGGCCTGGAGCGCGACGCTCGGCGGGGGCAACGAACTCGTCACGCTGCTGCCGCCTGCGGCGGGCGACCTCGTGCTCGACGCTGCCGGGCAGCTGACCGTGCAGCAGCAGCTCATGCCGCTCGGGCGCGACATCTCGCTCTTCGGCACGGCGCGGCCGATCGACGTCAAACGCGTGAGCGTCGAGAAGCTCAAGGTCGGCGTCGAGGACGCGGTCGTCGGCGACGGGACGCTCGAGCACGTGACTGACGCGTTCTCGCCCGGCGCCTTCAAGCCACTCTCCGACCAAGAGAAGCTGACGGCCGCCGCCTACGAGCAGATGCCGTCGGGCGTGCGGTCGCTGGCCAAGACGGCGCTGCGAACCGACGATGCGCTCGCCCACACGGTCGCCTACGAGACCCGCGCCTTCGACTCGCCGCCCGACGCGCCGGCCCCGACCCCGACCTCCGCGACGGCGATCGCCGTGCCAGACCAGGCGCGCTTCGGGGAACTCGCGAAGGGCGGCGCGATCGGGCGGTCGGCCGGCGCGATCGCCCAGGCCCGCCGGCAGCAGCACGGCTCGGTGCTCGACCTCGGCGCGGTCGAGGAGCGGTTCGGCGTGATCGCCGACGGCGACCTGCGGCCCCGCAATGCCTCCGGCGGTGTGAACTTCGCTGCCGGCGAGCCGACGGTGTTCCCGCGGTCGGTCGCCGAAGCTCGCCGAGACGCGCTGCGCCTCGGCAAAGGCCCAGGCTTTGAGATTCTCCCGGAGGCGCAGCTTGTCTCTGCCTGAATACACGTTCGTCCCGTGGCTGCGCCAGGGGCTGGCCGGCCAGATCGGCGAGGTCGAGAACTTCGGCGCGGCGACCGGAGGCAAGGGCCGGGCGACGGTCGGCGTGGAGCTGCACCTCAAGGCAGATCCTGCGCCGGGGGCCAGCACGCCCGCGCTGGCGCCGATCGAGCGCGACGTGCAACTGCTGAGCCCGGGCGACGTGGCGTCGCTCAAACCCGAGGCGATCCTGCGCAGCCACCCGCTCGATGGCGTGCGCGCAGCGACCCCGGACCAGCTCGCCTACGTCGAGTTCTTCGACGAGGACCTCCCGTGGCGCTACACGCCGGCAAAGGCGACGGCGTCGAAGCTCCGACCGTGGCTGGCGCTGCTCGTACTCACGCCCGACGAGTACACGCTCGAGGACCGCGGCCAGGGCGCGCTGCCGATCCTCACGTTCACCAGCCGCGCGCAGCTCCCGCCGAACGAGGAGACGTGGGCGTGGGCGCACGTGCAACTCAGCCAGGTCGTCGGCAAGGCGCAGGTGGCCGCCACGATCGCCGCGGCCCCCGAGCAGGCCCGCTCCCGCCTGCTCTCACCGCGCCGGCTGCGGCCGGGCACCGACTACGAGGCGTTCCTCGTGCCGGCGTTCGAGGCCGGCCGACTGGCCGGGCTGCGCCGCCCGACGAACCCGAACGTCCGCGCGCAGGACCCGTCGTGGGGTCTCACGCAGCATGCTGCCGACCGGGCGATGCCGATCTACCACCGCTTCCGGTTCCGCACGGCGACCTCGGGCGACTTCGAGACGCTCGCGATGCAGATCAAGCCGCAGACGGCCGGGCCGAACTTCGGGCTGCGGGACGTCGACGTGAGCACGCCGGGGTTCGGCCTGCCGGGCAGCCCCGGGGCGGTCGGGAGCATCGAAGGAGCGCTGGCCCCGCCGACGCCCGCGGGCGGCGAAAGCTTCCACCAGGCGTTCGCGCCACAGAGCACGACCGCCACCCAGCTGCAGCCGGTCCTCGACGCGGCGAACGAGTCCTTGCTGCCGCCACCCGCGCCGACGGCCACTCAGCCAGAGCCCGCCAAGCGCGACCCGGTCGTCGTCCCGCCGACCTACGGGCTGCACCACACCACCGCCGACCGCCTGATCGATGCCGCCAACGAGCCGCAGCTGAGCTGGCTCGTGGAGCTCAACCTGGACTTGCGCAGCCGCGCCGCTGCCGGCCTCGGCGTGGAGGTCGTGCGGCAGCGCCAAGAGGACTACATGCAGCGGGCGTGGGAGCAGGTCACGCGCGTGGAAGAGGCCAACCAACGCCTGCGCGAAGCCGAACTCGCGCGGGCGGCGTCGGAGTCGCTGCTACGCAAGCACCTGGAGCCGCTCGCTGGCGACGACCGCCTCGCCGCGCTGACGGGCCCCGCGCACGGCGGGCTGCTCGCCGCCAAGGCGATCACGCAGGTGACCGACGGCGACACGCTTGACCCCCAGACCCACGCCCCGGTCACGATCGAGGGGTCGCTCGGCGCCGCCGCGGCGTCGGCGAGCGTCCGCGCCGCGATCGACCGCAGCCGCGTGCCCGCCGGGGCACAGTCGCCCGCATTCCGGCGGCTGGTGCGCCCCGAGCGCCCGCTCGTGAAGCGGCTGCCCGTCGCCCTCCAGCGCGGCGCCCTACAGCGCGACCTGCTCACCACGATGGATCGCCCGGCTACGTCGCCCGGGCTGCTCACGACCGCGCCGCCGCCAGCGGCCCTCCAAGTCGGCGTCGCCATCCCGCTGCTGCAGTCGGCCGTCTCGACGGCGGCCGCGACCATCGCCGCGCAGCCGCCGCGACCGGCCGTGGCGTTCATCACGACCGCCGACGGCTACCTGCAGCGCTACCGCAGCACCAACGCGTCGGACGACCTGACGGCCCTCACCCTCACGGACGTTCGCACCGAGCTGACCACCCGGCTGCAGAGCCAGCCGCCGCCGGGCGTCGACGCCACGCGGCTGGCGGCGATCGTCGCGGCCATGACCGCGTTCGCCGGCGACGCGACCGGCCGAGCAACGATCACGGTCGGCGACACCATCTTCGACACCGAGTTCAGCGACGACGCCGCCGGCAAGACCCTCGGCACGGTCGCCGTCGTGCGCGCCACAGCCCGGCTCGACCCCGGCGCCACGATCGGACGCCTCACGACCGCCGACGACGTGGCCGCGTTCAGCACCGCGTTCACCGACTTCAGCGTCGGCGTCCTCGGTGAGACGCTCCCGGTGCCGGCCCCGCCCCTCGGCGCGAGCCAGCTCGGCGCGCCGCTGCTCTCCGCGTTGAATCCGGCGGTCACGATCATCGACCGCGTCCTGGCGGCGGTGCCCGTGGCCAAGGCGAACCCGCCGTATGAACCGCTGAAGACCGTCCAGGCACACCCGGAGTTCCCGGATCCGATGCTGGGCCCGCTGCGCGCGATCAGCCAAGACCTCGTGATCCCCAACGTCGCCGACCTGCCGCCGGACTCGATGGTGGTGATGGAGCCCAACCGCCGCTTCATCGAGTCATATCTGGCGGGCGTGAACGTCGCGATCAACCAAGAGTTGCTCTGGCGCGAGTACCCGACCGACCAGCGCGGCACACCGTTTCGCGTGTTCTGGGACCCGCTCGACGGCGCCCAGGCCGGCACGCATACCGACGTCAAGGCGATGCACGAGTGGCTCGGCGAGCTGGGGGCGCAGCGGGCCGTCGGCGCCGCCGACATGATCGTGCTCGTGCTCCGTGGCGAGCTGCTCGAGCGCTACCCGAGCACGGTCGTGTTCGCCCAGAAGGCGCGGTTTGCGACGAATCCCACTACGGGCGCCGTCGACCCGAGCGCCCCGCGACTCCTCGACCCGACTGCACCGCTCAAGCAGCCAGTCTTCTCGAGCCGGCTCGACCCAGACATCCGGCTCGTCGGGTTCCCGCTGAGCGTCGCCGACGCGCGCGGGCAGCGGCCGACCGACCCTGGCTACTTCTTCGTGTTCATGGAGCGTCCCGGCGAGCCGCAGTTCGGCGCCGACACGGATGACCCGCCGCTGCCGCTGCCGCTCACCACGTGGGACAACCTCGCCTGGGCGCACCTCACCGGCCCGGCCGGTTCGCCGTTCGTACACGTGGCGCCCAACGCGGGCCTCACGGCTCCAGCGCCTGGCGGCGCGCAGCCCACCTCAGACCCGCGGCGTGGCGCGGTCTGGGGCAAGACCTCCGCCGATATGGCCTCGATCCTGCTCCAGAGCCCGATGATTCTCGCCCGCCACGCGTCGGAGATGCTCAAGTGACGCTGGATCTGACCGGTCTGCAGGCCGACGACGTGCGCGGCAACCCGCGGCGCGTCGACGAGATCGACGCCCTGGCGGCCAGCTTCAGCCCGGACGTCCCGGTCGTGATGCTGCCCGTCCGGTTGGAGACGCGCTTCATGCAGGCCGAGGTGCGGATCCCCGGGCCGGCGCCGACGCTCCTCGACCTGGCCGCGCTGCTCGACGGCGCGACGCATCCGATCACGCTCGTGGCAAAGCAGGCGCTGGCGACGTCGCTGGAGGGCAAGACGGGCTCCGACCGCGACACGTTCAAGTCGACGACCGAGGCCGAGCTCTACGCGTTCGTCACGGAGCAGCTCGACGCGGCGAGGCTCGCGATCAGGGAGGTCGCCAAGGAGGCGCGCAACACCCACGACCCCGGCACGGGCGGCGAAAAGCGACTGCTGGCCGGGATCGCCGCCCACCGCGAAGCCCTGGCCGCGGCCGGCGATTCGATCGCCGAGCTGCGGTCCGACTACCAGCGCGAGCACTTCACGGGCGCGCTGAAGGAGCTCGCTGAGGCGACCGAGCCGGTGCTGCACCAGCTCGAGTTCGAGACGCTGCCGGCTGCCAGCCTGCGCGGCGCGTTCAAGAGCCGGGTGGCGCCCACGGCCGAGGGCGAGCCCGATCCCGACCGGGCGGGCCGCGGCGAGGTGGTCGTGCCGAACGCAGACGTCGCCGCCGGAGCCGCGCGTTTCGGAGAGCTCCTGCGCGGCATCGAGGCCGGCGGCGACGACCCGGTGACGGTCGAGGCCCTGCGCGAAACGGCCACGACGATCCCGCTGCTGCCCGCCGACTGGAAGCGCAAACTCATCGAGGCAGCGCGCAACCTCGACGAGCGGACGCTCGTCGCCGACACCGCCGGCCTGATCAACGCCGTCGAGCTGATCCGCAGCGACGACCTCGTGCAGGGCCGCGACCGGCCCGACCTCGGCGGCGCCGTGACGATCGGGAGCAGCACGCGCATCGAGGACCGTCTCGTCGTTCGGATCTACCCGGACGACCTCGCCGTCGACACCCACGAGGAGGCGCTCACGCCGACCGAGCGCGAGGCCGGCCTCGCGTACTGGCGCGCGACCCTCGCGGCCGCGACCGACGAGCAACGCCGCTCGCCGTGGCGTGCCCTCTGCCTCGGCCGCGGCAGCCGCCGCGCCGCCTGGATCGCCCGGGAACTCACGCCCGTTCCCCAGCCCGACTCGCCGGGTACCGTCGCCGCGAGCCGGGCGACTCGCGCCCTGGAACGGCTCGACCGCGCGCTGGAGCAGATGGGGTTGCGGCGAAGCGGCAAGCTCGCCGCACTCGCCGATGCCGCCGAAGTACTCCTGAACCATCTCGACGACGCCGAGGAGATGCCCGAGACGCCGCTGGCTGGGCTGCGGGAACGGTTCGCCCTCACCGCCCAAGCGGTCGAGGCGCTCATGCGCCGCCGGCCGATCGCGACGCTCGACCCAGACAGCGCCAAGGCGCTGCGGCGGGCGCGCGCCGCGATCCGCCGCGCCTCGCAGCTGGTTGAAGCGATGCCCGTCGAGCCACCGCCGGCGCCGGTGTTTCCAGACGCCGGGACCCAACCGAAGGACGGCCCTTGGACCCGCGCGGCGGCCGCCGGCGCGCTCCCCACGCGCTTCCTCGTGGTCGCCGTGGCCGGCGGGCAGGTCGCCCATGCCGTGGCTGGGCTCGACGTCGACCCGAACCTGTCGCTGAGCATCGACCCTGCAAGCGACCAGACGCCGGGTTCGACCGGCGGCTTCGCGCTCGACGAGGCCACCGGCGAGCTGCACGTGGCCGACTCGATCCGCTGGATGGTCGACCTCGAGGAGGCCCACCGCCAGGGCATGGCCGTCACGGTGCCGATCACCATGGACGAGGCGGCCAGCGGGTTCGACCGCGTCTACGCGATCGGCCTGTGCGACGAGGTGGCCGCCGACGGCGCCACGCGCCTGGAGTCGCTGCTGAACAACCACCACTACGGCCAGACCGGCCTGGAGCTCCTCCCAGTCGGGACGAGCACCAACAACACCGAAGCCGGTGGCGCCGGGTTCACCTCCGACGACGACCCAGATGCCAGCTTCGATCGCGAGCGCGGCACGAAGAAGATCACCAGCAGCTCATCGACGGGCGAGGAGGCGCCCGACGGCGTGCGCCTTGCCAGGGCGCTCGGGGTGTCGCTGAGCACCCTGGAACACGTCGAGGGTGCCGACGGCCTGCGAACGACAGAGGCGCAGACGATGGGCCGCGCCCTCTATGCCGCGACGCTCGGCGGCTGGCTCGAGGAGCACGCCGCGACCCTGATCCCGCCGCAGGCGCGGCGCCGCCTCAAATCCCTGGCGCGCGGGCATGTGGCGGCGCGCGGGCTCGTACCCGCGTTTCGCGTCGGCCGCCAGCCCTACGGCGTGCTGCCGACCACGGCCTGGTCGAGGTTCGTCCCCCACCACGACGACGCCCTGGACCCCGCGGTGCGGGGGCTGGAGCGCACGCAGCAGGCCCAGTTCGACGACGTCCTCAAGCAGATGCTCGACGTGATGCTGGGGGACTGGTCGCGCGAGCGTGCCGCCAAGGTGCGCCGGGCAAACGACCCGCCGCCGCACGTGCCCGGCACCGCCGATGGCGCCCGCAGCCACTTCCTCCAAGTGCTCGGCCTCGGCGCAGTCGCGTCGGGCGGCGTGTCGCGATTCGGCGTGAACGTCGCCGGGCGCCACGGCCCGCCGGGGCTCGACCCCTCGCTGCAGTTCGGCCTGCCGCCCGCCAGTGGCGGCACCACCACGGCCGCCCAGAACGGCCCGTTCGCGCTGCTCGATCACTTCGACGCTGTGCTTCGCAGCGCCTACGGGATCACGAGCACCGACCCGCTGCGCGACGCCACCGGCCAGGTCGGCGCCGCGATGGCCGACGTCTACGAGCGGCTCGTGACGGCCCGCGCCTACGAGCTGCGGTATTTCGACCGCACGCGGGCCCTCGGCGGCCCGTTCGTCGAGGCGGATCCGGCTCCGGCCCTCAGCGCGCTCGTCTCCCAACCGGCCATCTCGCTGATCGATGACGCCTGGCGAGGCGTCGGCGAACTCGTCGACGCCAAAAACCCCGAGCGTCGCCCGCCGCTGCGCTCGCTGCTCGTGCTGCTGGCGCGCCACGCGCGCCTGGCGGAGCTCCGCGACACCGCCCTCGACCTCCTCGTGGACAAGGGGTTCCTCACCGACCTGGGCCGCATGGCCATCGGGTCCTCTGGCCACTACTTCACCGGCGGGCTGAACCCGCCGACGCTCACCGGCTGGACCTACCTGCTGCACCCGCTCGCCGACCTGACCTGGGCGTCGAGCAGCAGCAATCCGCCGTTTGCCAGCGGTGGCCCGCTGATCCACCGGCTGACCGTGCCGCCGGCCGAGGCCGAAGCCGAGCTCGAGCCCTACGTCGAGCGCGTCGCCAGCCACGCCGACGACCTCATGGAGCTGGCCGCCCTCCCGGCCGACCGCCTGGAGATCCTGCTCGGCGAGCAGCTCGATCTCGCCAGCCACCGCCTCGACGCGTGGATCACCGCCTTCTCGCAGCGCCGCCTCACCTCCCTGCGCGGCACCACGCCCCGCGGCGCGCACCTGGCCGCCTACGGCTGGCTCGACGACCTAAGGCCCAACGCGCGGCTGCCGCTGGCCACGGGCGTCCCTGCGTCGCTCGCCGACCCGTCCCGCCCGATCTACCGCGACCAGACCTCACAGGGGTTCGTTCACGCCCCGTCGATCAACCACGCGGTGACCGCCGCCATCTTGCGCAGCGGCTACATCTCTCAGCACGCCGACCGCGACGTGCAGAACCGCATGGCGGTGAACCTCTCGTCGCGGCGCACGCGGGTCGGGCTGTCGCTGATCGACGGCGTGCGCGCCGGCAACACGCTCGGGGCGCTGCTCGGCTACCGGCTCGAGCGGTTCTTGCACGAGTCCCACGACCGCGGCGGCCCCACGCTCGACGCGCTGATCGGCCCGCTGCGCGCCGCCTACCCGACGGTCGTCGCCGTCGACGGAGGCACCACGACCAACACGGCCGCGGCGGCCCGGCAGGTCTGCGACGGACTGAAGATCCTCGACGTCGTGCAGGGCTGGATCGCGGCGACGCCTGGGACGGCAGTCGGCGGCACGGTCGCCGACATTCTGCGGGCGAATCTCGCGGCCCGCCCATGGATGCTGAGCGCATCTGCCGTGCCGGATCCCGCGCAGCCTTCCACGACGCCCGCGATGCTCGACGGCTTGATCCTCGCGATCGACCACATCGCCGACGCGATGGACGCCCTGGCCGATCTCGTCGTTGCCGAGGGCGTACACCAGCTGGCGCGCGGCAACCATGCGCGCGCCGCTGCAGTGCTCTCGGCGTTGGCCGAAGGGAAGGCGCCTCCGCGCCCTGAACTCGTCGACACGCCGCGGACGGGCACGCCACTGGTGCACCGCGTCCTCCTGCACCTCCCAGACGGCACCACACTCGGCGGTGGCTGGGAGGAGATCCCGCTCACGCCTCGCGCGGCCTGCGAACCGGCGCTCAACGCCTGGCTGGCGACCCTCCTGGGCGACCCCGAGACCCTGCGGGTTCGGGTCGTTGAGGCCGCGACGGGACGCGATCACCAACGTACGCCGGGCACCGTCGGCGTGTCTGCCGTCGACTTGCAGCTGCAACCGATCGATCTCGTCGCGATCCTGGGCTCCGGCCTGGAGACTGGCCTCGGCGAGCTCGCGGTGCGCGCCCTCGATGCTTGTCGGCCGCTGGAGCTCGACGACCTCGCACCGCCGGCCCGGTGCGAGGTCGACCGTGGGCGCGCCCCCGCGTGGGGTGCCGACGTGCGCACGGTCTTTGAGCTTGCGCCGCTCTTGGAATCGCTCGGCGGGCTCGTCGGGCGGGCCCGTCCCGCGAGCGCCCACGACTACGTGCTCGCGACCCCGGCCACGGAGGGCGAGGGCGACGGCGTCGACACCGCCGAGCTGGCTGGGCGGATCGCCACCGCCGAGGACGCCCTCGTGCAGGTCGCGATCGCGCTGGCCGAGCTGCTCTCGGGCCGCGCGCCCGTGCCCGAAGCCGAGCTGCAGGGCGACCCGCGGCGCTGGCTCACCGCGCTGCCAGCCGCCGAACTTCCGGCGTGGGCCGAGCGCGAACTGTGGCGGTCGGCCGTGCTCGGGGCCGCCGCCTTCGGGATCACAGCGGCCCTGCCTCCCGCGGAGTTCCCGGACCGCGTGACGGTCCGCCAGCAGCTGCGGTCGGCTGCGGAGACCGCCTTCATCGAGGTCGTCGACCGGCTGCAGGCCGCCTCCGACCAGCTCGCGGGGTCGCCGAGCGTCCGCGACCAGCTCGCTGCGGCGCAGGCCCTCTTCGGCGAGGCCTTCGTCGTCGTCCCACAGGTCTCGCCCGCGAACGCCGCCGAGGTCACGACCGCGCTGGGCGCCGAGATCGCGTCGCCCGCCGAGATCGAGGGTTGGCTGCAGGGCGCCGGCATGGTCCGCGAGGGCGCGGGCGTCCTGGCCGATGTCCTCACGCTCGCCGACGCCGCCGACGTGCTGCTGGAGCCCCCGGCCGTCGCGCAGCTGCCGCATGATCCCGAGAGCCCCGAGGCGTGGATCGGTGGCCGCGTGCCCGAGGGCGTCGACCCGGCCGGCCGGCTGTCGCTCGCGGTCTTCGGCGAGGCGCGGTCGCCCGGGTGTGCGCTGCTCGTCGACGAGTGGACGGAGATCATCCCCGGCGACCATGAGACGACCGGCGTGGCCGTGCACTACGACCAGCCCGACTCGACCCCGCCACAGTGCCTGCTGGTGGCCGTGCCGCCCGAGCGCGGCGCACCCTGGAGCATCGGGACGCTCGTGCAGACGCTCCACGACACCTTCGAGCTCGCGCAGGTGCGGGCCGTCGAGCTCGAGCACCTCTCCGGCACGCTCTACGGCCAACTGCTGCCGGCGATCAGCGGCGAGCTGCTGCCGGACGCGGTGCGCCAGACCTTGAGCGGGTTCGACCCCGACCGGATGCTCCTCGACTTCGCGGCGATCAAAGGGACGAGTGCCTGATGGGCTTCATCGACTACGAGACGTGCGAGCCGCTGCGGATCTGGAACCGGCTGGAGCCGCGCTCGCGGGAGGTCGACTTCGACGAGGCCCTGGCGGCGCGCGTCCACGACCCGCTATGGATGCTCAGCCGCCAGTGGCAGGTCGGGGAGTTTCAGGGCGAAGACACCGGCTCGGCCGTGCTCGCGAAGGTCGCGCAGCGCATCACGCCGGTCGCCAGCCACCAGATCGGCACGGCCCCGCAGCCCCAAGCCGAAGACGGCACCCTGCCGGCGGAGGCGCGCGTCGAGCAGCTGCCGATCGAGTTCCCGGCGATCACGCGCGCACAGATCGGGCGGACGTTCGTGCTGATGCTCGGCGAGGCTTCGGCCGCCGCGGTTGCCGCCGGAACGCTGGCTGCCCCGCTCGATCTCGCGGCGTACCGCGCGCGCCTGCGCTCGGACTTCGGGGTCGCGGAGGACCCGGCGCCGACCGCGAGCGACCCGGTCGCTGGAGCGCGGGCGCGCACGGCCGCCCGGAGCCGGCGGACGACCGCCGCCTTGGCCGGCAGCGCCGTCGACGGCCGACGCATCCGTAGCGCGCTGGCGCTCCCTTCAAGTCAGATCCCTGCGCTCCTCACCGGCGGCCTGGTCGCTGGCCACGGCCCCGTGCTGGCCGCCGCGACCGCCCGGTTCGTCGCGTGGTTCGACGAGCTCTACCCGGCACCGGACGCCGGCGGCGCGTGGAGCGGCGCGCAGCTGGAATACCAGGCGACCTGCAGCCTGCCGACGAGCCATGGCGAGGTGCGGCTGTCTCTCGCTGAGCATGCCAGCGGCCGCCTCGATTGGTGGTCCTACGATCAGCACTCCCGCAGCGCGGCGACTGCGGCCACGTCGACCGTGCGCCGCCACTCGGTGATCCCTGCGCCGGCGCAGTTTGCCGGGATGCCGAACCCGCGCTGGTGGCAGTTCGAGGATGCCGCCGTCGACCTCGGCCACTTCCGCGCCGCCTCGACCGACCTCGCGCGCATCGTAGTCGCCGAGTTCGCGCTGGTCTACGGCAACAACTGGATGGTGATCCCCTGCAACCAACAGGTCGGCACGCTGTCTGAGATCGACGGCGTGGTCGTGACCGACGTGTTCGGGCAGCGCACGCTCGTCGAGTCGGCGGTCGGCGCGTCGAATGGCTCGTGGAGCTCGTGGGACCTCTTCAGCGTGTCGCCGCGGACGGCGTCGGAGGCGTCGGCGCTTGGGCAGCACCTCTTCGTCCCGGCCGCCCTCGGGCAGGTCATCGAAGCCGACCCGCACGAGGTCGTCACCCTCGTGCGCGACGAGTCGGCGAACATGGTGTGGGGCATCGAACGACGCGTGCCCGACGGCCTAGGTGGCAGCGAAGACGCGGCCGAGGTTGCGCGGCGCTTCACCGACGCGCTGCAGGCTCTCACCGAGCCGGCGGCCGTTCCGGCGTCGGCCGGCACCGCCGCGGGGGCGACCGGCACGGCAGCCGACGAGGACGCTCCGGCGCTGCGGTACGTCCTGGGGACGACCGTCGCCGAGAACTGGATTCCGTTCGTGCCCGTCCACACGGGCGCCGACCGCCGCGCGATTCAGCTGCAGCGCGGCTCGATGCCGCGGTTCTCGGCCACCGGCGCGGAGATCCAGCGCATCCGGCCACGCACCACGATCCTGCGGCCAGGGCTCACCGATGCCGACCTGTCGACCGCCGACTATTTCGTCCACGAGGAGGAAGTCCCCCGGTCAGGGGTCACGGTCTCGGGGAAGATCCGCCGAACGCGTTGGCTGGGCGGTCGCACCGTGATTTGGCATGGCCGCACGGTCACGAGCGGCCGCGGCGAGACCGACAGCGGCCTGCGATTCGATGTGGTCGAGCCGGTGTCGCGCGACTAGGATGGGCCTACCGCGAAACAACCGCTTTTGAATCGGGGAAGGAAGAAGTTCCGGATCGCGTTAGTACCTGTCTGAGTCCTTGCGACTGCGTGTCCGTCTGCCTTGCAGTCGGCGTTTTCCGTCGGTTTCCGTCGTAGAACCGTGTCCTTGTGACTCAGGCAGCGTGCGCCCTTGCGCTGGCTCCCGCCGGCGGGCTCGTCGTGCTCGCCGGCCTTGCGGGCTGCGGGAAGACCGATCTTCTCCATGCCCTGGCCGCGCGCGGTGAGCAAGTCCTCGACCTCGAGGGACTCGCGTCTCACCGCGGCTCGGCCTTCGGCGGCGTGGGCTTGCCGCCGCAACCGAGTCACGACGCGTTCGCCGCCGCCGTCCGGGCCCGGGTCGCCGCAGCTGATCCGGCCCGCGTGCTGTGGGTGGAAGACGAGGGCCCGTTCGTCGGGCGCGTCGGCGTCCCGCCAGAACTCGTTGCTCGCCTGGCCCAGGCACCGGTCATTGCGCTGCAGGCGCCGTTGGAGCAGCGCGTTGCCCGACTCGTCTCCACCTATGGGGGAAGCCAGGTCGCGGGGCAGGAGTCCGCTGGCGTCGATCGCTTGAAGGAGCTCGAGGTCGCAATCGAGCGGTCCCGCAACCGCATCGGGGCGGAGTGCGCGGCACAGGCCGCGGCCTGCGTCCGCGCGGGCGACCTGGGCGGCGCAGTGCGGCTGCTGCTCCCGGCCTATGACACCGCCTACGAGCACCGCGCCGCCCTCCACGGCCGGAGGGTGCTCGGGGTCTGCGACGCCCCTGCGCCGACGGCGCTGGTCGGGAGATCGGGGTGAGGCCAAACCGCGACGGTCGTGTCGCGCGATTTCGGAACGTCGCTCAGGAACTATCGTGGCGTTTTCGCCGCGGCCACGAGCTCTGCGAGCTCGGCCACACCGATCGCCGTCACGTCGCCCGCGAGCGGAAACGACCCGGTGATCGGGCAGGCGATGAACGACCGATCAGGCTGGAGGTCTTCGGCGGCTGAGCGGAAGCCGCGCCCCACC
>JAUMFO010000033.1:0-1689 GCA_032119795.1 Solirubrobacteraceae bacterium
ATGTCTTCCTTGAGCTGGATCAGGTAGCCGGAGGCAAAGCGCGCCGCCACACCGCACTGGCGTAGCGCCTGCACGAGCAGCCAAGCACTGTCGCGGCAAGACCCAACGGCGCGGTCAAGCGTGACCTCCGGCGTCTGGATGCCGGGCTCCATGCGCACGGAGTAGTCGATCGTCTCGGCCACGCGCCGGTTGAGCGCGACGAGCGCGTCGAGCGTCTTTACGCCCTTGCTCGGCGCACCCTTGAGCCACTCGGCCAGCAGCGGCCCGGGCGGACCCTCGAGCCGCAGGTACGGCGCCAGCTCCTCTTTGAGATCGGGCTCGTACTCGAACGGGAAGTCCTCGGCCTCCTGCGCGACGAAGAAGTCGAAGGGGTTGATCGTCCCCATGTCGGCGACGAGATCGACCACGACCTCGAAGATCTCGGTCGGTTCTTCGAACACCAGCCGCGCCATCCAGTTGCCCAGCGGGTCCTGCTGCCAGTTGATGAAGTGGTTCGACGGCTCGACGCTCAACGAGTAGCTGAGGATCGGCGTACGCGAGTGCGGGGCGGGGCGCAGCCGCACGACCTGGGGTCCGAGCGTGACCGGACGGTCGTACCGGTAGGTCGTCCGGTGCTCAAGGGCAACGTGGATGCTCACCCCGGCCACTCTGCCCGATCGGTGGGTGCAGCGTCTATGGCCAGATGTGACAACTCAGTTTCGACGTCCGTCTGAGCCGCAGCGGGCCCAATCTGGAAGGCCCGAGGGCAGGCCGCGCGCAGAGGCCCCGGCTCGTTAGCGTGCAGGGACGCCCGCGCGCCCTGCGCGGCCCATTCCGCCTAGGCCCGCTCGAGGAGACCCATGAGCCGCATTCCGCTGATCGCAGGCAACTGGAAGATGCACAAGACGACCCTCGAGGCCGAGGATTTCGTCGCCGCGTTCCTGCCCAAGGTGCAGGGGCTGGAGGGCGTCGAACTCGCGATCTGCGCGCCGTACACCACCCTCGGGCCGCTCGTCGACTCCACCCGCGGCAGCAAGCTGCAAATCCTCGCCCAGAACGTGCATGAGGAGGCCGCCGGCGCCTTCACCGGCGAGATCTCGGCCGTCATGCTCACCGATCTCGACGTGCACGGCGCCGTCGTCGGCCACTCCGAGCGCCGCCAGTACTTTGGCGAGACCGACGAGGCACTCGCGAAGAAGCTCATCACCCTGTTGCAGGCAGATCTCCTCCCGATCCTCTGCTGCGGCGAGTCCGACGCCCAGCGCGAGGCCGGCGAGACCGAGGCCGTCCTCCAGGCGCAGGTTGACGCCGCGATTGCCCCGCTGAGCGCCGAACAGCTCGCGAAGATCGTCGTCGCCTACGAGCCCATCTGGGCCATCGGCACCGGCAAGGTCGCCACCACCGAGCAGGCCCAAGAGGCCTGCGCCTTCGTCCGCTCGCGCCTGGCCGCCAAGGATGCCGCCGCCGCCGAGCAGGTCCGCGTGCTCTACGGCGGCTCCGTCAAGCCGTCCAACGCCGCCGAGCTGCTCTCCCAGCCAGACATCGACGGCGCCCTCGTCGGCGGTGCGTCGCTCGATCCGGTGGACTTGCACGGGATCGCAGCTGCCGCAGTCGCCTAGCCGCCTGGTGCCCCGCGCCGCATGATCTTGTCCAGACTCGCGAGCACCGGCCTGCTGGCCGGTGCGCTCGCGCTGGCGGGATGCGGCGACG
>JAUMFO010000034.1:0-5118 GCA_032119795.1 Solirubrobacteraceae bacterium
CGCCTCGCGAACGGCTGCCACCCAGTGCGCGAGGGCGCCGCCGCCGAGCTGCAGCCGCGCGCGGGCTTGGTCCTCACTGAGTCCCTCGCACCGCGCCAGCGCCTGGACGCCGCCGTCGGACGCGTCGACGGCACCGCCGGGAAACAGCGACGCACCGCCGACGAATGCCGACTTCGCGTTGCGGCGCAGCAGGCAGACCTCCAAGCGAGGCGGCCCGTCGTCGTTGCCGGCGACGGCGCCCGGGGCGTCGCGCACGAACATGATCGTCGCCGCTGGCCGCACCGACGGGCTAGCCGACGCCGCGGAGTTCGCGCCAGCCGTCGTGGAGTCGGGCGAGGGCTCAGTCATCGTCTCGCCCACGCTATCCGCGGGCCAAGCGGTGTTGCGGCCCGGCGCATCCGGCCGCCTGCTCGCGCGCCGGGCGCCGTAGCCTGGCGGCAGTGACCGCCTCCCCCGCCCGCTCGGTCAGCTCCACGGCACCGCTCGAACACGGCGCCGTCACTTCCGCGACCGAGCCTCCGCTTCCCGTCACCCCGCACGGCCTGCGCTGGGCGCTCTTCGCCCTGGCGGTCGGCGGCCTGGGCATCGGTACGGGCGAGTTCGTCCCGATGGGGCTGCTGCCCGACGTGGCCGAGGGCATCAACGCGTCGGTCACGTCGACCGGCCACGTGATCAGCGCGTATGCGCTCGGCGTCGTCATCGGCGCGCCGCTGCTCGGCGTCCTCGGTGCCAAGCAGCCGCGACGGCGCCTGCTGCTCATGCTCATGGCGGCCTACGTCGTGGCGAATCTCCTGAGCGCCGTCGCTCCGACCTACCAGGCGTTGCTCGGCGCCCGGTTCCTCAGCGGGCTGCCTCACGGCGCGTTCTTCGGCGTGGCGTCGCTGGCGGCCGCGGCACTCGTGCCGGTGCACCGCCGTGCTTGGGCGATCACGATGGTGATGCTGGGACTCAGCATTGCCAACCTGCTCGTCGTGCCGCTCGCGACCGCGATGGGTCAGGCCGTCGGCTGGCGAAGCGTGTTCGTTGCCGTAGCCGGGATTGGCGTGGTCACGATGGCGTCGCTGCTCTGGTTTGTGCCCGCCGTCCCGGCGGACGGGCGGGCCAGTATGCGCAGCGAACTCGGCGCGCTTCGCGACCCCAAGATCCTGCTGACGCTGTCGGTGGGCGCGATCGGGTTCGGTGGCATGTTCGCCGTCTACAGCTACATCGCCCCCACGCTCGTCGAGCGCACGGGCGTCGACGAGTCGCTCGTTCCGATCTACCTGTTCTTCTGGGGTGCCGGCATGGTCGTCGGCAACCTCGTCGGCGGGCGACTGATCGACCGTGCCCTGCTGCCGACCCTCGCTGGCGGGCTCGCGGCGTTCGCGGTGGTGCTTGCGCTCTTCCCGTTGCTGTCGCTGAATCCGTACTCGGCCGCGGTCGGCGTGTTCCTCCTCGGCAATGTGCTCCTGCTCGGCCCCGCCCTGCAGACCCGCCTGATGGACGTCGCGGGCAATGCGCAAACGCTGGCGGCGACGATGAACCACGCCTCCTTCAATACCGCCAATGCCCTCGGGCCGTGGCTGGCAGGGCTCGCCTACACCGCGACCGGGTCGTGGGCCTCGCCAGCGTGGGTCGGCGTCGGCCTGGCAATCGGCGGGCTCCTCCTACTCGCGGTCTCGTTGCGCGTGCCCGGCCGCGTCGGCGCGCGCTGAGCATCTTCCGGCCCAGTGGACCCACCGAACGCCGACCGAACGACCCCAGAAACGACTGAGCGTCGGAGTACCTGCCCCAGGAGGCTGGTACTCCGACGCTCACTGCATCCGCCTACCCGGCGGCTGTGCGGTCGATCAGGCGGCGATGGGCACCGGCTGGCCGAAGTACGCGTCGATGTCGCGCTCACCGGCAGCGAGGCTCTCTGCGGCGAGCGGCTTGAGCGACTCCATGGCCGGCACGATCTCAGCAAGCGTGAGCTCGACGGCCGTGAGATCGGCCTCGATCCCGAGGGTGCTGAGGACCTGGACGAGCCACGGGCTCGCGTGATCCCAGCCGTAGCGAGGCGTGCCCTCGCCGTAGCCACCACCGCGCGTGGCGATGACCTGGAACTTGCGGCCGCCGAGGAGCCCTTCAGACGTCGCGGCGTCCTGCGAGATGCCGGTGAAGACGAGGTGATCGATCCAGGACTTCACCGTCGACGGCGCGCTGTAGTTGTAGAGCGGCAGGCCGAGGACGACGACGTCGGCGGCAAGGACCTCGTCGGCGAGCGTCTGGCTGAGTGCACGAGCCTCGGTCTGCGCAGCGGTGTACTGCTCCTCCGGCACGAAGCGGGCGAGCATGTGGTCGCCGTTGAAGATCGGCAGGGGATCGGCGGCCAGATCGCGGTAGGTGACGGTGCCGTCGGGGTTGGCAGCCTTCCACGCGTCGACCGCGCGGGCGGTGAGCTTGCGGCTGACGGAGGCGTCGCCCTTGAAGGAGGAGTCGATGTGAAGGAGGTGCGGCATTTGGGGGTCTCGCTGGGTCGGAGGAATTTGCTTGCTACGGCAACGATACATGATTTAGTTGCTGGCGCAAGTAATCGCATGGACGCCCACTGGACGCCGGTGCCCAGCTCGGCGAAACGCCGACCCCGATTCGCGATTCGCCCCGCAACCCCCTAGCCTTTAGCCCATGGCCACCACTGCCCCATCGACTGCCGCCGCGGAACTCGTTCGCCGGAACGAGCACGTCATGGGGCCTGCTGCGGCGTCCTGGACGCCAGAGCAGACGGTCGCTTGGATGGGACTGCTGGGCACGCATCGCCAGCTCACTCGCGGCTTCGCGAAGGCGGTCGAGGACCGCACCGGACTCAGCCCGACGGCGCTCGGCCTGCTCGGGCGCCTGCATCAGGACGAAGACGGACGCATGCGGATCTCCGGCCTCTCAGAAGACATCGGCCTGAGCCTCAGCCGCACCTCACGCGTGCTCGACGCCCTCGAGCAGCGCCAGCTCTTGGCTCGCGTGCAGTGCCCGGAGGACGCCCGTGCCACGAACGCCGTGCTGACCGACGCCGGCCGCGCGATCATCCGCGACGCCCAGGATGCCAGCAGCGCCTGGGTCCACGAGCACTTCTTTGCGCACGTCAGCGAGGACGAACTCGCGGTGCTCGCCGGAGTCTTTGAGCGGTTTACCGTTGCCAGCCTCACGCCCTGCGAAGCCGCGGCAGGCTCCGCCGCCGCCGAGTGCCCGGGCGCCGAATCACCGTGTGACGCTGCCTCGGCCGACCCGTGTGGCGGCGCGGGTGCGTTCGGCGCTGGCGCCGGCGACGGCTAAGCCCTACTGGGCGGCTAGGCCTCGGTCGGGCGGGCGCGGAAGAGCCGCACCGCCGACCGAATGCCCTTGAGCCTGCGGTCACCGACCGTCGACCACTGCACGCCTGCGTCATCACCAATCGCTTCGCGCGCGGCCGTGTCGGCGACGACCGATCCGGCGCGGGCTACGCCAGTAATCCGGCTGGCGAGGTTGACGGGCCGGCCAAACCAGTCGCCGGCGCGGGCCGCGGCAGGGCCGTGCGCCAGGCCGATCCGGACCTGCGGGAAGTCTGGCCCCTCGTCCTCGACGCGCTCGAGGACCCCGAACGCCGTCCGGGCCAGCGCGGCTGGCTCCGAAGAGACGAGGAGCACCGCGTCGCCGACCGACTTGACGAGCCGAACCGAGGGATCGATCGCATCGCCGGTGATGAGGACCAGCCGCTCGGCGACACGCTCGAGTTCCGTGGGCGGCAGCTGCTCTCCGAGCTTCGTGAACCCAACGAGGTCGGCAAAGGCCACCGCGACGTCTCGAGCGCCTGGGAGTTCGCCAGCGCGTCGCTCGTCGTCGGTGACCATGTCGTCACGGACGGCGTTGTGCAGGTGCAGCCGCAAGAGCTGGTCGAGCACCGGCCCGAGCATCGGCACCAGGCCCTGGGAGGTCCCCGCAAACTGGCTCGCGAGCTGGCGCTCACTCATCCCGGGTGAGATCGCGAGTTCCATCACGGTTTGGCGCATGAGGTCGGCCGTCTGCGCCAGCCCGCGGCCCAGCACGCGGGCAAGATTGAGCATCTGCTCGGGGTTCACGCCCGCGTCGACGAACTGCTTGATCGACCGTGCCGCCTCCACATGCGTCTCGCCATACTGGATCGCGTCGTAGTCGCTTGGCGCGGGCAGCCCGCCCGCCCGCAGCAGCGCGGTGAGCAGATCGGCGTCAAGCCCGGTGCGTCGCGCGATGTCGTTGGCGCTGTATCGCTCGCCGGTTCCCAGCGTCCGTCCGGACGCTGCCAGCACGATCGTCCCGTTGTCGGTCGATTGACGCATCGCTTCGCGGGAGATCCGGTAGTCGTCGCGCAACCAGCGCAGGAGCTCGACGCGTTCCTCTCGAGCAGTGCCGTCGAGGCCGTCGAGGAGGCCGTCGGCCGCGAAATCTTCTTCGTCGGACATCGCCCGCGAGACTACCCTTCGCGCCCCCGGTGACCGCTTGGGGAATGACGGGACAAATGTCCGGAATGTCCGCTACGTTCTCGCCAACGTGGCGCGTTCACGCCGCCACGAATGCTCACAGGGGGATCTCAATGTCTACGTCAACCAGCACCACTCGCGAACCGCTTCCGCCCGGCGCAGGCCCCAACGGCTGGCTCGCGTTCGCGTCGATCCTGCTGTTCCTCAACGGCCTGTTCGGCGCGTTTTGGGGCCTGGCCGCGATCCTCAACGACCCGGTCGTCACCGTCGGCGGTGGGAAGGGCGTCGTGATCTGGGACTTCACCACGTGGGGCTGGATCACGCTCGTCATCAGCGTCTTGATGGTCCTCACGTCGGTCGGCCTGGTGCTCGGGAAGTCCGGCGCTCGGTGGCTGGCCGTCGGCTTCGTGACCGTCCACGCGCTGGCGCAGTTCGGCTCGCTCCCCGCGTTCCCGCTGTGGTCGATCCTGTTGATCTCACTCGACGTCGTGATCCTCTACAATCTCTTCGTTCGCTGGCAGCTCGAGGACTAGCTCGGACTGTGGCGACCGCCCCGTGGGTGGTCGCCACAGCGGCGGCGCGCACTGGCGCCGTCCCCCGACCGGACGTGACGCACTCCAGCGCCGGTCCGTAGCGGTCGATGTGTCGAGGTGATGACCAAGCGATTCTG
>JAUMFO010000035.1:0-2920 GCA_032119795.1 Solirubrobacteraceae bacterium
GGCGACCGCCCCGTGGGTGGTCGCCACAGCGGCGGCGCGCACTGGCGCCGTCCCCCGACCGGACGTGACGCACTCCAGCGCCGGTCCGTAGCGGTCGATGTGTCGAGGTGATGACCAAGCGATTCTGCGCGACGCTCGCCGCTCTCACTGCGACCGCCGCTTTGGCCACCGGCTGCGGGTCTAGCGACCCCAAACCCACCGCCTCCACACCCAAAACCGGCGGGACTCTCACCGCCTACTCCAACGCCTTCCCGGATTACCTTGATCCGGCGCTGGCCTACTCCGGCGAGGGCTGGACGGCCCTGTGGACCGCCTACTCCAGTCTGCTGACGTATCCGCATGCTGAAGGCGAGGCCGGATCCAAGCTGGTGCCAGGCCTGGCGGAGGACCTCCCGGAGATCAGCGCCGACGGCAAGACCTACACCCTGCGCCTCCGCAGCGGCCTGACGTATTCCGACGGGTCACCGGCGAAGGCCAGCGACTTCGAGCATGCGATCAAGCGCGTTCTCAACCTTGAGTCGGGTGGCTCGTTCTTCTTCCAAGGGATCGAGGGCGCCGACGCCTACCTGGAGGCCGGCAAGAAGAACGCCGACATCCCAGGCATCGAGGCAGACGACGCCACCGGCGAGATCACGATCACGCTCGCAGAGCCCGACGGGCAGTTCAGCTTCGCGCTCGCAACGACGTTTGCGGCGCTCGTTCCGGCTGCCACGCCGTTTGACAACCAGACGTCGACGCCCATTCCAGGCGTCGGCCCGTACGAACTGACGGAGGTCAAGAACGGCCGCGGGTTCTCACTCGTGCGCGTGAAGGGCTTCAAGGCGCTGCCGAACGTCCCGACCGGGCGGGCAGACCGCATCGACGTCAGCGTCATCAAGAACGAGGGGCGCCAAGCGCAGGACATCATCGGCAACAAGGTCGATGCGCTGCTCGGCTCGCCCGCCGGCGACCAGCTCGCGCAGGTCCGCGCGGGCACGAAGGGCCGCTACGCCGAGTACACGACCAACGCCGTGAGCTACTTCTTCCTCAACACGGCGGTGGCACCGTTCGACGACGTGAAGATCCGCCAAGCGGTCGCCACGGCCGTCGATGAGCGCGCCCTGGCGCGCCTCTCCGGCGGCCTCCAGGAGCCGACCTGCAACTTCCTGCCGCCGGCGATCCCCGGCTACCAGAAGCTCGACCCGTGCCCGTGGGGTGACCCAGCGCAGGCGCCCGATCTTGCCAAGGCCAAGCAGCTCGTCAAGGATGCCGGCGCCGCCGGCGAGCAGGTGACGGTGTTTGGCGATGACTCGCCCGGCTTCACCTCTGCGGCGGAGTACCTGGCGGATCTGCTCAACCAGATCGGCTTCGACGCCAAACCGCGCATCGTGTCTGGCGAGGTCTACTTCCAGACGATTGGCAACGCGCGCACCAAGGCGCAGGCCGGCGTGACGGGCTGGTCGCAGGACTTCCCCGGCGCGGCGAACTTCTTCCAACTCATCGACGGCGCGGCAATCCAGCCAACGAACAACCAAAACCCGGGCAACGTCGACGACGCCGAGATCAACAAGACGCTCGAGCAGGCCAACGCGATGACCTCGCAGTCGGAGGCCGCCCCGCTCTACGCCAGCATCGACGCGCGCCTGATCAACGAGGCGCTCGTCTTGCCCTACGGCAACGCGCGGTCGACGAAGATCACGTCGGAGCGGGTCGCATTCGACGCGGCGATCTTCCACCCGGTGTTCTCGCTCGACCTCACCTCGCTCGCGCTGAAGTAGCGAGCCCCAGGGGGCGATCAGTGGCCGGCGACGAGCACCGGCTGCTGATCGCCCTGGGCGCCCGTTGCGTCGACTGGCGCCTCGCCGTGGGGCCCTGCGCCGGCGGGCGGCGCCTGGATCACAGTGGCGGCCAGGAGCGCGGCCGTGAGCACGCAGGCGGCGCCGATGACGAAGGCCAGGTGGTAGCCGGCCAGCAGCGCTTCGGTGGCCGAAGCCCCGTCCGCGACGGCGGACTCCGTCCGTGTCGCGGCGACGGTCGCGAGGATCGCGAGCCCGAGCGCGCCGCCGACCTGCTGCGTCGTGTTCACCAGGCCAGAGGCGAGACCGGCATCTTCAGGCTTTGCGCCAGACATGGCGAGCATCATCAGCGCCGGGAACGCCACGCCAGCGCCGAAGCCTTGGACGATCATCGCTGGGAGCAGGTCGACGAGGTAGTCGCCGTCGACGGGCGTGCGGGCGAACAGGCCCAGGCTCAGCGCGACGAACAGCAGCCCGACGATCAGCACCGGCCGCGGCCCGAATCGGTTGATGAGCTTGGCGGTGTAGCGCAGCGAGAGCACGCCCATGATCAGCGTCGCCGGCAGGAACGCCGCGCCGACCTCGATCGGGGTGTAGCCGAGGACGAGCTGGAGGTAGAGCGCCGCCATGAAGCCGATGGCGAAGAGCCCCGCCATGGTGAGGACCTGGATGACGTTCGCGGCGACGATGTTGCGCGACTTGAAGATCCCCAGTGGGATGAGCGGCGCCTTCGCCGTGGCCTCACGCACGACGAAGCCAACGAGCAGCGCGATCGAGAGGGCGCCGAGGCCAAGCGTCTGGGTCGACGTCCACCCCTCTTCGGCGGCGCCGACCGTCGTGTAGACGCCGAGCATCACGGCGCTCGTGATGAGGACGGCGCCGGGAGCGTCTGCCCCGGCCCCGAATCCGGTGCCGTGATCGGTGGGCACGTACCTCAGCGCCAGCAGGAACGTGGCGATGCCGATCGGCAGGTTCACGAGGAAGATCCAGTGCCAGCTGATGAGCTCGGTCAGCACGCCGCCGACGAGGAGGCCAATCGTTCCGCCAGCAACCGCCACAAAGGTGAACACGCCGATCGCCTTGGCCTGCTCCTTGGGCTCGGGGAACATCGTGACGATCGCGCCGAGGATCACCGACGACGTGAG
>JAUMFO010000036.1:0-20132 GCA_032119795.1 Solirubrobacteraceae bacterium
TCAAACACCGGCAGGCCCGCCTCGAAGAAGCACGCTCCGCCCTCGCCGATCAGACGCCCCCAGGCCCCGAAGCGATCCAAATCCCGCCGCCGCCAACGACCAAGTCGCCGCAAACGGCCGCTCAGTCCCACCGCCGCCAACCAGCCCAAACGCCGCAACCAACCAGCCCAAACGCCACAGGCCGTTCGCCATCCTTGCTGCCGTCGACGATCACCACGACCACCACAAACGGACCGCGGTCCGTTTGTACTAGTCTCCCTTGCATGCAGATCGGAATCGACAGCTTTGTCTCCACGGTCACCGATCCCGAGACCGGCGCCCAGCTGTCGCCGACCGCACGGATGGCGAACCTCCTCGAGGAGGTCGAGCAGGCGGATCGGGCCGGGCTCGACACCTTCGGCGTCGGCGAGCACCACCGCAAGGACTTTCTCGACTCGGCGCCGTCGCTGATCCTCGCCGCCGCGGCGGCGCGGACCGAGCAGATCCGGTTGAACAGCGCCGTCACGGTGCTCAGCGCCGCCGACCCGGTGCGCGTGTTCCAACAGTTCGCCACGCTCGACCTGATCAGCGGCGGGCGCGCTGAGCTGGTCGTCGGCCGCGGGTCGTTCACCGAGGCCTTCCCGCTCTTCGGGCTGCAGCTCGGCGACTACGACGACCTGTTCTCCGAGAAGCTCGACCTGCTCCTGAAGATTCGCGACGAACCGGAGGTCTACTGGGCCGGTCGCCACCGCCCGGAACTCCGCGGCGAAGGGATCTACCCGCGCCCGGTGCAGGAGCAGCTGCCAATCTGGGTCGGCGTCGGCGGAAGCCCGGAGTCGTTCGTGCGCGCCGGCGCCCTCGGCCTGCCGCTGATGGTCGCCATCATCGGTGGGGAACCGCGGCGGTTCCGCCCGCTTGTCGACCTGTACCGCGAAGCGGCGCGGCGCAGTGGGCATGCCCCGGAAGCCCTCAAGGTGTCGATCCACGTGCCGGGGCTGATCGCCGAGACCACGCAGCAAGCCGCCGACCTCTTCTACCCCGGCTACGAGCAGATGTTTGGCCGGATCGGCCGCGAGCGCGGCTTCCCACCCGTCACCCGCGCCGGCTACGACGCGACTCGCGGCGAGACGGGCGCCCTGTTCATCGGCGACCCAGACACGGTCGCCACCAAGATCGCGGCGGTGTCTGAGGCACTCGGCGGCATCGATCGCGTCACGCTCCAGATGACGAACGAGATCCTGTCGCACGGCGCGATGCTGCGCAGCGTCGAACTCCTCGGGACCGAGGTAAAGCCCCGCGTGCAGGCGGCGCTCGCCGCCCGCGTAGACGAGGCCTAAGCCGGGCCGGCGCCGACTACGGCAGCCGCACGCCAAACAGCTCAGCGAGCTGGGCGGCGTTTGCAGGGCCCGAGTGCCGCGCGCCGACGTAGTCGGCCGCGGCTGCCCCAAGGCGTGTGCGAAGCTCGCCGTCGGCCAGGAGCTCGGCCAGCGCGGCCGTGAGCGCTGCCACGTCTTCCGGCGGGACGAGGCGGCCGGTCTCGCCGTCGACGATCGCCTCGGGAATGCCAGCGATCGGCGTCGACACCACCGCCAGGCGATGCGCCATCGCCTCGAGGATCGCGACCGGCAGCCCGTCGGTGTCGCCGTCGGCGGCCTCGCGGGCCGGGAGGGCAAAGATCGAGGCGCGAGCGAGCGTCGCCCGGACATCGTCGTAGGTCAACGCGCCACGGAACACCACGCGATCGGCCAGCCCGAGCTCCGCCGACAGCGCCTCAAGCGATGCCCGGTCTGGCCCGTCGCCGATGATCTCGAGCCGAGCGCTAGGCAGCTCCGCCACGGCGCGCAGCAGCAGATCCAGCCCCTTCTTCTCCACGAGGCGCGCCGTCACCACGATCAGCGCGGGATCACGGGGGCCCTCAAGCGACGCGGGCTCCGGCGTGGGGACGATGTTGGTCACCGTGTGGGCCGGGACGAGCCAGCCGGCGCGCTGGCGGATCTGGTCTGCGGCGTAGGTCGTCTCGCCCGCCGCGAACGTGCACCGGCGCGTCTTCGCCCGCAGGAATGCCGGCGAGGTCACCACCCACAGGTCGCGAGCGTGAGCGGTGTAGCTCGCGGTGCGGCCACTCATCCCCGCTGCCAGCACCGCCGTGGTCGCGGGCGTATTGGCGAAGTGCGCGTGCAGGTGCGCCGCGGTCGCATGCCGAGCCAGGTGCGCGGCGTACGGGAGGGCCGCGAGCGTCCGCGGGTCACGCTCGCGGACGGTCCACTCCAGGGCCCAACCGGTCGTCCGAGCCGTCGCGACGGGGTGGCGGATCAGCTGCACCAGCAGATCACCAGCCATCTTCACCAGCCCGCTCTTGCCCCCAGGGGGCGTCCGAATCAGCCCGGCGATCTGCTCGGCGCCTGGCACCAGCGCCGCATCGGCAGCGTTCGGGGGGACCAGGCTCCACACCTCCAACGGGATGCCAGCCTCATGGAGCGCCACGACCTCCCGCAGCACGAAACTCTCCGAGAGCTTCGGGAACGTGCGGATCACATAGGAGACCGCGGGCCGGCTCACGCGCCGCGAGCCTTCCCGAAGAACCGCCAGAGCTCCATGGTCGAGGCGCGAGCGAGGACGAGCAACAGCACGAGCAGCGCGGCGGTCCCGACCGTCCCCGAGACGAGCACGCTCAAGAAGTTGCTGGCATCGAGTTCGTAGGCGACGGCGTAGCCGAGCAAGGTCGCGCAGACCGCGGCGACGAGCGGCCCGATGAACTTCAGCAAGGCGGCGGGCGCGAACTCGTCGCGGGCGAAGTAGACGCACGAGAAGACGTAGACCACGCCACCGGCCGTCAGGCCCATGCCGGCGCCGACCGCGTCGTACTTCGTCATCGCGATCGCACCGACGCCGAGCACCACGATCAGCGACGGAATGCCCATCAGGAAGACCTTCTTCGGCTCGTCCTGGGCCCAGAGCAGCGTCGTGACGATCGTCGCCAGCGGGATCGTGAGCATGATCGCGGCACCGACCCACGGGATCAGGCGCGCCGTCTCATCCCACCCGGGCCCGAGCAGCAGCGGGACGATCCACTGGGACGTCGCCACGAGCGCCACCACGGGGAACGCCATCGCCACCCCGGCCAGCCCGAGCCCGCGCTCCAGGAGCATCTTCGAGGAGGCGCCCGCCTCCATCATTCGCGCGATCCCCGGCAATCCGACGCGCCAGCCCGATTCAAAGACGAGCGTGACGACGACAAGCAGGCGGCGGGCCTGATCGAAGGCGCCGAGTGCGGCCGTGCCGCTGATGGCCACGAGGATCAGCGCCAGCCCCTGGTCGCGGAAGATCGTCGCAAGCCACGACGCTTGGAAGTAGGCCCCGAACTTCGCAAGGCTCTTGACGACGGCGGTGTTCCACTTCGGCGTGACCCAGCCGAGCGGGCCGAGGATCGTGACCAGCGTGCTGCCGGTAATCGCGCGGGCGACGTTGGCGATGCCGACGCCGACGATGCCCATGCCGCCGTAGACCAGACCGAGGGCCAGGACGTTGTAGATCGTGAATTCGACGATCTCGGCGCGCACGATCGGGCTGTAGTTGAGGTCGCGTTCGCAGGCGATCGAGTTCGCCGTGCGCATCACGTCGATCACCATCCCGAACAGCATCAGCGAGATGGTGATCGCGGCGTCGGTGCCGCCCACGTCGAAGACGCCAAACGCCAGGGCCGAACCGATCAGGAAGATCGGCCACGTC
The DNA here is from genome assembly GCA_032119795.1 of Solirubrobacteraceae bacterium. Taxonomy (GTDB): domain Bacteria; phylum Actinomycetota; class Thermoleophilia; order Solirubrobacterales; family Solirubrobacteraceae; genus JAGIBJ01. The sequence goes on from JAUMFO010000036.1 coordinate 3,709, forward strand.
GCCGTCTGCTGGAACGCCAGGAGCGCCGCATACTCGTAGCGCTGCGGCTCCTGCTCGCGTCGGATCAGGCCGGGCCCGAGGCCGCCGTCGGCAAAGAAGCGGCCGAGCACGATGATCGTGAGGCCCAAAGCCACGACGCCGTAGTCGGAGGGCTCCAGCAGGCGCGCCAAGAAGATCGTGCCGAAGAGGCCGAACCCGCGAACGACGACCGTCCGGATCCCCATCAGCATCATGCCGCGGGCCGTTTTGTCTCGGACGGCGCGCTGCTCGTCGGTGATCTCGTCGTCGGCCGCCGTGACCATCCGCAGCGCCTCGAGCGCCTCCTCGGAGTAGCCGGCCTGGCGCGCCGCATCGTCGGCGGCAGCCGCCTCGCGGGCGACCTGATCAGGGTGATGGTGGGCGACGATGTCGGTCTCTTGATCGACCGGTGCGCCGGGGCCCGTCTGGACGGGCGTCGGCTCGTCGGCAGCTGGATCGTGCTTGTCGGTCATCGTGCCGCCTCGACCGCTGCGCGGTAGCGCTCTTGGAGCGGCGCCGCGAGGGCCGCCCACTCGTAGGACCGCACGGCCGCTCGGGCCGCCGTCCCGGCAACGACGCCGCGGGCAGGATCGGCCAACAGCTCAACCAGGCCAGCGGCCAGACCAGCGGGCGTGTCACGCAGCAGGCCATGCTCGCCGTCGTTGAAGCCGATCCGCTCCACGCCAACGTGCGTGCCGACGATCGGCCGGGCCGCAGCCATCGCCTCGAGCACCTTGATGCGAGTACCGCCACCCGTCCACACCGGGACGACCACGACCTGCGCCGCGGCGATCTCGGCGACGATGTCGTCGACGAGCCCCGCGACCTCGACACCAGGCAGCCCAGCGGCCGCGGCCTGAATCGTGTCGAGCGGACCCGAGCCGACGATCCGAAGCTTGGCCGACGGATGCCCGTCGACGACCCCGCGCCAGCCCTCGCGGAGGAACCGCGTGAGGCCGTCGCGGTTGGGCGCCCAGTGGTAGGCGCCAAAGAAGAGGACGCGCCCCGGCTCACCGGAGGCAGGATCGAGCTCGAACAGTGCCTCGTCGACGCCGTTGGGCACCAGGACCGTGCGGCCCGCGCCGAGTCCGCGGAAGTAGGCGTCGTCGTGCTCGCTCACCGTGATGGTGAGGTCTGCGGCGCGGACGGCGCGGCGCTCCGTCCGGCCGAGGCGGCGCGCGCGGATGTTGAGGCGCAGGGCCTCGCGGCCTGAGGCGGCATGCGCGAACGACCGATTCATCTCGGCGTCGGCGTTGTGCGGACTCGCGACGCGTAGCGGTCCCTCCGGGATCGTCGACGTGTACTGCTCCAGCCACGCCTCCTCCATCTGCACGATGGCGGCCCCGCGGGACAGCTCAGCGATCCGCGCGGCGAGGGCCGGGTGGTGCGGCTCGGGCTCGCCGACGACGTCTTGACGCAGGCGACGCAGCGGCTGAAGCCGCGAGGTGCCGTGCGGGTGGACCTCCGCCTCCCAGCCACGCTGGCGCAGCAGCGCGATCTGCTCCTCGGTGCCGGCGAGGGCGAGGACGTGCGGCTGCGCGCCGGCGCGCTCCATCGCCTCGATCAGGCGCAGCGTGCGCTTGCGGCCGCCCGAGACCGGAGGATCCGGCAGCGAGGGGCAGGCCACAACCGCACGGGGGCGGGTCACGACTTGGGAACGAGCAGGAGGTTGGTCGACTGCTCCGCGTTCGGAATCGAGGCCGCCAACGCAGGCAGCTCGCTCAGCTCGATGCGGCGCCCAGCGGGCGTCGGCACGTCGAGTTCGTAGCCCTCCGGCAGCCCGAGATCCCAGGCGTGGGAGAAGTGCTCCTGCGCCGTCTCGATGAAGCGCGTCAGCGTCCCGGCACGACCGAGGCCGTAGGGCCAGAACTCCACGCACCAGGGCGCGCCGGCCTTGAGTAGCTTGTCGGCCCCGTCGAGCACATGCGTCTCGTGGCCCTGCACGTCGACCCAGACGAGGCCCACCTCAGCAGCGTTGACGCCAGCGTTCGCCAGGCCTTCATCGAGCGTGACCGCGGGGACGGTAATCGTCGTGCGGTGTTCCTCGCCGAGGGCGCCGGACTCGGCGGGGGCGCTCTCGTCGCGGACGCGGTGGTCGCCGATGTTGTCGGTCGACTCCTCGAACGTGAGGTTGCCCGGGGCGTCGGAGACGGCCGCCGCCACGACGGTGCCGCGATCGACGAGATCGTTCGCCGCGAGGTTCATGCGCAGCAGCCGAAGGTTCGACGGGTGCGGCTCAAACAGCACGGAGCGCCCAGCACCCTGGCGGACGAGCGCGCAGAGCGAGGCGGTGCCGATGTTGGCGCCGACGTCGAGGAAGGTCTTGCCCTCGAGCGGGCGCTCGCCGCGGCCGTCGGCGGTGAGGCACGCTGCGGCGCGAGCCAGGAGCGGCTCCTCGTAGCGGCCGTAGAACCAGATCCACAGCGTGACTTCGCTGTCGTCGCGCAGGTCGAGCACGTAGTTGATGCCGCGATCCTCGCGGACCACGATCGGCGTGCTGCGGCGGATGAACTTGCGCAGCTCGTCGCGGCGCATACGCAGGCGGCGCAGCTCGTCGCCTTCGACGTAGTGCTTGGCAACCTTCAGCGGACGCAGCGCCGCTCCGACGAGATCGGCCGCGGGACGGGAGCCGGAGGTCATACGAGGGGGAGCAGCGACGACATCAGGCGGCATCGTATCCACGCGAACGTCATGCGTACGTGGCCGCACCAACGGAGAGGCCGCCGTCGACCCGCAGCGTGGTGCCGTTCACGTAGGCGCCGGCGTCGGACACGAGGAACCCGATGGCCCCGGCAACGTCCTCCGGGCGGCCCAGTCGTGCGGCCGGGATCCGCGACGTGGCCTGGGCCTCGTCGAACTGGTCGTCGTAGCGGCGCAGCATCGCGGTGTCGATCACGCCTGGCGCGACGCAGTTCGCCGTGACGCCGCGCTTGCCCAGCTCGACGGCGGCGGTGCGCGACACGCCCTCAAGACCGAACTTCGCGGCGGTGTAGGCAACCTGCCCTGGGGCCACGAGTCGCGTGACCGTCGAACTCACGAGCACGATCCGGCCCCACCGCAGCCGCGCCATCGGCAGCGACACGCGGCGCACGAGGCGGAAGACGGAGGTCAGGTCAACCTCGATCAACCGGTCCCAGTCCTCGTCGGTAGTCGACGGCAGGAGATCGAGGAGTTCGGCGCCCGCGTTGGCGACGAGCACGGCGATGCCACCGCGGCGCTCGATCAGGTCGGCGACGAGCGCGTCGGTGGCGTCGCGATCGGCGGCGTCGACGGCGTGCGCCTCGGCCGACCCGCCGGCTGCGGCGACGCGTTCGACGAGCGCATTTGCCTCATCACCGACCGTCCGGGCCGTGAAGGCCACGTGCCACCCGCGGGCGGCGAGCGCCTCGACGGTTGCCGCGCCAATACCTCGAGACCCACCAGTTACCAGGGCACATGCCCGATCTTGAAGCTGCTGCTCGGTCTGCGGTGTGCGGGACATTCGTCGATCCTACGGATTGTTGTGTGACGGTGGCTACACGTGGCCTGGACGATTGTTTATTCTGTGGGCCGTGTCCGCGCCTGCTCGTTCCGGCAACACCCCCCGTGTCGTCATCACGCACGACTTCGCCGAGGTCTACGGCGGAGCCGAACGCGTGACCGAGGTGCTGGCCGAGGAGTTCCCTGACGCGCAGGTCTGGACCATCGCAGGCCGCCAGCCGATTGCCGAGCGGATGGGCATCGCCGATCGCTGGCACTCGCTGCTCCCGGAGAACGAGGCGCTGCTCAAGCGCTTCCGCCTCTTGACGCCCGCCTACCCCGCCCTCATTGCGGCGCGCAGGCTGCCGGAGGCCGACGTCGTGCTCTCGAGTTCCTACGCCTTCGCGCACTACATGCGCACCAAGAACGACGCGCCGCAGGTGTGTTACTGCCACAGCCCACTGCGGTTCGCGTGGTCGATGCAGGACGCCTACCAGTCGATCTGGTCGTCGAATTCGGCCGGCGACGTCGGCTTCCGGGCCGTCGCCGCTGGCATGCGTTGGACGGACAAGCGCGCCGCCCGCCGCGTCTCCCGCTACCTCACCCAGTCGCCCTACACGGCCAACCAGATCGAGCGCTTCTACGGGATCAAGCCCGACGTGATCGGCGCTCCGATCGACTGCAACCTCTTCAAGCCGAGTTCGTCGCCGCGTGAAGACTTCTTCCTGATCGTCAGCCGCCTGATCGAGCCCTACAAGCGCGTCGGCGTCGCCGTCGAGGCGTTCCGCAAGCTCGGCCTCCCACTCGTGGTCGCTGGCGGCGGCCCTGCGTTTGAAGAGCTGCGGCGCAACGCCCCGCCGAACGTGACGTTCCTCGGCCAGCAGGACGACGCCTCGGTCGTCGACCTCATGCAGCGCTGCCGCGCCCTGCTCTTCCCGAGCCAAGACGACTTCGGCCTCGTACCCGTCGAAGCGATGTCGTGCGGCACGCCGATCATCGCCTACCGCGGTGGCGGCGCCACGCACACGGTGGTCGAGGGGTTCACCGGCACGTTCTTCGACGAGCAGACCCCGGGCGCCATCGAGGCGGCCGTCCGCGACTTCGATCCCGAGTCCCTCGACACGTCGGCGATCCGGATGCATGCCCAGCAGTGGGACGTCACCGCCTTCCGCGCACGCGTGCGCGCCGCCGTGGAGGAGGTCGCCGGGTTCCGCCGCGCCGGCGAGCAGGCTCCGCCTCCGCTGCGTGGTGGCGACGCCATCAGCCGGTCGGGGCTGGCACCGGTCGTGCCGATTCGCCCCAGCGGAGACGACTCCGCCCCGGCTTCCTCCGGCTCGTCTGCGGCGTAGGCTGCGGCGGGTGCCGACCCGCTCGTCCTCTCCCTCACCGGTTGCCGGCGCGCCGGTGCGCGTCCTCGTCGTCAACCAGACGGCCGCGTGCAGCGGTGCCGAGCACTCGCTGCTGACGCTCCTCGCCGCCCTCGGTCCTGCCGACGTGGCGGTGACGGTCGCCTCGCCGGTCGGGCTCCTGAGTGAGCGCGTGGCCGCCTTGAGCGGCGTGCGCCATGTGCCGATCGCCGGGACCGAGGCCAGCTTCCGCCTCAATCTTCGGACCACACCGCCGGAGCTCGTCGCGCTGGCGCGATCGGCGTGGCAGGTCGCGCGGGCTGCGCGCCGCACCGGCGCCGACGTCGTCCACGCCAACACCACTCGCGCCGGCCTGATCGCCATTGCTGCGAGGGCGTTTGGGGCACCCGCGCCGCTCGTTCACGTGCGCGACTGGGCACCTCCTGGTCGCGCGGCCGATGCCGTGCTTCGGGTGGTCGCCCGCGGCGCTGGCGCAATCGTCGCGAACTCGACCTACGTCGCCGAGCAGTTCGCTCGCGTCGGAGCTGCAGACCGCGTTCAGGTGATCCATAACCCGGTCGACCTGTCGCGCTTCGACCCGTCGATCCGCGACCGCGCTGCCGCCCGCGCCGATCTCGGCCTCGGGATCGACGAGCTGGTCGCCGGCGTCGTCGGGCAACTCACGCCGTGGAAGGGCCAAGACGACGCCGTCCGCGCGCTTGCGGTGACGCGCGAATCGGTGCCCGGCGCGCGGCTCGTGGTGGCCGGCTCAGCGAAGTTCGCGACCGCCGCCGCCCGCTTCGACAATGCCGGCTACGCCGCCGAGCTGCAGCAGCTGCCGGCCAAGCTCGAACTTGCCGAGGCCGTCTCGCTGCTGGGTGAGGTCGAGGACGTCCCCGGCGTGCTGGCCGCCCTGGACGTCCTGCTGGTGCCGTCGTGGGAGGAGGCCTTCGGTCGCGTCGTGGTGGAGGGCATGGCGATGGGTCTCCCCGTGATCGCGACGAGCAACGGCGGCCCACCGGAGATCATTCGCGACGGTCAGACGGGCTTCATTCTCGATCCCCAGCAGCCGGCCGTCTGGGGTGCTCTCCTGGCAGAGCTGCTGGCCGACCCGGCCCGTCGGGCGCAGATCGGCCAGGCCGCGCACGCTGCCGCGCAGCGCTTCGCACCGCAGGCCCACGCCGCCGCCATCCTCGACGTCTACCGCGAGCTCAGTCGCTGAGCTGAGCCCAGGTAGGGCCTATTTGGGTGGCTTGACGTGCGCGATCAGCCGTCGCGCGCTGAGGTCGATGCCAGCCAGGGCGCCGGTGGAGAGCCCCCGCTCGTCGCCGGTGAGCTGGTGCACGAGGATCGACAGCGTGGGGTTGTGGCCGACGACCACCACGGTCGGGGATCCCTCGACCTCGAGCCACGGTGACGCCAGCGCGAGCAGGTCGCTGAGGCCGTAGTCGCCGCCGATCTCGTCGATCACGATCGGCTCCGGCGCGCTGCCGTGCGCCTGCGCGGCGATCGTCGCCGTTTGGCGGGCGCGAAGTCGCGGACTCGTGAGGATGGCGTCGACGGTCGGCGCGAGCTGCGCCAGCGTCTCGCCGGAGGCCTTGGACTGCGCTTCGCCGCGCGGCGTGAGCGGCCGGGCGGCGTCGCCACCTTGGAAGGTCAGGGCGTCGGCGGCCTTGCCGTGACGCAGGAGCCAGAGCACGGGGCCAGCCATGGCCGGGAGCCTAGAGACTCCCGGACCGGGCGAGGCGCCCCGTGGGGCTGCAGCGCTTAGCCCTTGAAGGGCCGCACACCGGGGCTCGTCAGCGCACCGAGCGTCGGGCTTGTCCAGCGGTAGCGGTATTGCACGGAGCTGCGCTTGGTGTCGGACGTCGTAAAGCTGCCGCCGGCCTTGGTCTTGACGGTCTTCCAGGTCGTCCAGTCCTTGCTGCCGATCTTGCGCTCCAGCACGACGCTCGTGGCGGCGGTCGCCGGGCGAACGAGGCCCCACAGCGAGGTGCGCTTCTTGCCAGGCGTCGCGTCGAGCACAAGCCGGAACCCGGTGAAGGACGGCTTCTCGACGCCCGTGGAATCGCGGAGCCCCGTCTCAAAGCCACTCCAGAGCTTGCCGGGGACGGTCGGGTTGTCGTCGGTCAGCAGGTACTGGGAGAAGCCGCGCACGCGGGGGTTGGCATACGCGATGCGCTCAGCGCGGTTGCGCTCCTCCAGCTGCTGCTGCAGCGAGACGCCGAAGAGCTTGTCTGGCAGAGACTGGATCCCGAACTCGGTGAGGTAGAGCGAGCGGTTGCGCGGGATCTGGCCCGCCTTCGCGATCTTGTCGATCGCCTTCGTGTAGCGCGAGAGCACCTGGTAGGTCACGTCGTCGGGGCTGCGCGGGATGCCCTTGATCGAGCGGTACGGGTGGTGGGCGAAGCCGTCGACGGTGAGTTTGCCGCCGCACTTCTTGTCTCGCTTGTACTTCGCGGTCACGCAGAGCGCGTCGCGCAGGAACGCAATCGGCTTCTGGCGCTTGGTGGCGACGCCGCTTGGGGCCGTCTCGCCGAAGAGCACCTTGGCCGTCGGCGCGACCGACTTGATCCCGGAGCGCCCGGCGATGAAGAGCTCGCGGTAGAGATCGCCGGCGACGAACTTGCCGCCGACGAGCTGGGGGCGCAGGAAGTTCTCGAGGTTCGGCTCGTTCCAGATCGACCACATCACGCCGCCGCCGGTGAAGCGTTTGGCGAGCGCCTGCGTGAAGAGCTTGAATTCGGCCGGGCTCGGGCGCGTGACGGTGTCGGCTTTGGCGGCCGTCGCCCACTTGGGTACCGCTGAGGATGGCGAGATCAGCACCTTCCAGCCGCGTGACTTTGCGTCGTCGATGACCTGGCCGTAGGCGCCCCACGAGTAGGCGGCGGGATCGGTCGCGTCGAACGCCGGCTTCGTCGTCGCCTCCGGTGAGGGCGCGACGTCGTACCAGCGCAGGTTCACGCGCAGCGCTTTGGCCCCGAGGGACTCGATGGTGTCGAGTGCGGCGGTGCGCCCCTGCGTCGAGGTCCCGCCGGCCGTCAGGTCACGCGGGGCCTCGAAGAAGGTCGTCTGGGAGGCGTTGGCTTGGGCTCCCGGCGCGAGCGCGAGGGCGCCCAGCACCGTTGCGGCCAAGGCCTTGGCGGTGGTCTTTGGGGGAATCACACTGTCTCGAAACACTGGTGGCCGCGGCCGGTTGCGAACGAGCCTGCGGCCTGGCGCGCCAGGCCGCTTTCCGGGTGAGCAGCGCCGGTCAGGGCGCGGGGGCTACACGCAGTCTTTGGTGTCCGGGAAGGCCAGCGTGGAGAACCCGCCAAACACCTTCACGAACGGACTCGTCACTGCGCCCTCGGGGCTCGTCCACCGGTAACGGTACTGGGCCTTCTTGTGGAGCGCGTCGGTCGCGGTGAAGACGCCGTTGCTCTTGGTCGTCGCGGTCTTCCACGTCTTGAAGGCGCCCTTGCCGGTGGTGCGGCGCTCGATCACGACGCTCGTCGGGCCGGTGGCGCGGCGTACGAGGCCCCAGATCGAGACCTTCTTCTTGCCGGACGGTTTGACGTCGAGCACGAGTCCGAAGCCGGCGAAGGACGGCTTGGCTTTGCCGTCGGCGCTGCGCAGGCCCGTCTCGAAGCCGCCGAACTGGGTGCACCCGCTGGCGTTCTTGCCGGTGTCGTTGTCGTCGGTCAGCAGGTACTGCGAGAAGCCGCGGATGCGCTTGTTGAAGTAGGCGTCGCGCTCGACGCGGGCGCGCAGCTGCAGCTGGTCTTGGAGGCTCAGCCCGAGGTAGTTGTCGGGCAGGCTCTGGATCCCGAACTCCGTCAGGTAGACGAGCAGCTTCGCATTGACGGCGCCAGCTTTGGCGGCCTTGTCGAGGAAGGTGGGCATCCGCGAGAGGACGGTGTAGTTCACGTCGTCGGGCTGCACCGGGCCGAGGGTGAATTGGTACGGGTGATGCGTGACGCCGTCGAGGGTGAGCTTGCCGCAGGATTTGTCGAACTTGTACTTCGTCGAGAGGCACAGGGCTTCGCGCAGGAAGGCCAGCGGGGGCCGGCGGCCATCGGTTGCGCGGCCGGTGTTCGTCGTCTCGCCGAAGAGCACCGGTGCGGTGGTCTGGCCGCCGGCACGGATGCCTTCGCGGCCGGCGAGGAAGAGCTCGCGGTAGAGCAGCCCGCCGACGGGCTTGCCGCCGACGATCTGCGGCTTGAGGTAGCTCGGGAGGTTGGGCTCGTTCCAGATCGACCAGATCACGGTCGGCCCGCCGAACCGCTTGGCGGCGGCCTGCGTGAAGAGCTTGAACTCGGCGGCTTTGGGGCGGGTGACGGTGTCGAGCCCGGCAGCGGTTGCCCACTTCGGGACGGCCGCCGAGGGCGAGATGATGATCTTCCAGCCGAGGGCTTTGGCCTGGTCGATCGTGGCGCCGTAGCCGGCCCAGTTGTAGGCGGCGGGGTCGGTCGCCTCAAAGCTCGGTTTGGTCGACGACTCAGGCGACGGAGCGACGTCATACCAGCGCAGGTTCACGCGCAGCGCCTTGACGCCGAGGCCCTTGAGATCAGTGAACGCGGCCGCGCGCGTGGCGTCGGTCGACGAGCCCGACGTCAGATCACGCGGCGCCTCAAAGAACACGTCTTGGTTCGAGCTCGCTTGGGCGGCCGACGGCCCCACCAACCAGCCGAGCGTGACGGCGAGCAGGAGGGCAAAGACGCGTTTGGACAGGCGCAGGTGAATCACATCTCTTCAGGACACGCGAACGACTCGGGGGTTGCGCTGCGAAACAGAACGTTCACCCACACTCACACATCGCGCCGACGGACCGCCCCACCATCCCAGCGGCATGTGGCCGAGGTCACACTGTGAGATGCGACCGGCTCCTGAGCGAGCGATCGCGCCGCAGATCTCGTTCGGGTGGAGCCGACTCAGGCCTCGGGCCATGTCGGATTCACCCGGACGGGAGATGCAAGCGAGGGCCGCTCAGCCGCTGATGCTCGTTCCGTACTGCCTGGCGTAGTAGGCCTTGTAGTCGGCGTCGATGATGGGTTCCCACCAGGCCTGATTCGCCAGATACCAACTCACCGTCTTTTCGATGCCTTCGTCGAACTGGACTTGGGCTTCCCAGCCGATCTCGCGCTTGAGCTTCTCGGCCGAGAGGCTGTAGCGCCGGTCGTGGCCGGGGCGGTCTTCCACGTAGGTGATCAGCGACTCGTCGGCGCCGGGGACGAGCTCGACGATGCGGTTCACGACGTCGATGTTGCGGGCCTCCGAGGGGCCGCCGACGTTGTAGACCTCACCGGCTTTGCCGTCCTCAAGGACGGCCGAGATGCCGCGCGCGAAGTCCTCGACGAACAGCCAGTTCCGCACGTTCAAACCATCGCCGTACACGGGGAGCTTGTCGCCACGCAGGGCGTTCAAGATCATCAACGGGATCAGCTTCTCGGGGTACTGGTAGGGCCCATAGGAGTTGGAACCGCGGCAGATCTTCACGTCGGTGCCAAACGTCGTGAAGTACGACTGCACCAGCAGATCCCCGCCGGCCTTCGTCGCCGAATACGGGCTGTTGCCCTCCAAAGGCGACTCCTCCGTGAACGACCCCTCAGCGATCGACCCGTACACCTCGTCGGTGGAGATCTGCACCAGCGGCACGCCCGTAGTGCGGCACGCCTCAACCACCGAATACGTCCCCAGCGCATGCGTCTTGACGAACGCATCCGGCTCCTGAATCGAACGATCGACATGCGTCTCCGCCGCGAAGTTCACGACCGCATCCACGCCATCGACGGCCCTCAGCATCTCGTCGCGATCCTCAATCCCCGCGACGATCAACGACGCACCGGTGCCGTCGATGTTCTCCTTGCGACCAGCGTAGGTGAGCTTGTCGTAGACCACGACCTCATCACCATTCTCCAGCGCCCGCTGACGCACGAAATTGCTGCCGATGAACCCGGCCCCACCACAAACAAGAAGCTTCATGCGCTCCGCATCCTTTCAGGCCGCGAGCCCTTTGGGGTGACAAAAGCGACGCGCCTCACGCACCATCGCCGCTGGCACCCGGCACCGGACGCCTAGTTGCCGTCACCGCGCTCGGCGAGATAGCCGGCGACGCCTTCGCGCCAGTCGGGCAAGACGGGGACGCCTTCGGCGGCGCGCTCGGTCGCCAGGACGCTCCACGCCGGGCGGGGCGCGGGCCGCACGAACTCGGCGGCCGTCGTCTCGTTGACGGTCGTCGTCAGCCCCGACTGGGCGTAGAGCTCGACCGTCAGCCCATGCCAGGAGGTCTGCCCGCTACCGGTGGTGTGCGCGACGCCTCGAACGGTCCCGCCTGCGAGCTGCACCAGCGCAGGCGACAGGTGGCCCGTCCACGTCGGCGAGCCGACCTGATCGACCACGACGGCGACCTCGTCGCGCGAGGCGCCAGCGCGCAGCATCGTGTCCGGGAACGACTTCCCCGGCCAGCCAAACAGCCACGCGGTGCGAGCAATCACGTAGTCGTCCGTCGCCTCAGCGATCGCCAGCTCACCGGCGCGCTTGGTCCGGCCATAGGCGCCGATCGGCGACGTGGGATCAGACTCCACATACGGGCGCCCCGTAAGGGTGCCGTCGAAGACGTAGTCGGTGGAGACAGCCACCAGGCGGGCGCCGATCTCGCTGCAGGCGCGCGCCACGTTGCCCGACGCCTCGCCGTTGACGCGCAACGCCGCCGCTTCCTTCTCCTCAGCGCCATCGACGTCAACCCACGCCGCACAGTGAATCACCGCATCAGGCTTCGCCTGCGCAAACGCCGCCGACGTCGCTGCGGCGTCCGTCAGATCAACCGTGAGATCAGCGCCAGCCAGGTCGGCCCCGATCACGGTCCAGCCAGCAGCCTTGGCATCGGCCGCTACGCGCTGGCCGAGCATCCCCGCCGCACCGGTGATGAGTAGCGCGGGACTCACGGGAGCCGCACATGCGAGGAATCACCGATCAGCAGCCGGATCGCTTTGGGCATCTTCGGGCCCCGCTCTACCTTCGCGTCACGGCCGATCAACGACCCCTCAACCCGCGCATCCATATGCGAGATCGACGAGCCATCGAGCAGGATCGAGTTCTCGAGCTCCGCATGATCAACGACGCAGCCAGCGCCAATCGCCGTATACGGCCCGATATACGCGTCGACAATCCGAGCGCCCGCGCCGATCACCGCCGGCCCACGCACCACCGCACGCTCCAGCACTGCGCCGGCCTCGATCACCACGCGACCTTCAACCTCTGAGTCGATCAGCTCGCCGTGATTGGAACCGCGCACCGTGTCGAGCACCAACCGGTTGGCCTCGAGCATGTCGGCGAGCTTGCCGGTGTCCTTCCACCAGCCCTCCACCACCTCAGAGAGCACCGTCTGGCCGGTGTTCACCAGATGCTGAATCGCATCGGTGATCTCGAGCTCACCGCGCGGCGACGGCGCAATCGCGCGCGCCGCATCATGAATCTGCGCCGTAAAGAGATACACGCCGACGAGCGCCAAGTTCGACTTGGGCTCCTTCGGCTTCTCCACGAGCCGCGCCACTTGGCCGGCGTCGTCGAGTTCCACAATCCCAAACGACTGCGGATCATCGACCTCCGTCAACAAGATCAACGCATCCGGCGAATCCGCCTTGAAGCGATCGACGAGCCCGGTGATCCCACCCTGCAGGAGGTTGTCACCCAGGTACATCACAAACGGATCACCACCCAGAAACGGCTCGGCGGTGAGGACGGCGTGCGCCAACCCAGCTGGCGCGTCCTGCTCAATGAACGTGACCGCCGCACCAAACTGGCTGCCATCACCGACGGCCTCACGGATCTCACCACCCGTCTCCGGAGCAATGATGATCCCGATCTCCGTGATCCCCGCCTCAACCATCGAACGGATCCCGAAAAACAACACCGGCGTGTTCGCCACCGGCACCAGCTGCTTCGCCGACGTATAGGTAATTGGCCGAAGTCGCGTCCCCTTCCCGCCAGAGAGGATCAGACCTTTAAGAGTGGACGGTGCCTGAGTCACGATGCGCCGGACCCTACTAAGCGGCTCTACGCCCGGCGAGCTGCGGGACGAGCGTCTGGTCACACCGCTTGCCCCTGCGGGGGCCTCGGACCTAACGCAGGGCGGCGGCCAGCGCGCTGGCGCTCGCTCGCACGGCGTCTCGCGCAGCCTCGGGCGAGAGGATCGCGGCGTCGCCAGCCTCGGCCAGCACCTCGCGCACGAGCCAGTCATTACCGGCGTAGGGCATTTCGACGATCACGGCACCGTCGGCGAGTTCTTCGCTGACGCGCCGCTCCTCGCGAGCCCAGCGGGCGCGCTCAGGGGCGATCCACACGCGAGCGGTGTCGGACGCGGGCAACTCGCCCGTACGCGGCCAGCCGTCGATGTCGGCGGCCGGGTCGACCTCGGGACGGCGTACGAAGTTCGCGCCCGTCTCCTCGACGGTGTGCAGACGATCGAGCCGGAAGTGGCGGACGGCTTCCTTGCCGAGGTCGTACGACGCCAGATACCAGCCTTCGCGACCGTTGACGAGCGCGTAGGGCTCGACGGTGCGCGTCGACAGTTCGTCTTCGTTGGGCTTCCAGTAGACGATCTTGAGGACCCGGTACTCGGCGATCGCCGTGCTGACCTGACGAGCGATGTCCTTGTCGTCGCCACCGGTACTGGCGATGTGGAGCCCCTGCTGGGCCGGATCGGCGCCGAGCGCCAGCACGATCTTCTCGCGGGCCGAGCTGAGGACGTTCTCCGGCAGGTGATCGCCGATGAGGTCGATCGCTGCGATCAGCGCTTTGGCCTCGACGGGCAGCAGGCGAGCCGGCCGAGCGAAGTTGTCTGAGTAGGGCTCGGGGTCGACCTCGATCGTCCCGTCCTCGGCCACCTCGGCGTAGAGCACGTAGGAGCCGCCGCCGAAGTTCACGACGCTGAGCAGGTTGACGTCGTCGCGCAGCTCAGCCTCGGTGATCTGCAGCCGGACCTCGAGTTCGCGGGCCTGCAGCTTCTCGCCCTTGCGGCCGGCCTGGATCAAGATCGACGCGAGCGTCACGAGGCGGGCGAAGCGCTCGGGGCGGATCGTCGGCTCGTTCTTGTCTTTCGGCTCGGGGATCGGCTCCATCAGGGAGGTGCCATCCGGCAGCGCAGCGGCCAACTCCAGGCCGCCAGCCGTGTGACGACGCGTGAGGACCTCGACGCGCTCCTGCAGCTCATGCTCGAGTTCGCTTGGGCCGACGACGCGCAGGTGTTCGCCGTGACGCAGCACCCACGAGATCAGCGCGCGGGAGTTGGAGTACGGCGTGGTGAACCGAGCGCCGCCGTCCGGCAGCGGCTCGAACTTGCCGTAGCGACCGAAGTGGCGCTCGATCTGCCAGGCGATCCGCTTGGAGACGTCGATCTCGGCGTCGGCGTGGGGGTCACCGAGCTGCCAGGCGGCGCGGCTCGCGTAGTTGCGCGGGTCGAAGTCAGCTGGGCGGCGGAAGTCGTGCTCGGACTTGCTGGCATAGGACACTCGGCCGCGGATGCGAGAAAGCCGGAACACACGGACGCCTTCGCGCTCGTGGGCGTAGCCGACGAGGTAGAAGCGGCCGTCCTGGAAGAGCAGCGCGTAGGGGTCGACCTTGCGCTTCTGCGTCTCGTCGCGATCGATCGTGAAGTAGTCGAAGAGGATCGTCTTCTGGCGGAAGATCGCCGTCTCGATCTTGGCGAGGCGCTGCGAGAGTTCGGGGCCATCGGCGCCGGCGGTAACGCCGAGGGCGATCTGTCGCTGGTCGGGCGCCTTGAGCGGGCTGGGCTGCCCCCACGTGAGCTGCTGGAGCGCGAGCCGCAGCGGCTCGGCGTAGGCGAATTCGCCGTCGAGCAGCATCAGCGCGGAGCCGAGGGCGGCCAGTTCGGGATCGGTGAACTCGATCGCGGGAAGGTGGAAGTTCTCCGGCCGCAGCGAGTAGTTCTCCTGATCGGCGTTGGCCTCAGCGGGCTTGTCTACCGACAGCTGGATCCCCAGCGCGTCGAGTTCCGCGCGGTCGGCGTAGAACCGGCGAGCGAAGGCATCCTCGTTCATCCCCGAGTACCCCTCGACGTCGCGGCGAATCTCGCTCGCGGTCACCGGGCGACGCTCCGCCATCAGGTACGAGATCAACGAGAGCTGTCGGATGAGCTTCTCGGTGTCTTTGGCCATTGCAGCGCACCTTACGCCGGTCAAAGCGTTGCGTCCTGCCAACCCGGCTTCTTTCCCGCTCTTTGCGGGGAAACGGCTAGCGACGTCCCCAGATCGACCGGCGAGCATCCTCGCCGAACCTGCCCTGTGGCAGCCACCAATTCCACCTAACGGCGGCCGGTCTCGGCATGCCGCCGTTATATGTCGGTTGCAGGAGAACTGGCCAAAAAATTTCGGTCGAGGTGATGTGACCCTGGTCGAAACGCGCCAAGTGCCGATGTTCATTGGGGAACACACGAGAGGACCACGGTCCGCTTACTGACAAACCGAACGGTTGCCCTGGCCAATTGGCTGACCTCGTGTGGCGCGTCCAGGTTCGCTCTGTAACGATGAACCGCGTGTTGGTGTTGATCGATGACCAGGCCGGGCCCCGCGAAGCACTCGCGCATGCCCTCAGAGCCGCCCATCTCCAGATTGCCGGAACCGCGCGTTCCGCGGAGACGGCTGCAGATCTACATCGCCACGTTGGCTTCGATCTCGCGCTGGTCTGCGGCAGGACCGACGCGCAGGCCCGCCGTCTGGGCCGCGAGATCGCTTCGACCATCGGCGTTTCGATCGTCCTCTACGCCCAAGGCGACGACCTTCGTGAGATCGCCGCGGCGTTCGACGAGGGTGTTCGCGGAGCGATCGCCCGGGCCGCGCCGCTGGACGAACTCGTCCGCGCGCTGCACCACATCTCTACCGGCGCGACCTACCGCGACCCCCGCCTTACCGAGCCACGCCGGCGCTTCGACGGCGGTGGCCACCGGCCGCTCAGCCCACGCGAGCGCGAAGCCCTGGGCTGCGTCGCCGAGGGTGCGACCACCAGCGAGGTCGGCGAGCGCCTCGGCGTCTCAGAAGAGACGGCCCGCACCCTCCTGCGCCGCGGTGCCGCCAAACTCGGCGCCCGCACCCGCGCTCAGGCCGTGGCGGTCGCGTATGCACGCGGCGAGCTCACGCCAGTCGACGTCGACTAGCGACGACGCTTGCGTCGGCCTACGTGCCGGCGGCGTCCCTAGCCGCAGCCGCTCAGCGCGGCGCCGGAGTCGAGAGCGCTGGAGGCGGCCGAGTTCGTCGGCAGCGGCGTTCGGGCTGGTTGGCGGCAGCGGCGTTCGGGCTGACTGGCGGCGCGGCGTTCGGGCTCACTGGCGGCGGTGAGACTGAGCGGCCGTTTGCGGCGACTTGGTCGTTGGCGGCGGCGGGATTTGGATCGCTTCGGGGCCTGGGGGCGTCTGATCGGCGAGGGCGGAGCGTGCTTCTTCGAGGCGGGCCTGCCGGTGTTTGAGCTGGCGGGCGGGCCGCAACCCCAGGCGGTTGCATCTACCTGACATAACGCGCCCCGTGGTGCCCTTCGCGTTGAAACCGCCGCACGTCCGGCGGTTTCAACGCGACCCCACCCTCGCATGGCGTGATGTCAGCCAAGTGC
>JAUMFO010000037.1:0-3800 GCA_032119795.1 Solirubrobacteraceae bacterium
GAGCTCTCCGGCGCTGCCGGGAACCCGGTGGCGCTGACCAACGCCACCGTCGTCGGCAACGCCGAGGACAACGTGTCGATCCTCAACGACGCCGCCACGATCTCGAGCCTCTCGGTGACGGGCGGCTCGTACGGCAGCAACAGCACGACCATCGGCAACGACGGCATCAGGATCCACAACACCGGCAGCGGCGACACGACCGGCGCGACGATCACCGGCGCGACGTTCACCAACAACCGCGGCGACCACATCCAAGTGCTCACCGACAACTCCAACTCCTCTACCCAGGACGTCACGATCAGCAACAACACGCTGCGAGGGACGGGCAACCAGGGCGGCAACACGATGCTCGGCGGAGGCATCGCGCTGGCTGCCGGCGGCAACGCCGACCAGTCCATCGTCGTGACGAACAACGACATCGAGCGCCCCTACGGCTCAGCGATCTCGCTGAACACGTCGACGGGGACCACGCCGACCGCGAACTGGACGGTGTCGGGCAACGCGATCGGGACGAACGGCGAGACGAACTCGGGTTCGGCGGCGAACTCCGGGATCTACGGCAACGTCAACGGCGACGGAACGGTGAAGGCCCTCATCCAGAACAACACGCTCTACGGGACCGCGTTCACCCACATCGACGTGGTGCAGAACGACGGTGACGCCGATCTCGCGCTCACGATGAAGAACAACGAGATTGCGCTGAGCGGCGCCGCCTTGACCTACACCTACGGGGTCCGGTTGATCTTCGGGAGCCTGGCCACCGACGAGGGCACCAGCTGCCTCGACATGGGCGACTCCAGCAACGCCGCACTCAAGAACCAGATCTTTGGGACGGGCGTCGGCGGCTTCTCCGATCTGCGGCTACGGATGGCTGGCGGCCCGGCAGGAGTTCTGCAGCTCGCCGGCTACGGCGGTGGCGTCAACGACCCGGCCGCAGCCGCGGCGTATCTCGTCGCGCGCAACGATCGTGGTGGCACACCGACCGTCACGTCGTCGCAGGTCGACGGCGACTACGCGGCCGTCGCTAGCTGCCCACTGCCGTAGCTGGTCGTTGGCGAGCGCCGTCGGACCGTCGGCGCTAGCCAATCGGCCCCATATGGGGTGGTGAGGCAACGGTTTACCCACGCGCTAGTCTAAATGCGGCATACTCCTCGGAGTTTCCCGCGATTCGACGAATCGTGGGCCTTGCACCCCTCGACCTCGCTCACAAGGACGACCACTTCATGGCCCTGACGATTGGCGATACCGCCCCCGACTTCACCGCCGAGACGACCGACGGCACGATCAACTTCCACGAGTGGATCGGCGACGGCTGGGCCGTGCTGTTCTCGCACCCGCGCGACTTCACGCCGGTCTGCACCACCGAACTCGGCTACATGGCGTTCATCAACGGTGACTTTGAGAAGCGCGGTGTGAAGACGATCGCGCTGTCCGTCGACCCGGTCGACAACCACGAGAAGTGGTTCGACGACATCGCCGAGACGCAGGGCACGCGCCCGACGTTCCCGGTCATCGGCGACACCGACTTCAACGTCTCCAAGCTCTACGGCATGCTCCCCGGCGACGTGTCTGGCGACCCGACCGAGCGCACCCCCGCGCAGAACCAGACGCTGCGCAACGTCTTCGTCGTCGGCCCAGACAAGAAGATCAAGCTCGTCCTCATCTACCCGATGACGACCGGCCGCAACTTCGACGAGGTCCTGCGCGTGATCGACTCGCTCCAGCTCACCGCTGAGCACGCCGTCGCCACCCCTGCCCAGTGGCAGCCGGGCGAGGACGTCATCATCGCCGGCTCCGTCAGCAACGACGCCGCCAAGGAGAAGTACCCGGAGGGTTGGGACGAGCCCAAGCCCTACATCCGGATCGTCCCCTCGCCGGTGAAGGCCACGGCTTAAGGCACCCACCGTTCGTCGCGTCAGGCCAGGGCTTTGGAGCCCTGGTCGGCGCGCACGATCTGCATGAGTTCCTCGTACGGTCCCGCGAGGTAGGCGCGGTCTCCGGCCGCGAAGCGCGTGTCGCGCCGCGGCGGGTACTCGAGGCCGTCGTCTCCGCTGCCGCGGCTAATCGCCAGCACACGCACGTTGGCTGCCAAATCTCGCATCTCTGCGCCGTCGAGTCCGCCGCCCTGGTGGACGGTCAGCCGGGCGACGAGGAATGGCTGGCGCCCGACGTAGAACGTCGCCAGAACGCCCATGCCGATGGCGGCGCCCACAAACCACGGGGCCGCGATGGCGGCCGTCGACCAGACGTGGCGGAACTCGAACGTCTCCTCGAGGCGGTGGCCGAGCGAGCGATCAAAGACGCGCAGGATCACCGGCACGTCCTGCCAGCGTTTGGCGAGCCCGTCGCGGATCGCCAGTCCCGTCTCGATGTTCGTCATGTCGTCTGAGGTCATGACGGCGACGGCCCTGGCAGTGTCGAGGTTCGCCGCTTCAAGCGTGCGCGCAAGCGTGGCGTCGCCCACGATCACGCGAACGCCGAGCAGCCGCGCCTGGCTGGCGTAGCGGTTGTCCTCGTCGCGCTCGATGACCACCACCTCGCACCCGCGATCGCGGAGCCCCTCGAGCACCCGCATACCGACCGACCCGAGCCCGATCAGGATCACGTGATCTTCGGTGCCGCGGACTGGTGCGCGCCCCAGCGAAGCCTCGATCCGTCGGCTGACCAGCGCGTTGGTGACGAACGCAAACAGCAGGCTCACCACGATCGTGCCGGAGATGATCAGCCAGATCGCAAAGATCTGAAGCCAAGGCTCTTGGTCGCGGAAGGAGAAGTCGCCGAAGCCGACCGTCGCGGCGGTCTCGATCGTGAAGTACAGCGACTGAATCCACGTCATGTGGCTGCCGTCGGCGTCGTAGAACGCGCGCAGGACAATCGTCGAGATCACGAAGATCACCAGGCATCCGAGCAGCGTCCAACGCACGGGACTGTCGAGAAAGTCGCCGCCTGAGCGCAGCGCAAGACCGATGCGGTGCAGCAGACTTCGGCGGGTGGCCGGCTCGTCGCGGTGCGGGTCGTGGCCCTCAACGCCCGCGGTTTCAAAGTCCGCCGGCGTGCCGAGCAACGTCACCTGGTCCCCTTGGCCAACCGCCAAGTCGCGGCCTGGGCAGGCAATCAGCGTCTCGTCTGCGCCGTGCAGCACGCCGATCGGCGCGAGGTCGCCGTAGAGCTCGCGGAGCGTCCCGGCTTGGCTGACGCGCAATTCGGCAGCGACGAAGAGTTCGCCTTCGAGACGCAGCTCGTGCGCCGTGCGGCCCAGGCACGCGTCGACGACCGACGGCGCGAACAGGCCAGCGACGTCGAGCACGCTGCCGGCGCCGGTGATGCCTTCCACGGCGCCGCCGACGGCGGGGTTGTCGAGGTGCACGACGGCGCGCACATCGGGTCGCAGGTTGCGGACCTGCAAGGCCGTCTCGAGCGTCGCGAGATCCGTGCTCTCGGCGCAGATCACGGCGGAAGCACCTGCGAGGCCAGCGGCGCTGAAGCGATCACCAAACACCGTGGTTCGCGGGATGTACGGGATTCCCCAGCCCTGGACGACCGCAACGAGTCGTGCCTCGGGCTCGTCGTCGATCACGACGACGGGGACCCCGGCGAGAAAGAGCTGCTCCACGGTGCGCAGCGAGACGTCGTGCAGGCCACACACGATGACGTGCCCCGTCCAGCCGGACACGTCACCGGTCGTCGGCGGCGGCGCCGGCGCGGCCCACGGGCTCTGGGTCACCGGAGGCGACGCGGCGGGCGGCGTTTGGTCGAGGGGGTCGTTGATGGGACCGGTGGGGCTGGTGGGACGGCGCGTG
>JAUMFO010000038.1:0-79126 GCA_032119795.1 Solirubrobacteraceae bacterium
TGCGTTGCCAAGCGTCTTCGTTGGAGCGATGGTCGTCCTGCCAACCGGCCGACGTGTGCCGTTCATCAGCGCGCACCCGCTGCCGCCGGCAACGCCCGGGCGCGAGCGGCACTGGCGGGCGTCGCTGGACGCGCTTCCGGCTCCGGAGGGCGAGCTGGCGGGCCTACTCATCGCCGGTGACTTCAACGCCACGCTCGACCACCCCGAGCTTCGCGCGGTGCTGCGCAAGGGCTGGCGCGACGCTGCGGCCGAGCTTGGCAAGGGCGGCCGCACGACCTGGTCGGGGACGCCGTTCTTGGACGGCCTCAACCTGGGGCTGCTGCGGATGACGATCGACCATGTGCTCGTCCCGCCTGGTGCCCGCGCGCTGGCCTATCGCGTCGACCGCCTCCACGGCAGCGACCACCGCCTGCTCACGGCCGTCGTCGAGCTGCCGCCAGGCTGACGCTGGACCGCCGGTTCAGGCGGTCTGGCGCTCACCCGTCCTCGGCGCGTTCGGGTAGCGGTCGGCGGCGTCCGGGCGCTCGGCGGCGACCTGCACGAGGGTGTGGAGTACCACCGTTGCGGGTGGGGAGGCGTGCGCGCCGGCGCGGACGAGTGCGAAGATGAGCCGCGAGGCCGGGCTGCCGACGACTGGCAGGGTGACGAGCCCGCTCGGCCGCAGTGGTCGGGCCAGGCGTGGAATGAGCGCCACGCCCGCGCCGGCCGCCACGAGCGCGGCGGCGGCGTCCCACTCCAGGCACTCGTGCCGAATGTCTGGGCTGAAGCCCGCCGCAGCGCAGACGGCGGCGGTGATCATCGAGCACGGGTCGGTCACGGCCGATGACACCCACGGCTCGTCGGCGAGCAGCTCGAGCTTGATGCCGTCACGCCACGCCGCCTCGGTCGCCAGCGGGTGGCCGACGGGGAGGACAACGTCCATGCGATCGGTGATGAGGTCGACGCGGGTGTACCTGGGGTCGCTGCGCAGCGGCGCATCGCGGTAGTCGACGGAGACGACGAGGTCGAGCTCGCCGGTGTCGAGCAGCGTGAACGCCTCGGGCGCCTCGACCTCGCGCACGCGAATGTCGATGCCGGGGTGCGTCTCGCGCAGGCGCGCCATGCTCGGCCCGACGATCGACGCGATGCCGGTCGAGAGGGCGCCGATCCTCACCTTGCCGATGTCTCCGTCGGTCCACGCCGCGAGGTCGGCTCGGGCTCGGTCGAGCTGCTCGGAGACGATCGCCCCGTGCTCGAGCAGCAGCTGGGCTTGGCCGGTGAGGCGCACGCCGCGGCCCTGCTTCTCCAGGAGTGGCACGCCGAGGTCGCGCGCGAGGCCAGAGATCTGCTGGGAGACCGCTGAGGGCGTGAGGTGGAGTGCAGCCGCGGCAGCGGAGACCGTGCCACGGCGGTGGACCTCGTCCAGGACGCGGAGACGCTTGAGGTCGAGGAACGGCTCATCGAGCATTAAGCCACTCTGAACGATTTCGTTCGTGAAATCTAGATGGACTAATGAGTCCGGTTTGCCGATGATGCTTGCATGGAACGACGAGCCGCTCTCCTCTTCGTCGCCCTCGCCTTCGCATGGGGCATCCCGTACCTGCTGATCAAGGTCTCCGTCTCGGAGCTCGATCCAGCGGTGCTGGTGCTCCTGCGCACGTGGGTGGCCGCCCTGGTCCTCGTGCCCATTGCGCTCGCGCGCGGGGTCCTCGGCCCCGTGCTTCGCCACTGGAAGGTGCTGGTCGTCTACGCGGTCATCGAGATCGCGATCCCGTGGGTCCTGCTTGGTCACGCCGAGCAGACGCTGCCCAGTGCCACGACCGGCCTGCTGATCGCGGCGACGCCGATGGTCGGCGTCGTGCTCGCCTTTGCGGTGGGGCGCTCTGAGCACCTCGGCCGCACGGGCTGGGTCGGCCTGCTGCTCGGGCTTGCGGGCGTTGCGGCGCTCGTCGGACTCGACGTGCAGGGCTCTGATCGCATGGCGGTGCTCCAGCTCTTGGTGGTCGTCCTCGGCTATGCCGCTGGCCCCGCGTTGATCGTCCGCTACCTCAAGGACGAGTCGGGCTTGGCGGTGATCGCGGTGTCGGTGTCGATGGTCGCCGTGATGTACGTGCCGGTCGTCCTGCTTGGCCCCGGACTGCCGACGGCGGTGCCCTCTGGCGAGGTGATTGCCTCGGTCATCATCCTTGGGCTTGTCTGCACCGCCGCCGCCTTCGTGATGCTCTTCGCGCTCGTGGGCATGATCGGCCCCGTCCGCGCGACGGCCATCACCTACGTCAACCCCGCCGTGGCGATCGTCGTCGGCGTGATCTTTTTGGACGAGCGCGTCACGACGTGGACACTCCTTGGCTTTGGCCTCGTGCTTGCAGGCTCGTTCCTGCTGACGCGTGGTCCCGCGGAGTCCGGGGGAGGCGCGCCGCAGCTCGAAGACGAGCCGCTCTACGTGCCCGCCGGGCTCGGCGAGTCACAGCCCGAGTTGCTGCGCTCCGCCGCGTAAACGGAGGCTCGCGGGGGAGTCCCGCTGGCTTTGGGCCAGTGCCCGCGGGGCGCTCTGGGTCGTCCTGCACGATCGCTTGCACTCCGCCGCTCGGCATGCGAACGTATGTTCGGTCATGGTGATGGACGTCCTGATGTCGAGGCTAGAACTCGTCGTTGCAGTGGGAGACCGCCGCACGCTGTTGCGAGTTCCAGTCGCGCTTGCCCCCGAGCCCGGTGGTCCCGACCGGATCGGGGCCTGCTCGCCTGCTGCCGAGGCTCAGGGCGTCCAGCCTGGCATCCCGCTCGCCGAAGCCCTCGCGCGCTGTCCGCAGCTCGTGCTCGTACCGCCGGATCCGGTGGCGGTCGACCGAAGCTGGGAGGCACTGCTGATCGCGCTCGAGGGCATCGGCGCGGCGCCGGAGCCGCTCGCCCCGGGGGAGGCCTGCTTTGAGATTGCGGGGTTGCGCCGGCTCTACCGCGGCCTCGATGGCGTGATCGCGGCGGTTCGGCGCGCCGTCGGCTGGCCAGGACTGCGGATCGGCCTGGGGCCCGTCCGGTTCTGCGCGCAGGCGGCCGCGCGCCGCGCTGGTCCAAGGCGCGCCAACCACGTCCATGGGCAGACGGAGCTCGCCGCCCTTCCGGTCGAGCTGCTGCTCTGCCGCGATCGCACGGAGCGGTTGCCGGCGCCGCTGCGGCGCCTTGGGCTCACCACCCTGGGCGATCTGGTGCGCGTCGGCCGCGGGCCGCTGGGCGAGCGCTTTGGCACGAGCGGCATCCTCGCCTTCGATCTGGCGAGCGGCCTGGACACCCCGCTCACGCCGCGCGTCGCCGGGAGCGAGCTGCGCGAGCGATTCGAGCTGCCGGAGTCACTCTCGGGCCAGTTGCTCGATCGCGTCCTTGGGCTCCTGCTCGACCGCCTCCTGGCGCGCCCCGAGCGCGAAGGCCGCACGCTGCGTACGGTCGTGCTTGAGGCCGCACTCGTCGAAGGTGGCACCTGGCGCACCCGGGTCGTGCTGCGTGAGGCCACCGCCGACCGCGAGCGGCTTCACCTCGCGCTCGCCCCGCACCTCGGGCAACTCACCGCCCCGGCGCAAACGCTCGGCCTCTTCGCCGAGACGTTTGGCGGGCCGCCTTCGCAGGCGCTTCCACTCCTGGAAGACGGCGAGGAGCGCAGGAAGGCACGGCTTCGGGAGGGGCTGCGCCAAGTGAGCGCAGGATCGGGCGAGCACGCGCTGCTGCGCGTCGTGGAGGTCGACCCCGCCTCGCGCCTGCCCGAGCGACGGATGGCGCTTGCGCCACGTGAGATCTAGCCCCATGTCAGCGAGCTGCAGCCGTCGACGGCCGCCCCGGTCGACTGGCCGTGGGGGAGTACGACGATGAGTCGCACCGCGCCTCGGCGGCTCGCCATGCCCATCCCGGCCACCGTGCAAGCCGAGCACAGCGGCTATCCACGCGTCGTCGACGGCGCCCTCGTCGAAGCCGTCCGCGAAAGCTGGCTCGTGGAAGACCGCTGGTGGTCGCCCGCGCCAGTCCGCCGGCGGTACTGGGAGGTCGTCACCCGCGGAGGCCACAACCTCGTCCTCTTCCGCGACCTGCGCACCGGCGCTTGGTATCGCCAGGCCGCCATGAGCTGAGGCTGCGCAAAGTTGTGACACGCGGGTGGTGATCCGTTGCAGGTCGTTCGCGAGGCTCGGCACGTGGGTATTCGCAACGAAGACGGCCAAGCGACCGTGGAGCACCTCGGCGTCGTCGCGCTCGTCACGCTGGCGATGCTCGCGGCCGGCGCGATCTCTGCCGTCGCGGCGCCCGGGCTGTTCAACCGCGTCAGCGGCGGATTCCAACGGGCGCTCTGCATCGTGACCGGCCAAACCTGCCTGGAACTCGTCCGTGAGCCGTGCCCCGAGCGCCGCCAGACCGATCGCGCCAGTCAAGGCGTCGCCGTCGGTTGGCTCCGGCTCGGCCACGACCGCGTCCTCTTCATCGAGCGCCGAAGCGACGGCAGCTACCTCCTGTCGCTCATGGAAGGCAGCCGCGCTGGCGCCGGCATCGGCCGCGGCACCTCAGCCGCTGGGGCCGGCGCCGACGCCGACGCCGCCCTGACGGTGGGCTGGAAGGGCGGGCGGCAGTACGTGGTGGCCACCCCGGCCGAGGCGCGGGCCCTCGTGCGCCGCCTCCGCGCCGACCCGATTCCCGCGCTCTCCACCGAGGTGGCTGCCGCGCTCGACGTGACGGGCCTCCGCGACGCCGACCCGGCCGTCGACGCCTACGTCCTCACCGGCGACGCCGCCGCCGACGCGGTCGCCCAAGCCGGCTTCAAAGGCCTCCTGGGGGGAGGCCTCGAGCTGCAATCCAGCAACGAGGTGGGCGTCAAGATCGCCGCCCACCGCAAAGAGATCACGGCCTACGTCAAGGCAGACACGAAAATCGGCGTGTTCTACGACGCGTTCAGCGGCGCTGGACTCCGCGGCAAGACGCGGCAGCCTCGGCCGCAGCCGGCTCAGTCTCCTGGCCCGCCCGATCTCAGCAAGCGCCCGGCACCACCGAGCGATGATGCCGCGCCTGCTGGGGTGGAGGGGCAAGCCGCGACGCAGTCGTCGACCAAGCCGCTGGAAGGTGCGATCAGCGGCACGATCTCGATCCGGTTCGGCCCGGGGCCACGGGTCCTCGGCGTCGAGGTCGTGGTCTCGGCCTCCACGGCGAGCCGGCAGCGCGAGCTGCGAATGCGGCTCGACCCCTCCGAGCCCGCGGTAGCGAGCGCCATCGACCGGTGGCGCCGCGACCCGACCGACGCGGACGCGGTGCGAAGCCTCGGCGCGGCCGCCGCGCAGTACGCCGCCCTCGACGACCGGACGTTTGCGCTGGCCGACGACAAAGACGTGCAGTCGCTCAGTGGCAACACGCCGGGAGGCTCGTTCGGTGTCGACCTCACCAACGAGCGCTCTCTCGCACTCCTCGAAGAGCAACGCTCGCGGCCCAGCGGTGGTCTCTGGGAGACGCGCCTGGACTGCGGCACTGGGGCCGCGGCGTGAACTCAGGCGGGGGTGGGGCCGTCCATGAGCGGCGTGCCGGCGTAGGCGCGCGCCAGCGTGGCGAGCGCCAGTGCGCCGACGGTGCGGGCGCGTGCCGCGGCCTCGCCGGCCGGCGCGCCCTCAAGCAGGCGGGAGATCAGCTCGTTCCCCGTCGCCTCGTAGGCGGCGTGGATCAGCGACCCCGCCACGATGGCCTCCGGCGTGCCATCGCCGAGGTCCTCGCCGATCCCTGCGATGAACCGCTCGCGGACGCGCTCGCTCATCTGCAAGCGCCGAGCGTGCAACCCCGAGTGGGCCGTCACCAGTCCGTAGAACTGGCGCCGTCCCGCGGCAGCCTCGTCCGTCAAACGATCCCACCGGCCAAAGTCCAGTGCCGGCCAACGCACCTCCACATCCGCCTGGAGCACCGGGATCAGGCCTCGGCCAGGCTCGCGAGCGGCGACGAGTTCGTCGATCGCCGCCAGCCACTGCGGCTCGCGATCAAACAGCAGATCCTCTTTGGACCCGAAGTAGTTGAAGACCGTCTTGACCGACACGCCAGCAGCCTTGGCGACCTCTGCGACGGTGACCTCGTCGAAGCCACGCTCCAAGAACAGGCCGGTCGCAATGTCGGAGATCTGCTGGCGAGTACGGGCCTTCTTGCGCTCACGCAAGCCGACGGCCTGAAGCAGCGGAGTGACGGCAGGCAGCGACGGGCCCCCAACGCGCTTCCCGTCCTGGCCCTTGCGGTGCATAGAACGCAACCTAGTCGGAAAACGTACCCTCAAGCGATTTTTACAGCCCTTGCACGTTTTCACGTGGTGTGCGAGGGTGACCGCATGACTGCGCCGCCCACGAACGCGATCGAGGCCGAAGGTCTCGTCAAGCGGTTCGGCTCAAAGACGGCCCTCAACGGCGTCGACCTGACCGTGCCCACCGGGACGGTCACCGCGGTGCTCGGCCCCAACGGCGCCGGCAAGACGACCGCCGTGCGCATCCTGACGACGCTCAGCAAGCCCGACGCCGGCACGGCAAGGGTCGCTGGCTACGACGTGATCACCCAGGCCGTCGAGGTGCGCCGCAACCTCGGCCTCGCCGCGCAGGACGCGACCGTCGACGGGCTGCTCACCGGGCGGGAGAACCTGATCATGATCGGCGAACTCCACCACCTCGGCAAGAAAGCCTCGCGCAGTCGCGCCGACCAGCTCCTGCAGGAGTTCTCGCTCGCCGACTCCGCCGACCGACTAGCCAGCCAGTACTCCGGTGGCATGCGCCGCAGGCTCGATCTCGCCGCGACGCTCGTCGCCCGCCCGCCGGTGCTCTTCCTCGACGAGCCGACGACCGGACTAGACCCACGCGCCCGCGCCGAACTCTGGGATGTCCTCGACGGACTCGTGGGGCGCGGCACCACGTTGATGCTCACGACGCAGTACCTCGAAGAGGCCGAGCGCCTGGCAGACAACATCGTCGTGATCGACCACGGCCGTGTGATCGCCGAAGGTGACTCGCGTGAGCTCAAACGCAAGGTCGGTGGCGACCAGCTGCAGCTCGTCGTCCGTGACGAAGCCCAGCTCGACCACGCCGCCTCAATTCTCCAGCGCGGCGCCGGTGCCGAGCCACAGCTCGACCGCCAGGCGCGGCGCGTGACCGTCCCGACCACCAGTGGGGTGGCCGCCCTGGCCGCCGTGTCGGTCGCGCTGGCCGACGCCGGCATCGAGGTCGACGACCTGGGCATGCGCCAGCCGACCCTCGATGAGGTCTTCCTCACCCTGACGGGCAAACCCGCCACCGACGAGTCCGCGGACGCGGGCACCGGCGAACTCCACGAGGTGTCCCGATGAGCGCCATTCCCTCGCCCGAGGTCCACGCGGGACGCAGCAGTCAGCCGTTCCACGATACGTGGGTCATCGCCAAGCGCGGGCTGCTGCACATGCGGCGCCAGCCCGAGGCACTGACCGACGCCACGATCCAGCCGATCATGTTCGTGTTGCTCTTCGCCTACGTCTTTGGTGGCGCGATCTCCGTCGAAGGCGGGACCGGCAAATACAACGAGTTCCTGATGGGTGGCATCTTCGCCCAGACCCTCACCTTCGGCGTCTTCGGCGTCGCCATGGCGCTCGCGTCAGACCGCAAGAACGGCGCGGTCGACCGCTTCCGCTCGCTCCCGATCGCCGGCGGGGCGGTCCTGGCCGGCCACGCCGTCGCCAACCTCATCAAAGGCCTGCTGCCGATCATCCTGATGTCGCTCGCCGGACTGGTCGTCGGCTGGCGGACGCACTCCGGCGTCCTCGACGTGGCGACGGCCTACGGGCTGATGATCCTGTTCACCTTCGCGATGACGTGGATCGGGGTGCTGCTTGGCAGCTCGCTTCCGAGCCCCGAAGCCGTCCAGGGTGTCGCGTTCATCGCGATCTTCCCGCTGACGTTCATCGCCTCGACCTTCGTGCCCGTGCAGAGCCTGCCCGGCGTCCTGCAGACCTTTGCGGAATGGAACCCGATCAGCTCACTCTCGACCGCGCTGCGCGAGCTGTTTGGCAATCCGACGGCCGCGGCCTACGACGGCGCACCCTGGCCCGTCACCCACTCGCTGGAGTACACGCTGATCTGGATCGCGCTGATCGTCCTGGTCTGCGCACCGTTGGCCGTGCGGGTCTACCAGCGCTCCGTCGCCGACTGAGCGGCGCCCCTCGGCGGGGCGTCGCGCTTAGGCCAGCGCCACTCAAGGGCATGCGCCTGGTTCCACCCTTAGCCCTCGGTCTTGACGACCCGCAGCTTGAAGGTGACGGCGAGATCGGTGCCCTGCGGACGCTCCAGCACGCACCACTTCGGGCGCAGCGAGACGTCTTTCGAGAGCCGGAACTTCTGCTGCGTTGCGCCGGGCGCCCACGTCGCATCGGCGTCAGCCACGGCCGTCTTGTTCTTCTTCGGGCTGGTGCCGCTGCAGGCCAACACGACCTCGGTGTCGGAGAGGTCGCGCGCGATCGGATTCTCGACGCCGTCGATCGGCCGCAAGGTGATCGTCACATCGCGGCCCGTCATCGAGAAGCTCACCTGCTTCTTCTCATCGACGCCGACGCGCGTCGGCGTCGACACCGCCGCAAACGCAGCGGCCGGCGCCAGTGCAGCAAGCAGGGCAGCGGGGAGGAGGGCAGGCACGAAACGAGACATCGGTCGCCACCGTACCGCGACGTGGCGAACCGGGGGAAAACTCAGCGCCGGTCCTCCAGACCGCCGGTATCGCACCGGGATTTGGAGGCTGCCTGGCGCTCGGCGGCGGTACGTCGCCGGTCGGCGAGACGATCTAGCGCTCGTGCAACAGCATGGAGGAGTCCGAAGACTCCAGTGCCGTGCGCACGCAGTTCTTGCCAGCGTGTTTGGCGCGGTAGAGCGCCGCATCGGACTCGGCGATCAGGGTCGCGACGTTCGGGACGTTCGGGCCGAGTTCGGCGACGCCCACGGAGGTGGAGATCCGCAGATCGTTGCCCTCCATGTCGATAAGTTCGAGTGCCGCGACGGCTGCGCGAGCGCGCTCCGCCAGGGCGACAACCTCGTCAAAGGCGGCGCCCTGCACGACGATCGCAAGCTCCTCGCCGCCGTAGCGGGCCGGTTCGTCTCCAGCGCGGCAGCAGTCGCGCAGCGTGTCGGCGACGGCACGCAGCACGTGGTCACCGGTCTGGTGGCCGCGAGTGTCGTTGACCTGCTTGAAGTTGTCGAGGTCGAAGAGGATGAGCGCCAGGGGCGTGCCAGCAGCGCCATGGCGCTCGGCACCCTGGGCGAGCAACTCCTGCATGCGGCGGTGGTTGGCGAGGCCGGTCAGCTCGTCCGTCAGTGCCTGGCGGTGCAGCGTCTCGTGCCGCTGGCTGTTGCCCGCAGCGACGCCGGCCTGCTCGCAGAGGTGGCGAAGCAGATCGCGCTCCTCATCGGCGAACGCGCTGGCGCGGCGGGCGAGCACGATCATGCCGTGCGCCTCCGCGTTGGAGGGCTCAGCGATCGGGCAGGCCAGGGCCCACACGCCGTCAACCATGGCGACGGTCGCCGAGCCCAACGCCACGGCGGTGTCCTCAGCGGCGCGCAAGGCAGGTTCCAAGTCGACGTCTTCGTGCACGGTCGCGCGGCGAACGAGCTTGCGCCCCGGGCCCTGATGGGCGCTACCGCGGCCGCCGTCGGCGTCGAGTGCCTCGACCGCCGCACGCGTGGTGATCGTGAGGAGGGCATCGAGGTCGAGTTTGGATGCGAACGCGTCGCCGATTCGGTAGACGGCGATCTGCAGTCGGCTTCGCTCGCGGTGCAGGGCCTCTAGACGAGCATGGGCCTGGTCGATGCGCTGGTTGCGGTCACGCGCGAGGACGGCCAGCACCGCAGCGACGCCGAGCATCGCCAGCGGCGCAGCAGGAATCGAGCGAGAGCCGGTGGCAGCAGCGCCGACCACGGCGGCGGGGGTAAGGAGCACGTCGATCGACCAGACGATGCCGAGCACGCGGAGCTGCAGCTGCGGCGGAATGCCGAGCGCAAGCCACTCGCGCAGGGTGGCGCTGGCGATCTCGCAGGAGAGCTGCGCGATGAACGCGACGACGTAGAGCCACCAGATCGCCTCATCCGGGCCGGGGTGGCCGGCAAGCACGAACACGAGGGCCGGCCCAACGGAGTGCCAGGCGTCGCCGCCCGTCTCCACCAGGCGTTCCAGGCGTGTGCGCTTGGCCATCCAGTCGAAGACGACGGCGACCGCCAAAGCCGTGAGGACGATGAGCGGCACGAACGCGGGTGGTCCGAGCAGCAGCAGGGGGATGAGGAAGAGCTGCGTCGGGACGGCGTGCCCGGCGCCAACCGGGAACTCCACGCGGCTGGCGACCGCAAAGGCGACGGCCAGGGCGGCCGTCAGCGTGACGGGGGCGTCGGCCGGCGGCGCAATGAGCGCGAGCGCCGTCGCCGCGATCAAGAAGACGATCGTGATCCCGAGCTCGGCGCGGAGTTCGCGCGTGCTCAGCCGCTGCTTACGGCCGTCCCAAGAATCCTCGAGGAGACGATCCGCAGCCGTGGCCGCGGCACCGTCAAAGTCGGTGACTACTGAGACCATCGGGTCTGCGGGGGAAGGATTGGCAAGGGTTTGTGCACGCGTGCGGGGCTGGGAGCAGCGCTCTCTCCGTATGAATCGTCACGTGGGTCCCGAAAGTTGAACCCGTCGGGCCGATTTCCGCTCGCCACAGCGTTGCACGGAGGACGGCTTCCTGCACGAACTGCCAGGCATGTTCCTGGTGGTGCCCAGCAAAACCGCCGTTTTCCAGCGGAAGTCAGTGGTTGGAACTGCGAGATTCGGGTGACAAGGTCGCTGGTACGAAAACCGTTACAACGGGCAGATTGATGGCTTCCGAGGGTCGGAAACCAAGCCAATCTAGCCGCGTCGGTACGGATCGATCAGGACGTTGTCGATCTGGTATCCAGCGCCGTTGACGCTGGCTGGCGTGACGAACACCAGGCGAACCTTGACGATTTGCCCGTCGGTGATCGGCAGGTTGACCGAGAGCGGATTGAGCTCGGACGGCTTCCACTTTCCGGGCATGAGGTTGGTGTTCACCGTCGACTTGACCTGCTGCTGCACGAGCGAGCCGCTGGAGTCGCGGTAGCTCACGAACGTCGCCATCAGGCCGACGGCGCCGTTGGCCTTGAGGAGGTAGCGGAAGTACGGGTGCTCGGTGCTCACGCAGAACTCTGGCGTCGTCACCACGGACGGCCCGGAGATGAAGCCCGTGCCGAGGGCGAGCGAGCGGACGCCCGGCAGGATGCCGACCGTTTCGTTGCCGGCGACGGTGCGTGCGTTAAGCAGCGACCAGCCGGAGGTTCCGCTCTCGAAGTTGCCACGCGGAGCGAGCGCGTAGTCAGCGTTGTCGCCGTACTTCGCGAACGCCTTGGTCGTGGGCTGCGTGGGGCACGAGGCGGCGAGGGCGCCAGCCGGAGCAACGAGGCAGGCCGCGGCGAGAGCGAGCGGCGCCAGTGCACGGCGGATCGTGATTGGGGTGGAGAGCAGCATGTGCGGCACCAATCCTTGCGGGACAGTCCGGATGGTGTGTTGGCCATCCTGGGCGTCGCCGAACGAATGGCTAGGCCGTTCGTCCAGTGACGAGTGTCACGCTAACGCATCTCAGGGCGGCGGGCCACTGAACGTCGTTGCAGTGTTCAGGGTGAATGCTCGTGCCCGGCGCCACGGCGCCCTCCGATCGATGCGAACATATGTTCGCATCGATGGCTTCGACGACGTCTCTCTCCGGCTCCGGCTACGCCGAGCTCCACGCGCACTCCGCCTACTCGTTCCTGGACGGCGCCTCGCTCCCTGCCGAGTTGGCTGAGCAGGCTCGGGGCCTGGGCTATGAGGCGTTCGCGCTGACGGACCACGACTCGGTGGCGGGCTCGATGGAGTTCGCGCACGCCGCCAAAGCAGCGGGCCTCGCCGCATTGCATGGGGCGGAGGTCACGGTGCGCACTCGTCTCCACCCCGCCGTTCATGAGGGGAGTGGCGGGGTCGCGGTGCCGCCTCCGCCGGGTTTCGGGGCGACCGGCGGCCAGGTCGTCCGCGGGGTGGCGCCGGCCACGGCCGACGAGCACCTCACGCTGCTCGTGGAAAGTCACGCGGGCTGGAAGAACCTCTGCCGGCTACTCACCCTCGCGCACGAGCACACGCGCGACCACCCCCAGCGCGACCGCACGGAGCCGTCGGTCACCCTCCAGCAGGTTGCCGCGCACGCTGAGGGGCTGATCTGTCTGAGCGGCTGCGCCGCGCATGGCATCGAGGACCCGGCTCGGCTGGCGGTCCTGCGCGAGGCGTTTGGTGCGGATGGTCTGCGGGTCGAGCTGCAGCGGCCCTACGCGCGCGACGACCGCACGAGGATCCGCAACCGTCGCCGGCTCGCCCAGCGGCTGGGGGTGCCGGTGGTCGTCTCCGGCAACGTCCACGCACACGACCGCCGCCGGGCGTTCCTGCAGGACGCGTTCGTTGCCGCGCGCCTGCGCATGAGCCTGGACTCCAGCGAGGCGCTGCGCCGCGGCAACCACGCGCACGTGCTCGTGGCCCCCGAGGTGATGGCGCGCCGGTTCAGTGGGCTCGACGAGGCACTCGCAGAGACCGGCATCCTGGCCCAGCGCTGCGCCGCTTTCGATCTCACCCGCGACCTGGGCTACCGCTACCCGGGCGCTGAGGACCCCGAGATGATCCGCACGCTGGCCGCCGCCTGCGAGTCCCAGTTCGATGCGCGCTACCCGCAAGGCTCGCCGAACCGGGCCGAGGCCCGCACGCGGCTAGAGGATGAGCTGCGCATCATCGACCGCCACGGCCTGGCCGGGTTCTTCGTGCTCCACCGAGACATCTTGGAGCTCGCGCGCGAGGTGGCCGTCGAGGTGCGGGGGACGGGCAACGCGCGCTCGCTGCTGCCGCCGGGGCGCGGCCGAGGGTCGTCGGTCTCGTCGATCGTCTGCTACTTCACGGGGCTCTCGCACGTGGACCCGATCGCCAACGACCTGCTGCTCGGCCGCTTCCTCAACGAGGAGCTCACGGCCTTCCCAGATATCGACCTCGACTTCCCGCGAGACATCCGCGAGGTGCTGATCCCCCGCATCCACGAGCGCTACGGCCGCGAGCACACGGCGCTCGTGGCGACGCACCCCGGCTACCGCTCTCGCGGCGCCATCCGTGATCTGGGGCTCGCGCTTGGGCTCCCGCTGGCAGAGGTCGCGCGCGTGGCTCAGGCGACCGACGGATGGAGCGCCAGTCGGATCGAGGAAGACGTCGACCTGGCGCTTGGCAGCGGTCGCAGTCAGACGGGCCGTTGGGCCTGGCTCTGTCGGCTGGTTCGCGAGGCGCAGGGCCTGCCGCGGCACCTGGGCCAGCACCCCGGCGGCATGATCGTGGCCACCCAGCCCGTCCTGGAGTGCTGCCCGATCGTGCCGACGGCGATGGAGGGCCGCCAAGTGCTGCAGTGGGACAAGGACTCCTGCAGCGACGCGGGCTTCTTGAAGATCGACCTGCTTGGCCTCGGGATGCTCTCGTGCGTGGAGCGGTGCGTGGAGCTGATCTCCAGCGTGCGCGGCGAGAAGATCGATCTCTCCCGTATCGACTTCGACGACCCGCAGGTCTACGGCGCGATCCAGGTCGCCGAGACGATGGGGGTGTTCCAGATCGAGTCGCGGGCGCAGATGGGGTCGCTGCTACGCACCCGCCCCGAGACGCTCGACGACCTCACCGTGCAGGTCGCGATCGTGCGGCCCGGGCCGATCACCGGCGGCGCCATCAACCCCTACATCGAGCGGCGGCAAAAGCGGCGCGTCGATCCCGGCTACAAGATCCCGTACGAGCACCCGTCGCTGAAGGGCCCGCTGGAGGAGACGCTCGGCACGATCATCTTCCAAGACCAGGTGCTGGAGGTCGCGCAGGCCTTTGCGGGGTACTCGGCCGGCGAAGCTGAGTCGCTGCGCAGAGCGATGAGCCGCAAGCGCAGCGAGGCCGCGCTGAAGGCCCACCAAGAGCGCTTCATCGACGGGGCGATGCGCGCCCACCCGGAGGTCGCCCGGGAGCTGGCCGAGGCGATCTTCCAGAAGATCCTGGGCTTCTCCGGATTCGGCTTCCCCAAAGCGCACTCAGCGGCCTTCGCCGTCTTGGCCTACCAATCGACGTGGCTGCGGGTGCACTACGGCCCCGAGTTCCTCTGCTCGCTGCTGGATGAGCAGCCGATGGGCTTCTACCCGCCCGACACGCTGGTGCATGAGGCGCAGCGCCGCGGCATCCAGGTGCTCGCCCCAGACATCAACCGCAGTGACGTGGGCTGCGTGATCGAGCAGGCGCGCGTCGCCGGGCCGCATCCCAGCGCCGTCCGGATTGGCCTGGGCTACGTGATGGGCGTGCGCGAGCGCGATGTGGCCGCGCTCGTCGCCGAGCGGGAGCGGGGTGGACCGTTCCGCACCCTCGATGACCTCGCCGCGCGCGCCGGGGCGGGCCGGGCGGCGCTGGAGCAGCTTGCGTGGTCGGGCGTCTGCGACGGCCTCGCCGGTGGCGACCGTCGCCACGCGCTGTGGCAGCTCGGCGTCGCCGTCCCCGCCGGGCGCATCAAAGGCGGGGTGCAGCTCGCGCTCCCGCTGGATCTCCCCGACGTGCCGGCACTTTCGCCGATGACGCGCTGGCAGTCGATGCTCGCCGACTACGCCACCACCGGCCTGACCACCGGCGAGCACCCGCTCTCGCTGCTGCGCCGCCGCCTCGCTCAGCGGCGGGTCACCAAGAGCGACGACCTCGTCGCGCTGCGCCACGGCACGCCCGTCACGGTCGCCGGGTTCGTCGTCGCGCGCCAGCGCCCAGGTATCGCCAAGGGCGTCACCTTCATGCTCCTGGAAGACGAGTCCGGCACGACGAACCTGATCATTCCGCCGCAGGTTGCCGAGCGCCACCGCCTGATCGTGCGCGGCGAGCCGCTCGTGATCGCCCAAGGGCGACTGGAGCGCCACCCGGCGGCGGGCGGCGCGATCAACATCCTCGTGCAGTCGCTGGAGGGCATTGCCGGGGGCGGGCTGGCGCCGCAGCGGCGAGTCGCGGAGCAGACGCCCCTGGAGGCTGGGCTCGCCCGCAAGCAGGAGTCACAGGCCAGGCGACTGCCCCAGGCGCCCACGGAGGCCGAGCCGAGCGGTCTTGAAGCCGTCGAAGAGGATGCCGGCGATTTCCGCGCGGTCGCGCCACCGGTCATGTCGTTTGCCCAGGGGCGCCGCCGGTAAAAGAGCCGTGCGTGGGGCGGCTCCGTAGGCTGGGGGAAGTGCTGATCGCCGTCTTTGTCGTCCTCTGGGTGGCCGTCCTGCTCGCTGGCGTCGCCGCCTACGGCGTTCGAATTCAGCCGCACGGCTACGGCGACGCCTGGCCCCGGTCGGTCTGGGTCGCCGCCGCGATCTCTGCGGTACTCCTCGCCGTGGTGCTCCCGGGCATGGCGGTGCTCTACTCGACCGGCGAGCGCGAGTCGAAGTCCCACACGGGCGTTGAGCTGACGGCCCAGCAGATCCAGGGCCGTGAGCTGTTCGCGAGCGCCTGCAAGCGCTGCCACACCCTTGGCGACGTGGGGGCGTCTTCCACGATCGGCCCCAACCTCGACGCGCTGCAGCCCGACTTCGACACCGTCGTCGACGCCGTCTTGAACGGCCGCGCCAGGGGCCGCGGCCAGATGCCGGCCGGCCTCGCAGGCACCGAAGGGGCGCGGGCGGTCGCGAGCTACCTGCAGGCCGTCGAAGGTCGCACTGCGCCGCGGTGAGCCGCATCACAAAAGCGCGCTGACTTCCCGCCGACGGTGCCTGTCCGTCCAGGGCGTCCAGGTGCCAAACGACGGTCGAAATGCCATGCGCCGCAGGCGTTTGCCGGCGCGCCGCACACCCCAAACAGGCGAATCGCTGGCTTTCGGTGTGACTGACATCACGGATCCGTCCGGCCACTGGTGCAGGATTGCCTGCAACAGGAGGACATCAAGTTGCTACGTTCGCTCATGCCGAATCCGGTGCTGCAGGCATCGGAGCGGGGGACCCAATCCCCCAATGGGGCGAATCGCGCGTTTTTCGTGTGTAGCGGCTTTTCGTCGCGAGCCCGTCAGCTGACCTCGTAGGCACCAGAAGCACCATGGATCACCTCCAGAGCAACCAGAACGCACGTCCCTGGTGGGCCGATGTCGCACACCTTCGTGACGACGCACCCGCCCGGCAGACGCCAACCAACCACGCCGCTCGGGGCCTTGCCGCTCCCGCCGACGCGTCGGTGCCCACGGCCCGCGAGCGCTCCGCCCGCAGCCGCGCCGCTGCCGTCGCCGGCCGCGCCCCCGCGCAGCGCAGGCCGCACCGCTCGGAGCGCAGCACCACCTCCGACTGGTTCGAGCAAGAAGCTCGCCGAGACGGTCGCCGCGTCAAGCAGGCCAAGTCCTCATCCGCGCCCGCTCGCCCCGAGCGCCCCCGCGCGACGCTGATCGACGTCGCCCCCGAGCACCAGATGCTCCGCCGCGCCCAGCAGGTCCGCCGCGCACCTGGCGAGCGCCCGACCGTCACCATCACCGGCCGCCCCGACGCCGCCCTGCCGCCGCAGGTCCGCGAGGTCAAAGCCATCCGCGGCCGCCGCGCCCGCGAAGGCGCCTCCTCGCTCGTCGCGAGCCCCGACCGCCTGATCCTCTGGGCCGTCGCCCTCGGCCTCCTGATGATCCTCGCATCGCTCGGAACGGCTTCCGCCGACGCAGCGGTCCTCCTCCCGTAGCGCTGCCTGCCGCGCTTCGGCCCTGAGCGACGCTCGCTTGCCTCTTCCGTCCGCGCGCACCTGGCCCGGCCCGGAGGCCTGAACCAGTCGCGCCCGAACGAAATCTGTGGCGCGATCGCTCGCTCAGGACCGAAGCGCTCGTCGCTCAGATAGGGTCCGTCCAATGGGGAACGACGCACAGCAGGTGGAAGCCGTCCTGCGCACCGTCGCCGAGCGCGACGTCCGCTTCATCCACCTCTGGTTCACCGACATCCTCGGCCAGCTGAAGTCGTTCGCGATCAACGCTGACCGGTTGGAGACGGCGTTCGCAGAAGGCATCGAGTTCGACGGCTCCTCGGTGACCGGCTTCAACGCCGTCGAAGAGTCAGACATGGTCGCCCACCCGCAGGCCAGCACCCTCGCGGTGCTGCCGTGGCGCCCGAACGAGCAGGCCGCCGCGCGCCTGATCTGCGACATCTCCACGCCCAACGGCACCGCCTACGAAGGTGACTCCCGGCATGTGCTGCGACGCGCGATCAAGCGTGCCGAGCGCCTCGGCTTCGACGGCGTGAAGCTCGCCGCCGAGCTCGAGTACTACCTCTTCGCTGAGGCCGGCGGCACCAAGACGCTCGACTCCGGCGGCTACTTCGACCTCACCACCATGGACGCCGGCAACGACGTGCGCCGAGCCACCGTCCTCGCGCTCGACCAGCTTGGCGTCGAGGTCTCCGCCAGCCACCACGAGTCTGGCCCCAGCCAGCACGAGATCGCGATCGTCTCCGGCGACCTGCTGGCTGCCGCCGACGACATCATCACCACGCGCATCACCGTCAAGGAATATGCGCTCGCCGCCGGCTGGCACGCGACGTTCATGCCGCGCCCGCTCTCCAACGAGAACGGCTCCGGGCTGCACCTCGACCAGATCCTCATCAAGGACGGCAAGAACGCCTTCGCCCACGAGGGCGATCCGACGCGCCTTTCCACGGTCGGCCGCCAGTTCATCGCCGGCCAGCTGCGCCATGCGACGGAGCTGTCGATCCTGCTCGCGCAGTGGGTCAACTCCTACAAGCGGCTCGTTCCCGGCTACGAAGCGCCCGTCTGGGTTGCCTGGTCGCAGCGCAACCGCTCGGCCATGATCCGCGTCGGCGGTCTTGACCGTGCCGCCTCTGGTGGCCCGCGCGTCGAGACCCGCTCCGCCGACCCGGCCTGCAACCCCTACCTCGCGCTCGCCGCGCTGCTGCATGCCGGCCTCAACGGCATCGAGCACGGCTACGAACTTCCCGAGCCGATGGAGCGCAACCTCTACCACGTCGGTGGCGAAGAACGCCGCCGCCTCGGCATCGAGCAGCTCCCCGAAAACCTCTCCGACGCCCTCCTGCGCGCCGAGAACTCCGAGCTCCTGCTCAACATCCTCGGCGAGCACATGCTCAACCGCTTCCTCGAACTCAAGCGAAACGAGTGGGAAGAGTACCGAGTGCAAGTTCACGCCTGGGAACTCTCCCGCTACCTCCCGGTCCTCTAAAGCCGCCTGTTCTGGGCGGTCGACGCGAGGGGCGCGGCGGCCCTTCGCAGACACCCTAAGCCGCTCGCTTGCGCTCGCTGGCGGTCGCAACGGTCTGCTGCGGGCCGCCGCGCCCCTCGCTCGCAGCCCAGCGGCGATTTCGAGTGCCGGGTCGTTCGCGGGTGAACCTCTGCCGTGAACCTGCGTGCTGCGCCCGAGCCGTCTTCTCAGGTTGGCCTGAGTGCGCGTCGGGGATCGCGAGCGAACGCACTTGGCCTCCCAGCAGGCCCTAACAAGGCGCTTCCAGAGACCAAGTGCCCCTCGCCAGCACCGCCGTGCCCGCCGAGCCTCGCCGAGAACGTGGAAGGCACAGCCACGAAGAACCCGGCGGACGGGTCGCGGCGAGCCGGCGACGGTCAAGCGCGGGCTGGCCACCGGCGAAGACGCCGTAGGGATCCAGCGGCGGGGGCGGGGCAGCCCGGGCGGGGCGTTGCGACCAGAGGGAGCGCTAGCGACTGGCGGGAGTGGCCCGAACGGGCTGCCCCGCCCCCGCCGCGTCAGCCCACCAGGAGTTACTCGCCCGGCGCCAACCCCGCACCGACCGTCGCCGGCTTCGCCGCGTCCTCATCCGTCGGGATCTTCGCCTCCCACGGCCACCAGATTTTGCGGCCCACGTCGAGCGACATGGCGGGGGCGAGGATCGAGCGCACGATGAAGGTGTCCAGGAGGACGCCGATCGCGATCGCGGTGCCCGTCTCCACGAGGAAGACGACCGGGGTTGAGGCGAGCACGAGGAAGGTGCCGGCCAGGACGATGCCGGCGGCGGTGATCACGCCACCCGTTGCGCCGATGCCACGCAGGATGCCCTCGCGGGTCCCGTACTTCAGGGCCTCTTCCCGAATTCTGGAGGCCAGGAAGATGTTGTAGTCGATCCCCAGCGCCACGAGGAAGACGAACGCGAACAGGATGATCGAGCGGTCGGCGCCCTCAAATCCAAAGACGTTCTGCCACAGCAGCGATGAGAGGCCGAGCGCAGCTGCGAATGACACGACGACCGTCACGATCAGGATCAGCGGCAACACGATCGCCCGCAGCAGCGCGATGAGGATCAGGAACACGACGCCAAGGACGATCGGGATGATCACCATGAGGTCGCGGGCGTTGGCCTTCGCGAGGTCGTAGTTGATGGCGGTGTCGCCTCCGACGAGCACCGTGTCGCCGCCAGCCTGCTTGGCCGTCTCGCGTACGGGCGTGATTGCGTCCTGGCCCTCGATGCTGAACGGGTCGGCGTTGAGCGTCGCCTCGATCAGCACGCCGGGCTCGCCCTTGGCGATGATGACGGCCTTGTCGACCTCGTCGCTGGCCGTCAGCGCGTCGGCGACGGCCTGCGCCTTGGCGGCGTCGGGCACGACCACCTGCGCCGGAGCGCTGGTGCCGCCCGGGAACGACTTGGCGAGCAGCTCGCCGCCGTCGACGGACTCCACTTCGCCAATGAAGGTGTCGTTCTGGGAGAGGTTGGGGTTGAAGCTCACGAGTCCGCCGGCGCAGATCAGCAGCAGGATGCCGGTGATCACCCAGGTGCGGCGCGGGTGGATCGCCACGCGTTCGCCGACGCGCCGCCAGAGGCCGTGCGTGGCGTCGGCGCCCTGGCTGCCGGGCTTGGGCGTCGCGGGCCAGAAGATTGCGCGCGGGACCACCGCAAAGAGCGCGGGGAGGAAGGTGAGCATCGACAGCATCGCCACAGCCACGCCGATGGCGCCGAGCGGCCCGAGGCCAGCGGTGCCTTCGACCGAGGCGACCGTCAGCGTCAGCAGGCCGGCGACGACGGTGAGGCCCGAGGCGAAGACGGCTGGCCCGGCGGAGGCCATCGCCAGGCGCAGGGCGTCATGGCGGTTCTCGTGGTGCCGGAGCTCCTCGCGGTATCTGGAGACGACGAGCAGCGCGTAGTCGGTGCCGGCGCCGAGCACCAGGATCGACATGATCGCGCCGGACTGGCCGGTCACGGTGACGCCGATGTCGGTCGTCAGGGCGGCGACGCCGCGCGAGGTGAGCTCGGCAAAGACCACGGCGCTGAGGACGAGCAGCATCAGCTGGAAGCTGCGGTAGATCAGCAGCAGCAGGACGATCACCAGGCTTACGGCGCCCAGGAGGAGGTTGGCGTTGAGATCGCCGAAGACCTTGATGGCGTCGTAGCTGAAGCCCGCACCGCCGGTGACCTTCATCGTCAGGCCCTCCTCGCGCAGCGGCAGTAGCCCGGAGCGCAGTGCGTCGATGCCGTCGAGCAGGCGCTCGGAGTCCTCGGTGACCTTGATCGCGCCGAGGACGAGCACCGTCGTGCCGTCCTTGGAGACCTCGCCGACGGTCAGGAAGTCGCCTTCGGGCGTCTGCTGGACGTCGGCCAGCGTGACCGTCCGGGACTTTTTGGTCTCCGGATCGGTGACGTTGATCTTCTCGTCGACGGCGGTCTCGTTGAAGTCGCTGATCTGGGCCTTCACCGCGCTGAGGTCTTGCGGAGTTAGGCCGGAGTCGCGGCGGACGACGGCCACCAGCGGGACGTTGTCTGACTTGATGATTTTGCTGACGGCCTCATACGCCTGGGTGGACTCTGCGTCGGCCGGCAGGTAATTGCGGGCCTCGTTGGTCTCGGCGTCGGCAAGTTTGCCGGGGAGATCGAGGGCGAACGTGCCGAAGAGCGCGATCAGCCAGATGGCGATCACCGCGAAGCGCGCGATCGGGCCAGTCACCCACGCGAAGCCGGTCGCGGGGACGGTGGCGCTCCGAATCGCGGAGGTGCGCTGCTTCGATGGGCGCGGCGTAGTTTCTTCGTCTTGATCGGGCATGGAGCTTCCTGAGGCGGGGGCGTCCGACGTGGGTTGCCCCACCTTACGAGTGGACGCCCGCGAACGGATGGCCGAAGCCGCTGGAAGCCTCGCTCAAGCCGAAGGACGACCAACCGTTGTTGCCGGAGGGTGCGGCTTACGCCGGGAGTTGGTCGGCGCGCGCTGCCCTGAGCGCTGAGGCGGCAAATGCCACGGCTTGTTGGCTGGCCCCGGTTGCCCTCCACATCAGTGACACCGTCGTCATCGGCGACGGGTCTGCGAAGGCAAGGATTCCGACGCCTTCGATCTCGTGCGGTGCGTTCGATGCCGGTGCAACGGTCCAGCCGAGGCCGGCAGCAATGACCGCCATTCCCTCACGCGGACCCGCCAGAGGGGTCCCCAGCGTCGGCTCTACGCCGGCAGTGCGACAACGGCCGAGCAGCTCGTCATGCATCGCCGGGTTCGCAGCGCGGGCGATGAGGAGCAGAGGAAGGCCTGATAGTGCGGCGGGATCCGCTGTGCCGCCGTCACTCGTGGCGACCAGGGCTGTTGGCACCACTGCGACCAACGGTTCTGTCCAAAGTGGCTCGATCCGAAGACCCCGCCCGGCCACGGGCCCACGCGTGAACGCCACATCGACGCCGCCTTCGAGCAGCTCCGTGGTCTTTTGCCCACTGTTGAGCGCAGACAGTTCGACCGACACGGTCGGGTGCTCATCAGCGAACCGGCGGAGCAGCAAGGCCAAGGTCCTGGCCGTAGCGTCCGACGTTGCGACTCGCAGAACGCCAAGGTCTCCGACCGACGCAGCATGCGCTGCCTCGTCGAAGGCTCGTCCTGCGGCCAGAGCCTCACGCGCCAGTGATACCAGCTCGCGCCCTGCTGCGGTGAGCGTCACATGGTGGCTTGAACGCTCAAACAGCACGACTCGGTGTTCTGCCTCCAGGCGTCGCACGAGCTGGCTCACCGCCGCCTGGCTGACGCCGAGACGTTCCGCCGCGCGGCCGAAGTGAAGCTCGGTGGCAACGGCGTCAAATGCTGCGAGCTGTCGAAGTCCGGCCACTCCGGGTGACGATAACGCGATGTGATCGTTGCTATCTCGGCGTGGCCATTGCCGTCGCGGCCACGGGTCGCTCAGATGGAATCCCTACCCACGAAAGGCCGCGCATGCAGACCACCATCGTTCTCTGGACCTACAACCCCGAC
The DNA here is from genome assembly GCA_032119795.1 of Solirubrobacteraceae bacterium. GTDB lineage: Bacteria > Actinomycetota > Thermoleophilia > Solirubrobacterales > Solirubrobacteraceae > JAGIBJ01. The sequence continues at coordinate 22,219 of JAUMFO010000038.1, forward strand.
GTCACACCGAGCGAGCAGGTGCGGGACGCTCACCTCGACTACCTCGACGGTCTCGTCGCCGACGGCACCCTGGTCGCCGCCGGGCCCCGCAGCGACGTTCCCGGAGGGGTCTTGGTGTTCAGCACGGTTGACGGAGAGGCCGTAGACGGGCTGCTCGAGTCTGACCCGTTCGTTTCGATCGGCTTGATCGCGCGCACCGAGATCGTTCCTTGGACGCCGAAGGTGGGGCAGCTCGGAGTACAGGCCAACTGAGGAATCGCGCGGCTCGGCTACGACGTCGAGGCTCGACCGAGGTCGGCAGAGGAACGACAACTTCGTCGCTGCGGTGATCTCTACGCCCTCAGCAGCGCCTCGAGTTCTGCTGGTGTCGTGACCGGCCGTTGGCAGCTGAAGCGCTCGCAAACGTAGGCGGCTGGTTGGCCGTCGACGAGCCCACGGCCAGCCAGCAGCGGGACGACGGCCTCTTCGCCCTCGCTCGCAGGCGGTCCCGCGGCGATCACCGTCGACGGCGACGCAGACTCCCGGGCGGCCTGAAGCAGCGCCTCGGCCGCTGGGCCGTCGCCGACGATCGCGATCTCGCGCGGCGTTGCGACGTACTCGTCGATTGCGACGAGCAGGTGGCCGAAGCCGACGGGTGCGCGCAGCAGGATGGCCGCGCCGAGCCGGAGGACCCCCTCGGCGGCCGCGAGGAGTGCGCCGTCTCCGGTGAGGCCATGGAGCCGCAGCAGCGCGACCGCGGCCGCGGCCTCGCCGGACGGCATGGGGTTGTCGTCGAGCTCCTTGCGGCGGGCGACGAGGCGCTCATGGTCGGAGGCCGTCGTGAAGAACCCGCCCTGCTCGGGATCCGCAAAGTCACGAAGCAGCACGGCGGCGAGCGCCTGCGCGGCGGTGAACCAGCGCACGTCGAACGTCGCCTCATAGAGCCCGACGAGCGCCTCAAGCAGGTGCGCGTGGTCTTCCAGCACGCCCGCCGGGATCTGGGTCACGTCGTCGCCGGCCTGAGGGATGAGCCGCCGCAGCCGGCCGTGCTCGTCCATCGCGCGATCGAGGATGAGCGCGGCGCATCGCTCGGCCGCGGCCAGGTGATCGGTTCGGCCCAGACGCACGCCGCTGGCCACGAGCCCGCTGATCGCCAGCGCATTCCAGCTCACGATCCGCTTGCCGTCACGCCCGGGGTGCACGCGCGCATCGCGGGCGACCAGCAGCGCCGCCAGGATCCGGTCGCGCGTCTGCGGCTCGGGCTCAAACCCGCTCGCCTCCAGAACGGTGGCGCCGCCCTCGAAGTTCCCGGCGTCGCTCACGCCGAACCACTCGATCGCCGTCGCTGCGTCCTCGCTTGGCAGCGCCTCGCGCAGCTGCTCGGGCGTCCACACGTAGTAGGAGCCCTCGACGCCGCCGGAGTCGGCATCCAACGCGCTGGCGAGGCCACCGTCGTCGTCGGCAAGGTCGGTCAGGATCCAGTCGAGCGTGCGCTCTGCGACCCGGCCGAACCCGGCATCGCCGGTCACCGCCGCCGCCTCGGCGTAGCGCGCCGCCAGCAGGGCGTTGTCTGACAGCATCTTCTCGAAGTGGGGGACCGTCCACGTGCGGTCGACGGCGTACCGCGCGAACCCGCCGCCAACCTGGTCGAAGATCCCGCCCGACGCCATCGACGCCAGCGTGTAGCGCGCCATCGGCAGCTGCCTGCGGCGCAGCAGGAACGCAAGCAGCGTCGACGGCGGGAACTTCGGCGCCCCGCCGAAGCCTCCGTTGAGGCTGTCGAACCCCTTGGCGATCCCCGCGACCGCCTCCTCGAGCAAGGCCTCGCCCGGGAGGTCGTCGGCGGGCGTCAGCCGCGCTGCGCCGCCCAAGTCTGCGGCGAGCCGCGTGCCTGCCTCCTCGAGTTCGTCGCGACGGTCGCGCCACGCCTGGCTGATCGCCTGCAACACCTGCGGCCAGGCGGGCAGGCCGCGCCCGGGGGACGGTGGGAAGTACGTGCCCGCGAAGAACGGGCGCCCGTCGGGTGTGGCGAAGGCATGCAGTGGCCAGCCGCCCTGGCCGGTGAGGGCCTGGCAGGCGTCCATGTAGATCGCGTCGAGATCCGGGCGCTCCTCGCGGTCGACCTTGATGCACACGAAGTGCTCGTTCATCAGTGCGGCGGTGGTCGCGTCCTCGAACGACTCGTGCGCCATCACGTGGCACCAGTGGCAGGCGGAGTAGCCGATCGAGATCAGCAGCGGCTTGTGTTGCGCGGCCGCCCGATCGAGGGCGTCTTGCGACCACGGAACCCAGTCGACGGGGTTCTCCGCGTGCTGGCGCAGGTACGGGGAGGACGAGGCGGCGAGCGCGTTGGCCATCGCGGCGCAGGCTAGACGGTCGGTCCCCGTCGGCGGCTCTGGCCACGCCCGACGACGCCTGCTAGGGTTCATGTACGCCCGTACGGCTAACTACCTTTGAGAGGCCACCATGGCCATGCTCGCCATCGTTATCGCCGGACTCTTCGAGGTCGGATTCGCCCTCTGCCTCAAGGCGTCAGACAACTTCACCAAGTTGGTGCCCACGCTGGGCTTTCTTGGGTTCGCGGCCGTCAGCTTGGCGCTGCTCTCCTGGTCGCTCAAGGACGTGCCGATCGGGACGGCCTACGCCGTCTGGTCAGGGATTGGCGCGGTCGGCACGGCGATCCTCGGCATGGCGCTCTTCGGAGATGCCGCGACGGCGCCCCGTATGATCGGCATCGGTTTGATCGTCGGAGGCGTCATCGTGCTCAATCTCTTCTCTGAGGCGGCGCACGGGTGAGCGAGCCGGCCGTCGACCCGGTCCCCGCGGGGGCGCGGGCCATGCGCGCGCGTGGCATCGAGCGGCGCTCGCTGATCGTCGAAGCGGCGGCCGAGTTTGCGCTGACGCACGGAATCGCGGCGCTCTCCCACCGCCAAGTCGCTGCTGCCGCGGGTGTGCCGCTCGGGTCGACGACCTACTACTTCGCCTCGCTCGATGAGCTGCGGGCTGCGGCGGTGGAGCGGATGCTCATCGGCGACCGCGAGCGCCGCAGAGCGGCCATTGGCGACGGCCTCGCCGCCGACGTGAGCGCCCCCGACCTGGCTTGGCGCCTGATCGACGTGATCATCGCGATCCCGCGCCTCGATGATCCGGTGCAGGTTGCGCTGCTCTACGAGCGGATCGCCGAGGCCGTGCGCTCGCCCGAACTGGCCGAGGTGCTGCGCGCGGCGTCGATCGAGGTGATCGCGGATGTGCAGGAGCTGATCACTGGGACGCCCTGGGCGGGCAGCGACGCTACGGCCCTGTTGGCGATCATCGACGGCCGTGCGATCGGGTGGCTGGCTCTGGGCGACACGCGCCCACACGTGTTGGTCGACGGGGTTGCCGCCGACCTCGAACGCCACCGCGACTGAGCGAGTCGAAGGCCAAGCAGCGATCATCTAGGCTCGGCCCATGCCGCAGCGCGACGCAGTCCAGGCCCCCGATGCCCCCGCCGCAATCGGGCCGTATGTGCAGGCGATCCGCGCCGGCGACCTCCTCTTCTGTTCCGGTCAAATTCCGCTTGACCCCGAGACGGGCGAGCTGATCACCGGCTCCGCCGCGGAACAGGCGCAGCGCTGCCTCACCAGCTTGGAGGCCGTCGCGGCCGCCGCCGGCGGGAGCCTCAAGGACGCGGTGAAGTGCACGATCTACCTCACCGATCTGGGTGAGTTCGCGAGCGTCAACACGGTCTACGAGGCGTTCGTCGGTGATCCGGCGCCGGCGCGCGTGACGGTGCAAGTCTCCGCGCTGCCGAAGGGGGCAGACGTGGAGATCGACGCGATCATCGCCCTCGGCTAACGCCGAACCGTCGGCAGGGCTGGGCGCGGCCCGTGCACGCAGCTATGCGCCTCGTCGGTTTGGGGTTTTGATGAACAACGCTACGTCGAGGAGCAGGATGCAGTAGGAAGGTCCTGCGGATGGCAGCCCCGCCCCCTGTCTCACCCGGCTGCCGAGGAGATCGACATGCAAATGTCTCTTTCGCGTCTGCTCGGGCGCGTGCTTGCCCCGGGCGCGCTTCTCGCGGCCTCGCTCGCCGTCGCGTCACCAGCCCAAGCCGCGTTCGATCTCCACGAGATCCCCACGCAGGAGCGGGCTCCAACCGGGGAGTACGGCCAGAACCACTGCGCGAAGATCGAGATCGTCTACGCCCGGGGCACGACCGAGGCCGCTGGCGGAAGCTTCGCGCTGAACGGCGTCAACAGCTACGGGGCGTCCGACCGCTACCTCTCCACGTCGATCTGGTCGCAGGTCGTGACGGAGCTGGGCAACCGGACCATCACCTACAACAAGGCGGGCGTCGGCATGGTGACGGAGCGGGAGTACACCCCGGTGTATCCGTACGACCTGTCGATCGATCCTGAGCTGTGGGGTCGGTCGGACTTCACGCTCTACAACCTGCCCTACCCGGCCTCGACCGACTTCATCACGTCGACGAGCCCGACCAACAGTGTGCAGGTCGGCACGATCAACCTCGTCAACCACCTCGTGTCTGAGAACGTCCGGTGTCCCCAGAAGAAGTTCATGCTCTTCGGGTACTCCCAGGGCGCGCTCGTCGTCGCCAACGCGATCTCGCTCCAGACCATGCGCAAGTACTGGTACGGCTCCTCCTACACGCCGTACCTGATGTATCCGGTGCACAGCAAGATCGTGTCGGTCGGCCTGATGGCCGATGCTGGCTTCAACTCGACCGAGACCATCACCGTCGGTGGACACCCGGAGTACGACCGCGCGACGTACGGCTCGACCGTCATCAACGCGCCGGGCACGATCCAGAACGGGACCCGCCAGGATCTCAACGGCCGCCGCAACACCAGCAGCATCCCCCTCGGTGTGATTCGGGGCAAGCTCGAGGAGCCGGGCGTCGGGACACCGCAGGGACTGCGCGCTCCTGGCACGTACTTCTCAACGTTCTCCAACAGCACCGGATCGGTCAACAAGGTCCGCAGCTACTGCATCCCGCAGGACCCGGTCTGCAACCGAAGCAGCACGATCTCCGAAGCGCACTTCTACTACTTCGGTGATCCGGCGCCCCGCAAGAACCTGTCCGTGTTTGCGGTAGAGAACCTGCGCAAGAGCGACCCGCGCTGGTCCACGGCGAGCCCATCGCTGAGCGTGTTCCCGCAGTTCGGCCTGCCGGACACGACGCTGATCCCGTAGTGCGCTCGTCGGCATCCGGTGGTGCCCGTCACCGCCGGATGCCGACGTCGGCCGCCAAACCCGCCAGGATGTGGCCATGGGGCCACCGTCCACCACCACTGCCGATCTGGCGCTCGTCGCGACGGAGGCGGCCAAGGTGCGTCTTGAACTCGCGGCTGCGGCCGTCGATCGCGTGGTGGAGGAACTCACGCTCGACCACGCCACACGCCGCAATCTGGAGCTTGGCACTCTCGCGGCCGTGGACGCAATGCTCGCCCTGCTCCAAAACCCCGAGGGCGAACTCGACGCCGCGCTCTTCGTCGCTCATGGCCGGGCCCAGTGCGCAGCCGGGAGGTCTGTGACTGAGCTGCTGGCGCTCTACCGGATCAGTGGCTTGGCGATGTGGGAGTACATCGAGCAGCTCCCTCGCAGTGAGGAACTCACCGGCCAGCAGGCCCTCGCCCTTGGCGCGCAGTTGCTGCGGCTCGTCGACCGGCTCTCCGCTTCGGCTGTCGACGGTTTCCTGGAGGCCGGCGCCGACGTGCGTCGCCGCGACCGCGCGCGCCGCGACCGGCTGCGCACCCTCCTGCTGAGCGATCCGCCGGAGCCGCTTGCCGCGATCGAGGCGGCAGCGGCCCCCGCTGGGTGGGCGGTGCCGGCGCGCGTGCGGGTCGGCGTGGTCGGTCTGCCGCTCGAGGCCGACGTGTCGGATCAGGAGCGGGCCCCTGCCCGGGTGCTCGTTGGCCCGCACATGCGAGGACGGATCGTGCTGATCACCGGCGATACCGAGGGGGCCGCCGATCTCCTGCGCCGCGCCGCGCGCGCCCACGGAGCGCCCGGCGCGATCGCGGTTGGTCCGGCGGTGGCCGTAGCGGAGGCCGCTCGCAGCGCCCAGCGCGCTGGCGATCTCCTGGATCAGATCGAGGCCGGGATCGTGAAGGCGACGGCCGAGGTCGTGCTCAGCGACGACCATGAGCTGCCGCTGCTGCTGGCGGCGGCCCCGGAGCTTGCGCGCTCGCTCGTGGAACGTCGCCTGGCGCCGCTGTGCGACCTGCCCGAGGCCAAACGCGAGCAGACCCTCGAGACGCTCGCGGCCTGGCTGGCCAATCCGCACCGCCCGCAGGCGATTGCCGACGACCTCGGCATGCACGTGCAGTCCGTGCGCTACCGGCTCGGCAAACTGCGGGAGCTCTTCGGCGACGACCTCGACGACCCCGAAGCTCGCTTCGAGCTGCAGCTCGCGCTGCGCGCCGTGGCCTGATCCAGGCTACGCCGAGTAGGTGGCGATGCGGCGCCGGGCCGCGTCGACGAGCGCCGCGATGACGGTCGCATCCGGATCGGCCTCGGGGTGCCATTGCACCCCCAGGCAGAAGCTGTTGGTGGTCGACTCGATCGCTTCGATCAGGCCGTCGTCCACGGCGCGGCCCGTCACGATCAGGCCCTCGCCGACCTGATCGACGGCCTGGTGGTGGTGGGAGCGGGTCGTCGTGCGGTGGCTGCCGATCGCCTCGGCGGCGACGCTGCCGGGCTCCACGTGCACGTCATGCTCGTTCTCGGGGCCGAGCGTGCCTGGGATGCGCCGGTGCTCCTCGCTGCCCTCCAAGATCGCCGGCAGGTGCTGGTGGAGTGTGCCGCCGGACGCGACGTTGAGCACCTGCATGCCACGGCAGACGCCCAGCAGCGGCAGGTCCGCGGCGATCGCGGCCCGCGTGAGGGCCAGCTGTACCTCGTCGAGGAGCGCCATCGTCGGGCCGAGCGCTGGGTGCGGGTCGTGGCCGTAATGGGCGGGGTGCAGGTCATTGCCGCCGGGGAGGATCAGGCCGTCGAGGCCATGAAGGATCTCGTGGGCGTAGTCGATGTCGCGCGCGTCGAGTGGCAGGACGAGGGCGCGGCCGCCGGCGAGCTGGATCGCCTCGGTGTAGGCCGTCGGCATGAAGTCTGCCGCCATCGTCCAGATGCCGAAGCTGACGGGCTCGCGCATCCCGGCGACGCCGATCACCGGGCGCCGGCCGGCGAAGTCCGGGGCGCTCGCGTCGTGATCGGGGATGCTCACCACCTTCACGTTAGGCCAACGCGCAGCCGGATACGAGGAAAATGGCCCAAACGCTGGCGCATTTCACACTCACGCGCCGCCGCGCGCCGCTGAGCAGCTGCTAGAACGGCAACGGGAGCAGGTCTGGCTCGACCCACTCGCGCCGCGCCTGCACGCTGAAGAGGCGCTCCCGCGACCAGTGCTCAAGAATCCAGCTCGAGCCGCCCAGCGGTCCGGCCAGCAGCTGGGCCAGCACCACGGAGAGCGGCGTCCCGGCGGGGTGGCCGCCGAGCTGATCGGCAGCGGCGCGCAGCGAGGCCTGCGTGATCGTCTCGTGGTAGCCCTCGGTGTCGCTGTTCACGCCGCCGACCGACTCGTTGTAGGCCCGGATCAGCCCCGGCATTCGCGTGGGCAGGCCGTCCGGCTCGTGGCGCAGCAGCCAAAGCGTCGCCGCGAAGTGCGCGGCGTGCGTCCACTCGTCCTTTGGCAGGTCGCGGGCGACGAGTCCGCGAGCGATCCGGTCGATGTCGGCGTCGGTGAGGGTCTGGTGGACGGTCATGTGTGGGAGGGCGATGAAGCGCGGGCCTGGGCGGTGGCGCGGAGGGTCCCGATCCTGCCAACGGCGACGGCGATTGGCAACATCATCGCCAGGAGAATCAAGGCATTCACGGCGACGCCCGAGTAGCCGTTCCAGTAGCCCGGGATCAGGAACGGGTAGGGGTACCAGCCCGAGAACAGGCCCCGGATCATCGAGTAGAAGAAGAACGCGATCGGGTAAAGCAGCCACATGAGCGAGCGCTTCACCGAGATCGCCCGGTTTGGCGGCAAGAGGATCCACTCGATCAGCACGGCGAGAGGAAGCACCTGGTGCGTCAGGGCGTTGACCCACCAGGCCGTGAGTTCGAGGATCTCGTCCTTGTTGGCGTCGAACGCCAACACGAAGTAGACGACGCCGGCGATCGACAGGTAGGTGGCGGCAGCACCACGCAGCAGCGGCCGGCGGACCGTCGATTCAGGGCGCCAGGCGCCGAGGAGCCAGACGCCGCCAGCGATCAGGTTGGCCTGGATCGTGAAGAAGCTGAAGAGCTTGATCGGCTCCGGATCGGGCTGCTCGTAGACGACGAACACCTGCCGAATCACCGCCGCCAGCACCAGGGCAGCAAGGACTGCGCGCACGACCCGTACGCCCGGGTGGTTGGCGTCGAGGAAGCGCATCGGCTCAGCCTTCCTCGCGCAGCAGCGCCCGCCGGACCTTGCCGGACGACGTCTTGGGGAGTTCGTCGACGAAGTCGACGCGGCGCGGATATTTGTAGGGCGCGGTGCGCTCGCGGACGTGCGCTTGCAGCTCGGCGGCGAGCGCCTCGGACGCCGCGTGGCCGTCCCGCAGCACGACGACGGCGCGCACGATGGAGCCGCGCTCGGCGTCGGGTGCGGAGACGGCCGCCGCCTCGGCGACCGCCGGGTGCTCGACCAGCACGCTCTCTACCTCGAATGGACCGATCCGGTAGCCGGACGAGACGATCACGTCGTCGGTCCGGCCAACGAAGAACAGGTTGCCGTGTGCGTCGCGGCGGACGCGGTCGCCGGTCGTCCACACGCCGTCGTGCGGCGTCGGCCGGCCCGTGTGCGGATCGAGGTAGCCGAGGAAGAACGTCGGGACCGAACTCGGGTTGGTGATCACGAGTTCGCCAACCTCGTCGCCCGGGTGCGCCAGGCGGAGGTCAAGGCTCATGCCAGGCAAGGGCTGTCCCATCGAACCTGGGAGCGGATCGGTGCCATTGGGCGGCGCCGTGAGCTGGCCCGTCTCCGTCTGGCCGAAGCCGTCTCGGACCCACAGCCCCGTTGCCTGGTGCCAAGCGGTCAGGACGGCCGGATCGAGCGCCTCGCCGGCGGCAACGAGCCGCCGCAGCGAGTCCGGGAGCTCGAGCGTGGTGCGCGCGGCGAGCAGCCGGTACTCCGTCGGCGCCATGCAGAGCACGCCGGGGCGTTCGGAGCGCAGGACCGCGAGGCGGTCCTCGGGGTCGAAGCGCGCGTCGTGCAGCAGCGCTGGTGCGCCACGAAGCCACGGCGCGATGAACACGTTGCGGGCCGACTTCGACCAGCCCGGCGCCGCCGTGCACCACGCCAGCTCGCCCGGCTGCGCGCCAAACCAGTGCTCGGCTTGGACCTGCTGCCCGGCGAGGTACTTGAGCCCGTGGACGACCGCTTTGGGCGGGCCCGACGTGCCGGACGTGAACGTGAGGAGGGCGGGGTCGAGCGGGGTCAGCGTCGGCCGCAGCGGGACGGGCGTGGGGGAGGGGGCGCTCGGTGCTGGCAGGATGGGTTCGATGACGACGGGGGCGTCGAACGGTGGGCCGGTCACGCCGTCGCCGGCGACCAGCGCGAGCGCCGCCTGGGCCGACGCTCGGTTGCGCGGCAGCGTCACCACCGCCCGCGGGCGCGTCGCTCGGATCCGGCTGGCGAGATCCCCAGGGCGCAGCTGCTCCAGGCACGGCAGCACGGCCGCGCCAAGGTGCAGTGCCGCGACCATCGAGACGACCCACTCCACGCGGCTGCCGATCACCGTCATGACGACGTCACCGGCGCGCACGCCGGCCTCGGCCAGCTGGCCCGCGACCGCGCCGCTGAGCCGCTCAACCTCGCCAAACGAGTACTCATGGCGCTCGCCGCCCGCAAGGCAGACGAGTGCCAGCGCCGCCCGGTCCTGGGGGCCCAGCAGCAGTTCGGCGCCGTTCACGCCCGCGAGTGTCGCACGGCTCCCGGGCCACAAGCTGCCGCGACGAGCGGTCCTTGTGTGAGCAACCCGCACTGAGGGTGTGATGAGTTTGCGCCTGGCAGTCATCCGAAACGGTCGCTGCGTCGGTACGATCTCCTGCAGTCCTCGGCGGTTGCCGCGCGCGTTGCGCGTGCAGTCCCGCGATCTTTCACCCTTGGAGTACCACCCCATGGCCGTCGCCCTCAGCGAGCGCACCGACAAGGAGACGCAGGAGCAGATCGTCGCGCTCGTGCGCCAGTTCACCGACGAGCAGATCCTCCCGAACGCGGAACACTTCGACCACGCGGACGAGTACCCGCAGGACATCGTCGACGGGCTCAAGGAGCTCGGCCTCTTCGGCGCCACGATCCCGGAGGAGTACGGCGGCCTGGCCCTCGACATCTCCACCTACACCCGCATCGTCGAGGAGCTCGCCCGTGGCTGGGTCTCGATCCCGGGCGTCATCAACACGCACTTCATCGGCGCCTACCTGCTGATGAAGTTCGGCACGGAGGAGCAGAAGAACAAGTACCTCCCGCGCATGGCGACCGGTGAGATCACCGCCGCTTTCTCGCTCTCCGAGCCGCACGCCGGCTCCGACGTTCAGGCGATCAAGACGAACGCCAAGAAGACCGGCAACGGCGACGAGTACGAAGTCAGCGGCAACAAGATGTGGCTGACGAACGGCCTCACCTCCAGCCTCGTCTTCACCCTCGTCGTCACCGACCCCGACGCCAAGCCCCGCTACAAGGGCATGACGTGCTTCATCCTTGAGAAGGAGCCGAACGTCTCGGAGAACACCGGCAAGTACGCCGGTCTCATCATCCCGCCCAAGATCAAGAAGATGGGCTACAAGGGCGTTGAGTCCACCGAGATGGCCCTCGACGGCTACAAGACCAGCGGCGAGCAGATCCTCGGCGGCGAAGAGGCCGGCCTGGGCGGCGGCTTCAAGCAGATGATGGATGCCCTCGAGGTCGGTCGCGTCAACGTCGCCGCCCGCGGCGTCGGCCTCGCGCAGCGTGCCCTCGAGCTCGCCCTGCGGTACGCCCAGGAGCGCGAGACGTTCGGCAAGCCGATCGCTGAGCACCAGATGGTCCAGGGCCACATCGCAGACATGGCCGCCCGCCTCGCCGGTGCCCGCCTCCTGACCTACCAGGCTGCGGAGCTCAAGGACGAAGGCAAGAACAGCAACCTCGAGGCCGCGATGGCCAAGATGGTCGCCTCTGAGGCCGGCCATGCCAACACCGAGGCTTGCCTGCGTATCCACGGCGGCTACGGCTACTCCAAGGAGTACGAGGTCGAGCGCCTCTACCGCGACGCCCCGCTGCTCCTCATCGGCGAAGGCACCAGCGACATTCAGCGCCTGAACATCGCCAAGCAGCTGCTCAAGAAGCACAAGATCTAAGACCCCGGCAGGCTTCTCGCCTGCCGCCTTGGTCCGGGCCGAGCCCGGCCCGGACCAAGGCGTTGCATCGGTCGGACCCTAGGCGGTCGGCTTGCGTTCGCGCTGCGGCAGCACCGCCAGCAGTGACGCGGAGTCGGCGACGGCCCCGAAGACGCCGCCCTGCATCGTGACCATCGATAGCGCTGCCTCATGGTTCCCGGCGTCCGTCGCGCCGGTGCAGTCGGACAGGATCAGACACTCGTAGCCCAGGTCGTTGCCCTCGCGCATCGTCGTGTGGACGCAGACGTCGGTCGTGATGCCAGTGAACACGATCCGCTGGATGCCGCGCGTGCGCAGCACCAGGTCGAGGTTGGTCTGGGCGAACGCGCCTTTGGTCGACTTGTCGATCACCGGCTCGCCCGGCAGCGGGGCGACCTCGGGCACGATCTCCCAGCCTGGTTCGCCGCGGATCAGGATCCGCCCGCACGGGCCGGGGTCGCCGATCCCTGCGCCCATCTGCTGGGAGCGCCAGAGCTTGTTCGGGGGGCAGTCCGACAGGTCGGCGGCGTGGCCCTCGCGGGTGTGCACCACGAGCCCGCCCAAGGCCCGCCAGCGATCGAGCACGACCTTGGTCGGCGCGAGCGGCGTGCGCGTGAGCGCGAGGTCGTAGCCCATCGAGTCGACGTAGCCGCCCTCACCGCAGAAGTCGGTCTGCCAGTCGATCAGCAGCAACGCGGTGCGGGCGAGGTCCCAAGGCGCGTCGAACGGCCATGCGTACGGGTTCGCCGCGACCGCCGTGAGATCGGTGGTGGGGGAGCTGACGGTGGCGTCGGTCATGGGGCGTTCGAGAAAAGAGGTTGGGGTGGTCAGGGGTCGGCGCGCGCCTGACGACGCAGTGCCGGACATGAGCCGCAGGGCTGGGGCGCGCGAGCCCCAGCCCTGCAACTCATGCCGGGTTGTGGATCAGGACTTGGGGATGTTCCCGACGACGCCCTCGACGAGGTAGTCGGTGCTCTCAAGCGCTGCCGCGTCCGGGCTCTCGCCGGCGGGGATCACGACCTTGCCGGACTGGTCCTTGATCGGACCGGTGAAGGCCTTGAGTTCACCGGCGCGCATCGCCTTCTCGGTCTCCTCGACCTTGGCCTTGGTCTCGTCGCTGACCGAAGCGCCAAACGGCGCGATCGCGATCGTCGGATCCTCGATGCCCACGCGGTACACGCCGGCGTAGGGGCTGCTGGCGAAGTCCTTGCTCAGCGCCGCTTCGACCATCTTCGTGTAGAGCGGACCCCAGTTCCACACCGAGCCAGTCAGCCAGCCCTTCGGAGCCAGCTTGGAGGCGTCGGCGTGGTAGCCGACGCTCATCGCGCCGGCACGCTCGGTGGTCTCCACGATCGTCTTGGTGCAGTCCTGATGCTGGCTGAGGACGTCGGCGCCTTGGTCGAGCAGGCTCTTGGCCGCCTCGGTCTGCTTAGCCGGATCGCACCAGTTGGCGGTGAACACGACGGTCGTCTTGACCGCCGGGTTGACCGACTTGGCCCCGAGCTCGAAGGCGTTGATGTTGAGCAGCGTCTGCGGGATCGGGAACGCGACGACGTACCCGAGCTTGTTCGTCTTCGTCGAGAGGCCGGCGGCGATGCCCGTCAGGTACTGCGCCTCATAGATCTGGCCGAAGTACGTGCCGAGGTTCGGCTTGACGGCCTCGGGGCCGCCTTGGTGGAGGAAGTTCACCTCCGGGTGCTTGGCAGCGACCTCGAGGGCCGGCTGGTAGTGGCCGTAGCTGGTGGGGATGATCACGGTCGCGCCGTCCTTGATCATCTTCTCCATCACGCGCGAGGCCTCCGCCGTCTCCGGAACGTTCTCGGCCTCGAGGACCTCGACGTCGGGCATGCTCTTCTTCAGCTCCTGGATGCCCTCGTAGGCGGCCTGGTTGTAGCCGAAATCGGTGTGCGGACCGACGTAGAGGACACCGATGGTGGCCTTCTTAGCGCCTCCGGCATCGGCTTCGCTGGCGTCGTCGGAGCCGCAGGCCGCCAGTGAGGCGGACAGGGCGATGGCCGCAGCGGAGAAGGCTGCCGCAGACCTGGCGGGGCGAGTGATCTTCATGTGGGTGATCTCAGTTGGGGTGGGTGGCGAGGGGTGAGGAGGGGTCTTAAGACGGGGATCCGCCGAAGACCGCTTTGAGGCCTTCGGGGATCTGCTGCGACTGGCGCCGCGAGGTGACGGTGAGGACGAGGAGGGTGAGCACGTAGGGCGTCATCTGAAGGAGCCAGATCGAGACGTCCACGCCGCGGGCCTGCAGCTGCAACTGCAGGCTGAGCGCGGCGCCGAACACCAAGCCGCCGAGGGCCGCTTGCACGGGCTTCCAAGCGCCGAAGATCACCAACGCGACGGCGACGAACCCGCGGCCGAGCGTGACGTTCTCCACCCAGTTCAGGGTGTACGCGAGGACAAGCTGGGAGCCGCCCAGGCCGGCCAAAGCACCGCCGATCGTGACGGCGACGGCACGGACGCGCCGCGGGTCGTAGCCATACGCGCGGACGACCTCAGGCCGCTCGCCGGTGGCCCGCAGGATCAGCCCCCATTTGGTGCGCGACAGGACGAACACGAGGATGAACGGGAGCACGAGCGCCAGGTACGTCAGCGCGTCTTGCGCGAACAGGCCCTTCCCGATGATCGGGATGTCGGACAGCACCGGGATCTCGATCGCGCCGAGGCCGGTGATCTGCTTGGACACGAAGTTCACGCCGAGCGCCGCCGTGAGGCCGAGGCCAAGGAAGCTGATCGCCAAGCCGCTGGCGAGCTGGTTGGCGCCGCGCCACAGCACAAGGAACGCGTGCAGCGAGGCGAGGAGGGCGCCGGCAGCCGTGCCGGCGATGATCCCGAGGACCGCGTTGCCGGTCGCCGAGGCGGTGGCGAACGCCGCCAAGGCCCCGCAGAGCATGCTGCCCTCCACGCCGAGGTTGATCACGCCGGCGCGCTCGGAGATGACCTCGCCCTGCGTGGCGAAGATGACGGAACTGCCGTAGCGCACGGCTCCCGCGAAGACGTCTTCGATGAACATCAGTGGTGCTCTCCAGAGCGGGTCCCGCGCCATCCAAGAACGACGAGGAGGACGGTGGCGGTGACGACGTAGACGGAGGTGGCGGGCAGGCCGAGGTCGATCTGGAGGCTGTCGCCGCCGACCGAGATCGACGCAATCAGGACGACCGCCGCGACGATCCACCCAGGGCGGTGCATCGCCAGCCAGCTGGCGAGGAAGCCGAGGAAGCCGAACCCGACGCCGAGCCCTTGGCGCAGGCGCCCGTCGGGGCCCATCACCTCAAGCGCGCCTGCCAGCCCGGCGAGCGCGCCGCCGAGCAGCAGCGCGCCGACGATCAGCGCCGCGACCGGCAGTCCTCCGCGCAGGGCGGCAATCGGGTTGCCGCCGGCGGCGCGGGCCTTGAAGCCCCAGCGCGTGCTGTTCAGCAGCCACGCGACCGCGAAGGTCAGCAGGAGGGCGACGATCACGCCGATGTGGACGTCGCCGATCATCGGCAGGCGGGCACGGTCGGGGAGCGGGCTCCCGATCGGGAAGTTCGCCGCCTCGGGGTCCTTCAAGGGGCCGGTCACCGCGTACGCGACGATGAGCGTCGCCACATAATTCAGCAGCAGGGTGGAGATCGTCTCGTTGACACCGGCCACGACCTTCAGCAGCGCCGAGAGGCCGGCCCACAGCCCACCGAACACGATGCCGCCAATGGCGATCACCACAATCGCCACGGGGCTGGGCGTGCTTTCCGATACCGCGGTGGCAAAGACCGCGGCGCCACATGCGCCGAGGACGAACTGCCCTTCACCACCGACGTTGACGAGGCCGGTGCGCGCAGGGATCGCGACCGCGAGCGCGGTCAGCAGCAGCGGGCAGCTCCGGATGAGCACGTCCGGGACGGAGATCCCGAGGAACGGGATCACCGACAGGATCACGACCACGCAGACGAGTGGTCCAAACCAGCCGGC
Organism: Solirubrobacteraceae bacterium; assembly: GCA_032119795.1. Taxonomy (GTDB): domain Bacteria; phylum Actinomycetota; class Thermoleophilia; order Solirubrobacterales; family Solirubrobacteraceae; genus JAGIBJ01. Next base: position 37,540 of record JAUMFO010000038.1, read on the forward strand.
GTGCTTCTTGGCGAGCTGAACGAGGGGAGCTGCCGAGGGGGCAGCAGGAGTGGTGGCGGTCATGCGGTTGCCTTGCCAAGCATGAGGGCGCCGACCGCAGTCGGCGTGGTGTCGGCGGCGGTCAACGTGGCGATGACCGCGCCTTGATAGAGAACGACGACGCGGTCGCTGAGCGCCAGCAGCTCCTCGAGGTCCTCGGAGATGAGCAGGACCCCGGCGCCGCCAGCTGCGTGCTCGCGCAGGAGCGTCTGCGTAGCTCGGGCGTTGGCGATGTCGAGGCCGCGCGTCGGATAGCAGGCGACGAGCAGGCCAGGGTCGCGCGAGAGCGATCGCGCGATCATCACGCGCTGGATGTTGCCCCCGGAGAGCGTGTCGACCCTACGCTCGCTTGAGGCCATGGCCAGAGCGACCGCCGGGCCGCTCGTGGAGCTCTGCTCACGGATCGCATTCCAGTCGTAGCCGCTGCCACGGCGTGGGACGTCTGGGACGCCGATGGCGAAGTGCTCGGTGACGGTCATCCCAGGGATGACCTCGTCGGTGATCGGGTCCTCGGCGATCACCGAGGCGCCGAGTGACAGGGCCGAGCGCGGCGAGGCGCCACTCGTTGACGTGCCGTTGATCGAGATCCCGCCGTCCTTCACCCTCGCCACGCCGGCGACCGCATCGGCGAGCTGTCGCTGGCCGCTGCCAGCGACGCCCGCCACACCAACGACCTCGCCGTGCTCGACCTGCAGCGACACCTGCCGCAGGGCAAGGTGTCCGCGCTCGTCGGTCACCGATAGGTCATGGATGAGCAGAGCCGGCGGCTTGGTGCCATGGTCGGCGGCCGGGGAGTGGTCGGCGCGACTGAGGTTCGCGATCCGCCGGCCAACGACCGCCTCGATCAGCTCGTCGTCGGTCAGGTGGGACGGATCGCCGTCGACGATGGTGGGCTTGCCACCGCGCAGCACGCTCAGCCGATCGCAGACCGCGCGGATGTCGGTCAGTTTGTGGGTGATGATCGCCACGGCGAGGCCGCGGGCACGAAGGCCGTCGATCGTGCCCATCAGCGCCTGCGCCTCCTGCGGAGCCAGCAGGCTCGTCGGCTCGTCGAGGATCACGACCTTGGCGCCGCTGAGGAGCACCTTGAGGATCTCGACCTGCTGGCGCTCGCTCATCGAGAGATCGCGCACGAGCCGTTCGGGGGTGACGCTCAGCCCGAGATCGTCGGCGAGCGCCTTGAGCCGGGTGCCGACCTCGCTGGAGCGAAAGAGCCGCGGCAGGTCAGGGAGTGCCAGCGCGACGTTCTCGGCAACCGAGAGTGCCGGGACCAGTCGGAAGTCCTGGAAGACGAGGCCGATACCGGCGGCGCGCGAAGCGGCGGGGTTGCCCAGCTCGATCGGGCTGCCGTCGCGACTGATGGAGCCGCCGTCGGGCGTATAGACGCCGTAGAGCATCTTCGCGAGCGTGGACTTGCCGGCGCCGTTCTCGCCAAGGATGCCGTGCACCTGCCCGTAGTCGAGCGTGAGGTTCACGTCGTCGTTGGCGACGAGGTCACCGAAGCGCTTGGTCAGGCCCTTCGTCTGGAGCGCGGGCGCAGCGGGCGTGGTCTCGGGCGTCACCGGAGTGATGCTCGTCATGGCGCCTCCTCTGGGTCGAACGCGCGCCGCAGGACTTCGCCGATGCGATCCTCGACGACCGACGCGCTCAGGTTGATGTGGGTTTCAAGACGGTGGGAGGCGAGTTCGGGGTCGCCGGACTCGACCGCCGAGAGGACCTCAAGGTGCTCGCGGATCGTCGAGTGGATGCGTCCTGGCTGGCGGAAGTCGTGGACCCGCAGCAGCCGCAAGCGGTCGTTGACGTCGCGCAGCGTCCTGACGATGGCGCCGTTGCCGGCAGCTGCGGCCAGCCGCACGTGGAAGTCCTCGTCGATCCGAACGAACGCGGCGTCGGCATAGTCACCGTCGTAGGCCGGGTCGGCGAGGAGACGCTCCCAGTCGTCGCGCAATTCGCGGAGCTTGGTGTTGTCCGCAGGCTGGGTCGATGCCGTCCGCTGAACCATGGTCAGCTCGAGCAGGAGACGCAGCTCGTAGATGTCGCGCATACCGGTGATGCGCGGCGGCTTGGGCGTGAGGCTGCCGTCGGCGTTGCGGATCAGGTGGCCGTCGGCTTCGAGCTGGCGCAGCGCGTCACGAGCCGGGGTGCGGCTCACGTCGAAACGCTCCGCGACTCGGCCTTCGCGCAGCGGCAGGCCGAATGGGTGAGCGCCCTGGAGGAGCTCTTCGTAGAGCGTCCGGTAGACGAACTCTGCCCGCGAGACGCTCTCCGCCTCGACGGTATTCGCCTCTGTATACCGTGCGGTGTACATGGCCGAGCAAGCTACGGTCTCGTCGCCGCTGCGCCCTTGTCCGGGAGGCTAAGAATCCGCAACTCCGACTGTTGCTTGTGGCATGTCGGCGTCGTCTTGGCGGCGACGCGCCGACGGTGCCCGCCCGCGAACCGGACCCAGAAGCCTCGTGCTCGACGCGTGTCGCAACAAGATCCTCACATCGCGAGCGATCGGGTTTGCCAGGATCGACACAGGGGCGGCCGGGAGGCCGCCCTTCGTCTTGCTACGCCAGCAACTTCAGGACGGTCCGCAGGTTGCGGGTCGTCGTCGTGCGCTTGTACTTGGTCTTCGACGACGCCTTGCCGAGTTTGCTGTGGAGCGTCTCGCCCTTGGTGACCTCCCAGTAGAGGACGCGGTGCGGGCCGAGCTGCGCTTGCTCGACTGCCGGGTCGAGCTCGCCGACGGCGGCGAGCTCCTCGGCGGAAGCGCCGTCCTCGGAAAAGACGACGTACGGCTGCTTGGTCTCGTTCGTGGCGTCGTACGGGTAAGCGTCAGCGATCTCGGCGATCGTCGACTGGTCGTAGACGAGCACCCAAGCGTCGTAGTTGAAACGCTCGCGCAAGGCGTCCTGGAACGTCTCCTTGACCGTGGCTGCGTCGTCGCCGGAGTCGACGAGCACGTTGCCGCTGGCGAGGATCGTCTTCACGTGCTCGAAGCCGGCGGCCTCGACGGCGACCTTTAGGTCGGCCATCTTGATGTTGATCCCGCCGACGTTGATACCGCGGAGCAGGACGACATAACGCATGGCGCCGACTCTACGGTGGCGAGCGGTCTGGTTCGGTCCTAAAACCCGGTGCCGAGCCCGCCGTCGACGTGGATCACCTGGCCGGTCACGTAGCTCGCCCGCGAGGAGAGCAAGAACGTCACGACCTCGGCAACCTCCCAGGCGGTGCCCTGGCGACCCAGCGGGATGCTCACCTGGTCGCGCTTGCCATCAGAGAGGGCGGTCGCAAGTCGACCCAGGACCGTGTCGATCAGGCCTGGTGCGACGACATTCACGCGCACGCCGAGCGGCGCTGCCTCCAGCGCCGCGGCGCGGCAGAGGCCGTGGAGTGCGGCCTTGCTCGTGTCGTACGACGGAATCCCGCTCCCGGCGAAGTCGCCTGCGATCGAGCCGATCAGGACGATCGAGCCGCCCTCCTTCATCAGCGGCAGCGCCGCCTTGATCGCCAGGAACGGCGCGCGGAGATTCACGGCCATCACGGTGTCCCAGTCCGACGGTGACGTCCCACCAATGCCTAGGCCCCAGCCGATGCCCGGGTTCACGACGAGCGCATCGAGGCCACCGAGCGCCTCTGCGGCCTCGGCCACGAGCGCGGTGACGCGATCGGCGTCGCCAACGTCGCCCACCAGCACGACGGCCTCGCCGCCCTCACTGGTGATGAGATCGGCGGTGCCCTGCGCGGCCGCGGCCTCGACGTCATTGCAGGCCACGCGCGCGCCTTGCTGGGCGGCAAGGACCGAGATCGCACGCCCGTTGCCGATCGGTGGATCAGGGATCGGCACGTCACGGGTGCCTGCACCCAGCACCAGCAGTCGAACGTCGGCGAGTGGGCTGGAGTAGTCAGGCCGTGAGAGGTCGGGTACGGGCATGCGCGAAGACTACGTCAGGTGGCTGGCAGAGGCTACGTTGCGTGTCGCCCGACGGGCCGCCGGGCGACAGGCCTGAGGGCGGCGACCTCTAGGCTGGCGCCCGTGACCTCGTCCTCCAGTGCCCCGCTCCACGTCGACGTCGTGCGCGTGTTCTGCGACGAGCACGGCGACCACGGCAATCCGCTGGGCGTGATCCTGGACGGGGCCGCGTGCACGTCGCCGGTCGAGCGCCAGGAGATCGCGTTCGAGCTCGGCTTCTCGGAGACGGTATTCGTTGACGATCTCGTCACCGGTGCGCTGCGCATCTTCACGCCAGAGCAAGAGCTGCCACTCGCCGGCCACCCGCTCGTCGGCGCCGCTTGGCTGCTGGCCCAGCGCGGTCTGGCGGTGCACCAGCTCCGGCCTCCCGCCGGCGTCGTTCCGTGCGGGCTCGAGGGCCCGATGACGTGGATCGACGCGCTCCCGAAGTGGTCGCCGCCGTGGCGCCTGCGCCAGCTCGCGACGCCGGCCGACGTCGACGCCATCGACGCCGAGGCCGAGCCTGCCGACACCCGGGACTACGTGTGGGCGTGGGTCGACGAGCCAGCCGGCCTGGTGCGCGCCCGCTTCTTCCTCCGCGAGCAGGGAATCGTCGAAGACGAAGCGACCGGCTCGGCGGCGCTGCTGCTGTGCGCACACGTCGGTCTGCCGATCGAGATTCGCCAGGGGCGCGGATCGGTGATCCAGGCTGCGCCGATGGGCGGTGGGCGCGTGCGCGTGCAAGGCCGCGTGGTCTTCCACGAGACGCTCACCCTCGCTCGCTAGTTTCCCGGACGGTCCCGGTGCGGTCGCGCCGGCAACGCGAGACGGTCAGGCCCACATCCGAACATGAATGATCGTCTGAGAACTGGACGTTCGTCCGGTCGGAAGGCCGGTTCCTTGTCAATCGGTCCAACGAACGCTAAAACTCTTCAGGCAGTCGATGCGCCGGGTCAGCCATCGAGTCGCACCAGCATGGTTTGAATTTCGAGGGCGGCTTTCGGGCCGCCCTCGATCGTTCTGGAGCCGCTTCGGTCGGGGTCAGCAGGGCGCCGTGGTCTAGCATGGCGTCGCATGTCGGCGAACGAGACACACGATCTGATCGAGCAGGCGGTGGAGCGGATGCTCGCCGAGCTCCCCGCCCTCAAGAAGCTGCCACTGATCTTCCAGCTCGAACTCCGCGGCCGGGGCGACAAACAGCTCTACCGCGTTCAGCTCACGGGAACCGACGCTCCGCCCATCATCAGCAAGGGGATGGGGGAGGACGCCAAGATCATGCTCGGCGTCACCCGACCGCACTTCAACACCTTGGCCGACAAGGGGACGGTCGCGCTGTGGCGTGAGGCGTTTGTCGCCGGCCACGCGCATGTCGCCGGCCCGCCGCAGATCCTCAAGTTGATCGTCAACGTCGTCGAACGCCACGACAAGCGCGCCCAGGCGCGTCGCCACGGCTGAGCACCATGCCGCCTGAGCCAGACGTTACGGCCGGCCCCGGCTACAGCGTCAGCAGTATCGATCGGCTCGGTGAGGGCTACGGCTTTCGAAAGATCCGCAAGCCGATGGGCGTCACCGCGTTCGGCGCCAACGCCGTCGTGCTGCCGCCGGACTACCCATCGCGCAGCCACTTCCATGAGGTTCAGGAAGAGCTGTACTTCGTGCACAAGGGGTCGATCGAGTTCACGTTTGGTGATGGGACGACCCACCGCGTCGACGAAGGCGGCCTCGTGTGGGTCGCGCCGTCGACCGTCCGGCAGCTCAGGAGCGTCGGCGATGGGGAGGCCGTCTACGTCGCCGTGGGCGGCAAGGACGGCTACGTCCCGCGTGACGGGCGCGCCGCACCCGGCGGCCAGCAGCCCTCACCCAGCGCCTGAGCGCGCGGCCCGCGGCTGGCGGTCTGCCACCCTGCGCTGACCAGCGCCTTCCTGCAAGATCGCGTTCACCTCGTCGCGCTTGCAGGAGACACTGCAGTTCGTGTCGACGGCCTCGGTACCACTAACGGCGTGTCCAGTCGTCTCGTCCGCCGTTCTCTCCACGTCCTTGCCCTCCCGGTCCTTGGAGCGCTCGCGCTCAGCCCGTCGGCCGGTGCGCACAGCTACCCCGTTCACCAGGTAGCGCCCGGATCGACCCTGACGAGCATCGCCGCCGCCAACGGGATGCAGGTCGCGCGCCTGGCAGCCGCCAACGGGCTGGCCTGGAACGCCACCGTCACCGCCGGCCAGGTACTGCAGATCCCGCCGCAGGACGGCGCCTACACCTCGACGTCCGGGCAGACGATGGGCTACGCGACCTCGAGCACGCCGATCTCGTCGGCGCCTGCGACGGCGCCCGCCTCGACTTCCTCGTCGTCATCGTCTGGGTCCAGCTCGTCGTCGGGCTCGTCCTCGGGTTCGTCGTCCGGCGGCTCCGGCCACCAGATCAGCCCCGGCGAGACGCTCTCGGCGATCGCGGCTCGCCTTGGCGTGTCCGTGCAGGCCCTGGTCGCCGCCAACGGCATCGCCAATCCAAACCTCATCTACTCCGGAACCACGCTGAAGGCCCCGGCCCCGGGCACCACCGCGACGCCTGCCCCGGCCGCCGTCCCCGTCAGCAGCACCGTGTCACGCACCACGTCGACGACCTCCTCGTCGACCGGTCCGGAGGGCAGCGCGGCCTACAGCGGCGGCGGCGCCGGCAACAGCTCCGAGAAGCTCTCGTCCAGCCAGGTGGCCTCAATCGCCGCCCAGCATGGCGTCCCCGGCAACCTCGCCGCCGCCATCGCCTGGCAGGAGAGCGGCAACAACAACGCGCTCGTGTCGTCGACTGGCGCCCGCGGCGTGATGCAGATCATGCCCGGCACCTGGGAGTGGATCAACGGCAACCTCGCCAGCCCCAAGCTCCAGACACACTCGGCCACCGAGAACGTCCGCGCCGGCAGCCTGCTGCTCAAGTCACTCCTCAAGGAGACGGGCGGCGACGAGGCAACGGCCATCGCTGGGTACTACCAGGGCCTCAACTCCGTCCGCTCCCGTGGCATGTACGACGACACCAAGCAGTACGTGCAGAACGTCCAGGCGCTGAAGGCACGCGTCGGCCAGTAACTCTCCTGACATCGGGGGACCGATGAGTTTTCTCCTGGGTTGCGGTCTCACCCTCTGAACCCGCGCAATGCGACTCAGGAGCAACTCCCATGGCTGACCGCCTTACTTTTCTCAACCTTCCCGTCTCGGATCTCGACGCGGCCAAAGCGTTCTTTGGCAAGCTTGGCTTTGAGTTCGATCCCAAGTTCACCGACCAGTCGGCGGCGTGCATGGTGATCTCCGACAAGTCCTACGCGATGCTCATCACCACCGAGCGCTTTCAGGACTTCACGGCCAAGCCACTCGCCGATCCGGCCACGACGACCGGCGCGCTCATCTGCGTGTCGGCCGACGACCGCGCCGGTGTCGACGCGTTCGCCGACACGGCGCTGGAGGCCGGCGGCAGCCCAGCAAAGGAGGCCACCGACTTTGGCTTCATGTACGGCCGGTCGTTCTTCGACCTCGACGGCCACCACTGGGAAGTCATGTGGATGGATCCGAGGGCCGTCGAGCAGGGCCCCGGCGAGTTCGCGGCCGCGCAGAGCGCCTGAGGCAGGGGCGTCACCTTGGGCCGGGAGCACCGCTTGCAGGGCCCGGCCCGGGCTGGGTACTGTCAGCGGCATGGCTGAATCGCCCGTCGTCGACCATGCGGGAACGCGGAACGCCGGGCTCGAGCAGCGCCTGGAGCAGAGCCGTCGCGAGCTGACGGGCTACTGCTACCGGATGCTCGGCTCTGCGGCCGACGCCGAAGACGCCGTCCAGGAGACGTTCGTGCGGGCCTGGAAGGGCATCGACCGTTTCGAGGGCCGCGCCGCGCTGCGCACCTGGCTCTACAAGATCGCCAGCAACGTCTGCTTCGATGCGATGCAGGCCACCGGTCGGCGGGCCGTCCCGGTCGATCTCGGTCCCTCCACGACGTGGGATGCCCCGATGCGGGATCAGCTGCCCGAGGCCACCTGGGTCGGGCCGATCCCGGATCGCCTCGTGCTCTCCGGCGACGGCGATCCCGTCGTCGCCTCGCAGGCGCGGGAGTCGGTGAAGCTGGCGTTCATCGTTGCGCTGCAGAACCTGCCGCCGCGCCAGCGGGCGATCCTGATCCTCTGCGAGGTCCTGGGCTGGAAGGCCGCCGAGGTCGCCGAGCTGCTGCACCTGTCGGTCCCGGCCGTCAACAGTGCGTTGCAGCGCGCTCGGGCGACGCTTGGCTCCAAGGATCTCCAAGTGATGGAGCTGGCGCCCGACTCGGCCGACGAAGCCAGCGAGGAACTCCTCGCGCGGTACCTCGACGCGTTCGAGCGCTACGACATGGACGCCCTCACCGCGCTCCTGCATGAGGACGCCACCCAGTCGATGCCGCCGTGGCCGATGTGGCTGCGCGGGCGCGAGCAGCTCATCGGCTGGATGTTCGGCCCAGGCGAGGGCTGCGTCGGCAGCAAGCTCGTTCCGGTGCAGGTCAATGGCCAAGCCGGCTTCGCGCAGTACCGCGACTCCGGCCAGACGCCCTGGTCGATCCACCTGCCCGTCTTCAAGGACGGCAAAGTGGTCGACATCACCTACTTCATTGAGACCGACGGCTCGCTCTTTGAGCTGTTCGGTCTGCCGCAGACCTTGGCGTAAGTAGCCCCTGCGGCAGGGCAGAACGCCGAACTCGTACGATGAGAGTGTGACCGCGTCGGCGTTGCAGCTTCCTGGAGGTGACCTCGTCGTTCGCGGGGTCGATGATCTGCGCGCCTCGCGACCGACGCCCGAAGCCGCTTTGGTGTCGATGGCGGCGACGCGTCTCCAAAGGCTTGGGTTTGCCGTCGCGTCCAGCTCCAATTGGCACTCGGCTGGGCACGAGCTCTATGCGCGTCTCGAGGAGCGAGACGCAGCGACGGCGTACTCCCAATACAAGGCGCTGACTCGGCGTCTCGCGAGTTTCCTCCGCGCAGCCTCCGACTGATGCGTCCGCCCGTCACGTACGAGCGTGTGCGCGAGTTCGCGCGGGCGCTGTCGCGGCGGGTCGACGACCAGCTCGTCATCTACCTGACGGGCGGAGCCACCGCCGTCATCGAAGGGTGGCGCGAGTCCACGATCGACATTGATCCCACTCGGGCGCGGGAACTCTTTCGCGACGTTGAAGATCGACTGTTCCGGTATCCGGCCGTCAACGCCGGGGCGCTTCGCCGAGCGATCGACGAAGCGCTCGGCGCCTGAGGCCGCGCCGGTACGGGCCCCCCGGCGGGCCTACGCCTCGACGGGGGCCGGTGAGGGCGTGAGGCCCGCAGCGCGGCCGGCCTTGGCAAGGCGCTCGGCCATCTTGCGGTTGGCCTCGTCGATCATCTCGCCGTCGTAGATCGCAGCGCCGGAGTTGCCGTGGTCGGCGGCGGCCTCGTAGGCGGCGAGCATGCCCTCGGCGTGGTCGTACTGCTCCTGGCTGGGCGTGAAGATCGCGTTGACGACGTCGATCTGGGCCGGGTGGATCGTCCACTTGCCGTCGAGGCCGAGCGCGCGGACGAGCTGCGTACGGACCTTCAGGCCCTCCTCGTCCTTGAACGCGGCGTAAGGGCCGTCGATCGCCTGGATGCCGGCGGCGCGGGCCGCGACGACGATCTTCGAGTAGAGGTAGTTGAGGTGATCGCCCGGGTAGCCGGCGGGGGTGCCGCCGATCTGCGTGATCGGGATGCCGATGGCGGCCGAGTAGTCGCCGGGGCCGAAGATCAGCGTCTCCATGCGGGGCGACGCGGTGGCCAGCGCCTCGGCGGCGATGAGGCCCTTGGCGTCCTCGATCTGGGCCTCGATGCCGATGCGGCCGAGCTCCCAGCCCTTGCTCATCTCGATCTGCGTGAGGAGCTTGGAGGTCATCTCGATGTCGCCGACGGTCTGCACCTTCGGGAGCATCACGGCGTCAATCTTGTCGCCCGCGTTCTCGACGACGTCGATGAGGTCGCGGTAGTAGAACTCGGTGTCGGTGCCGTTGACGCGGTAGACGATCGTCTTGCTCGGGCCCGACGCCCAGTCGTTCTCGTTCAGCGCGCGGATGATCGCGCCGCGCGCCTCAGCCTTGGCGCCGCGAGCGACGGAGTCTTCGAGGTCGAGGAAGATCTGGTCGGCGGCCAGCGACGGCGCCTTCCCAAGGAACTTCTCGTTGGAGCCCGGCACCGAATGGCAGGTGCGGCGGGAGCGCATCGGGCGCGTGGGGGCGGACTGCAGGAGGACGCTCATGGCCTCGCATCCTGCCAGGGACGGGCGTTTCGGCGCGGTCTGGCGGGCGCCCGAACGGTGAACCAGCCGATCACGGCGGCGCCCCTAGGGTGAAGGAGCGTCGGCTGGCACCACGGCCGACGCCTTGAAGGAGCCCCGATGAGCACGACCACTGCCACCACCCGCGAGATCCACCTGGCGGCCCGCCCGTCTGGCGAGCCCGTTCCCACTGACTTTGCGACCACCGGGGTGCCGGTGCCGGAGCTTGGACCGGGCCAGGTGCTGGTGCGCAACACGTGGCTGTCGGTCGACCCCTACATGCGCGGACGCATGAACGACGTGAAGTCCTACGTGCCGCCGTTCCAGCTCGGCGCTCCGCTCGACGGCGGTGCGGTCGGCGAGGTCATCGCGTCGGAATCGGCCGACGTTCCCGTCGGTGCGACGGTGCTCCATGGGCTCGGCTGGCGCGAACACGCCGTGGTTGACGCCGGCGGAGCGCGCGTGATCGACACGGAGATCGCTCCCGCTGAGGCGTATCTCGGCCCGCTCGGCATGCCCGGGCTCACGGCCTACGCCGGGCTGAAGGTGATCGCGCCGGTCACCGAGGGCGATGTCGTGTTCGTCTCCGGTGCTGCCGGCGCCGTCGGGACGGTCGCCTCGCGCGTCGCTCGCCACCTGGGGGCTTCACTCGTGGTCGGCTCGGCCGGAGGGCCTGAGAAGTGCCGCCGGCTCGTGGAGGAGTTCGGCTACGACGCGGCGCTCGACTACCGGCAGGGCAAGCTCTACCGCCAGCTCAAGGAGGCGGCGCCGAAGGGCATCGACGTGTACTTCGACAACGTCGGCGGCGACCACCTGCAGGCTGCGATCGGCGCGGCCCGCCAGAACGGGCGGTTTGCGATCTGCGGCGCGATCTCCAACTACAACGCCACCGAGCCGACGCCGGGCCCGAACAACCTCGCGCTGATCATCGGCAAACGCCTCACGCTCCGTGGGTTCATCGTGTTCGACCACCAGGATCTCGCCAAGGAGTACGCGCAGCTTGCAGCCGGCTGGCTCGCCGACGGATCGCTCACGTTCGAGAAGACGGTCGTGGACGGCTTCGACCACACCGTCGACGCGTTCCTCGGGCTGCTCTCGGGGGCCAACACCGGCAAGATGCTCGTCCGGCTCTAGCGCGGGGATTGGCGCCTGAGCTTCTGGCAAGCTCGGGCGCATGCTCCCCGAGGCACAGGCGCTCGCCGACGATCTCCTGGCGCTTGCCGATCCGGTGCGAGCGGAGGGGTCGCTGCGGTTCTTCAAGACCGGTCCCGGCGAGTACGGCGAGGGCGACCAGTTCCTCGGCGTGACCGTGCCAAACGTGCGGGCCGTCTGCAAGCGCCACCCTGAGCTGCCCTTGGGCGCCATCGACGATCTGCTCGCGTCACCCTGGCACGAGCACCGCCTTGCCGCGGTGATCGGGATGGGCGAGCACTACCGCCGCGGCGACGCCTGGCTGCGGGAAGAGGTCTACGACCTCTACCTCGCGCGCACCGCCCGCATCAACAACTGGGACCTCGTGGATGCCAGCGCCGACCGGGTCGTTGGCCCGCACCTCGACGTCGTCGGCGCCGGGGTGCTCGATCGGCTGGCGGGCTCGGCGCTGCTGTGGGACCGCCGGATCGCGATGATCGCGCCGTTTCACCGCATCAAGCGTGGGGAGGGCGACACGTCGCTCCACGTTGCCCAGCTGCTGCTCCGCGATCCCGAGCCGCTGATCCACAAGGCCGTCGGTTGGATGCTGCGCGAGGTCGGCAAGCGCGTCGACGAGGAGCTACTGCTCGGTTTCCTGGATCAGCACGCCCCCGGCATGCCCGCGGTGATGCTCTCCTACGCGACCGAGCGGCTCACCCGGGAGCAACAGCTCGCCTACCGGGCGCTTCGCAAGACCGCCTAGCGGCCGGCTCGGAGCGCCCCGGTTACCCGGGGCCGCGAGTGGTGGCTAGCCGCAGCTGGGCCCGTCCGGATTCGCGAGGTGCTCCAGCGGCGTGTCGCCGGCGGCGACGGCGTCGCCCTCGCCCTTGGCGGCGGCCGGCTCGAAGCCGAGCGCCAGCGAGTTCATGCAGTAGCGCTGGCCGGTCGGCATCGGGCCGTCGTCGAAGACGTGGCCGAGGTGCGACTCGCAACGGGCGCAGACGACCTCGGTGCGCTTCATGAACATCGAGCGGTCCTCGATGAGCTTCACGCGGTCGGCACCGAGCGACGCCCAGAAGGAGGGCCAGCCGGAGCCCGACTCGTACTTCGTGCTCGCGTCGAATAGCTCGAGGCCGCAGGCGCCGCACGTGAAGGTGCCGTCGTCCTTCACGCTGAGCAGTTCGCCGGTGAACGGGCGCTCGGTGCCGGCCTGCCGCAAGACGCGGTACTGGTCGGGCGTGAGGCGCTCGCGCCACTGCTCCTCGGTCAGCTCGATCTTCTCCATGTGTTCACTGTAGGGCCGCATATCCGTCAGTCTCGCCACTCGCCTGTTCGTTTCAGGCCTGTGGGCGCGGCACGGTGCGCCCTGACCGGCCGATCGGCCCAAAGACCGGTTTCTAGGGCCTGGGCGGGCAGCTAGTGTCGGGCAGATGGACGTAGTCGTCGTCGGTGCCCACGGACAGATCGCTCGGGAGTTCGGCCGCCTGCTGGCCGCTCGCGGCGACACGGTCCGCGGGGTGATCCGGAACCCCGCACACGCGGCTGACCTGCAGGCCGACGGGGTGGAGCCGGTCGTCATCGACCTCGAAGCCGAGTTTGCCGAGAACGACCTGGCGCACACGATGCGCGGCGCCGATGCCGTCGTCTTTGCGGCCGGAGCTGGTCCGGGCAGCAGCGCCGAGCGCAAAGAAAGCGTCGACTACGCGGGCGTTCTGCACAGCGGGGCAGCGGCCGGTCGGGCCGAGGTCCGCCGGTTCGTGCTGATCAGCTCGATGGGTACCGACGATCCACCGGACGGCGACGACGTGTTCAGCGTCTACCTGCGGGCCAAAGCGCGGGCCGAGCACTACCTGCGTGGTAGCGGTCTCGACGCGACCATCGTGCGGCCCGGGCTCCTTACGAGCAACGAGCCGACCGGCCGGGTGCGCGTCGGGCGCAACGTCGAGCGCGGCGAGATCCCGCGCGACGACGTGGCGGCCGTGCTCGTAGCCGTCTTGGACGACGAGAACCTCATCGGCCGGACGTTCGAGGTCACCAGTGGCCAGACGCTGATCTCCGACGGCGTCGCCGGGCTCGCCGATCACAACAGCACCCTCGTCTGAAACCGGTCGAAGACGGCCGCTTTCGGCGTCCCCGAGCACTCGCGTAGGATCGCCCGATGCCCGAGTACCCGCCGATCGACTGGAGCCGCCGGCTCTCGCCTGCCGCCCTGCGCCTGAACGCCAGCGACATCCGCGAGATCCTGAAGGTGACGGAGCAGCCGTCGGTGATCAGCTTCGCTGGCGGTCTGCCCGCGCCTGAGCTGTTCCCGGTGGAGGCGCTGCAGGATGCGGCGGCTCGCGTGCTGCGCCAAGACAAGGCGGTGCAGTACTCCACGACCGAGGGTGATCCGGCCCTTCGGACGTGGATCGCCGACGACGCTGGCGTGACGCCCGAGCACGTGCAGATCGTCTCCGGCAGTCAGCAGGGGCTCGATCTCGTGTGTCGCGTCCTGGTGGCGCCGGGCGGGTCGGTCGCGGTCGAGAACCCGACGTATCTGGGGTGGCTGCAGGTCACCCAGTTCAACGGGGTGCGTTCGGTGCCCGTCGAGACCGACGAAGACGGCCTGCTGCCCGACGCACTTGAGGCGGCGCTCGCAACGGGCGAGATGTCGGCGGTCTACCTGATGCCGAACTTCCAGAACCCGACCGGCCGCACGACGACGCTCGAGCGACGTGAGGCCATCCTGGATCTGGCCTTCAAATATGGCGTGCCGCTCATCGAGGACGATCCGTATGGCGAGCTGCGCTTCCGTGGCGAGCGACTGCCGTCGCTCCATGAACTCGCGCTCGCGCGGACGGGCGACGCCGACGCTAGCCCGGTCATTCGACTGGGCACGTTCAGCAAGATCCTGGCGCCGGGCCTGCGGGTGGCGTGGGTGCTCGGCCCGTCGCCGCTGATCTGGCGTCTCACGCTGGCCAAGCAGGCCGCCGACCTGCACACCTCGACGCTTACGCAGCGCTTGGCGGTGGAGCTGTTGCCGATCGTGCCCGACCAGATCGCGAAGGTCACCGCGGCCTACGGCGAGCGTGCGGTGGCGCTCGAGGGAGCGCTGGATCGGGCCTTCGGCGACTCGGTCGTTCGCACGCGACCTGATGGCGGCATGTTTACCTGGCTGCAGCTCGACGGCCCCATCGACGCGGCCGCGCTCCTGCCGGCGGCGCTGGAGGCCGGCGTCGCCTACGTGCCCGGCAGCGCGTTCCACGCCGGGGAGGACGAGGGACGCTCGACGCTGCGGCTGTCGTACTCCTGCGCCACGCCGGCCGAGATCGACGAGGGCATCGGGCGGCTCGTGCCGGTCCTGCGCGGCGCGCTCAGCGCTGCGGCCTGATCTCAACGACGGCGTAGTCCGAGACGATCGCGAACGGCTCACCGGCAGGCGCGGCGGCATCGAGGATGGCAATGGCGTCGGCACGCACGGTGGCCCAGTCGTGCGGCTCGATCGACCGTTGGGCCGTCAGCCACATCGGGTGGTGCGTCTCCTGCACGGTGAACCAGTCTTCGGCTGAGTCGGCAGCGAATCGTGCCTGCGCGGCGTGGAGGCTGATGGCGGCGGCGCCGCCAGGGACGAGCCCGGCGAAGGTGTCCGGGTCGTGCCACAGAACCTGGGACGCGTCGGCGTCGGCCAAACGGGCGACGGGCGGCATGGCTGGCTGCGTCGTGACGTTCGCGGCCTCACGCATGCGTCCGGCGACGTCGGCGATCGGACCGCTGGGCAGCCACGCTGAGTACAGGAGACGCCCACCCGGGGCCAGGACGCGGGCCGTCTCGGAGAACGCTGCGGGCGCGTCGTGGCAGAAGATCATCCCGAAGTTGGAGACGATCAGGTCGGCGTCGCCGTCTGGAAGTGGCAACGATTCGGCGCCGGCGACGACCGCAGCGAGCTGGTGGCCGGCGTCGTGTGCCCGAGCCGAGGCGATCCCCAACAGCCGCAGCGACGGGTCGACCGCGGTGACGTGTGCACCAGAAGCCAACAACGGCAGGGTGGCGTTGCCGTGGCCGCATCCCAGATCGATCGCTCGCTCTCCCGGCTGCGGCGCCGCCAGCTGCACGAGATGCTCAGCCGATGGCGCGAGCGTCGGTGCGAAGACCTCGTAGGCGCCGATTCCCCAGTCAGGTGCGCTGCTCATGCCCCAAGGTCTACCGGGCCTGGACGCACGCCGCGTGAAAGGACTGGACTGCCCGATTACCGCAGCTCGATGGTGGTGGTCCTCGTGGTGGTCTGCATCGACGTGTTCGTCGGATCGCCGTGCGTTGCCGAGACCGTCAGCTTGGCCGTCACGCGGCGCTGCTCACTGAGGGCGGGCCGCGCCTTCCAGCTCAGTCGCATGAACAGCTCAGCGGGGGTCTGCGGGGTCACGGCGGTGGTGGTCGTCGCGGCGATGATGCGGCCTCCGGGCACTGCGAATCGACGCGCGTCGCCGCGGGAGATCTCGAGCTTGGCGGTCACGAACCCACCGGCAGAGGAGTTGACGAGGAAACGGATCGGCTCGCCGCGCAGGCTCGCGCGCAGGCTGAATCGCGAGCGCGGGGTGACGGTCATCGTGGCGGGGAAGAGCGGTGTGGTTTCAGGCGTGATCGGGGTTCGTCCGCCGCCGCTGACGCCCTCACAGGACGGCAAGACCGTGTCGGCGCTGTCGACGACGGCAGCGTCGCGGTCGCCGGGGCCGCAGCTCACCTGGTCGGCCTCGGGGGTGATCGCCGCGATCTGCTCGGCGGTGACGCCCGTCAGATCGGTGGGGTAGTCGGTGGCGTCGAGCACGTCCATGCCGGCGAAGCTGGTGCCAGAGACGGACTCGACGCCGTCGCCGTAGAGGTTGTCGCGCCCCTGTTCGCCGAAGAGGGCGTCGCTGTCGGCACCGCCGAAGAGGACGTCCTGACCGGGGCCACCTTTGAGGCCGTCGCGGTCCTGCCAGCCGTAGATGAGGTCGTCGCCGGGGCCGCCGACGAGATCGTCGGCGAGCATCGTGCCGTCGATCTTGTCGTTGCCGTCACCGCCGTCGACGATCGCCCGCGGGTGGCGGTCGGTGTCCCATGCGAGCTGGAGTTGGTCATCGCCGCCCCCGAGCGTCGCCCGGAGCGTCAACGGGTTGGCGGGCCGCGCGATCGCGCCGCAGGAGAGTTCGCGATGCCCGCCGGAGTCGCGGCCAGGCAGGAAGCGGCAGCCGGGGCCGGCCAGCAGCCGGGTTGCGTCGGTCTTGGCGTAGAACGTGACCTGGGTGCGGCTGTGCTCGCCGGCGCCGCTGATCTGGTCGGCGGCGCCGTCGCCCGTGAGCGTGAGGACGTTGCCCGCGCGGCTGATCGTCGTCGTCGCGCCCGCCGACGGGACGGCGATCACGGTCAGGGCGACAGCGAGGCCCGCAAAGAGCAGCGACCTCGTGGCGGAGTGGGGGCGAGGCAGCGGGCTCATGGTTTGCATCCCACTCCAATTGAGGGGAAGGAGCAAAACACTGCGCGGCGATTCGGAAACCAGCGGTATTCCATGGTTCGAGTGTTGAGGCGATTGCCCGGCTTGCCTTGATTCAAGCGGTGTGGAGTCGCGCACTCGGCGCCGCGGATCGTAGGCGGCGAGCCCGTTCGCGCAGGCCGTCGGCGACCGACTGATCCGTTGGGAGCTGCGCGAGGAGTGCCTGGAGTTGGTCGCGCTCTTCGGCGCTGACGCGGTCGACCCAGCGCCGTCCCCAGCTCGCGAACCGCGGGTCCTGCGCCTCGGCCATGAGCGCGAGGATGTCGAGGGCGTCCTCCAGGTCCACCTGTGGCACGTCGATCAGTGCCATCTCGACGGCGCCGAGGCTTCCGCCGCGAATCGCGCGCCGCAGCACACTCGTTGGGCTCCCTTGTGCGGTCACCGGATCGACCATAGCGAACATATGTTCGCCCATGCACGCCGTCTTGCACGCACGTAGCGGGTTCGTCGCCAAGTCACGATCTTGGGTTTTGGCGCGTCAGCCTCGGTCTGGTTTGCAGCGACGGTCTGCAAACCTGATGGCTCCGGGGGTTTTGGCGCGTCAGCCTCGGTCTGGTTTGCAGCGACGGTCTGCAAACCTGATGGCTCCGGGCCTGTGCGGCTCTACGATCGACGCCATGGCCGACGAGGAGCGCATCGAGCGGATCAGGGCAGCGGTCCTGGCAATCCCCGAGGGCTTCGTGCGCACCTACGGCGACATCGCCCCGCGAACCCCGCGCCTCGTCGGCGCCGTCCTGCGCGAGCACGGCGAGGGCCTCCCGTGGCACCGCGTCGTGCGAGCCGACGGCTCCGTCACCCAAGGCGAGCGCCAGCTCGCCCTCCTGCGCGCCGAAGACGTCCCCCTGCGCCCAGACGGCCAAAAGGTCGACCTCCCCGAGGCCCGCTTCCCACTGCCACCGGGCGAGACGGCGCCCTAGAGGCCCCGACCTCACCAACCAGCGCAGGCCCTCGAGAACGCGCACGAAGGAAGCAGGCGAGGTCCTGACGGGTCGCCGACCAGAGGGAGCGCCAGCGACCGGAGGGAGTGGTCCGAACGGGGGCTCACCCACCCCCGCCCGGAACGTTGCCGAAGGTCTAGAACCCGTACGCGGCGGTGAGCTCCTCGTCACCCTCAGCCAGCTGCTCGGCGAGCTCAACAAGCACCTTTGCCTGCTTCCAAGTGGCGTCGTCTTGCATCTTGCCGTCGATCATGTGGACGCCCTTGCCGTCCGGGATCGCTTCGATGATCTTCTTGGCGAAGAGCACTTCGGCGGGATCCGGCGAGAAGACCTTCTTGGCGATCGCGATCTGGGCGGGGTGCAGCGACCAGGTGCCGACGCAGCCGAGGATGAAGGCAGCGCGGAACTGGGCTTCGCAGGCGACGGTGTCTTTGATGTCTCCGAACGGGCCGTAGAACGGCAGGATGCCGGCGGCGGTGCAGGCGTCGACCATGCGGGCGACGGTGTAGTGCCACGGGTCCTGCTGGGCGCGGACGCGGCCGATCTCGAGGTCGTCGGCGTCGGTCGGATCCGAGATCGAGACGTAGCCGGGGTGGCCGCCACCGACGCGGGTGGTCTTCATGCGGCGGGAGGCGGCGAGGTCGGCGGGGCCGAGCGAGATGCCCTGCATGCGCGGGGAAGCGCTGGCGATCTCCTCGACGTTGATCATGCCGGAGGCCGTCTCGAGGATCGCGTGGAAGAGGATCGGGCGCGTGATGCCGGCCTTGGCCTCGAGCTGGGCGACGAGGCGGTCGGCGTAGTGGATGTCGTCGGCGGACTCGACCTTCGGGATCATGATCACGTCGAGCTGGTTGCCGATCTCGCTCACGAGCGTGGTGAGGTCGTCCAGGACCCACGGCGACTCGAGCGAGTTGATGCGCGTCCACAGGGGCGTGCCGCCGAGGTCGATCTCCTTGCCGGCCTTCACGAGGCCGGCACGAGCGGCTTCCTTCTTGTCGACGGAGACCGCGTCTTCGAGGTTGCCCAAGACGATGTCGGCCTTGGCGGCGATGTCCGGCAGCTTGCCGAGCATCTTCTCGTTGCTCGGGTCGAAGAAGTGGATCATCCGCGACGGGGTGAACGGGATCTCGCGGAGAGGCTCCGGGGCACCCGCGGCGAGCGGCTTAAAGAAATCACGAGGATGGCGCACCGCCTGATCCTACGAAGCGGCGGCCTCTGCTTGCGTCTTCCTGGCGCGAGCCATCTCCAGGGCCTGCGCGAGCGTTGGGAGGTCGGTCGCGACCGACGCCGCGCTAGCGCGCGGCTTGGCGTTGACCCGCGAGCCGCCGAGGCGGCCGGTGGCGCGGCCACTCTTGGTGAGCGTGATCGCGCCGCTGGCAGCGTTGGAGCCTGAGAAGGTGAACGTCGAGGTGCCGTTTGCGTTGTAGGACCCGCTGATGCGCACGCCGGGAACCAGCTCGTAGCTGCGCAGCGTCCAGCGCGTCTGCGACTTCACCCGCGCCGAGCCGCCCCGCAGCCCGCCGATCGACTCCGGCAGGCCTCCGGTGGCGAGGATCTCGCCGATGATCGCCCGGCGGGCGTCGGTCAGCGCGGCGGGGAGCAGGTTGAGCGTCCGGCCGGGCCTCGAGGGCAGGCTGCCGGCCTTGGGGATGTCGGCGAGCGAGCGTGGCGCGCGACTCGTCGGCTGGAACGGCGAATCGACGGCCTTGCAGGCTGCGGGCGCCGCGCCCTTGAGGAATGCGCTCACGGCGTCTTTGCCGCAGGTGCCGTACTCGGCCGTCAGGACCGAGTGGCCGACCTGCGGGATCGCCACGAGTTTGCCCTGTGGGAACCGGGCGACGAGCGTCGTGGCGTCCTCCAGTGGGGTGCGCACGTCAGCCTGGCCGCTGAGCACCAGCACCGGAATATCGGGGAGTGGACCAGGTGCCGGCGGCGCCGCTGAGGCGACGTTCCAGCCCAGGCACGTGCCCGCGAAGCTGCCGAGGCCAACCGACCGTGGGAAGAGGCCCCACGCTGCGGCTGGGGCTGCGGCCACGGCGTCGGCGAGCTGCTTGGTGCGCTGCGAGAGCGAGCCGCCGCGCGCCCAGGGGAAGGTCGGGTTCTCTTCGCAGAGCGTGGCGAGGTAGAGCGCGCCGTCGCCGAATTCCTCGTCGTCTTCTTCGGACTGCAGCCGCTCGCCGGGGAGCGCGTCGCGGCTGTCGAGGCCGCCGGAGTTGGCGGAGAGGCGCAGCAGTGGCTGGCGATCGCCCTTGCGCGCCGATCGCACCGCTGCGGGGAGTTGCGCGCGGATCGCGGGGCTGAGGTCGCCGGCCGTGATCAGATCCAGGAGGCCGTTGACGCCGAGCCTGGCGGTGTAGCGGCGTCCGTCGCCGTCGAAGACCGGCGCGCTGATGCTGCCCTTGGCAAGGTCGCCGGCGAGCCGCCGCAGATCGCCGACGGCGTTCGGCGTGGCGTCTTTACAGGCGCGGCTGGCGCAGAGGTCATCGCCGATCACGCGGGTGGTGGCCGTCGCGGTGCCTCGGCGCAGCGAGTCCGGGCCCTCGGGCAGCACCGTCGAGTCGAGAATGAGCCCGCGGGTGCGCGCGGGATACGCGGCGGCGTAGGCCAGCGCGACCTTCGTGCCGTAAGAGACGCCCATCAGGATCAGCTGGTCGTAGCCGCCCGCGATGCGCAGGTCTTCCAGGTCGGCGACCGTGTCGGCGGTGGTGTAGAGCGCTCGGCGCGCGCCAAGCTCGGTGGAGCAGCGGCCGATCAGCAGATCGAAGTTGCCGCGGTCCTGCAGGGCGGCGCAGCTCAGCGAGCCGGACTTTCCGGTGCCGCGCTGATCGAAGACGAGCAGGTCCTTGTCGGCCAGGCCGACGGAGACCAGGCTCGCGAAGCTGCGAGCAAACGGCTGGGCCGCTTGGCCGGGGCCGCCGGCGAAGGCGACGATGGCCGTCCGCGTCGGGTTCGTCGGCGCGACCTTGCGCGTGACCGACAGGCTGACCGTCCCCGGGAGCGCACCTTTGTGGTCGAGCGGGACCGAGAGCTTGCCGCACTGGTAGTTCGCGGCGAGGCAGCCGGCCCACGGAATGTCGGCGGCCTGCGCGGGGCTCGTGGAGGCCGCGAGCGAGATGCTCGCCAGGAGACCCGCGAGCAGGGGCCAGGAGCGTCGGCGAGCAGGCATCACCGCAACGTACCGGTGCGGTAGGTCGCGGGACGCCGCAAAGCGCCCGTCAGTGCGTCATCTAGGCTGCCGCGCATGGCCCCGCCTCGCGACCCCAGCAACGCCGAGATCGCCGTCATCTTCGAGGAGCTGGCGGATCGCTACGAGCTCGACGGCGCGATCGCTCACCGCGTGCTGGCCTACCGCAACGCCGCCGACGCGGTGCGCGCGGCGCCGACGTCGGTCGCGGCGCAGACTCGCGAGGGAACCGTCACCGACATCCCGGGGATCGGCAAGACCCTCGAGGAGAAGCTGGGCGATCTCCTCGATACCGGCACGATTCCGGCGCTCGAGAAGCTGCGGGCCAAGATCCCCGACGGGCTGCTCGTGCTCACCCGCGTGCCGGGCCTGGGCGCCAAGCGGATCGCGAAGATGCACCGGGAACTCGGGATCGACGGGCCCGAGACGCTGAAGGTCGCGCTCGACACCGGCCAGGTCGCCGAGCTCAAGGGCTTCGGCGCGTCGAGCGCCGCGAAGATCGCTGCGGCGCTGGAGGCCGCCGGCGACGCCATCAGCGGCGGCCCCGAGCGGGTCCTGCTGCCAAAGGCACTGGAGATCGGGGAGGCGCTGCGCGACGAGCTGCGCGCGCACCCGTCCAGCGACCGTGTGGAGCTGGCCGGATCGGCTCGGCGCCGGGTAGACAGCGTCCACGACCTCGACCTCATCGCGACCACCAGCGACGTGCATGCCCTCGTCGACGCGTTTGCCGCCTCCGAGTTGATGGCCGAGGTGACGTCGCGGGGCGACAACGGCGCCCACGGCATGACGCAGGCGGGGCTTGCCGTCGACCTGCGGGTCGTGCCGCCGGCGCAGTTCGGCAACCTGCTGCAGCACTTCACCGGTTCCAAGGCGCACAACGTGGCCTTGCGTACGCAGGCGCAGGCGCGGGGGATTCGCGTGTCCGAGCGCGGCATCCTCAATGAGGAGACGGGCCAGCTGACGCGGTGTGACACGGAGGAGCAGGTCTACGAGACGCTGGGCCTCACGTGGGTGCCGCCGGAGCTTCGCGAGGATCGCGGCGAGCTGCAGCTGGGCGCCGACGAGGTGCCGAAGCTGATCGAACTCTCGGATCTCCGCGGAGATCTGCACCTGCACTCCACGAAGTCCGACGGGCGCGCCTCGATCGAGGAGATGGCGCATGCCGCGATCGAGCTGGGCCACGAGTACCTGGTGATCACCGATCACTCGGCCTCGCACGGATTCGGCAACCACGTGACGCCGGAGGAACTCGAGCGGACCATCAAGGAGGTGCGGGCGCTCGATCCCACCTTCGGCGACGCGTTCACGCTGCTGGCCGGCAGCGAGATCAACATCGGCGTCGACGGCTCCCTCGACTACCCGGACGAACTCGTCGCGCAGCTGGACTGGGTCGTGGCGTCCGTCCATACGGCATTCGCCAGCGACCCGACGGCCCGCATCGTCGCCGCGTGCGAGCACCCCTCGGTCGACCTGATCGGCCACCCGACGGGCCGCATGATCGAGAAGCGCGCGCCGTACGACCTCGACATGAAGCAGGTGATCGAGGTCGCGGCGGCCACCGGCACGTTCCTGGAGATCAACGGCTCGCCGAGGCGTCGCGACCTGAGCGAGATCCACGCGCGGGAGGCGGCGCGCTGCGGCGTGAAGCTGGTGATCAGCTCCGACGCCCACGGCCCCGAGGTCCTGACCAACCAGCGGTGGGGGATCTACACCGCCCGGCGCGCCTGGCTCACGGCTGCCGACGTGGCGAACACGCGGCCCTGGGCGGAGCTCAGGCAGCTGCGCAAAGGCGCGCGCTGAGGCTGCGCTGGCCTCGTTGCGGTCGCGCACTCCACGGAAGGGGCAACGATGTCTTCGGTTGGCCCAGTGCCGTCTGCGCTACGTTGCACATCAGATGGCCGAGACGGACCACCTCACACAGATTGTTTCGACGTCGACCGCTCGCGAACTCGATCTGTTTGGTCTGGGCGCTCAGATCGTTCACGTCCACGGAGCGGACTGGCAGCAGATTCGCGAGGGCGCAGCATCAGCCCGACTCGAACTGGCCGCCGATTTCTTGGCGAGAGCGGAGGCTTCAATTGTGGCGGCAAGTTTCCGCGACGCAGTAAGTCGGGCCTACTACGCGGCCTATCACGCGTTGCGTGCGGCCACATTCATTGCGTTCGACGGCGACGACCATCAGCAGCATTCGGTGCTGCCGCGAAAGATCCCCGATGATCTGGATGGATTCGAGCGCTTTCGCGTGGACCTCAACAAGGCGAGACTTGCCCGGAACCGCGCCGACTACGATGTGTGGCCAACGGCCAATGCAGACTGGCAGCGCGATGCCCAATGGGTGGTCGCGCTCGCTCAGGACGCGGTCGAGGCTGTGCGGCAGTACTTGTCCCAGGAGAACGATGAACGACAGTCTTGAGATCGCGCAGCGCGCCCTGGCTGGCGCGGAAGTCGGGCTAGTGGCCTACTCGGAGCGTGTCTTCCCAGGTGAGCGATTCCTGATCCTGTCTGTGTCGCGAGACGACTTGACTACCGCGACGGAGATCGTTGCCGACGTCGATTTCGGGACAGACGACTCGGGTAACTCCGTCTTTGCCACGGTACGAGCAGCGAGCGACGACGAAGTGGCTCAACGTGATGACTCGGCCGTGTCAGGGGTCAACGACGGCCGAGTGGACGAGCTTGTTCGGTTGATTGCCCGGACGTCCCGTTCATCACTGGCTACTCCGAGTCTCGAGTACATCCAAGATGGTCAGACCAACCTGAACCGAGTCACTGCGGAGCGCCACAATCTGGTGTTCGGGCGACGCGGAGCTGGCAAGACCGCTCTCTTGGTCGAAGCCCATCGTCAAGTTGAGTCGGAGGGTTCGATCACCGTCTGGATGAACGCTCAGACGTATCGACTGATGACGCGCCAGGAGCTGCTGCTAGGCGTTGCAGCCAAGTTGGCGGAGAGACTTGAGGTCGCCCTGACCGAGGCTGGAGTCGGCCGGTCGAGCAATCTGTACCGCCAGCTATCCGACATTGCAGGCATCGATCGGCCCCCTACAGATGTTGAAGGTCATCTGCGGCGTTTGCCGGTTGCCATTCAAGAGGCGGTCACAAAGGTCTCTCAGCTTACCGGCCGTAAGGTCTATTTCTTCCTTGACGACCTCTACCTGCTGCCCTTGCAGGAGCAACCAGACATCCTTGATTTCTTGCACGCGTGCGTCCGAGACACGTCGGCTTGGCTCAAGATCGCGACCGTGAAGCACCTCAGTCGATGGTGGGATTCCGCTCGCCAAACGGGCCTAGAAATCGTCAACGACGTCGAAAGCGTTGAACTCGATTTTACGCTCAGCGACCCTCAACGCGCCACCCATTTCCTGACCGAGCTAGTCGGAAGCTATGCACGGCGAGCAGGGATCGCTTCTCTGAATCGCGTATTCCATCGGCGGGCACTAGATCGACTTGTTCTGGCCTCTGGGGCGGTCCCGCGGGACTATCTACAGCTAGCCGCCCGCGCGATCGATTTGGCACGCCGCCGAGAGAATGCCCGTGTCGTCGGGATTGAGGATGTGAACCAGGCGGCGGGCCAAGCGTCTTCCGATAAGCGGCGTGAACTCGAAGAGGACCTCGCGGCCGACGTCGGATCATCCGGAATCACCCTGAGCGCATTGAAGGCCGTCAGCGAGTTCTGCCTTGGTCGAAGCGGACACGAACCTTGGACCTACTTCAAAGTTGAATTCAGGGACAAGGAATCTCGCCAGCACGAGTACTCACTATTGACGCGCCTACTCGAGGTACGGATGGTGCATCTTCTTGACCACTCGGTTTCGGGAAGCGAGGCGGGTAAACGCTACGAGGTCTACATGCTCGATCTCAGCGAGTACTCCGGGTACAGACTTCGGCGCGGGGTGCATGTTCTGAACTTCGAGAACGGGAGCCTGACTGCCCAGATGACCGGTGATCCGTCGACACGACGGAAGGGCGAGGCCGCTCGAGATACGATCGGCATCTTTCGAAAGGCGCCGACTCTGCCACTTGAAGTCCTGAGCGCCGACGCCTAACGCGCGGCTCGATAGTTAGCTACTGCGGTTTACGCTTGGCGTCACCGTCGAGAGTGGCGTTGCCATCGGACTTTGCAATCCCCTCCGCGGTGGCCGTGCGTGGCACCGTTGCGGCGATCCACGCTTGGTGCGCGGCCACGCCGAGGAGCACCAAGAGCGCGGCGCCGAGGGCCAGCATCGCGCTGATCTGCACGAGCAGCGCGCCGACGGCGGCGCCGACCACCATGGCGGCGATGGCCGTGAGGCGCACGCCCTCGCGGCGCCGCTCGCCGCCCCCGAACCACGAATCGGAGGCGACGTCCGTCACCGTTGAGGTGAGCACGGTCGTGGGGACGTCCGTGAACCCCAGTCGGCGCACGGTGGCGTTGCGCAGGCCCATCGCGAGCGCGAGCGTGGCGATCGCGAGGTAGCGGCGCGGCTCGTCTGGCGTGTCGAGTCCCATCTCCAGGCCGATGAGCAGCAGGCCCGTCACGGTGAGGAGGGCGATCTCGATCGCGGTGATCCGCCGAAACCAGATAAACGGCACGTGGTGCCACGTGCGCGCGAGGCGACCGGCAACGGCGCCGCCAGCGGCAAACATCACGAGTGCGAGCAGCGTGCGGCTGATCGAGAAGTCATATTCGCCGGCGACGCCGAAGCCGAGCAGCACGGCGTTGCCCGTCATGTTGGCGGTGAAGACGCCGCCGATCCCCAGGTACGAGACGGCGTCGACGATGCCCGTCGCGAAGGTCATGGCCAGGAGCGATGGCAGCAGGAGCTTGCGACGCTCGGACGCGCGGATCCGCTCCCAGGCGGCCTCGGGATCCGGGGGCGGCGCGAGCATCAGGCGTCAGCCGGGCGCACGAGCAGCGTTTGCGCGCTGCGGCCGCAGGCTCCGTCGGCGTCACCGACGGCGGCCGACGCGAGCCCGGCTCCGCCCTCCGCGATCCGGGTGACGGCGTCGAGCAAGATCCACTCGCCGCGCGGTTCCCGGCTCACGTGCACGGTGAGATCGGTGTTGATGAACAGCCACTCGTCCCACGCCAGGTTGGCGCTGATGCCGCTGCAGGAATCGACGACGCACATCAGTCGTTGCAGGCCCGTCATCGGCTCGCCCTCGATCAGTGGGAGGCGCGGCCGGGCCCAGACCGTGGCCGGCCCCGGCTCCCGCCAGTCGCCGGCGGCGGCACGCCATTCGACCGACTTCAGGTAGCCGGTGTGCGCGATCGCCGGTGGCGCGAGCGATTCGGAGTCGGGGAGCGGGGGAGGCGTCGGCTCGGCTGGCCCTGCCGTGATGGGAGATGCGGCGACCTGCCAGGCCGTGGCCCGTAGGACCGTCTTGTGGCCCGCGACGAGTTCGGCGCTGAGCAGTTGCACGCTGCGTCCGGGGCGCTCGACGGTGGCACGCACCTCGAGTTCGCCGACCGGCACCGGGCTGAGGAAGTCGACGGAGATCCGCGAGATCAGGGATCCCTCCCGCGGATCGAGCTGCTGCAGCGCGCGCGTGAGCAGTGCGCACGGTGGGCCGCCGTGCTGGGCCAGCGGCGACCAGGGTCCCTCGGTGTGGGTGGTCGCGCGGTAGCGGCCGTCGCCGAGAGATTCGAAGTACGCGTCGGCCGGAGTGCTCACCCCGGCCAAGCTAACGCGGCGCGGGGCGGCGGCCGCGTCTACTCGATCGAGCCGACGGGCAGGATCGTCAGGTGCGCGCGGGTCACCGTAGCGGCGAAGGTCGCGTCGTCCTTGCATTCAAGGGCGATCGAGTCGTTGGCAACGACCGTGACAGCGGCGGTGTACGAGGCGGTAGCGGGCAAGCTGCCGCCTGCGAAATACGTCTCGCTTGAATCCAGGACGGTGCGCGGCCCGGCGCCAACACGGACGAGTTCGCAGGTGACGGTGTTGTTGCCTGCCAGGGACTCGAACGCGGCTTTTCCGTTGACGACATAGCTCCCCGCATCGGGAAGAATCTTGGTGACGCGAGCGACGAACGAGGTTCCGAGCGGGTCGGCGATGTCGGCCACGCCGTTGCCGTCAGCGACGGCGTACGCCTTGGAGCTGCCTGATGGGCCCTGCGGTCCGACCGGGCCCTGTGAGCCGGTGTCGCCCTTGTCGCCCTTCGCGCCAGCTGGCCCGGTCGCACCGGCGGGGCCGGTTGCGCCAGTCGCACCCGTGGCGCCGGTGGCTCCGGCGGGGCCCGTCGGGCCGGCCGGGCCGGTGTCGCCCTTGGCGCCGGCAGCTCCGGCAGCGCCGGCGGCCGTCGCGGCGGTCGAAGCCGTCTTGGCGAGTTTGAGGGCCGTCGTGGCGTTCTTGTCGGCTTTCTTGGCGAGTTTGGTGACCTTCGCGATCTGGGTCGTCACGGGAGTGGCACCAAAGGCGGGTGGAACGACGAGCGCGAGCACGACGACGCCTGTGCAGGCGGTCAGTCGCTGCCGTCGGGCGGTCGAAAAGGCAAAGCGCAGCATTTCCTCTTCCGTCGGTCGCGCAGCTGGTCAATAGAGCGGATCTCGGTCTGAATTCTGGCTGCCATCGGTGAGACGTCCAACCTGCCTCCCGTTCCGGGGGACGCCTGGCGCGCGGCCGCTCAACACACCAACTCTGCGGCTTTCCCGCAGGCGCACGGGCCAATGACACACCCGCGTGGTCGCGCTAGCCGGTATCCTCGCCCGATTCGCTGGTCCGTGCACGCTCTCGTGCACGCCCCGGCTGGCCCCGCCGTCCCGCAGGGCCAACTCCGATCAACAGCTGATTCGAAGAAGGCCCCAGAAGTGCCCAACACCTTCGCCGCCCCGACTGCCAATGCCAAACTCACTGCGTGGGTTGATGAGATCGCCGAGCTCACGACGCCGAGCGATGTCGTGTGGTGCGACGGCTCTGCGGAGGAGTACGACCGCTTCTGCCAGGAGCTCGTCGACGCCGGCGTCTTTAAGCGTCTCTCCGAGGCCAAGCGCCCCAACAGCTACCTCGCTTGGTCTGATCCAAGCGACGTTGCCCGCGTCGAGGACCGAACGTTCATCTGCTCGGAGCAGGAGATCGACGCGGGGCCGACCAACAACTGGCGCGCTCCCGACGAGATGCGCGCCGAGCTCAAGGACGTCTTTACGGGCGCGATGAAGGGCCGCACGATGTACGTCGTGCCCTTCTCGATGGGGCCGGTTGGCTCCCCGTCGTCGAAGATCGGCGTGCAGGTCACCGACTCGCTCTACGCCGTGGTCTCCATGCGGATCATGACCCGCATGGGCACCAAGGCCCTGGAGGCTCTGGGCACCGGCGAGTTCGTGCCGTGCGTGCACTCGATCGGCGCGCCGCTCGAAGAGGGCCAGGCCGATGTCACGTGGCCGACGAACGTCGACACGAAGTACATCGTCCACTACCCCGAGACCCGCGAGATCTGGTCGTACGGCTCCGGCTACGGCGGCAACGCGCTCCTCGGCAAGAAGTGCCTGGCTCTGCGTATCGCGTCGGTCTTGGCGCGTGATGAGGGCTGGCTCGCCGAGCACATGCTCATCCTCAAGCTCACCTCGCCCGCCGGCGACGTGAAGTACGTCACGGGCGCGTTCCCGTCGGCGTGCGGCAAGACGAACCTCGCAATGCTCGTCCCGACCCTCGAGGGCTGGACCGTCGAGACCGTCGGCGACGACATCGCCTGGCTGAAGTTCGGCGAGGACGGGCAGCTCTACGCGATCAACCCCGAGGCTGGCTTCTTCGGCGTCGCACCGGGCACCGGCGCAGACACGAACCCGAACGCGATCGCGTCGATCGAGAAGAACACCATCTTCACGAACACCGCGCTGACGGACGACGGCGACATCTGGTGGGAGGGCCTCACCAAGGAGAAGCCTGCACACCTCATCGACTGGCACGGCAACGACTGGACGCCGGAGGCCGATCACCCGGCCGCCCACCCGAACTCGCGCTTCACCGTCCCGGCCGATCAGGCTCCGTGCCTGGCCGCAGAGTGGGAGGACCCGGCCGGCGTGCCGATCAGCGCCTTCCTCTTCGGTGGCCGCCGCGCGAGCGTCGTGCCGCTGGTGCGCGAGTCGTTCGACTGGGACCACGGCGTGTTCCTCGGCGCGACGATGAGCTCGGAGCAGACGGCGGCCGCGTTCGGCACCGTCGGCCAGCTCCGCTTCGACCCGTTCGCGCAGCTGCCGTTCGCGGGCTACAACATGGGCGACTTCATGGCCCACTGGCTCAAGATCGGCGCCACCGAAGGCGCCAAGCTCCCGAAGATCTTCTACGTCAACTGGTTCCGCAAGGACGACCACGGCAAGTTCATCTGGCCGGGCTTCGGAGACAACAGCCGCGTGCTGGAATGGGTCTTCAACCGGGTCGACGGCAAGGCCGACGCCGTGGAGACTCCGATCGGGTTCGTGCCGACGAAGGAGTCGCTGAACATCGAGGGCCTCGACCTCTCGGACGCCGATCTCGAGCTGCTGCTTACCGTCGATCCGGAGGCCGTCAAGGCTGAGCTGCCGCAGGTTGAGGCGCACCTCGCGCAGTTCGGTGAGCGCCTGCCGGCCGGCATCACCGCTCAGCTGGAGAAGCTCAAAGCCAGCCTCGGCTAACACTTGTGGAGCTGGCGCCCGCCCATGCGGCGGGCACCGTAACTTCATGATCCTTGGGGGTCGGCGTGCCTTTGCCTGGTGCCGCCGGCCCCCGAGTCTGTTCTGGGACGGACTCGTCTCGACGCAGCCCCAGTGAGGTTGGCTGATTGGGCCTCTAGGGTTTCGTGTGGTCGCGCGTCGGCGAACGTCCACCTTTGGCACGTAGGCACTGAAGTTCGGGGCATCGGGCGCCGATGATTTGGCTCAGCAGCCTCCTCCCCCCGGAACAAGGATCCCCCTCGTGCTGAAAACTTTCGCCGCCGCCTGCACCTTGGCGGCGTGCGCGCTCGCGCCGTCTCCCGCACTCGCCGCCGAGACGCTGAAGCTCGACCTTGCCAACCCGGCCAACGCGACGGCGGGGGCCGCCGCCGTCGCCAGCTCCCCACTCACCGCCGGCCAGGTGTACGTGGTGACGGTCTCCGGCACCGGCTCGCTGTGGAGTCCGGTGGAGACGCCTGCCCCGGTGACGTGCGGTGCGCCGGAGTCCGCGCCGATCGTCGAACCGACCCCCGGCAAGCCCGCCGCGGTACCGACCGTCGACGCGGCCCTGATCTTCGCCGCCCCCGTGGGCGTGTCGCTGTGGGACACCCTGGCGTGCTCCGGCCCGAACCCCGCCGTCCCGCCCGCGCCGTCCGGGCTGAAGATGGGCGTCGGCGGAGCGCTCGCACCGGCCGTGCCGATCGGCGGCGTCCCGGCGGCGGTCAACCCATCGCACACCTACGCCTACTCCGTGCAGGGCACCGGTGCGCCGCTGGAGTTCCAGCTGTTCGACGTGCGCCCCGACGACAACTCGGGGATCCTCACCATCGTCATCCGCAGCCAAGCGGAGTGCGACAGCGGGGCGTGCCTCACCGGCCTCATCCCTCCGCAGGTGATGCTGCCTGCGACCGGCACGCCAGGGAGCTCGACGCCGACCGCCGCAGCTCCACCGGCCACCACGACCTCAGCACCTCAGTCGGCCACCGTCGCAGATCCCAATGCCTGCCTGGCCTCCAACGTGCTCTCGGTGCGGCTGACGGCCAAGAAGGGGCAGATCTACACCAAGGCCGTCTACTGGATCAACGGCAAGAAGAAGGCCAAGGTCACGGGCAAGAAGCTCTACGTTGCCCGGCGCGCGACGACATCGTCGCGGTCCAAGCGGCAGCTGCGCGTGCAGAAGTTCCGCGTCCTGCCGACCGGCGTCGTGGTCCTCAAAGTGATGGTCAAGACCAAGCGCGGCAAGGTGCTGCGGACCAAGAAGGTCTACTACCGCTGCACGCCGCCGAACAAGCGCGCGAAGGCCGTCTCCTTCTCCTCGAAGTGAAGGAGCGGGGCTGGCCTTTGGCTGGCCCTGATCGGCACGTGGCGCCGCGGACTTGAGCGGCCTGGGCGCGACCGCACTCTGGTCGAGGGATTACGCCGGACATCTGGCGCGGATCCATTCAACCTTCTTCCGGCTCCTCCGATGAGGGGATGGAAGTTGCGGATGGTCGCAGCTGTCCGCTTTCCCCTCGATCGGCAATCCCCCGTGCCCTCCACGCCCAAGCCTCCCGCAATCTCCGTCATCATCCCGGCCCACAACGAGGCCCGGCGACTCGGCCCGACGCTCGACCGCGTCCTCGAACACCCCTGGCTCGGAGAGCAGGCCGAGATCATCGTGGTCGACGACGGCAGCACCGACCACACCTTCGCGCTCGCCAGCCAGTCGCTCGCCGGCCACCCACTGGCGAAGGTGCTTCGGTTGGAGCGCAACGCCGGCAAAGGCGCCGCGATCCGCCACGGCGTGCAAGCGGCCACCGGGCAGAAAGTGCTCTTCATGGACGCCGACCTGGCGACGAGCCTGAGCGCCGTGGGGCCGATGATCGACCGCCTCGACGCCAGCGACATCGTCGTCGGCTCACGCTCGCTGGAGGAGTCGGTCGTGACCGGCCGCTCGCGCAGCCGGGCCGTGATGCACCGCGCCTTCAGCGGTCCGGCGCGTCAGGTGACCGGCCTCAAAGTGTCCGATCCGCAGTGCGGCTTCAAAGGCTTCCGCGCCCCCGCTGCCAAAGAGTTGTTCCAGCGCTCCCTGGTGAACGGCTACACGATCGACGTGGAACTCCTGCTGATCGCCAAGCGCCTGGGCATGAGCGTCACCGAGATCCCCGTCGAGTGGCAGGCGGTGGCCGGCAGCAAGATCCGCGCCGTACGCGACCCGCTCGCGATGGCCGCCGACGTGGCCCGCCTGCGCTACCGCAACCGCCAGCGCCTCGGTGGCACACCGCTGGTGCCACTCGGCGAGCTGCCCGCCGGCCCGAGTCGGCCGTCGCGGACCGCCGCCTGACGATGCCGGCGGTCGGTGGTCCGATGCGAATCGGGTTCGTCGCCTGGCGCGACCTCGATCACCCGCAGGCGGGGGGCTCCGAGGTCGTCGTCGACCGGCTGATCCGCGGGCTCGCCGATCGGGGCCACCAGGTGCAGCTGATGTGCGGCGGGCCAGCGGGCGAGCGGCCCTACCCCGTCCACAACCTCGGCGGCACCTACACGCAGTACCTCCGCGCGCCGCTGCGCCACGCCCGCGACTTGCGCACGACCGACGTGCTCGTCGACGTGCAAAACGGCATCCCGTTCTTCTCGCCACTCTGGCGCTCGCGCCCGACCGTCTGCCTCGTCCACCACGTCCACACCGAGCAGTGGGACCTCGCGTTTCCCAGGCCGGTGGCCGCGCTCGGCCGCACGCTGGAATCGCGCCTGATGCCGTGGGCCTACCGCCACAGCCAGTACGTGGCGGTGTCGCCCGGCACGGCCACCGCCCTCGGAGACCTCGGCATCCCTGCGGGCCAGGTCAACGTCGTGACGAACGGCGTGGAGCTGGCCGACCGCGTCGCGCCTCGCTCCGCCGAACCGCTCTTTCTGGCCCTCGGTCGCCTCGTGCCGCACAAGCGCATCGACCTCCTGCTGCAGCTGTGGGAGCAAGTCCGTCCGCAGACCGGAGGCCGGCTGGTGATCGCGGGAGGCGGGCCCCTGCTGGACGAGCTGCGAGGGCAGGCCGGCGAGGGCGTCGAGTTCCTCGGCTCCGTCAGCGAGCAGGCCAAGCAGGAACTCCTCTCCCAGGCCTGGGCGCTCGTCCACCCGGCGATGCATGAGGGCTGGGGCATGGTCGTGCTCGAGGCGGCCATGCACGGCACGCCGACGCTGGCGTTCAACGTCGCTGGGCTGCGCGACACCGTCGCTGCTGGCGAGACCGGCTACCTGGCGGCCGATGAGGCCGAGTTCGTGGAGCGGTGGATCGGACTGGCCCGCGACGGCGACGATCGGGCGCGCCTCGGCGCCGCGGCGAGGCCCTGGGCCGAGCGCTTCACGTGGGACCGATCGGTCGAGCGGTTCGAGGACGTGCTCAGAGGCGCCGCGGCTGCGGCACGCTGAGGCGTCTGCGCAGGCCGCATGACCGTGGCTGCAAGAACGTTCGCATCCCCAGAAGCCGCCCGGCAGCGGGGATACCCTGGGCCGGTCATGGCGTCCGCTTCCTGTCTTCGCCGCGCGGCGCCCGACGAACACCCCGGCCCGCGCCTGCCCGCGGGCGGGTGCGGATGACGGCCCCGGCCAGCCGGACCGGTCCGCGCCGCGCCGCGGTCGACGGAGCCACGGCCGCCTTCTGGGGTGCCTCGCTCAGCGTCGGCGTCGCCGCGTTCATCATCGTCGCCGCCATCGCGCGGTCGTCCTCCGGCGGCGAGATCGCCGACGCGTCGGCGGTACTGAGCGTGTCGTTCGTCCTCGCCGTCGTGCCGGGCGCGATCCAGCTGCGCGCTGCTGCCGCAGCAGCGGGGCCGGCGGGCGCGCCGACCGCGTCGACGGTGCCGACGTGGCTCTGGTGGGCGGCCGGCGCGCTCCTCCTCGCCGCGCCACTCGCGGCCGCAGCGTTGACGGTCCCGGCCGCGAGTCTGGCGCTGCTCGCTGCACAGTTCCCTCTGGCGGGGCTTGCGGCGGTCCAGCGCGGCACCGCGATCGGTCGGACGGACTTCGGCCGAGCGAGTTCCAGCATGGGGATCGAGGCGCTCGTCCGCGTGACGGCTGGCGTAGCGCTGGGCGTGGCGTTCGGCGCGACCGGGCTGGCCGCGGCGCTCCTGCTCGGGACTGCTGCCGCGGCGATCCTCGGGAGCCGCTGGTACCCCGGCGGCGCGCCCATGGCGACCGGGGCGGTGATCGGCCCGGCGCTGACGCTCGGCGTGCTGATGCTCTTCGCCAACCTCGACACGCTGGCCGCCCCCCGCCTGCTTGGCGACGGCGCCGACGCGTACGCGCTGGCCGCGCTGCCCGCCAAAGGCGTCTTCTTCGCGCTCTTCGCGGCAAGCTGGACGGCCGTGCCGGCGGCGGCAAGGAGCCGCACACCGCGGGAGCTGCTCGCGCCCGCTGGCGTCGTCTTGGCCCTCGGGCTCGTCGCCACCGCGCTCGTCGGACTCCTGCAGCCGCTGATCGTCGCGATCCTCGGCGAGCCCGAGCCGACCGCCGAGCTCCTCGTCACGCTGTCGGCCGCGATGACCGTCGCTGCGACGCTGGCGACCGTGCTCGCCATGGCAGTGACCCGCGGTGCCACGCGCGCCTGGGCGCCGGCGCTCATCGGCTCGGCCCTGCTCGCGGCAGCGCTCGTCGTCGCCGATCCGAGCGTGCTCGGGCTCGGGAGGCTCGCCCTGCTCAGCCAGCTCCTCGTGCTGGTCGTGACGACCGCGCTGCTGCTGCGAACGCTGCCATCCGGTGAGGCAGCGGCGGTGCGCGCGTCGCCGGGATCGTCGTGAGCGCCGTCGCGGGCACCGGTGCTTCGGCCACGGCGTCGGACGAGCCGCTGCTCCAGCCCGCCCCGTGGCCTCGCCGCTGGCTGCTGCTGGCGTCATTCGTCCTCGTCGCGGCGGTGTTCGCGCAGGAGCCGGGGCGGGTGGCGTTTGAGACGAAGTTCGATCTCGTCGCGAACCCCGCCGGCTTTCTGCTGCGTGCCCTGAATCTGTGGGACGCGACCGCGGGGTGGGGGCAGGTCCAGAACCAGGCCGTCGGCTACCTGTTCCCGATGGGGCCGTTCTTCACGCTCGGCGACGCCCTCGGCATTCCCGGCTGGATCATCCAGCGCCTCTGGATCGCTGGGATCTTGGTGATCGCGATGTGGGGTATGGCGCGGCTCGCGGCGGCGCTGCGCATCGGCGGCCCCGCCGGCTGGGTTGTTGGCGGATTGGCCTACGCGCTCTGCCCGTTTGCCGTCGGGCTGGTCGGCTTCACGTCGGCCGGCGTCTTGCCCGCGGCGATGATGCCGTGGGCGGTGCTGCCGCTGATCAGCGCCTCGGCAGGCGGCTCGACGCGGCGAGCCGCAGGCCGCTCCGGGCTCGCGATCCTCTGCATGGGCGGCGTGAATGCCACGTCGGTGATCACGGTCCTGGCCGTTCCCGCGTTCTACCTGCTGACTCGCCAGCCGGGACGCCGCCAGCGTGCCCTCATGGGGTGGTGGGCGCTGGCGGTGTTCCTGGCCTGCTTCTGGTGGCTGGCGGCGCTCGTGTTCCAAGCCAAATACGGCCTTGACGTGACGGCGTTCACCGAGACGGCGAGCGTCACCGAGTCCACGACCGCAGCGGCCGAGGTGATGCGCGGCACCGGCAACTGGCTCGGCTACCTCAACCTCGGCGAGCCGTGGGTGCAGGCGAGCTGGATTCTGGTGAGCGCGACGGCGGCGATCGTCGCCACCACGCTCGTCGCGGCCGGCGGGCTCGCGGGGTTGGCATCGGCTCGGCTGCCGGAGCGCCGGTTCGTGGTGGTGACCTTCGGCTTCGGCGTCGTCGCGATCTGCGCCGGCTACACCGGCGAGATGGCTGGGCTGTTCGGCAGCCAGGTCGAGGCCCTGATCGGCGGTCCGCTCGCGCCGTTCCGCAACATCTACAAGTTCTCGCCGCTGATCGCCGCCGGCCTGGCCCTGGGTCTCGCGCACGCGATCTCGTCGGCGCCGGCGGTGCTGCGCCGCCTGCCAGGGCCGGTCGCGGTCTGGGCGCCGGTTGGCGTCGCGCTTGTCGTCTTGCCCTTCGCGGCGCTGCCGTTCTTGCAGGAGCGGGCGCTCACCCGCGGCTCGTTCAAGGCCGTCCCCAGCTACTGGCAGCAGGCCGCCGACTGGCTGGGTGAGGCCGCGCCGCGGCAGAGCACCCTGCTGCTGCCTGCGTCGGCCTTTGGCGAGTACCAGTGGGGGAGGCCGCTGGACGAGCCAATGCAGGCGCTCCAGCAGGCGCCGTGGGTGGCGCGCACGCTGCAGCCGCTCGGCGGCGCCTCGAGCACCCGCCTGCTTGACGCCATCGAGCAGCTGATCGTGACCCAGCGCGAGTCGCCGGGGCTACGCGGCGCCCTTCGCCGCAGCGGTGTGCGGTACGTGCTCGTCCGCAATGACCTGGACTGGCGCCGCACCGCCTCGCCGCGGCCGATCGCCGTGCGCGACGCCCTGATCAAAGCGGGCATGGGTCGCGTCGTGTCGTTTGGCCCTTCGCTGCGGGAACTCGGCACGCCGTCGGCCTTCAGTGCCGACCTCGGCCTCAGCCGCCGCGAGAGCCGGCTGCGGGCCGTGGAGATCTACGCGGCGGCGCCGGCAGCCAAGGAGGTCTCGACGTTCGCAGCGGCGGGTCGCCAGATCGTCAGCGGCGGGCCAGAGTCGACGATCCAGCTGTCGGACTGGGACAAACTTCGCGGCCGCGCCTCGGTGTTGGCGGCCGACCTGCCGGGCGCGCCGCGCGCGGGCGACGAGTGGGTTGTGACCGACGGGCTGCGGCGCACCCGCAGCGACTTCGGCCTCACCCACGACAACGCCTCCTACACGCTCGCGCGTGAAGAACTCGCGCCCGGCAGCGCCGAGACGGCGCAGCTGCTGCCGCCTTCGCTCGTGGGCTCCGAGGCGGTCGCCACGTCGCCGGGCCAGCCGGGCACGGTGACGGCGTCGACGTACGGCTCGTGGCTGCTGCAGCTGCCCGAGCTGCAGCCCGTCAACGCCTTCGACCGTGACCCCGCCACGGTCTGGGTGGCCGGCAACGCCACGACGTCGGCCGGGCAGTGGATCGAGCTCACGCTGCCCCAGCCCCAGCCGGTCGATCGGCTCTCGGTGCGGCTGCTGCGGGAGGGTGCGTTCCGCCCGCGCGTCGCGTCGCTGCGGGTCACGACCGATCAGGGCAGCCGCGTCACGCCACTCGCCGACGGGGAATCCATCCAGTCGCTGGCCGTCGCTCCGGGCCCGACGAGCAAGGTGCGCCTCACGCTTGAGCGGGTCACCGGTGAGCGTCGCGGGGAGGTCGGCGCCGGCCTGCGCGACGTGTTCGTGCCCGGCGTCAAGTTCACGCGGTTCGTTGCGCCGCCCCAGGAGCCGGCGCTGCTGCGGGCCGCAAAGACGTCGGGCCGCAACCCGACGTTCCTCTTCACCCGAGCGGCCTCCGACCCGCAGAACCTCGTCCGCCGCGACGAGGAGCCGCAGCTGCGCCGCGAGTTCACGCTGCCGGTGCGCGGGCGCCTGGCGATCCGGGCGCGTTCAACGCCGCGCCCGGGTCCGGACCTCGACCGACTCCTCACGCGCACCCGCGGAATCCACGCCAGTGCCACATCGACCTACAACGCGCTGCCGCGGTACCGCGCCTCGGGCGCCGCCGACGGCACGCGCGCCACCGAGTGGATCGCCGCGCCTCCTGGCCCGCAGGCGCTCATCACGCCGTCGGCCCCCGGCCTCACCAGCACGGGGACCCGCAGCGGGCGGCGCAACCTCTCGCCGGTGCCGCTCGTGACCGATCCCGCGCCTGCGCTGCGCTTCCGGTTCGACGGGCCGCGCACGCTGCGCAGCGTGCGCGCCATCGACGCCGGCCCCAGTGCAAGTCCGCCGAGTCGGTTGCGGATCTCCGGTGGTGGCCAGACGCGCACGGTGGCCGTGAGCGGTGGGCAGCTGGCGGCTTTCGCTCCGTTGCGGGCGAGCGCCGTCACCGTCGAGTTCGTTGGCGTCGACCGCCGCTTCACCACCGACGCCGAACGCGTCCCGCTCCCCGTTGGCGTGGCCGATCTCGACTTCCCCGCACTGCGCGATCAGCGCGTGATTCCGCTGCCGCCCGAGCTGCCGGTCGCCACGCGCTGCGGGGAAGGTCCGGAACTTCGCGTCAACGGCCAACTCGTGCAGACGCGCATCACCACCACGGCCGGCGACGCGACGGCAATGCGTGCGGCGCCCGTGCAGCCGTGCGGTGGCGCGACCGTCGCCCTGGCGGCGGGGACTCACCGGATCACGTCTGGCGGGGGCGGGGCCTTCACGGTGCGCGACCTGATGCTCGAACCGGCCGACGGCGCGGTGGCGGCGTCGGCAGCCAGCGGCTCGGCACGACCGGCCGTCGGCTCCGGTGACCGGCGCGTCGCCAGCGTTCGCAGCTGGGGCACCACCCGCCGGACCGTCGCCCTGACGGCAGGGCCCGAGACCTACATGCAGCTGCACCAGAACGCCAACACGGGCTGGGTTGCGACGATGGCCGGTCGTGCGCTGCCTGCCGTGACGCTCGACGGCTGGCAGCAGGGCTACGTCGTCCCCGCCGGCGCCGCCGGCCTCGTGGAGCTGGAGTTCGTCCCAAACCACGCCTACCGCGTGCTGCTGTGGGCCGGCGGTGGGTTGGCCCTCTTGCTGCTCCCGCTCGCGCTGGTGCCGGTCGGCCGCCGCGCTCGGCGCAGGGAACCCGCACCAGCGGTCGGCCCATGGGCGCCACACCGCCGCGCCGCCCGCTGGCTTTGGGGTGCCGGGGTGACGCTCGCCGTTGCGATGGTCAGCGCCCCGGTGGCGCTGGCCGTGCCGGTACTCGCCGTCGCGCGGCGCCGCCTGGCCTTCGTCCCCGTCGTCGTGGCGCCGCTGGCGATGCTCGCGGCCGGGATCACGACCGCGTCGGTGAACAGCCCGTTCTCGGGTGACGGCCAGGGAGCGTTCGGAGGTCCCGCGCAGCTGCTGGCGACCCTGGCACTGGCGGCCGTGTTGGTGTCGCTGATCCCCCTGCGGACGGCGGCGCCTGATCGGTCGACCACGCCGGGCCAGGGCGCGGGCCCGGAACGCATCAACGGCAACCCCGAGGACCGGTCATGACCGACGTTTGGATCTCCCGGCCGATCACGCCCTCCGAGGCCGCGATCTTGCACCACCCAGATCGTCGAACCGCTTGGGCGCCAGCGATCGTGGTCGAGACGGCCGAGCGGCTCGAGCCGACGGCAGTGGCGCGAGCGCTCGACGCCCTAGCGGCCGAGCACAGCATCGTCGCCGCCCGGCTGCGGGGCGAGGAATGGGTGGTGGGCGGTGCCCCTCCGGTGGTTGGGGCGCTCGAGCCGGGCGGCCTGGCCGGTCTCTGCCGAGCGTTTGATCTGGCCAGCGAACCGCCGCTTCGGGTCGGGCTCAGCGCCAGCGGCCGAACGCTGTCGATGGCCGCCCACCACGCCGCGCTCGACGGTCGCGCGCTCTTGACCGTCGCCAGCCACCTGCTGGGCCACGGCGGAGACGACGCCAGCGAGGTGGCGGGCGCTGCTGCAAGTGATGGGCCGTCGGCCCCGACGGCGGAGGTCAGCGCCAGCCAGTCTCTCGCGGAGTCGCGGTCCGGCGGTGGCCGTGCGGTCGCGGCGGCGGTCGGCGCCCGCCATGCGCTGCGGCGTCTGGATCGACCCGCGGATCGCGTCGCTGCGTCGTCCTCGGCGGCGCTCGCGGAGGTCTTCGTCACGGCGGAACTGCCGCTAGGCGTGCCGGCTCGGGTGGCCGCTCTGGCCGCGGCCGCGTGC
Organism: Solirubrobacteraceae bacterium; assembly: GCA_032119795.1. Classification (GTDB taxonomy): domain Bacteria; phylum Actinomycetota; class Thermoleophilia; order Solirubrobacterales; family Solirubrobacteraceae; genus JAGIBJ01. The sequence continues at coordinate 76,923 of JAUMFO010000038.1, forward strand.
GGAGCGGTACAGGCCTGGAACGAGGCCCGCGGCGAGCCGTGGCGTCGAGTCGGGCTCACGATTCCAGTAGGAGGCCCCCCGGTGCTCGGCAACGTGTCGACCCACCGACGGGTCGACGCCGCCTCCAGCGATGACATCGCCGCCGCCGTCACGGCAGCCCTTGGCGCGGCGCACACCGCCGGAGCGGGCGCGATGCATCCAGCGCTCATGCGGCTGCTGGCGCCGGTCGTCGAGCGCCTCTCTGATTCGCTGCTCGTCTCAAACCTCGGCCTGGTTCGGCTGCCCGGCGCAGCCGCCGTCGACTTCTACGCGCAGGCGCGTGGTCGCTCGGCCGTCGCGCTTAGTGCCGCCAGCGTGGAGGGCGGCGCGCGCCGACTCACGCTGCGGGCCCGCGACCTCACCGAGGCCGATGCGCAAGCACTGCTCGACGCGACGGTCGAGCGGCTGCAGCGCGTTGGTGCTACCGGCCGCTGAGTACGCTGCCCAGGTCGATCTGGAAGAGCCATTGGTCGAGCGCTGCGGGTGGGCACGGCCACTGCGCGCACGTCGCGGTGCTGGCGAGCTGCTGAATCGGGATCCAGAGGCGCCGGGAGCGTTGGTCGAGCGCGGTCTTGCGCGGCCCGATCCGCAGCAGGTCGCGGTCGACGAGTCGGCCCAGCCCCAGGTCGATCGGCGCCAGCGCCTGATGCGCTGTCGCGTGGGGAGCACGCTCGATCGGAAGCACCGTGCCGGACATCGTCGTGAGCAGCATCGCGCCGCTCGCATGGTCTTCGACGAGGCTGCGCCCGACGCCGAGTGGGCTGGCGGCCACGATGCGCTCGTCGGGCGGGCAGGCGGTCGCCCAGCGCGTGCCGCGCCAGCGGGCCGGGGCCGTACACCCGCGGCGGGCACCGAGGACGGGGCGACCGACCGACCGACGGTAGATCGCCACGGGCCCGCCTTGCAGCGTCCCGGCGCGTGACTGCGCGGCCCAGAGCGATCCGTCGCGGGCGTACTGCGCGGTCTCGAAGCCCAGCGGCGTGCCGTCTGCCGTCGTCTCTCCGGAGAGGACCGGCAGCGAAAGGGGTGTGATGGTTTCGCGGCGGTGGTCGTAGCGGAACTCCTGCATGGCGAACGGCGGCGTCGCGGCGCCGGCGCGGCCGACGGCGTCGAAGATCACCACGAACCGCTCGTCACCGCGGCGACTGGTCGGGTCGGCGTTGACCTCCCGCGGGTGCACCAGCAGGCTGCCGCCACTGGGGAGCGTGATGCGCGGGTAGGCGTAGGACGCGCGCACACGGCCGGCGGTGTCGACCACCGAGATCCGGCCGTTCGGCGTGGCGGCGTTGCTGGAGGCGTACTGCGTCAAGACGAGCGCTTTGGAGCCGGGGAGCTGCGCAAACTCCGCGGGCATGTGGCAGGTCCCGATGGCGGGCTGCCGGGCTACGGCGTCTCGCTGGCAGGCGGGTGCCTGGATAGAGCTACGTCGTGCGAGGTCGTGCGCGGTGTGGCTGCGGCGAACGTCGGGTACCCAGCCGCGGTGCCCGCTGGGTTTGAGGTAGCCGAGCGTGGGGTAGACCCCTGCGGCGGCAGCGTCCCAGCCCCAGTAGGGCATGGCGCTGGTAAACGCGATCCGCCAGCGACCGTCCTGCTGCACGAGTTCGACGTCGGACACGTCGCCGCCGCCGACGAGCCCCGACCGGCTCGCCCACGGGCCGCCGACCTCGGTCCGGCCCGTCGTGGTCGGGACCACGACGTTCGTGAACGCCAAGGCCGTGGGGTCGAAGGTCGAGAGCACCATCTGGCGCGCCGTTGGGAGCAGCTGATTGTCGGTCTGGGGCTCGTTGGCGATGACGACCGTGCCGTCCGGCGTGACCGCCGGGAAGTACGCCGCCTGGCCGGGCAGGAAGCCCCATCCGGGTATCGGCTGGGCGGCAAAGGGCTGGCCGGTTGGCGTCGACGGGAAGCTCCCGGCCGCGCCGAAGCTGCCGGCGGCGCCGTAGGCCGTCACGACCGGCGGGCCGAGCGGGGCGTTCAACGGTCGCTGCTTGCCGGGCTTGGGGTGCGCAGCCGCTGCGCGATCCGGCGCGCGGGGGATGGCGGCGGGCGAGTCAGCGGGCGCTGCTGCGCGATCGGGTGCCTCCCGCTGCACGCCCGGACTCGGCTGCCCAACGGCGGCCGGGGCGGGCGAGACCAAGCCCGCCACGGCGAGCGTGCCGAGCAGC
>JAUMFO010000039.1:0-55694 GCA_032119795.1 Solirubrobacteraceae bacterium
CGTCGCGATGTACGTTTCCGGCCGCCAGGCCGTAAACGGACCTCGCGATCCGCGTCCCAGAAGCGACCACCCCACCCCGACCGAAACCCTGACGACGCCAGCGCAGACGCCCCAAAGCGCCCCGACCGGCCGCCCCTAATCGCTTTCGGGTGGCAGCGAGCCCGTCCCTTTGAAGCGCAGGGAGTCGCGCATGCGGGCGGTCATGGCGCGGCGGTTCTGGCCGCGCCAACGGCTGTTGCTTGGGACCGTCGTGCGGACGAGCTGCGTCCACTCGTCGAGTGGGAGTTCGCCGGAGATCAGCTGCGAGAGGCCGGACGTGACGGGCGCTTGGACGCCGGCGAGCGAGAGGGCGCGGGCGAGCAGTGGGACGGTCTCCATCGCCTCGACGGCCTGTCCGACGCGTGCCGGAATCTCGTCGCTTGGGACGCCTGCCGCGAGCAGCTCGCCGGCGCGGCGGTTGCGGCTGTGGGGCGCCAGGGCGGTGGCGACGAGGTCACCGATGCCGGCCAGGCCGAGCAGGCTTTGGGGGCGGGCGCCGAGGCGAGCGGCGTAGTCCCAAACCTCCGCAAAGATGTGGCCGGCGGCGGCGCCGGCGGCGTTGAGGCCCTGGGCCTCGGTCGCGCCGGCCGCAAGGGCTGCGGCGTTCTTCGCGACGCCACCGAGCTCCACGCCGACCGGGTCAAGCGTCTTCTCGCAGACGACGCCGGCACGCAGGAAGACCTGCTGGATCAGGTTCGCGACGTTCTCGTTCTCGGAGGCGACGACGAGGGCGGCGCCGTCGTTGACCATCTCCTGCGCGTGCGCCGGGCCGCCGATCGCGGCGACGCGAAGCGATCCGAAGCGCTGAGCCAACACGCGGGACGGGAGCTGGCCGTCCGGCGGGACGAGCCCTTTGCTCATCGCCACGATCGGGACGCGGCGGCGCAGGCCACGGTCCTCGAGCTCGTTGACGGTGGTGGTGATCGCGCTCGACGGGAGGCCCAGGAAGATGATCTCGCCGCGCGAGAGGCCGGCATCGACCGACTCAATCCGCAGCTCCTGCGGAAGCTTGATGCCCGGCAGGTAGCGGGCGTTCTCACGGGTCTCGCGGAGCTGCTCAGCCTGCTCCTCCGTACGCGTCTGCAGCGTGGTGCGCAGACCACCGCGGGCAAGGAGGACGGCGATGGCGGTGCCGAACGAGCCCGCGCCAACGACGATGGCGCGGCGGCCGATCGGGTTCGGCAGGACCATCGAGGTGATGGTCGAGCGGGCGGCGACCCTCGGTTGGCGAACAGGAGGCACGGCGGACGTCAGCTTCGCAGACGCGCCGCGCCACGGTCGCATGGCTGCGTTCGGGATGGTCGAGTCGGGACGACATGCCAGCGCTTCAGGGTTCCTCGATCCCGACGCGGCCGGGGCAGCATCAGCGCAGCGCCAGCCGCCGGCCGGCCTCGACGAGCTCGTCGCGGGTGGTCGCCTCGAGGATCTCCATGAGGTCGATGATGCGTGCGTCGAATGCGGTGATCGCGTTCTGGCCAACCACCGCGTGGCAGGGAACCCCTCCTTGGCGGGCACGGGTCGCCAGCTCCCCGGGGCCCTTGCCATTGAGCGTCGTACGGTCGATCCGGCCCTCGCCGACGATCACGAAGCGTGAGGCGCGCATTCGCGTGTCGGTGCCGAGGGCGTTGAGCACGAACGCGGCCCCCGGCTCAATCGACGCGCCGAGGACGGCGTGGAGCCCGCCGGCGAGCCCGCCCGCGGCACCGGCGCCTCGCAGCAAGGTCGGGTCGATGGGAAAGGTCTTGGCCAGCGCGACGAGCCGGCGCTCCAGCTCGGCGATGTCGTCCAGGCTCGCGCCCTTCTGGGGGCCGAACGTCGCCGGGGCGTCGGCCCACGTCGTCGCGACGTCGGCCAAGCAGGTGAGCTTCGCTCCGCGTAGACCGCCGGCCTCGTCGATCGCCTCCAGCGCGCCGGCGCCGCCGTCGACCGTCGCCGAGCCGCCGCAGGCCACGAGCACCACTTCAGCGCCAGCTGCAACCGCGGCCGCGATCAGCTGGCCGGTGCCCGCCGTCGAGGCCGCCAGCGGACGCAGATCGGCCGCAGCGACGAGCGGCAATCCGCTCGCCGACGCCATGTCGAGCACGGCCGTGCGCTTGGGCCGGCGTTTGCCGGGTGGCGGATCGAGCAGCGTGAAGCTGGCGAGCACCTCGTCGCCCAGTGGCCCGTCCACGCGCACCTCGTGCTCCTCACCACCGAGCGCGCCTCGCAAGACGGCAGCTGTTCCCTCGCCGCCGTCGGCGATCGGGCAACGGTCGGCCGGGACGCCCTCATCCTCGAGCCCCTCCGCGATGGCGTCGGCCACCTGCTGCGCCGTAAAGGTCCCCTTGAAGGCGTCGGGCGCCACCAGCGCGGGCCGCTCGTCGTCGGGTCCTGGCATCGGCGCCGATCATGCCAGAGCCACTCGCGAGCCCAGCTCGGGCCTGGCCGCGACCCGCGGATTTCCCGCGGCGATGCGCTGGAGAACTTCCGATCCGGACGGTCCTGCAGGGCGGGTACGGTTGGTCGCCATGGCGCCGGCCACCGATCCAGCCGACGGACCGACCCCGCGCGCCCCGGGACTCCCCGCGCCCCGCCCGATCCCCGCAGGCCACCGCCGCTCAGGCGGCATGCGCCCCGCCGGCTCGCATCTGGCGATCACTGGCCGTCGGCGCCTCCAACTCCGCGCACTCACCGTGCTTTGGGCCGTGGTCGTCGGCGTGTTCTGGTTTTGGTGGTTGCAGCCCGAGCACCGCATCTCGACGCCGCTCTTCATCCTCAACGGGCTCCCGATGCTGTACGTGACCACGGTGCTGCCGAGCTTCTACTGGCACTTCGTGATCCGCGCCCGCATTCCGGATCCCCTGCCCGCCCCGGCTGGTGTGCGCGTCGCGGTGATCACGCCGTGCGTGCCGTCGTCGGAGTCGCTCGACGTCGTCGAGACGCAGATGCGCGCACTCGCCGAACTCACCTACCCCTGCGACACGTGGGTCCTCGACGAGGGCAACAACCCCGAGATTGCGGCGATCGCCGCCCGGCACGGCGTGCGGCACTTCTCGCGGCTGGGTGTGGAGGCGTGGAATCAACCCGGCCCGCCGTTCCAGGCCAAGACCAAAGCCGGCAACGTGAACGCCTGGATCGACCACGTGCTGCGTGAGGGCCGCAACTACGACGTGTTCGTCCAGCTCGACATCGACCACCGGCCCGTCGCGGACTACCTCGAGCGCACCCTGGGCTACTTCGACGACCCGAGCGTGGCCTGGGTGCAGGCGCCGAGCGTCGCCGGCAACCTCCACCACTGGACGGCCCGCGGCCAGGCCGAGCAGGACACCGTGCTGCAGGGGCCACTCCAGATGGGCTTCTACGGCAAGAGCTCCACGCCGTTCATCATCGGATCCCACACGACCTACCGGATGTCGGCGATCGTCGAGATCGGCGGCTACCAGCCCACGCGCGCTGAGGATCATCTCGACACCGTCGTCCTCGCCTCGCACGGCTACCGCGGCGTCTATGTGCCTGAGCTGATCGCCGTCGGGGACGGCCCCGAGACGTTTGCGACCTATCTGGGGCAGCAGTTTGCGTGGGCGTACTCGATGGTCCAGATCTTCTTCTTCCACACGCCCAAGCTGCTGCGCCATTACCGACCGGGGCAGGCGTTTCAGTTCGTGATGGCGCAGAGCTGGTACACGCTGTGGTCACTCTCCTGCGCGGTGCTGTGGCTGCTGCCGTTCCAGGCCCTGCTCACGGGGACGGTCATGACGAACGTGGTGCTGTCTGAGTTCTTTCTGCGGTATCTGCCGCTGATCCTCGCGGCGACGCTGATGTGGTGGTGGTCGCGTTCGCTCTTTCGGCCGCTCAGCGTGCTCCTGACTTGGAGGGCGATCGTGCTTGAGGCGGCGCGTTGGCCGATCGTGCTCTGGGCAATCGTCAACGTGGTGCTGCGCGTGAAGCGGCCCTACATGATCACGCCGAAGGGCGCCGGCGCAGGCGACGTCGTGCCGGGTAACCGCGTCTACGGCCCGTACTTCGCGATGGCGTGGCTGGGCCTCGCGGTGATTGCCGGGTACACGCTGCTCGGCGGCTCCACTCCGGCCGACGGCTACCTCTGGCTGGCACTGCTCAACAGCGCGACGATGCTCGCCGTCGTCGCCGTCTCTGCGCTCATCGATGTGCACGACATCCGCGTCCGTCGCGGCGGCCCGCGCGAGGTGATGCGGTTGCGCGCCGGCACGCTGTGGCTGCTGACGGCGAGCCTGCTCGCGCTGGCCGGGTGCGTCGTGGCCTCGGCCGACCTGTTGGATGTGGCGTTCGCATGAGGCTGCGCCCGGGCACACTCGTGACCGTCGCGCTCTCGGCCTCCGTGGTGGGCCTCGGCTCCCTGGCACTCGTGCGCACGGTCGACGAAGCCACCTCACCACGTGGCGGGGTCGCTCCCACCAGCACCCCACGCCACCTCGCGATCGGCGTGTCGACCCTCAGCCTCGCGCGGAACGCCACGGACCCGTGGGAGCCGGCCGATCTCGAGGAGGTCGACGACTTCGAACGCCGCGCGGGCGTGCACGCCGGGATCGTGATGTGGTTCGCGGACTTCGCTGGCGCGGGGTTTGATCCCCGGCAGGCGCGGGCCGTTGCGCGGCGCGGCTCGGTGCCTGAGATCTCCTGGGAGCCGTGGGACGCCGCGAGCGCAAAGATCAATCAGCCGACGTACCGGCTGAAGACGATCATCGACGGAAGCCACGACGCGGTGATCCGCGGTTGGGCCCGCGGCATTGCCGCGTACGGCGCTCCCGTGCGCTTGCGCTTTGGGCATGAGATGAACGGCCGCTGGTATCCGTGGGCCGAACTGGCCAACGGCAACCGCCCCGGCGAGTTCGTGCAGGCGTGGCGGCACGTTCGCGAGATCTTTGCGGCGGAGGGGGCGTCGAACGTCAGCTGGATCTGGGCGCCGGTAGCCGGCACCGTGACCCGCGAGCTGTTCCCCGGGGAGGCTGCCGTCGACGAGGTCGGCGTCTCGGGCTTCAACGGCGGAGCCCGCCTGTTTCGGCGCGAGTGGCGGCCGTTTGAGACGGCCTTCGGCCCGACGCTCACCGCCGTCCACGCGATGGCGCCGTCCAAGCCCGTCACCCTGCCCGAGATCGCCAGCGCCAACGCCGGGGGAGACAAAGCGGAGTGGATCCGCGAGCTCTTCGCCGCCGTCGCCAGCAGGCCCTACATCCGCTCGCTCGTGTGGTTCAACCTCGTGAAGGAGACGGACTGGCGGATCGAGAGTTCGGCCGCAGCGCAGGCGGCCTTCGCTCAAGGCGCCGCCGCGAGCGCGACGACGCCACCGGGCACCACCACACCGCCCGCCCCCTAGCCGCCAGCTCGCCGGACCCGAAGCTCAGCGGCGGCGCGCTCCCGCCTCGCCTTGGCCCTCGCCGACCGTTTGCGCTTGTACTCCGCCATCTGGCGCTCCATCAACGCGAGCTGCTTCCGGTCGCGGCGGACCGACTCCCGGGTGTAGACCACCTTCCCCGAGTAGACGACCGGCCCGACCTGACGACCCCGCGCATCGAGCGCGCGGATCGAGACCGGCGTGTGGCCCGTCTTGATCTCCTGCTCCCACTGGGCCGTCCCTGGAAACGGCGGGTACATCGCCCGCTGGACCTCCGGCTGGCCGTCCCAGCCGATCCACGCCAGGCGCTCGGGCGTGACGCGCGCCGTCTTTACCCCCACCGGCGACCTGACCTCGAGCAGTCTGGCGGTGGGCGGCGCCACAACCAGGATGCCACCGCTGCCGTATTGGGTCCGCCGCTCCACGCGGCGGCGCTCCGCCACGGCCGCCTGGGTGGTTCCCGCAGCGGTCGGGTCACCGCTCGTCCAGCCGCCGGACACCACAACGGCTTCGCGCTGCGCACTCGACGGGATCGGCGTGCACGTTTGCGGCGGTTGGCGGACCAGACCGGAACGACGATCAAGCTGGGCGGCGGCCCGACCGGCCACCATCAGCGTCGGCCCGACGAAGCACGTCGGGCGACCGGCGCGTGCCGGGCGCAGGAAGAGCCCCTTCGTGCGCCCGTCGGTGCCGACGGTCAGTCGGAGCAAGGGCCGAAGCTCAGACGGCTCAGCCTCCAGTGGTGAGCTGATGTGGGTGATGCCGCGCTGCCCCTGCAGGCTGTAGAACGCGGGCGGGATCGCGGCTCGCGTGCCGCCGCCCGCGTCACGCACGACCAGCCGGGCTCGCGTCGCCGTCGCCGTGCCCGGCAGCACCTTCAAGAAACCGTGCTGGGCGACCTTCACCGGGCGGTCGGCGCCGTCATGCTCGACGATCGCGGAGCTGACGGGCCGGTCGACGGCACCCCAGATCACCGTCGTCGCGATCCGCGCGGCGGGGTCGCGGCCGTCGCGATCGGGCAACGAGCCGACCATCACGCCAAGCTTGTTGGAGATTGGCGATCGCACCGCGCAGACGGTGGTCTCCGTCTCGCGCGCCGGCACACGGCCGGCCTCGCGGATCCCCGGAGCGACCCAGACGAACTGGTCGCCAACCAGGCGCCCAAGCTGCGCGCACCACACGCGCCCACCGCGCTCGCCACGGCGCTGCCAGGTACGCACTGCCCACGCCGGCCCACCTGCCACGTCCGGCGCAGTGGCCGCGACACGCACCGTGCCGGCGATCGCCGGCCGGCTGCCCTTGCCCAGCGGGAGCTGCCGGCCGACGGGCGGCTGCGGGTCCTGCTGGCGCGGCGGGCCGATCGGGATGAGCGGTGCTGGCGCCGGCGCTTTGGCTACCGTCCCGGCGGACTGGTCGGGCCCCGTCTGAGCGGAGACGACGCCGACCGAGACGGCCGTTCCCGCCACTGCGGCGAGCATGATCTTGCGGGAGCGATTCACCGGGGTGCCTCCGAGGCGTCGAAGGGGCGCTCGGTCGGCGCCAGCGGCTGGGCGCTCGACGGCGAGAGATCGATCAGGCGCAGCGCCCGCGACGGCGCCGGCAACGTGATCTCGATCCGCGGCGACTGCGGCGAGAGGTTGCCGCGCCGCGCGACGACGAACGTCCCGTCGCGGCCAACGGGGAGCACCTTCGTCATGCCGTCGGCGTAGCGGATGCGAACGGCGCTCCCTGGCCCACGCATCCCATAGACGACCGTCACCGAGTGGCTGCGCGGCTCACCGAGGAACGTGCGGGTCTGCACGATGCTCGGGCTCGCTGGGCCGGGAGCGGCACCGCAGTCGTCGGCTCCTGCCGGGGGTACCGCCCGGAATACGCCGTCGAGACCGACCAGGCCGAGCTGATCGCTTTGGACCTGTCCGACGCCGAGGCAGACCAGCCCCGCTTGGGCAGCGCCGACCCGAACCGCCCAGGGCGGACCGCCGTCGGGGTCCTCGGCGCGAACCGTGCTCAGGCGCGTCGTCCCCGGCTTGGGGCTCACGGTGAACGCGTCGGCGCTGGGCGGGAGCGGGCTGCCCGTCAGCGCCGTGAGCGCCGCGGCGGCCGACGCCGTACCCACGGCAGCGATCAGGAGGCCAGACGCCAGCCAGGTCGTGAGCCGCTCGCGCCAGCGTCGAGCGCTGGGCGGCGCGTCGAGCAACCCAGCTGCTTCCCAGCGGGCTAGGAGGTCGTCGACCGGTGCTGGCGAGGGCACCTCGCTGATTGGGTTGGCGGCACTGAGCCGCTGCATCGTCCGGTCAACCATCGGAGACCTCCACCGACGTCGGTCGTGAGGGCAGCGCGGCAGGCCCGTTGGCCTCGTCCTGCGCTTCGAGCTGCGCGGCTAGGCGCTTGCGGGCCCGAGACAGCCGCATCGTGAAGCTCGCCGTCCGAACGCCGACCACCTCGGCGGCCTGCGCCGGGCTGAGCCCGTCCCACGCGACGAGCAACAGCGCCTCGCGGTCACGCTCACTGAGCGCCGCGAGCCCCTCGAGCACCGCCCCGTCGACGGCGGGGGCATCGGCCGGCGCAGCCACCGACGGCCCCCGCTGGTGGACGAGCCGGTCGCGCAGAGCATCGCGGCGGGACTGGCTTCGGCGCTGATTGGCGAGCACCTTGCGCGCTGCGCCCAACAGCCACAGCCGCGGCTCAGGTGGAAGCTCGTCGAGCCGTCGCCACGCGGCGAGGAAGACGTCGGCGACCACGTCGTCGGCCGCGGCCGGCTCGGCCCGACGACGCGCGTACGCCAGAACGGCCGGCGCATGCGCCCGGTAGAGCGCCTCAAAGCGCTGACGTTCTTCCCCCACAACTCGTTGAGTGTCCGGCACCAGCGTGATCGCCACACCCGGGCCTGGCTTCCCGACCACGTGGCGTCGAGCGGTGTGGCGCCCAGATCTCCCCAGCAGCCGGACGATGCCGCTCACTTCGGCGCAATATTCGCCCGGAATCAAACCAACCGAAGGGCCTTGAGTCGGACAGTCGTCCAACTTGTTAGTTGTTTAATAAGTCGAGCGGTGCGGTGCGGTTGGGTGACGTGACGGCCACCACCCGTCCACTGCCTTGCCCCCTCCTTCCGTCTACGAACCGCACTCCGCGCTCAAGTCTCGAGGCACTCGATGACCGTTGTCGACCGCCCGCGGCTCACGCTGCCAGGCTCCGCAGCACCGGCTCGCGGCCTCGGATCCACGCGCCGCAGCGTCACGGCGGGCACGGCGACGTCACCACTGACGGGCGTCCGCCGCTTGGAGCTGTGGATGCTCTCGATCACCTGGGTCGCCGCCCTGGCCGGGTTCTGGGCCTGGTGGTTCACGCAGGCACTGCATGGGCCGCCGCTGATGCTGGCCCTCGGGACGATCCCCCTTGCCTACGTCTCGACCGTGCTGCCGAGCTTCTACTGGTTCTTCGTGCACCGCGCCAAACGACCTGAGCGCCAGCCGGCGCCAGTCGGGATGCGCGTCGCCGTGATCACGCCCTGCGTGCCCTCGTCGGAGTCGATCGAGGTGGTCGAAGGCCAGCTCGCCGCCCTCGCCGCGCTCACCTACCCGTGCGACGCTTGGCTCCTCGACGAAGGCGACCGTCCCGAGCTGGAGGAGCTCTGCCGCCAGTACGGCGTGCGCCACTTCACCCGCCTGGGCCGGCCGGAGTGGAACCAGCCGACGCCACCGTTTCAGGCCAAGACGAAGGCCGGCAACGTCAACGCGTGGATCGACCACGTCCTCGCGTCCGGGCTGCACTACGACGTGTTCGTTCAGTTCGACGTCGACCACCGCCCGAGCCCGGACTACCTCCTCAACACGCTGGGCCATTTCGCCGACCCAAGCGTCGGCTGGGTCCAGGCGCCGAGCGTCTGCGGCAACCTGGAGCACTGGACGGCTCGCGGGCAGGCGGAGCAAGAGACGGCCCTCCAAGGCCCCCTCCAGATGGGCTTCTACGGCCACAGCCGCACGCCGTTCATCATCGGCTCGCACACGTCGTACCGGATGTCTGCGATCCGGGAGATCGGCGGCTACCAGCCGACGCGCGCTGAGGACCACCTCGACACGGTCGTCCTGGCCGCCCACGGCTACCGCGGCGTCTACGTGCCCGAGATCATCGCGACCGGAGACGGCCCCGAGACCTTCGAGACCTACCTCGGCCAGCAGTTCGCCTGGGCCTACTCGATGGCCCAGATCTTCCTCCACCACACGCCCAAGCTGCTGCGCCGCTACGAGGCCAAGCAGGCCTTCCAATTCCTGATGGCGCAGAGTTGGTACACGCTGTGGTCGGTGTCCTGCGCGGTCCTCTGGGCGCTGCCGATCGTCTCGCTGCTGACGGGCCTTCCGGTCGTCAGCGTGCGCCCGTCGGACTTCCTGATCCACTACCTCCCGATGCTCGCGACGGCCACGCTCATGTGGTGGTGGTCGCGCTTCCTCTTCCAGCCACGACACGTTGGTCTCACGTGGCGCTGGTTCGTCCTCGAGGGAGCGCGATGGCCGATCGTGCTGTGGGCCGTCATCAACGCGGCGCTGCGCGTGCAGCGGCCCTACATGATCACGCCGAAGGGCTCGGGGCAGCGGGCCGTCGCGCCGGGGCACCGCCTCTACGCGCCGTACCTCGTGCTGGCGTGGGCGGCGATCGCCGCGATCGCGGTGGCGGCGACGGGAGCAACGCCGACGCAGACCACCGGCAGCCTGTTGCTGGTCGGGATGGGGGCCGCGGGCAGCATCGGGGTCATGGTCGTTGCGGCGAGCCTGGAGGTGCGCGACCTTCGGCGCACTGGCGGCTGGGGGGCCGCACTCCAGGCTCGCGGCGGCACCATGGTGCTGGCAAGCCTCACGGTGGCGGCGTTCGCGGTAAGCCTCGTCGCCTGCAGTGGGCTGCTCTCGGGAACGGTCGGATGAGCGACGGTGCAGGACGCGTGGTCAGCGCGCTGCTGATCGCTGCGATTGCAGGACTCGGCGGCGTGCAGGCCGACCGGTGGCTGCGGCTTGGGGCGAGTCCCGCCGACGCGGGCGGAGTCGCCCCAGGTGAGACCGAGCCCCACCTCCAGATCGGGGTGACCACCCAGGCACTGGCCGCCAACGCCTACCGCAAGTGGACGCCAGCCGATCTCAGGCAGGTCGACGCCTTTGAGCGCGCCGCCGGGCGCCATGCCGGGATCGTGATGTGGTTTGGCGACCTCACGCACGTCGGGTTCGCTGCCAGCCAGGCGCGGGCCGTCGCCGCACGGGGCGCCGTGCCGGAGGTGTCGCTGGAGCCGTGGGACTCCTCCGACCCGACGAACAACCAGCCGCGCTTCCGCCTGGCGACCATCACCGCAGGAAACCATGACGCCGCGCTGCGCCGCTGGGCCGACGCCATCGCCGCCTACGACGGGCCGGTGCGCCTGCGTTTCGGCCACGAGATGAACGGCACGTGGTATCCGTGGGCCGAGCGAGCCAACGGGAATCGGCGCGGCGAGTTCGTTGCCGCCTGGCGACATGTCCGCGCCGTGTTTGCGTCGGCCGGAGCCACGAACGTCACCTGGGTCTGGTCGCCCGTCGCGGGAGACATCCCAACCCGGCTCTTCCCGGGCGAGGACGAGGTCGACGTCGTCGCCATCTCGGGCTTCAACGGCGGCCTGCACCTCTTCAAGCAGCGGTGGCGCAGCTTTGAGACGGCCTTCGGTGAGCCGCTGGAGCGCGTCCACGCCTTGGCGCCAGACGCCCCGGTCGAGCTGTCTGAGATCTCCAGCAGCGAGGCTGGCGGGTCCAAGGCGGCGTGGATCGACGGCATGTTCGCGTCGATCCGCCGTCGGCCGTGGATCAGCAGCTTGATCTGGTTCGACTTGCTCAAAGAGGCCGATTGGCGCATCACCAGCTCACCGTCTGCCCGAGCCGCGTTCGCGCGCGGCGCTGCCGCGAGCGTCCTCCCTCCCCTCGAGTTGGGCGCTCGCGGCACGGGCAGCCCATTGGGGCCGCCGACCGAGCGCGAAGCGACGCCTGCGAGCGAATCGAGGGCCGAGCGGGCCTCAGCCGTGGCGAGCGACGAGGTCGCGGTAGGCCGTGAAGCCGGCCTTCGGCGAGTAGTCGTCGCGCATGATGCCGTAGCGACTCTCGAAGCTCGGGACCGACGAATCAGCGTCGCGCAGATCGAACCAGCGGTAGCCGACCACGCCATAGCGGCTGCGCAGCGCGACCACGGCCTCGACGGCCGCCTTCATCACGGCAACCTGCTGGGCCTCCGTCCGCTTGGCCTGATCGGTGGGGTAGCCGCTCTCGGCGATCACGATCGGAGCGCGGCGCAGGCCGGCGGCGGGGAGCAGCGATGACCGAAGACGACGCAACAGGGTCGCGGTGTCCTTGCGCACGGCGGACGCGAGATCGCCGGACGGTAGCTGCGGACCCCACGTGCCCGGATAGGCGTCAACGCCGACCCAGTCGACGGAGGAGGCAAAGGACTTGCCGCCCAGCTTGCGCAGATCGGCAAAGAACGCGCGTGCGGCTGGGCCGCCCTCGTTGGCCCAGTTGAAGCCGACGGCGAGCTGCGCCGCCCCGCTGAGGCGGACCTGCGTCTTGGCGGCGACGACGCCACGCACCAGGGCACGCCGGGCGCCGGGATAGGCGCCGTCGGCGGCATCCGGGGCGACCGTCACGTTCGCCTCGTTGCCGATCTGAAGGCTCGTGAGGTTGGCGTTGGAGCCCAGCTCGCTCACGCGACTGCGCACGAAGCGTTGGAAGCCCGCCACGTCGCCAGCGGCAGCCTTGGGCCGATAGCGGAGCACGAGCTCAACGCGCAGGCCCTCGGCGGTGAAGTCGTTGATCTGCGTGCGCAGCCACTGCGGAGTCTGGGCCACGTCAGCCGGGCCGGTGTAGGCGTCGTAGAGGTGGACCACGAACGGACGGTTGCCGCCACGCAGCTGGTCGAGAGCCTGCTGGCGGAGCGCAGGATCTTCGGGGCGGGGCTCGCCTCGGCCATTCACGGCACCCGCGCCGCCGCCGGGGTAGATCCCAAACTCGATGCGGCCGCCGGGCCGCAGGCGCGCGAGTCGCTGGGCTTTGAGCTCGGCCGTGCGGGCCGCGCGAGCGACCGGCTTCTGCGACGCCGCAGCGGCAGCGGGCGAGGCGACCGCGCGGGCCGCGAAGGAATCAGAATCAGCCGACACAACACCAGCGGAGGCCGCGGCGGCGGCTGCCGCGATCGACAGGACACCGGCGGCTAGGGAGAGTCGTCGCCGAGCTGCACGCATACGTACTACTCCGATCGTCGGAAAGGAAGGGGGACGTGAGCGCACTCGTCGCTCGTTGGACCAGTCAAACCGGAAGTTGGTCCGCCACGCTCAAGTGGGGCGTGGACAGGTCGATCGAACGCCGCGCCCCCGTCCAGGGCCGACGGTGCCGCTTAGCTCTTGTGCGCGTTCAAGCAGGCCGCAAGGCGCTTGACGCCCTCTTCGACCTGGTCGGCGCGGACGGCCGAGTAGGCCAGGCGCAGCGACGACTTGCCGCCCTCAAGAAGGAAGTCGGAGCCCTTCACGAACGCGACGTCGAAGTCGGCCATCTTGCCGGCCGCGGCCTCGACGTCATACGTGCTCGGGAGCTCGGCCCAGAGGAAGTAGCCGCCGTCGGGGCGCACGAACTTCGCCTCGGGGAGATACGTCGTGAGCGACTCGGCGAGCAGGTCGCAGCGCTCGCGGAGCTTCTCCTTCACGTTGGCGATCGCGCCCTCGTAGCGGTCCTTGTCTTGCGCGAGCTCGTAGACGACGGACTGCGCGAGCATGTCTGGGGCGATGTAGGTGTTGGTCGCGCGGCGCACGATCTTGGCGATCAGCTCCGGTGCGCCGACGAGGTAGCCGACGCGCACGCCCGGGCAGACCGTCTTGGAGAACGACGACGCGAAGACCACACGCTCGGGCGCGAGCTCGTACATCGTTGGGAGTTCTTCGCCGCGGAAGCGGATCTCGCGGTACGGGTCGTCCTCGAAGATCAGAAAGTCGTACTGCTCGGCGAGCGCGATGAGCTCCTTGCGCTTCTCGAGCGGGAGCGTCGAGCCACCAGGGTTCTGGTAGTTCGGAATGATGTGCGCGAACGTGGGGCGCAGGCCACCTTCGAGCGCCTCGCGCAGGGCGGCGGTGTTGATGCCGTCGGCCTCGAGCTCGATCGCGGTGAGGTCGGCGCCACGCTCCTGCAGCCCAAGCAGCGTGCGGTCATAGCTCGGCTTCTCGACGACCACCGACGCGCCAGGCGTCACGAGCTCGTCGAACAGGAACGCATCGGCCTGCATCGAGCCGTTGGTGACGATCACGTTCTCCGGTGCCACGCCGTGCTTCTCCGCCAGGAGCTTGCGCAGCGGCACGTAGCCCACGGCCGTGCCGTAGGCGGTCGTCCCAGCCGGGTCGTTGGTAAACGCCCGGTCGGCGGCGGCACGCAGGCCCTCGATGTCGACGATGTCGACAGACGGGGCGCCGCGCGAGAACGAGATCGCGTCAGCCATAGGGGCCGACGATAGAGGATCAGAGGTCGCGCTCGCGCTCGGCGGCGACCGCCAGCCGACTGACGAGTTCGGAGATCTCCGACCGCAGCTGGCGCGCGGCCTCGAGGTGATCCTCGAGCGCCTGCGTTCGCGCGACGATGCGCCCGACCAGCTCATGGACCTCTGCGGACGCGTCGACCGGCACCGGTGGAATCGGGGGGATCGCCTCGGGCGCCGGTGGCATCTCGGGCGCCGTTGGGTAGTACGGCTCGGGCTCGAACTGCTGCTGCAGCATGAGCGGAGGCTCCGGCGCGTAGGGCGGATCGGGCACGAACGACGGCTGCGGCACGAACGGAGGCTCTGGCGCGAAAGCCTGCTGCGGCGCGTGTGGCGGGTCAGGCTCGTAGGAAGACTCGGGCTCGACCACCCCATCCGGCGCGTAGGGAAGGTCGGACTCCAGCGGCGGTTCGTAGTCCGACCACGAAGGGTCGACCACGGGCTCTGGCGCCGAGAAGTCCAAGGCGGTCGTCGGGCGCGCGGCAAATCCAGCGGCACCAGACGAGAACGCCGGTGGCGGCGGCATCCGCGGCTGCGGCGGCAACGGCGCGGCCGGAGCCGGCGGGAGCTGCTCCTCCGCGGCCCCGCGCGTGACGGCCTCGATCCGGTCGACGGCGCGCGTCACGGCGGCGATCGCGTCGTCGAGTCGGTCGTCGGCCATTTGGCGAACGTAGCAGGGGCCGGGCGCCCCAAAGGGCCGAGCAGGCCGAATCGACGGTTCACCAGCGCCGAACGTGCTGGTTCTGCTGCCACAGCAACACAAATTGCACGTTCGGCGGCGCCAGCGGCGCTCCCTGGAGCCAGACCTGGCGGGTCTAGAAGCGGCTGAAGAGCGGGTCGCTGACGAGCGACGCGTCGAGACCCTGGGCCTGGTTGACGACCACGAAGATGATGATCGCGGCGCCGATCAGCGCGACGTTCTTCATGAAGCTGGCGTTCTCAGCCTGGGCAGCCATCGGGTCGGTCTCCTTCCAGAAGGCATGCATGAAGACCGACACCGGCACGAGGAACGCGATCAGCAGGATGGCGCCGAGGTCGGGCCAGACGCCGAGGGCGATCGTGCCTGAGCTTCTTGCTGGGTGAGGTGGGAGGCGCACTGCAAGCCAATTACTTGCTAGCGCAACTATCAAGCTAGCAGACGAAGCGGACCGCGGTCCGCTTCGTGCTTGGCCTTGGTCTCTTGGCGCCCTATCGTGGGGACCGACAACGCCCGCCACCTCGAGCGGGCCAGGGAACGAGGACCCATGGCCGACGGCTTTTCAGACAACACCGAGCAGCGCCGCTACGAGTGGCTCGTCGGCGGCGAGATCGCTGCGCTCATCACCTACGGCCGCAAGGGCGACATGCTCGCGCTGACCCACACGGAGACGCGCCCGGGCTTCGAGGGCCAGGGCTATGCCAAACAGCTCGTCGCCACGGTCGTAGCTGCGGCTGAAGAGAGCGGGACGCAGCTGCTGCCGTTCTGCCCCTACGTCGCCTCGTGGCTGTCGAAGAACCCCAGCCACCTCGGGGTCGTCCCCGCCCGCTACCACGAGCACTTCGGGCTGACGCAGGGCGCCGGCGCATGACCGTCCACGACGACTCCCCCACGCGCAAGGCCTACGTCGGCGAGCACAGCACCGTGAGCTTCGACTCCGCCCTCTGCAAGCACGCCGCCGAGTGCGTCCACGGCGCCCCGGGCGTGTTCGACACGAGCGCCCGCCCATGGATCAACCCCGACGGTGCCCCGGCGGACGTCGTGGGCGAGGTCGTCGGACGGTGCCCGTCGGGCGCGCTGCGCTGGTCGCCGAACGACTGAACTCCTCGACCGCCCGGCTCGTATCCCGTCGATGCTGCCGACGCCTCGCTCCCTACTCGCTGCCGTCCGTGACCCGGCCGACAGCTCCACGGCGATCGCGGCGGTTGTGCCCGAGCTCGCCGGGAGCCGGTACATGCTGCTCTCGACGGTGAAGCGCGACGGCACGTCGGTCGCCACGCCCGTCTGGTTTGCAGCGGCGGGCGACCGACTTGTCGCAACGAGCGAGACGAGCGCCTGGAAGGTGAAGCGACTGCGGCGCAACCCGCAGGCGACCGTCGCGCCATGCGACGTGCGCGGCCAGCCCAGCGGGCCGGAGATCGCGGTGGTCGGCGAGCTGCTGGCGGCCGTCGACGAGCCGGCCGCGCGCGATGCGCTCCACCGCCGTTACGGCTCCGCCCTCGACGCGATCGACGTCGTCGGGCGCGTCCGCAACCGCGGACGCTCGGGGCGGCGCACGTTCATGGGCTTTCGGCCCGTGCGCTGAGGAGCTCGGCTGCACGGGATCCCGGAGGCGTCGGGCCCCCGTTCGGCCGATAGGTTGAGCGACGTGCCTGCCGCCCTCCCCCAGACGCTGCTCCGATGAGCGCCGTCGTCGGACGGGCCACCGACGCGCGCGCCGCCGACGGGCGCGGCGGGATTGCCGCCGCCGGACACCCCGAGGTCGCGAAGGTCGCAGCACAGGTGCTGCGCGACGGCGGCAACGCCGTCGATGCGGCCGTCGCCGGCATGTTTGCCAGCTGGGCGTGCGAGCCACTGCTCACCGGCCCCTGCGGCGGTGGCTACCTGCTCGTCGCCGGAGGCGACGTGGAGCCGACCGTGCTCGACGGCTTCTGCGCGGCACCAGGGCTTGGTGGCGAGCCGGCGACCGCGCCGCTCGTCGCGGCCGACTGCGACTTCGGCGACACCCGCCAGACCTTCTACGTCGGCGCGTCGAGCGTGGCAGCGTTCGGCGTGGCCGAGATGATCGAGGAGGCCTCGCAGCGGTGGGGCTCCCTGCCGCTGGCTGATCTCGCCGAGCCTGGCGCCGTCCTCGCGCGCGCAGGCGTCCCGCTCAACAGCGTGCAGGCCTACGTCGGCGAGATCCTCGAACCGATCTTGAACTCCACCCCGGGCGTCCGCGAGCTGTGGATGCGCGGCGGGCGACTCCTGCGTGCCGGTGAGCCGTTCCTCGCTCCCGGCCTCGACGAGACGATCCGGCGGATCGGCCGCGAAGGCGCCGCGCCGCTGGCGACCGGCGATCTGGCCGCCGCGTGCGTCGCGATGGTCAGCGAACAAGGCGGCGCGCTCACCGCCCGTGACCTCGCCGAGCACCAGGCTGTCGCCTGCCAGCCGCTCGCGATCGCCTACCGCGACCGCGTCGTGCTCACGACGCCGCCGTCGTCGGCCGGCGGCACGCTGCTCGCGATCGCCCTTCACGCGCTCGCGCGCGTCGGCGGCGTCCCAGACGCCGCCGCGATGCTGCGCGCGATGGATGCCGCTCAGGCCATCCGCACGCCGGCCTTCGCCGAGCAGCTCGTCGCCGACGGCTTCGCTCATGCGCTCCTGGCTGCGGCGAGCGACGGCCGCGGCGCCGTCGACGCGTTGCTGGGCCGCCAGCCGGGCAGCACGACGCACCTCTCGGTCCTCGACAAGGACGGCCTCGCCTGCGCGGTGACGTGCAGCAACGGCGAGTGCTCCGGGCTGGTCGTCCCCGAGACGGGGCTGCACCTCAACAACGTGATGGGCGAGGAGGACCTCAACCCACTCGGGTTCGGGCGTTTCCCCGCCGGACGGCGGATGCCGTCGATGATGTGCCCGACGGCCGTCCTCGGCGACGGCGGCCGCCTCGAACTCGCGCTCGGCTCCGCCGGGTCGAACCGGATCCGCTCGGCGCTGCTGCGCACGATCGTCGGCTTTGTCGACGAGGGCCTGGAGCTGACGGACGCCGTCGACGCGGCCCGGCTGCACCGCGAGGCCGACACCGTCTTCGTGGAGCCAGGTGTCGCGACCGCCGGACTGCTCGACCCCGAGCGCGCAGGAGACCAGGGCGCCCCGACCGAGCTCGTGGAGTTTGGTGAGCGCAACCTTTTCTTCGGCGGCGTGCAGGCCGTCGGCGTCGACCCCAACACGGGCGCGCATGTGGCGGCGGGCGACCCGCGACGCGGCGGCGCCGTCGCGGCGGCCTGAGCGCGGCGGGCCCGAGGCGACCCGAGCGATGCGACTCCTCGTCACCGGCGCCAGCGGCTTCCTCGGACGCCACCTCGTCGACGCTGCGCTCGCCGGCGGGCACGAGGTCGTCGCCGCGACCCGCAGTGGCGTGATCCCTTGGGTGAGCGGCAAGCCAGCCGGCAGCGTGGAGGTGCTCGGCGGCGTCGACCTCGCTGACTCGGGCCGACTCCTCGGCGTCGTGCGCTCGGCTCGGCCCGACGCCGTGATTCACCTGGCGGGCTTTGCGAACGTCGGCTGGTCGCACCGCGCGCCGGCCGAGGCGATCGCGACGAACACCGCGGGGAGCGCCGCGCTGCTGACGGCCGTCGCGGCTGGCGCGCCAGACGCCCGAGTGGTGCTGGCGAGCACGAGCGAGGTGTACGGCCGCTCGGCGGAGCCGCTCGTGGAGAGCGACCCGGTCGCACCCGAGTCGCCCTACGGCCAGTCGAAGCTCTGGATGGAGGAGACGGCCGCGTACTTCCGCGGCCGCCACGGGCTGTCGATCGGGGTCGTGCGGTCGTTCGCGCACTGCGGGCCAGGCCAGGGGCCGGCGTTTGCGATGAGTAACTTCGCGCGGCAGATTGCCGAGGCCAAGCTTGCGGGGCGCACCGAGTGCACCGTGACGACCGGCAACAAGGCGACGATCCGCGACCTGTCGGACGTCCGCGACGCCGTCGGCGCCTACCTCCTCTTGGCTGGCTCTGGCGACGCCGGACCGCTGAACGTGGGCTCAGGCGAGGAGCGCACCACGGCCTACGTCGTCGCGGCGCTCGGCGCTGCCGCCGAGATTGCCGTCCACCACGTCGAGGACCCCGCGCTCGTGCGGCCCGGCGAGAACCCGAAGATCGTGGCCGACGTGACGGCGATCGAGACGGCCGTCGGCTGGCGCCCGGAGCGCCGCTTCGCCCAGACGGCCGCCGACACCATCACCTGGTGGATCGAGACACTCGAGCGCGATCCGTCGCAGGGCACGGGCGTCTACGGCTGAGGCCGCCGCGGATTTGAGCGGCCGCTGCGGCGTCTGGGCTGTTCGGTGGCCGCGGATTGCGCGGCCGCTGCGGCGTCGGGGCTGTTCGGCGGCGGCGGATTTGCGCGGCCCTGACGGCGTTTGGGCTGTCTGGCGGCGGTGGATTGAGACCGCTGCGTGGTCTGGGGGCGTTTCGCAGCGGGGGCGCAGCGGATTTCGGCATCTGCGCGGGTTGGCGGCGGCGGATTGGCGATCGCTGCGGCGCCCGGGGGCGCCAGGCGGGCCGCAACCGCTGGGTGTTGCGGGCGTAGGCCTTCGCGTTGAACCCGCCGGGCGTGCGGCGGGTTCAACGCGAACGCAGGCCGCGCACGCGTTATGTCAGGCAAATGCAACCTCTGGGGGTTGCACTCAGCGAGGCTGGCGCCCCGAACGCCCAAAAACGGCGTTCCAGGCGCGAGCCCCGCGACGCCGCAACCGCCTGGGGTTGCAACCGCCCGGCGCCCGCCGACCGCACAGCGATCTCAGATCCGCCGCCGCCAACCAGCTCAAACGCCGCCACGCCGCCATGCCGCCATGCCGCCATGCCGCCATGCCGCGGCAGACCTTCGCCTAGCCGTGGAAGGGCCGCCCTTCTCGCTCGGCGAGGCGGCGGCGGAGCTCGTTGAGTCGGTCGACGGTGGCGCTGAGGTGCGCGGCTGGTGGGGCCGCGAGCCGGCGGGCGGCTTGGGCGCCGATCTGGGCTTGGAGCTCGTCCAGGTCGAAACGCGTCGGGCGGCCGTCGCGCACGACGACCTCCCCAGCGACGAGGACGTGGCAGACGCCCGGCCCGGACTCCGACCACACGAGCGTCGCCTCGAGCTCGCGCGTGCCGGCGAGGCCGGTGCCGAGACGATCCAGCAGCGCCAGGTCGGCCGGGGCGCCAGGCGCAAGCGTGCCGAGGCCCTCGACCCCAAGGGCGTTGGCGCCGCCAGAGGTCGCCATCTCGATCGCATTCTGACTGGTGACCCATGGCTCGTCGGGCGCGCGGTGGATCAGGGCCGCCAGGCGCATCGCGATCCAGGAGTTCTGGTCGTCGCCGGAGGCGGCGCCGTCAGTGCCGATCCCGACCTTCGCCCCGGCCGCGAGCAGGGCCGCGATTGGCGCGCGGCCGGAGCGCAGGCGCTGGTTCGCGGCCGGGTTGTGAACGACGACGGCGCCGGAGTCCGCAATCAGGCCGACGTCGCCCGGCTCGATCCAGACGCAGTGCGCCAGCGACACCTCGGGCCCGAGCGCGTCCATCGAGGCGAGTGCCTCCACGGCCGTCTTGCCGTACCGCAGGCGACAGGCCGCCGCCTGCACGCGCGTCTCGACGCAGTGCAGTTGGAAGGTGGTGCCCGTCGAGCGGGCGAGCGCCGCCATGCCGCCGATCAGCTCCTCGCCAGCCCACTGCACGCCGCTCGCGCCGCCCAGCAGGTGGAGTCGCCCGTCCTCAGCGCCGTGCCAGCGGGCGATGGCGTCGGCGGTGCGATCGAGCATCTCCTGGGTCGAGAGCATCGGGACCTGCTCAGGCATGAGGGCCATGACGCCGTCGACGTCCATGCCGAGATCGGCCGCGAGCGCGACAGTCGCGTCGATGTCGCTGAGCAGCGGCGACACCCCACCGCGAATGCCCGAGTCGCGGTAGGCGCGCATCGCGCCGTCGAACGAGTCGGCAGAGATCGGCGTCATCACGAGGTGATCGATCACGCTCGTGCCGCCGCTGAGCAGGATCTCCGCGGCACTGGCAAGCGCGCACCAGTAGTGGTCCTCGGCGCTGTAGAGCCCGCCGGAGGCCATGAGCGTCGCCAGCCACGGCTCCAGCGCGTGGCCGTCAGCCAGCCCGCGCATCGGGTTCTCGGCCGAATGGGTGTGAGCGTTGACGAGCCCGGGCGTCGCCAGCAGTCCGGCGCCGGCGAGCGTGTCCTTGGCCGTCTCGCGGGCCGCCGAAGGCGCGGGATCAAGCGAGGCGATCCGCCCGCCGGCGATCGCGAGATCGACGCCCTCCCGCAGGTCTCCGGGCGCAACGAGCACGTCGACCCCCGTAATGACGAGATCAGCTGATGTGGGGGAAGCGCTCATGCTCCACCCGTTCTAGCGGACCGCTGGCGACTTCTCACCTCGGAGGCCAACGCCGACTGGACTGAGACCCCGGGGACTATCGAGCACCGCCGCCGAGCGCCCGGCCCGCCTGGGCGAGCGCGCCAGCGATCAGCATGGACTCGCCGGGACCGGCGGGGGCGGAGAGGTCGACGCCGTCGATCTCGGAGAGCCCGAGGAGTGCCTCGGCGTGGCCGAGGCAGGCGGCGATGCCAGCACGTACCGGGTCGGCATCCCGCAGCGGATCTGAGAGGGCAGTCGGGAGCGGCCCGTGGAGGAACGCCGCCAGGCGATCGGCTCCAGCTTGGGAGACGACCAGCGGCACGCAGGCGATCAGGCGCAGCTCCGGAGCCAGCTCGCGCACCTGCGCGGCGAACTCCGCGACCACCGAGACGCTGCTGCAGTGGTTGATGAAGAGGACGTCTGCCCCGGCGCGCGCTTTGGCCGCGGCTCGGGCGACGCGCGAGCCGACGGGCGGCGACTCCGGCGACTCGGCGACCGACACGAGCAGGCCACTCTTCGTCGCCGCGAGGCGGGCCAGTTCCGTGGAGTCGAGATCGAAGACGGCCGGGGCGTCCGGGCGGTGGCCGAGCGCAGGGTGATCTCCCGTGACGCAGTGCACGGCAGGCATGCCAGTGCCCGCGAGCGCCGCGAGCTCAGCGGCGAGAGCAACGCGGTTGCGGTCACGGCAATTCATTCCTGCCCACGGGCGAACGCCTTCGCCGGCGACGATTCCGGCGCGCAGCGACGGCGGCAGCTGCACGCGTGCCCACGGCGCGTCGCCGAGGAGGACGACGTCGACCGAACCCGCCACCGCGGCGGCGAGTTCGCGTTCAGCACGAGGATCAGGCCCGGGCGACGGCAAATCGGCGACGATCAGCGCGCGACGATCCATCAACGCGAGCAGCTCAGCACCGGCCGCGCCGCGCTCCGGCCGGTCGACGACCGACGAGGCGTCGAGCCCCGCCGGCGCGCCGCCGATCACAAACGGGCACGGCCCGCCAACCTCGCAGCTCCCGTCGGCCTGCACCCCGCCACACGGCCCGTGGACCATCCACTTCGGGCACCCCTCGCGACCGGCCCGAGGTGGCGCAGCGCCAATCACGCCAGCTCCTGCCGGATCTCCTCGGCAAGGCGTCCGGTGAGGTGCTGGCGCCAGGCCGGATCACCATGGAGGTCGTCGTAGTAGTCGGCCGGAGCCAGCGCCTCGCGCAGCGCCGCCGCCAAACCCGCCGCGCCGACGGCGCTCGGCAGCCGCAGCTGCACGGGCTGCGGCGTCGACGCCGTGATCGTCAAGACGAACGCACCCGCCGCCTCGTCGAGGCGACCGGCGATCAGCGCCGCCGACCGGCCAAGCGGCGTCAGCGACGCCTGCCGCACCGCCACCCTGGACCCCAGCGCAGACTCCGGCAGGCTGATGGAGCGCAAGATCTCACCGCGCGCCAGCGACGTCTGCCCCGGCCCGGTGACGAGTTCCACCACGCTGACGGTGCGCTCGCCGCCGTCCGGCGTCCACACGGTGCAGACCCCCTCGAGCGCCGCCGCAAACGCGACCATGGGAGCGGCCGCGAGCGCCAGGCACAGGTTGCCGCCGACGGTCGCCGCATTCCAGACCTTGAACGAGCCGCGCAACGCGTCGCAGCACGGGCGCGCGAGCGCCAACCCAGGACGCGCCGGCGTGGCGACCAGCTGCGCCACCTCGGCGAGGGTGCACGTCGCCGCGATCTCCAAGGCGCCGCCAGGCTGGTCGACGAGTGACGGCCACCCGAGGGTCGTCAGGTCGATGAGCCGCCGAGCGCCGACCTGCGGATCGGAGAAGACCCAGGTCCCGCCGGCAAGCAGCAAGTCACCGTCCGCTGGAGGCGGAAGCGCCCCGCGGTCGCTCGGCGTCAGGAGTTCCTCAACCGTCCCCAGATCCATCAGACGACCGCCCGCCGCGACGCCTCCGCGCGCTGCGCCGCCAGGTTGGTCGCCAAGCGCAGATCCTTCGGCTCGTCGACGTCGATGACCGGCGCCTCATCGGTCGCCCGCAGCAACAGGATCCGCTCGGGTTCCAGCAGCGAGGAGATGCCCTCGTCGCCACGCAGCTCGCGGTGGCGCGCAAGTGCGCGCCAGCCCAGCAGCACCGGGTGGCCTGGCCGCCCCTCCCACACGGGGCGCGCCGCGTCGTAGACGCCTTTGGCCAGCGCCGGCATGCCGTCGGCCAAGACGCGCCGCACAAGGCCAGTGCTGACGAGCGGCTGGTCGGCCAGCAGAATGATTGCCGCGTCGACCGGCCCCGCCGCCACCACGCCGCAGCGCAGCGACGCGCTGAGGCCCTCGGCCCAGTTCTCGCACACGGCCGTACGGTGCCGACCCTCCGGCACTGCGGCCGCCACGCGATCGGCGTCCGCGCCGACGACCAACACCACCGGATCCAGCTGAGCCACGCCGCTCGCTGCCGCTACCGCCCGCGCCACCAGCGGCGTGTCCTCCACCTCGGCGAGCTGCTTAAGCGACCCAAAGCGCGTCGCCGCGCCCGCGGCCAACACGATCGCGGCCACGCTCACCGAGCGTCCTCCAGGCTCCGCAGACTTCCGGCCGTAGCGACCGGGCTCGGGCCGTCCGGTGCGCCGGCCACCGCGTGGATCGGGCCGCGGGCCGACGCAAGTCGACCACCGGCGCGCCCGTGGTGCACGGCCACCAGCTCGGCGACCACCGCCAGTGCAACCTCCCGAGGCGTCCACCCGCCCAGATCAAGGCCAACCGGCCCGACGAGCCGGGCGAGCTGCGCCTCGGCCAGCCCACGGTCGCGCAGGCGAGCCAAACGCTCGGCGTGGCTGCGGCGCGAGCCAAGCGCCCCGACGAAGCCCGCCCCGTCGACGGCCCGCAGCACTAGGGCGAGGGCCTCGTCGTCGAGCGCCGGATGGTGGCTGGCCGCGATCACGGCGTCGGCAGGCCCGAGCACCAACGCGGGCAGTGCCTGCGCCGGCCACTGCGCGATCACCCGCGACCGACCATCGCCGCTCGCGCCGACCGCTGACCTCGCAACGAACGCCTCGCGCGGGTCGACCACCACGACCTCCCAGGCAAGCCCGCCAGCGAGCTCCGCCACGGCGTCGGCGACCAGTCCCGCGCCGACGACGACGACCCGCCGCCGCTCCGGCGCCTCGACCAACACCAGCCCGGGCTGGAGCGTCGACTCCGACACCAGCGTCGCTGCGTCTCCCGCCAGCACCGTCTCGGCAAAGCTCTGCTGCGCCGCCGACGGGCCCCACGCCTCCACGAGGACGTCGATTCCTCCTCCACACGGCAGTCCGGTGTCGGCCAGTGGATCGCTGCTCGGCGCAAACCGCAGCCGGACCGACGCCCCACCGGCGGCGACGTCGCGGCCCGCCTCGACGACCTGCTGCTCGACGCACCCGCCCGAGACGGCCCCGGCGACGGTGCCGTCGCGCCGGACGGCCATCACCGTCCCGACGGGCAACGGCGCCGACCCGTGCACCTGCACGATCGTCGCGATCGCGGCGCGTGGCGTGGAGTCGGCCGGCGCCGCCGACCAGTCGCGCAGCGCGGTGAGCACGTCATGGAGCATGGGCGGCCGGTCAGCTCCCGCGGTAGGTCGAGTAGCCGTAGGGCGCGAGGAGCAGCGGCACGTGCGAATGGCCGCCGGCGGCATCGAGGTCGATCACGATCGACACCTCCGGATACCAGCCGTCAGCCGTTGACGGGGTCGCTCGCAGGTCGAACGTGAGCCGGTAGATGCCCGCCGGCAGTGTGGCGCCGCGAGGAACGAGTTCCTCAACGCGTCCGTCTTCGTCGGTGCGAGCCTCGCTGACCCAGATCCAAGCGGCCGGGTCTCGGCGCTCGAGGACCACCGGGACGCTCTCCACCGGCCGGCCGCGGGCGGTGTCGAGCACATGGGTCGAGAGTCGGATGGGCTTCAACGCGAGTCTTCCAGGACGAGATCGGAGAGCCGGTGGCGGATGATCGACGACACCTCGGCGAGGGCGACCGCCAGCTCCTGCTCCGGGGTAGCGCGCAGCCGTGCGTCGACGAGTTCCATCAGTCCCTTGCCGCCATAGTCGCGCACGCAGACGATGAATGGGAACCCAAACCGGTCGCGGTAGGCCGTCAGCGCAACGGCGAGATCGATCCGGGCGTTGTCTGCCAGGCGATCAAGCCCGGCGCCGGACTGCTCTCGCGCCGATTCCTCGGTGAGGTGCTGGGTCGCCCGCTGGGCGACGGCGAGATCAGGGTGCGCCCGCAGGACGGCGAGCTGCTGCAGCGCTGAGGCGGCGAGCAGCGACGCCTCGAAGGCGGCATGGAGCTCCTCGAACGTCGCGAACGGACCGGCCTCAAACGCCGCTTCAGCCACCCACGGCGAGTACTCCGCTACGCCGCCGAAACGCTCGACGAACGCGGCCCTGCCGAGGCCGGCCGTGACTCCCGAGGTGTGGGCGGGGCAATCGATTGCTGCATCGTCGCGGGCGCACAGGCGGCGGCGATTGGCCCGATGTCGGAATTTCGACGCGGCGTCTTGTCCAACGCGTTGGTGCCGGGCCCCGTTTGGCTGCACTGCGGCCTCATCCCACCTCGCGCTCTAGGATCGGCGCGGTGGGCGACCTGACGATCGACGAGCTGGCCCGCCAGACCGGGTTCACGGTGCGAAACGTGCGCAGCCACCAGACGCGCGGGCTGCTGCCTGGCCCGGAGATGCGGGGACGCGTCGGCTACTACGGCGAGGAGCACGTGGAGCGCCTTCAGCTGATCCAGCAGCTCCAGGAGGACGGCCTGCCGTTGCGGCTCGTCGAGCGACTGCTCACCAAGCGCGCCGATGCGGCCGACCGGCTGCATGCGCTGCGCCGCACCGTCCTCGCTCCAATGGAGGCCGCGGCCGAGCCCGTGGTCGTCACGCCCCAGTCGCTGGCCAAGCGACTGGGCCCGCTCTCGGAGGAGGCGTTCCAGGTCGCCGTCGCGGAGGGCATGATCGTGCCCCGCGCAGACGGCACCGTCGCGATCCCCAATCCGGCGTTGCTCGACACCGCCGAGGAGGCCGTCAGTCACGGGATTCCGCTCGCCCGTGCCGTGCGGGTCACCGAGCAGGTGCAGCGCCTGTGCGAGGAGGCGGCGCGCACCTTCGTGGAGATGGTGGTCGACGAGGTTTGGGATCCGTTCGACCGGGCCGGGCAACCGGAGGAGCAGTGGCCGCAGATCGCGGCCACGATCGATCAGATCCGGCCGCTCGCCAACGATCTCTTTCTCCAGCTCCTCCCGCGCGCCATCGCCGCGGAGACCGACCGCGCGTTCGGCGAGGAGATCCGCCAGCAGGCCGAGGCCGGCGAACCCTAAGCCTGCCTGCGAGGCGACGGCCGCGGGAGTGAGCCCAGCCGTCAGCACGCTGCGCCCGAGTTCGCGCACCGCCGCTTCGCTCGCGTCGCTGAGTTCCAGGCCGTCGCGGCGAACGAGCCGCTCCGCGATCCCGCCCCAGAGCGAGAGCAGGAGGCCGGCCAACGCCGCCGGCGGCGCCTCGACGATCTGGCCACGTTCCATCGCCTCGGTGAGGTCGGCTTCGAGCCGCGCCAGCTGGACTGCCAGCAACGACGGCTCGGTGGCACTCGCGGGCGCCTGCGGGGGGTCGACGGCACGCAGGCGCAGCGCCCGGAACGCAACGGGTTCCTCGCGCGCGAAGTCGACGAGCGCGTCCCCGAACGCAAAGACACGCTCGAGCGCTCCTGAGGACTCGCCCGCTCGGGCAAAGGACTCCTGCCGGCGCTCCCAAGCCAGCAGGATCACCTGAGAGACGAGCTCGTCCTTGTTCTCAAAGTGGAGGTACACCGATCCGACCGACACGCCCGCGCGCTTGGCGATCTGGGCGATGCTCGCGGTATTCCCGCCCGGAGCGCCGAGCAGTTCAGCGGTCGCGCCGAGGATGGCTGCGCGGGTGCGCGCAGTGCGGGGATCGGGGGCTCGCGTGTTCATGCGGGGGGGCGCCGGCGGGCGAGCGCCTCTGCAGGGCGCTCGCCCGATGGCGAATCGCGCGGTTGCTCTCTGTCCGACGCAACCTTGCACCAGTTAACGTTACACCGATTGCCGCAATGGTCAATCTGTCGCCGTTTCAGGCGACGTGCCGCTAGCGTCTGCGGGGCGATGGGTGTCTACGTCGACGATGCGATCTGGGAGTGGCGCGGCGAGCGCTGGTGCCACCTGGTGGCCGACACCGACGCCGAGCTGGCGGCATTCGCCGAACGCCTCGGCCTGCAGACCCGCTGGCTCCAGCACCGGCCCGCGCGCCCCTGGCTCGATCACTACGACCTGCCGGACTACGGGCGAGACAAGGCGATTCAGCTCGGAGCCACGCCCGTTGGCCGCCGCGAGATCGTCGACGTGATCCGGGCCAAGCGCGACCTCGCACGGCGCAATTCGGGCGCACCGCAGACGTAACGAGATCGCACCGCAGGCGCTACGCGGCGAGTGCTGGATCGTGCGGCGATGGGCCGCCCTGCGGTACTGGTGGGCCCCCTGGGCCGCCGAGGTTCGCGGGGGACTCAGCGTGCGCAAGAGGCGGCGCTCAACGCCCGCGGAACTCGTGCACCAGCTCGTTGAAGACGTGATCCGGGTCGCCGACGCCTTCGGCGCTGAGCTGGGCGGCGACCTCGGGATCGAGGTGCTGCTCTTCGCTGAACACGCGCATCACCGTCCACGCGACCAGGGCGGTCCCGGGGAGCAGCAGGACGAAGGCGATGCCGGCGAGCCACGTGCTGTTGGTCGCCATCGCCACGGCGATCAGCGTCGCCATAGCGACGATCAACCCGACCAAGAGGACCTCCATGCGGATCGAGATGGCGGCGGCCATCAGCCCAGAGTGCTTGGCATGGCGATCGGAGCGGTGATCGGGGCGGTCGGCCGG
This sequence comes from Solirubrobacteraceae bacterium, assembly GCA_032119795.1. Lineage (GTDB taxonomy): Bacteria > Actinomycetota > Thermoleophilia > Solirubrobacterales > Solirubrobacteraceae > JAGIBJ01. Next base: position 27,866 of record JAUMFO010000039.1, read on the forward strand.
CACGTCGACGGCGTCCTGCCCGACGACGAGCCGCAGCTCATGGGTGAGCAACCGGTTCGCTTCGTCCGACAGGCTCGGATCGGTGGACTGCACGGTGCGGCTGGTGAGCGTTGCTGAAGCCATCGGGACCTCCAAGAGACCGATTGCGGCGGGCGACGATCGTCCGTCACCTGGACTGTCGCCTTCGGGCGCAGCGGCGTGGCGCCCAGACGCTGGTTCCTCGTAGGCTCCGGCCGAATGACTGAGCTGCGCGACGTCGACTGGGACGGGACCGACATCAGCGATGAGGTCCATGAGGACGTGCACTTCCGCGAGGCCGACCTCACGGACGCCGTGAGCAAGGGCGCGTCGTTCACCAGGTGCCGCTTCACCGACTGCCGCTTCGGTGGGTCGACCCACACGGCGACGGCCTTCGCGAACTGCCACTTCACGAGCTGCCGCTTCTTCGACGCGACCTTCACGGACTGCAAGCTCGTCGGGAGCACCTTCGATGACTGCACGTTCAATGCGCTCGTGATCAGCGGCGGGGACTGGTCGTTTGTCGCGATGCGCGGCGCCCAGCTGGAGGGCGCGAAGCTGACGGACGTGCGGATGGTCGACGCCGACCTGACGGGCGCCAAGCTCAAAGACGCGCGGGTGCGCCGCGTGGATCTGCACGGCGCGGCGCTGCACCGCGTCGACGTGACGGGCGCCGACCTGCGCGGCTCCACGATCACCGGCCTGGATCCGCTTGCCTCCGAGGTGCGCGGCGCCATCCTGGACCCGGACCAGACGATCGTGCTGGCCCGAGAGCTCGGTTGCGACGTCGACCTGGCGCCCGACCCCGCCGACGACCCGGACGCCTAAGCCAGCGGCGACCTACCAGTCGGCGACGTCCTTGGTCTTGATGGCGTCGATGCCGCGCTGCACGCCGGCGATCACGTCGGCGCGGACGCGCAGCTTGGTGAGCGGGTGCGCGGGGACCTTCAGGCCGGCGAGCTGCATCGCCTTGGCGCGGGCTGCGGCGTGGAGCTCCTCGGGCGCCACGAGTTCGTCGAGGAAGCCGGCCGCCAGTGCCTCCTCGGGGCTGAGGAGCGGGCCGGTGATGGTGCACCGGTCGAAGAACTGATTCGGGAGGCGGTGCCTGGCGAGCTCGATCCCGAACCACGGCAGCGTGAGGCCGATCTCAACCTCGTTGAGGCCGATCTTTGCGTCGCCCGTCACGCCGATGCGGTGGTCGGCGGAGAGCAGCAGGAACGCGCCCATCGCAATGGCATGGCCGGTGCACGCGACGATCGTCGGCCGCGGGAATCCAAGGAGCCGCTTCGATACCTCGGCGCCGGCGATCATCATCGGCCCCCACTGGTCCATCGGGACGCGCAGATCAAAGCCGGCCGAGAACCGGCCTGGGCGGCCAGCGAGGATCACGACGGCGTCGTCGCGCTCGGCCTGATCGAGGTGGCCGAGCAGCTCGGCGCTCAGCTCGGGGGCGACGGCGTTGACCTTGCCGTCGTCCATCGTGATCGTCGCAACCCCATCGGTGAGGTCGTACGTGGTGCGCTCGCTCATGGCAGGCATGGTCGCACCGACCGCAAAATCGAGCCGGATTCACCAAACTGACAACCCGTCACGTGACTGATAAGTTCGTCAGAATTGGCCCCCTGGCGGGCATTCTTGCTGGTCATGTCACTCCCGTCACCACGCTCGTCGACGACTCGCCGAGGGCACCTCACCGCCGCACTGGCCACCAGCGCCGACGCCGCTCGCGGCGCGCTGTGGCCCGGGAGCGGCCGAGCGTTGCTGCGGGTCGATGCGCACGCCCATGCGCTGCCGCCCCGGTACCGCGACGCCCTCCGAGTCGCAGGGGTAAAAGCGCCTGGTGGCCTCCCGTTTCCTGCGTGGTCGGAGTCTGGGGCGCTCTCGTTCATGCGTCGCTACGGGATCCGCGCGCAGGTCGTGTCGATCTCCGATCCCGGCGTTGAGTTCCTGGCGGTCGCCGAGTCGGTTGCCCTCGCGCAAGCCCTCAATGACGACCTCGCGGGACTGGTCAAGCGCCGCCCAGACCGCTTCGCCGCGCTCGCCGTGCTCCCGCTGCGCGACGTCGACGCCAGCGTGCGCGAACTCAGCCGGGCACTCGACGAGCTGAGCCTCGACGGCGTCGGGCTGCTGTCGAACTACGAGGGTCGATACCTCGGCGACGCGCGCTTTCGCCCGCTGCTGGAAGAACTCAACCGCCGCGGCGCCTACGTATTCATCCACCCCACCGCGCCCTTGGCGGCCGGCAAGCCTGCGCGCGGCCTGCCGGACCCAATCGTCGAGTTCCCGTTCGAGACGACGCGGACCGTCGACAGCCTGCTGCGCGCCGACGCCTTCCGGACATTCCCGGGGATCCGCTGGCATCTCGCGCACGCCGGCGGGCTCGTCCCAGCGCTGACGGATCGACTCGCCCGGGATCTGGCGTATGACCCGGCGCCGTCGCTGGCGACGCTGCGGTACGACACCGCGCTCTCCTCAAGCGCCTGGGCGGTCGCCGGCGTCCGGGCTGTGGCGCCGGCCGCGCACCTGGAGTTCGCGACGGATTGGCCGTTCACCACGCTGCTCTTCCTCTTCGCGGGGACACCGCAACGCGAACTCAGCCGCCACGTGCCGGCACCCGAACTGGCCGGCGTCCTCGCCGGCAACGTGCTGCGCGAGCTTCCGCGGCTCGCGCAGGCCATCAAGGCCGTAGATGCGTGAGCCCGTGATGACCCGCAAGGGGCTGCTGTCGGCGGGCGCGGTCGGGGCGCTCAGTGCAGCGGTGCTGCGTGGCCAGAGCGCTCGCGCAGCCAGCGTCGCCGCGCCGGCCGGGCGCGGCGTCTGCATTGACGTGCACGGCCACGCGATCACCTCCACGCTCGAGGCGGCGATTGCCGCCCGGCCCAGCCGCATGTTCGAGGGCCGAGAGCTTCCCCGCTGGAGCGCCGAGTCGGCGCTCGACTTCGTGGACCGCCAGGGCATCGATCTCCAACTGCTCAGTACTCCGGATCCTGCCCTCTCGCTGTTTGCAGGCGGCGAGAGCGTTGCTGCGGCGCGCGCGCTCAACGACGAGTTGGCGGCAGTCGTCGCGGCGACGCCAGCGCGGTTTGGTGCGCTCGCCGTGCTCCCACTCCACGCTGGAGCTGGGCCGGCCATCACCGAGCTACGGCGCGCGACCGAGCGGCTGCGGATGGACGGCGTCGTCCTGCCAACGGCCGTCGGCAAGCGGCTCCTCGGCGACGCGGTCTACCTCCCAGTCCTGGCTGAGCTCTCGCGTCGCCGGATCCCCGCGCTCGTCCACCCGGTCGCCCCGCACGCGGGCGCGTGGCCGGAGCAGCAGGGGTCGGTCGTCGACACGCTGGAGCACGCGTTCTCGTCGGTGCGGTGCGCGGCCAGCCTGCTCTACGGCGGCGCGTTCGTGCGCGCGCCCTTTCTGCGGCTCACCTTCGCCGCAGGCGGCGGCGGACTCCCGTTCGTGGCTTCACGGGTTGCGCTGGCGGACCAAGCGCTGCAGTCCGAGTTCTTTGTGCGTCCGCTGCGCCGGCTGTCGTTCGATCTTGCCCAGAGCACGAGTCCCGGGGCCGTCGCCTCAGCTCGCGCGTTCGTCCGCGTGCCCGAGCAGCTGCTGTACGGCAGCGATTGGCCGATGATCACCGAGCAGTCCGTCGACGCTGCGCTGGAGCGGTTGCAGGCGAGCGAGCGGTCCATCGTCGGTGGCCGGTCGGCGCTCGCGCGCTTCCCGACGCTGCGTGCTCGTCTGCCCCGTTAGCGCTGGAGGGTCGGTCAGCTAGACCGTCGAGCTGGCCGTCAACCTCCGGCGGCCTCCGCGCTGGCTGCCGGCCGTCGCCAGGCCGTGGTCGAGCTGCACCTCGCGGCTGGCGAGTCGGCGCTCGCTCGCCCGGTGAGACACCAACAGGACCGAGCGGCCGGGGCGCGCGCCGATCACCGCGCTGAGGGCAGCCAGCGCCGCGTCCTCAGGCAGGTGGGAGGCAGGCTCGTCGAGGAGGAGGACACGCGCTGGCGACAGGTAGGCGCGGGCCAGGCCGAGGCGCTGGCGCTGGCCGCCCGACGCGGTGCTACCCCCGTCGCCCAGGAGCGTGTCGACGCCGTCCGGGAGGGTGTCCACCCACTCCTTGAGGCCGACGGCCTTCAGCGCGCGGCGCAGCTCTCGCTCGTTCGCGTCTGGTGCGGCAAGCCGCAGGTTGGCGGCGATCGTGCCACCGAACAGGTGCGGGGCGCTGGGCACGAGGACGACGTCGGCCGAGCGGCGCTCGCGGCTGCGCGCGTCGCCGACCGCTCGCTCGCCGCCGACGAGCACCTCGCCGGCGGTCGGCTCCAGCAGACCAGCGAGCACGAGCATCAGCGACGACTTCCCCGAGCCGCTCTCACCCGTGACGGCGACGCGCTCGCCCTTGCCGAGCTGCAGGGAGACGTCCCGCAGGACGGGTCGCCCTCCGCGATCAAGCGCAATGCCGTTGGCCTGGAGTACGGCGTCGGCCGCCCCGCTCCAGCCGCCTGCGGTGGCGCGTCGGCCGGTGTCTTCGGCGGGGACGTCGTCGACCTCCAGCAGTGCCGGGGCCAGCCGCGCGACGGCGGCGGTTGCGCTCGGCACCGCGAGGGCGGCTTCGGAGAGGCCATCGAGCCGCTCCGCGGTCGCGAGCGCGCCGAGGATGAGCGCGGCCGCGAGCGGACCGGAGAGCGATGCCCCATCGACCTGCGGCGCGAGCAGCGCCGCGAGGATGACGACCAGGAGGCTCACGCCGACGGCGAGCACGCCGGCGAGCGCACCAGCGCGGGTGCCGTGGCGGGCGTCGGCCTGCTGCAGGACGGCGGCGTCGCGCCCGACGGCGGCCCGCTGCGCGTCGGTGCGGCCGGCGAGCAGGAGCTCGGTGCCGGCATCGAGGGCGGTGATGACGCCGGCGGCGAGGTCGCCGCGGACGGTGTAGGCGTCGGCCTGCTGGCGGCCGGCAGCCAGCGCCACCCGGCTCACGGCAACGCCGAGCACGACGCAGGCGACGGCGGTGACGCCGGCGGCCAGCGGCGACACCACCGCGGCGATCAGCACGGCGATGCCGATGGCGACGATCGATGCGACGGCGGGCACGAGCACCCGGATGAGGAGGTCGGCCGCGCGGTCGACATCGGCGGCAGCGCGATCGAGGGCGCTCGCGCTGGAGAGGCCGGTGTCGTCGGCGCCGCGCCGCGCGACGTGCGCGAAGACCTGGATCCGCACGCGCTCCAACGCCCGGAGCGCGGCGTCGTGGCTGGCGAGTCGCTCGCCATAGCGGCCAACCGATCGCATGATCGAGAAGAGCCGGACGAGCACGATCACGATCGTCAGCTCCAGCACGGGCGGCTGATCGGCCGCCTTCACGATCAGCCCACCAGACAGCGCCAGCACCGCGACCGCCGCGACGGCCGAGAGCGCGCCGAGGAGGATCGCGCGGAGCGCGAGCGAGCGGGCCGGATCGCGGCGCGAGGGCGCGACGAGACGCAGGGCGGTGCGCAGCCGCAGGCGCGGCGCAACCCGGGTCGCCGAGGGCCCGTCGAGATTCACGGAGTTGTCCTCGGTGAACTTCGACGACCCACCAACGGACTGCGGCACCGACGCACGCCCGTCGAAATTCACGGAGTTGTTCTTGGTGAATCTCGAAGGCCGGCCGGCGGCGGCCGACGCCTCGACGCTGACGACCTGGCCGGCCTCAAGCGTCACGACGCGGTCGGCGCCGGCGGCGACCTTTGCGTCGTGGGTGATCAACAGGGTGGTGCGTCCGGCGCAGAGTTCGCGGACGGTCTGCATCAGGCGCTCGGCGGTGAGCGCGTCGAGCTGGGCCGTCGGCTCATCGAGGACGACGAGATCGGCGCCGGTGAGCAGCACGCGTGCCAGCGCCAGGCGGCGCAGCTCGCCGCTGGAGAGCGCGGCGGCGCCGTCGCCCAAACGCGTCTCGAGGCCGTCCGGGAGGTCGGCAAGCAGCCGCCCGAGCCCGGCGGCATCGAGTGCCTCGGTGACGGCTTCGTCGCTGGCGTGCGGTGCACCCAGGCGGGCGTTGTCTCGCAGGCTCGCAGGGAGCAGGACGGGGTCTTGGGCCACCCAGGCGCAGCGCGCGCGCCAGCCGGCGAGGTCGACGGTCGAGAGGTCGACGCCGCCGGAGCACGCCGTGCCGGCCGACGGCCGCAGCAGGCCCAGGACCACCAGCGCAAGGGTCGACTTGCCAGCGCCGCTGGCGCCGACGAGCGCGGTGGTCTCGCCGGGCGCAAGCTCGAGCGACACGCCGCGCAGGCGCTCGCCCCGGGGGCCGCCATCGACGCGGATGCCATCAAGGACGAGCGGCGCCGCGGTGACGCTCGGAGCAGCAGGACCGCCAGGAAGGCCGGGGACCGGTGCCGCGGCAGCCGCAGCCTCAACGGCGGCCAGACGCCCGAGCGCAGCCCGAGCGTCGGCGGCCTCGTGGTAGCCGGCACCGAGGCGGCGCAGCGGGCCGTAGAGCTCAGGCGCGAGGACGAGCGCCGGCAGGATCAGGGCGAGGTCGGCGTTGCCTTGCGCGAGGCGCACGCCGCCGATGACGGCCACCAGCGCGGTGCCGAGCATGGCGACGAGTTCGAGCACGAGGCCCGAGAGGAAGGCGGCGCGCAGGGTCGCCATGGTCTGCACGCGGTACAGCTGTGCGGCTTTGAGCACCTGACTGCGCTGGTAGCTGGCGCGGCCGTGGGCGCGAAGATCGGTCATACCGCGGAGCACGTCGAGGAGGTGTGCGCCGAAGAGCTGCAGGCTCTGCAGGCGTGCGTCGGCCGCAGCGCCGGCTTCACTGCCGACGAGCCAGAGGAACACGATCAGCAGCGGCACGGTCGGCGCGAGGACGAGCGCGGAGAGCGGGTCGACGATGAAGATCGCGCCGAGCACACCAACGGTGATCGCTCCGGTGGAGGGACGGGCCGAGAGGAACCGGCCGACGAAACTCTCGATCGACGGCAACCCCTGGACGACGTCGGCGGCGACCTCGCCGGCGCGCAGCGTGCCCGGCGCGGTTGCGGCGAGCGTCGCGGCGTCGCGAATGAGTCCGTCGCGCAGGCGACCGATCGCCTCAGCGGCGGCGCTTCGGCCGGAGCGCTCCAGCCACCAGCCGAGCACGGCGCGGCCGGTTGCGGCGGCGAGCAGCAGCGCGGCCCAGCGCACGTCGAACCGGCCGTCTTGGGCGACGGCCACCACGAGTGCGGCCAGGGCGACGCCCTGCGCTACCACGAAGGCGGCGGCCGGCACGGCGGCCAGATTGGCCCGCCGCAGGTGCCGGGCGATCGCCGGGTCGCGGCGCAGCAGCGCCTCGCCCGGATCGACCGGCCGCGCCGGCGGCCGCAGCCGCTCGATCACGTTGGCTCGCCGCGCGCTCGTCATGCCTTGGCAGCCTCGTCGGCGCCGTGATCACCGGGGAAGCCGAGCTTCTCGCCGCGCTCCGTCGGCGCGATGCGCTGGCGGAACACCCAGTACGTCCACGCCTGGTAGATCAGGACGATCGGCGTCATGATCACCGCCACCCACGTCATCACCTTGAGCGTGTAGGGCGTCGAAGCGGCGAACTCGGCCGTCAGCGTGGAGCCTTCCGGGCCGGTGGACGGCATCACATCGGGCCACATCGACGCGAAGATCGTCACGACGATGCCCAGGATGGTGAGGCCGGTAAGCGTGAAGAGCTTGCCCTCACTGCGGTGCTTCCAGAACAGCGGCTGCACGAGCAGTGCGACCGCGGCGAGGACGGTGCCTGCGGCGGCCAGCCAGCTCGGCGTGTCGTCGCCAAGCAGGATCCACAGCAGCGTCGTGGCGCCAGAGAGCGTCGCGACCGGCCAGATCCGCATCGACAAGTGGTGCGCACGGTCGCGCACCACGCCCTCGGTCCGCAGCGCGAGGAAGTACGCGCCGTGGAGGCAGAAGAGCGACAGCGTCGCCACTCCGCCGAGCAGTGCCTGCGGGTTGAGCAGCGTGAGGAAGTTGCCGGTGAACTCGTGGTCCATGTCGAGCGGCACACCGGAGACGAGGTTCACGAACGCCACGCCCCAGAGCAGGCCGACGGTGGCGCTGCTGATCACGATCGCCCAGTCCCAGCGCTCGCGCCAGACGGGGTCTTCGCGTTTGTTGCGGTACTCCAGCGCCATCCCTCGCACGATCAGGCCGACGAGGATGAGCAGCAGCGCGATGTAGAAGCCCGAGAACATGGTCGCGTACCACTCGGGGAAGGCGGCGAACGTGGCACCGCCAGCGACGAGCAACCACACCTCGTTGGCGTCCCAGACGGGACCGATCGTGCGGAGGACCTGCCGGCGCTCTCCCTCATCGCGGCCGACGACGCGCATGAGCGCACCGACGCCGAAGTCGAAGCCCTCCAGGATCAGGTAGCCGAGCCAGAGCACGGCGATCAGGAGGAACCAGAAGCTAACCAATGACATGACGTATCTCCCTTCCGTGCCTAGTAGTTGATGGCGAGCTGCGGCGCGCCTTCGTGGTCGATGTGGTCGGGCTCAGGCCCCTTGCGCACGTAGTAGAGGAAGAGCTTGACCTCGATGAACGCGAGCACGCCGTAGAGGACGACGAACACGAAGAGCGACGTGGCGACGGTGCCGGCGCTGATGTTCGAGACGGCGTCTTGGGTCTTCTGCAGGCCGTAGACGACCCACGGCTGGCGACCGAGTTCGGCAAACATCCAGCCGAAGATGTGGGCCATGAACCCGGCGGCCGTGGCTACCAGGGCGCCGATCTGGAACCAGCGCTTCTCGTAGACCCGCCGCTTCCAAAGGAGCAGGCCGAGTGCGCCGAACGCGACCATGTACATGCCAGCGCCCATCATGCCGCGGAACGTCCAGTAGGTGAGGCCGATGATCGGGAAGTACTCGCCTGGGCCGAACTTCTTCTCGTACTCGGCCTGCAGGTCGTTGATGCCGCGGATCTCGCCGTTGGGATCGTTGGTCGCCATCAGGGAAGCGAGATACGGAATCTTGAGTTCGAAGGACGGTCGCTCAGGGTTCTTCTGGAGCGGGGCAAGCGTCAGGAGCGAGAGGCCGACGCCGGATTCGGTCTCAAAGAGTGCCTCGGCAGCGGCCATCTTCATCGGCTGCTGCTCGGTCATGAGCTGGCCGTTGAAGTGACCGACGATCGTGGTCGCAAAGGCGGCGATCGTCATGACGATCAGCCCGAGCCGGGCCGACTTGCGGAACACATCGGTGTGCTCTTCACCGCGCTGCTCTTTGCGCTCGCGGTAGAGGTGCCAGGCCGAGATGCCGACGAGCACGGAGGCCGCCGTGGCCATCGCGCCGATCACGACGTGGAAGAACGCGTAGATCGCGGTGCTGTTGGTGAGCACCTCCCAGATGGAGGTGAGTTCGGCCCGGCCACGCTCGGCGTTGATGCGGTAGCCGACGGGGTGCTGCATCCACGAGTTGGCCGCGAGGATGAAGTACGCCGAGGCCGACGTACCGATCGCCACGCACCAGATGGTCGCGAGGTGGATCTTCTTCGGGAGGCGGTCCCAGCCAAACATCCAGAGGCCAAGGAACGTCGACTCTAGGAAGAACGCGACGAGACCCTCGATGGCGAGCGGGGCGCCGAAGATGTCTCCCACGAACCGCGAGTAGTCGCTCCAGGCCATTCCGAACTGGAATTCCTGGACGATGCCGGTGACGACGCCGATGGCGAAGTTGACGAGCAGCAGCTTGCCCCAGAAACGGGTCATCCGCAGGTAGGTGGGGTTGTTCGTTCGGTACCACGCGGTCTGCATCCCCGCGACGAGGGCCGAGAGGCCGATCGTCAGGGGAACGAACATGAAGTGGTAGATCGTTGTCGCGGCGAATTGCCAGCGCGCAAGTTCAAGGGTGTCCATCGAGCGGGGTCCTCACGGCTAGGAAAGAGAAAGCTCTGGATGGAGTGTCGCCCCTCAGCGGCGGCTTGCGTAGGCCAAATCGGCCTCCGGGCGGCATAACCCGTGGTTATGCTCTGACGTCTGCGGACGTTCCCGCCCGGTTTCGCGGGAAACCACGGAACCGGTCGGCGGGTCCGTGCGGTGGCTGCCCGTCAGGAGCGGTTCGCCGGCGTGACGGTGAGCCGGGTGAGCACATGCTCCCCGCCGTGGGCCTTCGCCAGGCTGAGCCGCACGAGCGGCCGGATCGAGCCCTTCCGCGCCAGTTCGCGGCGGGTGGCGCGACTGAGGCGGATCCGCACCGTCGTGGTGTCGGCCGACGTGAACGAGAACGTTGCTCGGCCGATCCGCTTGCGGCCAAGTGAGAGCTCGAGCGTGCCGGCAACCGGCTTGCCTTGCCGGCCCGCCACCGACACCTGCATCGCGAGCAGCCCGCTGTTGCTCGCTTTGATCTTGCTCTGGCGGACCGACATGGTCAGGCGCGTGGGCGGCGGGTCTTGCGGCGGCTTGCTTGGGGGTTGCCCCGTGTCGCCGCCCTGGGTGGGCGGGTCAGGTGCGCTTGGGCCAGGCTCTGGCGTCGTGGCACCAGGGGTCGTCGGCGGCGTGGTCGGGGTCGGGACCGTCTCCGGCGTGGTGGGTGTCGTCGGAGTCGTTGGTGTGGTCGGAGTCGTCCGCGGTGGGAGCGGGTGATCGAACGCGAGCCCGACGGGCGTGAGCGGCAGGACGCCGCCGTCGGCAAGCAGGTTGCACGTCGCCTGACTGATCGCCGGCTCGGTCGAGTCGACGCGCGGATCGACGTACGTCTGGAGCATGTTCTGATCGAGGTAGTGCGGCCCGAGCCCCCATGACCAGTGGATCGTGCCGGCGGCGAACACGAGCGCCCCGCTCGGCGCTCGGTAGGTCACGGCGTGGGCGTGCGGCGTCCAGCCCTGCGGCGGCTGAGCGAACTGGCCGCCCACGCCATAGCGCCGGCCCGCATCCTGCAGGTAGGCCAGGGCGTTGATCATCGGGACGCCTTGGCGGGGGTCGGTCGCCGAGAGCCGCTTGAGCGCGCCGTCGCCGCCGGCCGTCAGCGGCGCCCGGCCAAACGGCTGCCCGGCCGCGGGAACTCCATCCCACTCCCAGCCGACGAGTCCGGTGCCCAGTGTGATGCCCATCTTCGGCACGTCGGTGTGGCGCCAGGCCCGGTGGCCGGCAAACTGGCCGTTGCCGTCGTCCGGCGGGATCGTGAGGCCGCGGTTGGTGAGGTTGTCGTCACCGATGTACTGCACGCCAAACAGCTCAGATTCTGGCCGGTCGTTGCCCTGGTAGCCGGGCGGCGTCGCGTCCGGCGTGCCCGGCGGGGTCGCCGCTGGGCCGGGATCTCGGAAGGTCGTCGTCGGCTCGACGGGGTCGGCCTCCGTCGCGATCTGCGGCTGCTCGGAGCCGCCGCCCTCAACGGTCTTGAAGCAGACGAGCACCCGCGCGTCGGCCAGCGACGTCGCCGGTGTACCCGCAGTCGTCTCGTAGCGCACGCGCCAGTAGGCGGTGTTCGCTCCGAAGTTGTAGATCGACGTCCCAGCGTCGCGGGCAGCCTCGATGCCGTCGCGCATGGCTTTGGTCCAGTACTCGCCGTGCCCGAGGAACGCGACCGCCTTGGAGTGCTCCGGCAGCGCCTGCTCGGGCGCGAAGTGCAGGGCGGCATCCTCGGTATAGGCCACGTCGTAGCCATGGCGCTCCAGCCACCAGATCGCCGGGAACTCGGTGCGCAGCACCCAGTTCGTCTCGCCACCCCAGTTGCTGTACGGGCGGTCCAGGCTGACCTTCGCCGCGCGCTCGGTACCCGTCGCAGGGACCAGGCTGCCGGCGTACCCGAAGCGCGAGAGCACCGTGTAAAGCGAGCGGCTCTCGTGGTAGTTGTAGGCCTGCCACGTGTTGGACGGCAGCGTGACGAGCAGCTCGCGTGGGCGGTCGTCGTCGCGCACCACCCAGATCACCTGCGAGTCGCCCGTGCGGCTGACGGCGGGCGCACCCGGCGGGAACTCCGTCCACCGGCCTTTCACCTTCGCGAGGTAGACGCCAGAGGTGCCTAGCGCCGAGCCCGGCACGGTGACCTTGGTGCGGTCGCCAGCGCGGCCGGCCAGCCCGGTGCGTGGGTCGACGGGGAAGCCCGCGGCGCGGTGGCCGGCGTTCGACGGGCGGCCGTCTGCGTCGAAGCGCTGGAAGGTGGAGACCGGCCCGGGCGTCTTCCACACGAGCCGTGCACCGTGCCCGCCGTAATACCCGAGGCGGTACACCTCGATCTCCGCCGTCTCCAGCGGTGGATCTTGGGCCTCCGGCAGCCAGAGGTTCGGCCCGGTCAGCACGATCTCCACGCTCTCGCCGACGTTGACCGATGGGCGGCGCGCGTAGCCCACCACCATCGACCAGCTCGTGGACACCTGGAATCCACTGCTGTGCGTCGACGGATCGGTGCAGAGATTTTCGTGCACGATCGGGTGCGGATCGGGGCAGACGGCGCCGCCCAGGCCGACCTGGCCGGGAACCACGTCCGTGGCGGCTCGCGCGGCGCCAACGCCGAGCAGCGGAGCGCCGGCCGCTAGGCCGGCGTCACGCAGAAAGCGACGACGACTACTCACCGGGCGGTGTGCGCTTGGGAGTGCAAGGGAGTGAGCACTTCCAGAAACTGAGGTGAGGTCAGCACAGTGGTGTGCACTATGCCAGCCCTACGCTCCGTTTCCCAACGCAACGGCGTCAAGCGTGGTCGGACGAACCAACAGATCGACGCACGAAGGCGGCGCTGGCGCCACGGTGAAGCCAGGCTCGGCGCGGTAGCCTCCAGCCCGTATGGCTCGCCCTGCATTGTCGCCGGACCAGCGCGCCGCAGCCGACGCCCGCCAGCGTGCCAGCGTCGTCGGAGCGCTGGCCGCCTGCATCGTCCGCCAGGGCTACGCGTCGACGACCATCGCGCAGGTGGCAGCACAAGCCAAGGTGTCGAACTCGACGGTCTACAGCCACTTCGCAGACAAGGAAGCCATCCTGATTGCCCTGTATGGCGGATTGATCGATCGCATCATCGCGACCATCGAAGCGGCCGATGCCGATGCTTGCGAGCGAGGACTCCCCTGGCGCGAGCGGGTCGAGGCCGGCGTTCGCAGCTACGTCTCGACCATGGTTGGGGGCGGCGCTCTGACGCGGGCCATGCTGATCGAGGCGCCTGCCGTGAGTCCGCGAGTATTCGCCGCACGCCAGGACGGACGACGTCGCTACCTCGAGCTGCTGGCACGACTCCATCGCGACGCTCCGCCGCACGCCCCAGAGCGAAGCAGGCCGCCGCAGGTCCTGCTCGTCGCTGCCGTCGGTGGAATCAACGAGCTGCTGCTCGGCGCATTTGAGGAATCGGCGCCGCGGCCAACGGAAGAGATCATCCGAGACGCAACGACGTTGTTGTGCGCGCTCCTCTCGCTCGACGCTGCGGCCTGACGCTCTCGGGCCCCGTGCGCGCTTCGCCGAGCGCGGGCGAGTTACGAGTAATGCTGCTTACGTATAATCCGGAACTGAGGAGGCGGCCACCGGCGTCTCCAACCAAGGAGAACACCGTGAGCCTCACTCCGCGCCATGCAGTCACCCTCTGGGCCATCGGCTTCGCCGGCGCAGGTTCGGTCCTGGTCGCTGCGCCGAACCGCTTTGCCCGGGATACCGCCTGGGGAGCAAGCCCCTGGCAGCGCGAGATCGCCATCTGGAACATCGGAACGCTCGTCGCGATCGCTCGACTGCGACGCAACGCTCTCGACCCGGAACGGGCCCTCGCCGAAGGCTTCAGCGTGCTCTCAGCACTGTTTGCGGCCAACCACGCCGCGACGATCGTTCGAGCGCCGACGAAGCTCGGGCACTGGACCGCCTTCATCGCCAACGCGGTCGGACTCGCCGCCGGCTGGGTCGCCCTGCGGAACCAGCCGAGCTCCAGCAGCGATGCTGGAGCCCGTTTCAGTCGCCTGAGCGTGAGGCCGCTGCCGCAAGCAGGGCGTCGCGCGTCCGGCGGACGCCGGCCCGCGTGAGCGCCTGCGGCGAGGCGAGCATCACGAACTGGCGGGGCAGCTGAAGGTCGTCGACGCGGCGGACGGTCAGGCGGTCGTCGTCGCCCAGCGCCAGGCGAGATAGCACCGCGGGCGCGCCGGTCTCCAGCGCCGCGGAGACGGCGGCCGCGGTGCTGCCGAGTTCGGAGACGGGCGGCACGGGCGCGAGTCCGCGTTCCTGGAGGGTGCGGTCGAAGACGACGCGTGCGTGGGAGCGCGGGTCGCGCAGGACGAGTGGCTCGGCGGCCACGTCGGCCAGCGTCAGGCGATCGCGCTGGCTCCAAGGGTGGCCGGGCGGCAGCGCGACGACGATCTCGTCGGAGGCAATCACGGGCGCGCCGGCGTCGACGCCGGGGTCGACGCCGTCTCCGTCGGTGGCGGCGATCCCGAGGTCGGCGGCGCCGGTCTCCACGAGGCGGCGCACCACTGCCGAGTTGGCGGCCGTCAGCTCGATCGGGAGGCCGGTGAGGTCGCTGCGGGCGGCGGCGAGCAGTTCAGGCAGCAGGCTTTCGGCGACGACGGGGCTACTGGCGATCCGTACGGGCGCCGCCTGCCCACGCAGCTCAGCGACGAGGTCGTCAAGGAAGGTAACTTCGTCGACGACACGCAAGGCGGCCGTCGCCAGCCGAGCGCCAGCGGGCGTGGCGATGACGCCCGTCGACGAGCGCTCGAGCAGCCGCGTCCCGCAGACGCCCTCGAGCTGACGCAGCCGCTTCGACAGTGCCGGCTGGCTCACGCCCAGTCGCCGCGCCGCCTCACCGATCGACCCGGCGCGCAGCGCAACGATCAGCGCCTCTAGCTCACCCAGCTCAGGGCGGCGGACGGTCGGACGCGGCGGCATGGAAGCGACGGTACTGCGGTCCGCACGTCGAGGTGATCGCGGCGCACGGTGCAGTCCGCGCGGCGGCCGGCGACGCGCTCGGCGATGCCGTGCTGGTCGTCGATCTCGAAGTCGAACCGCAGCGCGGTGAGTCCGTAGCGGGCGGCGCGCGCGGTGAGCTCGTCGAGGAGGAACGGCACCAGGCCACCAGAGGCGTCGGGCGCGAGGGTGATGATTGCGTCACCGACGCTGCCCTCCGGCTCAAAGGCCGCGACGCCGACGATCCGGTCGCCATCGTGGGCGAGGACGCGAAGCTCCGCGTCGGTCGACGCGCCGATCACGCGATGGTGGCCGAGCACGGGGACGAACGGTTCCGCAGACATGCCAGGCACGGTGACGCCCGCCAGCTCGCCCGCCATCCGCAGCAGCCCCTGGCGCGCCTTCGGGTTTCCCGCGGGCGGGCGTTCAGGTGGCCGAAGCTGCGCCTTCGCGCTCAGACCGCCAGCCGGAATGGCGGGTACTCGTCGGTGATGAGGAGAAACGCGTAGGCGCCGACGCGCAGATGCCAGCGCAGCACGCCCTCGACGAACGTGAAGATCCCCTGCGGGTAGCGGCCGGTGAAGAGGATCGCGAACCAGGCCCCGATCACGGCGAAGACCACGCACACGTCGAGCACGATCAGGACGAGGTAGTGCGGCAGCGCGAGCAGCCACTTCACCAGCGGCAACCCGCGGCTCAGCTGCGGCTCGCGCCCCGGATCAGCCAGCTCCAGATGGACGCCCTGCTGATCCTCCGTCGACGGGTACCGATCATCCATCAGCAGCAGGTAGGCACACACTCGCGTGGAGAATCGCGTGATCTCCACGTTCCAAGAAAACCACCAGCCCGGATAGCGGCCCCGGCCGACGAGCATCAGCAGGATCGGCAAGAACAGCGCTCCAGCCGACGGCCCGGACCCGTTCGCGAGCGCACCGATCACCAGGAGGATCGGAATCGCATAGAAGACCCGCAGACCGGTCGAGAGACGGTCGAGTTCTCGATCCGGGTAGTCGATCGAGAGCGTCGCAGCGGAGAACGGGGCAGGGATGGTGGCGGGAACGGACGAGCTGGTCATGCCCCACAGCCTCCGGATCGGCTGGCGACCAGCCATCGGGGTCCGGGGCGCTTCCGAGCTCGGAAGGCGGGCAGGCCGGGCGCGGGTTTCCCCCACCGGGCGTGCGCCTTGCTGCGGATCCACCAGTCCCACGCAATGGCCAGGGTGCAGTGACCGCCTTCCCTTGGAGAGAAGCCTCATGCACGTCCTCGTCGCCGTCGCCAGCAAACACGGAGCCACGCAGGAGATCGCCGACGCGATCGGCGCGGGCCTCCACACCCGCGGAATCGAGGCGACGGTCGCGCCGATCGCCGACGTGGAGTCGCTGGCCGGCGTCGACGCCGTCGTCCTCGGCAGCGCCGTCTACGCCGGGCGGTGGATGGGCCAGGCCCGCCACGCCGTGAAGAAGCACTCAGACGAACTGCGCGAGCGGCCGGTGTGGCTCTTCAGCTCCGGCCCCACCGGCGACGATGACGACGCCGACCAGGTCAAAGAGGCGTTCGACGGCACCGCGTTCGTCGAGCAGACCGGCGCGCGCAGCCACACGATCTTCTCCGGCGAACTCGACGAAGCCAAGCTTGGCTTCCTGGAGCGCAAGATGATTCACGCCGTCCACGCGCCGACGGGCGACTTCCGCGACTGGGATGCCGTCGACGCCTTCACCGCCGACGTCGCCCAGCAGCTCGTCGATCTGGAGACCAGCCTCGAGCTGTAGGGCGGCGGCGCCTAGAGCAGCGCGGCGGTCGTCACGCCGAGCGGCGTCAGGGCGCGTCGGCGCGTCTTCCCGGGGACGACGATCAGCGGGCACGGGCAATCGGCGATCAGCTGCGCCGACACGCTTCCGCGAACGGCGGCGCCCAAGCGGCCGCGCCCATGCGTGCCGCAGATCAGCAGGTCGAGTTCTGCCGCCGCGGCCCGCAACTCCACGGCCACGTCGCCACGGAGCATGAGCGGGTCGGCATCGACCCCCAGCGCGCCACCGGCTTCGACCAGCGCCGGCCACGGCCCGATCTCCCCGCCGACGCAGATCAGCTTCACCCGGCCTTCCGCCCGGGCCGCCAGGTGCCGGCCGATCCGGACGGCGTTGCGCGAGCTGTAGGTGTCGTCGTACGCCACCCCGATACGTCGAATCTCCAAGACGCCGTCGGGCGCCTCGTCGTCGGGGGCAATCGCCACCGGGCATGGGCCATCCCGGCCGACGGCCTCAGCGACGTGGTGGTCGCCGTGGTCACGCCCGAGCACGATGACCGAGGCATCGACACTGCGTGCAAGGTCGCCCAAGGCGGTGGGTACGTCGATCGCGGGCAGCGCCTGCATACGGGCTTCCAAGCGCGGTTCGACCGCTGCCTCGACGCGCCGCAGGGCCGCCTCGGCCTGCTCCTGGCGCTCCTCGTTGCCCTCGGCCGCGGTGATCGCGGAGGTGAGCGCCGCCGGCTCGTAGTCGTAGGCGGTCGCCAGCAGCAACGGCTCGCTGAGCGTCTGCGCCAACACGATGCCGAGGCGGACGGCCGGATCGCTCTCGGGCCCCCGCCAGCAGACGACCACCGGGTTGGGGGGAGATGGCTGCAACATGACCTCGGCTCCTTGCATGAGGGTGGGGGAGAAACCGACGGTACTCCGCCACGCGATGGTCGCGTCCGCGCCGGACGCGCAATTGTCTGCGGACAAACCCGTGATCCACTGGACCAGTGGCCGGGTCTGCGGGGAACCACGGAGACGCTCCGCGTGGACGGCGCGCCGGCCTTGAGGCGAGTTGCGATGGTGCAGCGCCACCCGATCGACGAGCCTGGGTGGGAGACCTTTTGGAGGACCCGTGCTGCAAACCATCATCATCGGCATCGACGGACGCCCGCAAGATGCGGAGGTCCTCGCCTTGGCGCGTCGCCTGGCGGATCCCGGCGCCGAGATCATCGCGACGAGCGTGGCGGTGATCGACGGGCTGGTCATGCGAGCCGCCACGCTCGAACGCTCCTCAGACGTCGAAGCCGACGCCGAACTGATCGTTGAGGCGTTCACCGAGCCGCGCGTGCGGACGGAGGGCGTCGTCACGCGCGCGCCGTCCGTCGGCAAGGGCTTGGCGCGCGTAGCCCGCGGCGCCCGTGCCGACCTGATCGTGGTCGCGTCGTCGCGCCGCGGAATCCTCGGGCGCACCTTTGCCGGCGACTCCGTCCGCGACGTGTTGCGCCACGCCCCGTGCGCGGTCGCCGTCGCGCCGGTCGGCTACGACGCGACCGGGCCGATCGAGACGGTCGTCGTCGGCTATGACGGGTCGCCGGAGTCCGACCGCGCCCTCCACGGCGCCGTCGAGATCGCCACGCGTGACGGCGGCCGCGTCAACGTGGTCGAGGTGGTCGAGCCGTTCGCGGCGGCGACGGCCCTTGGGGGGATGGGCGGCGTTGGCGACGCCGGCGCGCAGGAACTCGAGGTCGCGTACGACCGCGCGCGAACGAATCTGGACCGGATCGCCGAGCAGTACGACCTGCACGGCGTGATCACGACCGGCCGCGCCGCCCATGAGCTGGCGAAGGCGAGCGCGAGCGCCGACCTGCTCTGCGTCGGACTTCACGAGCACGGCCTGCTCGATCGGCTGATGATCGGCAGCACCGCCCACGCCCTGTTGCGCGAGCAGTCGGCTCCGCTGCTGCTCTCCGCGCCGCACGTCGCCGACCCGGGGGATCACCACACCACCGACGCCCTCGACAGCGAGCCCGAACCGGTCACAGGCGAAGCGCCGCGCCCCTAGCCAGCGCCTGCCGCGCCGCCGGCCCATTCGCGGCGAACTACTGAGGCCGTCCACGGCACGCCGCGGAGGCGCGGGAGCCCGCCCGGGCTCACCATGATGGGGCGAGCCCGGTCCTTCACCGACTGGGCGGGGTAGCCATACCGCGCCGTGCTGAGGCTGGGGGGCCAGGGCCGGCGTAAGCCATTGCAAGGGGCCGGAGTACCTGGAAGGGGACTCTGGCCCCGACGCATGCTCGGCGCCGGCTCGGCAGCCGGTGAGCGGGTTGTTCCTCACGGGAGTGCGGCGCCATACGGATGGACGGGCCGGAGCAGCGGAGCAGCATTCGTGGCATGACGATGCGCTCAACCAACCGCTCAGGCCAAGCCCACACGGGGACCGGATCCCACCGCGCTGGCCACCACCACGACCCCCTCGCGAACTACGAGCTGACGGGCACGGTGCGCTGGCTCGACGAGGAGCTGCAGCGGGTCGTGCTTGGCGTCGAGGAGACGGGCGGCCACGCCGGGCCGTTCCTCGGGCGCGACGTGACCATCGACCTCGCTGCCGCGGCGCTGCACGGCGCCGTCCTCTCAGATCTCACGCCCGGTGCTCGGCTCCGGGTGAAGACGCGCCTGCACACCGACCTGGGCACCGTGCTCCCAGAACTCGTCAGCGCGCACTCCGCCTACGCGGCGGACTGAGGCGCTGGCCCGACGCGATCGCCAGCGGCGCGTAGCAGCGCAAGGTCGCGGTGCAGCCGATCTGGCTGTACCGCGACGGCGTCGAGACTGAGTTCGACCTCGTCGACGATCTCCGAGATCGGTCGGTCGGCGCGGACGATCACGTGCCGACCAGCCGGCACCTCGTCGAGTGGCTCCCACGCCGCCGCGAGCCGCGCCGCGATCTCCGGGGTGGCGTCTGAGCCGTGCACTGCTCCGTGGAGTCGCGCCTGAGCGCGGCGATCAGCCTCGGCGGCTGGCACGCGGCACTCGATGAACACCGTCGGGTCGTCGCCGCGCAGCGACGAGAGGAAGGCGTGGCGCATCGCGGCGTTCCCCATCGTCGCGTCGACGATCACCGCGTCGCTGGTGACGACCGCGTCCGACGCCCGCTCGCCCAGCTCGCGGTAGACGCCGAGTTTGGCGGCGTCGGTGTAGGCCGCGGCCGGCGCCCGCTGCCCCTCGTCGATCCCGAGCGCCTGCTTGCGCACGGCGTCGGACGACACCACGGGGAACCCCGTGCGCTCGGCGATCGCGTGGGCCAACGTCGACTTGCCCGACGCCGGTGGGCCGCAGGCCACGTAGACCCGCGCGGCGCGAGACCTCCACGCAAGGCGCTCGGCGAGGGCGAGGAGCGCTCGGGCACGGTCGGCGCCGCGGGCCGTCGGCGCTTGGGCATGGCGGAGCAACGCGACCTTCAGCGACACCATCGCGCGGTACGCCGACCACGTCGCCAGCAGCTCGGGGCCGCCCGGGTCGCCGCCGGCTGCGCGGTACGACGCGAGCACCACCTCGGCCGCCCAGCGTGCGCCGCGCGATTCCAGGTCCATGAGGAGAAAGGCGAGGTCGTCACCGACGTCGGTCGTGCGCAACGACACGTCGAACTCCAGGCGGTCGACGATCTGCAGGCCGTCGTCGCCGAAGACGACGTGGTCGGCGCGCAGGTCGCCGTGGCCCTCACGCCAGGAGCCCGCGGCGGCGCGCTCGTCGAGCAGGTTTGCATGCCGCAGGATGCTCGCCTCAAGCGGCCGTACGACCCGCCAGAGCTCGCCCTCTGAGACGGCGGCGCGCAGCGAGCCGGCGAGCTCCTCGGCGTTGCGGTCCAGGCGCGCCAGGGTCGCTGCCGCGCCGCCACCGCCAGCGATCGGCGCCCCAGCATGAAAGGCCGCCAGCCGGACTCCCAGCTGCTCGAGCATCTCGCCATCGATGCGGCCATCGGTCAGTCGCGAAGCGAGCGTGTCGTTCTCGGCGAAGCGTTTCATCTCCACGACGGGCTCGCGGCGACCGTCGACGAGGGCGGTGCGGACGGCGAGATAGGTCGACGGGGCGAGCTCCTGGTTGATCTCCAGCTCGGTCCGCGCCAGGCGCTCCCGCGTCTCGACCGCCGTCTGGTCGAGGAAAGGAAACCGGACGGCTTTGCGGACCTTGTAGGCGCGGTCGCTGCTGAGGTAGACGCGCGAACCGTGTGTCTCGCAGAACGTGAGGCCGGGCAGCGCGTCGAGATTCAGCGGAGCGGCGGTCTCGGGCATGCCTTCAGCGTCGCACCGGACGTCCGTGCCCGTATCCGCTCCGGCCCGCCGGACCGCTTCGGGGAACCACGCGCGCCGGGCGGGGCCGCGCGGGGCGCGGGTCTGGGACCGGCCTAGCGGTCGTCGAGCATGCCGTGATCGATCGCGTAGCGAACGAGCTCGGCGCGGGTGGTGAGGCCCAGCTTCTGCTGCACGTGGGCGCGGTGCGTCTCGACGGTGCGAACCGACAGGTAGAGCTCGCCAGCAATCTCGGCGTTGGTGTGGCCCAGGGCGATCATTCGCAGCACGTCGTATTCACGGTCGGTCAACGAACCAGGGTTCCCGGCGGGCTCCGGTGGTGCGGCGGCGAGCTTGGCCCCGACCGACGGCGTGAGGTAGATCTTGCCCTCGGAGGCTTGGCGGATCGCCTCGACAAGATCGGTGTCTGCCGCTTCCTTGAGCACGTAGGCCTGGGCACCCGCGCGCATCGCCTCGCGAGCAAACGCCGGGTCCTCTTGCATCGTCAGCACCACGACCCGGGTGCCGGCGTGGCGATCGGGCACCAGCGGAAGGATCTCGATCGACGTCTTGCGACCCGGCATGTTGAGGTCGAGCACGAGCACGTCGGGCTTGTGGCCGAGCACAGCCTGCAGCGCGGTCTCGGCATCGCTGGCCTCGGCGACGACCTCGAAGTCGTCGGAGGCATTGAGCAGCATCCGGAGTCCCGCACGCACCACGGCATGGTCATCGGCCAACACAATGCGAATCGGCGTCACCCCCCGGACCCTACGGCAGCGCGCGGGGGCACGCCAAACTGGGTGGCGAGCCGACTCAGATGGACCGATCGAAGGTCTGTTGCAGACTGCTCAAAACGGCCGCTGGCGCAAGCATGCCGTGGTCACGTTGCAGGGGGAACCGCAATGCCTACTCCGAATCCGAGTCTTCCGGCTCCGGCGCCGCCTCAGGGCGACTCGACGAACGCCCAACCCCCGGGACGTGGCGGGATCGAGCCTCGAGGCCGTCTCTTCACCTCGTCGGCGCCGACCGACCAAGCCCGCGCTGAGCAGCTGGCGCCGCAGTTCGGGCCGTTCCTGCTCATGATCGTTCTGGTTGGGGCCTCGATCGCCGCCGTGACGGTGGTCTGGCCGTCGAGCGGCAACGGCTTCACGCCGCGGGTCGCCACGGTCGACGGGCTCGCGGGCCTGGTCGTCGGGGCGTTCCTCGTCGACCGTCTCCTCACCTTCCTGCCGCCGACGGTCAGCCGGTACCGCGATGGCCTGCAGCTCAGCCGCTGGATGAGCTTCCCGGGGATCCGAATGATCACCGGCAAGCAGCCCGCCACCGACCGGACCGACCGCACGCCGGAAGAGCGGGAGGCCGCGATCGCGGTGCTCCGGATCGGGTGGGGCGCCGTCCTCGGGGCTGCGTTCGTCGGGATCACCGGCCTGCGCGCCGTGCAGGCGCTGGTCGGTGACGCGGGCAACGTGTCGGTCGAGGTCGACCGCGCGATCGCTGTGCTGGCGCTGGCCGGCGGGACCGTCGGCCTGACGAGCCTCTCGTCGGCCTTGAGTGCCAAGTCCCTGACGGACACCGAGCTGAAATCGCAACCCAAGAAGGCCCGCGAAACCGCCGACGGCAAGAAGACGGCGCCCCCGACGGCCGCCCTCGCCTACCTCGTGGGATTGGCGATCCTCTGTGCCTCCTTTGGCGCCGCCTGGTTCAAAGCGAGCGGTGATACGGCGGGGGTCGACCTCCTCGGCGTCGACCAAGCCGCCGACGCGACCACGGCCCTCGTCATCCGCTTCGGACTGCTGCTGCTCGCGGCCGGCATCGTGCAGCAGGCGGTCGCTCTCATTGACCGCGCCTTCACCAGCGCCGGCAAGCCGGTCGCAGAGGAAGCGCGAGGCCCGCTGCTTGGCGGCGTCGCCGTGGGCCTCGGCGTGGCCGCCGCTGCCGCGATGGACATCTACCTGCTCCACAACCTCGGGTTCTTCGGCGTCTCCGGATCCACGACGCTCGACGCCGGGCTGGCCGCCTCGACCGACCTCGAACGCGTCTTCGACCTGTTCATCACGGGCGTCGTGATCGCCGCGGGCACCAAGCCACTGAGCGACGTAGCTACCCGTATGCGCAAGGCCAAAGCAAACGGGCAGCAGGCGGAATCGACGAGTCCCGCGGCTGCCGAGGCACGCGTGCACGGTGCCCCGAACTAGCGCGAGCTGCCCTCATCCGCACCCACTACCCGCCCAGGTTGCGGGTTTACCACCGCCTCGCGCGGCCCCACCGCAGACCCCGCGGTGGGGCTACGCGGCCGCGTTGAACGACCGGGAACTGGCGCGTACCGTCACCTCACGCTCACTCCCGGTAGTCCCACCGCGCGCGAGCACGACCGCACCTCGGAAGGCACGCACCATGGCCCCGTCCCCACTCCAGCCGGACCCCGAACTCGAGGCCATCCTCGACCCGCTGCAGGGCCTGGACCCGGCGCGGCTCACCCCCTCAGGACTGATTCCAGAGGGGGAGGATCCGCGCCAGCGGGGGAAGACCGACAACGGCGACGACGGACTGCCGAAGCAGGTGAAGGTCGCGATCATCGGGGCGGGCTTCGGCGGCGTCGACGCGGCGATCCAGCTCCTGAGCGTGGGCGAGAAGGACTTCGTGGTGATCGACCGCGCGGAGGGCCCTTCCGGCTGCTGGCGAGCCAACCACTACCCCGGCATCGCGTGCGACGTGCCGTCGAACCTCTACAGCTACTCCTACGCCCCGAACCCAAACTGGACGCGCACCTATTCGCCGGGCGGCGAGATCGCCGACTACATTGCGCGCGTCGCGCGCGATTACGGCGTGCTGAAGAAGACCCGCTTCGGCGTGACCGTCGAGTCGGCACGCTGGATCGAGGACGACCAGCAGTGGGAGGTCACCACCGACGCGGGCGTCCTGCGTTCGCAGTTCCTCATCAGCGCGCTCGGCCCACTGACGGAGCCCGTCTTCCCAAGCATCAAAGGCCGCGAGTCGTTCAAGGGGCCGCAGATGCACTCTGCC
This sequence comes from Solirubrobacteraceae bacterium, assembly GCA_032119795.1. Classification (GTDB taxonomy): domain Bacteria; phylum Actinomycetota; class Thermoleophilia; order Solirubrobacterales; family Solirubrobacteraceae; genus JAGIBJ01. The sequence goes on from JAUMFO010000039.1 coordinate 51,718, forward strand.
CGCTGGGACGATTCCGTCGACCTCACCGGCAAGCGCGTGGCGGCGATCGGCACGGGGGCGTCGGCGATCCAGTTCGTGCCGCAGGTCGCCAAGCAGGCGCTGCAGCTCGACGTCTACCAGCGCACCGCGCCGTGGGTCCTGCCGCGCACCGATCGCGACACCACACGCCTGGAGCGGATGCTGTTTCGCAACTTCCCGATCACGCAGCGCTGGTCGAGGGACTTCATCTACTGGAGTCGCGAGATCATCGTGGCCGGCATGCGCGGCAGCAAAGTCGTCCGTGGCGGGCTGCAGTTCCTGGGGCGCCGGCACCTGCAACGCCAGGTCAAGGACCCGGTGCTGCGGGCCAAGCTGAAGCCGAACTTCGAACTCGGCTGCAAGCGGATCCTGCTGAGCAACAACTGGTACCCGGCGCTATGCCAGCCCAACGTGAACCTCGTGACCGACGCCATCGAGGAGATCACGCCGCAGGGCATCAAGACCAAGGACGGCCAGCTGCGTGAGGTCGACGCGATCCTCTACGGCACCGGCTTCCACGTGACCGATCCGCCGGCCGCCGAGGTGATCTACGGCCGCGGCGGTGAGACGCTCGCCGCCCACTGGAACGGCAGCCCCAAGTGCTACCTCGGCAGCGCCATCGACGGCTTCCCGAATCTCTTCATGGTCGTTGGCCCGGGTTCCGGCGTTGGCCACACCTCGATCCTGCTCGGCATCGAGTGGCAGGTGCGCTACGCCGTCCAGGCCATCCAGCGTGCCGCCAAGGAGGGCATCTCCAGCTACTGCCTGAAGCCCCAGACGATGAACCAGTGGGTCCACGACGTCGACGCCCTCTCCGAGGGCACCGTCTGGCTCGACGGGGGCTGCAACAGCTACTACGTCGACGCGACCGGCCGCAACTCGACAACCTGGCCGACCTACACCTGGAAGCTGCGCGACCGGCTCGAGGAGTTCAAGCCCTACGAGTACGACGTGACGAAGGTGCCGGCGAAGACGCCGGCGGGGTAACGAAGACGCCCGCGCCCGTGACTCCCTCGTGGGAGCACGGGCGCGGGCGCGCGACGCTGGCCGCCTCGAAGGCGGCCTCTTGCCTGCTAGGAGAGGACGGCTCCGTAGAGGATCGCCAGTGCGGTCGACTTCGTCGAGCCGCCGCCCTGGTACCAGTCGACCGTCAGCGTGTCCGTTGCGGCCGTCGGACGGAACGTGACCGTGTAGACGCGCGCCGTCGCCGTGTCTGACGTCGACGTGAGGTTCACCGCCTGCGTGACGCCATCACTGAACTTGACCTTGATTGCATCCGTCACCGACGCACCACGGAGGCCGACGTAGACCTTCAGGGTGCGCGTCGTCGCGTTGGTCGCCGGGACGGTGAACCGGAACCCGCGACCGTTCGCGACGCCGGTCGCTACACCGGCGGCCGACGACCCGCTGGCGGTGCCAGCGGCGTCGGTCCACGAGTAGGTCGTCGTACCCGTGAACGTCGTGTTCGGCTGCGTGCCCATCAGCGAGGACCAGGTCGAGATCTGGTTGACCCCCGCTTTGCGGCTCAGCGTCGTCGGCGAGTTCCCGTTCCACTTCACCCAGTCGATCGCGCCGGGCGTCAGCGCCACCGCCGACGGCGTCGCGGGTGCGGGGCTTGAGATCGTCATGACCTTGGCCTTGGCGACGGTAAACGTGCGCGCCGTCGTGGCGCCGGCATTCCCAGCCCGGTCGATCGCCCGGACCGACCACGTGCGAGCGCCATTCGGCAAGCCGGCGACGGTCTTCGGCGACGTGCATGCCGCCCAGCTCCCGGAGTCGAGCTTGCACTCAAACGTCGGGCTGGTCTCCCCGGCAACGCTGAACCCGAAGGCCACGTCGTCGGTCGTCACCGTCGAGCCGGCCGCGGGGCCGGAGTCGATCGTTGCGGCGGCCGGAGCGGTGTAGTCGAAGTTCACGAGGCGTCCGGAGAAGCTCGTGTCGGTCTGACCGGTCGGCAACTTCGCCTTCACCCGGAACACGTTGGAACCAGCCGGCTGGGTCGGAACCGTCCACGGCGAGGTACACGCCGAGTACGTGGGGGTCGCGCTCGTGCCGATTGCGCACTCGAACGTCGCCGTGCTGTGCGTGGCGGTGAACGTGAACGTCGGCGTCGGGTTGTTGGTGTAGCTGCTTGCTTCCGGGCCGCTGGTGATGGTGGCGTGAGGCGCGCCCACGTCGAACGAGCGCCCCGTCACCGCGCCGACGTTTCCGGCAGCGTCGGTGGCGCGCGTCATGAACGTGTGCGAGGCGGTGCTCAGCCCCGTCAGGCTCTTCGGCGACGTGCACGGTGCCCAGCTGCCTGCGTCGAGTTTGCACTCGAGCGTCGAGCCGGCCTCGTTTGACGCGAAGTCGAACGAGGTGTCCGGGCCAGCGATCCAGCTGTTGTTCGCCGGGCCGGCCGTAAACGACGTGGCGGGAGCCACGCTGTCGACCTTGAACGTGCGAACGGTCGGCGTCCAGTCCTCATCGAGGCGCTGGCCGTCATCCCTCACGGCGCGAGCCGAGAAGACGTTCGTGCCCTGCGGGAGGCCTGCGGTGGTGAACGGGCTACCGCATGGGAACCACCCGCTGGAGTTCAGGCGGCACTCGAACTTGCGAACCTCGACCGGGATGTTGGTGTCGCGGCCATGCCAGTACTCGACGAAGTAGGCCTCGATGCCAAACGTGGCGGAGGTCGACGTCAGCCAGCTGCCTTCAGCCGGCCCTGAGGTGAACCGCGTGTTGATGTTGGTCGGGTAGAACCCGCCGCCGCTGGCGAACGTCAGGGGCGTCGGATCGGTCGGGGCAGTCGCGTTGCCGGCAGCGATCTGAATCGTGTGCGCGACGCTGAGGTCGAGCGGGGCCGTCGGACGCCACGGCTGGGTCGCCGAGCTGCACTGCGCCCAAGCAGCAGCGTCGATCTTGCACCAGAACGTCGCGCCGGTGCCGGTGGCCCGGAACGAGAACGCCGGGCGTTCCGCGGTGAACTGGTAGGACTGATTCGGGAAGTACCAGTCCTGGCTCCAATCCTCAGCGCTGTCAAGGATCGTGTCGTAGGCGACCGTCCAGTCGTGCTGCTGCGTCGGGCTGAGGTTGCCGCCCTCGTCGACCGCGCGAACGATCAGACGGTAGGTGCCCGGAGCGAGCTCCGGGTAGCTGACGGAGGCGCCACAGGACGTCCACGTCGCGGCGTTGTCGAGCGAGCACTCAAAGCGGGCCTTGGTCGAGCCGCTGCTGTCGGAGTAGCCGAACGTGAAGTTCGAACCGGAGGCATCGGTCGTTGCCGCAGGGGCGCTGGTGATCGACACCGTCGGCGCCGTCCGGTCAACGCGGAACGTCCGCGAGACGGAGGTGCTGACGCCGGCGATCGTGCCCACCACGGTGAGCACCTTGTCGCCCTCGGTGGGAGCCGTGGCCGTGTAGGTACCGGTCGCGGCGGAGACCGAGGTGCAGGCGCCAGGCGTCGCCGCGCCGGGGGTCGTGCCGTTCTCGATCTTGCACGTCCAGGTGATGCCGCTGCCCCAGAGCGCGAAGAACCCGAAGGACACGTTCGCGGAGTTCGTCACCGATCCGTTCTCCGGACCGCTCACGAACTCGATCTGCGGCATAGCCGGCGAGGCCGGGCAGGTGCCGTCGAGCGTGTCTCCGGCGTCGCGGTAGAGCTTGTCGGCGCCGCCGCCACAGTAGACCTGGTCGCCGCTGGCGTTGTCGCGCGAGACGATCGTGTCGGCGAGCGAGCCTGCGTAGATCTTGTCGGTACCGCTGCCGCCGTTGATCGACTGGACCCGGCTCGGATCGAGCTTGAACTCGTCGTTGCCTGAGCCGCCGGTGGCCCCGGCGATGTCGTCGCTGACGTGGTCACCTTCTGAGGTGCCGCCGTCCGCGAAGGGGGCGTTGTCGTTGCGCACGAAGACGGGCTGCGTGCCGGTGCGGCTGGAGTAGACGACGCGGTCGTTGCCCCCGCCGCCGGTGAACAGATC
>JAUMFO010000040.1:0-107644 GCA_032119795.1 Solirubrobacteraceae bacterium
CGAGGGGGAAATACCTTTTCCCATTCCGAACAGAGCAGTCAAGCCCCTCAGCGCCGATGGTACTTGGTCCGCAAGGGCCCGGGAGAGTAGGTCGCCGCCGGTTTAACTTCCACAGCGTAGCCGTCCCTTCGGGGGCGGCTACCTGTGTTTCTAGGCGGATTGCTTACCGACGTTCTGCGGGTCTTCGTGCCCTCGATCCGTCGAGGGCGCGCTGTCTACTGTGACCCGGAATTCGTCAGATCGCCGCTGCGGGCTTCGGTGCGCGTGGTCGCGGCCCAGGCGCCGGCGAGGCGCGCTGAGCGTTCGATCCCAGGGGGCGCGCCGGCGGTCAGCTTCGCAGTAGCGAACCAGCATCCGTCCGACGCCGCCGCGACGGCGGTCCACGGCGACCGCGAGGTAGTAGATCCCCCGCGGTGCCGGTCGAAACCGGCCATCGCGGTCCCGACCTCCGCCGGTTTGGCTCCCTCCGAGGTGGCCGCTCAGCGAGTCGCCGCTAGGCGACGTGTGCGGCCTCAGCCACGAGGCAGCGCTGAGGCGAGCGTGCGGCTCGGCCGGGGCGGCGATCACGCAGGAGCGTGCGCCGCGGGGTCGAAGCATCCGCGCAGAGGACCGACGCGTCGTGGCAAGCACGAGCGGCACGAGGCACCGAGCGGTGCGGGTTGCCGGCCCCGATGGGGCGGTCCGGCGTCGGTTGCTCAGAGGCGAACATGTGTTCTAACGTACGTCGTGCGGCGGACGGATGCAGGGGTCTGCAAGACAACCTGCAAAACGGGGGCACAGGTGTTCGGTCGCAGGGGGTTGGGGTGTGCCCGTCGGCGCGGCGGGGCGCGCGGCCTCGAGCGGTGGGGACTGGGGCTCCCCCGCTTGGGCCCGCGGAGGCGCGAGCCGTTGTGTGGGACTCGTCCGCGGCGACTTGTGGTTCGGTCTGCGAATCGCGCGTTTCCCGCGTAGAGCGGGGTTTTCGCGGTAAAGATGCGTCCGCCCAGGCAGGGGCCAAGGGGGGAGGGGCGAAGGCCGGGAGGGTCATGACTGTTACCCTTGCCGAGCCTCGCGGCGAAAGCCCAGCGACGGCAAAAGCCCCTCGTATGGAGAAGTTCGTCATCCAAGGCGGCGTACCGCTCGGCGGTACGGTCCGCGCTGCTGGCAACAAGAACGGCGCACTGCCGATTCTGGCCGCTTCACTGCTCACTGCAGAGGATGTCGTGATCGGCAACGTACCCAGGATCAGCGACTGCCAGTCGCTCCTGGATCTCCTCGCGGATCTCGGCGTACGCGTGGAATGGACGGGCGACAACGAAGTCACGCTCAACGCCGCCGGCGTCGACGGCGACCACGTGACGCTCGACCAGAACCTCGCCGAGGCCATCCGCGCTTCCTTCCTCTTGGCTGGCCCGCTCCTCGCGCGCTTCGGCCGTGCGGTGATGCCGCCTCCGGGCGGCGACGTGATCGGGCGACGCCGGCTCGACCCCCACCTCGACGCCTTCGAGGCGCTCGGCGCCACCTACGAACACGGCCGCGAGATCGAACTCACCGCCATCGACGGGCGCCTCCGCGCTGGCGAAGTCTTCATGGACGAGCCGTCGGTGATGGCGACCGAGAACGCGCTCCTTGCCGCCGCACTGACGCCCGGCACCACCACGATCGGCAACGCCGCCTGCGAGCCGCACGTGCAAGACCTCGCGCGCATGCTCGTGAAGATGGGGGCCGAGATCCAAGGGATCGGCTCGAACGTGATCGTCGTGCACGGCAAGGACGAACTCGGTGGCTGCAAGCACGACGTCGGCCCCGACCACATCGAGATCGGCTCCTTCATGGCGCTGGCCGGCGTCACCGGCGGCGAGCTGCGCATCGAACGCGTCGACCATGACGACCTGCGCATGATCAAGCTCGCCTTCGAGAAGCTTGGCCTCCGCAGCGAGGCCGACGGCGACGACCTGCTCGTCCCCGGCGATCAGCAGTTGATCGCCAAGCGCGACGTCGGCGAGCACAAGATGAAGATCCAGGACGGGCCTTGGCCGGCGTTCCCGGCCGACCTCACCTCGATCGCCGTCGCGCTCGCCACCCAGTGCTCCGGTTCGGTCCTGATCCACGAGTGGATGTTTGAGAACCGGCTCGTCTTCACCGACAAACTGGTGTTGATGGGCGCCGACATCACGCTCTGCGACCCACACCGCGCGATCGTCAACGGCCCGGCGCGCCTACGCGGCCAGCGCGTTGAGTCTCCAGACATTCGCGCCGGCATGGCGATGCTCATCGCCGCGGCGTGCGCTGAGGGCGAATCGCAGATCTACAACATCCGTCAGATCGATCGCGGCTACGAGCGCATCGACCACCGTCTGCGCGCCCTTGGCATGCAGATCGAACGCCGCCCCGTCTAGAGGACCCGTTGGCCCGCTCGCTCGAACCCGCTACGGCCGCCCGCGCCGGTGATGTCGTCCGTCTTCCGCCAGGGAGTCGCGACGTCCTGCCCGAGGAGGCTCGCGAACTGCGGGCCATCTCCGAGGGCGTCCGGGGCGTCTTTGAAGCCGCCGGCTACGGCGAGGTCAAGACCCCGACGCTGGAATACGCCGACGTCCTCGCACGCGGCGACCTTGGCGACGTCACCCCGACCTACCGCCTGGTCGACGACCGCGGCGCCTGGCTTGCGCTCCGCAGCGACATGACCGTGCCGATCGCCCGGGTTGCCGCCATGCGGTACCCGGACGGTGGCGACCCCCTGCGCTTTTGGTACGACCGCATCGCCTACCAGCCCGTCCCTGCGCTGCAGGGTCGAGCGCACGAGGTGCAGCAGGTTGGCGTCGAGTTGATCGGCATTCCCGGCGGCGCCGGCGATCGCGAGATCCTCGGACTCGCCGCCCGGGCGCTCGACGTCGTGTCGCTGCCCGGCGCTCGCCTCGTGGTGGGCGACGCTCGCCTCAGCAAGACGGTGCTTCAAGCGGTCGGCGTCAGCGACGCCGTCGTTGCGGCCGCCCACGACGCGCTCCTCGCCGGCCAGATCGTCGCGCTCGAGCAGGTCCTCACCGACGCTGGGCTTGCCGCCTCGCAGGTCGACCGGCTCGTCGCGCTGCTGCGGACCCGCGGCCCGGCGAGCGTCCTCGCAGAGCACGCCGCCGAGCTCGGGGCCCCGGGCGTGGAACTCGCCGAAACGATCGCGTCGCTGCCTGAGAGCGAGCGCGCTCGCGTGCTCGTCGACATTGGCCTGGTGCGTGACCTGGACTACTACTCGGGCCTCGTGTTCGACGCGATGCACCCGTCGGTCGGCGAAGCCCTCGGCGGCGGCGGTCGGTACGACGACCTCGTCGGCCGCTTCGGTGCTGACCGGCCGGCCGTCGGCTTCGCGCTTGCGGTGGATCTCGTCCACCGCGCCCAGACACTCGGTGGTGGTGCATGACCCGCTTTGAGGGCATCAACTTCGCGGTCCCACGTGGCGCGATGTTTTCCGACACGCTCGACGTGCTCGACGCCATCGGCATCGACACGACGATCGTGCGCGAGCAGGAACGGCGGCTCTACTTCCCCGAGCTGGGCATCATCACGATGCGCCCCTCGGACGTCCCCACCTACGTGGAGTCCGGTGCTGCCGCCATGGGAATCACCGGCAAAGACGTGCTGATCGAGCACCCGGGGCGCAAAGTCGTCGAGCTCGCCGACCTGAACTACGCCGGGGCGCGCATGATCCTCGCCACGCTCGACGGCGTTGACCCGACACTCGAGCAGCAGCGCCGGATGGGCCGCGTCCGCGTCGCCACCAAGTACATCCACACGGCGACCGAGTACTTCCAGTCGACCGGCCGCCAGGCCGAACTCGTCGAGGTCAAAGGCTCGGTGGAGCTGGCGCCGCTGACGGGCATGGTCGACGCGATCGTCGACCTCACCGCCACCGGCACGACGCTCAAAGCGAACGGACTCGTCGAGCGTGAAGAGATCTACACGACGACCGCGCGTCTGATCGCGAACCCGGTCGCAAGCGCGCTGTCTGCGCCGCTCGTTGACGACATCACGCGCCGGCTGCGCGAGGTCACGGCCCGGGCGTGAGCGCCGACCTGCCGATCACGCGGTACGACGGGGCCGATCCAGCCGCCGTCGCTCGGGCGCTCCGCGTCGCCGGCTCCACGCCCGCGGGCGTCCGCGACGCCGTCGCTGAGATCATCCAGACCGTCGAGACCGGCGGCGACGCCGCGCTCCTGGACTACGTCGGCCGCTTCGACCTCGGCGGCAAGTCCGTCGGCGCCGTTCGCGTGCCGGCTGAGGCACTCGATCCGGGCCTGCTCTCGGCCGACGTCCGCGCTGGCCTCGAGACTGCGATCGTCAACGTCGCGGTCGTCGCCGACGCCGGAGTCAGCGACCGCGTCCACGTCGACCTGCCCCAGGGCCACACCGTCGATCTGCGTGAGGTGCCGGTGCGCAGCGCCGCGATCTACGCCCCCGGCGGGCAGGCGGCGTATCCGTCGACGATCATCATGGGCGTCGTGACGGCCCGCGCCGCCGGCGTCGAGCGGATCTGCATCCTGACGCCCCCACCGGTGTCCGACGTCGTGCTCGGGACGGCGGCGCTCTGCGGCGTCGACGAGGTCTACGCGATGGGCGGCGCCCACGGCGTCGCCGCACTCGCCCTTGGAACCGAGACCATCGAGCGGGTCGACGTGATCGCCGGCCCGGGCAGCGTCTGGGCCCAGGAGGCCAAGCGTCAACTCGCCGACCGCGTCGGCATCGACGGCTACTACGGCCCCAGCGACCTGGCAATCGTCGCCAGCGCCGACGCGCCACCGGAGCTCCTCGCGCTCGACCTGATGGCCCAAGGCGAGCATGGCGGGCTCAGCACCGTCCTGCTGGCCTCCGACAGCCCCGAACTCCTCGACGCCATCGAGGCGAAGGTGCGCGAACTCGCGACCGACGACTGGCCGCGCCCGGCCGAGATCGCGCTCGTCCACTGCGCCGACGCCCACGCTGCACTCGCCGTCAGCGAGGCCTATGCGCCCGAGCACCTGCAGCTCGTCGGCACCGAAGCGGAGAAGCTGGCCCGGCTCGTCCGCAGCGCGGGCTGCCTCCTGGTGGGCGCCGGGAGCGCCACAGCCTTCGGTGACTACGTCGCCGGCTCCAACCACTGCCTGCCGACGGCCGGCTCCGCTCGGTTTGCCTCCGGACTCTCCACCCGCGTCTTCCGGCGGCGCATGAGCGAGGTGCGGATCGGCACCGAGGCAGCCGCTACGTTGGCCTGGCTCGGGGTCCCCGTAGCCCAGGCTGAGGGCTTCCCCTGGCACGCCAGGTCGATGGCCGCGCGAATGCGGCAGGATGACGAGTAGACGCTTCGATGGCACGCACCGCTGAGATCACCCGCACCACCGCCGAGACCGACATTCGGCTCTCGCTCAACCTCGACGGCTCCGGCGCCGGCACGCGCACGACCGGAGTCGGCTTCTTCGACCACATGCTCGACCTGTTCGCGCGTCACGGGCTGATCGACCTCGACGTGACGACGAAGGGTGATACGCAGACCGGTTCCCACCACACGGTGGAAGACACCGGGATCGTGCTCGGCCAGGCCGTCTCCGAAGCCCTCGGCGATCGCTCCGGCATCACCCGCTACGGCAGCGCGACGATCCCGATGGACGAGACGCTCGCGCGTTGCGCGATCGACCTCTCCGGCCGCCCGTTCACCGCCGTCAACGCACCCCAGCTCTCTCCCGGCGTGACCGGCGGCTTCGAGCACGAGCTGCTCGAAGAGTTCGTCCGTGCGTTCGCGAATGGCGCCCGCGCCACCGTCCACCTCGACGTCCTGGCCGGCACGAACGCCCACCACGTGATCGAGGGCTCGTTCAAGGCGCTGGCGCGCGCAATCCGCCAGGCCGTCGCGATCGACCCCCGCGAGAGCGGCATCCCGTCGACGAAGGGCTCCCTCTGAGCCCAACCGGTTCCGTCGACGAGATCGCGACGGTCGCGCTCGTCGACCTCGGCCTCGGCAACCGCCGGTCGGTCGAGAAGGCACTCGAGCGGGTCGGCGCGCGCGTCGTCCGCACCGACGACCCGGGCCGCCTCGCCGAGGCGGACGGCCTGGTGCTGCCCGGCGTCGGCGCGTTCCCGGAGGCGATGAAGCGCCTGCGGGCCGGCGGACTCGATGACGCCGTGCGCGAGCTGGCCCGCGGCGGGAAGCCGTTCATCGGGCTCTGCCTCGGCATGCAGCTGCTCTTTGACGGCTCCGACGAACTCGGTGGCGACGAGGGCCTCGGGCTGCTGAGCGGCTGGATCCGCCAGCTCGACACCCACGGGCAGAAACTCCCGCACATCGGGTGGAACGCGCTCACCGTCCGCCAGCCGGAGCACCCGTTGGTTGCGGGCCTGCCGAACCCGCTCCCGCTCTACCACGTGCACTCGTTCGTCGCCGACCCCACCGACCCCTCGATCGTGCTGGCCGAAGGCCACTACGGCGCGACCTTCCCGTCGGTCGTGGGCCAGAGCAACGTGTTCGGCGCCCAGTGCCACCCGGAGAAGAGTTCCCGCGACGGGCTCGGACTCCTCAAGAACTTCGTCAGCATCTGCGCCCAGGGGCCGTCATGAACCTCTACCCAGCTATCGACATCCGCGGCGGCCGCGCCGTGCGCCTGCGCAAAGGTGACTTCGACGCCGAGACGGCCTACGACGCCGACCCGCTCGACGCCGCCAAGCGGTGGGTCGACGGCGGCGCCCAGTGGCTGCACGTCGTCGACCTCGACGGAGCAAAGGACGGCGCCCAGGCCAACGCCGAGCACCTGCGGCGTATCGCGGCCCTCGGCGTGCCGGTCCAGACCGGCGGCGGGCTGCGTTCGGCGCAGGCCGTCGCCGCAGCCTTCGACGGCGGCGTGCAGCGCGCAATCCTCGGGACGGCGGCGCTTGAGCAGCCAGAACTCGTCGACGAACTCATCGCGGCCCACGGCGGAGACCGCATCGTCGTCTCGCTCGACGCCAAGGACGGGCTCGTCACGACTCGCGGCTGGGTCCACACCACCGACCAGACCGTCGTCTCCGTCGCCACGTCGCTGGCCGAGCGTGGCGTGCAGCGGATCGTCTTTACCGACGTCAACCGCGACGGCATGGGCGAGGGCACCGACCTCACCGGCATGCAGGAGCTGCTGGCGCTGGACTGCATCGACGTGATCGCCTCTGGTGGCATCGGCTCGCTCGCCGACGTTCAGGCGCTCGTTGATCTCCGCCACCCGCGAATCGATGGCGTGATCGTCGGCAAAGCGCTCTACGAGGGCGATGTCGACGTCCCCAGCGCGCTGGCTGTCGTCGCCGGCGCCTAGCCTCTCCTCCGTGCACCTCAAGCGCGTCATCCCCTGCCTCGACGTCACCGAGGGGCGCGTCGTCAAAGGCGTGAACTTCGTCGGCCTGCGCGACGCCGGCGACCCGGTCGAGCTCGCGGCTCGCTACGACGCCGAGGGCGCCGACGAGGTCGTCTTCCTCGACATCACGGCGACGTCTGACGCTCGGGAGACGGTCGTCGACCTTGCACGCCGCGCCGCCGACGAACTCTTCATCCCGTTCACGATCGGCGGGGGCATCCGCTCCGTCGAGGACGCGCAAGCCGTCCTCGACGCCGGCGCAGACAAAGTCGCCGTCAACAGCGCCGCGGTGAAGGACCCAGAGCTCGTGAACCGACTCGCCGCCGTGTTCGGCGCGCAGTGCGTGGTCCTTGCCGTCGACGCTCGCCGACGTGACGATGACTCCGGCTGGGAGGTCTACGTTGCCGGTGGGCGCACGCCAACCGGGCTTGACGCCATCGAGTGGATCCGCGACGCCGTCGACCGCGGCGCCGGAGAGATCCTGCTCACCAGCATGGATCGCGACGGCACGAAGGACGGCTACGACCTCGAACTCGTGCGGGTCGCCAGCGCGGCCGTCGCTGTGCCGATCATCGCCTCGGGCGGCGTGGGGAACCTCGAGCACCTCGTTGAAGGCCTCCAGGCCGGCGCCGACGCCGTGCTGGCCGCCTCGATCTTCCACTTCGGCCAGCACACCGTGCACGAGGCCAAAGAGGCGCTCGTCGCCGCCGGCGTGCCGGCGCGCGTCGTCTAACGCACCGCGGAGCGGCTGTCCTCGAAGATCGTCCCGTAGCCGCGCGGGCGAGCCGGTGTCGTCGGGGCTGCGGCGGTGCCCCCGGGCGTGGTCGACGGAGCCTCGGACGGTGTGGTCGCCGCGATCTCGCCACGAGCGACTCGTGCCTCCTGGTGGCGCAGCCAGTCGGGCTTCTTGGACTCGATCGGATCGGTCGAGCTGGGCACCGGCGACTCGCCGCGCTCAAAGCGCACGCCGGTGCCGTCGAGCGCGTAGAGGGTCGTGGAGCCGTTGAGGTAGATCCGGCGGCCGTCGGAGATCACGGCAGTGAACGAGCCGCGCTGCGTGCGATAGCGCTCCAGGCCATCGGAGGCCCGCAGGGCGTACGTGCGCTTCTTCCCGAGACTCGCGATCCACAGGGTGTCACCGACGAGCGTCGCCGATCCCGAGATCCTGCCGCCGAGGCCACGCGACCAACGCAGCTTCCCGGTGCGGGCATCGAGCGCATAGACCTTGCCGTCGTAGGAGCCGACGAACACCGTGGGCTTGCCGCCAGGGGAGCCGACCGCAGGCGATCCGTAGACGTAGTTGCCGGTCTTGAACCGCCACGCCGTCTTGCCGTCGCTCGTCGAGAGCGAATACACGCCGCCGTCGGTGCTGCCGATATACAGCCGACCGAACGCGACCGCGGGTGTGGAATAGAAGGAGCCGGCGCGCAGGCTGAGTCCGCCGGCCTTCGGTCGCTTGACCCACAGGATCTTGCCATCGGTGCGCCGCAAGGCATAGATCCGGCCGCTGTAGTCGCCGAGGAACAGCTTGCCCCCGCTCATCGCCACCGCGCCCTTGACCTTGCCCTCAGTAGAGGTGCGCCAGCGTTGGGCGCCATCCTTGGCCCGCAGTGAGTAGACGTTGCCGCCCTCGGTCCCGAAGTAGACGCGGTCGCGGAAGAGCAGCGGAGAGGACTCCGTTCGGTCGCGCAGATTGTGCGTCCAGACCGTCCGGCCGTACTCGGCGTCCACGGCAACGACCTTGCCGGCCTTGATCCCCTTGCCGCGCTGCAGGACCGACACGTAGATGCGGCTGTCGCTGCAGGCGGGCGACGACGCCGCGAGCGCGCCGAGCTTGCGCTTCCAGATGCCGACGCCCGTCCGACGAGAAAGCTTGATGAGGACGGCGTCGTTGCGCAGCAGGTAGAGCGAGCGGCCGCAGCTCACCGGTGTGAACTCGAGCAGCACGCTGCCTCGGCGTACCCAGACCGTCTTGAAGGGCGGGCGAATCTGCCTCGTCACCTTCAACGCTTGCGTGCGCTGGGGGTTGCCGCCGAAGATCGGCCAGCGGAAGCCGTCGTCGGCGGGGTGGCCCTTGGGGATCTCCTGCACGCCCTCGCTCTCGGTGACGTCGGTGCCGGTGAACGCGGCGTTGGTGTCGACGTCGTCGCCTGAGCGGCTGATCACCAGCACCCCGGCGGCCGTGGCGGCCAGCAGCAGCCCCACGATGGCAGCGGGCCAGCGGGGCGGTAGGCGACGAGCGCGCGGCTCGCCGGACGGCGCGTCGTCGGGCGTCGGCATCGGCGGTCGATGCTACGGCAGCGCCCGGCTGTAGGTGCCCGGTCGGGCGCGGGTGCAGTCAACCGGCGTTGTCCGCGAAGATGGTGCGGTGACGTTTCGCACGCTGCAGCTCGACCCGGCCGACGCGCAGGCCCTCCTGCACGCCGCCCGGACGCTTCCCGGCGGGCCTGCGCTGCTCGCCGCGGTTGCCGAGACCGACGCTCCGGCCCACCTCGTGGGCGGCGCCGTTCGGGACCTGCTGATCGGCGTGACGCCACGGGAGCTCGACGTGGTCGTGGAGGACGACGTCACTGCGCTGGCGGCGGCGCTCGGGGGCGAGGCACTGGTGCACGAGCGGTTCGGCACCGCCATGGTGACGCTGCCCACGGGCGACACGATCGATCTGGCGCGGTCGCGCGCCGAGACCTATCCGCAGCCCGGCGCACTCCCCGAGGTGGAGCCCGCACCGATCGACATCGACCTGCACCGCCGTGATGTGACTCTCAACGCCATCGCGATCGACCTGCGCACCGGCCAGGTGCGCGTGGCCGGCCCGGCGCTCGACGACCTCGACGAGATGCGTTTGCGGGTGCTACACCCCGGCTCATTCGTCGACGATCCGACGCGCCTGTGGCGGCTGGTTCGCTACGAGGTGCGCCTGGGGGCGGACTGGGAGCCGACGACCGAGCTGCTGGCGCGCGCAGCAATCAACGCGGGTGTCCTGGAGACGGTCTCGGTCGAGCGGCTCGCGTCGGAGCTACGGCTGGCGCTCGGAGAGCCCGACCCGTACGGAGCACTGGCTGCTGCGAACCGCCTGGGCCTGCCGCCCGCCTTCGAACTCGACGCGCTGCGCCTCGAACAAGCCGAACGCCTCGGCGCAGGCCACGCACCGCACCGCGATCTCGTGCTCGCTGCGCTGGCGTCTGCTGACCCGCTGCTGGCCCGAATGCTTGATCGCCGCGAGGAGACGAGCGTGATCGAGGCGGCACTGCTGCTACGCGGCCCTGGCGCAGGGAGGCGCCCCGGGCCGCAGTCCGACGCCGCAGCCGGGTCGACGCTGCGCCGGCGCTTTGAGGGCCTGCCGCTCGCGGCCGTCGCAGCGGCTCCAGATGGCCCGGCAGCGCAGCGCTGGCTTGGCGAACTGCGCGGCGTACGCCCCGTCATCACCGGTGAGGATCTCCTCGCCGCCGGCGTGGCGCCCGGGCCCGCGATCGGAGACGGCCTCGCTGCAGCGCGTGATGCGGTGCTCGACGGGCTCGTCGGGCCCGGTGAGCGTGACGCTCAACTCCGCGTCGCCATGACGGCCGCCTGCTAGAACCAACCCTTGTGACCCTGACCACCCAGCTCATCGACGATGGCGACGCGCTCGTGGCCTCCGCCCACGGCGCCCACGTCTGCTTCACCGCGCGCGCCGGCGGCGTCAGCGCCGCACCCTACGACTCGCTCAACCTCGGGCCCTGGACCGACGACTCGGCGGAGTCGGTCGCCGCCAATCATGAGCGGGTCCAAGCCCGCGCCTCCGTCGATCGCCCGCGACGACTCATCCTCGGCAAGCAGGTTCACGAGACCGCCGTCGCCGTCCACTTGGAGGGGTTTCCCGACCCGGATGTGGTGGGCGTCGACGGCCACGTCACCAATCGCACCGACGTGGCGCTTGGCGTGCTGACCGCCGACTGTGTCCCCGTGCTGCTCCTCGCGCCATGGGGGGTCGGCGCCGTCCATGCTGGCTGGCGCGGGCTAGCGGGAGGCGTCGTGGCGGCGGCGGCCGACGACCTGCTGTTGCTGCCCGGCGCCGCCGAGGATCTCGCGAGTGTGGTGGCCCTCGTGGGCCCGTGTGCTGGGCCGTGTTGCTACGAGGTGGGAGATGAGGTTCACGCCGCCTTTACCGGGTGGCCCCGGGGTCGCGCGAGCGCCCGCACGATCGACCTTCCCCAGATGACGCACGCGGCGCTGAACGCCGCCGGCGTGGGGGAGGTCGTGCTCGCGGACCGCTGCACGATCTGCGACCCGCGCTACTTCAGCCACCGGGCGAGCGGCGGAACGACTGGCCGACAGGCCGGGATCGTCTGGCGGGCGACATGACCGCGCCGACCCCGCCGGCGCGCCAGCTCCTCACGTCGATCGACGAAGAGCTCGTCGCCGCTCGCCTTGCCGAGCTGCGCGAGATGCTCGCTGCAGCGGCCAAGGCGGCCGGCCGCGCTGGCGGCCCAGAGGTCCTCGTGGCCTCGAAGTACTTCGATCCGGTGGCGATCCCGGCGCTGGTGTCGGCCGGCGCGACCCTCCTCGGCGAGAACCGCGCCGATGCACTCGCGCCCAAGCGGGCAGCGGTCCCGAACGGCGTCGCGGTGCAGTGGGACTACATCGGCGAGCTCCAGAGCCGCAAGGCGGTGGGCATCGCCGCGCAGGTCGACCGCATCCACACCCTCGCCAGTGCCTCCGCCGCTCGCAAGCTGGCGGCCGCGGCGCAGGGCGGTACGGCGATGCCTGAGCTGCTGATCCAGGTGAACATCGCCAGCGAGGTCGCCAAGGGCGGGGTGGAGACGCGGGACCTGGCGGCGCTGCTCGACGCGGCCGCAGAGCTGCCCATCCGTGGCCTGATGACGATGCCGCCGCTGGCCGAGCATCCAGACGACAGTCGCCGGTGGTTCGCTGCGCTGCGCGAACTCGCGGCCAGCCACGGCTTGGAACAGCTCTCCATGGGCACGAGCCAAGACGCGCTCGCAGCGGCAGCGGAGGGCGCGACGGTCGTGCGCATCGGCGGGCTGCTGACGAGCGAGGCCGCGTGGCAGGCGTTGGCTCGAGCGCAGGGCTAGACGCCGGCCGAGGGATCGTGCCGGCCGCGCGCAACGTCGCATGCAGCACGCGTATGGGGGAAGGACAATCCCGGCCGGGCCGGTAATGTCGAAGTCGATGGCCTTCCGAGACCGCTTTCAGCAGACCCTTGTGTACTTCGGTCTGGCCGAGGAGCAGGTCGACCGCTACGACGCCTACGCCGATGCCGCCCCCGCCGAGGAGGCCTACGAGCGTCCGCGCCGTGCCGCGGCGACCGCTCCCTCGTCGGCTCGCCGGCGTGCCGACGAGTACGAAGAGATCTTCGCCGACGACGACGCCGGTGGCGCGGCACCGTCTGCGCTGCGCCAGGTTGCCGATCCCGGTGGATTCGGCGACGTGCGCGTGCATCTCGTGCTGCCCAAGAGCTTCAACGACGCCCAGCAGATGGCCGATCGTTACAAGGACGGCACGCCCGTCATCTTGAATCTGCAAGGCGTCGAGACGGATCTCTCGCGCCGCCTGATCGACTTCGCGTCGGGCTTGACGTATGCCCTCGACGGCGGGATGCAGCGCATCGCCGACAAGGTCTTCATGCTCACGCCGCACAACGTCGAGCTCTCCGCCGAGCAGCGCCAGCAGCTGCTCGAAAAGGGCTTCTTCAACCAGTCCTGAGCCGCGCCGCGAGTGCGCGCCCGTCGCTCGGCGGCTGGCGTGCGTAGGCTGGGCACATGCAGATCGGTCTTCTCGGTGCCGGCAACCTGGCCCGCGCACTTGCGCTCGGCCTCGGCGAGCCCGTCGCGGTCTTCGACCCCGTCTTGGAGCGGGCGCAAGCGCTCGCGTCGCTAACGGGCGGCCAGGCGTACTCCTCCGCCCAGGCCGTCTCCGAGGTCGCGGAGATCACGGTCCTGTGCCACAAACCGGCGCAGCTCGAGGCCGTCGCGGAGTCGTTTGACTCGGCTGGCCGCCAGATTCTGTCTGCCCTTGGCGCGACGCCGCTGGAGGCGCTGCGCGCCGCCTACGACCACGCCACGGTCGCCCGAATCATGCCGAACATCGCGATGGAGATCGGTGAAGGGCTGACGATCCTCTGTGAGCCGGCCGCCGGCGAAGAGACGGTGCTTGCTGCGGCGGTCGAGGAGATCATGGCCAAGGTCGGCCGGGTCGTCCGCCTCCCGGAGTCGATGCTGCCACTCGCGCAGGGCACCTCCGGTGGGATGCCCGCCTACATCGCGCTGATCACCGAGGCCTACGTCGACGCGCTGGTGCGCCAGGGCATGCCGCAGGAGATCGCGCTCGAGGTCGTCGCCGGCAGTATTCCCGGCTCGGCGCGGCTCGTTGCCGCCCGCGGCGGCGATACGCTGGGGGTCCGCCGCCAGGTGACGTCGCCCGGTGGAACGACCGCGCGGGCGATCCGCGCCATGGAGGCCGGTGGCCTGCGTGAAACCATCTCCAACGCGGTCGACGCCTCGATCATTCGCTGATGACCTTCCTCGCCACGATCGTCCTCCTCGCCCAGCTCTTGCTGCTGGTCTACGTCCTGCTCGACCTTGCCCGCAACTTCATGCGCGACGTCCCGGCGCCGGTCGTCTCCATTCACGACGCACTCGCACGCATCTGGGAGCCGATTCTGCGTCCGATCCGGAACGCCCTGCCCCCTCTGGGAGGCATCGATTTCAGTCCGCTGATCGTCCTGCTGCTGCTGTACGCGGTTAGCTGGTTGCTTACGTGAACCGCGCCGCCGCCGTCACGCTCGGCGCGGCTGGAGTGATCGCCCTCGACCAGCTGGTCAAGGTCATCGTCAGGCGCGACGTGCCCGAAGGCTCGGCGCGGGAGATCATTCCCGGCGTCGATCTCGTCCACACGACCAATTCGGGCGTGTCGTTTGGCTTCCTCAGCGGCGCGTCGCCGTGGGTGGTCGGGCTCGTCAGCTCTGTCGCGCTGCTCATCGTCGTCGTGCTGCTGATTCGCACCCTTCCCGGTCGGGCCGGGACCGTCGCCGCGGCGCTGATCATTGGTGGCGCCGTGGGCAACCTGATCGACCGCATTCTCCAAGGCGGCGTCACCGACTTTCTCGACCTGCCGCTGCTGCCTCCCTGCAACGTCGCAGACATCGCGATCACGTTTGGCGCGATCACGATGGCGATCGGCCTGGTCCTGTCCGGCGCGCACGAGCCCCAAGAACACGAAAGCAGCGACCCCGCATGAAGGGCGAACGCGTCGAACGCACCGCCGAGTCCGGCGACGATGGCGTCCGTCTGGACCGATTCATCGCCGACCTGCTCGAGTCCCGCTCGCAGGCCCAGAAGGCGATCGCCGATGGGCGGGTGACGATCAACGGCGAGCGCGTCATCAAGTCACGCTCCGTCCAGGCGGGCCAGCGCGTCGCCGTGATCCTCCCGGAGATCAAGCCGATCATCGCGATCGATGCCGAGTCGACCGTGCCGATCGTGTTCCAGGACGACGCGATGATCATCGTCGACAAGCCCGCAGGGATGGTGGTGCACCCGGCGCCCGGGCACCACGGCGTGACGGTGGTGGAGTCGCTGGGTGGTCGCGCGGCGGGCGGCCCGGCGGAGCGCCCCGGTGTGGTGCACCGCCTCGATCGCGACACCAGCGGACTCCTGGTGCTTGCTCGCTCCGACTCGGCACTGCGCACGCTGCAAGCGGCGCTTTCCGAGCGGCGCGTCAAGCGGGAGTACCGCGCGCTCGTGCAGGGCACGCCGCCGGCGCGGACGGGTACGATCGACGCTCCGATCGGCCGCGATTCCAAGGACCGCACGCGCATGGCGATCGACGGTGAGACGCCGCGCGAGGCCACGACGCACTTCACGGTGCTCGAGCACCTCGCAGACACGACGTTCCTTTCGGTCGTGCTCGACACCGGCCGCACGCACCAGATTCGCGTGCACCTCGAGGCGATCGGCCACCCGGTCGTTGGCGACCCGACCTACGGCGAGGGCCAGGCGTACGGCTTGGAGCGCCAGTGGCTGCATGCCAGCCAGCTCACGCTTGCGCACCCGGTGACGGGTGAAGAGATGGTCTTCACGTCGCAGCCTCCGGGAGATCTGCAGCGTGCACTCGCTGCGGCCCGCGCCAAAGACGCCACGGTCTAACGTCCCGCGGGCTGGCCGCACGGCGCAGCCAGTCTCACTCGTCTAGACTTCTCCACGTTCGTTTCCCTACCCGGGGAACCAACGGACAGAGCGCGGTCCTGCTGGGAGCACCAGTGCGCGCCTTGGCCGTCCCCGGCATCTATTCACTTGCACGCGTCCGCACGCTTTCAGCGACGCGAAAGGACCAAGACCGCATGAGCGCAGTCGACCTCAAGAGCCTGCTTTTGGCTGGCGTCCACTTCGGACACCAGACCCGCCGTTGGAACCCGAAGATGCGCCGTTTCATCCACGGCGAGATCGACGGCATCTACATCATCGACCTTCTCAAGACCGAGAAGGCGCTGCTGGACGCGCAGGAGTTCGCTTCGGCGCTCGCGCACCGCGGCGGCAAGATCATGTTCGTCGGCACCAAGAAGCAGGCCAAGGACTCCATCGAGCTCCACGCCAAGAACGCCGGTATGCCGTACGTGCAGAACCGCTGGCTCGGTGGCCTCCTGACCAACTTCGGCACGATCGCCGGCCGCATCAAGCGCCTGCATGACCTCGAGCGCTACGAGAAGGAAGGCCAGCTCCAGCTCCTGCCGACCCGTGAGCGCCTCGCCGCCCAGGCCGACCTGGCCAAGCTGCGCAGCAACCTCGGTGGTGCCAGCTCACTGACGCGCCTCCCGGACGCCATCTTCATCGTCGACCTCAAGGCTGAGGCGATCGCCGTGCAGGAGGCCCAGCGCCTTCGCATTCCGATCATCGGTCTCGTCGACACCAACTGCGATCCCGATGGCATCGACATCGTGATCCCGGGCAACGACGACTCGCTGCAGTCGTGCGACCTGATCATCAAGGCCATGGGCGATGTCATCGCCGAGGGTGCTGCGCACTTCCGTGAGCAGGAGGACCTCCGCATGAAGCGTGAGGCTGAGGAGCGCGCGGCCCGCGAGGCTGCCGAGCGCGCCCGCCGTGAGGCTGAGGCTGCTGCCCGCAAGCAGGCTGAGGAAGAGGCCGCTGCTGCAGCTGCCGCTGCTCAGGCTGCGGCGCAGGCTGAGGCCGGCACTGCTGCTCCGGCTGCTGGCGCCACCACGCCGGCCACCGGTGCCCCGGCTCCGGGCTCGACTCCGGCACGCCGCCCGAGCGCTCGCCCGAGCGCCGCTGCTGCTGGCGCTGCGCCGGCCAAGCCGGGCGTCGTCCCGCCGTCGCCGACGTCGAAGCGCCCGAGCGCTCAGCTCGCCGCTGCGGCTGCCGCTGGTACGCCGGCTCCGGCCGCTGCCGCCCCGGCGGCTGCCGAGGCCCCGGCCCCGGCTGCCGCTGAGGCCGCTGCTCCGGCCACCGACGCGAAGCCTGCTGCCAAGAAGCCCGCTGCTGCCAAGAAGCCCGCTGCCGCCAAGAAGCCGGCAGCCAAGAAGGCCGACGAGGCTCCCGCTGCGGATGCCCCGGCCACCGAGACCCCGGCCGCTGAGGCCGCTGAGGAGACGAAGTAGTGAGCACCACTGTCACTGCCGCGGAAGTCAAGGCGCTCCGTCTGAAGACGGGCGCCGGACTCATGGAGTGCAAGGCTGCCCTCCAGGAGTCCGGTGGCGACGCCGACAAGGCCTTCGAGGCCCTGCGCATCACCATGGGCAAGAAGGCCCAGAAGCTCGCCCAGCGCGAGACGACCGAAGGCCTGATCGGCCAGTACATCCACGCCACCGGCAAGGTTGGCGTGCTGGTGCAGGTCGAGTGCAACACGGACTTCGTGGCCGGCAACGACATCTTCAAGGATTTCGTCGCCGATCTCGCGCTCCACATCGCGGGCTCGCCGTCGACGCTGTACGTGAACGAAGCCGAGATCCCCGAGGACGTCCTCGAGGCCGAGAAGAAGATCTACGTCGCGCAGATCGAAGACAACAAGCCGCTCGAGATCCGCGAGAAGATCGCCGACGGCAAGCTGCGCAAGTGGAAAGAGGAGATCGTTCTCCTCGACCAGAAGCACATCAACGTCGACAAGCACGACAACAAGACCATTGAGCAGCTTCGCGCCGATGCCTCGACCCGTACGGGCGAGAACATCGTGATCAAGAAGTTCGCTCGCTTCCAGATCGGCGCGTAGTCGCGTGAGCGACGCTTCCTCGCCGGAGGAACCGGCTCCCAGCGGACTCGCCTACCGGCGGGTCCTGCTGAAGGTCTCCGGCGAGGCGCTGCTCGGCGACCTCGAGCACGGCACCGACCCTGACCGCGTGAACAGCATCGCCACCGCGATTGCTGGCGTTCACCGACAGGGTCTGGAGCTGGCGCTCGTCGTCGGCGCCGGCAACATCTTCCGCGGTATGGCCGGCGCGGCGAGTGGCATGGATCGCGCGACCGCCGACTACATGGGCATGATCGCGACCGTCCTCAACGCGCTTGCGTTCCAGGACGCGCTGGAGAAGCTCGGCGTGCCGACACGGGTGCAGTCGGCCCTCACGATCAGTGAGGTCGCTGAGCCCTACATTCGCCGCCGGGCGATGCGCCACCTCGAGAAGGGGCGCGTCGTGATCTTCGCCGCCGGCACCGGCAACCCGTTCTTCACCACGGATACCGCGGCCGCCCTGCGCGCTGCAGAGATCCATGCAGAGGCCATCTTGATGGCCAAGAACGGCGTCGACGGCGTGTTTGACGCGGACCCGCGCACGAACCCGGATGCCAAGCTCATCCGGCGTATTACGCACATGGACGCCGTCTCCCGCGGGCTGAAAGTCATGGATGCCACGGCGCTCACGCTCTGCATGGAGAACCGCCTGCCCATCCGCGTGTTCAACCTCGACGACGAGGCGAACATCGAACGGATAGTGTCGGGCAAAGACCTCGGAACCCTGGTGATCACTGAATGAGCGAACTCATCGACACCCTGCTCGCGGATGCCCGCGAGCGCATGGCCAAGACGGTCGAATCGACCACGAACGAGTTTGGATCGGTCCGTACGGGCCGCGCCTCGACCTCGCTCCTGGATCGGGTCGTCGTGGACTACTACGGGGCGCCGACGCCGCTCAAGCAGCTGGCGACGCTCGGCACGCCTGAGGCGCGCCTGCTCACCGTGCAGCCGTTCGACGCCGGCTCGATGAAGCTGGTCGAGAAGGCCATCGTGGAGTCGGGCCTCGGCCTGACGCCGAACAACGACGGCAAGCTCATCCGCATCAACATCCCGGAGCTCAACGAGGAGCGCCGCAAGGAGCTCGTGAAGGTCGCCAAGAAGATCGGTGAGGAAGGCAAGATCGCCGTCCGCAACGTTCGACGCGACGTCCTCCAAGACCTCAAGAAGCTCAAGGACGACGGCGACGTCGGTGCCGATGATGAGCACCGCGGCGAAGGCGAACTGCAGAAGATCACCGATGCGGCGATCGCCGACCTCGATGGCCGCCTGAAGGCCAAAGAGGAAGAGATCCTCGAGGTCTAGGTCCCCTTGGTGTCGACGGGCGGGGAGCCACCGCGCAACGTCGCGATCATCACGGACGGCAATGGGCGGTGGGCGCAGCAACGCGGCCTTCCGCCGATCGCCGGCCATGAGGCGGGTGCCGATGTCGTGCGCGACCGTCTGCGTGACGCGGTACGGCTCGGAATCCGCCAGCTGACGGTCTACTCGTTCTCCACGGAGAACTGGCGTCGGCCCAAAGATGAGGTCGACGGCCTCATGCAGCTGTTCGCGCAGCGCACGGTCGAAGAGGTCCCGGACCTCATCGACGGAGGTGTGCGGCTGCGCTTCGTTGGTTCGCGCCTCGGCGTGCCCGAGGACCTGCTCGCTCGAATGGATCAGGCGGAGGCCGACACGCTGCACTGCGAGAACCTCGACCTGTTCGTCGCGTTCAACTACGGCGCTCGCCAGGAGATCTTGGAAGCGGCGGAGAAGTACACCGGCGGCGGGGAAGAGGTCTTCCGTCAGCTCCTGCACGAGCCCGATCTCGAAGACCCGGATCTCTTGATTCGCACGAGCGGCGAGCAACGGATCAGCAACTACCTGCTGTGGCAGTGCGCGTACTCTGAGTTCGTGTTCCGTGACGAGCTGTGGCCGGACTTCACTCGGGAGGCGTTCGAGGAGTGCCTCGACGCCTATGCCAACCGTGAACGCCGCTTCGGCGGGCGAGTCGCATGAGTGGCACGCCCCGAAGCTCCGCGCGTTCGGGCGGGCAGCGCCGCCCTCCGGGGTTCACGCCCCGTGAGAAGAAGCCGAGCAAGAACTCGGATCTCGGAGCTCGCGTCCTCGTTGCGATCCCGGCGCTGATCCTTGCGCTGCTGCTCGTCGTGGCAGGCGGCTGGTGGTTCACGGCCGGCGCTGCCGGTCTGGCCATCGTCTGCGCCCACGAGTTCTTCCGGATGTACGAGCCCGTCCACCCGGTGCGGATGGGCGGGTTCCTCGGGATCATCGCGCTCTGCATCGCGGCCCACACCGGCGGGCGACAACACCTCGCGCTCGTGGTCGTCATCACCTTCTTGATCGTGTTCCTGCTGTCGTTTGCGCAGGTCAAGGCGACGGCCGTTGGGGTGGCGATGACGATCTTCGCCGTCACATGGATCGGTCTCGGCGTGGCGCACGCCATCCTCCTGCGCGACCTCGATCACGGCGCCGACGTCCTGATCAACGTCCTGGCCGGCACGTTCGTCGGCGACACGTTCGCCTACCTCGGCGGCAGAGCCGTCGGACGAACCAAGCTCTCGCCAGCGATCTCACCGAACAAGACCGTCGAAGGTCTCGTCATCGGCATCGTCGCGGCGATCTTCGCCGTGTGGGTTGCCGGGCTCTACCAAGACTGGATGACGGGAACTGACGCGCTGGTGCTCGGCGTGGTCGTCGCTTTGGTGTCACCGATCGGTGATCTCTTTGAGTCGTTCTTCAAGCGTGAAGCCCAGATCAAGGACACCGGCACGCTCTTCGGCGCCCACGGCGGTGCCTTGGATCGGCTCGACGCCGTGCTCTTTACGACGGTCGCCGGCTACTACACCTGGCTCTGGCTGCGGTGAGCGCGCTCGAAGGAGCCGAGCGCGTCGTGGTGCTCGGCTGCTCCGGATCGATCGGCACGCAGGCCGCCGACGTCCTGGAGCGGTCGGAGACGATGCAGTGCGTCGGGCTTGCCGCCGGGCGTGACTGGAAGGAAGCCGTCGCGCAAGCCGAGCGCCTCGGCGTCAACCGGATCGCCATCGCCGACGCAGAGTCGGCCGCGATCGCCAAAGACCACTTCAAGGGCGAAGTTCTTACTGGATCCGCTGGCGTGCTGGAGTTGGCCATCGGCTCCGGCGCCGACCTCGTGCTCAATGCGATCGTCGGCGCAGCTGGCCTGGGCTCGACCCTCGCCGCGCTCGGCGAAGGGATCGACGTCGCGCTGGCCAACAAGGAATCGCTCGTCGTTGGCGGCGAGCTCGTCACCGGGTTGGCTGAGGCGACCGGCGCGCGCCTCTGGCCCGTCGACTCTGAGCACAGCGCCCTGCAGCAGCTGCTCGGCGCTACGACGCCCGGTGAGGTGCACCGGCTCGTCGTGACGGCGTCCGGCGGCCCGTTCCGCAAGTGGGGTGCTGCAGACATTGCGACCGCTACCGTCGAGCAGGCACTGGCTCATCCAACCTGGCGGATGGGCGGGAAGATCACCATCGACTCCGCGACCATGATGAACAAGGGCCTCGAGATCATCGAAGCCCACCACCTCTTCGGGATCGAGATGGATCGCATCGACGTGCTCGTGCATCCGCAGTCGATCATCCACGGGCTCGTGACGCTCGCCGACGGCGCCCAGCTCGCCCACCTCGGCCACCCGGATATGCGCGTGCCGATCTCCTGGGCGCTGCACCGCGGGGCCAGCACGCCGCTGCCGACGAAGCAGCTCGACCTCGCCGAGGTTGGCCAGCTCACGTTCGAGGCCCCCGACGAAGACCGTTTCCCATGCCTACGTCTGGCCCGTGACGCGCAGAACCAAGGTGGCGCGGCGCCGTGCGTGCTCAACGCCGCCAACGAAGTCGCCGTCTACGCGTTCCTCGACGGCAAGGTGCCGTTCGGCGCGATCCCCGAAGTCGTCGAGACGACTTTGGAACGCGACGGCGATGGCTCCGTGCACCACGCGTCGCAGCTGCTGGAGATCGATCGCAAAGCTCGGGAGACCGCCGGTGCCGTGGTCGACCGGCTGGTTGCCGCGTGAGCTGGTTCCTCGCGTTCCTCGGGTTCGCGCTCCTCGTCCTCCTCCACGAACTCGGCCACTTCGTCGCCGCCAAGTGGGTTGGCATGCGGGTCGAGAAGTTCTCACTCTTCTTCGGGCCACCGCTCTGGAAGATCAAACGCGGCGAGACGGAATACCAAGTCGCCGCGATTCCCCTCGGCGGTTTCGTGAAGATCACCGGGATGAATCCCGAAGAGGAGCTCGCGCCGGACGTGAAGGCCCGCTCCTACTCGGGGTCACCCGTCTGGAAGCGCATCTTCGTGATCAGCGCCGGGCCGTTCGTCAACCTCGTGATCGCCTTTGTGATCCTTGCCGGGATCTACATGGTCGAAGGTCGCGCCGTTCCGGGGGCGACCGTGGGCTCCGTCGAACCAGACTTCGCCGCCGACGGCATTCTCAAGGAAGACGACCTGCTGATTAGCGTGAGCGCGCCGGTGGGAACGAGTTCCGACGGCGCGGCCGCGTCGGTGACTCGCACGGTCAACCTCGCGGGGCCAGGCCTGACCGATGCCCAGAGCGATCAGCAGGTCAAGGACGCTCGCGACCTGATCTCGACCGGTGGCTGCGGCGCCGAGGCGATCGGCAAAGGCAAGGCTGGCGATCCGCAGGTCGCCGAGTGCGACGACCCGCAACCGCTCACCGTCGTCGTCGAACGCGACGGCAAGCGCGTCACGACGCAGGTGACACCCCAGTACGACCCTGCGCTTAAGCGGTACCGCCTGGGCATCGGCTTCGGCCGGCCGCTGGAACCTGCAGGCGTCGTGCAGGCGTCGAGCGAGTCGCTGCAGTCGATGTGGATGGTTACCCGCCTCACGGTCGAGGCGATGGCCAAGGTGGTCTACGACACGCAGGCGCGCAAGGAAGTCTCCAGCGTCGTCGGCGGCTACGAGACGACGCGTCAGTCGATCGAGGTCGACACCGTCCAGGCGCTGTCGGTCATCGCACTGATCTCGCTGTCGCTGGCGATCATCAACCTCTTCCCGTTCCTGCCGCTCGACGGCGGCCACATCTTCTGGGCGCTCGTCGAGAAGGCGCGTGGAGGAAAGCCCGTCGCAACCCATGTGCTCGAGAAGGCCAGCATCATCGGCTTTGCGCTCGTGATCATGCTGTTCCTCGTCGGGCTCACCAACGACATCGGCCGCATCACCAGCGGCACCGGGTTCGGTGTCCGCTAGGGACTAGCGGCCTTCGGGCAGCTCCGTAGGCGCGTTGCCGCTGGTACGCCCGGTACGTTTGGCGTCGATGTACCACGTTCACGGAACGCACTTCGTGCCCGGCATGTCGCCGGAGCAGGCGGCTAAGGCACAAAAGTGGGAGATGCCGGCAACGATCGTCTCGCTGCTGATCATCCCGTACCTGCTGATCGGGTTCTACGCGACGTCGGGCCTTGCCGACCAGTTGACCGAGGTTCTCTACCTCGTCATCTGGGGCTTCTTCCTGTGCGAGATGATCGCCATGCTGCGGTACGCGCCCGACAACTGGGAGTGGGCCCGGCGCAACACGCTCGACATCACGATCCTCGTCCTCGCCTCACCAGTGACGCTGGTCTATGGCGGGGAGAACGTCGAGGTGTTCCAGGTCCTGTGGCTGCTGCGGATCCTCGACCTCATGCCGGTGATCCACCGCCACATCTTCCGCATCACCGTCGTGCGGTTCGCGTTCTTGCTCTGGGGCCTGGTGATCTTCGGCGGCGGGCTCGCATACGCGCGCCTGGAGTCCGGCCAGGAGGTGGCGCCGTCGCTCCTCGAGGCGATCTACTGGGCGAACACCACCGTGTCGACGGTCGGCTACGGAGACTGGCTGCCGCACACCACGCAGACGATCCTGCTCACGATCCCGCTGCAAGCGATGGGCGTGGTGCTCGGAGCGATCCTCGTGGCCGGCATCCTGCCGATGTTCGACAAGGAGTTCGCGCAGGGCTTCGCCGACAAGGTCGCCAAGCAGGTCGAGCGGATCGCCGGCGACGTCGCCGACATCGAGGCCGACATCGACGAGATCTCGCAGGGCGAGCGCTCGCAGGACCGCGTCCTCGCGCAGATCGCGCGAGACCTCGTTGCGATCCGTGCGCACGTGGGGCTCGAACAGCAGCACGAAGCTCGGCCGACCCGAGATGCCGAACCCCCGGCGTGAGCGCCCCGCCACGCCATCGCGCCCAGGCTAGACCCCTGGGGCGGCTGGCCAGAGCTTTACGCTGGCGCCATGAGTGCGTCGGTCGAACCATCCCCGGACACGGGGACCCACGCTGCTGGGCCGCCCGAACTCAAGCGCGCGATCTCGCGCAAGCTGCTGCTGCTGTTCGTGATCGGCGACGTCGTTGGCGGCGGGATCTACACGCTGGTCGGCGACGTCGGGGCCGAGGTCGGCGGGGTGGTGTGGCTGCCGATGATGCTCGCCCTCGGGCTTGCGCTGTTCACCGCGGCGTCGTACGCCGAGCTCGTCACCAAGTACCCGCAGGCGGCCGGAGCGGCGCTCTACGTAAACAAGGCGTTCCGCCGTCCTTTCTTGACGTTCATGGTGGCGTTCGCCGTGATGTGTTCGGGCATCGCGTCGGCCGCGACGCTGGCGCGCGGCGTGTCCGGTAAGTACCTGCCGCAGCTCTGGACGGACACCCCGGTGGTGCCGGTCGCGCTGATCTTTCTGATCCTGGTCGCGGCGCTGAACTTCCGCGGGATCAGCGAGTCGGTAAAGGTCAACGTGGTGCTCACGCTCATCGAGCTCGGCGGCCTGATCCTCGTGATCGTGATCGGAGTCGCGGCACTCAGCGACGGCCAAGGCGACCTGTCCAACGCGTTCACGTTCGACGGCCACAGCGGCAGCCTCGTCGGCGCGGCGCTCGCCGGGACGGCCCTCGCGTTCTACGCCCTGATCGGTTTCGAGGACTCCGTCAACGTGGCGGAGGAGGCCAAGGACCCCGTCCGCGACTACCCGCTGGCGCTCTTCGGCGGGATCCTGATCGCCGGCGCGATCTACCTGATCATCGGCGTACTCGCCCCGGCCGTCCTGCCGACCGACGTCCTGACGGACACGGAGAACGGCACGCCGCTGATCTCGCTCGCCACCACGGGGCCCCTGGCTGTCGACGCGCAGCTCTTCGCCGTGATCGGCATCCTCGCGCTGGCCAACGGCGCGCTGATCAACATGATCATGGCGTCGCGGCTCGTCTACGGGATGAGCGTGCAGGCCATCGTGCCGCGCGTGTTCAGCAAAGTCCACCCGACGCGCCGCACGCCCTACACCGCCATCCTCTTCACGACCGCGCTGGCGATGGCCCTGGCGAGTACCGGGTCGGTCGCCGACCTTGCTTCCACGACGGTGGTCCTGCTGCTGACCGTCTTCACGTTCGTCAACGTCGCCGTCCTGGTGCTGCGCGGCGACCGGATCGACCGGGACCACTTCGAGGCTGGCGCAATCGTTCCGATCATCGGGGCGGTGGCCAGCGCGGGTCTGCTGACGTTCCGCGTCGTCGACGACCCCGAACAGCTCACCCGCGCTGGGTTGTTGCTCGCCCTCGGCGTGGTGCTGTGGTTCGTGAATCTCGGCGGACGCCGGGCCGAAGGAACAATGGACACGACCGAGCTGGTCGCCATGCAACGCGGCGACGTACGCGACGACGACTGACGCCAAACGGTGCCCTGCAGGTAGCCGAGCGGTGAACCGTCCGGCGGCGCGGCTCGCCAGTCGATAGAACTGCTGGCATGCGCGTCGGCATCCTGACCTCCGGAGGCGACTGCCCCGGCCTGAACGCCGTGATCCGGGCGTCGGCACGGCGACTCCTGCACGAAGGGCACGAGCCCGTCGGCCTGCTCCGTGGATTCCGCGGCCTCGGCGACCCAGAACTCCGCATGCCGCTGTTGCACGCCAAGCTGGCCGGGATCCTCCAGCTCGGTGGCACGATCCTGCAGTCCTCCGGCTACGACCCCTACCACGTGCCTGGCGGCATCGAGGCCGTCTGGGCCGCGCAGAAGGCCGACCCACTCGACGCGGTGATCGCGATCGGTGGCGAGCACACGCAGTGGATCGCCCGCCGGCTCGATGCCGACGGCTTGCCGGTCGTCGGGGTGCCCAAAACGATCGACAACGACGTGATCGGTACCGACCGCACGTTCGGGGTCGACACCGCCGTACAAGTCGCCACCGATGCCATCGACCGACTCCGCACCACCGCCCAGTCGCACGACCGTCTCATGGTGGTCGAGGTGATGGGGCGAAACTCCGGCTGGATCGCAGCGCTCGCGGGCCTGGCAGGCGGCGCTGACTGCATCCTGGTGCCCGAGGTCGAGCAGACGGTGGGCGAGGTGGCGGAGATGATCAAGGCCCGCCACTGGCGCGGAAAGACGTTCTCGATCATCGTCGTGGCCGAGGGAGCCAAGCTCGCCTTCGAGCCAGGAGAACACCTGCAGATCCTGGCGACCGATCAACTCGACGAGAACGGCTTCGTCCGACTCGGAGGGATCGGCGCGCTCCTCGGCCCGGAGCTCGAGCGGCTCACTGGCTTTGAGACCAGGGTGACGGTGCTCGGGCACGTGCAGCGCGGCGGGACGCCGGTCGCGACCGACCGGATCCTCGCAACGCGCTACGGGCTCCACGCCGCGGAGCTGGTGATCGAGGGGCGCACCGGCCGGATGACGGCGCTGCAGGGCCAGCACATCGGCTCCGTCCCGCTTGCTGAGACGGACGGCTGCCGGCTCGTCGACCCCGTGATCCTCGAGGCGGCGGAGCACTTCTTCCGCTGAGGTCGCGGCCGCTCCGAGCGGCGCCCAAAGCAGGCGCGCCGGTGTGAACGACGTGTTCATCGCCGTCGCGATCGGCCCCGTAGACTGAGGGCATGGCTTCGACCCGTCAGATCCTCGTCGGCAACGTTCCCGTCGGTGGCGGCGCCCCCGTCGCGGTGCAGACGATGACCAAGACCGAGACGGCGAACCACGCCCAGACGCTCGCGCAGATCAAGCGCGTGGCGGAGGCGGGTGCAGACATCGTCCGCGTCGCCGTCCCACGCGAGCAGGACGTCGAGGCGCTGCGCGATCACATCCTGCCGCACTCGCCGGTGCCGATCATCGCCGACATCCACTTCAACCACACCCTCGCCATCAAGGCAATGGAGGCTGGTGCCCATTGCATCCGGATCAACCCGGGCAACATCGGCGGGCCCGACAAGGTCGCCGAGGTGGTCGCGAAGGCGAAGGAGCTGAACGTCCCGATGCGGATCGGCGTGAACTCCGGCTCGCTGCCCAAGCACCTCATGGAGCTCGAGTTCTCGAATCCGGTGGAGGCCCTGGTGACGGCCGCGACCGACTTCGTCGATCTGATGCACCGCCTGGACTTCGACAACTTCAAGGTCTCGATGAAGTCCACGAGCGTGCCGAACACGATCGCGTCGAACCGGCTGCTCTCCGAGAAGATCGATCACCCGCTGCACCTCGGCGTGACGGAGGCCGGCACGAAGTGGACGGGCTCGCTGAAGAGCGCCGTTGGACTGGGCACGCTGCTCGCCGACGGGATCGGCGACACGGTGCGCATCTCCCTCTCCACGTTCCACGCCGAGGAAGAGGTCAAGGTCGCCTGGGAGATCCTCAAGGCGCTCAAGCTCCGTGAG
The DNA here is from genome assembly GCA_032119795.1 of Solirubrobacteraceae bacterium. GTDB lineage: Bacteria > Actinomycetota > Thermoleophilia > Solirubrobacterales > Solirubrobacteraceae > JAGIBJ01. The sequence goes on from JAUMFO010000040.1 coordinate 27,203, forward strand.
CGCGGGCCGGTGCTCATCGCCTGCCCGACGTGCGGCCGCCTGCAGTTCGACATGGACTCCGTCGTCACCGAGGTCGAGCAGCGGCTGCAGGCCTACCCGGACGCGATCGAGGTGTCGATTCTTGGCTGCGCCGTCAACGGCATCGGCGAGGCCCGCCACGCCGACTTCGGCATCACCGGGGCCAAGGATGCCGGCATGATCTTCTCCAAGGGCGAGCCGCTCAAGAAGGTACCGACGGATCGACTCGTCGAGGAGCTGTTCTTGGAGATCGACCGGTACTACGCTTCGGACAAGACCATCGTGCGCGACGCCGCTGCAGCTGCCGAGGCCGCTGCGTGGCTGGCCGAAAACGAGGATCTCGAGGCGATGACGCCCGAGCGCATGGCCGCGATCGAACTCGAAAAGAACAAGGCCTCCGGCGGCGGGGAAGACCTCTTCGAGGGTCTGGCCGTCACCCAGTCGTCGGCCAAGGTCGACGAGGCCGTCTCGCCGACAGCCGGCCGGCGCTTCACCCGCTCGTAGCGGTGCTAAGCCGTCGCCGCGCGCTGCAGCTCGGCGGCGCCGCGCTCGCGGGCGCCGCGGTCGGGGCGGGAGGAGCAACGGCCGCACAGGCTGGCGACGACGGCCCCGGGCCGACCGCGCCTGATCTCCCATTCGACGGGCCGGCGCAGCAGCAGGGCATCGTCTCGCCTCGACAACGCCAGCTGGTCCTGGCCGCGTTCACGCTCGCGACGGAACTCCGAGGCGAGTTTGGTCGTGGCGAGCTCGCGGGCCTCATGCAGGACTGGTCTCAGGCCGCCCGACAGCTCACCGCCGGCGACGCGCTTGGGTCGTCCGCCGGTCCCGCGACTGAGCTCGGAGCCCCCGCCGATACCGGCGAGGCGGCCGGGCTCGAGGCGGCCGGGCTGACCCTCACCTTCGGATTCGGTGACGGCGTGTTCGACGCCGATCGTGGACTGGTGCCCGAGGCGGCGCGTCCGCCGGTTCGGTCCCTCGCGCTTCCGGCCTTCAGCGGCGACGCGCTCCAGCCGCAATGGGGCGGGGGAGATCTGGTCGTCTCGGCCGGCGCCGACGACCCTCAGGTGGCCGTCCATGCGATCCACAATCTCGCGCGGATCGCGACTGGCGCCGCCACGCTGCGATGGCTGCAGCGTGGCTTCCTGCCGGCGAACGGCGCGGGGACGCCGCGCAACCTGATGGGCTTCAAAGACGGCACCGCCACCCTCGAGGACTCCGCCGAGGACGCGCTCCAGCGCTACCTGTGGGCTGGAGCCGAGAGCCCGGAATGGATGCGCGGTGGCGGAACGTATCTCGTCATTCGCCGGATCCGGATGCTGCTCGAGCCGTGGGATCGTGCGACGCTTGAGAAGCAGGAAGACACGATCGGGCGCACCAAGGCCGAGGGCGCACCCCTCGGGCAGGAGCGCGAGGAGGACCCGGTCGATCTGGCACGTCTTCAGACGGGCGGCGAGTACGCGGTTCCCGAGCGCACCCACGTGGCGATTGCGCACCGCGCAGCCGCACAGGGCGCTCGGATCCACCGGCGTCCCTATTCCTACGCCGACGGCGTCGACCCGGCGACCGGCCGGCTCGACGCTGGCCTGGTGTTCCTGGCGTTCCAGCGCAGCATCGCCGGCCAGTTCGTTCCGCTGCAGCGCGAACTCTCCCGTATCGACGCCCTCAACGAGTACACGCAGGCGATCGGCTCGGCCGCCTTCGCGATCCCGCCGGCCAGCCATAGCGCGCGCGACTGGGTCGGCAGCGGACTGCTGGGCTAAAACCAGCGAGGCGCGCCGCGCCTGAGAGCTCGGCGCGCCTCGCATTCCCCACCCAGGGAAGGTCGTTCGAGCAGCCCGTCAGCCGACGAGCGTGCTCCCGTTGGCGATCAGCGTCACGTCGATGTTGCCGCGGGTCGCCTTGGAGTAGGGGCAGATGGTGTGGGCCTTGCCGACGAGCTTGCCGGCCACGTCGGTGTCGAGGCCGGGCAGCGTGACGTCGAGCGTGACGCGCAGGCCGAGCCCGTCGGAGGTCTTGCCGATCTCGACGGCCGACGCGATCGACACGCCGGACACGTCGTAGTCCTCGCCCGCAGCCGCCGTGATCGCGCCCTCGAAGCAGGCGGCATAGCCGACGGCAAAGAGTTGCTCTGGGTTGGTGCCCGCGCCGCCGGGGCCGCCGAGGCCTTCGGGCTTCACGAGATCGACTTCGACGTTGCCGTCGTCGGTGGCGCCGTGGCCGTCACGGCCGCCGGTGACGGTGGCTCGGGCGGTGTAGAGGGTCTTGAACGCCATGGGTCCTCACGGGTTGGAGAGCAGGTCCCGCCCTGAGTGGGCAGGCGTGTCCGATCGACACTAGTGGGCATGGTGCCCGGGCAGACCGCGTACCCGGCGGTGCGTCCGCGTGCCCGCCGGTGCCCGGGCACGTACGCGCTCGTCCGCTTGGTCGTACGCGTCATTCGACCGGTTCGGACGGTAGGGTCGGAGGCCGCAGCTTTGGCTGGTGGCGCGGGCAGCGCACCTCCATCGCCTCGGCCGGGTACCGCCGAGAAGACTGCAGGCCCCGATGCCGGTGCCCCCGCAACACCCCTCCTGGAGCGACTTCCCTGTCCCGACACGCACCCGTGCCGCTCGCCCGTAGGCTGGCCGTCGCCCTCACCTTCATCGCGGCCCTGCTGCTTGGCGCGGCACCGATCGCCCCAGCCTCCACGGTTGCCGGCGCGGCGGCGCCGGCCCGTAACGCCTCGCCCGTTCCGTGGAACGGCGTTCCCGGCTACAGCTACCTCAAGCACCCGACCGACCAGCTCGGCGTGCCTGGCAGCGAGGCTGGCGCCGGGGTGACGCCGGAGGGCGGCGTGTTCTCCCCGTCGGTCGAGGTCACGCCGTGGCTCGCCGGCAGTCGGGTCGGGATCCACCAGCGGCGTGGCCTGCCCGATCCCAAAGTCCCGCTGATGGCGACGGCGACCGACGCCAAGGGCGCGTCCGCGGCGTGGTGGGCGACGTCGCTCGCCGGCGTCCCGTCGGCGGTCATCGCGCTCGAGCCGGGGCAGCGTCGCGAGACCGGGGTGGCCCTGCGCTGGGGCGGCACCACGGAGCCGGGCGCGCCGCCAAGCGCCTACCGGTTTGCTCGCCCCGCGATTCCCGAGCGCACCGGGCTCTACTCGCAGCCCGGGGAGCCGTTCGTGCCGGGCGTCTGCTGGTCGGTGCGGCCGATCGACGGTGGGCTGGAGATTCGCCGGGGAACGTCGGTGGTCGCGATCGTAGTCGGACGCGCGAAGCGTTCGTCTGAGCGGCTCGCGGGCATCGTCCCGAAGACGTGCGCGACCAAGCCCAAGACCGTGGCGGTCGCCCTTCGCCTCAAGCTCGCCACGCGCTTCTCTCGCGTCCACGTCGTCGTGCCGTTCAAGCCGCTCCCAGCCCGCGATCCGCGGGTCGCGGCGATCGCCGCCGCCGACGTGCACGTCACCGGCTCTGAGCTGGCGGTTGCCTGGCGTGCTCAGCGCCAGACGGGCGCGACCGTCGAGCTGCCTGAGCCGTCGGTGCAGCGAGCCTTCGATGCCTCCGTCGTCGCCATGCTCGTCCCGCGCTACCAGCTGCCGGATGGCGCTTGGGTCCAGACCGTCAACCAGATGCAGTACCACGCCTACTGGCTGCGCGACGCCGCGATGATGAGCAACGCGCTCGATCTGGTGGGCCTCCATGGCGTCGCCGCCGAAGACCTCGGCTTCCTGCCGAGCTGGCAGCTTCCCACCGGCGAGTTCTCCTCGCGGCCCGGGCAGAAGGACGGCTTCGGGCAGGCCTTGTGGGCCCTCGGGCAGCATGTGCGCCTCACCGGAGACCGAGCCTTCGCCACCGGCTGGGTGCCCGCCGTCGACCGGGCCGTCACGTGGGCCACGACCACGATCGCTGCCAACCCACTTGGTTTGTTGCCGCCCTCAGACCCGCGAGATAACGAACTCATCGCTGGCGAACTCACCGGCGATCAGCTTTGGGCGGTGGCCGGACTCGACGCCGCTGCGAGCCTGGCGACCGCCGCTGGGAACCGCCCGCTCGCGGCGCGGGCACGCGCCACGCGAGACAAGCTCAAGAACCGGGTCGTCGAGCTCGCTCGCTCGACCGCGATGAACGGGCGGATTCGGCCGGCGCTCGACCAGCCCGGCGGCTACAGCTGGGGCGAACTCTGGGCGGCCTGGCCGTACCCGACGTTCCAACCGACCGATCCGCTCGTGACGGCCACGATGGCGGCGTCGGTCGCCGAGCAGAAGGAGGGCATCGCGACCTACGCGGCCGGCCAGTTCCTCCACATGTACACCGGCTTTCGCGTCTGGCAGACCCAGCTACGGGCCGGCGATCAGAACGGTCCGCTGCAGGGGCTCTACTCCACGCTCGCGCACCTCACGCCGACGGGTGGCGCGTTTGAGACCAACTTGCGGGCCTACTGGAAGCGCGACGCCCGCAGCAACATCGGCCCGCACGGTGCGTTCGCCGCTGAGTACGTCACGTTCGTGCATGACCTCCTGGCCCGAGACCAGGACGGCACGCTCGTCCTGCTGGGCGCGATGCCCGCGAACTGGCTGCAGCCAGACAAGGTCACGAACGTGATCAACCTGCCGACCGCTGAAGGACCGGTGTCACTGAACTTCCGCGCGACGGCGACGGGCGGGTTCCTCTCGTGGAGCCTGCAGGCCCGCGACGGTGAGTCGCCGCCGAAGGTGAGGTTCCCGCTGCCGGCGTCGGTGGAGTCGGCCACGGTCAGCGGAGACGCCACGCTCGTCGGTCGAGACGTCGTGCTGCGCGGCACGTCGGGCACCGTCGGCCTGAACTGGAACGCGCGGACCGCTGATCCGGGGCCGAGCTTCGACGCCACGCTGGAGCGCCTGCGCGGCGAGTACCGCGCGCTCAAGCTCATCCCGCCGCGCTAGGCGCCCCAGAACGACGTGGGGCCGCACGACGGCGGCCCCACACAGCAAACGGGTCGGCGCCCGAGGGCGCCTACGCGGTCGTGATTACTTCGCGGCGGCGAAGCGCTCAGCGACCTTGGCCCAGTTGACGACGTTCCAGAACGCCTTCAGGTAGGCGGGGCGCACGTTCTGGTACTTGAGGTAGTAGGCGTGCTCCCAGACGTCGTTGCCGAGCAGCGGGGTCTTGCCGTCGGTCAGCGGGGAGTCCTGGTTGGCAGTCGACGTGATGGCGAGCTCGCCACCGTCGAGGACGAGCCAGGCCCAGCCGGAGCCGAACTGGTTGACGCCAGCGGCCTCGAACTGCTCCTTGAACGCGTCGATCGATCCGAACTTGGCGGTGATCGCGTCGGCGAGCTCGCCGGTCGGCTCGCCGCCGTCCGGGGAAAGGGACTCCCAGAAGAGGGAGTGGTTGTAGTGACCGCCGCCGTTGTTGCGGACGGGGCCCTGCTTGTCTGCCGGGAGGGACGACAGGTTGGCGACAACCTCCTCGATCGGCTTGTCAGCCCACTCGGTGCCGGCGAGGGCGGCGTTGGCCTTGTCGACGTACGCCTGGTGGTGCTTGTCGTGATGGATCGTCATCGTCTGCGCGTCGATGTGCGGCTCGAGCGCGTCGTAGGCGTAGGGGAGTGCGGGAACTTCGTAAGCCATGTGGGGGCTCCTCGGTCTGGTGTGGAGGGGCGGACGGATTGGAGTCTATGCGGCTCGCCTCTGCGGGCGGCGTGGCGCCGCGGCGCCTGCCGGATGGCTAGATTTCGGGGTGTGCATCGCCTGTCGCAGCTGCTCCTGCCGACCGAGCGGCAGCCCCCGGCCGATGCCGAGGCGCTGTCGCATCAGTTGATGGTCCGTGCTGGGCTGGTTCGCCAGCTCGGTTCCGGCCTCTGGTCGTGGATGCCAGCGGGTTGGCGGATCCACCAGAAGGTCGTCACGGTGATCCGGGAGGAGATGGACGCCGCGGGCGCCCAAGAGGTCTCGCTGCCGGTCCTGCAGCCTCGCGAGCTGTGGAAGAAGACGGGCCGAGACCAGATCCACGAACTCTTCACGCTTGAGGACCGTAAGGGCAGCGAGATGGTCCTGGCGATGACGCATGAGGAGGCGGTGACGACCCACGTCGCGCAGATCGTGAAGTCGTATCGCCAGTTGCCGTTCACGCTCTACCAGGTGCAGGTCAAGGAGCGCGACGAGCCGCGCCCTCGCGCCGGCGTGCTGCGGACCCGCGAGTTCGTGATGAAGGACGCGTATTCCTTTGACCGCGACGACGCTGGTCTGGACGCCAGTTACGAGGTGCAGACGGCGGCCTACGCCAAGATCTATGACCGCTGCGGGCTGCAGTGGTACCGCGTCGAGTCCGACGTCGGGATGATGGGCGGCGCTGGCGCCCACGAGTACATGGCTCCCTGCGCAGCTGGTGAGGACGACATCGTGCTCGGCGAGGGCTACGCCGCCAACGTCGAGGTGGCGGCGACCACGCCGTCGCCGGCGCTGCTGGCGGAGCCGATCGGTGCTCCCGAACTCGTCTCGACGCCTGGCGCCAAGACGATCAAGAAGGTCGCCGAGCAGCTCGACCTCGACGCGTCGGCGACGCTGAAGGCGATCGTGGTGGTCGGTCCGGGAGATCAGCTGATCCTGGTGCTTGTCCGCGGCGACGACACCGTGCAGGACACGAAACTCTCGAAGGTGCTCGGCGGCGCGCACCGTCCGGCCAACGTGGAGGAGATCGCTGCGGCGATCGGCCCCGTCGGCTACCTCGGGCCGATCGGCATGGTGGATCCGTCGACGCGGGTGATCGTCGACGCGGCGATCGGCGAGGTGGAGCATGTCGTCGGCGCCAACCAGGTCGACGCGCACCTGCGCGGCGTGCAGGTGGGGCGTGATTTCGAGGCGGAGCGCGCCGACGTGCGCGCCGCCAAGGACGGCGACACGTTCGAGGGCAAGCCCGTCGAGATCGTCCCGGCGATCGAGATCGGCAACATTTTCAAGCTCGGGACGAAGTACACCGAGGCGCTCGGGGCGACGTTCCTCGACGAGGACGGCACGCGCCGCCCGATCATCATGGGGTGTTACGGGATCGGCCCGGCACGCATCGTCGCGTCGACCGCTGAGCAGTTCGGCGACGAGCGCGGCATCGCGTGGCCGAAGGCGATCGCGCCGTGGCAGGTCCACGTCGCCGGGCTGGGCAAGCCGGGCACGCCGGAGGCTGAGGCCGCCGAGAAGCTGGCGCTCGAGCTGACGGAGGCTGGTTTTGAGGTGTTGCTCGACGACCGCCCGGGCGGCGCAGGAGAGAAACTGACCGACGCCGAGCTGCTCGGCTGCCCGCTGCGGCTCGTGGTGGGCCGGCGCACGCTGGAGCGTGGCGAAGCCGAGGCGCAGCTGCGCCGTGGCAGCGTCGAGCTGCCTGCGCTGTCGCTGGCCGATCCCGTGCCCGCCGTGCGCGCCCATCTCGCCGAGGCGCCGTGACCGAAGGCCCCCAGGGGCAAGGAGGCGGAGGCCTCCGGCGCCTGTTTGGCCTCGACCGGTCGGCTCCGCCGCCGCCGTCGACGCTGCCTGGGAGCCCGCTGCGCCCGTGGACGCTCCCGAACTTCGTGGGCTACCTGCGGATCGTCGGGCTGGTGCTCTTTCTCGTCTTTGCGCTGAGTAGCGGCGACGGCCACTCGCCGGCCGCTGCGGTCCTCTACGGCCTCGTGGCGTGGGGCGACTACGTCGACGGGATCGTCGCTCGCCTGACGGGCCAGTACAGCCGTCTGGGGGCGCTGCTGGATCCGGTCATCGACCGCGTGATGATCCTGGCTGGTGCCGGCGTGGCCTGGCACTTCGATCTGCTGAGCCACTGGCTGCTTGGGCTGCTTGTGATCCGCGAGGTCCTGATGCTCGCGCTGGGCCGTGTCGCGCTCAAACGCCGCGGCGCGCTCACGATCAACTGGTTCGGACGCCTCGGCGTCTGGCCGATCATGTCGTCGCTCTTCTTTGCCGTCGCCGGCCTGGAGGAACTCGCCGAGATCCTGCTCTTCATCGGCGTCGTGATGGCCTACATCGCGAGCGCGCTCTATGCCCGAGCGACGTTCGTACGGCCACCAATCGCTCGCTAGAGGCACTCAGGCGGATCCGGTTCGGGCGTGCGGAGCGTTCGCACGACCCGCCGTGGACACCCATTTGACGTCTCGTCAACAATTTGGCGAAACGCGTCAGGGAGCCGAAAACGCCCGCCCACCGGGGCTGAAGCTGAGGTTGAGGCCGAGTCCTGAGGACGGTCTGCCCGGATGATGCCTTGCGTGGCCACGGTCACGCCGAGGATGTGTCTATGATCGGCCCTTCCCGACCGGAGCCTGCCGTACCCAAATGGACACGTTCCCCGATCTCGGTTCTCTCTCCGATCAGGAGCTGAAGGACCTCATCCACCAGCTGACCGACGAAGAAGTCGAGATCTCATACCGCCGTCGCATTCTGCACGGCAAGATCGACATTCTTCGCGCTGAGCTTGTCAACCGCCTGCGCAAGAAGCATGAGCGCGGCGACGACATCCTCACCGGCGACGACGTCGCTCGCCTGACCGACATCCTGGCTGGTCGCGTCGACCTCCCGGACGACGGCGACACGGCACCAACGGCCTGAGCGGAGCTCTGCGGTGGCGCGCCACTGCCCGGACTGCGGGTTCGTTAACGCAGAGGGCGCCAACTACTGCCAGAAGTGCGGTGCGTTTGTCGGCGACCCCGACCACCACCGCGATCCGGCGTACCGAGTCGATGATGAGACCGGCGAATTTGTGCCGGTCGATCTCGACGCGGTCGTTGCGTCGACCGGTGCCGCGATCGTCATCCGCTCTGGCGGCGGACGCGTGGGGGAGAGCGTCGCGATCAGCGACGAGCGGCTGACGATCGGCCGCCGCCCCGACGCCGGCCTCTTCCTCGACGACGTCACGGTCTCGCGTGACCACGCTCGCGTGCTGCAGCGCAGTGGCGTGTACTGGCTCGAGGACCTCGGCTCGCTCAACGGCACCTACGTCAACCGCCGCCGAATCGACTCGCACCGTCTCGACGACGGCGATGAGCTGCAGATCGGCAAGTACAAACTCACGTTCCTGAGCGGCTGATGACGCGTCCCTCTTCGGACGCCGGCGACCAAACCGGCCAGCGCTCATCCAGCACCGATGGTGCCCGCAGCCGCGGGGCCACGATCGGTGCCGTCTGCCAGCAGCTGCGCCAAGAGTTCCCTGATATCTCGATCTCCAAGATCCGGTACCTGGAAGACCAGCGGCTGATCACGCCCCAGCGCACCTCCGGTGGCTACCGGCTCTACTCCCAGGCAGATATCGACCGTCTGCGCGCGATCCTGCGGATGCAGCGCGACGAGTTCCTGCCGCTCCGGGTGATCCGGCAAGAGCTTGCGGCCGGTCGAGGCTCGACCGACGCCGCTGGTGTCGGCGGCGAGGGCGGTGCGAGTGCTCGCGCAGCTCGCCCTGAAACCGGCGCGCGCACGACGACGAACGTGTCGGTGCTGTCCAAAGGGACGCTCCACCGCCAGGACGACGTGATCGCCGAGGCTCGAGCCGACGAGCGCCTCCTGCGCGACCTGGCCGAGTACGGACTGATCGCCGGGAAGCCGTCGAAGGACGGCACCGTCTACGACGACGCCGAGCGCGAGATCGTGATGGCCGCCGCCGCGCTCGCCCAGTACGGGATCGGCGCCCGCCACCTGCGGACGTTCCGCTCCTCCGCCGACCGGGAGGCAGGCCTGCTTCAGCAGCTCCTGGGGCCCTCGCTGCAGTCGCGCAATCCCGAGCGCCGCAAGGAGGCCGTCGACGTGCTCGACGACCTCGCCGTGACGGTCTCAAGGCTCTCGCACCTGTTGCTCGTGCGCGACCTGCGCCGCTTCACCGAGTAGCCGCCGCTTGCTCGCATGCCGGGTGCCCAGATCGGCGCCCGGTTGAGCGAGCCGTCGCCAGATTTAACCTCTTGGCCGGTCGAGCGCCGTAGACCTGTGTCGTGGCACCTGCTCAATCTGCCCCTGACACCGCCGATCGCAGCCTCGCGCACTGGAGCGAGGCGGGCCGACGGGAGATGGAGGCCTTCTACGCCCTGGCCAGGCTCGACTACCGGCTGCTCGCGGAGGCGCTCGACTGGCCCGCGCTACTGGCGCAGCTCCGAGCAGAGGCTGCCGGTGATCTGACCCTGCTCGACGTGGCCTGCGGCTCCGGCAAATTCCCAGAGGCGCTGCTGGAGCAGGGGAGGCTCGACACGGGCGCGGCGATCGACTACGACCTGCTTGACCCGAGCGCCTTCTCGTTGCGCGAGGCCGCCTCGGTACTCGCCGCGCCGTTCCGAGAGCGCGCCAGCTTCGAGACGACGCTGGAGGCGCTCGACCCGCAGGCCGGCCCGTGGCACGTGGTGTGGGCGACCCACGCGCTCTACGCGCTGGAGCCCGCCCACCTTGCCGCTGCCGTCCAGCGATACCGCGGCGCGCTGGCGCCCGGCGGCGTGGCGTTCCTGGCGCAAGGCGCTACCGGCGGCCACTATTTGCGCGTCTATGCCGCGTTCCTTGAGGGCGTGCGGGGCGGCGAGGGCACGCCCTACGTGGCCTCAGACGATCTGGTGGCCGAGCTGCGGGCCCAAGGCGAGGTCCCGCTCGTCCACCGCCTGGCGTACGACCACGTCATCGCGGTCGACGACACCGCCGTGCTTGAGGGCTACCTGCAGCGGTGCCTCTTCGACGACACCATCTCGCTGGCCGAGATGCTCGCCGCGCCCGTCCTCGGCGACTACCTCGCGTCGCAGCTCGACGAGGCGGCCGGCGTCTACCGCTTTCACCACGAGGTCGACTGCGTCGTCCTCACGAACAACCCCGGAGCCATCTCATGGACAGCCGCATCCTGAGCACCGAGCATGCCGAGGCCTCGGGTGTTGCCGAGCGGTGGGACGAGAGCAACGAGGCGTGGTGGGACTGGTACCTGTCGCTCGCCGACGACGACGGTGCGTCGGCCGAGCTCGTAGAGCTCGCCGCGCCTGAGCCGGTCGACCTCCCGTCGCTCGGTGAACTCCGCGACGAGCTCGCCGAGCCGTACGCGCTGAGTCCCGAGCAAGCCGAGCGCTTCCGCGCCGACGGCTACCTCAAGATCCGCGAGGTCTTGACGCCCGGCGCCCTCGCGATGGCACGCGGCGAGGTCGAGCGCCTGGCGGCAGCTGGCGACGGCCCCGGCCGCTCGGGCTTCCTGAGCCTCGACATGATGTGGCTGGGCGATTCCGAGGTCCTGCGCCTCTTTGCGCTCTCGCCGCGGCTCGGCCGGCTCGCGGCCGACCTGCTCGGGGTCGCGGACGCGCGGATCTACCACGACAACGTCCTCTCGAAGACGCCCGGCTGCGGGCGTACGCCGTGGCACTTCGACGCGCACCACTTCCCGATCGCCTCGCGAGACATCGTGACGAGCTGGATCCCGCTGCAGGCCATCCCGCTGGCGATGGGCCCGCTGGCCTTTGCGCCCGGCATCGACACCTGGAAGTTGGCTGAGGACGTCGACTTCAACAAGGCAGATGCGTCGTACGACCGCGGCGTGTCGGAGGCGTTCCGCGAGGCAGGCGTTGCGGTCGATGACAGCCCCTTCGAGCTTGGCGAGATGAGCTTCCATCATGCGTGGTGCTTCCACTACGCCCGCGGCAACGCCACGACGCAGCCGCGGCAAGTGATGGCTACGACCTACTTCGCTGACGGCGCGCCGCTCGTCGACCAGCCGACGATGGTCTCAGGCGACTTCGAGAAGTTCCTCCCCGGCGCGCGCCCCGGCGAGGTCATCGATACTCCGCTCAACCCGATCGTGTCACGCTGATGGTGCCTGGGGTTCGCTCCGCTGATGCAGCGGAGGCGTCGGGCGTCGCCTACTGGCAGGCTCGTGCGCGCACGCTCGGCTCGCGGGCGGTGATCTCGACCGACCACGACACGGCCGTCGAGAGCGTGACCGCCCACCACCGGGAGGTACTGCTGCCTGAGTTCACGGCCCTGCTCGGTTCAGCGCCGGGCGAGCGCGCGCAAACGGTGCTCGATCTTGGTTGCGGCACCGGCCGGCTCACGCCTGATCTCGCCCGTCTTGCCGGCCGCGCGATCGGGGTGGAGCCCGTTGCCGAGCTGCTCGCGCTGGCCGAGCCCGCGACGGGGGTCGAGTACCGACTCCTCCAAGACGCCGCCGGTCCGCTGCCGGTTGCCGGCAGCGAGGTCGACGCGGTGTTCACCTGCCTCGTGCTCGGCGGGGTGCAAAGCCGAGAGGCGCTCGCGGCCGTCGGCAGTGAGCTACTTCGGGTGCTGCGACCCGGCGGGCTCGTGTTCCTCGCCGAGTCGGTGTCGGCGCAGCCGGCGATCGCGCACTGGACGTTCCGCTCGGTCGCCGACTATGCGGCCGCGATGCCGTGGGCTGGGCTCCAGGAGATCGCCCGATTCGACGACGCGGGCGACGCCGTCAGCGTTTTGGCCGGTCGCAAACCGCAGTAACGGCGAGCAGAACCGAGGTTCCGCGATCGCACGCGGCGTCAGCTGGTCGCGACGCCGATCTCGCCGGTCAAGATGACCGGGCCAGGCGTCTCGGGCCGGTCGTTGGCGGACTCGAGCGTCTCGCGGGTGATGAAGAGCTTGTCGTACTTCTCAAGGTCGGCGGCGTCGACGGCCGGCGTCGAGGAGCCGGTGAGCGGGACCGCAAGATCGAGCGTGCCGTCGGCGGCCGACACGGTCGTGTCGTCGGCGGGGGCAAAGAAGCCCAGGCGTAGCGGGTCGACATTCGGGCCGTCGAGCCAGAACGCGTAGGCGGTGAAGCGGCCACCGTCGAGCTGTTTGGTCGGCGTGAGGTTCTTGGCCTGCATCGCGAGGTTCATCGCGCCGGTCGGGCTCTCGCGCATCACGGCCTGCCCAGTGGCGGAGCCACCGGATGGCGACGTCATGTCGACGACGTAGGTCGGCTTCGTCGAGGTCGCCGGGGTGGACTCGGAGGTGTCGGTGCCACGGTTCGTCGTCGTGTCGTCGCGGTCGTCACCGGCGACGAACGAGAGGATCACCACGACCGCGATCACGGCGAGCGCGATGCCGCCGATCAGGAGCCAGGCGCCCTTGCGGGACGACGTTTCAAGCTCGGTCTTGCGCTCTCGGCGGGCGTCGAGGGCGTCGAGCGCCTCCACGACCTCCTCATCCTCGGGCGGGAGCTCTGGCAGCTGGGCACCTTCGATGCTGGCGAGGCGACCGGCGGCGCTGCGCGCGAAGCGGCGCGCCGCGGGATCGCTGGCGAGCACGTCGCGCGCCTCAGCTCGGCGGCTGGCGGGGAGCTCGCCGACGAGGTAGTCGCACAGCAGGGCACGGCGAGCGTCGGGGAGGCCAGCGCCACCACCGGCCAGCGTCGTGATCGCGTCGTGGGCACGGCGCCGCACCACGATCTCGGGAAGGTTCAGCAGCTCCGCGATCTGGTCGTAGCCGCGGCCGCGGGCAACGAGCAGCTGCAGAACGGCGCGGCGGTCGGGCTGGAGATCGGCGAGGGCGGCCATCGGCCCGCACAGGCTAGCGATGCGTGGCCGCGCGCGTTGCAGGCCCCCGCCCCGACGCACCGGGACTGAGTTGGGCACGCGCGTCCGGCTAGCCTCACGGGCATGGCACAGACCCAAGAGACCGTGACCTGGCCGACCCCGGACGGCGACGTGACCGTGCCGATCGTCGTGCCCTACGCCCAGACGCTCGACGGGACGCTCGGGGTCAAGCTGACCTCCGTCACGCCGGAGGAAGTCACGGCGACCGTCGAGATCGACGATCGCCACAAGCAGCCGTTCGGGCTGGTCCATGGCGGCATGTACGCGCTGATCGCAGAGTCGGCCGCGTCGGTCGGTGGAGCGTTCACCGTCGTCCCCAAAGGCGGGACGGCCGTTGGCCTGTCGAACAACACGGCGTTCCTGAGGCCGTTCATCGGCGAGGGCACGCTGACGTCGGTCGCCAAACGGATTCATGCGGGTCGCACGACCCAGCTGTGGGACGTCGAGCACCGCGGCCCGGATGGCAAGCTCTGCGCCACCTCCCGGGTGACGCTCGCGCTCCGCGGCGGCGAGACCGGCTAGCTCGGGGGCAGCTCAGCCGGGCGGATAGCGATTCGTGATCGGCACCCGCCGGTCACGAGAGAGCGCCCGGCTGGTGAGCCGGATGCCGGGTGGGCCCTGACGGCGCTTGTACTCGGCGCGGTCGATCAGACTCAGCGCGCGGTCGACGTGCTCCGCCGGCAAGCCGGTGGCGATGAGTTGCTCGCGGGAGAGATCACGCTCGACGTAGCCGACGATGATGGCGTCGAGAATCTCGTACGGCGGCAGGCTGTCGCTGTCCTGCTGATCCGGGCGAAGCTCCGCGGACGGCGGCCGCGTGAGGACCTCGGGCGGGACGATCTCGCCGCCGTCGCGCGTAGAGCGCCATGCCGAGAGTTCGAACACGAGCATCTTCGGGGTGTCCTTGAGGGGGGCAAAGCCACCGGCCATATCGCCGTAGAGCGTCGAGTAGCCGACCGACGTCTCGGACTTGTTGGCGGTGGTGAGCACCAGCCAACCGAATTTGTTCGACAGCGCCATCAGGAGCGTTCCCCGGATGCGGGCCTGCAGATTCTCCTCGGTGAGATCCGGATCGCGGCCCTCGAATGCCGGCGCCAGGCTTTGCTCGAAGGCAAGGAACGGGCCCTCGATCGGGATCTCGTGCATCGGGATGCCGAGGCGATCGGCCAACTCGCCCGCGTCGCTTCGGGTGCCCTCTGAGGTGTAGCGCGAGGGCATCGTGACGCCCGTCACCGCATGGGAGCCGAGCGCGTCGACGGCGAGCATTGCCACGAGCGTGGAGTCGATGCCGCCGCTCAGGCCGATCACCACATGGCCGAAGCCGTTCTTGCGGCAGTAGTCACCGAGGCCGAGCACGAGCGCGGAGTACGCGGCCTCGGTGCTTCCGAGCGCTGGCGTGACTCGCCCACCGCCGACGGTGTGCACGGCGCCGTCGCCGGCATGCTCGACGGCTTCGATCATCGCGGCGGGCGACGTGGGTGTCGAGACCTCTGCGGGCGCGCCACCGGTGAGCGTGGCGAGCACCGGGACCTCGGCCGCGAGGGTGCGTGCGGGGCGCCGCCGGCGGGTCTCACGGAGCCGTGCCGCGCCGATCACCTCGAGGTCGACGTCGCAGAACAGCAGGTCCTCGTCGAATTCCTTGGCGCGGGCGAGGATCGTGCCGTCGTGGCCGATGACCGTCGAACGCCCGTCGAAGACGAGTTCGTCCTGCCCGCCGACCAGTCCGCAGTAGGCGACGGCCGCGAGGTTGTCTCTCGCGCGGGTGACGAGCATGCGCTCGCGGCGCTCGCCCTTGCCCAGGTCATACGGTGACGCGGAGAGGTTGAGCACCAGGCGGGCGCCAGACAACGCAGCCCCGTCCATCGGGTCTCCTGGCTGCCAGATGTCTTCACAGATCGTGAGTCCGACGCGGTGGCCATCGACCAGAATCGTGGCCGCGCCGGGGCCTTCCTGGAAGTACCGAACCTCATCGAAGACGCCGTAGTTGGGGAGGTGACACTTGCGGTAGCTGGCCACCACCTCTCCGCCGGAGAGGACGGCGGCTGCGTTGTAGACGTCCTCGTCGCGCTCGGGCCATCCAACGACGGCGACCAGGCCCTCGGGCGCTCCAGCGGCCAATTCGGTGATCGCGTCCCGGCAGTCCTGCAGAAAGCGCTCGCGCAGGAGAAGATCCTCGGCGGGGTACCCGGAGATCGCCAGTTCGGGGAACACGGCGATGCGTGCGCCGCCCGCGGCGGCCGCGTCCATGGCCGACGCGATCCGCCGGGTGTTGCCGACGACGTCGCCGACCGTCACGTCGATCTGGCAGAGCGCGAGGCGCAGCACGTCAAGGGTCATGGGGCGTCGATCCGTCCGAGGTACTGGCGAACGAACTGCGCCAGCTGAGGGTCGCTCGCGTCCTTCAAAGGCTGCGTTGCGGTGCCGTTCGTCGCGACGACCTGGCCACCGGGGTCGGCTTTCGACACCAGAGCTTGGCCGGCGGCGCGCGAGGGCTTCGTGTCGGTCGCGCCGAGTTGCTCGGCGAGGGCATCGATCTGGTCGCGGTCCGCCGGCTTGGAGTACGTCACGACGACGTTGCCGAGCGGCAGCCCATACGGGCCTTCGGCGTTGGACGTCTGCGCGCTGCTTTGGGCCGCGCCGCTCTGCGTCTCGAGCGAGCTGTGGTCGCGAGCGGCGAGCAGGATGATCGCGCCGCCGACGCCGGCAATGACGAGCGCGAACGCGGCGACGACCGGGAGGATCCGCTTCACGGGTGCATCGTACTCGTGGCGTCGGGGAAGGCGCCGGTCGCGGGTGCTGCTCGTGGGCTTGCGGGCGTCCGACCTGTTGAAGGTTGCGGCTCAAGGTTCAACGTCTTACAACCCCTTTGGCGCCTGCAAGAACGGGCTATCCGGGAAAGGTGGCGCGTTTGCCTGTTGAAGGTTGCAAGGTTGCAGGGTATGTTGATCGCAAGCCCTCCGACCGCCCCGGGAACGTCATGAACATCGCCAACACCACGACCTTTGAACGCATCTACCGCGAGCACCGTCGCAGCGTGTTCCTTGCGGCGCTGCGAATCACGAACGACCCGGTGATGGCCGACGACGTCACGCATGACGTGTTCATGCGGCTCTGGCGTCGCCCCGACCGCTTCGACGAGTCGCGCGGCGATCTCGTTCCCTACCTGCGCCTGATGGCGCGGTCGCGGGCTCTTGATCTCTGGCGTGAGCGCCAGGCGGCCGGTCGCGCCCAAGATCGATTGACGGCAGTGGTTGAGCGGGCAGAGCCGACGACCGCGTCTGACCCGGTCCCGGCGGTTCTGGCCGACGAGCGCGCCCAGGTCGTTCGGGAGGCATTGGATTGCCTGCCTGAGCCGCAGCGCGAGGCTGTCGTCCTGGCGTACTGGGGCGGGCTCACGGCGGAGGAGATTTCGCACCGCGTCGACGCACCGCTTGGCACGGTGAAGAGCCGGCTGCGTCTCGGCCTGGCCAAGCTTCGTCCGGTCGTCGCCGAGTCGATGCCGATGCTTGAGGCGGCCTAGTTCGGTCGCTCGAGATGGTGGTGGCCCGTGCAGTGGGTGTGCGGGCCCCCACTAACGCCTCGCACGACGGCCGTCAAGTGACCGGCCTCCAAGTGTGGGCACCCTCACGTGGAAGAGGCGGAATCCATCGCTAACGTCCTTCCGCGTAATCGAACTTGCCGAGTTCGGTGCCGTCCGCGGCGCCGGAGCGGGGGACCCAATGCTGGCGTTGCACCAACGCCGGCCGGGGCGAATCGCGTGGTCTTCCACGTGTAGCGATCCAACGACGCGCCTGCTCAGGGCGCAGAGGACCGCGAGCCCGTCAGCTGACCTCGTAGGCAAGGCCCCCCGAGGTCACATGCCCCCATATGCCCGCACGCTCACGCGTGCAGCAATTCCCACGCTTGCCCTGCTCGCAAGCGCAACCGCCGGTGCTCAGGCACAGGCTCCATCTCCGCCCGCGGCCGCACCTGCGCCGGCGGCGCCCACTGCTGTTCCGGCGGGCGGTGCCCACGTGCTCCCGGCCGTGCCGGCGAGCGGCCGACTCGC
Source organism: Solirubrobacteraceae bacterium (assembly GCA_032119795.1). Taxonomy (GTDB): domain Bacteria; phylum Actinomycetota; class Thermoleophilia; order Solirubrobacterales; family Solirubrobacteraceae; genus JAGIBJ01. The sequence goes on from JAUMFO010000040.1 coordinate 44,751, forward strand.
TCGAATCGTGGAGCGCCAGCTCACGGTGACGAGCGGCAGCCGAGTGGTGGTGCGCGGCCGAGCGACCACCGTGCCGATCCACCTTGAACTCCGCGTCGGCTCGACGGGTCGCAAGGTCGGCGAGGCCGACGCCGCTCCCGGTCGACGCTTTCGGCTTGAGGGCAGCGCCTCGCATGGCGAGCGGTTGCGGCTGCTCGTCACGCGGACGGATGGGGGCCACGAGACGGCTGATCTCCCAGTCGGCGGGGTCCGCAAGCTTCGGGCGACCACGGCGTCGTGGTACGGCCCAGGGCTCTTTGGCAATCGCACCGCCTGCGGGCAGACGCTCACGACCGGCCTGCGGGGCGTGGCACACAAGCACCTGCCGTGTGGAACGAAGCTCACCGTCCGATTCCGTGGACGCACGACCAGCGCGACGGTGGTGGATCGCGGCCCGTTCCATGCCGGCCGCGAGTTCGACCTCACGCAGGCCACCGCTCGCGCCATCGGGTTCAGCCAGGTCGGTCAGGTCTGGGTCTCCGGCCGCTAGGTCGACGGGCTTCGGTAGCGCGCCCGCGACGCGGGCGGCGGATACCAACGGTATGTTGACGGGCGTCCCTCTACCGCTCGTCCCAAGGACCCCGATGACCCTCACCCTGCGCGCAGCTGCTGCGCTGATGCTTTCCGCCTGCTCGTTGGTCGGCGCGACGGCCGCCGAGGCCAAGACGCTGGACGTCACGATCCTGGGCGACAGTTACTCGTCGGGTGTTGGGGGTGGCGACACGACCGGCGGGCCGTGCTACCGAAGCCCGAATACGTGGGGGCAGGTCTATGGCGGGCTGGCTCGGGCGAAGGGCTTGACCGTCAACGTGAACAACCTCGCCTGCGGCGGTGCCACGCTCGATAACACGAATCCCCTGAAGAATCTGACCGAGCAGATCAAAACCGTGCCGGACGAGACCGATCTGGTGCTGCTGACCATCGGCGGCAATGACGCCGGCTTCGGTGAGGCTGTGGCCTTTTGCTTTGCGCCGGTTCTTGCAGGCTCCAATGTCTGTCGCAGCGCCATGAAGGCCGGGCGTGAATCGATTCCGGAGAATCGGGATCTGTTCGTCACAGCGCTCGAGAAGCTGGGCACCAAGCTGGGGGCGGGGCCAAAGGTCGTCGTCCTGGGATACCCCTATCTCGCCCTGCCCTCCGGATACCTGCTCGGTGGTTGGGGGCCGACCTATGACTCGGGTGCCGCGATGCGTCTCTGGGGTGATGAGCTTGAGGCGGCAACCGTGAGTGCGGCCGCCCAGGCCAACGACACCGCTGACCGAGACTTCGTGACGTTCGTCTCGACGAAGGCGCAGTTCGCCGGGCATGAGCCCGATCCGAACCCCTGGCAGCAGAACCCTCAGCGTTGGATCCTTGAGTGGACGGCGCTTCCGGAGCCCGTCGACTTCTACCACCCGTCGCCGCTCGGGCACCAGGTGATGGGCCAGGCCGCGTTCGCGCAGGCTGGCCCCGGCGGCGACTTCGGGGTCAGCAAGTAATGCGCCGGCCACTGCACGCGCTGGCCGCGCTGTTCGCCGCGGCTGGCGTGCTCTCGACGGGGGCAAGTGCCGCAGGCGCCAAGACGCTCGACGTCGTCTTGCTTGGAGACAGCTACTCGGCTGGCTCTGGCGCGGGGGAGTATGTCGGCGACTGCACCCGCAGTCCGAACACGTGGGGGGAGGTCTACGGGCAGCTTGCCCGAGCCAAGGGTCTGACCGTCAACGTGACCAACGCGGCGTGTGGTGGCTCGACGGTCGTCGAGCTCGACGCACAACTCCCGGCCGTCACGGGCGAGACCGATCTGGTGCTGATGATGACGGGCGGCAACAGCACCGACGTGTCGGGCTCGGTCGTGTGGTGCTTCATGCCGCTCTTCGCCGGGCCCAACAGCTGCCGCAGCACCCTTGACGCCTCGACGGCCAAGGCACCCAGCATCGAAGCCGACCTGCTGACGCGTCTGAACGTGCTGGACGCCAAGCTCCACGCCGGCGCCAAGGTGGTCTACGTCTCCTACCCCTACCTCGCTCCGTCGGCTGGCTACACCTTGAAGACGTGGTTTGCCTCGTATGACTCGGGCGCAGGCATCCGCCGCCTGGGGGACGCGATCGACGACGCGGTCTTGGGCGCCGCCGGCGCAGCGAACGCGGCCGCGCAACGTGACCTCGTGACCTTCGTCTCCACGAAGAGTCGCTTCGTGGGCCATGAGCCTGATCCGAGTCCGTGGCAGGAGAACCCCAGTCGCTGGATCCACGAGTTCAGTGGGCTGCCGGTGCTCTCGGACGCCTACCACCCGAACCTGCAGGGCCACCGCGAACTCGCGGCCGCCACGATGGCCGCAGCCGGTCCGGGTGGCGACTTCGGCACCGCCGAGTAGGCACGTCCGCCAGCGGCGCGTAGGCGTTCCGTGGTGCTCTTCGAGCGGTCACCATCCGGTCTGGTGGCCGCTCGACGTGGTTCTAGGCCAGGGTCCGGCGGGGGCCGGTAGCGTCAACGGGAATGACCACCGAGCTGACGATCACCGGCACTGGCCCGCGGCTCTCTGCCACCCGCGGCGGGCCCGACGAGGGGAACGCGCGAGTGGTGATGCTCCATGGCCTCACCGCGACCCGCCACTACACCGTGATGGGGTCGCGCCACCTGGATCGGCGCGGGATCGTGAACGTGGCCTACGACGCTCGCGGGCATGGCCACTCGGGCCGCGGCCGCGCCCCGGCTGACTACGGCTACCCGCAACTCGCCGAAGACCTCGGCGCGGTGATCGCCGCCGTCTGCGGCGCGTCGGAGCCGGTCGTGCTGCTCGGCATCTCCATGGGCGCGCACACGGCCGTGCGCTACGCCCTCGATCACCCCGAGCGCGTCGCCGGGCTGGTCCTGATCACGCCCGCGCACCTTCCGGGGCCGCAATCAGCTGATCGTTCCTCCTGGGATGCACTCGCGGCGGCGTTGCGAGGGCCGGACCCGATCGAGGCGTTCGTGCGGGCCTCGAAGCTCGAGACCCTGCCGGAGGCCTTCCGAGATCAGGTTGCGATGGCGATCCGCCAACGGATCGGTCGCCACGACGACCTCACGGCCGTGGCGGACGCGCTCCAGGGCGTGCCGGCGTCGTCACCGTTTGACGCGCTCGACGAGCTCACGACGGTGACGGCTCCGACGATCGTGGTCGGCAGCCGAGACGAGGTCGATCCGAGTCACCCGCTGGCGGTCGCGCAGCGGTGGGTCCAAACGATCCCGAACGCCCGACTCGAACTCGAAGAGCAGGGCAAGTCCCCGCTTGCTTGGCAGGGCGGGCGGCTGGCTCGCTTCGCAGAGGAGCTGGTGGTCGGCGCCTAGGCGCCGAGCGGCTCTCGACCGGGAAGCTCTCGTCGCAGGCGGCGAGCGAGGCCCTCGGGAGAGGGAGCGAGGCCGCGCGCCGAGCCGAAGCCCGGCGCGCGACACCGCAGAAGAGAAAGACGCTTAGTTGAGCGACTTCTTCAGCGCAGCAGCGGCGCTGAACTTCGCGCCGTTGCTGGCGGCGATCTTGATGGTCTCGCCGGTGGCCGGGTTGCGACCCTCACGGGCGGCGCGCTTGGACACGCTGAACTTGCCAAAGCCACTGACGGCGACTTCGCCGCCGGTCTGCAGCTCTGCAGTGATTGCATCGAACGTAGCGTCGATGATCTCCTTCGCCTGGGCCTGGCTGACGTCGGCGTCAGCAGCGACCTTCTGAGCGAGCTCCTGCTTGGTCATGAGAGAACCTCCTTGGGGATCTACGGGGTGTCTCAAGCTACATGTCCCAGCGGCGGATCGCCCGCAGTTACGGGCGATATGGGGTCGTCGGGGCTGGCCAGAGGCCACTTTGGCTACTCCAGACCGGCCACAAATCGCTCAAGCGCACCGAAAATAGGTGCAGCCTTCTGCGCGGGGTTTTGCCTGCTCAGGACCGATTTCCGTGATGACGATCACGTCGATTGCGCGAGACGGCCCGGCGGTCCGGTTGGCTCTGGTGCACGTTCGCCCAAGAAATCTCGGAATTTGGCCGCTTTTGCTCCGCGGCCAGGCTGTGGGACGATGCCCGCATGGAGACGACACGCGTCGATCGGTGGCTCTGGGCGGTTCGCGTCCACAAGACGCGTGCCCTCGCGACCGATGGCTGCCGCGCCGGCCACGTGAAGATCAACGGCAATCAGGCGAAGGCTGCGACGATGGTCAAGCCGGGGGACCGGGTCGAGGCCCGCGTCGGCACCCGCAGCCGCGAACTCGAGGTCGTGAAGATCATCGAGAAGCGCGTCAGCGCCGCAGTGGCGGCGACGTGCTTCGTCGACCACACCCCGGCGCCGCCCGAGCCCAGCGAGTTTGATCAGCCGGTCTTCCAGCGCGATGCGCGAACGGGTCGCCCGACCAAGCGCGACCGTCGCGATCTGGAGCGCCTGCGCCGCGAGCTCTGATCGCCAGCACGGCGGGCGCGCGCAGCGACGACCGGACTGATGCTCAGCTGACGTGCGGCGACTAGGTTTGGCGCCATGAGCAGTCGCGAGGAGCGCAAGGAGGCAGCGAAGGTTGCCCGGGAGGCCGAGCAGGCTGCGGTGTTGGCCGCGTCGCGTCGTCGCCGACTTCAGCTTGTTGGCGGAGGTATCGCGGCGCTCGCAGCCGTGGCGGTCGGTCTGGGCGTCGTCATCTCATCCGGTGGGGACGAACCCGGGACGCCCGAGCAGGCCAACGCAGCGATCCCCGCGCAACAGATCACCGATCTGGCCGCCGCTTCCAAAGCGGCAGGCGTGAAGGTCTCCACCTACAAAGACAGCGGAACCGGCGAGCACACGACCGATGCGGTGAAGTACCCGATGAACCCGCCGACCAACGGGGCACACAACCCCGTTTGGGCAGCCGACGGCAACTACGCGGGCCGCACGACGCCGCAGGTCGAGCAGCTCGTCCACGCCCTCGAACACGGGCGCATTCTGATCCAGTACCGGCCGGGGCTCCCGGCCGAGCAGGTCGCCCAGCTTGAGGCGCTCTTCGACGAGGCGCCCCAGCACGTCCTCTTGTTTGAGAACTCCACGGGCATGAAGGGTGATGTCGCCGTCACCGCGTGGACACACTCGATGGTGTTCCCGGCGCTCACCGATCCCGCATTCGACGCGATCCGTGCCTTCCGCGAGCAGTACCGCGACCAAGGGCCGGAGTACGTCGCGTAGGCGAGGTGGGGCCCGGCCGGTTAGGCGTCGGCGGCTGCGGCCGCGAGGGCCGCGAGGGAGTTGCGCTCACCTTGGCGGCTGAGCGTTGACTCCAGGCGCAGGACGGCGTCGTCGGTCCGGACGAGGCTGGCCAGGAGCCAAACCCGGCGGGCGGCGTGCGGCCTGATGGAGTGCTCGACGGCGAAGAGATCGCCGCGCTGGCCGGGCTCCATTGCGGCCCAGAACGCCCGCCACTGGGCGACCTGCCATGGGCGTCCGGGTTCCTCTAGGAGCCAGCGGTCGCCGAGCGGCCGTCCGACGAGGTCCTGCTGGCGCGGATCGCCGACGGCGCGGCACGGGTCGTCGGCGATGAAGCCCGCGATGGTGGGGAAGAGGCGCGCCTCCGCCGGGAGTTCGGCGGAGCGCCGAGCAGCGTCGACATCGCCCCGCACGTCACCGGCCTGAGCATCGACGAGCGCACGGATCTCGTCGAGTCGTCGCTCGGTCGCCATGACGCGGAGCCGGGCGGCCTCGGCGGCGGTGGCCGCCGCCGAGGCGACGCTGCGAGCGTCGGCGGTGAGGAGGCGGCGATCCAGCTCCCGAGAACGCAAGCGGTCGCGCATCCCGCGCGTCTGGCGCCGGGCGTCGTGTTGGAGCTTGATCGCGTCGTCGAGCGCGACGGCCCGCAGCGAGGCAGCGTGCTCGGCCTCGACGAGGATCCGCAGGCGCTCATGGTGTTCGCGCAGCACGCTGCGCTCGGCGTCGAGCAGCGCGGCCAAGCCCGGGGGACCGCTCGCGGGTGTGGCGGGCCGATTCGGCATCCACGGTGTGCCCGGTGGAAGTGGGTCAGGTGTCAGGGGCAAGCGCGGGGGAGGGAGCTGAAGGGACTCTGGTGCGGGCAGCCAGAGGTTGGACCGCTCAGAGCGTAGGGAGAAGTTTCGATACGAGTGTCAAATCCGTTTCAGCGTCAGCGCCGTCGCCGATGCGCGCGCCTACCGGGTGAAGCGTTCCCGCCATGCGCGTGTCCGCGCGGAGCGCAGCGCACAGGCCGAGCCCGACGCCGTCGCCTAGCTCGCCTCGCGTCGATCAGACCGAGTTGGCTGCCCTGGACTCGGCGACGAGGGCGTCGAGGTCGACCGCGCCGTCCATCGTCATCTCGACGTGGCCCTCGGCGTCCCGCGGCCACTGCTCAGCCGGCCGGTCCCAGACGAGTTCGACGTCGTTGCCGTCGGGATTGGTGACGTAGATCGCCAGGTGCGTGCCGTGGTCGGCGACCTGCCGTGGCGCCCAGTCCGCCTCGCGCAGGCGGCGGATCGCGTCACCGAGCGCCGCGCGCGTGGGGTAGTTGAAGGCAACGTGGTGCAAGCCGGCGTGGCCGTCCGGCGTTGGTGGCCCGTCCTTGGACTTCCACGTGTTGAAGCCCAAATGGTGGTGGTAGCCGCCTGCCGAGAGAAAAAGGATGTCGCCGGTCGTCCCCCAGCCGGGCACGCCCCGAGCCTCCTGGATCACGTCGAAGCCGAGGATCCCCACGTAGAAGTCCTTCACGCGATCGATGCTGGCCGTGCGCAGGTGGACGTGCCCGATCCGTACCCGCGGGTCGATCGGGTCGGGCGCGGCGGCGATCGGGGTGACGTTGCCCTGCGGCTGGTCAGATGAGATGGAGGCCATAGTGGCCAGACTAGGCTCGGGCCGTGGCGACCGGGAGCATCTTGTGGACCTAGGACTGAGTGGGCGCGTCGCGCTCGTGACGGGCGGGACGCGCGGCATCGGCCGCGCGATCGCCGCCGCGCTGATCGCGGAGGGGGCGCGGGTGGCGATCACTGGCCGTGACGCGTCGGCGATCGGTGCCGTCGCCACGGGTATCGGCGCCGCGGGCTACGTGTTCGACTCCGGTGATCTCTCGGCTGGCCCGCGACTGATCGACGCCGTCGAAGCTGAGCTTGGACCGGTCGACGTCTACGTCGCCAATACCGGCGGGCCGCGCCGCGACGCTGATCCGCTCGCGTTCACCACGGCGGAGTGGGAGGCCGCGCACCGCGAGCTGGTCGTCTCGCCGATGACGATCGTCGGCCGCGTGCTGCCGGGGATGCGCGAGCGCGGCTTTGGCCGCGTGGTGGCCGTGTCGTCGAGCTCGGCGGTCGAGCCGCTCGACGGCCTGCAGCTGTCCAACGCCAACCGCCCAGCGTTGCTGTCGGCGTTCAAGCTCCTGGCGCGCGAGGCGGCCGGTGACGGCGTCACGTTCAACGCCGTACTGCCCGGCCGGATCGCCACCGATCGCCTCGTCTCCGGCGACGCCAGCCCCGAGGCGCTGCAGGCCGCGGCCAAGCGCGACATCCCGGCGAGGCGCACTGGCACCCCGGAAGAGGTCGCCGCCGCAGCGGTCTTCCTGGCGTCGGCGCAGGCGTCCTACGTCACCGGCCAGTCGCTCCTCGTCGATGGCGGACTGACGCGCTCCTGGTGAGGGCGATCCGCCCTACGCGGGCCCGACGTAGAACCACTCGCCGGCCTCTCGCACGAACGTGCTGTGTTCGCGCTGCAGGCCGAGTTGGTGGTGGGTGGCGTCCCAGTAGTGCGCGTCGAACGTGACGGTTCCTGCGTCGTCATCTTGGCTGCCCGCGGTGGTGGCCAGGATCTCTAGCCGCCGCCACTCCAGATTGGGGTCGAGGTCGAGCGACGCTGGTCGGGTCGACGGGTGCCAGCTGGCGAGCAGGTAGGCGGCGTCACCGACGGCGAATGCGCTGAAGCGTGAGCGCATCAGTTGCTCGGCGGTCGGCGCCGTCGGCGCCCCGGAGCTTCGCCCCTCGTGGAGTGCTCCGCAGCACTCCACGAAGCGCTCCCGAGCGCCGCAAGGACAGCGGACTGGCACGCGGGGCGTCGGCACGATCAACGCAGGATCCCACGTGTCGGCGCGAAGCAGCGTGGAGGTCGACGGCCCGCGCGCAGCGCGCGGCGGGCCGTCGACCGGTCCCGTTACGGCATCGCTACTCGGCGAAACGGTCCTTGATCCACGTCATGGAGCGATCCGGATCGTTCGTGAACGCCAGGTGCCAGCCGCCAGCAACGCGGTCCCAGTAGACGTCGCCGCCGAGCGCCTTGAGCTGGTTGGCGTAGGCCAGGTCGGCCTCGTAGGGGACGATCTCGTCGCCGTCACCATGGAACATGTAGAGCGGGATCGTCGGCTTCGCGACGGGCGGCGCGTTCCGCGTGACGCGGGCGACGAAGGCAGGGTCGTTCAGCGGGTTCTGGCCCGTCTTCCACAGGTTGCCCCAGGAGCGGTAGGCGAGGCTCAGGTTGAGTGCGTTCTGCACGCTGCACTCGCCGACGTGGTTGTCGACGAACGACAGTCCCGAGGTGCTCAGGCGGTTGCGCAGACCAAGCTCCGGGTAGGACGTGCTGTAGGAGCTGATGACGTAGACCATGAGGCTGGAGCCGATGCCGCCGTCGTTCTTGTTGATCGTGGCGATGCCGTCGACCGGCGACGCGCCGGCGACCGCACCGACCACGTCGAGGTCGTCGGCGTAGCTCGCCTCTAGCTGCGCCGCCCAAAGCGTCGAGTGCCCGCCCTGCGAGTAACCGGTGAGGATCACCTTCGAGTCCGCGTGGCTGTCAACGAGGGCAGGGATGTTCTTCACGGCGCGGGCCATGTCGAGTTGGGCGTGCCCGGCCGAGCGACCCACGAGGTAGGGGTGCGGCGTCGGCGTGCGCAGACCCTCGTAGTCGGTGACGGCGACCGTAAAGCCCTCGTCCAGGTAGGCCTTCGCGACGCCGCTCACGAAGGCACCGCCCGTTGGCAAGCCGACCGACGGCGCGCACGAATCGCCGGCGTCGGTCTTGTCGCGCATGCCGACCGTCCCGCTCGCCAGCGAGATGACGTTTGCGTTGCCGTTCGGCGGGACGAGCACCGTGCCGCTCACGACGATGGGGGAGCCCCATTCGTTCGTGGAGCGGTAGATCACCTGGTAGCCCGCGGTGCCGGTCGGCACCTTCGACGTGTCGAGCGTGATCGCCCGGCATTTGGCGAGCTCGCCCGGTGCTGTGGTGCCGCCGAGCGAGGTCGTCTGGAAGAACGACTCGTTGGTGTGGAACCACCAGTAGCAGGACGAGGTACTCGCGGCCGTGGCGGGCTGGGCCGCCGCACCGGTGAATGCGGCCGCTGCCAGAGACAGGGCAGCGGTAAAGAGAGCGCGTTTGCGCAAGGGGACTCCAGAGATGAGAGCAGTGGGAACGCGCCCAGCGTACCGACCCACAGACCAGTGGTATCTGTGACGTCCGACGGCCTTCGGCATCGTGCGTCCGGCGGTGGACCTGTGCGCCGTACGGCTCTACGCTGCGACCGTGCTCACCGTTCAGGTCGTCGATCATCCGCTGGTGGCCCACAAGCTGACGGCCCTCCGCGACGAGCGCACCGGCGCCTCGAACTTCCGGTTGCTGGTGCACGAGCTGGTGGCGCTCTTGGCCTACGAGGCCACGCGGGATGTGGCGGTGGAGCCGGTCGACGTCGCTATACCGATCACCGTCGTGACGGCAGCCGTCGACGAGCGACTGAACGAACGCGGCTACATCGTGCCGGGCCTCGGTGATGCCGGCGACCGCATGTACGGGATCGCCGGTTGAGCCTTCGTCGTCGGTCCAGCGAGCGTCTACGGCGCGCGGAACGGATCGGCGGGGTACACGCCGAGGATTTTGAGGTCGGTCGTGAAGAACTCAAGCTCCTCGAGCGCCCGCCCCAGCCCGAGCTCGTCGGGGTGGCCGTCGACCTCGGCTAGGAACTGCGTCGCCGAGAAGACGCCACCGACCATGTAGCTCTCGAGTTTGGTGATGTTCACGCCGTTGGTCGCGAAGCCGCCGAGCGCTTTGTAGAGCGCGGCCGGAAGGTTGCGGACGTTGAAGGTGAAGCTCGTCACGACCGGCCCGTCGCCAGCGTCGGCGCGCACGAACTCGCGGGAGAGGACGACGAAGCGGGTGGTGTTGTGGGCCTCGTCTTCGACGTCGGCGGCCAGCACCTGCAAGCCGTAGAGCTCGGCGGCGAGCGGCGGCGAGATCGCGGCCTGGGTGAGATCGCCGGATTCCGCCACCTCCCGCGCGGCGCCGGCGGTGTCGCCAGAGATCACGGGTCGCAGGCCATGCTCCCGAATGATCTTTCGGCATTGCCCGAGCGCGTGCGAATGGCTGTGGACGGTCTCGATGCCGCCAAGCGACGCGCCCGGCAGTGCCATGAGCGCGAACTGGATCCTGAGGAAGTGCTCACCGACGATATGTAGGCCGGAGTGGGGGAGGAACTGGTGGATATCGGCGACGCGGCCCGCAAGGGAGTTGTCGATCGGGATCATCGCGAGATCCGCCTCCCCGCTTTCCACGGCCGCGAATACGTCCTCGAACGACGCGCACGCCAGCGACGCCCAGCCCGGGTAGTGCCGCTCGCAGGCGATGTGCGAGTTCGCGCCCGGCTCGCCCTGGTAGGCAATCCGCTGCGCATGGGTGGCGGGGCTCTGGGCGGTCACGACCGGGAGTCTAGAATCGCGGGCATGCCGATCTCGCTCAGGTGCCTCAGCGCGAGGCGCCGCCACCAGGCCCTGGGTCGTCGGCGCGCCGACGCATGAGCCAGGAAGCGGTGTACCGCCGCACGCTGCGCGTCCTCCTGGTCTCGCAGGTCCTGGCTGGCGCGGGACTCGCCGCCGGGATCACCGTTGGCGGGTTGCTGGCCGAGGACATGCTCGGCTCGACGGGCTCCGCTGGCGTTCCGACCGCGCTCTTCACGCTCGGGTCGGCCGCCGCGGCCGTCGGCGTCGGCCGGATCTCGCAGCGCGCGGGGCGCCGGCCTGGCCTGGCACTCGGGTACCTCGTTGGCGCCCTCGGCGGCGCCGGCGTCGTGCTTGCCGCAGCGGTCGATTCCGTCCCGCTGCTGTTCGCGGCGTTGCTGCTCTACGGGTCGGGTACGGCCACGAACCTGCAGGCCCGCTATGCGGGCGCCGATCTCGCTCCGCCCGAACGCCGGGGCCGCGCGGTCAGCACCGTCCTGGTCGCGACGACACTCGGGGCCGTCGTGGGACCGAACCTCGTGGGCGTCACCGGAGAATTCGCCTCGTCGATCGGGATCCGCGAACTCGCGGGGCCGTTCATCTTGGCGTCGGCGGCGTATGGGCTTGCGGCCGTCGCCATCTTGGTGCTGCTGCGTCCTGATCCGCTGCTGACGGCACGCGCGCTGGCGGCCGAACAGCCGGCCGACGTCGGCGCCGCACCCGCCGCCACACCCTCGGAACCCTCGGCGTCGATGGCGACGGTGAGGCTCGGTGCCGCGGCGATGGTCGTCACGCAGCTCGTGATGGTCGCCGTGATGACGATGACCCCGATCCACATGCTCGACCACGGCCACAGCCTCGCTGATGCCGGACTGGTGATCTCGGTGCATGTCGCCGCGATGTTCTTGCCCTCGCCGATCACCGGGCAGCTCGTTGATCGCGTGGGGCGGCGGCCGGTGATCGTCGCGGCCGGCTTCACGCTGCTCGCCGCCGGCACGCTGGCGGCGGCCGCTCCCGCCGACTCGATGGTGCTGCTGACGCTCGCGCTCGCCCTGCTCGGGTTGGGGTGGAACTTCGGCCTCGTTGGCGGCACGGCGTTGGTCGCCGATGCCGCCCCGCTTGAGGAGCGGGCCAAAATTCAGGGCACGGTCGACCTTGGCGTGGCGTTGTCGGGCGCGACGGGTGGCGTGGCCAGCGGCTTCGTCGTCGCCGGCACCAGCTATGCCGTCCTTTCGCTCGCCGGCGGCGCGTTGTCGCTGCTCCTCATTCCGATCCTGCTTGGCGAGCGCCGGAGTGGGTCCCAAGACTCAGTAGCGGAGCTCGCCACGGCCAGCGGGCACGAGGTCGCCTAAGTCAGGCTGAGTCGCGGAGCGAGGGAAACTACGGGCGACACCGCGGAGCGCCTCGGATGGGCGACGGCTCGGCTCCGACGAACCTTCAGCAATGCTGCTTGCACCTGGTTCACGACGGCCGCTCGCCCTCACCCGATCGCTTCCATTCGCCGCCGTGCTCGCTGGCGTTGGCGCGCAAAGTGCGGCCGCTGCGCCGGTCTTCACACCGATTGCGCCGCTGGCGCAGGGTGGTCTGGTCTCGGCGCGCGGCGATGTCGTCGCACTGACGCAGGTTGGGACCTCGGAAGCGGCGCTGCTGGTGGGGCGGGGCGGAGCTGTGCCCACGGTCGTCGCCAGTGCCGGCGCGCTTCCTCGCTGGGCCTACCCGCATGTCGGGACGAGCCGCCAGGGCCACACCGTCGTCATCTACCCGCGGTGCTCGAGCGCGGCGGCGAGAGACTGCGACCTCTGGTCCTATGACGTCGACCGGGGGAAAGCGACCGCCTTGGCGGGCGTCAACAGCGCGGGCGTCGGCGAGACCGAAGGTGCGATGGCCTCAGGTTCGGTGGCGTTCACGCGCTGGACGGCGATGGCAGAGCCGACCCGCGGCGGCGGCGACGCCACGACCAGGCTGATGTACAAACCCGCGCGCAGCGGGGCACGCCTGGTCACGCGGAAGGGCGGCCAACAGATCGCGCTGTTGGGCAATCAGATCGCGCAGGTGCGAGACGTCGCGCCGACGTCCATCGAGTGTGGCCAGCCGTCGGTCGAGCTTCTGACGACCGCCGGTCTTCGGCGCACCGTGCGCAGGTACCGCTGTGGAGCGGACGGCCACACGCCGCTCGGGCTCGGGTTCGTCCGCGGACGGCTCCTGTGGGCGATGCATGGAGGGGATCAAGGCCACTACGCGCAGTACGTCCTTGCGACCCGCAAGACCCTTTACGAAGACACCTCCACCGAGTTCCTCTCCTCCTACGCTCCGCTGCGGACGACCCACGGCGTCGTCGTGCGCAGCGGGGACTGGAGCAGTGCGTTCTTGGGCTGGACGCTCGACCGGATCTCCGGGTTGACCTACCGACGCGGGCGGTGAACGTCGAACCGGCAGTGACCGGGTCTGGCCTTCTGCCTAGGCGACGTCCCACACCTGCTTGAGGATGCCGTTGTCGTAGGCCTCGTGCTCGACGAGCTTGAGCTTGGTGGTGTCCTTGTCGGCGACGCTGAAGAGGCGTTTGCCGGCGCCGAGGAGCAGCGGGAACACGAGCAGGTGGTAGCGGTCGACGAGGCCGGCATCGGCGAGTGCGGCACCGAGTTCGGCGCTGCCGTGGACGAGCAGCGGCGGCCCGTCCTGCTCCTTGAGTGCGGCCACCTCGTCGAGTGAGCTGAGGATCGTTGCGGGCCAGCGGGAGTCCTCCTGCGTCAGCGTCGTGGAGACGACGTATCGCGGCAGTGCGTTGTAGCGGGCGAAGTCGTCCATGGTCGGCCACACCGGTGCGAACGCCTCGTAGCTGCGGCGCCCGAGTAGCAGGCCGCCTGCCTCTTCTTGCTCGGTGCCCTTGATCTCGTACGCGGCCGCGTCGAACGGCACGTCCTTGAACGTCCACCCGGCGTTGCGGTAGCCGGGTTCCCCTCCGGGCGCTTCCATGACGCCGTCGGCTGAGACGAATGCGGTGACGATGATCTTGGTCAAGGGGTGCTCCTGTGGGGTGAGAGGACGACGTGGTCGACGCCGGGTTTCGTGGAGATAGACGCTGGAGGCGGCCCGAACTCATCGGTGCCGACCGACATGGTGGCGGGTGGCCCCGGCGGTGCCCGCTCCGTGCCTGCCGGGCTAACCGGCCGGCGCGAGGCGGGTGCGCACCACGGAGAAGTGGCGCGACACTTCGAGGAGCACGTCGAGCATCGCCTGTTTGGCTGGCGACTCCCATGACCCCGCGAGCGTGGCGGCAAACACCTGTCGGCAGGGCGGCGCGCCCTCGAGTTGCCGGACCACCACGTCGGGCCGCACCGCGACGAGCGCGAGTTCTGGGATGAGTGCCACGCCGAACCCGCTGGCGATGAAGCCCTGCACGGCCATGTAGTCCTCGGACTCGAACGCGACGCGGGGCGCAAAGCCCGCCTCGGCGCAGGCGCGCGTCACGATTCGGCCCTCCGGGCAGTGCCCAAGTGGACCGAGGATCCACTGCTCGTCGGCGAGATCCTGAAGGCGGAGAGACTCGCGATGGGCGAGGGGGTGCCCGGCGGGGAGAACCACCGACATCGGGTCCTCGAGCAGATTGACCCGCGCGAACTCTGGTTCGGGGGCAAGCTGGTCGCCGTCGCCCTCCACCGTCACGGCGAGGTCTGCCTCGCCCGCGCGGAGGGCGTCGATCGTTTCCACCGGCTCGCGGGGCGTCAGCGTCAGCTCCACATCCGGGTAGCGCTTGCGGAATTCCACGATCGCCTTCGCCACGATCGTCGCGCCGGCGGTGGGGAAGGTCGTCACGCGCAGGCGACCGCCGCGCAACCCTGCGATGGCGGCCAGCTCGGCTTCGGCGTCGGCGACTCGTCCGAGGATTCCCTCGGCGTGCACCATCAGTGCGCGGCCGGCGTCGGTCAGCGACACGCCGCGGCTACTGCGCTCCAGCAGCCGGGTGCCCGCCTCCCGCTCCAGCGCCGAGATCTGCTGCGAGACGGCGCTCTGCGTGAACGCGAGCGACTCGGCGGCGGCGGAGAACGACCCATGGGCCACGACCGCTTGGAGTACGCGGAGGCGACGAACGTCGAGCATTAGAAGAACTTACCGGGCGGGCGCAGCTCCGCGTCTCTGCTACTGGAGCAAAAGGCTTATGCCCGAGGCGTCGTCGCCGCGGTCTCTGGGAGCCACGCCTTGATCTGCGGCACAAGCTGCTTGGGGCTCGATTGTGGCGCGACGCGCTTGACCTCGGTGCCGTCCGGTGAGACGAGGAACTTCGTGAAATTCCACTTGATGCGGGTCCCGAAGCGGCTAGAGCCAAAGCTCTTGAGGAACGTGAAGACCGGGTCGGTGTCGGCGCCGTTGACGTCGACCTTCGCGGCGAGCGGGAAGGTCACCCCGAAGTTCACCTCGCACGCCTCAGCGATCTGCTCGTCGTCGCCGGGCTCCTGGTTGGCGAACTGGCCGCAGGGAAAGCCGAGCACGACGAGTCCGCGCGGGCCGTACTCCTGGTGGAGCTGCTCCAGCGATCGGAACTGCGGCGCGAGGCCGCACTTCGTCGCGGTGTTGACGATCAGCAGCGGGTGACCAGCGAACTGCGAGAGCGGGACGCGCTCTCCGCGGTTGCTCAGGTAGCTGAGCTCGTGGATCGTGGACACGCCAGACGACATGCTGGGCATCCTGACGACTCGAGCGCGCAGCGGTCAATGCCGTCTGCGCCGTCGAGTTCGACGCCGCGTGGTCGCGGCGCCGGCACCGGGGTCGGGCGCTACTTCGGGCCGACGACCGTCTGGGTGAGTTCCATGCCCGTGACGTCTTCGAACTTGAACGTGACCTGGCCGCGCTCGATCGCTTTGCCGTCAGCCTTGACGGTGCGGCCCGTCACGGCCGTAATCGTGCCCTCTGCCGCTTCGCCATCGAGGGTGAAGCGCACGGTCTCGCCGATCTCAATGACCGGCGGGCGGCCATTCCATTTGATGTCACGTAGTTCTTGACTCATCCGACAACCGTCTCATCTGAGCGGCTCGTACGTCGGCCGGGTGTGTCGGTTGCGTGGCAAAGCGCCGCATCCGCCGGAACGTTGTCGGAGTTCGTAGCACGCGTGCTACGGTGAAGTGATGGCAAGGCAGATCACCCAGCGCGAGCTGCGCAACGAGAGTGGGGCAGTGATGCGGGCGCTCGACGAGGGGCAATCGTTCGTCGTCACGCGCAATGGTGTGCCGGTTGGGGAACTCACCCCAGTCCAGCCGCGGCGATTTGTCTCCGCGGATGCGTTGCTCGAGGTCTTCCGCTCTGCACCGGCCGTCGACGCTGAGCGCTTCCGCGTCGATGTCGACGCTGCCGTCGACCAGGACCCGACACCGCGTGCTTGAGCGGCGCCGACCGCGCGGACTGCTCGACACGTCCGTCGTGATCGCGCTCGAACGGCTCTCGGCGGAGGAGCTTCCGCTGGAGGCGGCGATTGCCGCGATCACGCTGGCGGAGTTGGTTGCCGGTCCGTTGGCAACCGACGATCCGGTCGAGCGTGCGCGACGGCAGGACCGGCTCCAACGCACTGAGTCGACGCTCGAGCCGCTGGCCTTCGACGTCTGGGCGGCTCGCGCGTACGGCCGCGTCTATGCGTCGGTTTTGGCGTCGGGACGCAAAGCGCGTGGCCGGCGAGCGGTCGACCTGCTCATCGCCGCGACCGCGATCGGCGCAGAGTTGCCGCTCTACACGATGAACGCCGCAGACTTCGCGGGGATCGACGGACTCGACGTGGTGGCAGTCGGAGTCGCTGGCGAGTAGTCGGCAGCGACTCAGGCAATGCGTCACGACGGCGCCCGGCGCTGGGCCGGGGCAGACGACGAACGGCCGCAATCTAGCTGTCTCGGGCCGGGGCACGATGTGGCACGCTGGGAGTCCCCCGGCCATTTCGCTTCAGGATCCTTCGTGTCTAGTACCGCTCTTCCCACCAGTTCGTCCCCAGGCACGCTCTCCACGCTCGGGCTCACTCCAGCCCGGCCGACGGCGACCGCGCTGACCTACCACGAGGGCGGGCGCCGGACGTCGATGACCTATGCGCAGCTCGCCGACGAGGTTCGCGCAATCGCCAAGGGTCTCGTCGGGCTCGGCGTCGCCCCCGGTGATCGCGTTGGGATCCTGTCGACCACGCGCGCGGAGTGGGTGATTGCCGACCTGGCGATCCTCGCCGCCGGAGCGATTGTGGTGCCGATCTACCAGACGAACGCGCCGGAGGAATGCCAGCACGTGATCCAGGACTCCACCCTCAGCGTGCTGTTCTGCGAGGACGCCGGGCAGCTGGCGAAGATCGAACAGATCGCCGGTGAACTCAGCCACCTGAAGACGCTCGTTGCCTTCGAGGACGCCTCGGGCGACGTGTTGTCGATGGCGGCGCTGAAAGAGCGCGGCGCTGGCGTCGACGCCGCCGACGTCGACCAGCGCGCCGCCGCGGTTCAGCCTTCCGATCCGGCGACCATCGTCTACACGTCGGGCACCACCGGGTTGCCGAAGGGCGTGATGCTCACCCATGCCAATCTGGCCTCGGACGTCGCGATGACGCTCAAGCGGCTCCCGCAGCAGGGGCACGAGCGGTTCTTCATCTTCCTGCCGCTCGCGCACGTCCTCACGCGAGTCGTGGCGTTGCTGTCGCTCACGGCCGGAGTCGAACTGATCTTCTGGCAGCGCAACCCGAAGACGCTCCTCGACGAGCTGGCGGAGGCCAAGCCGACGGCGGTGCCCTCGGTGCCGCGGCTCTTCGAGAAGATCTTCACCGCCGCGAATGCACGCAGCGCTGAGGCGGGCGGCGCCAAAGCGGCCATCTTCACGCGGGCGGTGGCGACGGGCCGCCGCGTCCTTGAGGCCGAGCGTGCGGGCAAGTCGATTCCGCCGCTACTGAAGGTGCAGCACCGCCTGGCCGACAAGCTGGTGTTCAGCAAGATCCGCGACCTCTTCGGCGGCGAGATCGAGATCTGCATCACGGGTGCCGCACCCGTCGACCCGGAGATTCTCGACTTCTTCTTCGCCGCCGGCATCCCGGTCGTCGAGGGCTACGGGATGACGGAGACGTCGGCCGTTGCCTCGGTGAACGCGCCGGATGACTACCGCGTTGGCACCGTCGGCAAGCCGATCGAGGGCTGCGAGATCAAGATCGCGGAGGACGGGGAGGTGCTGATGCGTGGCCCGAACGTGTTCACCGCGTATTGGAACAACGAGGAGGCCACGAAGAAGGACCTCGCCGGCGGCTGGCTGCACTCCGGCGACCTTGGCGAGATCGACGCCGACGGCTTCCTGACCATCACGGGCCGCAAGAAGGACCTGATCATCACCTCGAGCGGCAAGAACATCGCGCCGTCGCACCTAGAGAACCTGATTCGCCAGCACCGCTGGGTGTCGCAGTGCGTGATCTACGGTGATCGCAAGCCGTTCATCACCGCGCTGATCACCCTCGACCCCGACGAGGCGGCGGCGCTGGCCGAGCTCGTCGGTGCGCCTGGTGCGTCGGTGGCCGATCTCGCCACGAACGACGCCGCGATCGCCGAGATCCAGTCCGTCGTCGACGGGGCCAACAGCAAGGTGGCGAACATCGCGCAGGTCAAGCGCTTCGTGATCCTGGAGCGCGACCTCACGCAGGACCACGGCGAGATGACGCCGACGATGAAGGTCAAGCGCAACGTGGTTTACAAGGAACACGCCAGCCGCTTCGAGGCGCTCTACGCGGGGGCACGCGCGGACTGACGGGCTGTGGGGTCGGCGGGCGCCTCTGATTGGGGCGCACCTTGGCAGGACCGCACGTCCTGCCAAGGAGCGTCGCGTGCCTGTCGCTAGCCGGCCTTGAGCGTGGCCGCGACCGTGTTGTTGCCGCTCACGATGGCATCCGAGAGGTCCCAGTTGAGCAAGCCGCAGCCGGTGAGCCTGCTGATCGCAAAGCTTCCGGTGAGCTTGCCGCCGGTCGCCAGGGCGAACGGGTTGGAGGTCAGCGTGATCACCGAGGGCTTGATCGTGCGGCAGTTCGACCCCTGGACGATGTTCACGCCGAACACGGTTGCGCTGAGGAGGCGGATCGTCTGGTTGGTTGTGGTCGTCAGCGTGGTCCCGGTGAGCTGCCCGGTGGCCTGGCCCACGCTCTCGAACGCGACCTTCGCCTTAATCGGCACGAACCCGAACTCGGTGAGGTTGGCCGTCACCGTGTTGATCTTGACGTCGGCGGTGAGGGCGCCGGTAGCCGGCGAGATCGTGGTGGAGACGGTGCCGCTGAGCGGGATCGAGCCTTTGACGCGTGCATTGATCTTCGCGGTGCCGCCGAGCGCGTAGGTGTTGGGGGCGGGGGTGAAGGCTTCCGCGGCGCCAACGGGCATGGCGACGGAGCCGAGGGTAGCGGCAACGGCCAGCGCGGTGCGCGGGCGACGGAGGAGGTGGGACAACACGGGTACTCCTAGGCGGCAGCGCCTGAGGAGCGCTGCCTATGAGGTGGGACAGGGTGCACCGCCAGCGGCAGCGCACGGACGACGGTAGTCGAGGCCCGCAAGGCGCACAAGATTCGATGCTCGGTGCTGTTGAGCGACCCTCAGCAATTGCTGATCCGACCGACCGATGATTCTTTCGCCCTCGGCTGGTCTTTACACCGAAAGGCCGACCCACGAGAGACTGGCAACCATGCGGAAACTGTCCTTTGGCATGAACGTGAGCCTGGACGGCTACATCGCCGCGCCCGGCGACGACCTGGGCTGGAGCGTGCCGTGCGATGAGCTGTTCCAGTGGTGGTCCGACCGGGTGGCGGCGACGGATTTGGCGCTGTACGGCCGCAAGTTGTGGGAGGGGATGAGCTCCCACTGGCCGACCGCCGCCCAGCAGCCGGGCGTGACACCGGCGCAGGTCGAGTACGCCCGCCGCTGGCTGGACATGCCCAAGGTGGTGTTTTCATCGACGACGAGTGCCGTCAACTGGAACGCCCGTCTGGTCACCAGCGATGCGGTCGCCGAGATCACCCGGCTCAAGGCCGAAGACGGCGGCCCGATGGACATCTGCGGCGCCACCATCGCCGCGGCTGCCATGCGGGCCGGACTCATCGACGAGTACGTGGTCGTCACACACCCTGTCCTCGTGGGCGGCGGCACACCGTTCTTCCCGTCCCTGGACACCTGGGTGAACCTCGACCTGATGGAGACCCGGACGTTTCCGGGCGGCATCGTCCTGACCAGGTACGAGACCAGGCGTTTAGCTGCCTTGCGTCCAGGCACGAGGTCGTGTCAGTGGGCTGAGCAACTGGGTCTTTCGTCTTAAGTGGAGAGAGTGTCCACATCACGCTAGCGCATAAACGGATATCCTTCTCAGTTATCGTGAGCGATCGTCCGACACCGGCACTTCGAGCTGACGCCCAGCGCAACCGCGACCAGATCATGGCGGCGGCGCGCGAGGCGTTCGCGGAGCCTGGGGCCGACGTGTCGATGGCCGAGATCTCCCGCCGCGCCGGCGTTGGCATGGCGACGCTGTACCGCAATTTCCCCGGCCGTCGGGAGCTGTTGGAAACGCTCTACGCCGACGACGTTGAGGCCCTGTGCGTGGCCGCGCAGACCGTCGACGCGAAGACGCCGGGCGCGCGCTTCGAGGCTTGGTTGCGGCGGTTCTTTGACTACTTCAGGAGCAAACGCCACATCGCCTCGGCGCTGCTTCAGCACGTGGATGGCGATTCGCCGGTCTTCGATCGCAATCGCGCTCGCGTGCTGGGTGCCGGAGCGCCGCTGTTGGTCGCGGCTCAAGTTACTCACGAAGTCCGTGAGGACCTGACGATCGAGCAGATCCTTGACCTCACGATCGCCGTCGCCAAGGTCCCCGGCGACGGCGACTACGTCGAGCCGATCCTGCAGGCTGCGCTTGCCGGCATCAGGGCTGCGGCGACTTGGGTTTCGACGAGCCATTGAGCGACTTCGCCGGATTGCACTGAGCGCACGTCGGATTCCCAGGTCGTTCGCGCCTCTCTCCCGTGCGCTCGATAATGCACGTTATGTCAAGCTGGCGGCAAGGGCGCCGGCGTTGACTGCAGCCCCGGTTGTCGAATCCCGCGCAACTGTCGAATCCCGCGCAACTGAGAACGGTTTGTTCACCAGGGTAAGAGTTCCGGGGTCACCCAACTGAGAGCTCCGAGTTCAGGCGGCGAGAGTGCGCAGCGGAAGCGGCAAGTGGCCTGCGTCCCGAAGGTTGTGATCGCAGTTCTGGCGCGCTCTCAGTTCGCGAGAATTGCATGCTCTCAATCCGTCGAGAATCGACATTGGTTGAGCGTCGATCGACCTCAGGCGAGGTCCATCGGCTTTCAGCGCCGCCGTGTGATGCCGATGTCTCGGGTGTGAATACGAAGTGCGCTCTCCGTACCGTCCTGGCTGCGGCCGTCAGCGTCGTAGTGGCGACCGGGGTGAGCGCAGGCGCGGCGATCGCCAAGCCGCTCGCCGGTTCGGGGAAGGCTGTCGTGGAATCGGTCGATGGTCCGACCCTGCTTACCGTGAAGGTGGGACGGCGTGAGGTGCCTGTGCGGCTCGCGATGGTCGACGCACCAGCCACTGGCGAGTGCGGCGCCTCCGAGGCCAAGGCCGCGCTCGTGCGCTACGTCCGGCGAGCGCCTCGGCGGCTGAGCTACTCGTTGCTCAGGACCATGCGGCGGGGGTTCGCTCGCGACCAGGACGGCCGGCTGCTCGCCGTGCTGCGTTACGGAAGGGCTCGCTCGGATCGCGACCTGGCCTGGGATCTGATCGATGCCGAGTGGGCGCGCTGGGGTGATCCCGTGTCCTTCGATGCGTCGGCCGATCAGACGTTCCTCGTGGCCGGCCTGTCGCCGCTTCCGCTGCTCCGTTCAACCGGACGAGGCGTGTGGTTGCGCTGCGGCGGTCGACTCCACCTGCCAGCAGGTGAGCCCGCACCTTCCGTGGGGCCGGGAGTGTGGAACGTCAACGATCAAGGCGTCACCACGAGCATCGGCTCTGTAGCGCTCACCGACAAGGGTCTGACCTTCGGTGAGCTCGCGGCAGTCACCCCGGTCGAACTCGTCGTCATGCCCGCCTGGGCAGGATGCACAGCCTATCTGCCCACCTTGCAGGCGCTGGCATTGTCGACCGAACAAGCTCGGACTTGTCGCGACACCCAAGTCGCTCGGTTCATCGCCGGTCGACAGAACACCGCCTGGCCCGGTAGTTCTGCGGTTTCACGCGGACCAAAAGTAGGTGACCGGCTGCCCGATCTGTCCATCGCCTTCCCACTGGCGGACTCGGACCCCCCGGACAGCAGTTGGATCAACCTCTCAGGGCCGGAGAAACCATGGGCCTGGCAGACCCACCTGATCACCTCCGATCGAGGGAAGCTCGTTGAGAGTCTCCAGACGTTCCTGCGGGCCTCCGACTTCCAAGGGCCCTAGTGACCCGCCGGCGCGCAAAGCTCGTGGCAAGACGAACGCAGGTCGCTCACATTCGGTTCTTCCCAGGGCGTGGCCCGGTCTCAGTGAGTGACAAACGGCGGTCTCGATGCGGTGAGAATCGACAGCCCCGGTGTCGATTCTCAGCGGATTGAGACCGGTTTTCTCACTTGCCTGAGCGTTCGGTCGTCACGGAGTGAGAGTTCAGGCGTCACCGGGTGAGAGTTCGGAAGTAGCGCTGAGGCTCTTTGAAGTGTCGGGCGTAACCGGCCGAGCTTGGTTGTGCGAGGCCGCTGCTGAATCGGATCCGGTAGTCCTCGTTGAACTTGGGTCCTCGGCCGTAGGCGTCGTTCTTGATTTCGACTAGGGCCTTTGATCTCCGCCATCTAGCGATCAACTCCGCAGTCGCGAAGTGGCGATATTGCGATCGATCAGCTCCAGGAATTCGCTGAGTCCCGTTCCCAAGCCCTGGGTATATGGTCCGATGAGTGATGCGCTTCGTCGACGGCGAGCAAGTGCTGGAGGTCGAGCGGGCTCACTGGTCCGAACGGCATTTCGACGACCTGGGCTGGCACGACTGCCGGGTACATGCCATCGCTTTCGCGGCGAGCGAGACAGATGACCCGTTTGACTCGACCCTCTCCCTGGACCTGGACTACATCTTGGGATGGATCCCGCCGCCGGATGGCGAGGTCTACTTCAAATTTTGGGTAGCTCCGACCACACTCGTCTTCCGTGGCGCCTTTCACTTGGACGGAACGCTGCACGCCGACCTAGAGCCGCTCGAGCTCGACGGGATCTCGAGAAGTCCCTCCCGTCACGTCGACGGCCACGAACTCGACGACCTCTGGGATTGGACTGTCGAAGGGCACGAATTCTCGCTGGGCGTCACCGCCGCTGGCTTCGACCAGTACATTCGAGCCGCCCCGACCCTCACCGGCGACCAGTACCTCTCGGTGCTCGCCCGTGGCGGCCACAGCTTCGCGAGAACGCCAGGCTGGTAGCTACTGGTGGCGACGCCAGACTTGATCGTCTCACTTCTTTTTCGTGACGACAGATAGCGCCATTAGGTCGCCGCCATCTAGCGATCAACTCCTCCCCCACGCCCCGAGATTTCGAGCGCTCGGTTGTAACGCTTCCCGCGTACGCGCCTCCGTCACGCCAGCCCCCGTTTGCGGTCGCTCTCAGTTCGTGAGATTTCGCGGTCTCGATTCGGCGAGATTCGACGGCCCGGCGTGGCGTTCTCGTGCTCCCAGAGTGGTACCATTTTGGGATGAGCAAACAGATCGCGGTTCGCCTGCCTGATGACCTCGTCGAGTTCGTCGACGCGACGGTGAGCGTTGGCGGTGCTCGCAGCCGTGCGGCCGTGGTGACTCGCGCGCTCGAACGCGAGCGTCGGCGCGTGATCGCTGAGCGCGACGCGTTGATCCTTGCGCAGGCCGGGCCGGATCCCGAGCTGAGCGGGCTTGCCGACTACGCACGGCGCCAGCCGCTGAGCTTGGACTGATGCGACCGATCCACGTCGCGCGGCTCGACAAAGCCCGCCCCGTCGTCGTCCTAACCCGCGAGGTCGTGCGTCCGCACCTGAATGTCGTAACGGTCGCCCCGATCACGACCACCATCCGCGGCCTCTCCACCGAAGTCGCCGTCGACGCCAGCAACGGACTGAGCGGGCCATCCGCGGTCAGCTGCGACAACATCACCACGATCCCCGTCGCTGATCTTGGCCAACGGATCGGCATGCTGTTTGAGCCCCAGGAACTCGCGCTCGGCCAAGCCATCCGCGCCGCATTTGACCTCGACTGAGCCGACCCAGCTCACAGGCACATGCGCGCCGGCCAGCGCCTCACGATCGACCTGTCGCCAGCCATCGCGAGGCGCTGGAGCCGAGGCTGGCGCTGCGCCGTCCCCGGCCCGTCTCAGTTGGGAAGCGTCCCGCTTCCAAAGAAGCGGGACGTCCCGCGGCAGCATGAGGTTCCGGCCAGCCTCCCGGCCCGCAGCGCGCGAGACCTACCGCGCCACGTTCAGCAGCTTCGCCGGGTTGCGCACGCAGTAGCCGGCGACGATTAGCTCGTTTCGTACCTCGATGCAGGTCAGGCTGTCGATCTCGCCGTCGATCAGCACGAGGACGGCCGGGAGGCCGTTGTAGAGAGAGAAGCGGAACCCGACCTCACCCCTCCTCCCCCCAACGCGCACCAGGCCGAGGAGGAACTGCGCTACCTTCCGGCTGCCGTTGACGGGGCCCCGTGCGGCGCTGACGACGCCGCCACCGTCGACGAGCGCAACCACTTCGGGCGACAGAACCTCCATGAGCGCGTTGATGTCGCCCTGCGCGACGGCGGAGACCGCACGCTCGATGGTGGACTGGGCTCGCGCCGGGTCGGACACCGGCGACGGCCTGCGCTCGTTAACCCGTTTGTGCGCCCGGTGGTTGATCTGCCGGACCGCCTCCTTGGACTTGCCGACGGCTAGCGCGATCTCGTCGTATCCGAAGTCGAAGACCTCACGGAGCACGAACACCACGCGCTGTTCGGGTGTCAGGGTCTCGAACACGAGCAGCATCGCGGTTGTGACCGCTTCGCCGGACAGCACGTGCTGCGGGCCATCGGCACCCTCGGGGTCGGCCACCGTGGCAAGTGGCTCGGGCAACCAGGGACCGATGTACTGCTCGCGGCGTCTCGACGCCGACCGCAGTGACATGAGCGCCTGACGGGCGGCGGTCTGGGCCAAGTATGCGCGGGGATGGGTCACGCAGGCGTGGTCGACGTCGCGCCAGCGCAAGTAGCTCTCCTGCAGCACGTCTTCTGTGTCGGCGACCGACCCCAGGATCTCGTACGCAATCGAGAAGAGCAGCGGGCGATGCGATACGAACACCTCGTCGGCGCTGGGTTGGCCGCTCATCGCGGACCACCGATCCAGCCGTAGATCGCCGTCTGTGACGAGAACTTCGCATACCGGCTGACGGTCTCCTTCGCGGCCGCCGCGGGCCGCCCCGCGATGAAGCCGCTGCGGGCCCGCCCATCCCGTCTGCTGGCCTGAACCAAGCCGTCGTGGCGACCGAGACTCAGCGCCTGCCCGGTGTAGCCCATTGAATACGGCTCGGGATCACGGTCCCGCGCGATCCGCGCGAGGACGTCGCCGGCGTGCGCTCCCTGCGGGGTCGCGGTCGCGCAGCACAGCCGAGCACCGGGCACGGCGGCACAATCACCGACCACGAAGATTCGCGGGTCGTCGACACTTCGCAGGAAGGGGTCGACGACCGCTCTGCCGTCGCCGTCTACCTGCAGACCGCTGCGCCGCACGAGGTCCGGCACGCCGGAGACGATCGCCCAGAGGGTGAGGTCCGACGCGAGTTCCACGCCGGATTCCAACTGCAGCGGGTCGCCCCCATCGGAGACCGCCAGTGCCGCATCTTTGACGATCTCGACACCGAGGCGGTGCAGTCCGCGACGCACGCGCGCCCGGGCCCGCTCGGTAAGGCCGGTGGCGAGCTCGTGGCCGACGAGCCGGACGGTCACCTCCGGCCGCGCGTGGGCGAGTTCGGCGGCCGTCTCGATCCCCGTCAGCCCGCCACCGAGGACTGTGACCGTCGCACCGGACCGAAGAGCGGCGAAGGCGGCCTTGGCCCTCGCCGCGCCTTCCCACGTCCCGACGGGGATCGTTCCGGCGAGCGGCTCGGCCGCGCTGCCGACTGCCACGACCAGGTGGTCGAAGGCCAGGACCGAGCCGTCGCCCAGACACACCACGCCGTCACCGATCGTCTCGGCGGCGCCAACCATCGTCGTGATGCCCTCTCGAAGCATCCCGGCCAACGGGGTGGCGGCCCGGCCCGTCCCGGCGATCTCCTCGTGCAGGCGCACCCGCTCAACAAACGCGGATCGCGGATTGACGACGCTCACCCGGGCATCTTCGACTTTGCGGGCCACCCGGTTGGCGGCGATGGTCCCGGCATACCCGGCCCCGACGACAACAACTCTCATACGGACCTCTCTCATGGTGTGGTCTATGAGATGCCGCCCGCGGCAGAGCTGTGACACGCGAGATCCGACCGGCGCAAAGACGGTCACGTCTGCACCTCCCAGACCTCCCTCGCGAGCCAAGCACCGAGCCGCTTGGCATCAGCGACCGAGCACTCCCGAAAACCAAGCACACCGCGACGTATACCGTGCAGCGAATCGCGGACGAGTTCGGCGTCGGCCGGAGCAACCGGCGAGAGGCGATCGGGCGCCCCTTCCGTGCGGGCGCTCACATAGCTACGCTCCGTCGATGGCCGACGATCCGGTACCTGACCGCTTCGCCAGCGTCATCGGCGGGATCACGCGCCCATCGGAGGGTGAGGAAGCACGCCGAGCCCAGGAACTCAGCCACGCAGACCAGACGGTGCTGCGCACGCACGTGGCGATCTGCCAAGCGGTCGCCGAGGCCGCCAGCGAGCTGCGCCGTCTTGGCGTCCCGACCGACACCGGGCGCTTCAGCCCTACCGGTCGCGGCTGGCGCCTGCCCTCAATGAACTTGTGGATTTCGTGGGACGGCAGCGCCTACATCACCGGCGAGATCCGCGCCGGAGCCGCTCGGCAGTTTCGATTCGACGCGCGTCGCCAGCCACCAACACTGTTCGAACTCCCGTCGTGGACCACTCAGGAAGGCGGCGTCCGGCACCGCGTCCTGCTGCGCGACGACCGCCTGGTCGTCAGCCCCAGCGCAACGTCGTTCACCGACCTGCTGGCTGCCGCCGTCCGTGAGCGCTCCCAGCGCAACTAAGCCCAAGCAGCTTCCGTGGCGCCACGCCCGACTGCGGCGCCTCGACGGCGGTGCTGCGCGGACCGACCTTTGCCGGACGCGTCGTCCGCGGGTAGCCACCCTGGCTCGACCGGCGAGCCGGGTTCCCGGTGCTTTAGGCGCGGCGCAAGGGGTCGATCATCACGGAGTCGATGCTTACCCCGAGGTTGGCGACCGGCGAGGCGGCGGCGGCGTAGATCGATGCGTAGGCGGTCGCCAGCGAGACGTTGCCGAGCGCGGTGACGCCGATCAGCTTGATGCGGACGGTCCCGGTGCCTCCGTTGAGGGGCAGCACCGTCGCCAGCGGGCTGGCGGGAGTGAGCTGCCACTTCGACGGTGGGATTGACAGCTGCTGAGAGGAGAGGAACTGGGTGGCGGTGGTCGCGCCGGTGGCGTTCTTGTACTGAACGAACGCCACGAACCCGGTGTAGCCGATGCTGTCGATCTTGTAGGCGAAGCGGAAGTGCGGCTTGGTCTCGTCGACGCAAAACTCCGGCGACGTCGCCACGCCGCCGACGGGGAGACGCAGCGACCGCTTGCCTGCGGCAACGCCGACCTGCTCGTTGCCGGTGGTCACCTTCGCGCCGCCGCTGAGCGTCCATGCGGCGTCGGACGCCTCAAAGCTTCCGCCGGGTGCGGGCGAGTAATCACCCGTGTCTCCGTCAAGCTTGGCAAACGGCTTGGAGGTAGGGGTGGCCACGCAGGAGGTGCTCGGTGAGGCGGCCGTCGTGGTTGCTGCCGCGGCGCACGCGGGAGTCGCGGCGATCAGTCCAAGCGCGAGCAGGCTGAAGCGAAGTGTGGAGAACGGGCGCACGGGATCCTGACGGAAAGACACGGGGACGCTCTCTCTATCGGCGAACCGCCGAATCGTTGGACCGGATTGCGGTATGAAGCGCGTGGTGCCCGGTTGGGTTCTGCTTCGGATTCGCTCCCCCCCATCTCCCGAGCGACGTCACCGGCTGCGCAGCGCTTCGAGATGGCGTCGGCTCGGCGCATGGGTGCAGAGCGCAATGGCTCGCTCGAGCGCCTCGTCGGCGGCGACGCGATCGCCGGTCTCGCGGAGCAAAGCGGCACGCGCGGCATGGAAGGGCTGAAACGCCTCCAAGGACGCGTCGCCCGTCCCCAGTTCATCGAGGATTCGTAGGCCGATGCCGGCTTCGGCCGCGCGGGCGATCGCGACGGCGCGCGCGACCGAGGCGCCTTTGCTCGGGGTGACGAGGATCAGCGCGTCATAGAGTCGAGCGACGGTTTCCCATGGGACCTGCGTCCCGCCGGAGCGCGAGGCGTGGGCGGACTGAATTGCGGCCTGCAGCTCGTACGGCCCCGGCGTGCCCTCTCGGGGCCTGGCAAGCCCGAACCGCAGCAGCCCCTCCGCGCGCCGGATGAGCTCGTGGTCCCACTGGGCGGGGTCCTGCTCATCTGCGGGAACCAGCACCCCATCGCGGATGCGGGTCTCGCGGCGGGAGTGCAAATACAGCAGCAGCGCGGCGAGCCCGCGCACCTCGTGATCTCCGGGCAGCGCCTGCAGCATGAGTTGGCTGGCGTGGATCGCCTGCTCGGTCACCAGGTCGACCGCATCGGTGGGCGCGACGCGCAGCCACTCGATCGAATAGGCGGCATAGATCGCGTCGAGCACGCTTTGCACGCGCTCGGTCGGGATGCCCTCGGGCACCTCGAACGCATCCGGGGCGGCGCGCAGGCGCTGTTTGGCGCGCACGAGTCGCTTGGCCAGCGTCGCCGAAGGGAGCGCAAAGGCGGTCGCGATGTCGGTGGTCTGGGAGCCGATGACGACCTGGAGGATGAGCGGTGCGTGAACGGCGCGGTCCAGGAGCGGGTGCGCGCACGCCAGCATCAGGGCAAGGGTGTCGTCGTCGCGGACGTAGTGGTCCTCTACCGCCCGGTGGGGCGTGCGCTCGTCGAGCGCGGTGGTGCGTGTGCGCTCCGCGGATTTCAGGATGTCGCGAATCCGGTTTCGGGCCGTAGTCACGATCCACGCGGTTGGGTCCCGCGGCATGTCGGACGGCCACGCCATCAGCGCCCGCTCCACGGCATCGGCGAAGCCGTCCTCAGCGAGCTGCACATCGCCGCACCAGCGCGCGAGCCCGCCGACGAGTCGCGCCCGGTGCTCCCGCACGACCTGCGTGAGGAGGTCATGCGGCGGGCGCGACTCGAGGGTGGTCGGATCGACGTCGATGCGGCTCAGCCTTCCATCGCTGAGGCGCGCACTTCGACCTTGCCGTACTGGGCGACGGGGCATTTCTTGGCCCATTCCAGTGCGACGTCAAGGTCGGGCGCGTTGATCACGAAGGTGCCGCCGAGCTGCTCGTGCGTCTCAGCAAATGGCCCGTCGTGAACGACGGCCTCGCCGCTCGCAAGCGACACCGTCTTGGCGGTCTCGGTGGGTTGGAGCCAGTCGGTGGAGACGAACACCCCAGCCTCCTGGAGTGCGCCGATGTAGGCGCCGAAGACGGCCAACTCCTGCTCGAGCTCTGCGGGAGTCGGCTCGCCGCGGAGGCTGTGGTCGCTATAGAGGAGGAACGTGTACTGCATGGTTAAGGCCTTTTCAGAGGGGTGTCGGAACGAGACGGCGTTAGTGGGACGGAGCGGCGGAGAGGTTGCGGATGCCGGTCTCCAGCGTCGGACCGACGACCCTGCCGGCCATCATGCCGAAGATCCGCAGGAGCGGATTGCCACCGGCATCGAGCACCATCGTCCACTCGATGTCGCTGCCACCCCGCTCGGACGCCACGGCCGCGATCCGCTGCGTGCACCGACCCATGGAACCCATGTCGATCGCGTAGTCGACGGCCCCATCGGACACCTGCGCCACCGTTTGGGTGCCCTTGCCGTTCTTGCCGCGAAACGCAAAACCCGAGCCAACGCCGACGGCCTCGCCGATCGGCGTGATCTCCAGTTTCGGGTCGGCCGTGAGGTGCGGGTTGATCTTCGTGAACCCCTCGGTGCAGCTCACGAGCGCAATGATCTGCTCGGCTGGTGCATCGGTGTGTCCGGTGCGGGTGACGGTGGTGTAACGGCCCATGGTGGGTCCCCTTGCTCAAGGAGAGCGACGATCGCTCTCTATAGGGGGGACGACTGAGGAAGACCTCCGAGGACAGGTCGGCCAAAAAGTTTTTTCGGAAGGGTCTCGGACGGCGCCCGGAGCACGCAGGCCAGCGGCGTCCGCGAGCCGACCGCGTGGCAGCGGCCCGGCCGATGACCGCCGCCCCTCTCCCCTACCCGGCAGCTCTCACCGCATCGCGGCTCGCCAACGGCTAGTGGTGGTGCGTGTCGCCGTGGCCCTTGCCGACCATGCGCAGCATGCGGATGTTGAGCACGAGGAAGCGCAGCAGCTGCGTGGGCAGGCTCGCCCGCCGCCGGAGCGTGCGTTTGGTCGGGAGCGGCGCGCTGCGGATGAGCGAGTCGGCGTCGAGGTTCGGCGGTGGTGTGGGGATCATCGGATGGCTCCTGGGAATCGAAAGGTGGTGCTGGCGGCGCGGTCTACTCGGGGATGAGGTGCCAGCCCAGCTTCGCCTTGGCCTTGTAGATGAAGAGGTAGTGCAGCAGCAGCTTGAGCCAGTGGGCGCCCAAGCCGATCTCACCAAACGTGTCCTTGATGTTGCGACCACCGGTGTCGGCGTACTTCTCGTAGTCGGGGACGATCGGGTACATGGTCATCGCGGCCGCCGTTCCGGTCCGCAGGCCCGGGCCTGTAGAGGCGACGCACGCGGCGCCCATCGACGCCATCGACGCCGTGTGCGCGATCGACTCGTCGCCGGACTTGATGCGCTCCGCGATCGTCATCGCGACCGTGCGGCCCATCACGCCTGACGGCATGCCGGTACGCGGCGGCGACGGCGCGATCACCGTGCCGCTGGGGGTCTTGCGCGGGATCGAGATCGGGTGCGGCGGCGCAAACGCAATGCCGACCGCGAACACGTTCGCGTAGCCCACGGACTGGTAGGTCTTCGGCCAATCCTCCGCGCGCCACTCATCGGGCGTCTTGGGCGTGTAGTTGGCGTCGACCTTCATGAAGCCGCCGGGGTTGTTCACCTGATCGGTGATGTCCTCGCCGGCTGCGTCGTAGACGGGCAGCCCAGCGCCGCGAAACGGCGGCAGCAGCATCGCGAAGTCGAAGTCGAGATCGTGTTCGCTTCCGTCGAGCTGCTCATAGTGGACGCGGCCCTCCTCGACGCGCTGCACGTGCGCGCCGAGGACCGCCCGGACGCCGCGCTCGCGGAAGAGCGACTCCGTCCAAGTCTGGCTCGACGTCTCGAATCCCTGCTGGGAGAAGACCATGCCGCCGACGCCGAAGTCCCCCAGAGCCGCCTCGTTCGTGAGGTAGACCACCTCGGCCAGGTCACGCACTCCAGCCTCGCGCAATGCGTGATCGACGTTGAAGGTGTACTCGAACGCGGCACCCTCACACGTACAGGTGCCGTGCCCCATCCCGACGACGAGCCGCTGCCGCTCGCCGGCGCGGAGCTTCGCGATGACGGCGTTCAGTGCCTCGCTGGCCTCGACCGCGTGATTCGCCGTGCAGACCGACACCGAATGGCCGCCGTCAGGCCCGAGTCCTGGCGTGGCCGGGAAGTTCAGCTTCGGGCCCGTGGCGTTGATGAGGTAGTCGTACCGCAGCCGCTCCTCCAACCCGTCGGTCTCAGGGGCGGTTGAGACGATGTCGACGGCACCCTGGTTGCTCTCGGAATCCCCCTCGGGCCGCAGCGCCACCGCACGAGCCTGCTTGAACTCAATCCCCTTGCGCTTGTAGATCGGGGCGAGCGGGAACGTGACCTGCTTCTTCTCCATCTGGCCCACGCCGACCCAAATGTTCGACGGAATCCAGTTCCAGTCGGAGTTCGGCGAGACCACCGTGACGGTGTGCCCTTTGCCGAGCATGCGGCGCAGGTGCAGGGCTGCAGTGTGGCCGGAGATACCGGCGCCGAGAACGACGATGCGACTCATGGAGTTCCTTCCGCGGACGGGTCCGCACAGTGGCGGGTGCGCGTGATGCTTTCCGTGCACCGATGCGATAGCCGGACGTTCTCGACCGTATGGGCCAGAGCCCGCCTGACCATCCGTCACAACCCGACGACCTGCGCGGACGACTACGCGGGAGACGCCGGTGAACACCGCCACCGGTCGTGCCAGCCGCCCCGCCGAGCGGAGGAACGGACAATCTGCAAGACGCGATCCACAAGTCGTGTATTGTGGGTCCCCAATACTTCCGGGACACACTTTGATTGAACTCGACCTTCTTTCAGGCGCCACCGGCGCCTGGTTCGCCCTTATTGCCGCCATCGCGGTCCTCCTGGTTCTCGACCTAGCGGTCCTGCGCGGTCGCAACGGAGAGATGTCGACGCGCGCTGCCGCCGTGACCTCCGTGGTCTGGGTAACCCTCTCGATGGTGTTCGGCGTGGTCTTGCTGTTCCTCGGAACCAGCGGCCAAGCGGAGGCGTACTTCGCCGGCTACTTCGTCGAGAAGAGCCTCTCGCTCGACAACGTCTTCGTGTTCCTCGTGGTGTTCAACGCGTTCGCGATCCCGGAGATCCGCCGCGCGCGGCTGCTGACCTACGGCATCGTCCTTGCGCTCGTTCTGCGCCTGATCTTCATCCTCATCGGCGCGGCCGCACTCGAGCGCGCGTCTTGGCTCAGCATCCCCTTCGGACTGTTTCTGCTGTGGACCGGATGGAAGCTCTGGAAGGACCGCCACGGCGACGGCGGTGAAGAGGAGAAACTCGTGCAGGGCGTCCGCCGTCGCCTCAACGTCGCAGATGGCGAGCACGGCGACCGACTCACCGTCAAGGTCAACGGCAAGCGCGCCCTGACCGCTGGCGGCGCCACCCTCGTAGCAATCGCGGTCGTCGACATCGTCTTCGCCGTCGACTCCGTTCCCGCGATCCTCGCGATCACCACCGACACCTACGTCGTGTTTGCCGCCAACGCGTTCGCGCTCCTAGGCCTACGTCCGCTGTTCTTCTTGGTAGCCGACCTCGTCGAACGCCTCTACTACCTCAAGGCCGCCCTCGCGCTGCTCCTGATCTTCATCGCCATCAAGATGGGCCTCAGCGAAGTCACCGGCAAAGTCCCGCCCGAGTACTCACTGATTGGCGTGGCCACGATCCTCGGAGGAGGCGTCATCGCCTCGCTCGTTCGCGACCGCCGCCGACGTAGTACCGCCAACTCCACAGCCTGATATGCCGTCGCCCGTCGAGCACATCGCGGCGCAGGCCCTGATGGGGACCCAACCTACGGCCGTTACGGTCGCCCCGCCATCTACTGCCACAAAAAGGACCTCTGCATGTTTACCAACGTCGTCATTGGCATCGACGGGTTTCGGCCCGATACACGCGCGATCAAGGCTGCCCAGGCAATCGCGCCAACTGCCACCTACCATCTCGCAGCGATCTACCCGGATAGCGACAAACAGCCGGGCGCGGGGTTCGAGGACTATCGCGAGCGGGTTCGCCAGGCCGCCCTCGAGGTCGTCGAAGCGCAGCGTGCGGCAGCCGAGCTGCCCGCCGCGCAAGTGCACGCCCTGCCGGGGCACACGCCTTCGCGGGGACTGAAAGCGTTTGCCGACGACATCTCCGCCGACCTGATCGTGCTCGGCGCAGCCCTTGAGGGCGCCGCCCACCGCGCGGTCATGGGCGACGTAGCCCGCGGCGTCCTGCACGGTGCGCCCTGCCCCGTCCTCGTTGTGGCCCGCTGCGACGAGGTCCCCGCCCGACCAAAGGTGATCGGTGTGGCCTACAACGGATCGACCGAGTCCGAGGCCGCACTTCGGACCGCTGTCGAACTGGCCGACGGGCTCGACGCACACATCGACCTGGTCGAGGCGATCCACATCGGCACGGACCCTGAGCGGTGGGAACCACAGAGGCGCGAGTACCTCATCGGCCTCACAAGCAGTGAGCAGGCCCGCATCACCGCCAAAGCCCAAGCACTCCCGGTGCCTGCCACCGCCACCGTGGCGCACGCCCCGGCACGAGAAGCACTGCAAGAGCTCGCCGCGCGAGTAGACCTCGTAGTCTGCGGCTCACGTTCGTGGGGCCCGTTCCGCCGCATCGCGTTCGGCAGCACCGCCGACCATCTCGTCCACCACTCCACCTGTCCCGTCCTCGTCGTGCCTCGCGGCGCCGACGTCTAGGACCCTGGCGACGACGCCAAGGCGCGCAAGTCGGCCGGCCCGCAGACCCGTCTCAGGCCCCCGCCCCGCCCCACGCGGCCCCAGCCCGTACCTTGGATGGATGAGTAACGACGATCATGAGTCCGTTCCCGCGCCCGAGGCGCCCGAGGGGCTTACGTTCGATCAGCTCGGGCTCGACGACCTCGTCCTGAAGTCCGTGCGGCAGATCGGGTACGAGAGTCCGTCCCCGATCCAGGCGGCGACGATCCCGCCGCTGCTCGCCGGCCGCGACGTCGTCGGCCTCGCGCAGACCGGCACCGGCAAGACCGCGGCGTTCGCCCTCCCCATCCTGTCTCAGCTCGATCTCCACCAACGCACGCCGCAGGCCCTCGTGCTCGCGCCGACCCGCGAGCTGGCCCTGCAGGTCTGCGAGGCGTTCGAGAAGTACGCCGCGCCGCTGAAGGGCGTGCGGGTGCTGCCGGTCTACGGCGGCCAGGCGTATGGCGTGCAGCTCTCGGCCCTGCGCCGCGGAGTGCACATCGTCGTCGGCACGCCGGGGCGGATCATGGACCACCTCAAGAAGGGCACCCTCGACCTCTCCGAGCTGCGCTTCCTGGTGCTCGACGAGGCCGACGAGATGCTCAACATGGGCTTCGCCGAGGACGTCGAGACGATCCTGGCCGAGACGCCGCAGGACAAGCAGGTCGCGCTGTTCTCGGCGACGATGCCGAAGCAGATCCGGCGCCTCTCGCAGCAGTACCTCAACGACCCCGTCGAGATCACCGTCAAGAACAAGACGGCGACGGCCCCGAACATCACCCAGCGCTACCTGATCGTCGGCTACCCGCAGAAGATCGATGCGCTCACCCGCATCTTCGAGGTCGAGAACTTCGAGGGCATGATCGTGTTCGTGCGCACCAAGCACGAGACCGAATCACTCGCCGAGAAGCTCCGAGCCCGCGGATTCTCCGCGACCGCGATCAACGGCGACGTGGCCCAGGCCCAGCGCGAGCGCACCGTGAGCCAGCTGAAGTCCGGAGCCCTCGACATCCTCGTCGCGACCGACGTCGCCGCCCGCGGCTTGGACGTGGAGCGCATCAGCCACGTCGTGAACTTCGACATCCCGACCGACCCTGAGTCCTACGTGCACCGCATCGGCCGCACGGGCCGCGCCGGCCGCAGCGGGCAGGCGATCTCGTTCGTCACGCCGCGCGAACGGTATTTGCTGCGGCACATCGAGAAGGCCACGCGCCAGCCGCTCACCGAGATGCACCTGCCGAGCGTCGAGGACGTCAACCAGACGCGCCTCGCGCGCTTCGACGACGCGATCACGACCGCGCTGTCGGAGACCGGCAAGGTCGAGTTCTTCCGTGAGGTCGTCGCCCACTACATGCGCGAGCACGACGTGCCCGAGGTCGACGTGGCCGCGGCGCTCGCCGTCGTGCTGCACGGCGACGAGCCGCTGCTCCTGGAGCCCGAGCCGGTGCGCCCGCCGCGCCGTGACCGCGACGACCGCGGTGACCGCCAAGACCGCCCCCGTCGCGAACGCGGCGAGCGTGGAGCGAACGCGCCGCAGCGCAGCTGGGACAACGGTGTGCCGCTTGCGCCCTACCTGATCAGCGTCGGCAAGCGCCACCGCGTGGAGCCTCGCCAGATCGTCGGCGCACTCGCCAACGAGGGTGGCCTCGTGCACGCCGACTTCGGGAAGATCCAGATCCGTCCGGACTTCTCGATCGTCGAGCTACCCGCCGAACTCCCGCCCGCGGTGTGGGACGCCCTCGCGAAGACCCGCATCTCCGGCCAGCTCATCGAGCTGCGCCGTGACGAGGGACCAGGCTCCAACCAGCGCAAGCGGAGCCAGCAATGGGAGAAGAAGCGGCCCAAGCGAGACCGCGACTACTAGCAGCCGCTATCGACGAGTTCGCGAAGCGTGTTGCCCAACACGCTAGGTTGCGGATAGGAGAGCTGCCCGGCTCCCCTGTCCCACCCCACGGAGAGTCTCGTGTCTCGACTCCTACCCCGCCTGGCGCTTGCCTCGGCGGTTGCCCTCGTCGCCCTCGGCGGAGCGGTCGCCCCCGCCACCGCGGCGACGACCGTCACCGATCAGGACTTTCGCTGCAAATACCCGCTGCTCGCTATCGAGCCGCCAGAGGCGAAGTGGACGGTGTCGGCGCCCGACAGGATCGAAGACGCCTTCACCCTCGACGTGGACGTCGACTTCGTGAGCGTGGGCGAACTTGACTTCGGCGTGGTCGACGGGTTCAGCTCGCTCGAGGGCACCCTCGACGCCGACCTGCTGCTGAAGTACCCCAGCGGCCAGACGGCAGTCGTGAAGACGAAGATTCCCGTGGGCCCGACGGCACCGAGCACGCCGTCCACGTTCTCCGGGCAGAAGTCCATCACGTTGAACGGCCTGGGAGAGCTCGGTTTGGGCACGCTCGAGGTCCAGCGCGTCGGACTCAACCTGACGGCGCGCAGAGCCGACGGCACGACGATCGCGCTGGCCGCCCTGACGACGGGACTCGACGGCGAACCCGTCACGCCGTCCGACGCCGACCCGAACACGTTCGACGTGTACTGCCGCCAGGACGCCCAGCAGAGCCCGCAGATCGCGGCGCTGGAATTCGGTCCCGACGGCGCTTCCTGCTGGGCCCTCGGCAACTGCGCGCAGCCCCAGGCGCCGAGCAAACCGATCGTCACCTCCGTCACCGACCGCTCGGCAGTGGTGCAGTGGAACCCCGCGACCGACACGTCGGTCAAGGGCTGGGTCGTCGAGGTCGAAGGGCTCAGCGGGCCGCTTCAGGCCGGCTCCAACCGTCTGCCGCTGACCGGTTTGCAGCCGGCCACGACGTACACCGGCACGGTCCGCTCGGTCTCCCGCGACGAGAACGCGCCGGACTCTGATCCGATCTCCTTCACCTTCTCGACCGAGGACCCGTCCCTTCGCGACATCCCGCGACCGGCCGCGGCAGTCCCCAACGACATCGGCCAGACCTCGGCGATCGTTCGCTGGAACCTGCCCCAGAACCCCATCCTGGGCTTCCGGATCGTGTCGCCCGAGGGGCAGCGCGACGAGCACTACACCGTCACGCAACTCATCCTCCGCGATCTCCAGCCCGACACCGCGTATGAAGTCCGCGTGCAGTCGCTCCTCCTGGACGGCGAGAGCTTCTCCAAGCCGCTCGTCATCAAGTTCCGTACGCGGCCCCGGCCGGTTCCGCCCACGATCAGCTACGGCGTGACCGGATCGGCAGAGATCGCCTCGCTCGTGCGAGGGTCGCTGCCGCTCAAGGGCAGCTCAACGCTGACCTATACGTTCCAAGGCGAGGGCTACGCGGTGAACGGGACCCTCAATCTCGGCCAGACGACGGGCCGTCTGGTCGCGCTTGCCTTTCTCCCCGTGACCGTGAAGGTCGGCTTCGTCAGCTCCGGCCCGGCGACAGGCTCGTTCGGCGGCTTCATCGGTTCGACGATGGGGCTGACCCAGACGGTGCGCATCAAGGTGCTCGAGGCCCGGCTGTTCGGAGCGATTCCGTTGGCCGCCAGCAACAGCTGCCAGTCCAAGCAGCTGACGGACCTGAACCTCGGCGTCGGTTCCGGCTTTTCGCGGGCCAAAGGCGGCGTGCTCACTGGCAAGTTCAAGATCAGCGACCTCAACGGCTGCGGCGCGCTGAATGGGCTCGTCTCGCCGGTGATCGCGGGAGAGGGCAACACGATCTCGGTCAAGCTCACCGCCCCATAACGCCCTGCGCGCTCGTGGGTGCAGCACAACGTCTCGCGCACCAGACCTCCTCCGACTTGTAGGTGCGGCTGGCCACGCTCCGGTGATCGCCTACCGCGCGGTCGGCAAGTACGCTCGGTAGCTGGTATCTAGACATGCTGCTTGGGCGGCGTGCGCGGAGACGGCGATGAACGGTGAGCACCCCCGCCCCCACGCGTTGATCGCGATCCCCCGCAGAACCGGATGACCAACATGAGCCCTTCGCACCACGACGAGCCCTTCGACGCCGTCCTCTTCCTCTCGTTCGGCGGACCGGATGGCCCCGAGGACGTCCGGCCGTTCCTCGAGAACGTGACCCGCGGCCGCGGCGTTCCGCCGGAGCGCCTGGACGAAGTCGTCGAGCACTACCTGCACTTCGGCGGCGTCTCGCCGATCAACGCCCTCAATCTCGAGCTCATCGATCGTTTGCGGGCCGAACTGGACGCCCGAGGCGTCGACCTGCCAGTGGTGTTCGGGAATCGCAACTGGCACCCGTTGATCGAGGACGCCGTCGCCGAGCTCTACGACGCCGGCCACCGTCGGGTGCTGGTGTTTGCGACCTCCGCCTGGGGCGGCTTCTCTGGATGTGCGCAGTACCACGAGGACATCGGGCGGGCGCTCGAAGCGCTTGCCGCTCGGGAAGGCGCCAAGCACGGCAGCGAGCTGCTCACGCTGCGCAAGCTCCCCCACTTCTGGGACCGCCCGCAGATGCGCGCGGCATGCGCCGATGCGATCACCGCGGCCCGTGAGGCACTGCCAGCGAGCGAGCGCGCCAGTGCGCGGCTCGTGTTCACCGCGCACTCGATTCCGACCGCCGCCGACAAGAACGCGGGCCCGCCGGCCGAGGGCGGGCACCTCTACAGTCGCCAAGTACACGCCGCCGCGGCCGCTGCTGCGAGCACGGCCGGATTCGACGACTTCGACGTCGTCTGGCAGTCGCGGTCGGGCCCGCCGCAGGTGCCGTGGCTCGAGCCCGACGTGTGCGACCACCTCGACACGCTGCCCGCGGGCGGCGTGAGCGCGGTGATCGTCTGCCCGATCGGCTTCATCTCCGACCACCTCGAGGTGGTGTGGGATCTCGACACGGAGGCCGAGGCGAAGGCCCGCGAGCTCGGACTGGCGTTCGTTCGCGCCGGCACCGTCGGCACCGATCCGCGGTTCACCGAGATGATGGCCGACCTGATCGAGGAACACCGCGGCGGCGCAGCCACGTTTGGTGACGGCTGCACCGACAACGGCAAGCGCTGCGCGCCGGGCTGCTGCGCGCCGGTGCGCCGGCCCGCGGCTGCGGGCCGGCGCGCACCGATGGATCAGTCGCCTACGTAGCGGTGGCGACCGGCGCCGTCGTAGCTACCGCGCTACTGGATGACGGTGTCGATGACGTGCACGGTGCCATTGCTCGTCGCGACGTCTGGCATCGTGACGGCGGCGCCGTCGATGGTCACCTCGTCACCGTCGATCGCCACGGTGAGCTTCTTGCCGCCCACGGTGTCGATCTCCTGGCCGTCCTTGAGGTCGGCGGCCTTCACGTCGCCCTCCACCACGTGGTTGAGGAGGATCGCCTTGAGGTCGTCGGTCTTGGTCGTAGTGAGCTCGGTGACGGTGTCTTTGCCGAGCTTGTCGAATGCGGCGTTGGTCGGCGCGAACACGGTGTACGGCCCGTCGCCTTGGAGCGTCTCGACGAGATCGGCAGCGGTGACGGCCGCCACCAGCGTCGAGAGATCGTCGGTGGCCGACGCGACACCGACGATGTCCTGCGGCTCCGTTGCGGCAGGCTCAACGGCTGCCGGCGTGGAGGCCGGTGCGGCGCTCTCGGTGTCGGCGTCATCTCCGCAACCTGCGGCGAAGATGGCGATGGCTGTGGCTGCGGCAAACGCGGTGAGTTGCTGGTGACGCATGAGAACTGTCCCTCTCTATGTGGGTGGAGTGCTGCGCAAGGCAGCGCCGTTCGCCAGTGGGTACGTCGTCGTCCGCGCGACCGGATGACGGGTTTGCCGGGCAACTCGGCGGGCGATCTCCAACGGCGCGAGCGCGAGCCGATACGGTCGCGGCGTGACGCTCACCACTCGCATCAGCGCCGGGGAGGGAGACTTCGTGCTCTTCGCGGTTACCCCGCCCAGGCGGTCCACTCCTGCCGACCTGATCCCTGAGATCGCCCGCGCCACCGTCGAGCGGCTCCGTCACCTCGATCTCGATGGCCTGGTGCTCTACGACATCGACGACGAGAGCTCCCGCAATCCGGGGGCTATAGAGAGTTCGTGCGGAAAACCGGGTTAAGCGGCCAACGGGCTCGTGCTGGTGGTGTTGAGGGCGCGGTAGGCGTCGCGGTGGCGCATCAGTTCGGGGAGGGTGATGCGGTAGCGGCCGGTGAGGGTGATGTGGTCGGAGCCCAGGGGGCTGAGTCGTTCGATGTCGGCAGCGTGGATCTTGTGGCCCGTCGCAGCGAGGTGGTCGAGGGCGCGCCCGGTGTAGATCGTGTTGTAGAGGACGATTGCGTTGACGATGAGGCCGAGGGTTCCGAGTTGTTCTTCTTGGCCTTGGCGGTAGCTTTGGCGCAGTTCGCCGCGGTGGCCGTGGCAGACTTCTCGGCAGAGGGCGTGGCGGCTTTCGCCGCGGTTGAGCTGGGTCAGAATGCGCCGCCGGAATGGCTGGTCGTTGCAGTAGTCCAGGAGGTGGATCGTCTTGGCGGCGCGGCCGACGTGCTGGAGCGCCTGGGCGAGTGAGGCGAGGTGGCGGGTTTGGCTGCGCAGGGCTCTGACGAGCTGACTGGCAGTGGTGTGGCGTTGCAGCAGGCTGCCGGCGACGCGTTGCAGGTCGTCGTAGTGCTGCTCGATCAGGTCGGTGTTGATCTGGTGGCGCGCCAGGCGGTTCATCGGCCCGTAGTCGGAGGTTCCGATTCGCCAGAGTGTGGCGCCGCCGGCGTCGGCCAGGCGCGGTGAGTATTGGTAGCCGAGCAGGCGAAAGAGGCCGAAGATGATGTCGGTGTAGCCGGCGGTGTCGGTGGTGATCTCGCGGGGCCGAACGCTGGTTTGCGGGTCTAGGAGACCGTCGAGGATGTAGGGGGCGTCGGGCTGGGTGCCGGTGACGACGATTTGGTGCAGGCCGGCGTAGTGGTCGGCGGTAGTGCCAAGGAGCGTGGCGCCGCGGCGGCGGTCGAAGTAGCGGCGGTTGTAGGCGGCGTGGATCGTGCGGCGCGGGACGACGAACCGCAGGCCGTCGATCGACGCGATCTCTCCGCCTCCCCAGCGCTCAGCGAGGTCGAGTCCGGCGTGGGTGTCGACGATCCGCGCGTTGGCGGCCGCGAGCGTTTCGGGGCGCAGGTAGCGCTGAGCGACGTAGCGAAGGCGCGCTTCGCGCAGCGCAGGGTTGCTCTCGTCCACGAGTGGTCTGTAGCCCACGTTGCAGGCTTGCGCGACGAGCACGGCGCAGATGCTCGTCGCAAGGCCCTCCATCTGGGTGGAGGGGTCCTGGTCGTTGGTGAAGCCGTCGATGAATCCGGTCTTCGCGGCGATCTCAAGCACGAGGTCGGGGAGGTCGGCGGCCGGCATCAAGGCGTCAACGCGCTCTCGCAGGGCAGTGAGGGAGGCCGGTTCGTCGAGGGCTTCCAGGCGGTCCACGCGCAGTCCTTTGCCGGTCAGGTCGTGGATCGGATGCTCGGGCGTGATGGCGTCAATCGTCCGCTGGTAGGCGCCGTCGAGATCGGACTCCAGCTGGACCAGGAACGGCGCGGCTTTGGCCGGCAGGGACAGTGATCGCTGGGTGTCCTGCCGTGAGGCTTCCCAGGCCGGGTCGCTGAGCAGGCTTGCGCGGGCGTCGACGAACCGCTCGCCTTGGGCGACGTAGACGTCGCGGCGGCGCAGGCCATCGCGCAGGCTTTCCAGGGCCCACATCGTGTACGCGCCGCGATCAACGGTCCCAGGAGTCGGTTCGACGAGTGCCCGCCAGGGCCGGGGGACCGAGTCCAGCGGCAGCTGCTCAGGCGTCAAGCCCCGGCGACCGCTGCTCTCGCGCAGGGCGTCGAGCGCCTGCAGGGCCGGCGTGCCCGCGTCGTTGGCCAGGAAGGAGATGGAGTCCAGCAACGCTGGGAGGTAGCGACGCACGCCCCGGTAGCGGGAGAGCAGCAGCTCTCGCGCGCGATCATCCGGTGAGCGAGCCAGCCGCAGCATTGCGTCAACGGCGCCCGCGAGCTCGCGGCGGTCGACGGCCGCAAACACCGCTTCGCGTAGCGAGCCAGACTGCGCATCGTCGAGTACGACGCGGCATGCCTGCGCGAGCGTTTGGCCAGCCCGGTCAAGGGCCTGGGCGTCGGCGGCGCGTTCGCGCTTGGCCTGCGCCGTGACCCTCAGCAACAGCTCGCCGTGGACGCGGTCGAACTGGTCCAGGGCATCATCCTGGCCCCGCTGGGCAGCGGTGATCGCAAACGCCATCAGCGTGGAGATCCGACGCGCGTCACTCATCTTCGCGATGTCGGCCGGCCGCGAGCGTTCGGCGTCGACCATCAGCGCTTTGAGCCGCGCGACCGGGAGCGCATCCAGCCCGCCCAGGCCGTCGGCGAGGTCGCGCAGCTCGTGGACACGCTCAAGACCGCTAATCAGGCCACCGATAGACGGCTCCACCTCCGGGCGCCGTAGCCGCTCAAGCAGAGAAACGCGTCGCCCCGCGGCCGTGTGAAGCAGCGCCTCTAGGCGCTCGTGCTGGTCCGGGGTCGCTGCGGCGGCGAGCAAGTCAAAGCCGCGGGCGTCGGCGTGGTCGCGGGCACTGCCAACCAGCCGCCATAGCGTGCTGTGGCCGGGCAACAGGATCCGCGAGCTCGCCAAATGCTCTGCGGCGCGCGCGAACAGTGCACGGTGGCTCTCGGCGCCGACCCACGCACGCGCGCGAAGCCATGACACCAGCTCCTCTTGCACGCCATCGGCGCCAAACGGGGTGTAGCCGTAGTTCCTACGGATCTGCGCCTGGTGCTCCCAGCGCCCCTCACCA
The DNA here is from genome assembly GCA_032119795.1 of Solirubrobacteraceae bacterium. Classification (GTDB taxonomy): domain Bacteria; phylum Actinomycetota; class Thermoleophilia; order Solirubrobacterales; family Solirubrobacteraceae; genus JAGIBJ01. The sequence goes on from JAUMFO010000040.1 coordinate 87,487, forward strand.
CCCGCGTAGGCATCAAGAGTGGTGGATGCATCGACGCCGATCTCGCGGATCGTCCAGGCAACAACGCCCGCCGGAACCTGCGCGGGATCTTCAAGAAATCGCCCCAGGTAACGGACCGTCCCTAGCTGGACCGCGAACCCCAGCCGGTTGTGGTCGCCGCGCCGAGCAGCGATCCGGCCGCGGTCCTCGTCAGTGAAGAAGAAGCAGCTCGCCAGCTCATCGGCCGAAAGCTCCCGCGAGAACCGGCCATACGCGTCGGAGCCGGAGCCTGCGGCAGTCGCTGGAAACCGCAGCACCAACCCTTCGATGGTCATGCGTCGATCTCCAGCGCGTCCATCGCCGCCTGTCGGTCGGCCGCCGACGGCAAGCTGTACCGCCGCGTGGTTTCCAGCCGACGGTGCCCGGCAAGCTCGGCGACGAGCACGATGTCATTGCCACCGCGGACCAAGTTCGTCACGCAGGTGTGGCGCAGCACGTGCGCGGAGATCTCAAGGCCAGCGCGACGGGCGGTCTTGCGGATCGCCATATCGACCGCTCGAGGTGAGAGCCGCGCGCCCGTCGGTCCCACGAACAACGCCTGCTGCCCCTCAGCGACACGCTCCAGCCGAACCGGCAGCCACTCCTCAAGCGCCGCGCGGGCCGCGGCGTTGAGCGGCACCTCGCGATACCGATCTCCCTTGCCCGAACGCACGACCAGCAGCCCCTTGCGCGCCGAGAGCCGGACGTCATCGACGCCGAGGTCCACCAGCTCGCTCAAACGCAGCGCCGTGTACAACAGCAGCACGACGATCGCCCGATCGCGCGGCTTGCCCTCCTCAGCCGCACGCAGCAACGCGCGCTGCTCTTCCGCCGACAACGCCCGCGGCGCGGCCTGCGCCAGCGGCTCGCGTGTGACGATCGCGGGGCCCAAGCCAAGGAACCGGTTGAAATGATCGACCGCCGCCAGGGCCAGGTTCACCGACGCCGGCTTCCAACCCTCATCGACCTTCAGATGCCGCTTGAAGTCGCGAGCGGCATGATCACGCGCCCGCGGCGCACGCAGCGCGTCGGCGCCGCCCTCGCGCGACGCAAGCCAATCGCCGTAGCCGGCGACATGGCTGGCGTACGCCTGCCGGGTGCGCGCCGCCAACGGCGCCCCCTCCAAGTCATCGACATACCGCGCCACCGCCTTTGCGACGGCGTCCCCCTTGTTAGTAGACGCGGTTTCCGGTCGCTGCGAAGGGGCCACGACACGATTAGTAGACGAAACAGCGGACAGAACCGGCGTCTAACGTGACTTAGACGCCGATCTCCGCGGCAAGGCGAAGGGCTTAGCGAGACTTTTCGCATGAATGTTCCTCGCCGGCGACGCCCCATCGACTCAGGTCCGTGTCGCCAGGGGCCGCGTACCTCGTGAATCCCGGTAGAACCGGAACAGGGTCGCACGCTAGCTTCGTTGGGCGACGAGCTGCGGCGGTCGAACCCGGATCAGCTGACTGGCGGCGACCACCGTGGCTGCCCCGGCGTCGAGCGGTTGGATCGGCGATGTACTCCGCCACCATCACCGGTCGTCCGAATCTCTGGACGAACCGGTGATGAGGCCGTGCTACGGAACTGTGGCGGGCGTTAGCGGAGCGGCCCGGTGCTTAGCGTCGCCACGGTGGCCTTGCCGTCCTTGGCGACTACGCTCACCTGCGGTAGATCGTCGCCAAAGGCGCTGACCGTCGCCGAGTAGGTGTTGTGGTCAACGGTCACGGACTTCGATGCTCCGTTGCCATCAGCCACCGAGACGCCGCGAACGCCGTCCGGGACTACGCCCGTCAACGAGATGGTGCCCTTCGCATCCGGTCGGCTCTGCCACACAATCGTGCCAGCAGCCAGCTGCTCGGCAGTGTATTCCGCACCACCCGTCGGCGTCATGATCGCGAGGCCACCGGTTTTGAGCGGCACAGCCCACAACGCGCCTGCTGCGCTGGGAATCCGTCGCGCAAGCGTGAGGTCGTCCTCTTTCGCAAGAGCGGAGTTCGGATCGCCCTTTCCCACGCGGTAGTCGCTCGGGATGGTGTCGGCGTCCGTCGCGCGGCTCCCCAGCAAGCTGACGCCCGCGATGACCCTCTGCTGCAGTTCGGTGGAGCTGGCGAGGCCGGGGCGCAAGGCTACGCCGGGTCCGGAGTTCGCGACGATGCCGACGTCACTAGACCCTCCCGCTGTTGCGACAGCGGCGGCAGTTCCGACTCCGGTCGCTAGCACGACGGCTACGACCGCCGAACGCCTGGTGATTCCGTTTAGGTTCAACATGTTTGTATCTTTCGCTCGAGGACGGGTGTTAGGTAGTTGCGTATCCGGTGATGGTCTTGGTGGTGCCGGAGTTGCCGTTGGCGAAGTGGGCCCACGTGTTAGGTCCAACATATGCCGGCTGGTAGATGCTGTAGACGGTGCTGGCGTTTTGGCAGCTCCACGTGCCGTTGTCGTTCCCGGACGCGTTGACGATTTTCGCGCACATGGGCACGGCAACGCCATTCCAGTACGCAGAGTCGTATCGCCACGAATGGTTGTCGGTGAAGTGGCACCAGCTATTGACCGCCAACGGGCAAGCGCCATTGGCCTCAAGTGCAAGGGCCGAGGTCGGTCCAGCAACTGCCATAGTGGCCGACGCCGCAAAGGCGATCCCAATGCCCTTTGCGGTACGCGACAGTCGCTTGGAGGCGGAGCCTTTACGCGCAAAAGTGTGCTCGGAAGTACTGGTTCGATTCATCAGATTCCTCGTTGGTGTGCGTGATACACGGCGGTGCGCCAGCGATTCAAAGTAGGGCGTTTTAGTGCGTCGTCTGGTTCTGCGCACGATGTTCCCCGTTGATTTGGCTAGGCTCGATCAAAGCTAAAGCAACGAGGCGTAGGCGTCAGTTTGGATCACCATCCTGCAATCTCCGATGGGCAATACTCCACTAAATATATTATGGTGCAATAGGGTGCGTGCTGGCCTACATACAAGTGGACTTGTTGCGCACAGAAGGTGATCAGAATAGAGACATTTGCGCATTCTTCGAACCAACCCGCTTGATAAGCGGGCGCTGACGCTCCATTTTGGCGTGGCCCTGTTCCGGTCCCTCGGAGGTTGGGCGCGCCGTCGCCTCGCGAGTCGATTGCTCAGGTTTAAGCGCGAGGAACGGCGCCGCCCATCGAAATCTCCGTTTCGCCCGAAACTTCGGACAACCCGGTGATGGGGCCGCTGCAGACCGGTGGCGCAGGTGTCGTCTAGCGCAGTGGCCCGGTGCCTAGCGTCGCTGTGGTGGTCTTTCCGTCCTCTGCGACCACGCTTACCTGCGGCAGGTCGTCGCCAGCGGTGCTGACCGTCGCCGAGTAGGTGTTGTGGTCAACGGTTGCGGACTTCGACGCTCCATTGCCATCGGCCACGGAGACGCTGCGGACGCCGTCCGGGACCACGCCCGTCAAGGAGATGGCGTTGTGCGCATCGGGCCGGCCCTGCCACACGATCGTGCCAGCCGCCAGCTGCTCGGCGGTGTATTCCGCGCCACCCGTCGGCGCGATGATCGCGAGTCCGCCGGTCTTGAGCGGCATCACCCACAGCGCACCGGATCTGCCTGGGATCCGCCGTGCAAGCGCGAGATTGTCCTCGCTCGCAAGGGCAGAGTTCGGGTCACCTTTTCCGACGCGGTATCTGGTCGGGATGGTGTCGACGGCGGTCGCGCGGCTGCGAAGCAAACTGACGTTCGCGATGACCGTCTGCTGCAGTTCAGCGGAGCCGGCAAGGTCCGGGCGCAAGACTACGCCGGGCCCGGATTTCGCGACAATGCCGACGTCGCTTAGGCTCCAGACGCCTGTAGCGGCGAGCGCCGCCGAGCCACCGCTCAGACCAACTACGGCGATCATGCCGACGGCTCTGTAGGTACGCCATGATGAGCGGCGCGTGCGCCGCGCTGAGGCGAGCGCGGACGAAAGGCTGGCTAGGACTTCGGGCATATCCGGGCCGTCCGGCCCGCTCGTAGTGGCCAATTTGGACCCCTGCTGCTTCGTCATGGTGTGACTCCGTTGATCGCTATCCGGAGTCGAGCTAGTCCGCGACTGACTCGTTTTCGGACTGTGGCTTCGGGAACTCCCAGTGCGCTAGCTACCTCGGCGTACGTCTGCTCGCCCAGGACGTGGGCCACGACTGCCTCTCGTTGAGTTGGTGGGAGTGCTGACAAACTCTCGGCGAGAAGCTCTTTGAGCTTGGCCGCGTCGGCGTACTGAGCGACTCGATCGCTGGATACATCGCCGAGCTCAATCGGAGCTACCCCGAGTCGAGCGCACGCACGGAGCTCGGCCTGTCCACGTCGCAGGCCACCCAGGTGGAGGTTTGCGGCGATTGCAAGCAGCCAGCCCGCCGCGGATCCGTCCCCGCGAAATTGTCTTGCCTGCTCGATGGCCCGTAGAAATGTCTCCGACGTAAGGTCAGCGGTTAGGTCTGCGTCACGCGTCCGTCGAAACAGAAAGCCAGCGACGACACGCTCGTATCGAACGTAGAACTCCGCAAAAGCGTCGGAAGAAGTGCGCCCCAGACGTAGGAGCTCACGGTCGGTCGTATTGCTCCAGGATCGTGCCATCTGAATAGAAGATGCACGAGTTGCGAAACCTGTGACCGTTCCAGCCAACGCCGGCCGAGGCGGTCACGTCGCGTGCTCTTCGGGCGTCGCCGTCCCGCAGAAGGAGCAGGACGCTGATCAGATCTGGCGGACCCGGTCCGCGCGGACTCTGGCAGCCCGATGATCCAATGGCGCAGCCGTCGTGATGCTCGCAGTTTGCCCTAGAGACAGCGACCCGAGCACCGGACCTAAAGGCGCAGCGTTGAGGAGGCACGCGCGCGAACGACGCGAAGCGGGGGCCGCTAACCCGGTTTTGCGCACGGACTCTCTATAGGGCCCAATCCGGACGAGCGGCCGTTTCCGTTCAGTCCGACGATCGACCCCTCCGATTACCGGTCTGACTACCTTCAGGAGTGGGACACCCCGGTGATCGTCTACCGCGCGGTCGGCAAGTACCAGGGCGATGAGCTGGCGACTTGGCTCACCGAGCAGGACACTCGCCGCACGCTGACCGTGATGGTCGGCGCCGCCTCGAGTGGAACGGTCGTCCCGACGTCGCTCGCCGATGCCCAAGCGATGCGCGCCGAGTTCAATCCGAACCTGCTCATGGGCGGCGTGGCCATTCCCGAACGACACAGCCGTCGCGAGAACGAGCACCTGCGTCTCATCGCCAAGCAGGAGGCAGGCTGCCGGTTCTTCGTGACCCAGGTCGTCTACGACCTCAACGCGGCCAAGAACCTCGTCTCCGACTACCGCTACGAGTGCGAGGCGCGCGGCTTGGACCCGGTGCCGATCGTCTTCACGTTCTCGGTGTGCGGCTCGATGAAGACCCTCGAGTTCCTGCGCTGGCTTGGCGTCGACGTCCCGAGGTGGATCGAGAACGATCTGCGTCACTCAGCGAACCCGCTGCAGGCGTCCCTGGACCAAGCCGCCGCGACCGCCGTCGAACTCATCGACTACTGCCGCAGACTCGGTGTGCCATTCGGCCTCAACATTGAGAGCGTCTCGATCCGCCGCGAGGAGATCGAAGCGTCGGTCGAACTGGCCGCACAATTGACGGCGTACGTGCGTTCGGCGCCCTCTGCCTGAGTCTCAGTTCCGGCTCACGCGTAGGGGTGCGCCAAGCGTGACCCCGCCAGCTCCACCCAATTGGCACCACCGGAACCCGCTAGCCGATGTCGGGTCATCGGGCTCAGCGGGGCTTCGGCAAATAGGCGAGGATCGCATCATGTACGCATCCGCCACCGCCACCGGGGTCACCGACGCGCGCCTTGCGGGACTTCGCCGCTGGAACCTCGCCCTCGCCCTTCTTCACGGGTTGCAGGCCGTCGTCGTGCTCGCGCTCGCCTTCTCCAGCTTCGCCGTCAACCAGTGGCTGCAGTACCGCGAGATCGGCCCCTGGCGTGACTACGGCTTCGGCGAGAAGAGCTACCTCGTGTTGAGCCTCGTGGCCAAGTCGCTGCTGGCCTGGCAGATCTTCGGCGGCTCCTTGGCCACCTGACCCTAGGTGGTCGAGTCCTACAATCACTAAGCCAGTAGCCTGCAAATCCCCCGGAAATGGACCTTTTTGGACGCTTCGGCTGGCCAAGTGTTCGGGGTTACTTGAGGAGGTTGGCGGCAGCGTCGAAGCGGACGTACGCCCCTCCCACCACTCGTCCGCGAGCCCGGAACTCGACCCCTCTTGAAACTCCCCCTCGTCATCGCTTGCGCCAGTGCACTCGCGATCACCGTTCCATCCACCGCGTCTGCGGCCCAGACCCTGAAGCTCGACCTCGCCGACCCGGCAAACGCGGTCGCGGGCGGCGTCACAACGCAAACCGCGCCGCTCGCCGCGGGCCAGTCCTACGTGGTGCGGGTCTCAGGCAGCGGTTCGCTGTGGCGACCGTCCGATTTTCCCTCGCCTGCGGCTTGGTGCGGAACCCCGGATGCCAAGCCGATCATGGAGCCGACCCCAGGCGCTGAGGCCACGGTGGCGGCCGTCGATCCGGCCATCGTGTTCGCGTCACCGGTTGGCTCGTTCCTCTACGGGCGCGGCGCGTGCGTCGACTCCGAGGCGAAGGACCTCCCGTACCCCTCCGGCCTGAAGCTCGGCACGCGCGGTGTGCTGATTCCGGCCGTGCCCATCGGTGGGCAGCCGGCCGCGCCGGACCCGACCCACACCTACACGTACGCCGTGACCGGCGACGGTACGCCGCTCCAGTTCCAGTTCGCCGACCTTCACACGGGAGACAACTCCGGCATCTTCACCATCGACGTTCGCTCGGCCGACGACTGCACCGCGCAGCATTGCCTGCCGCAGTCGCCGGCTGGGACGACGCCCATCCCCACTCCGCCGACGACTCCGCCGACGACTCCGCCGACGACCCCGACCCAGACGCCCACCTGTGGCGGCAAGGGCAAACTGTCGGTACGGCTCGTCCTCAAGAAGGGGCTCAAGGTCGCCCGAGCCTCCTTCTATGTGAACGACCGTCTGCGCGCCGCCGTCCGCGGGAAGAAGCTCACGGACGCCGACGGCTCACTGAAGACGCAGACCCTCACCGGGCTGCCCGACGGACCGCTCGCGATCAAGGCGATCGTGCGCCTGAGCGACCGCAAGATCGTGCGGCTCAGTGCGGTCGCGAAGACGTGCGGCTCCGCGGACGCTCCCGTCGCTCTGATGTAGACCCCTAGGGCCGCGGCTGCAGGCCGCTCACCTTCGTAATCTCGGTCCATTCCCCCGAGCGGCTGGTCACGTAGCCGGAGGTGGCGTCGATCGCGGCCCAATCGAGGCCAGGCGTCTCGCCGGGCGGCAGCGTGAACGTCGCGCGGGTGAGATTGCCCGGGCTGCCGCCGATCCGGTGGTCGTAGACGACGACGTCTCCAATCGACTTCGCATCGGCGAAGTAGAGGTGGTCGCCCTCGACGGCGACGCCCACGCCGTCGACTCCCTCGTTGAATCCGCAGGCGCTTTGGAGATGGAACGTCTCACGGCCACTCAGGCTCAGCAGGCGCCGCCGCTCTCCGCAGGTGCCCTGCAGTTCGGCGACGGCGTCGTAGCCCATCGTGATCTCGCGCGTGACCCCGCGCCCGAGCGTCCGAGTGCTCGTGCCGCCCTCACGGAGCACGACACGCCCCCTGCGCTCGGCGGTTCCGCGGCGCAGCTCCTGGTCGGTGGTCTCGGGATCGTCGAGCACGAGGCCCGCGGCCGCCGCGGGCACCTCGGCGCCGTCGATCTCGGCCCGCCCAGGCGTCGAGAGGCCTTCGATCTTCCGCTCCCGGCGGTCCAGCGAACTCCAGGCGTAGAGATCGCAGGTGCCGGCCGTCTTGCCGGAACAACGCGGGTAGGTGACGACGGCGATGCCATGGTCGTCGGGCACCACGTGGATCTCAGCCCATGCCGGGATCCGCCCGGTGCCCTTGGCGCGCCACGGCAGCTCGCCGTCCTTCGACACGCGCAGCTCCAGGCCGTCGGCGCTGCCAACTGCGACGGCGAGGTAGCCGTCGTGGTGCGCGATCGCGACGCGCCCTCGGTAACGCGCGAACGGCGCGTAGGTGATGCCATTCTCCGTCTGTGGCCGGTCGCCGGCGCGCGGCGCTCCCGTGCCGGCAAAGCCGCCGCCGCCTGACTCTCCGGCCGGCGACCGCCCGGTGGGCTCCGCCCCGCCGCCCTTGCCGCCACAAGCCACGAAGGCGCCGCCGAGTACGACGAGCAGAAGGGCGGCGACGAGTGGCGGACGCATCGCCGCGCACCGTAGCGGCCGCAGCGCTCTGTGGTGAGCGCCACGGCAGGTCAACCCCGCGCCTTGCGATCATCCTCCGCTACGGTCCGGCCACCTCATGCCGCCGTACAACGAATCCGGTCACGCCGACGCCCAGATCCGCGAGAGTTCGCGCCACTACGCGCGCCTCGGCACCGGATGGTTCGCCTTCGCACAAGTCGTATTCGTGGCCTGCCACGTCCTGGTCGGCGGCGGAGACGAGCTCACCGAAGACCTCGACGTCATCGACATCGCCGCAGGCGTCGCCGGCCTCACGACGCTGGTCTTCATCGCCTTCGTCGTGCTCAGCCTCCGCCCGGACCGCGCCGGTGACATCCCGCCTCACACACGCGACCGACGCCTCGCCGACCAACAATCTGCCTGGATCGCCGTCACGTTCTTTGCTCTCGGCGAGATCGTCCTTGCCATCGCGGCCGTGGTCACGGTGTCCTGATGGGGTGCGCCCAAACCGCCCAGTGATGCCTGGCACGGTCTCGCGAGGGGCGATCGGGCGAGGTCATTCCCGAGCAGGCACAAGCCTGACTCGCGCGCTTTGCTGTCGACGATCGGCAGCCAGCGCTTGGAGGCCCCGCGGCACCTACGCGTCGAGGAACAGCACGCCGTCGCGCTCGACCACTGGGTAGCTCTTCAGCGCCATCCGGCCGACCGTGTTCTTGAAGACGCCGGCCACCGGCTTGAACGCGCCCTGGGGCCCGCGGGTCATCGCGCCCGTCTTCACGTCGAAGCGTGCGGCGTGCAGCGGGCACTCCACGCAGCCGTCGTCAGCGACGTGGCCCTTGGCGAGATCGCCCCGAAGGTGCCGACAGGTCGGACTGATCGCGAACGGCACCCCGTTCGAGAGTCCGACGGCGAGCCGTCCCTTGGAGGACTCCACGGACGTCACCCCCGTCTCGGGGATCTCGGTGAGGGCCAACAAACGCTCCGACATGTGGCGATCCTATGCCCAACCTCGAAGGGTTTCGGTGAATTGGTCGGCCAACGAGGCGGGGCCCGAACGACGCGTGTCGCTCGGGCCCCATCCCTTGTGTCGATCGATCTCCCTGCGCCGCGAGGCGCAGGGCTGGCGCTACTTAGTTGTAGAGCTCGATGTTCGAGGCGGTGTCGAGGCCGGCATCACGGGTGAAGATGTCGTAGTCGTTGCCACCGTTGACGGTGTCGGCAAAGCCGTCCTTGTCGTAGATGACGTCGTCGCCGTTCTCGCCCTTGGTGTTGTCTGAGCCCTCGCCGCCGGCGAGGTAGTCGTTGCCGGCGCCGCCGATGATCTGGTCGTTGCCGAGGCCACCGATGATCGTGTCGGCGAGCGGGCCACCGACGAGGTAGTCAGCGCCGGCCTCGCCGAACAGTGCGACCGGCACGTTCGTCACGCCCTGGGCGCCGACGAGGTCGTTGCCGCCGCCGCCACCGACGCTGATGCGCGAGACCGTGCCCGTGTTCGGCATGACGACCCAGTCCTTGGTCGAGTACTCGACCGCGACGAAGATGCCGGGGCCAGCCTGGAGCACGTTGTTGGAGTTGAGCTCCTTGATCCGGAAGCCCGAACCAGCGGTCGCGATCGACTCGGCCTGGGTGACGCCCGTCGGATCGGTGATCGTGAGGATGTCTCCAGACATCGACACGACGATCGGGTTGGCGGCGAGAGCGCCCGATGCGGTCGCGCCGCTCATGAGGGCGGCGGTACCGGCAGCAAGGGCGACCGTACGGAAGGAAAGAGACGTATGGGACTCCTGAGAGAAAACGCACGCAGGAAGCAGGGCACGGCCTGGGGCCGAGGTACTGCCTGGTGAGTGGGACGCCTGCACCCAAGTGGGTGACAGGTGCGGCCAAGTTACCGGCGCATCGATCCTTTGCAAGCCGATGTATTTCAGAATGTGATTCAGAATTACGTTCGGAAACAGGTGACTACGTTACGGCGCGTTGCCGCTATTTCTGTGGTTCGTCGGGGGACGCGCCCACGTTGCCGCGGGGAGTGATTCCGCCCTGGCGTCAGCGATTTGTGGAGATTTGGGAGGTGACGAGCGATTTCTCGGGTCGCGCATCGCTGCGGCACTCGTCGGTTGACGCGCCGCCGCTTGATGGGTTAGAAAGCGACTGTTGCTTTCGGCCAGACTGGCCCCAAGCCTGGCCTTCACCAGTGCTGTGTCCCTCGCTTGAGGGACGATGCCTTTCCCGCTGCTTTCGGGGTAGGTGGCGTTGGCCTGCCTACATTGAGGTGGCACCCTAGGCCGCCGCCCGAACGGAGTGCACGATGAAGCTGACTGAGGACACGTGGGATCGCGAGCATCTGTGGTCTCATCTTCAGAAGGCGGCCGAGCTTGAGGCGTGGACGATTCCGTACTACATGGCCACAATGTTTTCGATCGAGGATCGCTCCAGCGATGCCTACCAGCTGATTCAGTCGGTGGTGCACCAGGAGATGCTCCACCTGCAGCTCGTCGCCAACGTGGCCAACGCCTATGGCTACAGCCCGACCATCGGCCCTGGCGCGTTCGTCTACGACGGCCAGACGATTCCGCACCTGGACTTCTCGCTCGACCCCGACAATCCGACGCAGCTCTTCGCGCCGTTCAGCTCGGCGATCGGCCCACTCGATACCGAGCGGATCAACGGCATGTGTCTCGTTGAGTATCCGGAATGGGAGACGGGCGGCGAGCCGGACCTCCGCGACGACGTCAGCGAGTACGGGAGCATCGGTGAGTTCTACGACGCCGTCGAGTACGGAGCGCGGCTGCTCTCCTCGGAGATCGTCGGCGGGCGCCGGCAGGTCGACCTGTTCTCGGCCTTCTACCGCGACCTCCCCAAGCTGGTGGTCGATGCCAGCGGCCCGAGCGGGTTCGCCGAGGTGGCGCTCCTCATCGACATCATCCGCGACCAGGGCGAAGGCGCGAAGGCTGCGGACGCCATCGCGCCGCCGTTTCGTAACACGGCCGACGACTCCCAGCCGGAGCTCAACCACTACGACAAATTTCGCCAGATCCGCGACCAGGCGCAGGCCGGCACGGTCCCGGCGACCTATGCAGCCAAGGCGCCGTCGGACTACACGGCAGACGACGAGAAGCGGCGGCGCATCCTCGTCGAGAACTTCACGCAGTTCAGCGCGATGCTCACCGAACTCTTCGCTGGAGGGAACCCCGACGGCTTCGCTCCGATGATGGCGACGATCGGCGGCAACATCCTGAGCTGCTGGAAGAGCCAGGTCACCCCAGAATTCACGGATAGGACGAGGACCGCATGACCACCGTGTTCAGGCTCCACCCCACCATCAACTTCGCGCGCGTCGGCACCAGCGACGAGTACTACCTCTCCCCGGAGACGAGTGCCGGCCTGCCACTCCCAGGCGAGGGCGACACCGTCGGAGGCCTGCCGATCAAAGCGGGGACGGAGAACGAACCCATCACCAGCGACGATCTGCGTGATGGCCAGGGCCACCTGCGTCGCCAAGCGGCTCGGTTTCGTCTCTACGCGTACGACTACGAAGGCCCGGACACCTACCCCGGCGGCGCAGGCGTGGAGGTCCGCGCCGGCGACACGCTCCCCGACGGGCGGGTGGTGCAAGACATCATCTGGACGGTGCACGTCGCCAACAAGAAGGCGAACGCCTACAACGTGGTGCCTTCCGAGGGGCTGAATGCCTACGACGGCAAAGTCCCGCAGCTTCGCAACCCGGGGGTCTATGGCGACGTCGACGCGGTCGCTCGACTCCAGCAGCTCGTCATCGACCCCGGCCCGCGGACGATTACCAGCAAGCATGGCGGCGTCGTGCCGTTTGACTCCCCCACGGTCGCCAGCTACTCCGACGGCGCAGGCGGCATCTGCGAGGTCCCGGACTACCCGAAGTCATTTCCGCAGGACTCCAATAGTCGGCTGTTTGAGCCGTCTGGGCCGCTCGACACCCTCGGCGAGATCACCACCGATCACGACGGGCGTCTGCTGGTGCTGGCCGGCCGCGGCCGAACCGCCGCGCAGTACGACGAGTACGGCGACCCGATCCCCTGCACGGGTGATCTCAACAACAGCAGCTGGTTCGACGACGCTGCCGACGGCCCCGTCTCAGCGACGCTCGTGTTCGCCGACGGCACCACCGAGGAGGCCTGTGGCGCGTGGGTGGTCTGCGGCGACCCGGCCTACGCGCCGCAGATCCGCAACGTCGTCTCGGTCTGGGACGACGTCTATGACGCCTGGGTGCGCGAGCTCGATCTGCGGCCTGAGATCTTCTCGGGCGGCGCGTTCAATCCCGACTTCAAGCCGACGTTTGCCGACGACATCTTCCCGGTGTTCCGCGCCGCCTCGATGCAGCGGTGGACGGCGAACCTGCCCGAGTTTGCCGTCCGGGCCCATGAGGCCGTCGACGCGATCGCGGCCAGCGACGACCCGGACGCCACGATCATGTCCGGCCTCGCATATCTGAGGAACCCCAACGTGCCGGAGGAACTGAGCGTCGGGGTGCCGCTGATGCCGCTGTCGCTCGGCGAGGCTGGAACGGATTTCCTGGCCGTCAGCAAGACCCAGTACTTCTTCCTCGAGCAGTGGAACCGCGGCCACTTCGACCCCGAGGGCGGGGGCGCGCTTGGCCCGGGCGAGTACCTCGACATGGCATCGCTGAGCAACTGCCTTGGCGGGCGGTACGTCCCCGGGATCGAGGTCAGCTACCCGATCCGCCAGCCCGACATCTACCACACGGATTGGAGGACGTCGGGCACCGGGCCGTTCCGGATCAAGCACAAGCCGATGCCCTACGCGCAGGCCAAGCCCGGCGTGCCGTGCCTGAGCGGCGGCTGGATCCCACTGCACGGCATGACCGAAGGCCTCGAGCCGGGTGACGTGACGAAGTTCATGTCGATCCCGTGGCAGACGGACTACAACTCCTGCTCGATCCACCAGGCGAGCATCAACACGTCCGGCGAGAACACGGCGACCGGCAACCCGTTGACGCTCTACTGGTCCTGGCCGTCGCAGCGGCCAGACGCGGTCTACCCGGCGACCGAGGTCGTTCAGGGCGTGCTGCCGAAGCGGGTCTGGTCGATCCGTGGCCCGGGCACGTTGACGAACGATCCCAAGTCGGCGGCGACCTTCCAAAAGGCGCTGCAGGCCATTACGCAGTGGGACTGGATCGGCGTCGTCCTCCAAGGCACCGCGATCACGGGCGATACCTACCCGCCGGACTTTTTCCTTGAGGCAGAGAGCCTCCTCTCAAACGACGGGCAGTCGGTCAACGCCGTCGCAACCTGGCCGTTCAACGCGAATCCCTCGCCGCACAGCGGATGACGCATGGGCAGGCGGGGTGACGTTGCCGCGGCCGCGTTGTGATGTGCTCGTGCTCGGCGGCGGCTCGGCCGGGCTGGCCGCGGCGATCGAGCTGAGGCAGGCCTCAGACCTTGGCGTGGTCGTCGTCGAGGCGCGCGAGGAGCCGTGCGAGCGCTACGGCGAGTCGGTCCCGCCGGACATTCTCCTCGCGCTCGACCGCCTCGGGGTGAGCGGAGCGTTCCGGGCGGACGGGCATCTGCCGTGTCCGGGCAGCGTCTCGCTGTGGGGCAGTGATCGGCCCGGGCACAACGACTTCATCCTCAACCCGCTCGGGCCAGGTTGGCATCTCAGCCGGTCGCGGTTCGAGGCGATGTTGCGGGCCAGGGCCGTGCAGTGCGGGGCCGACTTTCGTGCGGGCTCGCGCGCCGTCGAGGTAACTCGGGTCGGCGACGGAATCGACGTGACGCTGCAGCGCGCCGACGGTCGCCGGGAGGTGGTGCACGCCGCTTGGGTGATCGACGCCACGGGCTGGCGTGCGTGGTTCGCGCGGCGACAGGGCGCAGTGCGGCGCGAGCCGCAGCGTCTGGTGGCGATCGTCCGGCTTGCCACCATTGCGTCGGGTTCGTTCACCGCGCAGACGGTCGTCGAGGCGGCCCCCGACGGCTGGTGGTACGGCGCGCGCCTCCCGGGCGACCAGCTCACCACCGTCTTGCTCACGCTCCCCGGGGCGGCCCGTGCGCTGCTCCAGGACGACCAGGCCGGGTGGCGAGCGCGACTGGCTGGCACCCAGCTCCTGGCCGAGCGTTTGGCGAGTTGCGTCGTCGAGAATGAGCGCGTTCGGGCGTACCCGGTGCCGTCTGGGAGGCTCGATCGCGCCGAGGGCGAGCGGTGGCTGGCCGTCGGCGAGGCGGCCTCCGCCTACGACCCGATCGCGTCCCGCGGCATCCACTCCGCGCTGGCCGACGCGCGCGACGCGGCACGGGCGATCCTCGGCGCGACCGGCCGCTCCCCCACGCCCGCGCGGCCCTACGCCGACGAGGTCGAGGCACGCTTTGCGGACTACCTCGCCAACCGTGCACAGCTCTACGCGCAGGAGCAGCGCTGGCCCGAGCGCCCCTTCTGGCAAGCGGTGACGGGGGTGCTTCCCGGCCCGCCGATTGGCGCTGGGGCGCGTTAGGAGCCGATCGTGAAGCGAACGTGGAGCATCATCGCCCCGCCGATCGTCAGCGTGACGAACGAGCCGAGAACCACCCAGTCTGCCCACGAAGTGAGATAGGTCGCGGCGGCGATGGCTCCGAGGAAGGTACACGCCGACAAGACCCCGATGATCCCGCCTGCCCGGCGGTCGTCACGCTGCGCGCGGCGCGCCGGCAGGAGCTTGGCACTCGGCACGCTGAGCCGCAGGTAGAGGACGAACGCGATGGCGACGACCCACGGCCCGACCTTCGTGACGGCCTCGGGAATCCGGAATTCGATCACGGCCAGGCCTGCACCGATGAGCAGGACTCCGACGAACCACCCGAGCGCGAGAAACTCGGGCAAGTGATCGCGCGGCGCGCTCACGGCGGCGTCGACCGGCTGCTCGGATACCTGAGTCATCTCGGCCATAGGGCAACGTAGAACACAACGTCGCCCGTCGCAAGGGACCCGTCAGGCGGTGAGCACTCCGTCGCGTCGATTCAGGCTCCGGCCCCCGCGCCGGCCCGGATGAACGTCGGCTCGTTCGCCGTCGAGCGGTCGGCGTCGAAGACGTAGCCGAGGCCGTTGAACTCGGCGAGCTTGCGCGGGCTTCGGATGCGCTCGCGCACCAGCCAGCTGGCCATCGCTCCGCGGGCCCGCTTGGCGAAGAAGGAGATCACCTTCAGCTCGCTCGGATCGGACTGAGGGGCGTCGAGGAAGCGCGGCGAGATCACCTTGGCGCCCAAGGCCTTTGTGTCGACCACGCCGAAGTACTCGGTGCTCGCGAGATTCACGAGGACCGCCGGCCCGGGCGACTCCGCGAGGTCCTCGGCGAGCAACGTGGTGACGCGATCACGCCAGTAGGCGTAGAGCGAGTCGCCAGCGGGCGTCGCCAGCCTCGTGCCCATCTCCAGCCGGTACGGGGCGATGAGGTCCATCGGGCGAAGCACGCCGTAGAGCCCGGAGAGGATGCGAAGGCTCTTCTGCGCCTCGGTGAAGTCGCGCTCACCGAAACGCTGCGCCTCCATCCCCGCGTACACGTCGCCGGCGAACGCGAGCACGGCGGGCCGCTCACGCCCCGGCTCGAACGGGACCGTGAAATCCCGGAACCGCTCCGCGTTGAGCCCGGCGAGTTCCGGCGAGATGCCCATCAGCTGGCCGATCTCGTCGGGCGTCAGCTCGGCCAGCTGATCGGCAAGCACCTCGGCGCCACCGAGCAGGCGGGGCAACGAGTGCTTCTTGGTCGGGAGCTTCGAGTCGAAATCAAGCGACTTGGCGGGCGACAGGACGGTCAACATATGCCCGGCCGAGCCTAGTGGCCTGGCCGGAAGCTGAGGTGTCCCCTCTGACTCGTTCCTTGCCTGCCGTCAGGGCTGCCACTCACGAACGTCGACTTCCCCGCGCCGTTGGGTCCTGCCAGCACGTGCAGGACGGGGCTGTTCACGCCGGTTTAGAGGCGCTCTCGTGGATGACGACGTCGCCGTCGTCGTCGGCTTCGGCCCACCGGTGGCCGGAGGCTTCGAGATGCTTGGTGAAATCGAGGCCGTCGATTCTCGCCGCGATGTCTTCATCCCAGGAGGCGCGGATGGCAGCCTGCGCATGGCCATCGACCTCGTCGTACTGCACCTGCCCGGCGGCACTGGCAGCCTCGAACAGCTCTCCATCGATTCGCGTCGGCATCGAAGCCATACCGCCGGTGTAGGAGTCCGCTACAGGTCGTCTGGACGGTGGTGCGCACAGATGGGTTCCTGCTCCGGCCCGTCCCGTCCCGGGCCGTTGCTATTGGATCTCGTAGGCAATCTCGAACCCGGTGAAGGCCGTCGCGATCACCGAGACGGAGACCACCGCGATGCCGACCGCGAGCACGCGCAGCAGATCGAGGTCGGCGGCCTGGCTGGTCGCCTGGATCCGGCGGACCTCCAGTCGCACGGCGCCAGCCTGGAGCAGCACGCAGCAGGCCGCCGTTGCGAAGAAGACGACCGTTTTGAGGCCGTTGGACGTGCCAGAGCTCGTCAGCAGCTCTGCGACCTGCAGGGACGCGTAGACCGTGAGCGGTGCCCAGACGATCAGCAGTCGCAGCGCGGCGGCGTACCCGCGCGGCGCAGAAGGCTCCGGGGAGCGAACCGGTGGTCCGGTCGGGGCTGCGGTCATCTACCGGAGTCTCGGTGCCAGCCCCGGGCAAAGCAAGCCGGATCGGCGAGGGTACGGCCCGCTGCAACGTCGACGTTGGTGCTCAGGCCGAGCAGCGGCGACTTCTCGTCGCTCACGATCGACTACGCCGGCAGCTGACGCCGCCTCCTGACTCAGTATTCGCCCTTGATCACAAAGAACGAGCCGCAGATCGTGCCGGCAAGTTTGGACTTCTGGCGAGCGAACTTGAAGCGGTCGGCGAGTTCGGCCGGGATCTCCATGCCGTCGGCGAGCTTGAAACCGACGGCGCGCTTGGGCTTCTCGCCGTCGATCGTGTACATCGCGTTGATGGAGAGGCCGCTCTCGTAGAACACGTAGGCCATGCGGATGTTCTGGACCTGGAAGGCGGTGGCCTCCAGCGGTCGCGACTCGATCGTGAGGTCGCGCTCCTCAAGGATCTTCGTGATCCACTCGACGGCCTCTCGCCCGGCGGGGCTGTCGGCCGGCTCGACGGTAAACACGTGGTCGTACTTGTTCTTGAAATACCGGGCCTCATTGGCCCGCAGCCCGGCCAAGGCCTCCGCGACCGGCGACGACTCCAGCCCGACGGTCGAGACGGTGACGAAATCCACGACGTAGGACAAGCGAGCTCCTCAGTTCCGCGGGTCGCCCGCGATGCGCCACCACCCTATCGGCGGCTGGGCTCCTCGATCAGTCTCTGGCCACGGCCGTGCTGAATGCGTGCATCGGCCTACCCTTGTGGAGCGCTCGTCACCAGCTAACGCGGCAGCTGCTTGCGCCACGCGCTGTACGACGCCACGCTCTTGGCACGCGGCCACGCCAGCCACGGCCACGGGTGCACCTCGACGGGAGCGATCGACTGGGCACGTCGACGCCAGCCGGGAACCGGCGTAAAGGTGGCCGCAAGCGCACGGCCCTGCAACACGGCCACCGGATCGCCACGGTAGATCTCGACTGGCCGGCGGGAAGCGAGCTCCGCAAGCGTCTCGGCGAGGAAGACGAGCCGCTTACCGGAGAGCCGCAGCTGAGCGAGGAGGGGCGCGTCGAAGACGAACACGGCGGGCAGCCCGGGGTGGGCGGCGAGGGCCGGATCGGCGTCGCCGAGCGACTCGGCCGTCAGCCAAACGGCTTCGGGCACGGCGCCGCTCGTCCTGTGGCCCCCACCCCATCGCCCATGCTCCACCGTGCGGGGCCCCGTCGTGGCGTCGACATCCGGGTCCGTGCGCAGCCGTGGGTCCTCGCTGGCCTTGGCGCCGCGCACCTCGCGCGGCCACGCTTGGATCGGGCACGCGTCGCTCAGCGAGCAGCGCTTGCAGAACGCCGGTGCCCGCTTCTCGACCTGCCAACGGCTGAACCCGTAGGGCTTGCCCGTGCCTGCGCCGACCGTCCACTGCCAACCGAGGCGGTTGGCCGCACGGGAGCCGTCGAGCAGGTGGGCGAACATCGTGTCGTCGCCCTCGCGCCACGGGTGGCCAGCGCGGATCGTCCACTGCGACGCCAGCCACATCCGCGTCTGGTTGACGGCCCATCCGTCGCGCTCGAGTTCGCCGACGACCGCCTCCATGCACGCCATCTCGCGCGGCCAAGGCTCGGGCCAGCGTTCGCGCGTTGGCACGTCGTGGCGCAGCGGCCGGCGCATCCCGCTCCCGACTCGGGCGTAGACGTGCCGTGCGTACTCCTGCCAGAGCAGCTCGTCGTGGAACTTCGCTACGTCGCCGCCCTCGCCCGCCGAAGCTGCCGCACGCCAGACGCGCGGCAGCGGCAGGAGTCCGTGGCGAATGTGGGGCGACAGCCCACTCGCTCCACGCCGCGAAGGTGGCCATACCGCGCTGCGGGAGCGTGCGTATCCGCGAATGTCGAGCGCGCTCAGCGCCGCATCGGCAGCGGCCTGGCCTCCGCGAAAACGCGGCGACGCAGCGACTCCGGACGGCCCTTCAAGCGTCAGATCGCCGAGGTGCTCAGCGACCCAGGCTGCCGCGTCGGAAAGCGCCGGCAGCGGCAGCGGGCGCTGAGCGGCGTGCGTCATCTCCCAAGTACGGACGCCGCCGCCCGGTCGGCTCACCTGGAGTGGGGCTACTCGCGGTCGGTGAGGCCGCGCTCGATCGCCTCGTCGAGACGCGCCAGTCGCGGGTCGTCTCCGCCGAGGATCTCGGTGAGCAGATCCCGCACCGCGTCAAGGTCAACCGCTTCGGCGGCGACCACCGCTTCGATGTCGGCCCAATCCTTGGTGCGATTGAAGACGGCCTTGAAGACCACGAGTTCGACGGGGCCGAGTATCTGGATCTCGCCGCCCGAAAACGGCTCGGTGCGTACGTGCCGGGCCGCCCGTTCGTGGATCGGGAGGTTGTTGAAGAATACGTCGACCGGGGTGTCATCCCACCAGAGCCGCGCCTGCCCGTCGCGCAGGATGAGGTCGACTGAGACGGGCGGTGTGCGGACCTGCGCCGGGAACGCCGCAAGCGCCGCCGCACAGTCTTCCTGGCGGACGAACACGTTGATGTCGAGGTCGCGAGTACCACGCGGCTCAAGCGTGTAGTAGGCCAACGCGATCGCGCCCCCAAACGCGTGCGGGACGCCCGAGTTGGTCAGTGCCCGCGCAACCGCGAGCAGCTTGGCGGCGAGGGGCAGCGGCACCTCAGATGGCGGAGCGCGCGTCGTTGATCAGCTCGCGCAGCGGTGGCACGTTGAGCTGCCGGGAGTGGCGCGCTGGCAGCGCCTCGGCCAGCTCGATCACCTGCGCCAGAATGCGTCCGCGTCGCTCGCGTTCGGCGATCGTCAACGACCGGACGGGTGCGCGTGCTGGGCGAACGTCGAGCCTGGCCCCGCTCGCGGCCAACAGCCTGGAGAACGTCTCGGCCGACGGCGTCTTGCGGCCAGCCTCGTACGCCGAGACCGTCGCCTGCGAGGTGCCAGCGCGCTTGGCGAGGCGGGTCTGCGTCAGGCCCGCGGCTCGCCGGGCGCGCTCAATCTCCAACGCGATGTCCACCCCCACAATATATCCGATCAGATATGCCACGTCGAATCTCGGTCACGGGTGCACGCCGACTGGAGCGATCGCGAAGGCCATCTCGGTCGTAGATCGTGCATGGAGATCGCGGTCGTTGGAGCAGGACTGGCTGGGCTCACCGCAGCCGGTCGCCTGCAGGGCGCTGGCCACCAGGTGGTCGTCCTGGAGAAATCCCGCGGCGTCGGCGGCCGGACGGCCACCCGCCGTGGACCGAGCGGCCTGCGGTTCGATCATGGGGCGCCATTCCTGCACGATCAGGC
>JAUMFO010000041.1:0-65408 GCA_032119795.1 Solirubrobacteraceae bacterium
ACCTAAAGCTCAATATTCACCGCGCCCCCTTAGGGCACGGGAATACATACTGCTGAGTTTTCAAGGACCGTCGCGCTCGCTCGAGATGAGGGATCCTCATCAAGATCTCGCGAAGGAGATCCGGCTCACTGCCGGGCGGAAGCTCTTGCGAGTTTCCGCGGCACCGGAGTCGCCGGGCGAGAGACTGTAGCAGACTCTCGCTTCGGCCTGACTTCTCGGGCCGCTGCTCGCTCGCCGAGGCGATGAGCAGCTCGAGAAACCTAGCACGCCCGGTCAGGCGTTGCGTCGTCCCTGCCGTTGGGTACGCGGCGCCGTCCCCTTGCGCGCTCGCAGCGCCCCAGCCGTTGGGGGATTTCGGGGTGCAACACCGCTTGCAACGACGAGCAGCCAGGTGGGGGTCCTGTCTCTCGAATCTTCGCCGTGCTCGTTCCTGAGCTAGGGGGTCGTCGGCTTCATCGGTCCGCGCGGGCTTCGCGGATCGCAGCCATCGAGACCATCAGTCTCTGCGGCTCTCCCCGGACCGGCTTAAAGCCGAATCGCTCATAGAAGCCTGCGGCGCGCTTGTCGATCGCGTCGACCACGACCGCGCGCATCCCGATCTCGTCGCCCGCGAGTAGGCAGCGGCCCGATGCGAAGTCGAGGAGGTGCACGCCGATCCCGCTCCCCTGGACCGAGCGATCCACTGCGAGACGCGCGATGAGCGCAACGGGCACCGGGTAGTGCCGACTCATTCCTTGCGCGACCTCCGTGGTGGCCTCACTCGTGATGACTTGACCGGCGACGAGCGTTACGTAGCCCGCGACGACGCCGGCATTGTCTGCCACGACGTACGTCCGGGTGGCATCGCGGCGCTCGGCCTGTGTGGCGGAGCGCTCGAGCCAACGATCGAGCGCGGGCACCCCGCACTCCAGCCGGTCAGTCCGGTGGCGGGACCGGTTGAGCGGGACCGGCGGAAGCAGCGCTCGCCGTGGCGAGCCAGTGGAGCCGTCACCCACCGAAGACGTCGCCGGCACGCCGGTGCAGCTCGCGCAGTGCGACGACCGACTGCTCGTCGACCTCGTCAAGCTGGCGTAGGAAGGCCTCCGCGTCTCTATCGGAGAGTGCGAGCGTGGTGTCGTCGCGCAGGACCTCGGCGGCGCGGTCTCGGATCGCCCCCCTCACGAACTCGCTGACCGACTCACTGCATCGCGCCGCCGCCCGATCGAGCAAAACGCGGTCCGACTCGGCCAACCGCAATTCCAAGCGAGACGAACGCACCCCCCCAAATCGTACGGCGTTTGTACGGACATGGCAACTGGGTTCCTTCCGCCGGTCAGCACCCGTAGACAAGGCCCAGGTCCAGGGCGCCGGTGGTGCAGTCCACCTCGACGGTTTCGACCATGTCGCGGTAGACCGCCGCGCAGCGCTGGGCAAACAACTCAAGGTCGGCCGCGTCGCGGATCGCCAGGGCCGCGCCGCCGGTCGCCTCGCAGCGTGCGCGGAGCGCGGCCGTCGGCTCGGCGCCGAGGACGCCGAGGACCACCGTCTCGCCGTACACCCCCGCGTACGGCTCGGGCGGCCAGCCTTGCGGCTCGCCCGGGTCCATTCCAGGACAGACCCAGTCGGCACCGACGCTCAGCTCGGTGGGGAGCTCCACCAGCGAGCTTCCGAGCACCGCGAGCAACATGGGGCCCGACAACCGCTGCGACTGTCGGAGCGCCGCCGGGAGATCGACCCGCGTGTGATCGACCCCGTGACGCAGCAGCGCCCGCGCGTAGCCACTCATCCGCTCCCCCACGCGCGCCATCCCGTCGGCGATCAGCCCGTGGCCGTACGAGTACATCGTTTGACCGATTCCCAGCCCGCGCCGATCGAGGGCGTCCGCGGCGTGCATCCGCAACGTCCCGGCCGGATCTGCGGCGATCGCTGCCGCGCTGCGCTCGAGATAGATCGCGACGTCGACGAAGTCCTCCGGGACGGGCGGCCTGCACTCCAGCATGGCAAGCGACGCAGCCATCGACGCCTCGAGTTCGAGTTGCTCGGCTGCGCGGTCGGGAGTGTCGAGGGTGTGCGTCCCTTGCGGCGGTGCAACGGGCGTCGTGATCGCCTCTAGCTCGCCCCGCTCCTGCCAGAGCGCCAGCAGCTCGGCGTTGCGCGCGGACCGTTCCTCGTGCTCGGCGAGGCGGCGGCCGATCGCGGCCTCGACCGCGGTCAAGCGCTCGCGGCACACCGCGGCGAGCATCGCCGTGTCGGCCTCGTCGCGAACGACGACGACCGCGCCGCCCATGAGTTCGGCGTAGTGCCGCAGCTGCGGCGACGGCTCGGCTCCGATGGAGGCCACCACGACGCAGGTGTCAGATCCGGGGTGGAGCTGCCCGTAGCGGTGGTCTTCCTGCTCCTTCCCGCATGACCAGCACGGCTGCCCCCAAGGCGTGCAGGAGAGCAGCGGATCCGTGATGGGCACGTCTCGCCAGTGGGCGGCCTCGTACTTTGGATCGCGATCTGGCGCTGCCTGCAGCAACTCCTCGTCGACCTCGAGATCGGGCGAACACAGCAGCACCACGAAGTTGGTGACGTCGCAATAGAACCCGCTCAGGTCCGTCAGTTCGGCCCTCAGGTAGTCGGTCTCCTCGTCCATCGACTGCTGCAGGAACGGCGCCGCGGGTTCCCCGAGGGGAACGGCTCGCCCACGCGCCACGTCCTGCGCGAACTCCAAGAGTTCGACCCGGGCAGTGAGCCCGCCGCGATCGAGCGCGGCAACGCAGGCGACGCGCAGGCGCCCGCCCGGGTCGAGGCCCAGCAGATCGGCCGAACGCTCGACCAGGATCGACGTGTAGACGCAGTCGCGGTCTGCTCCCTCGCCGGTTCCCTGCTCGGGCTCCTCCTCACGGCCGATCCACACTCCCTCAACTTGCAACACCTGCTCCATGCCGCCAAGACTGGCCGCTCAGGTGTGACGCGTCTGCGCAGGACTGCACCAACTTTGCGCAGCCTTCGCGGCGTTGTCGATCTCGCCTGAAGCGACTAGTCGAGGTGAGGCCTCACGGGAAGCCCGGCGAGGTCGGCGATGTAGGGCAGATCGATCCAGGCCTCACGATCACCGATCACGTAGAGCCGATGGCGCGCGCGGCTTACCGCAACGTTCAACAGGTTTGGTTTCGACGTCGCCCATTGCTTCGCGCCAGGTCTGCTCGCTGCGCCCCCGAGCACTAGCACGACGACGTCTGCCTCCATCCCCTGGATCGTGTGAATCGTGCCGCCGCGTGGGCCGGCGGCCTGATCGAGGTGGCGCCGATTCAGCTCATCGGCAACGTCCCGAAATGGCGTCACTACGAACACTTCGCGCAGATCAAAGCCTCCGGCGCGCAGGTGATCAAGAACCCGCTGAAGTCGCTTTCCCTCGGCGGCACGCCAGTGGCCGTCGTCGTCGCGGCTCGTTGCCGTCACATCGAGCCAAGAACTCGGGGCGTTCAACGCGGCGTGTGCGGGAGACGGGCCGGTCGCGCACACCATGCGCCCGGCGTACGCAATCTCGTTGACCAGATCAAAGATCGGGCGTTGGCATCGCCGATGCACGTTGAGGGGGACGCCGACCCAAAGGTGCTCGTCCCCCCGGCGACTGCCCCACTGCATCGTCGCGTCGGCGAGGCGCTGCACTGACGCTTGCGGCGACACGTAGGCCTGGCCGGCTCCGCACCGAACCCGAATCGCTTCCGCCAGCGACGACGGCACTCCGCTGACGGGCTCGAGCTGCAGCGGATCGCCGACGATAACGGCCCGCCGACACCGCCAGAGTGCGCCGACGGCCTGCTGCGGCGTAGCTTGACCGGCTTCGTCGATCAGAACGCAACCAAGATCCTCGGCCTCCAAACCAGCAAGCAGCGAAGGGAGCGACGCGAACGTCGTGCTGACCACTGGGACCAGTAGGAACAGGGTTTGCCAGGCGGCCAGGATGACGTCATGACTGAGTCCCGCGGGCCGTCCGGCGACGAGTTCAAAAGCAACGCGAAGCGTCTTTCGCATCATGCCGCGGCACGCCATCACGGTGGCCGTATGGAGATCGAGCGCGGCCACGAAGCATTCGCTGCGCGCTGCGTTCCAGACGGGATCGGTCCAGAGCGCCCGCTGATCTCTCTCCGCGGCGTCCTCGTCCCAAGCGTCGCTTGGGACGGCAAACGGATACGGGCCGGCGGTAGCTATCTCGGCGTTTCGGAGGGCCTGCGACGTGGCCTCGACATCGGCGCTGGCTAGCTGGACGGCTCGAGCCGCGGACTCCAGCTCGTGCGTCGCGTTGGCCTGTGCACGGTGCCCTTCGGCGACCCGCCGGGCTGCCTCGCTCGCTGCCGCCGCAGCCACCAAACGTGCGGCCTCCCGGGCGCGGCCGGCCGCTCGGAGTCGACGCCAGCGACCAGTCGGAGTCGGTCCTCCTAGCGCCACCAGCCTGGCGTCTTGCGCGTCGCGCGCGGCTTCGAGCGCCTGAATTTCACGCACCCACGCGTCGCGTTCCTTCTCGAGCCGGCGATACTCGCGCCCGACTTCGGCTGCGCACGCCTCGGCCGCGCGGAGCACCTCCGGGAGCTGCCGAAGCGCGACGAAGGCGTCATCGATCGCGGTTCGCTCGGCGCGCAGCACTTCAACGCTCGCATGCGTCGCCGAAAAGTGGGCTTTTGCGGCGCGCCACGCGGCGTTGGCCTCAGCGGCGGTCGGCAGGGGCCGATCGTGCGTGCTCGGTGGAGCTTGGGCTTTGCGCTGACCGCCAAGAAGCCTCCACAAACCAGGCTCAGCGGACGCATCCGTGCCCCACCAAACCGCCTGCGCGAAACCCTTGCGGTACTCACGTTTGCCAAGCCGAGCTGCGACGAGCGCCCACGCCTCGGGTGCCGCGGCGGCAGCCGCGGCTGATGGTGGCACGCCGTCGCCTCCCCGGAGATCGGTGGCCTGTGCCGAGATCAGCGCCGAGGTCGCGAGGCCGGCAAACCGCGGATCGGTGGCGCTACGCCAGGCGGCGTCGACGGCACCGACGTCCGGGAGTTCAAGCGAAACGTTCTTTGCGGCCGCGTTGGTGGCGCACGCAAGCAGCAGCTCGCGACCAGCCAGCTGTGGGACCGGTGCGTGGACGCGAATGTCCTCGCCGTCAACGACGCAGCGCACCTCGTTTCCGAACGCCTCGCTGGCGCGCGTGAGTTTTGCGATCTCGACGGCCCGCTCGACGACATGGCCGGCGATGAGGTCGCGAAGCATCGTCGTTTTGCCGGTACCCGGAGGACCGTTCACTGCGGTGATCGGCGCCGCGGCCTCGGCCAGTGCGAGGTTGACGGCCAGCTGCTGCCCGAGGGCGAGGTCGTGCTTGGGATTGGCGGGCCAGCGCCCAGCTGGAATCCGGTGGGGGGCGCTTTGTTCCTCGACAGCCCCAAGGTCGGTGTCGGTGTCGACGCGATCCGCAGGTTCTCGCGCGTCAGTCGACCCGTCGAGGTACGCGGCGAGCGCCGTGTCGCTGCGGAGTTCGGAGAGGTACGGTTGGATGCGTTGGAGGTCGCGGACGGCGAAGCTGTTCAAGATCGCATCGGACGAGCGCGGGCTGCCGATCTTTTGCGCCCACGTCGAGGTTCGAACGGTGCGTTCGATCGCCAGTTGGCCACTGAGTTCGAGATGGCGGTCAGCGGCGTCGAGCACCGCGGTGATCTGTGGCCAGTCCAGCGGAACGGCGGAGCATCCTTCAGCGTCGATCGCTGGCTCTTTCGACGCCCCCTGCGCGGCAGCGATGACGATGCCCGCAAACGAGGCGCGGAGTTCGTCTTCGGCGACCTCGAAGTCCACGAGCCAGCGGTCGTGCTCTACCCCGCGTTTGAGCGTCGTGGCTAGCGACCAGGCCGCGCTGGAGATCTGAAGCGTGGCGAGGTCTGGCCGACCGTCGGTCGTCAACGCGATGGAAAGCAGTGGCGCGGGCAGGCTGGTGGGTTTTCGGCGCTCGCGTGATTCCTCAGCGCCAGGGAAGAGCTGCTCAACGCGATCGTAGGCGGCGCCGAGATCAAAACGGCCGAGCAGCAACCCATGCCGCCACTCCGTGCTCCGGTGCTGCAACGTCCGCCCGAACGCCGGGTGGCCAACTTCCCACGGCAGCGGCCGATGGAGCGGCACGTCGAGCTGGAGCGTCCCGCCCGAAGCGCCATTGCCGTGCGGACTCAAGCGACGCAGCGTCTGACTCTCAAACCGCTCGATCGCGACCCACGCGTCAAGCGCAGTGGCGCGATGGCCGTGAACGTGTACGTGCTTCCCCAATGCAGAACCCCAGCGCTCCGGCGGCGGGGGAACCGACCAGTGACTCGACACCGGAGCGTACGGAAAGCGCCGGGTGAAGAGCTGAAGGCCAACTCAGGACCACCATGCGTCGCGACAACGCACCAGGATCGTCCCGCGTCCCCTCGTAGGAGGCGGTCGCCGGAGTCAGTCTGCGCGCTCCTGCGCCTCGAGTTCTTTGACGCGGAGGTTGTACTTCTCGAGATCGGAGAGTTCGCGACCTTCACCGGCGTCGCGGGGACCATCGATGAACGGCGGCGGATCAGCGCTGGGCGCCGACGAAGCAGCGAGTGTTGCCGCAGCCGGCGCCTCGCGGAGCTTCGGCGCCTTGGGCTGCCAGGCCGCGAGGTGCTGCAGTACGACGCGGTAGAACTCGCCGACCTGTGCTTTGGTGTCGCCGACGAACGAGCCTTTGAGCTTGCCGCGCTTGGCACCGAGGGGACGCGTGAGTTCGAGGACGAACGCCTTCGGCTCGCGCCTGGGATCGGTCGGAGAGAGCAGCTTCTCGGGATCCACGCGCGCCTCGCCCAGCAGCATCGAAGTCGTCTCCGAGGTGCTCTTGAACCCGACCTCCACGCGCAGATCGGCTGGCGCCTCGTCGAGCTGGCGGATCAGCCACTTGATGCGCGTGAGCGGCTTGGTCTCCTCGGGCGCCTTCACGGTGCAGCACGTCGAGACGCGTTTGGTGCGCAGGTCCGCACGGAGTTCAAGGTCGCCGGCGGTGTCCTCGATGCGAATCGACGCACCCAGGCAACCGTCGTCAATGACCCGGGTGAGCGCGGCGGCATGACGTTCATCGGCCGTCGACTTGCGGGGCCGGACCACGGCAACTTCGACGCCGAGGTCTTGCTCGAGCCCGAGCGACAGGTAGTCGGTGAACCGATCGAACTCGCGGCAGAGGTCCTTGGCGGCCGCATCGGCTGAGCGCAGCGTGCCGTGGTGAGCAGCGTCGCGGGCCGTCACCCAGTTCGCGCCCATGTCCTTGAAGCCGCCCGCGCCCGAGGACTCGTGATCGAGGTAGGCGATGAGCTCGCTGAGGATCCACGCCTGATCGGGATCCGAGATACCGCGATACCGCTCTTGGACGACCGCCTCGGTGATGATTCGCCACCACGACAGGTGCTTGACGGGCATCGCGCGGAGCTTGGTCCCGTGGATCGTCATCGGGAGGTCATCGACCGACGACGTGATCGCCGAGCTGATCGTGAGCACCGCGTCGAACCCGTGCCGCTTGCCTACGTCGATGTAGCGCGTGACCTGCTCGCTCGTGAGCTCCGCGTCTCCCGTCTTGACCTCTACCAGGCAGGACCAGCGCGTCTTGCCGCGCTCGATCACGATGGCCCCGTCCGGTCGGTGGACTTTGCCGTCGGCGTCCTTCAGAGGGACCTCGACGTAGGTCGACATCTGCCCCTTCGGCGCGCCGACCGGCTTGAGTACGGCCTGCGCAAACTCCGGGACGGCCTTGAGGACGGCAAGTAGCGCGCTCGTCGCCCGCGCCTCCTGCTCTTGCTGGCCCTTGATGCCACCGGTCGGAATCAGCCGGGCCGGAAGCCAGGCGTCGACGGTCTGCTCGGCAGCGGCGGGCGGCATTGAGTGGGGTTTGTGGCGCGTGGGGACTCTCCTGCCGGATGGGTCGGTCTCGCGCGCGTGGCGTGGGAAGTTTGCGGAATGCGGCTAGGCGGCTGGCTCGGCGTGAGTCGCGCTCGGTCACGCCGCTTGGGCCAGCCGTTGCACTTCATGGCGCGCCGACTCGTCGAGCTGCGCCGAACGCGCGCGAAGTTCCAGGGCTGCGTTCACGGCCGCGACGTACACGGCGTCTTCGCGCGCGCCCGTAGACGCGGCGCCTGCCCACGCGAGCACGTCGCTAAGTCGCCAGAGCCGATTGCGCTGGCGGCTGTGACTCACCGGCGCCGGGAAATCACCGGGCCCGCGCGCACCACTCACGAGCAGCCGGATGCTCTCGCGCGTGCGGCCGAGGCGTTCAGCGATCTCGCTTGCGGTGACGAGGTCGTCGGGCTCCACGCGCGCAACCCGCATCGGCGTGCGTTCGACGTCGCGGATCGCACTCCAGATCGCGTCCTTCAGGCTCTCCGCCACTCGATCAAACTCGGCGAAGTGCACTCCGTCAACGGCGCCAAACAGGGCGTCGTCGCAACCGGCTTCGTGAAGGGCATCGAGGTGCGGCTCGGCGCCCCCAATGAGGACGAGCGTGAAGTTCTGCTCAGTCATGTGTTCTCGCCGTGCCGGCCACGCGACACGGGAGTTCAGCGTAGGCCTGCCGTTGGCAACTGTCAACGCGGGCGGTCGAATAGTCGGCTTGCGAGGTTTCCCTGAAGGCCGCCCACCGAAACTTCACCGGGTTGCGGAGTGAGCACAGGAAACATTGGGAGGTCGGCGGGGACGGGGCAGATCTGACGCGGCCTACTGGGCCGCAACCTCACTCGAAACGGCGCTCAACGCACTAGACGCCCCCGCCGTGAGTAGCGTTCTCGGACGTGGCTCAGAACCCGTTTCTCACGCCGGAGCAGATTGGCCCCGGCATTGAGAGGGTTGCCCGCCGTCTGACGGAGTTGGAAGGTGTCCTGCCGGCGGCGAGCCAATCAGATTCGACCTCCCACTACGCGTGCGCTGACGGATCAGATGTGGCGACCACGCAGGCGGCGCTCTTGCACCGCACCGCCGTCGTGTGCGTGGCCGCAAACGTGCTCGCGTGGTCCGAGCGACTGCCGCTCACCCGCGAACTCATCCTGCAGATGCACGAAGGAATCTTCACGCCTGTGTTTGGCAACGGGACCCTCGGATATCGGAGCCCGCCGAACCGAGGCGAGCACTGTGAGGATGATGGCGTCGAGTATCCGATCATGGTCCTGCGAGGAGAGCAGCCGGAACTCGTCGCGAGGCTCGGAGCGCGGTCCAAACAGGTCGCGAAGCGAGTCCGCAAGACCTGCGAGGCGTTCGAGCTGGCCGTTCCTCACGCGCTGGGCGACATCGACGATGCGGCGCTCACCCTTGCCCAGCTCTACGTGCGACTCATTCGGATCCACCCGTTTGTCGACGGAAATGGACGGACTGCTTGGGCGGCGATGCAGTTCGCTGCCGGAAGAGTGGGCTTTCCGTTCGTTCAGTCGACCCCGACGCTGGAGGCCCGACTGGCGCTCGGCGACGCAATACGAAACGGGAACAACATCGGTCGACTGGTCGACCACATCAAGGATGCCGCCTGGCACCAATAGCCCGAGGGATCTTAAATCGGGCGACTCAAGGCCTTGCATGCGAACACCGATTAGGATTGAGTAGCGCGAGGAACGCTTATGTCACCTTGGATTTCCACTGGGCCCGACGCACAAGGCGGCGTAGGTCCTCTCACGATGATGCACCACGGCAAGGCAATTAGCCTGGCTTCGGATATCGGCGCGCTCAGCGTTTTGCATGGGGCCTTGCAGTCCGCGATTGCGGCGCCCGACGAGGCCGCCACCGCCGAGAGCGCCTACCAGCGCGCACTCGACGCCTTGAGTTCCGGCTCGTAGCTGTCAGTTCAAGGCTGGCGGCTCGGAGGAGCAGATGCCTGCGTCGGCCGTACCCGCCAGTTCGGCGGGCTCCGGCACGTCGCGGGTTGCGGCCCTAGCGCCCCAGGCGACGCGGCGCCGACCCCGGGATCTTCTCCAGCGGCTCATCGGGAGCGTCCGGAAGATCTCGGCGATCCGGTTAGCCCGCTCGTGACGGAAGCGTTCGACCTCCGACCGCGCGATGCGCCGGTGCGTGCCGACCCGTTCGAACGCGAGCCGACCGTCGTCCATGAGCTTGCACAGATGCGTGCGGCTCATGCAGAGCTCCGCCGCTGCGTCCCTAGGCCGGAGCCGCGGATCGCCGACCGTGACCGTGATCTCGTGGCCGCTCGCAGCAGCGCCGGCCAAGACCTCGAACAGGTGAGCGAGCTCGGGCGGGATCGGCAGGTCCGAACCACTGGGGGTGCGCAAACTTGCGCCCTGCTCGACCTGGGGCGCCGCTACGACGCCCCCTGCCGCAGCCTGCTCATGCTCGGGGAGAGTGATTTTCTCAATGGTGCCCGTCATCGGTGGGCTCCTCGATACTCGGTGGCGCGGCGCTAAGTGCCGCAAGCGCCGCAGAGGTGGACCTACGTCGGAGGCCTCCGCGACCGCGCTGAGGATCTGGGTGTGCTCGTCTTGGTCCGAAGCATTCATCGCCGCGATCCCGGCCAGTCGCTGGTCAAGCTAAGGCGACGTGGCCGCGGCAGCCGGAGCCCCCAAAGGAGCCCAGGCCTTGGGCACGTGGCTGCTCACCAGCGAGCGCAACATTCCCAACATGCACCGGGTCCTGAAGACCACCGGCGAGCTCGGCGGCGGTTGGAGTCCAGCTGAGGACGGACTTCCCACCACCGCTGGCGGCGTCCATGCCCTGCTGGCGGACGAAGGCGTCCCGTTCGATCCGAAAACCGGCCGAGCGACCAGGGCGCCCGATGGCGAAGTAGCGGCGGGTGATGAGTTCCTGCGTCTCATAGCACGAGGGTGCGATCTCACCGGACTGCGGTAGCTTCGCGCCGTGCCCGATGTTCCATCACACCACCTGCAGATCGGGCAGATCCTGCGGTACCCGAAGCTGCACGCCGACGGCGCGCCCCCGACGACGGTCGATGGGCTGGTGAACTTCTACGCCGCGACCGCCAGCTCGAGCAACAAGGCGCTCCGGCTTGAAGCTGGCATCAACCAGCCGGCCGCCGTTGCCGCACCCGATGGTTCGCGGGTCGCCGTCCTCGCGCTTGCGACGTCACCCAACAAGGTTGGTCGGGACTCCACTCCATGGCAGGACATCTACGACACCGACAACGGCTACGTGCGGTACTTCGGCGACAACCGCTCACCCGGAGTCGATCCCGCGACCACGTTGGGAAACCGTCGCCTTCTGGCGCAGTTCGATCTCCACCATGCGCCTTCAGTCGAAGAACGGATGAGGGCGGCACCGATCACGTTCTTTCGTCGCGTGCCGCAGCAGGCCGAGCCAAAGGATTCCTGAGGTTCGAAGGCTTTGGGGTGTTGCGTTCGGCCGAGCGCGTGACGCAACCCGGCGACGCTGGATTCTTCACGAACTACGTGTTCGAGTTCGTGCTGCTCAGCTTGACTGCCGAGAACGAACTCTTTGACTGGTCTTGGGTGAACGTCCGCCGCGAGACCGCATCAACGGTCGCCGACGCATTCGAAGCGGCACCGCAGGCGTGGCGTACGTGGGTCAAAGAGGGTGACGTCGCGCTCCCGCGGGTTCGGCGTTACGTCGCTAAGCGCTCGATCACGTCGAGCCTCGAGCAGAAGCCGCCAGACGGCAGCCAGGCGAGGCGGACGCTTGAAGCGTTGTACGCGTTCTACAAAGGGCGCGAGGTGCAGTTCGAAGCCATCGCCGCTTGGGTGACCAGCCGCATGCTGGCCGGCTCAGGCACCTACAGGCCGCTTGGCATCACCCGCGCCGGCGGCGACGGCGGATTCGACTTCGTTGGCCGGCTCAGTCTCGGCGATGCGTCGTTTGGCGCCGTGCAAGTCGTAGTCCTGGGACAAGCCAAGTGCGAGCGCCTCGACGCTCCGACGAACGGGCACCACGTCGCCCGAACCGTCGCCCGTCTTCGTAGGGGCTGGATCGGGGCCTACGTCACGTCGCGCCACCCAACGGTACGAGCCGGCCACGATGGCGAGGACGAACCAGGGCATGTCCTAGCGGCCCAACTCGCTGATCACCGGCCGGACCGCTGCTTCTAGGCGCGCCATCGAATCCAGCATCGAGCGGTGCAGTTCCGGCCATGCGTCGACGTCGTCGAGCCCCTGCTCCCATCCTCGCGCGACGATCTCGCACTTCTTGACTTCTGGCTTCAGGTTCCAAACCAGCGGGGCCCCGAAGCGTGCTTCGATGGCTGACTTCCGATCGAGGAGCTCAGCGAACAGCCGCTCGTTGCGTTCCTTGTCGCCGGTTTGGATGAGGAGACCGACGTCGGCGCTCGTCTTGCGCACGCGGTAGTGGAAGACCATGCCGCTGATCCCCGAACCAGCGTCGAGCCAGTTCTCGATCACCGGCGACACGGCGCTATGCGTATGCGGCCCGTCTGCGGCGGCCAGGAGTCCCGTCCAAAACTGCTCACGCTGGTGATGGCGTTCGCTGCGCTCGCGCTGCTGGTCGCCCGCCTCTTTGAGGCTCTCCGTTGGCCCGGTAATCAGCGTCAGGAGCGGCGCGGCGGCCGAGTCGCCGATTCGAAATGCCTCGAGCTTGAGCATGTAGAAGTCGACGTCGCGTGATTTGTTGAGCCACGTCACAGCAGCAATGTGTTCCGGGCGAGGTTCTTTGACAATCCAAATGGCGGCCGCCGCTTGCTGCATGGACAGGTACGTGATGAGCTTGCCGAGATGATCGTGGTCGCTCCGCTCCAGCTGGTTCTCGATGATCACCGTCCGCTCGTGCTGGTCCGTCGCAACGAGATCTACCGAGAAGGCCCCCGCGGCCTGCTCGCGCTTGACGTCGCCGAGCGTTAGGTCGACGAGTTCGCCAAGAACATCAATGTTGTCTTCGAGCCAGACCGTGAAGTCATGCGCCTCGTGACGCCAGACCTCACGGAGCGGGACGGCTTGCAGCCTGCCAATGCCGGCCCAGCGGCTGCTTTCCGAAGAATCCACGGTGCCCATGCCTGCTCCCACTCTTCTCGCTACGCCGCGTCGGCACTATCGCCGTCGCCCTTGCGGAACGTGTCCCACATCGCCCCGAAAATCGTCTTGGTGACGCGCTCGAGCATCTCGTCGCTGTCGGTCAGCGCCTTGAGGAACGCGGTCTGATGGCTCACGTCGTGAGCCTCGTCGAGCACCGCGGTCACGACGACGCCATCCCGGCCGCGAACGAAGTCATCGCGATCGTTGGAATGGGCCTGCGCGCGAAGACGGTCGTGGTCTTCCTTGGTGATGCGCTCGCCGACCGCCCTGAGGACGCTGGCGACCTGGACTTCATCGATCTCCTCGCCTTCGCCGAGCATCTGGCGATAGCGCTCGTTGAACGCCTCAACAAGTTCCTCTAGCGCGCTCTTGGCGAACTCGGCGCGGCGTCCGCCGCCGGCGTCGAAACCGCGCAGCGGCTCGACCTCATCAGCACCCAAGGCGACCCGTTCGCTACCCAACTCGCGCAGCGTGTAGCCGGTGAGCTTGAGCGGCAGCTCCTCGATTGGTGGGGGTGGTTGGTCGCGCAGCCGCGGCAACAGGACCCGCACGACCTCGTACAGCGTGTGCGTTCGGGGCGCTACGTATGGCAGCACGCTTGAGAGGAATGCGTAGTAGCGCTCGAAGCGAGTGGCTTCGTCGATAAAGGCGTCGTAGTCCTCCGACCGATCGTCGCCTTCACCACGCAGGCCGCGAGCTCGATCGAAGGGCAGGTTGGTGGCTACCGACAGCAGCCCGTGGATCTTCTTCCGTTCCGCTTCTGTCCCCTTCGAGAGATCTCCGGCACGGACGATCGCAGCCATAAATGCGTCGATGTCAGTCTCGGTGATCACGTGGCGATCCATCAGCGTCTGCTGCGCGTCGTCGAGCGCGTTCAAGTCGAGCGGCACAGCCTCCGTCCGCCCGTAGTACGGCTCAAACGCTTCGCGGAGGCTCTCGGCGCTGTTCTCGAAGTCGAGGACGTAGACCTCGCTCTTGCCGCTATGCGCGCGGTTGAGCCGTGACAGCGTCTGCACGGCGTTCACGCCTGAGAGGCGCTTGTCGACGTACATTCCGCAGAGTTTCGGCTGATCGAAGCCGGTCTGGTACTTCTCGGCGACGACGAGGATTCCGAAACCGTCGCGGTCGAAGTGCTTCGGCAGTTCAGACTCGGGAAGCGGGCGGCCTTTGTTCTCGTCAGCGTTGAGCGTCGGCTCGGTCCACTTTGCCCCGCGGTTGAGCGCTTCGGCGTGGCTGATCTCAACCTCGCCAGAGAACGCAGCAAGCACGCGGACGTCTTTGATCTTCGCTTTGTGGACGTAGGCGTCGAGCGCGATCTTCCACTGCACGGCGTCCTCGCGACTGGAGCAGACGACCATCGCCTTCCCCTTGCCTCCGAGCAGCGGCCGGACCACCTCCTGGTAGTGGCGGACCACCACCTCGGCCTTTTGCTCCTTGAGGTACGGGTGGAGCGATACGAAGCGCGCGATCCGCCGCGATCCTTGGCGGGAGTCGACCTCGAGTTCTTTTCCGGCGGCCGTCTCGATCTCGTAGAACTGCTGGTACGTCGTGACGTTCCTCAGCACGTCGACGATGAACCCCTCTTCGATCGCCTGGCGCATCGAATAGGTGTGGAACGCCCGCGGATTGCTCTCGGGCCCCTCGGGCGCCTGCTCCCCAAACAGCGAGAGTGTTTTGCCCTTCGGGGTGGCGGTAAACGCGAAAAACGACAGATTGGGTTGCGGTTGACGCGCTGCGAGTCGCTTGAGGAGTTCCGCCGGCGTGCCGTCGTCTTCGTCGTCGAGATCAATATCGGCCTCAGTGAGCGACCCGATGCCTTCTTTGAGCGACGCCGCGGCCTCTCCTGTCTGAGACGAGTGCGCCTCATCGACGATCACGGCATAGCGCCCCGACTTCAGCGCCTGATCGCCTTCGAGCGCCTTGAGCAGGTACGGGAACTTCTGAAGCGTGGAGACGACGATCTTGACCGCATCCGAGAGCAGAGCATCGCGCAGCTGCTGCGAGGTCCCGGTGATCGACTGGACGACTCCGTCGGTCTGCTCGAACTGCTCGATCTGAGCCTGCAGCTGACGATCCAAAACGCGTCTATCGGTGATCACGACGACCTTGTCGAAGATCTTCTCGTCGGCGTCGTTGTAGAGCGCCGAGAGTTCGTGTGCGAGCCATGCGATCTCGTTGGTCTTGCCAGAGCCAGCGGAGTGCTGAATCAGGTAGTTGCGCCCTGGGCCGCGAGTTCGGGCACTCGCAGCGCACTTGCGAACGACGTCGAGCTGATGAAAGCGCGGGAAGATCGTCAGCGGCACCGTCCCTTTCGGTGCGTCTGCGTCGGGCTGCTGCACGTGGACGAAGCGCTGGATCAGGGCGAGCCACGCGTCGCGCTCCCAGACCTGTTCCCAGAGGTAGCTCGTGGCGTGGCCGTCCGGTGAGGTCGGGTTACCTTTGCCGCCCGGCTCTCCTGGGCCAGCGCTGCCCTGGTTGAACGGAAGGAAACGAGTCGCCTCGCCGGCAAGACGGGTCGTCATCCATGCTTCATCCGCGTCGGCGGCAAAGTGGACGAAGGCCCTGCGTCCGAGAAGCACGTTCTTCGGGTCTCGCTTGTACTTGTACTGGTTGATCGCGCGGTCGAAGTTCTGACCCGTCCATCGGTTCTTCAGCTCGGCGGTGGCCGTCGGGATGCCGTTGACGAACAGCACAAGATCAATCGACTCTCCGGTGTCGGCAGCGAAGTACACCTGCCGAACGACGCGCAGCACGTTGGCTCGGTAGAGCGCGTCCGTCGCCGGATCCAGTCCATGCGCCGGTGGCGGCTGGAACGGTTTGAACTTCATCGACGCCTCAAGGAAGCCGTCGCGCAACACAGCGATGCTGCCTCGAACGTCGAGCTGCGAGGCGAGGCGCTTGAGGAGGCGAGCCGACGCGGCGTCCTCGCTCCCGGCGACCTTGACCAGCCGGTCCCACTTCTTCGTGTGGGTCTCGCGCAGAAACGCGATCGCGTCCGCGGAGTAGACCCCGAGGTCGCGGTCGTACTCCGCCGAAACGCCTTCTACCCAGCCGAGTCGCTCAGTCGTCAGCTCCGAGACGATCAGTCCCTCGAAGTACGACTCGGATTGTTGGTCGAGCATCAGGTTTCGTCAAGTTCCAGGCGGGCGCGAAGATCAGCGAGGGTGGTCTCTCGACCAACGACCCGCCACGTAGTCCATCCATTCGCCGCGGCCACGTCAAACCCCTTGATCGCGGCCATGCTCGGCGACTTGTAGGAGACCCCGTCCATCAACAGGTTTCCGCTCGCCAACACCTCTGCTTCTAGTCTCTTCGTCTCACCAGTGACCCGAGCCTTCCGCGTCGCCTCGAGCCGGGCCCCGGCACTCAACAACCCGGCCGCCAGCAGGTCAGCGACGGTTCCGGGGATGCGCATCGGGGAGGCCCCTGTGGTCTCTTCTTCGCTGCTGCCCTCGTCCGCCGGCGATGCGACGGTCAGGCCAGCGACCTTCAGCGCCTCCAAGATCGTTTCCACGAACGCATCGAGCGATGTACGGGCATACGTCGGGAGCGTCGTGTCGTGGTCGCGCTTCCCTTCGACGACGATCACACCTGGGCGCTCGCGTAGCTCGCTCGCGAGCCGGCCTTCCAAATAGCCGATCTCGGCGGAATTGAATCCTGCGTGTGTGTCGCGGATGACAGCGACGCCCCGCCACCACGCCAGCGGCGGCTGGCGCACATGCTGCTGGAGTCGAGATCTCAGCTGCACCGCCTGCCCCACCCGAACCTCAAGCGGAGCGCCGTAGGCCACCGCGCCGAGCAGCACGTAGACGCCCGGCTGGTCCCAGCTCTCAGCGTCGAGCTTGCGCACGCCGTCGCGCGTGACCATTGCGATCCGAAGGGCGTGGAGGTCGAAGTCGAACCTCAAGGGCGCGTCGACGCCGCCGGGGATCTGCACGCCGGCGGTGAGCAACGAGACGCTCACGCCGACAGGACCTCAGGGCGCTCGCCCTCCATAGCCGCGTGCGCCGACTCGCCGAGTTGAGCGTCGGACACGGCAGATAGGTCGAGCTGACCGGTCACGGCCTCCGTGACCAGAGCATCGCGGTACTCGCTGAGTCGGTCACGAAGCCGATCTAGAGCGAGGCTCGCGCCGCTGATTCGTCGGTCGAGGTCGTCGATCTCTGCGGCTACCGCATGCTGTTGTTCGGCATCGGGCAACGGGATGCGAACGGCGCGCAACATCTCGGCAGTCAAGTGCGTGTACCGCCCGGGACCATCGACAGCGAACGTCGACCGGTCAGACAGGACCCGGAGCATCCACATCGCGTACCGGGGCGACGCGCCGCGGATCGGCCGCAACCGATGTAGCGCCTTCTGGTAGTAGACCGGCTCTCCGATGTCGCTGCCAGGCCAGACCGCCGCACGACCTGGCTCGCCGCCCTCACAAACCAGCAGGTCTCCGGGCCGGAGGGCGAACCGCGCACGATCTGCCGCGGAGAAGGTCATCCGCTTCAGATCGTCGAGCCGCATCGAGTTCCAGTGCACGTTGGCGTTTCGCAGGTAGGGCGACGTGTCGGACGGATCGATGTTCGTCTGGTCGAGCATCTTTCCGAGCTGAACCTCGAACGCGTACGAGATGCGGCCCAGCGGCCAACGATCAAACTCGCGGCATGCCCTGTCCATCGCGGGCGCCACGAGCTGAGCTTGACCTCGGAGAGCCGTGATTTGTAGCTCTGAGATGCGCTCGCACTCGCGGTCGAGGAACTCGGCGACACGGCGCTGGGTCTCAACAGTGGGCCACAGCCACGAAACGGCACCCAGCGTGTCCGGGGACACCCGAGGCATGCGAACGCCGTTCGTCGCAGCCACGGCCAGCTCGGAGAAGCTCGTCGACCGCATCACAAACGCGAGAAACGCGGACTCGACGCGGTGCGGACGAAACACCACGAACTCCGTACTTCCCGTCATTGCCTCGTCGGCGCGAAAGGTCTTTCGTAGGTAGGGCCTGAGCTTTGCGTAGGCCACGTCGCCGGGCTCTATCGACAGGGCCTCGCGAAGCTGATCAAGTTGACGATGGCGGTAACGACCCGTGGCGCCAGATTGAACATCCTCAAGATCGACATGCTTAGTTGCTGAGGCGGGGACCTTCTCGGCGACGAGCCGAGCAACGTCCTTGAAGCGTGCTCGGTTCCATTCGTCGTAACTCACGCGAGTACCTCGTCCAGAAGCCGGTGGATCTGGCCCTCGAGTTCCCGTAGTTCAGCTTTGATCTCGTCGCTTGGACGCGGCGGCGAGGACTTGTAGAACAGCCGGGTAAACGGGATCTCGTAGCCGATTCTGCCATCGGGATCGTCAACCCAGGCGTCGGGCACGTGCGGCAGGACCTCGCGGTCGAGGTAGCTCTCGACGGGCTCCGCCAGAGGCACGTTTTCGGCGTCGCGCAGATCGGAGTCGGCAACGAAGTGGCCGTTCTTGTCGGTGATCGGGTCAGCTTCTTGGTCGCGCACTAGGCAGCGACCGATCAGCGCCTTCAACAGCGGCGCTCCGGGTCTATCGATCGCTGGCTCGATCGCGGCGCGGATCGCTTGGCGGCAGGTGTCCTCCGCGTCAAAGCGCTTGGCGGGCATCTTGCGGAGCGCCGCGGCGATGGCCTCCCGCTGTTCCTCCAGCGCTGCGGCCGCCCCCATCTTCAGGCCAGCCAGGGGCTTGTCGTCCTCGACGCCTTCCCATGTGGCAGCGCCAATCTCCCAGTATCCGCGCAGCGGCCGGTCGACGGTGATCGTGCGGTAGCCGAACTGCTCAACCGGCACCAACTTCACCCGCTCGTCGTCCTCGCGGAATGCGCCGTGAAGGCGCGTGATCTCGTCGATCTGCTCGTCGGAGATCAGCCGGCGCTTATCGCCCAGGCTCTTGCGCATCTTCACCCACGATTCACGCGCGTCGACGAGCTGCACGACGCCAGCGCGGTCTGACGCCTTGCGGTTACTGAGCACCCACACGTACGACGCGATGCCGGTGTTATAGAAGAGCTGTTCAGGGAGCGCGACGATCGCTTCCAGCCAGTCGTTCTCCAGAATCCAGCGGCGGATCTCGCTCTCATTTGATCCTGCACCGCCGGTGAAGAGCGGCGAGCCGTTGTGGACGATCGCGATTCGCGAACCGCCGCTGCCGTCAGCCGCCACCGGCTTCATCTTCGAGAGCAGATGCATGAGGAACAACAACTGGCCGTCGCTCTTGCGCGGGAGCCCGGCCCCGAAGCGTCCCGCGAAGCCGAGTTCCTCGTGCTCGGCACGAACCTCCTTCTCGACCTTGCTCCAGTCAACTCCGAACGGCGGATTCGCGATCCCGTAGTCGAACCGCTGGCCCTTCTGCCCGTCGTTGGAGAGCGAGTTCCCAAACGCGATGTGGCTGGCATCGACACCCTTGACGAGCAGGTCACCCAAGCAGATGGCATAGGACTCGCCATTGAGTTCCTGACCAAACAGCTGCACATCGGCGTCGGGATTCGCTGCCCGAATGTGGTCGCGCGTCTCCGAGAGCATCCCGCCGGTCCCGCAGGCGCAGTCGAACACGCTGGGGCGGAAGCCCGGGTCGGTCAGGCGGTCGCCGTCGCCGTTGAGAAGCAGATTGACCATCAGCCTCACGACCTCGCGCGGCGTGAAGTGCTCACCAGCCGTCTCGTTCGAGGCCTCGGCGAACTTGCGGATCAGCTCCTCGAAGATCGCGCCCATGTCTGCGTTGCTCACATGGTCAGGACCGAGCTGAACCGAGCAGATCTTGCCGATCACCTGGTAGAGCAGGTTGTTCTCGTCGAGCTTGTCGATCTGCTGCTCGAACTCGAACTTGTCGACGACCTGGCGCGCCTGCGGCGAGTAGCCATCGACGTAATGGCGCAGGCTCGTCGCAACGTTGCCGGGATCGCCGAGCAGCTCGTGGAAGCGCAGACGGAACGTGTTGTAAACCGGGAGACCAGCAACGCTAGACAGCACGCGCTCAGGGCGTTCGAGGTCGGCCACTTGAGGCGCCCGTGCGATCACGGCGTCGCGCGTGGGTTCCATGACGAGATCGAGCCTCCGCATCACGACGAGCGGCAGGATCACCTTTCCGTAGTCCGCGCGCTTGTAGTCACCGCGCAACAGCTCGGCGACGCCCCAGATCAGATTGGCGTGGTTGTTGATGTCGGTCATCGTTCGAGTCGTTCCCTGCGAGTCTCGACACGCCGCGCGTGCCTTCCGAACCCGTCCGGCGGTCCTACCCAACCAGTCGGTGCGGCACCGGTCAATCTGACAAGAAACGCGCTGGCCGGCGGACTCGCCGAGCAGCGCTGACCGAACGACCGGTCACGTGCAGTCCGATGTCGCCTCAAACGACGCGTTCAGGACCCGCTCGCGAATCGCATCCGCCCCGCCAGTTTGGTCGAGCAGGGCGAGCGCCGTCGCTTTGAGCGCCGCCGCGCAAGCCGGCGAAGCCTTGTCAGCGGCGTTTGCGAAGTCGCTTGCCACAGCGTCGGGGTTGGCCGAGGCAGGATCGGCAAGCACCTCGTTCAGATACCCAGTCAGCATGGAGTTGATGTCCTTAAACGACGGGTTGTCGTAGTCGGGCTTCGCGGCTGCGGCCTTCTTTCTCGCGCGCTCGGCCTCTGCCTTCGCCTTCTGTCGGGCACGCCGCTCGGCGGCGACTTGGCGCCGGGCTCGCAAGGCACTCAGCTCGGTAGGCGAACGGCGCCGAGTTGCCTGGAGCTGCTTTGCAGGCGCAGGCTCTTGAGCCGCTTTGATCGCGTCGATTCTCAAGATGTTTTCCCCTAGCTTGAGGGACACCTCAACCGTCCATCGCCCGTCGTCTCCGACGGTGGTCGAGTCACCGTCGACCTCGACCAGCGCGCCCGGGTTCGACGTCCCTTGGACTTTGAACGTCTTCGTGCGGACCGTGCGGTCGCTCTCGGTCGTCACGCTCAACTCGGTCTGCGGCAGGTCGGTTGCCTCGGCCGGAAGCTTCTCCGACCGACTCGAAGTCTCCGACGCGTTGCCGCACGCCGCAAGCATGACTAGCGCCAGCATCGGGACCAGCCGTGCTTTGGAGAAGCGAGACAGCAGGCGGAATGCGAACTGGTGGGGCGTCTCGGGCCGTCGTGATCCCGAGCGAATGGTTCGGTCGCCGGAGAGCTGTTGCATCATTGCTTTCGGGTTGGGCCCGAGCGAAACGCTGCGTACCTAGTAGTCAACCCTAGCCGGGCACGGGTGACCAAATCCAGCAACGTTGAACCGCGTGCGCAGCTCGGGGACTAGTCATGTCAGGATTATCTTGCGGACCGCCCATCTCGGCCCGCGTGACCATCTCGGTCAGAGCGTCGGCTCCCCCACCGACTCCAACAGAGCAATGCAGGTGAGGGAGTAACAGTGGATCTAGTCGAAGCCGTTCGGACATGGTGGACGACCGAGTTGCCGTCTGAGACCGCGCTCCTGGAGGACCAGGAGTCGTTTTTCCGCGATAAAGCCGCGGAGATCTCGCTGCGGCGGGTCGCCCTCCAAGCCAGCGGTCTTAGCGACGAAGCGGCGTTTGAGCAGGCCCTCAGGGAACTGCTTCCGAGCAGCACCGACCTCGACGACGCGTCAGCGTCGCCGCAGCAACTTGAGGCGCGGGCCGGCGACGCCTTCGATGGATGGATGACATGGCGCGCTTCGTCGTAGGGCTCGCGGCGTGCATCGCCTTGGCCGTTGCGGGCGCGCCCGCTCACGCCGCGCGCCCGGCAACCCCAGAAGAGGTCACGGCGTTTCAGGCGCTGACCGCGACGCAGGCTTGCCTCGACAACCCTCAGGTCTCGACCGTCAACCCGTTGTGGGCGACATCAACGGCCAGCTGCGAACCCGGAGAGCCGCGCTACGCCTTCTATGACGTCGCCGGTAGCTGGGAGACGTCGTTCGTAGCGCCCAACGAGCCACTCGCCGGATGCGAAGACAGCCAATTCGGGCCGCTCGTCGCGGCCGACTTCGGCATCTGCACCCTCGACATGACCCGCTACTGCAAGGATTTTAGCCAGCGCCGGGCACACGTCACGTTCCTCGAGAACGATTTGGGCTGCAAGCGTAAGAACCTGCGACGCATGATCGCGCGGGCCGTGAACGACGACGGCTACTTTCAAGACAAGCGATATTGGTGTCGCTGGGGCCAAGGCGGAACGACCGCGCACTGGATCGACGGCCAGCGCTACACCCCTGGGTTCTGCCTCCGCAAGTCCGACGAGGTCACCGTCGAGTTCCTCGCCCGGGAGCTGCCGCGGAAGAAGAGCTAGCTCCGATCTTCGGCAGATCTGGAGACGGCGCCTCGGCAGACCGGAAACTGATGCCGCCGCAGATCTGCAGCGGGCGTTACAGACTGGCGAGTCCAGCACTCACCCCGCCAGCCCACCCACCGCCTGGATTGCAGATACGCGCTGCAAACCAGACCGAGGGTGACGCGCCAAGCATCGATACGGTTCCCGCCATGAAACGCTTCGTGTTGTCTGCGGCCCTGCTGCTGAGCCTCGGTGGCGGCCAGCTCGCGTCGGCTGCCCTTCAGCCAGCCGCCCAGCCGCTCGCCACCCGTGCTGCCCCGGCTCCCGGCAAGGTCTCGCTCCTCTGCCTGCCGTCGGGCGAGTCGACGAACCGCAAGGCGAAGGTGAAGCCGAGCAGTTGCAACACGCTGGGGGCCGAGGACTCGTTTGCAGAGGCGGCGAACCTGGCGAAGCTGAAGTGGAAGCGCTGGGGCAAGTCGACGGCCACGGCGACGGGCATTGAGCGCGGCTTCCGCGAGCCGGCGTCGAAGATCAAGATCACGGTGACGGCCTCACGCCTGGAAGCCAACGACTGCGGCGGGAAGAGCTACACGCGGATCAAGGTGAAGTCGAAGTTCGGCACGCTGCGCCAGTCGCTGCCGGCCGTCTGCGACGAGGGCGGGGCCGCCGCGCCAGCCTCGTGCCAGGCCGACGGCGGCGGCGACATGAGCGAATGGACGCTGATCGTGACGAGCCTCACCGGCCTGGAATGCGCCGGCGCCCTCGACGTGATCAAGGTCTGCGCCGAAGCCAACGAGGTCCCGGACTGGACGGTCTCCGTGGCGTCGTCGACCGGCCCGGTGTTCACCAGCAAAGACGGCACCAAGAGCTTCGCCACCCAAGCGGCCGGCGGCTCGCCGAAGTGCGTGCAGGTGGTCTACGGGTACTGACGCCGCCGACCGACTGAGCCGCGCTCTACAGGTCGACGACCTCGATCTCGGGCCGACGCTCCACCAGTGCCTCGGCCACTACGCGTCGGTGGCACTCCGCGGGCTCGGCCTCCAGGCACATGAGCGCCGTCGGTGGTGCGGCGCCGGTGGCGATCTCGTCGGCGAGGGCGTCGAGCTCCTCACCGGCCGTCTGCTCGACGTATGCCGCGAATTCCTCGCGGCCGCGGGCAGTGCGGCCCGCGTGGAAGTGCACGCGAATGTCTGGCGGGGTACCGAGCGAGCGGCGGTGCTCGTAGATGATGCCGTGAGCGAAGAGGAACTCACCCAGGCGCGTCTTCGACATGCCGGCGCGGCGTGACTGCGGCCGAAAGCGCACGTCGAGCAGGCGCCGCACACCAGCGGCTTTGAGCTCAGCGACCAGCTGCTCCGGCGGGAGCGCTTCGTACCCGACGGTAAAGAGCTTCGGCATGAGAACCACGCTAGGGCGACGCTTGGGCGTCCAACTTCCACGCCCAAGCTCAAGCCGCCGCAGACCAAGCCCGAGTCTCAGATCGTGGAGAGCCGTCGGTACCCGA
Source organism: Solirubrobacteraceae bacterium (assembly GCA_032119795.1). GTDB lineage: Bacteria > Actinomycetota > Thermoleophilia > Solirubrobacterales > Solirubrobacteraceae > JAGIBJ01. The sequence continues at coordinate 23,732 of JAUMFO010000041.1, forward strand.
AGTCCGTTCCGCCTCCGACGAGCCCCACCCAGGCAGTACCAACCACCCGACCCGTCCTCGGAGACGCCCCACAGGTTGCCGGCGAGTCGGCCCGACAAGAACACGACCGCCGACGCACCAAGCGGCTCGCACGGGATCGCGACCACTACGGCCAGCTCCTGGGCACCGTCGTCAGCCAGCTCAACACGCCGTCCCACGAGACGGCGTGGGCCACCGGAGCTGGCGGTGAGGAGAAGCTCGCCGAGTGCCTCGCCAAGGCATGTGGCCCCGACGTGATCCTGTTCCATGACCGCCGCTTCCCGGGCCGCAGGGCCAACGTCGACCACCTCGCCGTCACACCCCGCGGCGTCTGGGTCATCGACACCAAGCGCTATCGCGGCGACGTCCACGTCGAGCGCAAGCTCCTGCGCCCACCGAAACTGACGATCGCGGGCCGCGACCAGACGAAGCTCGTCGACGGCGTTCGGCGCCAGGCCGACCATGTCGCCGAGTTGCTCGGGGTCGACGTAACCGCGGCACTGTGCTTCGTGGACGCAGACCTTCCGCTCGGGGGACTCGGGTCGGCCGGAGACGTTCAGCTGCTCTCGCCACGACGTCTCGCCAAACAGCTCAGGCGCTCCGGGCCCGTGAGTGCGGAGACGCGAGCCGACCTCGCCACCAAGATTGATGCTGGGTTGCCGGGTGCGCGACACTAGCTCCGCACCCATGAGCTACTTCGATCACCTCAGCGATCGCCACGTCAACCCGGTCGACGCCGTCGACGGGCGCGGGGCGGCATACCTGGCGGTGGTCGGGGAGTCGTTCTACCGGCGCGCGCTGGGTGCCCTCTCCGACGGGCACTTGGGGACGACCTTTACCCAGGCGCTGCTGGTGCGGGAGCCGGCCAATCACTACGACCCCAACTGCGTCGCGGTGGTGTCGCTGGATTCGCGGGTCCTTGGGCACCTGAGTCGCCAGAACGCTCGGCGCTTCAGCCACGCGCTGGATCGCCTCGGGCGGCCGGTACTCGTCGACGCTGAGATCCGCCGCGACAGCCTCGATCACGACTACAACCTCGTGCTGCGCGTCGACTACGCGGTGCTCAGCGGACACCGGTAGCGCGGCCACCGGGCCACGCCAGCCTCAAACGGTCCTCACTTCGACCCGCAGCGCAGCTCGCGCAGCGGCGCGTCCTCGCGGAGCGGTTCGGGCTCCGTCATCCCGACGAACACGGCGAGCATGCCGCGGGCAGTGGTGAGGTCGTCGGCCTCAGAACTCGGGCGGTAGCGACGCACCAGCGTGGCGCCCTCGATGAGCTGCGCCACGGCGTCGGCGATATGGAGCGTGGTGACGCCCGACTGGACGCGGCGACCGGTGTGGATGAGCCCGCGCGCGTACAGCGGCTCGTAGAGCTCGAGTTCGCGCTCGCGAAGCCGCAGCAGGCGACGGCCAACCCCCGAGGAACGGTCGCAAGCGGTGACGGCCAACAGGTTGGCGCGCTCGCTGAGGTTGGTCGGGTCATCGGTGGCTCCGGGCGAGTAGGCATCGAGATCACCGACGACCGCATCGACGAGCGGGCCGAGGTGGCCGAGCGCCGCGGCACGGTCAAGCGCCCGAACGTAGGCGTCCCGCACCACCAGGGTCGTCTCGATCACCCGGTGCTCGATCTCCTCGACCACGAGTTCCAGCAGCCGCGCCCGATCAAACGACCACTTTTGGCCGCGTCCCGCCAGAACGCCGCCCCCCGGGACGTCGCCTTCGGCGTCGCTGAAGAGGCGCGCGAACTGGTATCTCACGCTCGACGAGGAGTACCCAAGCTTCTCGCCGACCCGCTCCGGGGTGACGGCTTGCAGCAGCTCCGCCTCCGGCAATTCGTCGATCACCGTGAGCACGGCCTCCAGAAGCGCCCGCCGACGCTCGAGATCACCGTTCAACGCATATCGGCATGGAGAACAGCATTCTCCACACTCTTAGCAGAGTGGTGCTAACTGAGTTGACGACTGTGCCACCAGACAGCACCCTGGTGCCGTGCTAGTCGCTCCGGAACGGTCTCGGGGGAAATCGCTTCCGGAGCGGCGGCACAGCTCTACCCGGTTGCGGCGGCCCGCATGCCACGCGCGCTAACGGCCAACACCCACGCCGACGCCGCCGTCGACGAGCACATGGATCGCCTCAGCGTGACTCACTGGGCGCTGCGTCCGGATCTTGGTCGTCCGCGAAAGAATCTGGCCCGGTCGTCACGCCCCACGCCCCCAAATCCTCGCTCGGCCGGGGCAGAATCAGCAGGATGGCGAGCGCGAGCAGCCACGAGAACAGCAGGCTGATCAAGAAGAACACGGCAAAGCTGCGGCCGCGGCGCTGCGCCGCCTGGCCCACGAGCACCGCCAGGACGACCCAAACGGCCAGCCCCAGAACGAGGACGATCACCTCGACGGGGCCGACCGACATCGCCGCTACTCGTCGTCTTCTTCGGCGTCGATCACCTGTGCGAGCAGGTGGGGCAGCGCCTCATAGAAGAAGATCTTCTGGTCTTCGGGGATATCGATGGTGGCACCCTCAAAATGGGTGTGATCACCGTGCACGCGGATTTTCGGGGCGACGGTGGCCCCGGCGATCACAAAGAACGGCACCCAGGTGAAGTAGTCCAGGCCCTCGAACTCCTCGCGCTCCAGGCCGGAGTCCTCGAGGATCTTGAGGAAGGGCGCGTCGAAGTTCGACTCGCCGATGGACAGGTCCGCGATCCGGGTCATGCCGACGAACCTAGTGGGTGCGCCGCCGACGCGCTGCGCTCGCGCAGCGCCGCGACCGAGCCCTTGAGTTCGGCCAGCAGCGGCCCCGCCGTGGGGCCAAGCGCCTCGCGGCGCAGCTCGAACTGCGCGACGAGCGACTCGTAGTACCAAAGCAGTGCGTCGCGGCTGCCGGCCGAGTGGCGGGTCATCAGTGCCGGGCCCTCGCCTTCGAAGGCACGCAGGAGGGTGCGGGCATTGTCTGCCTTGTCGGCGAGGCTGATGAACAGCTCCGGCCTGGCCTTGGACGCCATCGCATCGAGGGTGTCTTGCTTGAGGGCCGTCCACGAGCGGCCCGTCGGCTCAATCTCATCGGACGACGCTTCAACCAGGGCCGCCACCACGTCGCCCCAGCGAGCGCGGATCTCGTCGAGTGCCGGTCGGCCGCCGCCATCCTCCACCACGTCGTGCAGGAGCGCGGCGATGGCCACGTCCTCGTCGGCGCCGAGATCCAGCACGAGCGCGGAGACGGCCATCGCGTGGGCCATCGCCGGCACATGCGTGTTGGTGCGCTGGCGACCCTCGAAGTGGGCGGAGGCATAGACGAGGGCGCTATGGAAGCGCGGCCCAAGAACAGTGGCGATCACGTCTTCGAGCCTACGCCCCTTCCCGCCCCCTGGCCTCCGGTCTTCTCCGCAGCTCTGCGAGCGAAAAGAAGGCACCAACGCGGTCGGCGCCCGTAGTCCAATGGCCATGACGATGCCACCGGACCGAGCCAAGCCCACCGAACGCGACCCTGCTGCACGAGCGCGGGAATCCGTCTGGGACTACCCGCGCCCACCGCGACTGGAGCCAGAGACGCGGCGCGTCCGACTGATCGTGGACGACCAGCTCGTCGCCGAGACGACCCGCGCCCTGCGCATCCTGGAGACCAGCCACCCGCCGACGATCTACCTGCCGATGCGCGCCTTCCAGCCAGGCGTCCTCGTGAACACCGCCGGCTCGTCGCTGTGCGAGTTCAAGGGCGTCGCCAGGTACCACGACCTCGTCGTCCACGACCGGCGCATCGAGCGCGCCGGCTGGTCCTACCCCACGCCCGCCGGCCGCTTCGCCGCGCTCAAAGGCCACGTCGCCATCTACCCGGGGCGCGTCGACGAGGCCTGGCTCGGCGACGAGCGCGTGCGGGCCCAAGCCGGCGACTTCTACGGCGGCTGGATCACGTCCGAACTCGACGGCCCGTTCAAGGGCGCTGCGGGGACGCGCGGCTGGTAGGCGGGCCGAGCGCCGGGCACCCCCAAGCAAGCGGCGAGCCGGAAGTGGACGCCGCCTCTCAGATGCTTCGGGTTGCGATACATCCGTACTCGTACTATCGTGGCGCGCCATGGCGCTTCGCGAACCCACTCTCTTCACGCTCGCTGCACTGCGCGACGGGCCACTCCACGGCTACGCCGTCGCCGCGCGAGCCCGCGAGCTCTCGCAGGGCCGCATCGAGCTGACGGCCGGCACGCTCTACGGCGCGCTTGATCGCCTCGTCGCCAGTGGGCTCGTCGAGATCGACCGCGAAGAGGTCGTCGAGGGGCGCCGCCGCCGCTACCACCGTCTGACCGAAGACGGAGCCCGCGCCGTCGAGGAGGAGCTGAGCCGTCTGCGGTCGACCGTCTCCGCCCTCGACCGCCCCACCCAGCGCGTCGGCCGACCGGCGACCCAGGCATGAGCGCCGCCGAAGGCCCCAAGCCCGTCGACGACCAGCCCGCGGCTCGCGAGACCGGCGAGCGCCGGCTGCGCGCTGCCCTGTGGACGTGGTCGCGGCGGGATCGTCGTGCCTCCGGTGAGGTGGTGCTCGACACCGCGCGCGACCTCATCGATCACGGCGGATCGATCAACAAAGAAGCCCGCGCCCTCGCTCGCACGGGGCTCGTCCTGCGGGCCCGCGGGACCGCTCGGGATCTGCGCGCCGCACCATGGCAGGCCGCTGCGCCGCTGGTGCTCGTCGCGACCGCCACGCTTTGCATGGCGCTGCTCGTCGCCGACGCTGGCGGCTGGGGACTGATCTGGCCGGGCGAGCAGGCCACCTATTCGACGTACGCGCCAGATCGATTCGGTGGCGCCGACAACGGCGAGCTGCTGCGATGGCTCTACAACCGGGCCTCCGACTGGCTGTTCCTCCACGGCGCCCAAGTCTTCGTCGCCGTCGGCGCTGCCCTGGTGGTCGCAGCGCTCGCCGGAGCACGTTGGCTGACGGTGCCGCTCGCCGCTGCACTGGCGATCGTCGCCGCGGGTTGGATCCGTGCCAACGATCGCCTCGGCTACGTGACGACGGTGTCGATCGCAACTCCCGAAGGCATCGACCCCAACGGCCCGATCCAGGCGAGCATCACGATGTCTGCCGTCGTCGGCCTCCTGCTCGCGCTTGCGCTCATCACCGCGCTGGCCTGGGCGATCACGGGGACGTTCGCACGCCGCCGAGGCGACGGCTCCGCCTCCGGCCACTCCCAAAGCCGGTCGCGTCGGGCGAGCTTTGCCATCGGAGCGTTGGCGGCCGCCGCGGTGGTCGCAGGGCCGTTTGCCGCCGCGGTGGCGAGCTACGCCGCCGACCTCGCAGATCCGGGCGAGCCGCTCCTTGCCTACGGCGCGCAGACGATCTACCTGCTGGTCGGCGCGACGGTGCTCACGTTCGGGGTCGCGCTGGCGACACCCCGGCGCGCACCGTCCGCGGCCGTCGCCTCGGTGCTCGTCAGCGCGGCGCTGTGGGGGCCGGCCCTGTGGCTCGGGACGGGCGTGTGGGCGATCAACGGCTTGCCGTTCGACGCACTGCTCGGCGAAGGCTCGGCCGCGTTGCTCTTCTGGGGCTACTCCGGGGTCGGCGGCCTCCTGCTCGGCGTGTGGGCGCTGGCCCGCGCAGGCCGGGCCAGCGCAGGCAACGACGGCCCGACGGCCGCTGCCACGGCGCCTCCGGGAAGCTCCGCATCCGCGACGACATGCCCTGAGCCCTCGCGCTGAGAACGCGGTTTGCTCAGCGCTTGATGGCGATGCTGAGCTCGCGGCGGTTGCTTGCGCGGCCCTGCGCGTCGACGAAGACGGCCTTGAGCTTGTAGCGGCCGGCCGGGAGCGGCTTGCCGGCCAGTCGACCGGTGAACACGAGCCTCGTCGTGCCCGCGGAGATCGGCGCAGACAACGCCGGCTTCAGGTTCTTGGCTCGCCCACCCAAGGGCGTGCTGGTGACCACGACGCGCAGCGTGCCCGCCACGTTGCCGGTGGCGGCGAGCGCGAGGCCGTCGCCGCGCCCGATCAGTCCTTCACCCGTGGCGGCGGGCTTGAATCGCTTCGCCGCCAGCGCCTTGAACGATCGCAACGACGGGAGCGCCAGCAGCTCGGTGGTGGCGTCCGCGTCCAATGACTGCGCCGTGGCCGTCGGCACCTGGGCGACCGACGTGGTCTTGGTGGTGACACCGGACGTGGTCGGGGTCGTTCCCGCCGAAGGTGTGGTGGCGGTCGGCGCCGTTGAGCTCGACGGAGCGGGCGCGGGGGCCGTGGGGGCCGTGGTGGTCGTACCGGTGGGCGTCGGCTCGGTCGGCGTGGTCGGCGTCGGCTCGGTCGGCGTGGTTGGCGTCGGCCCGGTCGGCGTCGTAGGCGTCGGCTCGGTCGGCCCGGTCGGCGTCGTGGGCGGCGTCGTGGGCGTCGGCGTGGGCTCGGTGGGCTCGACTGGCACCGTCGACCCCTCTAGGCGTGCTTGACGCTGAGCGCCGGCCGGCTGCCAGAGCGCGACCGCGTCACCGTCGGCCGCAACGGCTGCGCCGATGGCCGAGATCTTGGCCGACGTCGACTCCAGCGTCTGGCTCGCCTCGAAGACTCCGGTGCCAGGCGCCATGACGGCCACACGCGCGGCGTCACCACTGCTCTGGCGGTGCGCCCACGCGACGACGGTCACGCCGCCGCGGCCAGCCGCCACCACGGGGTCGACGCCGGTCTCGCCGACGCTCGAGAGCTGCACTGCCGCGTCGAAGGAGGTCGCCCCCGCGCCGCGGTAGGCGGCCATGACCTCGCCCGCGTCGGCCGGGGCGCCCTGCGCCGGCTCGACCCAGCTCACGACGGCCCCACCGGCGTCGCTGGCGGCCACATCTGGCTCGGCGGCAGACATTGACATCGCATTCGCGGGCCAGCCGGTAGCGCCGACGATCCGCGTCGCCGCCCAGACGCCGGCCGCAGCGCCCGTCTCCGAGGAGCGGTTGCCCCAGGCGAGCGTCGCGTTGCCGGCGGCGTCATAGACGACGCTGGGGTCGTCGATGGTGAGCGAGCTCGACTGGAAGACGAGCCTGCTCCCCGTGAAGCTGGTGGAACCGGTTTTGAGCGTCGCGGCGCGCAGCGCGACCGCCCCGATGTAGGGCGGCGAGTAGCTCACGCCGGTCTCCGTCCACACGAGCGCGCCGTTGCCCTGCGGGTCGAAGGCGAGCTCGGGCTGGCCGGCGTTCGCGCTCAAGGGCGCAATCGTCTGCACGGGCTGCACCGCGCCGGTCGTCACCTCGAGCGCGCTCACGCGGATCTGGCTGTAGGAGTCGGCGGTCGTCTGGCGCCAGGCCAGCGTGGCCGTGCCGGCCGCCGAGAAGGCGACCGCCGGAGCCGTCGCCGGATTGCCGTCGGAGAGCTGCTGCGGCGCCGTCCAACTGCTGGCCGCACCGACGCGGCGGGCGAAGAAGACGTTGTGCTGGGCACCCGTCGACTGGCGGGCCGTCCACCCGACGACCGCGTTGCCTTGCGCGTCGGACGCAAACGCCAGATCAGCGACCTGCAGCGAGTCGGCGCCCGAACTCGGCGTGAGGCGCGTCGCCGCGCCGAAGCTCGTCGATCCCTCGGCCAAGGTCGAAGCCCAAACGGAGTCGACTCCGCCGGAGGACTTGCGCCACACCGCCGTCGCGTTGCCGGCGTCGTCGTAGCCGACCTTCACATCGTGGGACGCGGCGCCAGCGGCGTCGCTCGCCGCCGACCAAACCGGGGCAGCAGCAGACGTCGCGCCAGGCAGGGCGGCGAGTCCGAAGACGAAGAACAGGACGAGGGGAAGCCAGCGCGGGGAACGCATCCGGGCGACCGTACGCCTCCCGGAATGCCCGCGCTAGGGCCTCATACCGCCCTCAGATTGGCGCCAAACCGCTCGCCAACCTGCGGCTTACCGAAAGCCGGTTTTTTGGACGGACGACCTACTTGGTCTCGAGCTTCGCGCTGAGGATCACCACGGGCTTGCTCGGCGGGCCGTCGGCGCCCTCGGTGCCCTGCTCGGAGATCAGCTTCGCGATGTTCTGGCCCTTCACGACCTTGCCGGCCACGGCGTACTCCGGCGGCAGCCCAACGTCGGCGCCCGTCACGATGAAGAACTGGCTGCCGGACGTGCCGGGAGCCTCGGTGCCCGTCTTGGCCATCGCCACGACGCCCTCCGTGTACTTCGTGTCGCTCGGCGGCGCCTCGACGACCTTCCACGACGGCCCACCTGAGCCGTTGCCGGCCGGGTCACCGCCCTGGATCACGAAGCCCTCAACGGTGCGGTGGAACGCCAGGCCGTCGTAGTACCCGGCCTTGGCGAGCGTGGCGACCGAGTTGGCCGTCTTCGGGTTCTTGGCTGCGTCGAGCTCGATCTTGATCGTGCCGCACGACGTCTCAAGCACCAGGATGTTGCGCTGATCGGTCGGCAGGGAACCCGACGGCTCAGGCGTATCCGGCGACTTGGGTGCGGCGGCGGGCACGTCGGCGCACTCGCCAGCCTTGATCTTCACCTTGCTGGTCTCAGCCTCCGGCGTGGTGGCCGGCGTCGACGCAGCGGGCGTCGACGGCGTCGTCTCCGCCGCCGGCGGCGTCACCGCGACATCCGGATTCGGGTCGGGGTCGCCACAAGCACTGAGGGTCAGGGCGGTGGCAGAGAGGATCGTCAGCAGGCGAAGGCGCACGCGCGCACCTTACGCCAAGCACCCTGCGGAGCGGAGCAGTTCCCCCCGAAGTGCGCTTCACTGAAGGGGTGAGCGCAACCGAAACCGAGCAGCACCCCGCAGGCTTTGACTGGCGGGAGCGGTTCCCGGACGTCCAGCTCGTCAAGCGGACGGTCGACGTCGAGGTCTACCTCGCGTACGAGGGCGACGCGTTCTGGCTGATCGTCGACGAGTCCGCGATCGCGGAGTCGCTCGACCCCGACGAGGACGCAGACATCCTCGGCGCGCTCGTCACCATCGAGCGCCACGAAGACACCCGCTCGCTGCTGCCGGTGCTCCAGTCGCGGGGCGTCGGCGTCGGCGACCTCGAACGGGCCCTGCGAGCTAGCTAGCCCAGGAACGTCTCGGCGAGGTCGAGTTCTTCCTCGGGGATCGTGTTGAGATGCGCCGTCGCCTCAGCCAGCGGGACGAGCTTGATCGTGGAGCCGCGCAGCGCTGCCATCGTGCCGAACTCATGGTCACGCACCGCAAGGTGCGCGCGCTGGCCGTAGCGGCTGGCCAGCACCCGGTCGTAGGCCGTCGGCGTGCCGCCGCGCTGCACGTGGCCAAGGACCACGGCGCGCGTCTCCGCGCCCGTGCGGTCTTCCAGCTCGCGCTCGAGCCAGTGCCCAATGCCTCCGAGCAGCGGCCGACCCATCGGATCCACACGCCCCTTCGTGACCGCCTCGCCGCCCTTGGGGAGCGCACCTTCGGCGACGACGATGATCGAGAACCCACGCCCACGGCTCCGGCGCGCCAGCACGCGCGCCGCAACATCCTCCAGCTCAAACGGCCGCTCGGGCACGAGAATCACATCGGCGCCTCCAGCGAGCCCAGCATGCAAGGCGATCCAGCCGGCGTTGCGACCCATCACCTCCACGATCAGGGTGCGGTAGTGGCTCTCGGCCGTGGTGTGGAGTCGATCGATCGCCTCCGTCGCGATCTGCACCGCCGTGTCGAAGCCAAACGTCCGGTCCGTCCCTGAGAGGTCGTTATCGATCGTCTTGGGCACCCCGACGATCGGGAGTTCGCGAGCAAACTCGTTGGCGGCATAGAGCGTCCCGTTGCCGCCGATGGCGATCAGGCCGTCGAGTCGCTCGTCGATGAACCGCTGTGCGACTAGGCCGCGGTGCTCCAGGGCGCTGCGCCGCGAGGTGCCGAGGATCGTGCCGCCCCGGTGGAGGATCCCCGCGATGCGATCGATCGGCAACTCCATCGTGTTGCCGTCGACGACCCCGCCCCAGCCGTCCCGGAACCCCACGACCTCATCCCCGTATTGGTGCGCGCTGCGCACCACGGCTCGAATGACTGCGTTGAGTCCTGGGCAGTCGCCGCCGCCCGTGAGAATGCCGATCCGCATCGGCCAAGCAAACTGGTCCGGGCGGGGGCAGCGCAAGGGCCAAGGGGAGGAGATCTTGCGAACCGGTCGAATCGCAGGGGTTTTGCCGCCGGTGGGCGTGGTGGACTATGGCCTGTGCCGGTCTCCCGCATCCTCACGCACGAGTCCTTGCATCCCAGCGACGCCGCACCGCGCCGCGCCGCTGCCCTTGGATTTGGCACCAGCAAAGCGTCGCTGGCCCTCGGTACCGTCGCCCTCGCGACGGCGATCACGCTCCTCGGCGCCCCGGCCGCCGAGGCCCTCGGCCTGCTCTAGCACCCGCCTGCGGCGAACTACGCGCACGACTGCGCGGCGCTTCGGAAGACGCCAGCACGCAGCGTTCATAGATTCGGTAGGTGCCTATTGCGCCTTCTCACCGTCGCCCGCGGCCGTCGACCGTTGGACTGATCATCGCGAGCGCTCTGCTGGCCTGGCTCGCGTGGGGCACGATCGAATCTGCCGCTGGCCAGATCGTCTGGAGCAAAGGCGGCGAGATCTGGACGATGAACGACGACGGCTCAGGCGCACGCGTCCTGGTGCCGCTCTCCGCGGCGCCAGGGATGGCCTCGCTGCGATCTCCCTCTGCCGATCCGGCGGGCGGAGTCGTGCTGTTTGAGGGGTCGACCAACGCCAACCACCTCACCCGCACCGGGCTCTGCGGCACTGTGCCGTTCACCTACCCGTGCTTCACCGATCACTACGGCTTCAACGCCACGGGCGTCTACCGGTGGGCGGCAGGGGCCACCCAGCGGCTGAGCGCAGACCCGGCGTACTGCTGGAACTGCAGCGGCAGCTTCTCGGATCCAGCGCCGCGGCCCGATGGCTCTGCCGTGTGGACGTACACGCAGTGCCAGGGCTTCCTCGACGAGGGCAATTACGTCTGCGAGGGCGCGATCCAAGCCAGCTCCGGCGAGGCTTACCCGTCGTGCAGCGACGTGAGCCAGGCGACGCCAAATCCGGCCAATCCAAGCCAGGTGGTGCACACCGGCTGCACCTCTGGGGGCAACTCGGCGCTGGTCGTGACGGGGCCCGCCCGAGCTGGCGAGCACGTGATCGCGTGCGACGACACCACCCAGGAGGGGCCGTCGTGGTCGCCCGACGGCACCCAGGTGGTGGCTGCTGAAGGCGGCACGGAGCCGGGCCTCTGGATCTACGGCGCGGGCAACACCGCCTGCTTTGCGGGGGCGCTGCGCTACGCCGTCGAGGTGCCGGCCGGGACGACCGCCGCGTCGCCGCGGTTCGTCGGGTCCTCCGGACGGCTGGTCTTCGAGGCCTCTGGCGAGCTGTGGACGGTGGCTGCAAGCTGCAATCGCTGCGCCTTCCCCGCGGCCGCCACGCAGCTCACGACCGGCGGCAACAACCACGAGCCGAGCTGGACCAGCGATCCACTGACGACCCCGCCCGTGGTGACACCGCCCGGTGGTGGCCCGGCGCCGGGACCAGTCCCCGGGCCCGCGCCAGACACGACGGCGCCGAAGCTCGACGCCGGCAAGTCGCCGGTCTCGCAGCGGGTCAGTGCCAAGCGGCGGCTGACGCTTACCGTGACGTCGTCGGAGGCGGCAACGCTCACGGTGACGGGCAAGGTTCAGGTGCCTGGCAAGGACCCGGTACTCGCCGCGGTCACGGCGACCCTCGCCCCCGGCGCCAAGACCACCGTGCGCGTGAAGCTCTCGTCAAAGGCGCTCAAAGCGCTGCGGCGCGAGTGGGCCAAGCGCCACACGCCCGTCGCCAAGCTCCAGCTCACGCTCCGCGACGCCGCCGGCAACGTGGCGACCGTGAAGCGCCAGGTCAAGCTGCGGAAGTAGCGGCTGCGGCGCCGCGCGGCGCCTGACCAAACGCCTCGGCGACGAGCTCGTAGGAGCGCTTGCGGGCCTCATGATCGTGGGTGATCGTCACGACGATCACCTCGCCGGCGCCGTAGTCACGCGCGAGCTGCTCGATCCCCTCGCGGACCTGCTCGGGATTGCCGAGAATCATGCGGCGGTCGGTTGGGCGGACGCCTGGGTCCTCCCCCTCAGCGACGAGCACCCGGCGGGCCTTCTCTGGCGACGGGAACGGGATCGGGCGTCCGCGGCGCAGTGCCTTCATCGCGACGCGGTGGCTCAGCGAGAGCTCGAGCGCCTCCTCTTCGGTATCGGCGGCCAGGATCCAGCCGGCGACGGCGATCTGCGCGGCATCCAGGCGCATGCCGGGCTCAAAGCGTTCGGCGTAGGTGCGCGCGTTCACGGCGGCGCCGGGGTTGATGAAGTCGGCGACGGCGTAGGGCAGGCCGAGATCGGCCGCCCAGTACGCGGACTGCGGCGAGCTACCGAGCAGCCATGGCTCGGGCGCCTCCGGCAGGCCGGGCAGGCTGCCGGCGAGGCGGGCAAAGGTGTGGCCGGCCGGGAGCTTGTCTTCCAGATACCAGAGGAGTTCCTCGAGCTGATCGGGAAAGTCGTCGACGAGAGGCTGCGTCGAGCGGTCGCGCTGCAGCGCATAGGCCGTCACGGGATCGGTGCCCGAGGCGCGACCAAGACCCAGATCGATCCGGCCCGGGAAGAGCCCCGCCAGGAGGCTGAACTGCTCGGCGACCTTCAGCGGGCTGTAGTGGGGCAGCATCACGCCGCCACTGCCGACCCGCAGCTGCGGGCTGGTGACCGACGCGATCGCCGGGATCAGCGACTCGGGAGCCGGGCCCGCCAGGGAGAGGCCGCCGTGGTGCTCGCTCACCCAATAGCGGTGGTAGCCGAGACGATCGGCGTGGCGAGCCAGATCGAGCGTGTTCTGCAGCGCTTGGGCACCCGTGGAGCCCTCGGGAATCGGGGTCTGGTCGAGGACGCTGAGCAGAGGAACCATTGCGGCCTCCACGCTAGCGGCAACTGCTATCGATCCGATAGCAGTGCGGCGCGCCCGGCCACCGAGGTGTCAGGGGACAGGCGTGTTCACTAGGCAGACCGCAGTTCCCGGCCGCCGCCAGGAGAGGCGAGAATCGCGACATGACTGCTCCCCCAGCGTCGCCGATCAACCGCGACCACCTCCAGGGGCTGATGGACCGCGAGCTCGGGGCCTTTGCCGACGCCCGGCCCAAGTCCGCCGCCGCCTGGGAGCGCACCAAGCGAAGCTGGCTCGGGGGCGTCCCGATGCCGTGGATGATGCGCTGGGCCGGCGCCTTCCCGCCCGTGATGGAGCGGGCGCAGGGGAGCCGCGTGTGGGACGTCGACGGCCATGAGTACGTCGACCTCTGCCTCGGCGACACCGGCGCGATGAGCGGCCATGCTCCACCGGCGCTCGTCGCTGCGGCCAGCGCGCAGATCGGCCGGGGCGTCACCACGATGCTGCCGTCCGCCGATGCGGCGTGGGTTGGCGAGGAACTGACCCGCCGCTTTGGCCTGGAGCGGTGGATGCTCACGCTGACGGCCACCGACGCCAACCGCGCCGCGCTGCGCATCTGCCGTGGCGTGACGGGCCGCAGCAAGGTGCTCATCATGAGCTACAGCTACCACGGGTCCGTCGACGAGACGTTTGCCGTGCGCGACCCCGCAACTGGGGCAACGATCGCCCGCGAGGGCAACGTCGGGCCGCCCGTGCCCGTCAGCGAGACGACGGTGGTCGTCGAGTTCAACGACCTCCCCATGCTGCAGGCGGCGCTAGAGACGGGCGAGATTGCGTGTGTCCTGATCGAGCCGGCGATGACCAACATGGGCATCGTCCTGCCGGATGAGGGCTGGCATGCCGAGGTGCGCCGGCTCACGCGCGTGCACGAGGTGCCGCTGATCATCGACGAGACCCACACGATGTCTGCCGGGCCCGCCGGCTGCACGGGGGCGTGGGAGCTGATGCCCGACGTGCTCGTCGTGGGCAAGGCGATTGGCGGTGGGATCCCTAGCGGCGCGCTTGGGCTCTCCGCGGATCTGGCCCAGCAGGCGCTCTCGCGCGCTGATCACGACTACGAGGACACCGGCGGCGTCGGCGGGACGCTCGCCGGCAACGCGCTGACGCTTGCGGCGATGCGCTTGGCGCTCAGCGAGCTCCTCACTCCCGAGAGCTACGCGCACACGATCCCGCTGGCGAAGCGCTTCTGCGAGGGCTTTGAGGAGGTCGTCGCCGAGGCGGGCCTGCCGTGGAGCGTGACGCAGCTGGGGTGCCGCGCCGAGTACTGCTTCTTGCCAGAGATGCCGCGCAACGGCACGCAGGCGCATGACGCCGGCGATCACGAACTCGAGCGCTACCTGCACCTGCACGCGCTCAACCGTGGCGTGATGCTCACGCCGTTCCACAACATGGCGTTGTTTGCGCCGTCGACGACGGAAGAGGACGTCGACCGCCACACCGAGGTACTCCGGCAGGCCCTGGCGGATCTCCTCGGCTAGCGCTGGCGGCTCGCTGGCAAGCGGCTACCCTGGGTCTCATGGCCAGCACGCACCAGATCGGAACCGTCGACCCGTGTGCGTGCGGCGTCTGCGGCACCGACGTGCCGCCGCTCGTCGGCTCGATCCTGACGGGTGTCGGGCTCACGCTCGACGCTGCGGCCGATCAGCTCGAGCACGGCGCCGCGCTGGCCAACCTCACCGACGTGCAGCGTCGCCTGGTCGAGGCGCACGCCGAAGCCCGGCTCTTGCGCTGAGCGCCGGTAGGACGCGCGTTGCTTCAAATGCCCGCCGCCCGACCGACCCTCTAGCCGTGACGATGGTCGCGCCCTACCTCGAGACCGAGTCGTTCCCCCGCGGGCGACGAGTGCTGCTGGCACCGGTCGCGATGGCGCTGCTCGTCGGCCCCTATACCGCCCTCCTGGGCGAGGGCCCCGAGGGCACGATCCGGTGGGTGCTGACGGTGCTCGCCGTAGCTGCCGGCGGGGCGCTGCTCGGCGTCTCCATCGCGCAGCCACGCCGCATGTTCCGCGCCGACGGCGACGCGAAGACGCTGACGGTCTCCCAGACGGCGCCGCTGCCGCGCGTCGGACTCACGCGCGTCGAGCGGCCGTTCTCGGCCGTCTCGGCGACCGGCATCGAGGAGGTCGGCACCAAGAAGCGGCCAGACCACGGCTTCTGCCCCGTCATCACGCTGAGCAACGGCGAGCGGATCATCCTGCGCCGCCAGCGCGGCTCCGAGCAGGCGCAGAACGTGATCGATCACCTGGTGCGACTCGGCCTCCCCGGCCTCTCGCGCGCCGCGGTGCGCGACGCCGAGGTCGGCGCGCCACCGCCAACGACCTGGCTCTGAACCCCACGCCCGAGACGCCCCTGGGCGCGAACGTGATGATTTGGGGGCTATAACCCCCAAAACGACACTTTCGCGGCCGGCAATTTGGCGAACGTGATTATTTCGGGGTCCTGGCCCCCAAAACGACACTTTCGCCGCCAAGCGGCTTAGACCGGCAGGTAGGGGATGTCCCAGTAGAGCGCGGCCGCGATGGCCGCGCCAGCGGCCAGGGTGCCGGCGACGAGCGCGAGGATGCGCTGCGTCTTGGTCGTCTCCTGGGCCTTCTGCTTCGCGGCATCAGCCTGATCGAGGGCGCGGTCGAGCAGGCGCTCCGCCGACGCGAACTCCAGAGCCAGCAGCGTGAGGCCGATCGGAATCACGACGAACGCCGGCCCCGGAAGGAGCAGCATCGCGACACCGGCGAGGATCACCGTGAGCGAGGCGAGCAGGTAGACGCCTCGGACGATCGGGTTGCGCTGCTTGTGGCGGGCTCGCCGCTCACGGAGCTCCGCGATCAGCGGCCGGACGTGCTTCTCCTCGGCGGGAGATGACGCGGACTCGGTCGCCGAATCGGTTGACGGCTCGGGGGCACTCATGGCGAGCAGGCTACCCGCCGCAGGTGAACGAAGTCGGCAGTTGGTTGAGCGGTTGCCGTCGCGTGCAGCCGGAAGCGGCTACTGCGCGACGACCGGGGCGACCGCGACGGCCGGGCGCTTGATGCGCGTCTCAGCCGTCGCCCACGGATCACCGGGGGTGAGGACCTTGATGCCGAGCGTCTGGTTGATCAGCTGCGCGACTGCCGGGTTGATTGCGAGCTTGTACTTGGCGATCGTCATACCCGAAGCCTGCTGCACCGACGTGACGGTGACCGTCGACATCGGGATCGTGAACGGCATCTGCAGGCCATTAATCACGGGCGTGGCGTCGATCACGCCGCTGACGGGCTTCGTGGCCGTCGTCTTGATGACGAAGTTGCTGAAGCCGAACCGCATCGTGCCGACCTTGAGCTCGAAGCCGCCCTGGTGCTTGAGCGTGCCGGTGAAGGCATTGCTCATCTTGGTGGCGTTGACCACCGGGTAGTACAGGCCGGCCGAGCCACCCGTGGCCGCGCCCTTCGGCGTGACCTTGACCTTGGCGATGTTCAGCCCCACCGTGATCAACGGGTCGACGTTGATGACCGTCTGGTTCGGCGCGGGCACGGCCGCGGCCGGCGCAGCGCCGAGCGAGAACGACAGCGCAAGCGCAGCGAAGAAGGCGAGAACCGTGCGCACGAGGCGCGAGTGCGAAGGGGACAGCATCACGACACGCACAGTATCGAGAACTGTGCGACTTCTCCACTAGTTGGCGTAACGGGCCCCCATCACAGATGGAGGCCCGTCGAAACCAGGGTCTTAGACGGCCTGGGAGTTCTCGATAAACATGGGAAGTCCGCCGATTTCGGACGGATCGAGGACGTCCTCGAAGGACTCGTAGCGGCCGGCGAGCACCTTCTGGGCGAACGCGTAGTTGTTGTCGTCGTCGTTGTCGAAGAGCGACGCGAACAGCGCTTCGGCGCGCGAGCGTGCCTGCTGGGCGAAGATGTCTGCCAGCTCGCGGGCTTCGGCGGCGCGCTCGGGCTGCTCGGTCTGCAGCGTCTGGGCGTAGACGACGGCGGCGGAGATCGCGAAGAGCTCCGAGCCGATGTCGACGATGCGGCCCAGGACGGACTGCTTCTGCTCCAGCTTGGCCTGGTAACGCGAGATCGCGTAGAACGTGGAGCGGGCGAGCTTGCGGGAGGCACGCTCGGCGTAGCGCAGGTGCTTGGCGTTGTCTCCGAACTCCGCGTAGGAGCGCGGGTCGTTGCCCTTGCCCGTGGCGAGCTTGGGGTACCAGCCGGCGTAGAACTTCGCCGCGCCAGCGCCACCCTTGAGCTTGTCGACGAGCGCCGCCTTGGGGTCGATCGCGTCGCCGGCGACGGCGAGGTGCTGATCGACGGCCTCGCGGGCGATGATCAGGTGCATGATCTCGGTGGAGCCCTCGAAGATGCGGTTGATGCGCGAGTCGCGCAGCACGCCTTCGGTGTTGACGGGCTTCTCGCCACGCGCCTTCATCGACTTCGCGGTCTCAAAGCCACGGCCGCCGCGGATCTGGATGAGCTCGTCGGCGATCTGCCAGCCCAGCTCGGAGCCGTAGAGCTTGGCGATCGCGGCTTCGATGCGGATGTCGTTGGACTTGTCGTCGGCCAGGCGCGCCGAGATGTCCAGCACGGCTTCGATGCCGAAGGTGGAGGCGGCGATGAACGCGACCTTCTGGGCGACGGCGTCGTGCTTGCCGACAGCCTTGCCCCACTGGATGCGGTTGGACGAGAACTCGCGGGCCTGCTTGGTGGCCCACTTCGAGGTACCGAGGCAGCCGGCCGGCAGCGCGAGGCGGCCGGTGTTGAGCGTCTGGATCGCGATCTTCAGGCCGGCGCCTTCGCCGCCGATCAGCGCGTCGTTGGGAACGAAGACGTCCTTGAGGCGCGTCTGCGAGTTCTCGATGCCGCGCAGGCCGAGGAACTCGTTGCGGTGCTCGACCGTGACGCCCTCGGAGTCGTAGGGCAGGATGAAGGCCGAGACGCCACCGCGGTGACCCTCGCTCTTCGGCACGGCGGCCATCACGACGACGACGTCGGCGATGGAGCCGTTGGTCGCCCAGAGCTTGCGGCCGTTGATGAGGTAGCCGGTGCCGTCCTCGGTCGGGACGGCGCTGGTGGCGACGCGGGCCGGGTCGGAGCCGACGTCGGGCTCCGTCAGCAGGAAGGCGGAGACGTGCGTGCGGGCGAGCTTGGGCAGCCACTCCTTCTTCTGGGCCTCGGTGCCGGCGATGCGCAGCGGCTCACCGAGACCGATCGACTGGTGCGCCGAGAGGAGCGCGACGAGCGAGCCGTTCCACGAGGCCACGATGGCGAGGGCCTTGAGGTAGTAGACCCAGGAGAGGCCGAGACCGCCGTACTCTTCCTTGACCTTCATGCCCATGGCGCCGATGCGCTTGAGGCCCTCGATCACGTGATCCGGGATCTTGGCGTCGGCCTCGATCTGCATCGGGTCGACCTCGTTCTCCAGGAACTCACGGAGCTCCTTGAGGAACTTCTCGCCCTTGACCGTGTCCTCGTCCGGCAGGGCGGGCTGCGGGTAGATGAGGTCGATGTTCAGGTCGCCCATGAACACGCCCTTGCCGAAGCTCGGGAGGGTCCAGTCCTGTTCGCGCGCCGCTTCTGCGACCTCGCGTGCCTGCTGCTCGGAGACCTGGGTCATGTGAGGCTCGTGCCTTTCCGTCTCTGCGGGGAGATCGAAGTGGAGTCGGTGAGCGGCCGCGGGCAAGCTGCCTGTGGACGCACGAAAAACGGCAGCCGGTCGCCGCTTCGGCGCCCGGATCCCGTAGTCCGAGTGCAAAAACTAGCGCGCGCGGGGCCGTTTGGGGGTGACCGAACGCACGCTCGGTAAGAATTCAGGCGCCGCAGCGGGCTAGTCGACGGCCCCGTGCGGCGGTGCACCCGCGCCGGTGCGTAGCCCCACGGCCGAGAGCGCCGCCAGGAAGACCGTCACGCAGCACAGGACGAGCACGCCCGAGAGGAGCAGCACGAAGCCGAGGCGGATCACCGGTGCACCGACGCCCGCAAGCGTGGGGGTGAGCAATCCGGCAAAGCCGTAGGCCACGCTGGGGACGGCTGCCAGACCCGTCAGCGCGGCGGCGGCGGACCAGTGATCCCTGCCTGGCGGCGAGGAGGTCGCGAGCCAGAACGACGCCACGACAAGCATCAGGAAGAGCAGTCCCGGAAGCTCGGTCGTCTCGTTGCCGCCTGGCTCAAGCAGGAGCGACGGGCGAAAGAGCAACAGCGACGCGAGCAGCGCCGACGGGGAGAACAGCGCCACGAACCGCACCGTCGACCACTCACGTGGACCCCGCGGCAGTCCTGGCAGCCGCGCGGAGGCCGGGGTCATCGCCCAGCAACACGCCGCCAGCAGCGCCACGAACGGCAGCAACGACCACACCAGGCTCGGCCCGAACCACCAGGGGCCCACGTGGAGGTGGAGCTGCGGAGCAGCCGTGACGATGCCACCGCGCCACTGCGCCCAACCGGCGCTGAGCGTGGCCTGCGCGAAGAGCACGAGCGCAGCCGACGTGGCCAGCGCCCGCTGGCGCCGCGCCACGGCAAGCACCAGCACGACCAACACCACGAGTAGCAGGAGCGAGCCGACCGTCAGCCCGGCGCGGGCGCCGTTGGCCGCCCCGATCGACCCGCTCATGCGAGCCAGCAGCGCCGCGCCCCAGAAGGCCACACACATGCCGGTCAGAGGTTCAACAAGTGAATCTCCGGCGGCCTGGCGATCAAACGCCCGCAGGCCAGCCCACCCGCGACGGGCCCGAGCGCGGGCGCCGCCGACGAGCAGTCCGCCGACCTCTTTCGCGGTCGAGCTGCCCGAGGTCGCGAGGTCGAACGCGGCATCGAGGAGGTCCTCGCCGTACTCCTGGCGATCGACGGCGGGGTAGGCCCGCAAGGCGACGCGGAGGCAAGCCTCACGC
The DNA here is from genome assembly GCA_032119795.1 of Solirubrobacteraceae bacterium. GTDB lineage: Bacteria > Actinomycetota > Thermoleophilia > Solirubrobacterales > Solirubrobacteraceae > JAGIBJ01. The sequence continues at coordinate 43,489 of JAUMFO010000041.1, forward strand.
CGTGATGGCGAGCGTTCAGCCGCGCTCAATGTGCGCCTCGAGGCGCTCCCGCACGACGACAGCGGTGCTTTGCAGCCGCTCGGTCTCGGCGGTCAGAAGGCTACGGCCCTCATCCGTGAGTCGGTAGTAGCGGCGGGCGCGTCCGGCGACCACCTCGACCCGATCCTCCACGATCTGGCCGCGCTCAACGAGGCGACCGAGCACGCCATACAGCGTGCCGGCGGAGAGTTTGACCCGGTCCTCAGAGAGTTCGGCGACGTTTTTGGCGACGCCGTACCCGTGCATGGGCTCCTGTGCGAGCGCGGCAAGAACGAAGTACGTGGTCTCGGTCAGCGCGGGCACCGGGTGGATTATCGCAGCGCGCGGTCCCCCCGTCGACCGACGACCGATCTGGACGTCGCGTTTCCCCGCGCCTACTGCCGATTCCGGGCACTCAGTTACCGAACGCCTGTTCCGCATGTTCTCGCCCACAACTGCTCCGGTGGTACAGCCACCGACAGTCGGACCGAGGAGTGGTATATCTATTCCACCTGATATATCGTCTCCGCGATGCATCGGGTGGACCTTTTCCAGATTGGAAGGTCCTCATGCCACCGCTCAACACACCACGGTTCAAGCGACCTGCTCGGGGGCTGCTCGCAACCGCCGTGGTGCTCTTCACCACATTGAGCGGTCCAGTGGGTTCGGCCGGGGCGGGGGCCCCGGCCGAAAACGCTGGCAACGTCGTCTCCGCCACCGCCAGCAACGCCGCCTTCTCCGTGACTCCGTTCGTGACCGACCGCCTCGGCACTCACGCCGGCGAGGCACTCACGCCGCTCGACAAGAAGGGCGACGCGTCGGCAACACGTCTTGGCGAGTGCGACGCCAGCCTGTACGGCTCCGCGTTCACCACGCGCCTGGGCAGCGCGTGGACGTCGCTCACGGTCCGCACCAAGCCGTGCACCAGCAGCTCCAGCAACGGCTCCTACGGTTCCACGTCCTCGATCTCGGTCTCGCGAGAGACCGCCGGCGAGTTCATCTGCCGCGGCCGCACCTACGGCTACGGGTCCTCGATCTGGTTCAAGACGTCGAAGGGCTACATCTGGTCTGGCGGGACCGCGAACCCACGCTGGAACCGCAGCTGCTGAGGCCCGAAACCCACCTGCCCACCGGCGCCACTGAGCCCGGGCAGGCGTTGCCGCAAGCACCGCCGCACGCCGCGGCCCTCATCGGGGCCGCGGCGCTCGTCGTTGGAGCACTCCTTGGGCTCGTCGCCGCGTTCGCCGACGCCGCCGAGGGACCGCTTGGCGTGGCGCTGAGCCTCCCGGGGCCCTGGGTCGCGGGTGCCGCGCTCGTCGCCGCGCTGGCCAGCCGAGCCTGCGGGTCGACGCGGCGGCCCATCATCAAAGGCTCACTGTGCGCGGCGGGATTCCTGATCGGCGGGATGGTCGCCTATTACGCCGGCAAGCAGGCGCTGACGGGCGCGATCCCCGGCCCGCTGGTGGCCCTCTGGCTCCTGCTCGCGGCGGGCGCCGGGCTGATCGGTGGCGCCGGCGTTGCGTGGGCCACCCCACGACCCTGGGGCGTCACGGCGCTCGCGGCCGGCGTCACTGGCTGGCTGCTCGTCGAGGCGGCCGCCGTCCCCTCAGCGCCGTTGGCGGAGGCGGTCGTCGCCGTGTTGATCGGGACGGCCGTCGCGATCAACAGCCCAAGCCGCCGCCTTGCGCCATGGCTCACAGGCGCCGTCGTCGGTGGCGCCGGCGCGCTGCTCGTCGTGAGCGTCCTGCCCGCCGTGCTGACGCGCGTCCTCTAGCGAGAGGGACGACGCAGCGACGCCGCGTCTTACTCGCCGGAGCCAGACCGATCGGTCGGGCGGCGGTTCTCCATCCACACGTCGACGCGCGCCTGGATCCCGAGCATCGTGAGGCCGAGCACCACGAAGATGAAGAGCGCCGTGTAGTCCCCGCCGACGATGGCCAGCAGCGCACCGATGCCGAAGACCGCGGCGGCGAAGAGGTAGTACTTGCGCTGGGAACTCATGCCCCACGGACTCTAGATGGACACCAGGGCAGGCCGTCGCCCGGCCGAGCAGCCGTCGATCCGTCAGGCCGTGACGTCGACGAGCGCCGCCGTCTCGGCGAGGCCCAGTTGGCCGAGGGCCTGGGCGAGTTCGTGTGGGCCGGAGAGTTCGTCGAAGACGGTGATCGTGATGGCGACGGCGTGGGCAAGGCGCTCGGGGTGCTCGCCGGCGGCGCCCGCGAGGATGCGATCGGCATGCGCCAGGGCATGGCCGCTGGAGGCGAGTCCGGCGTTGCGATGCTCGGTGACGCCGAGGTACTCGCTGAGGAAGTCGACGGTCAGATCGACGAGGCTGGTGGCCTGGTCGAGCGTGAGTCCGGAGTGCTCGACGAGCAGGTCGTGCAGCGCCTCGGGGGTCTCGTCGGGCAGGACGACCTCGACGAGCTTGGCGCCGGCCGCGGCGAGCAGCAGGGTGCGCGGCAACGGCAGGGCGAGGAGCACCGGAGCGAGCTGGACGACCCACCGGTGGCCGGCTGGGTGCACGTCGCCGCTGGCGAGCTCGGCCTCGGCGGTGACGACCACGCCGATCTCTTCGGGTCGGCGACCGAGATCGTCATCGACATCGGCGATGCCGCGCAGGGCCAAGGCGAGGGTGTCCACGGCCGCGAGCCTACCGGCTCACCTACGATCCACCGCGTGACTTTGACGCTGCTGCACAACCCCCACTGCTCGACCTCCGTCCACGCGCTCGACGCCCTCGAGGCAGCCGGGCGGGCGGTGACCGTGCGCAAGTACTTGCTCGTGAAGGAGCGGCTCTCCGAGGAGGAGCTGCGCAGCCTCGCGGGTCGACTCCAGGGCGACCCCGTCGACGCCCTCGTGCGCCGCGACGCCAACTACAAGAAGCTCGGCCTGAGCCTCGACGGCGCCGACCTGGAGACGGTGGTGGCGACGCTCGCCGAGCACCCGGCGCTGCTGCAGCGGCCGATCCTCGACGACGGCACCGCCGCGATGATCGGCCGGCCACGCCCACGTGCCGCGGCTTGGGCCGCCGCTGGCAAGGTCGTCGAGGCTGACTGATCGGCCCAGCCAGATGGCCCAAATCGCGCCCACTCTGGACGCCCGGGACGCCTGGCATCGACCGTCCGTCCAGGGATCTGAGTGCAAGGGTCACACGAGGGTATGTCCTGGCGCGCGCTGCCTATAACAGGCGTAGCGTGCCTGGTATGGCACCACTCAACCTGCTCTCTCCCCTCCCTCCCCTGACGCTGTTCCATAACCCGGACTCGCCGACCTCCGAGTACGCGCTCCAGGCGCTCCAGCTCGGTTGCCAGCAGTTCGAGGTGCGGCGGACCGATCTCGCTGGCACCGCGCCGACCGAGCCCGAACTGCGCGACCTGGCCTCGCGACTGACCGGCGACGACGTCGACGCACTCGTGCGCCGCGGCACCCTCTACCGCGAGCTGGGTCTCGACCTCGACGGCGCCGATGCTGAAACCGTCGTCGCGGTGCTCGCGAAGCACCCCGAGCTCCTCGAAGCACCGATCCTCGATGACGGCACCGCCGTGATGGTCGGCCGCTCGCTGGAGCGCACGGAGGCGTGGGCCGTCACCGGCCACGTCGTCGACGCGCGCCCAGCCCGCGCCGCCGCGTAGCACCGCCGCAGCACCCAGCTCTACCGCGCGCCGCCCTCCGGCGCGCCCCACACGAGAGACGCGCCGCCGAGCTACGTGCGGCGCGCCGGACGCTCTGGCGTCCGCATCTGCCGGCTGGCTCCGGTCATGACGCCGCCCATCGCGAGCAGCGCGACCGCGACGACCCACACGCCAGCCGCCGCAAAGCCGAGCGCCACGAGCAGATAGGCGATCGTCACGCCGACGTAGACGCGCTTGGCGCGCGTGCTGATCAGCACGCCCGCTTTCGCCTTTGGTGCCATGCCTTCCAAGGTAGGGCGAAGATCTCTCAGCGCACGAAACGCTGGGCCGCCGACCTAGTCGTGCACGACCGGGCAACCGCCCACGCCCTGCGGAGCTCGGCCTCTAACTGCGCCACGGTAGCCCAGCTCTGCGGGCACCGGGCACCCGCCGTATGCCCCGCCGAACGACTCCCGGATCGGGCGCAGCGGAGGGTCTGGCAGCAGGCGCTGAAGCCGCAGGTAGGTCGCCAGGCCCGCGACGACCAGGCGCTCCATGACGGGGCCCGGCTCGGGGAACCCGTGAATCGCCCGGAGTTCGGGCCCGAGCAGGACGCAGATCGCGCGGAAGCCAACCGGCACGAACCGTCGCGGCAACCACCGGGCGACGTAGTCCTCCATCACCGAGCGCGCCACCGCCGCGCCGGCCTTCGTCGGCGCCCAGTGCTCTCGCTCGTAGGCCTGAGCGCGCTCAAATGCATCCTCGTAGCTCGAGGGCAGATCCTCGATCCCCATGCGCTCGCCGACGGCGCGCCAAAACTCGAACGTCGCGAGCTTCTCGCTGAAGTTCAGGGGCTCGACCCCGACGAGCCGGCTCGTCCGCTCGCCCTCGGCGATGATCGTGTCGAGCGTGTAGCTGTAGTCCTGGGCCTTGATCGGGAACTGGCCGTGGATCTCGTTGAGGCGGGCGATGAACGCCTCACCTTCGTCGGACGACGGCCCATGCTCGAAGAACTCCCCGAAGAACACGAGCGTGTCGTCGTTGCGCTTGCGCACGTCATTCATCGCCGGACTACCGCCACCGCGGTAGAGGATCGTTGCGATCGACGGGACCGCCACCTGCCGCGCGAACGAGACGGTGTAGAACGCCGCCGCGACGATCGGCAGCCCGAACCGGACCTCGAACGCCAAACGAGCGAGCCGCTCGTAGTCCCGCACGGGATCTAGTCGCGCAATCTCCTCGCGAGCCCACAGGTACCGGCGCCGTTTCAACATGAAAAGCACCGTACCTCATAAATCTGTCTGCGCGCAGAAAGTTTTCTGAGGCTAGGATCGGTGGGGATGACGACGGCCCGCCGCAGCCACGCCCAACGCCAGGTCGAGGCCGAAGACCGCCTCACGCAGGCGCTCGCCGAGCTGATCGCCGAACAGGGCTACGAGCGCACGACGGCCGCGGAGATCGGCGAGCGCGCGGGCTATAGCCGCGCGGCCGTGCGTGACCGGTACGGCTCCAAGGACGAGCTGCTCGTCGCGATGCACGAGCGCTACGAGTCGCTGCTGCTCGGCGGCCCAGACCTGCCTGCGCCCACCACGATCTTGGAGTTCATGGATCGCATCGAAGCGTTTGCGCGGGGCTACCCGGAGTGGCTGCGAGCGCTGTTCGTCGTGAGCTTTGAGTCGGTCGGCGCCAGCAGCCAGTTCTCGCCCGTCGTCCAAGAGTGGGTCGCCCGACTCGAGCAGGTCGCAACCACGATGCTCGTCGCCGAGCAGACCACCGGGACCGTCCGCGCCGACGTCGACGCCGCCAAGGTCGCCGGCCGCCTCCTCGACGAGGCAATCGGCCAGGCCTACCGCTGGACCCTCAGCAACGGCGCCGGAGACTACGCCGGCGATGTGCACGTCTGGGCCCGCCGCGTCGTGAACGAACTCGCCCCCTGAGCCAAGCCGCGCGGACGGCTCGCGCCGGCGTCAGCGGCCGGCGAGCGGGACCCGCTGCGTCAGCCGCCGCGCCTTCGCCCCAGCGCTCGCGGAGCCGTCACGGACGGTCGCCTCGATGCGGACGGTCGTTCGGCGGCCGCGAACGACGGCGCGGGCCGCTGGCGTGAGCTGTAGCGCGACGCTCTCCGTCCGCCCCCACGGAATCTCAACCGTGTGGCGGGCCAGGACCCCGCCCGCCGCCACGCGCCGGGCGCCTTTGCGGAGCGTGGCGGTCGCGCGCAGGACGAGCGTTCCACGGCAGGCCTTCGCGCGGTAGACGCACGTCACGAGGACGCGGGTCCGTCCGCGCCGGTCGACCGAGACCGTGCGACTGACGATCCGCGCCTCCGGTGGCGTCGCGCCGGCGTCTCCTCCACCCGGGCCTGGGCCACCCGTGTGCTCACCGGTCGGCGGCGAACCCGCTGGAGCAGGCGCCGGGACGGTGACGGGCGTCGCGAGCGGCGCATCGCCTGCCGCCGCACCCGGGGTGAGGATCGTGACCTCGGTCGCGATCTGCCCGGCCGGTGGCAGCGCGGGCGGCAGCGCAATGAATGGGCCAGACCCGTCGGTTGGCCCCACCACGATCGTGTTGGAGGAGCCATCGGTCGGGCGAGAGATCACAGCGCCCGTGGGCTGCCCGCTCTCACCGATCAGCACGGTGTTCGACGTGCCATCGGTCGCCGGCCCAGGCGCCCGGGGCACTTCACCCACGATGACGGTATTCGACGTGCCGTCGGTGACCTGCACGATCGGCGATGGCCGCACCGGGAGAACGGTGGCGCCACCGGTGGCCGGCGGCGCGGCAAGGTCTCCACGATCGACCTTCTCGCAGCTGGGGTCGGCGGGGTCGTCGAGGTCAGCGAGGACGCGGTCGATCCCTGGCCCGCAGACCGCGCCCACGTCGCCTGCAGCGTCGCGCAGCAGCATCGTGTCCTCGCCTTCACCGCCGAGGAGGGAGTCCGAGCCCGCGGCTCCCTCGAGCTGGTCGGCCCCGGCTTGCCCGTCGAGCGTGTCGCCGGACGCGCCGCCAAGCAAGACGTCCGGTGCGGCGGTGCCAATCAGGATCTCGACGTCGCCAAAGACCTCGTCACGTTGGACGCCGTCACCGGTCTCGCCGCAGGTGGTCCCGGTCGCGCGGAGCTGGGCTCGGGAGCCGACCGCGACGTCTTCGGGGCCACCGTCGGTGCACTGGCCGTCGCCCACGGCGACCTGCACGCCGCGGCGCGCGACCGTCTCAAAGATCACGTCGATCGGGTCCGTGGTGGTCAGGTCGAGGCGGGCGACCCGCTCGAGGTACTGCACGGTGTCTCGGCCGGCGCCGCCGCCGAGGACGTCGCCGCCGAACCCGCCGATCAGTTGGTCGTCGTCGCTTTGGCCGAGGAGTACGTCGTCGCCCGCGCCACCAAACATCCGGTCGTTGCCGGCGCCACCAATCGCGTGGTCGTCGCCATCGCCGCCTTCGAGATGGTCGTCGCCGTCGAGTCCCCGCAGCTGGTCGTCGTCGCCTCCGCCGAGGAAGCGGTCCAGCCCCGGTCCGCCCGTCAGGGTGTCGTTGCCGTCGCCGCCGATCAGCACGGCCCCTGAGCGATTGCCGACGCCGGAGGCGCCCGCCATCAACGCGTCGGCGGTGATCGTGTCGTTGCCAGCGTCTCCGATTCCGGTGAAGCGGGTGTCCTGCTGGACGCCCGATCGCAGGAACGTGAGGGTGTCGTTGCCTTCGCGCAGCGAGGCGGTCGCGATCACCGGGACGCCGCCGAAGATCACGCCCAGTTCTGGCTGGACGGCGTTGAGCGCAAACGGTGGCACGACGCAATCGACGCGTTGCTTGCCGACGTTCGTGCAGCCGCCGGTGGCGGTGATGCTCCGATTCGCCGTGAACTTGACGGTCCGCGTGCCCTCAATGCGCTCGGCCGTGACGACGTCGTCGAGGCTGCTTCCGATCAGCTGGGCGGTGCCCGCCGACGGCGTCGACGCCGTCAGCGTGGTCGCTGCACGAGCGTCTACGGCCGCGCCGCCGAACACCAACAGCGCGACGCCCAAGGCCATCCACACCGGCGGCACGCCACTGCGATGCCAGCGCCGAGCAACGGATGAACGGCGCGCGCCAGATCCCATCAACCCAACGTACCGCGAATGCGCCACAACACGCGACAGCTGACGGCGCCCCGTGCTCGACGGCGACAGCAGCGATGCGCCTCCGCCGTTGAGCGTTGGCGGAGCACCCAAGCGCCACGGCAGCCCCAGCCAGCGCAACCCCAAGCGAGAACGCGGGCCCAAACCGCAGATTCGCCGCCGACCGGCGCACGAGGCGCGAAAGTGAGCCGGCCAACGAACCGCCAGGGCGGCCCTATCCAGCGCTACGTGCAACGACCGAGCGCCCCGCCGACAACGAGGCGCCCAGGCCGGGGGCTGGGTAGCCCCCGGCGAGACCGTTCCCGACTGGAGTGAGCGCCAGCGAGCGTGAGGGTGTGTCGACGGGGGCTACCCAGCCCCCGGCCGGAAACCCCGTTACTCGGCAGCGGCGATCTGGCGAAGCACGTACCGCAGGATGCCGCCATGACGGAAGTAGTCCGCCTCTTTCGGCGTATCGATGCGCACGTCGGCGTCAAACTCGACGGTGGTCCCGTCGGCTTTCGTCGCCACAACCTTCGTGGTCTTCGGCAGCTCGCCGGCGTTGAGCGCTTCGGCGTAGCCGGTGATGTCGAACGTCTCTTCGCCGGTGAGGCCGAGCGAGTCGGCGGACTGGCCCGCGGGGAACTGCAGCGGCAGGACGCCCATGCCGACGAGGTTGGAGCGGTGGATCCGCTCGAACGACTCGGTGATGACGGCCTTGATGCCGAGCAGCGCGGTGCCCTTCGCCGCCCAGTCGCGGGAGGAGCCGGAGCCGTACTCCTTGCCGCCGAGGACGACGGTCGGGGTGCCGGAGCCGATGTAGCCCTGGGCCGCGTCGTAGATCGACACGACTTCGCTCGGGTCGGCGCCATCCAAGTAGCGCGTGACGCCACCTTCGGTGCCGGGCGCCAGCAGGTTGCGCAGGCGGATGTTGGCGAAGGTGCCGCGGATCATCACCTCGTGGTTGCCGCGGCGGGAGCCGTAGGAGTTGAAGTCGCCGCGGGCGACGCCGTTCTCCTGGAGGTACTTGCCGGCGGGGCCGTCGGCCTTGATCGCGCCGGCGGGCGAGATGTGGTCGGTGGTGACGGAGTCGCCGAGCTTGGCCAGGACGCGCGCGCCGTGGATGTCGGTCACGGCGTCCGGCGTGGCGGGCATGCCGTCGAAGTACGGCGCGAGGCGCACGTACGTGGAGTCGTCTTCCCAGATGTAGCGGTCGCCGGTGGGGATGTCGAGGCCCTGCCAGTTGGCGTCGCCGTCGAACACCGTCGCGTACGACGTGCGGAACTGGTCGGAGGAGAGCGACGCCTCAACGGTGTCGGCGACCTCTTTGGTCGTCGGCCAGATGTCCTTGAGGTAGACGTCGTTGCCGTCCTTGTCGGTCGCGATGACGCCCGACGCGAGGTCGATGTCCATCGTGCCCGCGATCGCGTAGGCGACCACCAGCGGCGGCGAGGCCAGGTAGTTCATCTTCACGTCGGGGTTGATGCGCCCCTCGAAGTTGCGGTTGCCCGAGAGCACCGAGGTGACGGCCAGATCGGAGGCCTGCACGGCGGCGGAGACCTCGGCCGGCAGCGGGCCGGAGTTGCCGATGCAGGTGGTGCAGCCGTAGCCGACGGTGTGGAACCCGATGGCGTCGAGGTCCTCCGACAGGTTCGCCTTATCGAGGTAGTTGGTCACCACCAGCGAGCCTGGCGCCAACGACGTCTTCACCCACGGCTTGCGGGTGAGGCCGAGGGCGCGAGCCTTGCGGGCGACGAGGCCGGCGGCGACCATCACCGACGGGTTCGACGTGTTGGTGCACGACGTGATCGCGGCGATCACGACGTGGCCGTGGTCGAGCTCGAAGTTGTCGTCGCCGATGGCGCACGGCGTCGGCTTGGTGGTGCGCGTCAGCGACGCGACGCCGCCCTCGCCAGCCATGCGGGCCTCGCCGCGCTCGACCGACGAATCGTCCTCGCCGAGGATCGTCTTGAGCGAGGAGTGGAAGCCGGTCTGGCCGTCAGACAGCGCAATGCGGTCCTGCGGGCGCTTGGGGCCGGCGATCGACGGCACGACATCGGCGAGGTCGAGCTCGACGATCTTCGTGAACGTCGGCTCGTCGGCCGGATCGTGCCAGAGGCCCTGGGCCTTGGCGTAGGCCTCGACGAGCTCGCAGGACTCTTCGCTGCGGCCGGAGAAGCGCAGGTAGCGAATCGTCTCCTCGTCGATCGGGAAGATCGCTGCGGTGGAGCCGAACTCCGGGCTCATGTTGCCGATGGTGGCGCGGTCGGCGAGGGGCAGCGCGGTGACGCCCGGGCCAAAGAACTCGACGAACTTGCCGACGACGCCGACCTTGCGCAGCAGTTCGGTGACGGTGAGGACGAGGTCGGTCGCGGTCGCGCCCTCGGGCAGCGAGCCGTGGAGCTTGAAGCCGATCACCTGCGGGATCAGCATCGGAATCGGCTGGCCGAGCATCGCGGCCTCAGCCTCGATGCCGCCGACGCCCCAGCCAAGCACGCCGAGGCCGTTGACCATCGTCGTGTGGGAGTCGGTGCCCACGAGCGTGTCTGGGTAGGCCTGGCCGAGCTTGTCGTTCACGAAGACCGTGCGCGAGAGGAACTCGAGGTTGACCTGGTGCACGATGCCCGTATCCGGCGGGACGACCTTGAAGGTGTCGAACGCATCCTGGCCCCAGCGCAGGAACTGGTAGCGCTCCTTGTTGCGCTGGAACTCCTTCTCGGCGTTCTTCTCAGCGGCATCGAACTGGCCGAAGTAGTCGACCTGGACGGAGTGGTCGATCACGAGCTCGGCCGGGACGAGCGGCTCGATCTTGCTCGGATCCCCGCCGAGCTCGGCGATCGCGTCGCGCATGGCGGCGAGGTCGACGACGGCCGGCACGCCCGTGAAGTCCTGCAGCACCACGCGCGCCGGCGTGAAGTTGATCTCGGTGTCGGGGTCGGCCTTGGCGTCCCACGTGGCGAGCGCCTCGATGGACTCGGCCGTCACGGCGCCGTTGCCTTCGGTGCGGAGCAGGTTCTCCAGGAGAACCTTGAGTGCATACGGCAGTCGGGCGACGTCGTATTTGGCCTGGAGCGCGTCCAGCCGGAAGATCTCGTACGACTTGCCGCCGACCTCGAGAGTTGAGCGGCTAGAGAAGCTGTCGGTAGACAAAGTGGGCTCCTGAGTCGGGAGGCCAGCAGGTGCAGTGCGAGGCCGCGACGGGGTCTTGGGAAGGGCGGGCGAGAGCTTCTCTCAACCTACAGGGGTGGGGAAGAAAGCAGGAAGTGGCTCGCGCCCGGACGAGGGACGGTCGCGCACCGGCCGCGACTTTGCCTGACCGCGCGTGTTCTGGCCAAGTGATGCATTCGCTAACTACGGGTGCGTAGTCTGTGACACCCATCACCGGTCGGGACACCTGGTGATGACCCTCTTTCGTCGTTTGGAGCCTTTGATGCCAGACCGTCGCCCCTTCCGTTTGCTTGCCACCACCGCCGCCTCGCTGGCCGCCCTTGCGGGCGGCGCGGCGGTGGCGTCGCCCGTTGCGTCGGCCGCCACCACGCGCACCCTCCCGGCAGACATCAACAAGCTGCCGCGTGGCGGCGCGATCGAATACGGCAACGCGACCGTGAAGCTCAGCAGCGGCGCCGCCAGCAAGCTGAAGTCGACTGGCACCAAACTCTCGGGCAGCGGCTCCGCAACCTTCAAGGGCACCACGCTGGAGTTCGAGGCCTTGGCAGACAGCGGCCCCCTCGACGTGACGGAGATGGTCGGCGCGGCTGGCACCGAGGGTGGCTTCTCCGCCAAGGGCAAGAAGGGGTCGGTGAAGGTCAGCTCGGTCGTCTTCCAGCCGGGCGGCCTGAACAAGAACGTCGTCGCCAAGGTCGGCGGCAAGCTCGTGGAGCTCGGCTCGCTCACGGGCGGCAAGGTCACGTTCAGCCGGCAGGCCGACGGCCTCCTCAAGGGCGCGAAGCTGTCGCTCTCGGCCAAAGGCGCAAAGGCGCTCAACGCCAAAACGGGCGGAGGCTTCGCGGCCGGCTCCTTCGCGACGGTGCAGCTGAAGTTCACGACGCGCGAGCTGCCGATCAAAAACGGCGTCGCCACGCTGACGCTGGCCCCGGGCCTGCTCGACACGCTCACGGCGAACGGCCTCGACATCACCACCGAGGCCCCCGCCACGCGCACCGGCAACCAGGTCACGATTCAGCTGACGGCCGGCGCCTTCGACCCGGAGAACGTCACCGGGCGCCTCCAGCTCGAGGGCAAGGTCATGGTCGGCAAGCCCGGCCTCAGCACGGAGCTGTTCGGCTGGCGCGGCGTCGTGAACGCCAAGCAGAAGGAACTCTTCGCCAACATCAACGAGAACGTTGCCGCCGTCGTCGCCGATATCGACGTGACGGGCTTCACCGCCAACTTCGAGGGCTCGGCTTTCGTGGCCCGCGGTGTGCAGCTGAAGCTCTCCAAGATCGCCTCGAGCACGATCAAGCAACAGTTCGGGGTCGAGGTGGCGGCCGGCACGCTGATGGGCACCGTGGAGATGACGGGCGCACTCTCGGGGGAGTAGCCGGGCCGGGTATGCGAAGGGTTGCGGAGTCCCTCCCGCGCATCCGCAACCCTCAAGGCTGGGCTGACTCCAGCCGATCACTGGTAGGACCTCCCCCGAGAACGGTCCTATGTTTGCTCACCGTTTCACCCGGACGCTGCTCGCCAGTGCCGCTGCAATGCTTGCCGCGCTCAGCGTGGCGCCCGCCGCCCGCGCGGCGTCGGCCGACGCCGCCGTCACCGGTGGCACGCTCTCGTTCATCAACTCCACGCCGGGCGACGTGAGCTTCCCAGCCACCGCGCTCAACGGCACCAACCAGACCACCTCTCAGACGCAGCCGTTCGACGTCAACGACGCCCGCGGAACCGGCGCCGGCTGGAACATCACCGCGACGTCGACCACGTTCGTCAATGGCGGCAACGCGCTCCCCGTGGCAGCGACGACTCTGGCCACGCAGCCCTCGGTGGCGTGCGACGCGGGCGTGACCTGCACCCCCGCCACCGTCAGCGGGGTGGGATACCCGTACACGCTGCCCGCCGCCGCCGTCGCGCCGGCGGCCACGCGCATGTTCAATGCCAACGCCGACACCGGGCTCGGAGCACAGACCATCACGCCGAACTGGCAGCTGGCGATCCCTGCTTCTGCGCGCGCCGGCACCTACACATCCACGTGGACTTTCAGCCTCGTCAGCGGGCCGTAGCGCTCGCGGCGGCGCTCGCCGCCGTCCTCGCGCTGTCGCTCACTCCCGCCGCCCACGCCGCGGGCTTCGCGGACGGCTTCGGCGTTCGCCCGATCAAGCGTCACGGCGATGAGCTCGCACCGTCGTACTTCAAACTGACGGTCAAACCTGGCGACACTCGCCAGGAAGCCGTGGTGGTGTCGAACAGCTCCGACGGCCCCATCGAGTTTCTCGTCGACGGCGTCGACGGCCTCACGGGGACCACGTCAGGCGTCGTCTACTCCAACCGCGACGACCGCCACCTGGAAACCAGCCGATGGCTGCGGCCGTCCGAGCGCCGGATCGTCTTGGCGCCTGGGTCTTCCGAGAAGTTCCACTTCACGATCCGGGTCCCGCGCGACGCCCGCGCTGGCGACCACCTCGCCGGACTCGCTTTCCAGGACGTCAACGAGAAGGCCTCGAAGTCGCGGATGTCGGTCAAACAGGTCTTGCGCGTGGTCATGGGTGTGCAGCTCACCGTCGCGGGTGGCTCCGCCGCGCAGATCGAACTCGGAGCCCTAAAGATCGTTCCACTTCCGGGCACACAGGTCCCGTCGGTGGTCCTTGATCTGCGCAACAAGGGAGAGGTCCTCTGCAAGCCGAAAGCTCGCGTCGTCCTCACCGGGCCCGACGGCGCGCCCATCGCTGCCGAGCAACAGCTCGACACGATTTTGCCGGGTGACGAGATTGCCTACCCGTTGCCATTCAAGGGCAAGCTCGCCGCTGGGACCTACCGCGCAGAGGCCGCCATCGACGGCTGCGGCGCACACCAGCGTGCCGATGTGTCTGCGACGCTCGCCAGCTCGCTGTCTGGCACGACCCCCATGGCCAACCCAGCGCCGACGGTCGCGGCCGCCAGCCCGGTTCCCGTCGGTCTGCTCGCTGGCGTTGGGATGGCTGGACTGGCCGGCGGCGGACTGAGCGTGTTTTGGGCGCTGCGGCGCCGGACGCGCCCGGAGTCAGAGCCGCAGAGCGACGAATGACGCTCGCGCGCTCGTCGGCTCGCGCCTGCGGCGCGCTCCTCGCCATCGCGGCGTTGATGCTGGCGATCGCGAGCCCCGCTCACGCAGACTGGATCAGCAGCACCGGTGCGCTCGGCGTGCAGCTGCGTGACGTCGCCTGCCCGACGACCACCCTCTGCGTCGCTGCCGCGACCGACGGCCGGACGGAGCGCTCGACCGATGGCGGAGCGAGCTGGGCGGCGCAGGGCGCGACCGGCGACCCAGATCTGTGGGGCATCGACTGCCCTAGCGCCACCGTCTGTTATGCCGCGGGCGTCCTGGGCGAGATCCGCAAGTCGACCGATGGTGGCCAGAGCTGGTCGACGTTCGGAACGACTGCCGACCCGGACCTGACGGGAATCTCCTGCCCAACCACGACCACCTGCTTTGCTGCCGGCACCCTCGGCGAGATCCGCCGCACCACCAACGGAACGGCATGGACGACGTACGGCGCCACCGCCGATCCCGACCTCTACGGCATGTCCTGCGCGAGCACGAGCGTCTGTTATGCCGCCGGCCTGCTCGGCGAGATCCGCAAGACGACCGACGGCGGGGCGAACTGGGCGACGTTCGGCACGACCGCCGACGACGACCTCTACGGCATCGAATGCCCCACCGCCACGCTGTGTTACGCGGTCGGCCTCTACGGCCCCGTCCGGAAGACGACCGACGGAATCACCTGGACGACCACCGTGGGCACCAACGCCGACCCTGACCAGTACGGCATGGCGTGCTTCGACAGCACCCATTGTTTCGTGGCCGGTGTCGTTGGCTGGCTCCGCGGCACCTCCGATGGCACCGTATGGCGCAACGAGGACAGCAACGAAACCAGCTCGCTCTACGGCATGGACTGCGCCTCAACGCTGCAGTGCGTTGCCGTCGGCGTGGGCGGCAGCATCGTCCGTACGGCCGACGGCGGCGGCGGTGGCTGGGTCGATCGCAGCGGCACGCTCACCGGCACCCTGGGCGCCATCGACTGCCCGACGACGCTCCACTGCGTGGTCGCGCACATCGACGGACGCTTCGAATACACCGACGACGCCGGTCTGAACTGGGTCGCCACCGGCGCTTCGGGCGACCCAGACATCGAGGCGATCTCATGCCCGTCGGTCACGGTGTGTTACGCCTCTGGGACGGTCGGCGAGATCCGCAAGACGATCGACGGTGGAGCGACCTGGACGACCTATGGCACCACCCTAGATCCAGACCTCAAGGGGATCGACTGCCCGAGCGTGACGGTGTGTTTTGCCGCCGGGACCGTCGGAGAGACGCGTCGGACCACCGACGGCACGACTTGGACGACCCACGGCAGCACGGCCGACGACGACCTGCGCGGCATCTCGTGCCCGACCACCACGGTGTGTTACGCCGCCGCGCTCGTGGGCACCGTCCGCAAGACCACCGACGGAGGCGCCAACTGGACGACCACCGGCACGTCCACCGACCCCGACGGCTTCGGCAACGGCATCTCGTGCCCCACGACCACCACCTGCTATTTCGCCGCCATCGACGGCACGATCCGCAAGACCACCAACGGCGGCACCAACTGGGTCGAGTACGGCACGGCTGGCGACCCGGATATGTATGGGCTCACGTGCTTCGACGCGACGCACTGCACCGCCGTGGGAGCTGGGGGCGAGGCGATCATCACGTCCGACGGCACGACGTGGCGCTCGAAAAACACGGGTGCCGGCACCCTCTACGGGGTCTCGTTCCCGGCCGCCAACCGCGGCTTTGCCGTCGGAGTGAGCGGAGCGGTCTACATGTTCGTGACTCCCGACTGTGGCGGTGGCGTGCTCGGCATGACGAGCTTTTCGACCATCACGTTCCCAGCCGTGAACCTCGCCGGCCCCCTGACCTCGACGGCCTCCGCGAGCCTGACGGTCGACGACAGCACCGGATCGGGTTCTGGCTGGTCGGTGAGCGCCACGTCGACCCTCTTCACGCGCGCCGGCGGGCAGACGCTGCCAGCGGCGGCCACGAGCCTGCTCTCGGTCTCGAGCACTCCGCAAGCCGGGTTCTGCAGCGGCACGTCGAACACCACGGGCTACCCCGTCACCATCCCGGCGGCTGCCACGGCCCCCGCGGCCGTCAAGATCTTTGGCACCCCCGCCTCCAGCGGCGCCGGCGCGTTCGATCTCTTGGGGAACTTCCAGCTCAGCGTCCCCGCTAATGCCTACGTCGGTACCTACAGCTCGACGTGGACCTTCACCATCTCGAGCGGGCCGTAGAGCAGACTGGGCCGCCGCGAGTTGCTCGTGAACGGCAACAGGCTGGTCCGTCCCGAGGACGGCGGCGCCCCGCCCGGCCCCGCCTCCCCGGGGCGCGTACAGTCGTGGCATGTCCGCAGAGCGCAAGACCGTTCCCGCCGCAGGCAACTGGGGCGACATCGTTGGCTACAGCCGCGCCGTGCGCGTCGGCCAGACGATCCACGTCGCTGGGACCACTGCGCCCGGCGATGACGTCGGCACGCAGACCGCCGGCGCCTTGGAGATCGCCCTTGGCGCGATCGCCGAGCTTGGCGGCACCCGCGAGGACGTCGTCCGCACGCGCCTGTACCTCACAAACATCGACGAGTGGGAGGCCGCGGGCCGCGTCCACGGCGAGTTCTTCAACGAGGTTCGGCCCGCCAACACGATGCTCGAGGTGTCGCGGCTGATCGACCCGTCGCTGCTCATCGAGGTCGAGGTCGAGGCGATCGTGCCCGAGGGCCGCTAGCGCCAATCGGCTCCAGGGCACTGGCGCGCCGACCGATAATCCGGGCGTGAGCGTCCCACCGCCACCCAACGAGCGCGAGCTCGCCGATCGGGTCCCCGGCGCGGTGTCGCATGAGGTCTACGTCGGCGTGCAACGCCCCAGTGAGCCGCCCGGCGGTGGACTGCCGCCGCTCGCGCCCCCGCCAGCGTCTCGCCCGAGCGCCTGGAATGCGCCCGCCTTCGGCATGCTGGCGATCTTCCTGCTCGCGCTCGGCGCCCTGCTGTGGCCGCAGTACCGGGCACGACAGGTCGAAGGCAAGGTCGCGCCACTGGTGATGGGGCTGGCCCAGCGCGACGCGACGGCCCGCTGCCCGCGCTACATCACCGCAATCTTCACCAACGTCGGCTCCGTCAGTCTCGACGCCGACGGCAACCCCGTTGATCGAACGGATCTCACCGGCCCGATCTGCGACGCCCTGCGGCACTTCTATACGCCGCAGGGCCGATCGGAGATGCAGTGCCTCGTGACCGACGGGCGCTGCTCCGAGAACGCCCGTCGGACGGTGATCGCCCTGTCGGTCGTCGCGCACGAGGCGATGCACCTGCGCGGCGTCCTGGACGAGGGCGCAGCCGAGTGCTCGTCGATCGGGGCGGGCCAGCGCACCGGGGAGCTCGTGGGCCTGAGCGCCGAGCAGGGACGGATGATCGGCTACCTGCACCTGATGGCGCTCAATCCATCGACGCCGACGGAGTACGCCGTCAATGCGGGCAACTGCGACGCCGCCCGCGAGCTGCTCTCCAATCCCCCGGGAACCGAGGCCCAGCGCACGACGCTCGTGATGCTCACGGAGCAGACGTGGGAGCGCCTGGGTGAGTGATTGCGCCCAGCCGGGCAACGACTGACGTTCCCAGCGGCGCTGAAGGGTAGGCTTGCGCGCAATGACTGGACCCTCTGAGCGGCGCGGCGGCTGGCGGATCGAGTTCGGCCAGAATCCTCGTCGCCGACCCGGGTCCCCTGGTGGACCCCGCGGACCTCGCGGACCACTGCGCCCGACCGGTGGCGGCGGCAACGGTGATGGCGACGGCGACGGCCCGCTGCGCCCCCCGCTTTCCCCCCGCGCCCGCAAGATCGCCTGGATCTCCTTCGGCATCGCGCTGCTGCTGATCGCGATCTTCCTTCGGCCGCTGCTTCATGCGCCGCTGATGTGGCTCTGGCGCACGCCGCTGCCATGGATCGCCGCCCTGATCGTGCTCGGCATCGGGCGGCTCGTCGGCAACCGCCAACGCCTCACCGTCGCCGATCTCCAGGCCGGGCGCTACCCCGGTCGCGGCGTCTGGGCCAGCTCGTTTGCCGTGGCCGGGCTCGTGTTCTTCATCCTGCAAGCGGTCAACCCGCTGCTCGTGCAGCGCAGCCTGGCCGTGCACACCGAGTTCGTGCCGGTCGACCGCCTGCCCGACACCGGCATCGTGCGGCTCGTGCCACGCGAAGTCGCCGAGCGCGTGCTGACGGGCAGCTTCAACTCCTCGACGGAGCGCCTCCAGGAGCCGCGCGTGACGAACACGCCCGACGGCCTGCAATGGAGCTCGATCCGCACGCCTGAGGGCCTGGTGCGGCGCTACACCAAGCAGGGCGGCGGCCTGATGCTCCAGAACGCCCAGAGCCTGTCCCGCGCCTCCGACCGCGCCGACGCGAACTTCAAGTACGCCCCGGGCCTCGCGATCTTCGACTCGCTCCAGTGGCAGCTCCGCGAGCGCAAACTGCTCGTCGATCTCGCCGAGCCCGTCGGCATCCTGACGGCCGACGGCAAACCGCTGATCCTGGTCCCATACATCAAGTACAAGGGCTTCCCGATCCGTCGGCCCGTGCTCGGCGGCGCCTTCCTCGTGCACCCTGGCCCGGAGGGCAAGATCGAGGAGCTCTCGCCGGAGGAGGCCGCCAAGAATCCGACGATCGCCGCAAGCGGGCGCCTCATGCCAGACACGCTCACGCGCCGCATCCATGACGCGTATGCGCTGCGTGGCGGGATCTGGAACTTCCTGTTCCTGCACACCAACCAGACGAAGATCGTCGACACCGAACTCAACCGCCAGCCCTACCTGCTGCAGGGGCCCAGCGGGCGCAACTTCTGGGTGTCGGTCGCGGAGCCGTACGGCAAGGCCGCGACCACCAACGCCGTGTTCGTGACCGACTCCACGTCGGGCACCACGTCGGTCTGGAAGGTGCCAGACGACGAGGGCCTGACGGGCAACGCACGCGCCGTTCGCGTCGCCCAGTCGGTCGCGATCCCGGGGGTCACGTTCCGCAGCAGCGACCCCCGCATCGGGTCGACAGGCAGCCACCGCGCCGTCGAGCCTCGCCCGGTCTTCATCAAGGGCAAGCTCTACTTCGTGGTGTCGGTCATCCCAGACAACAGCGAGAGCGTCACGAAGACGGTCGTCGTCGACGCCACGAACAACCGGGCCGTGAAGGTGTTCAACACCGACGAAGCCGGCCTCCGGGACACCCTCGCGTTCCTGCGGACCGGTCTCGGAACCGCCGGCGACGGTGGCGGCGCCGACGAGGCGACGCCGACCACTCCGGATGATCCGGCGGCGACCACGCCAGAGGACCAGCCAACCACGACGGGCGGCACGCGCCCGACCGAGGCCGAGCTGCGACAGCGCGTCGATGAGGCGATCGACCGCCAGGCGCAGGCACTGGAAGACCTGCGGAGCCTGCAGCGCGACCTGGCGGGCACCACCCCGTGAGCGGCGGGACCGCCGACGAAGCGCCCGGCGGCGCTGACGAGGCCAAACCACACCACCACCATCACCCGGGTCGCGAGGACGTCGCCGAGGTCGTCACCGACGAGCGCGACGAGCACGACCCGACGGCCGAGCTCTCCGCACGCGCCGCCCAGCTGACCGGCTCCGAGCGGCCGATGCTGCTCGAGGTGATGGGCGGGCCGCTCGGCATGGCCGAGGCCTCCATCCCATCGCTGGCGTTTGTGATCGCGGTGACGGCCGGCGCAGACATTGAGCGTGCGTCGATCATCGCCATCGGCATCGCACTGGTGCTGGCCGTGGCCCGCGCCGTCCGAAGGCAGACGATCCAGTTCGCGCTCACCGGCGTGATCGGCGTCGGCATCTCCGCCTACATCGCCAGTCGTACCGGCCAGGCGCGCGACTTCTTCCTCCCCGGCTTCCTGACGAACGTCGGCTACGCGACGATCGCCTTCGGCTCGATCCTGATCCGTCGGCCGTTCATCGGCTACGTGGTCGAGGGACTCGCCGGCAGCCAGGGCGATTGGCGCCGCGACCCGGTGAAGTACCGCCGCTTCCGCACCGTCTCGTTCCTGTGGGGCGGGATCTTCATTCTGCGCCTCGCCGTGCAGCTGCCGCTCTACTTCACCGATCAGCTCGTCGCCCTCGGCACCGCGAAGATCGCGATGAGCTACCCGCTCTTCGGCATCGGCGTGTGGCTCAGCTGGCTGATGCTGCGCGCCCCCAAGGGCGACGTCATCGGCGATCCGGACCCCGGCGATGCATCGCCTGGCGGGTCGGCCTCGCCGGCGCCTGACGCCTAGCCGGCGGCCGCCGCCGCCGAGCCGCTCCTACGGCCGGACGACCGCGCCGGTTTGCACAGCCTCAAAGGCCGAGCCGGGAATGCCCTTGAGCTGGTTCAGGTCTTCGTCGTCCCAGCGGGTGTCTGGGGCGCCGCTGATGAACCAGTTGGAGCCATTGTCGGCGACGATCATCCCGTAACGCTTGAGCGCAGTGGCGATCACGAGCGACTGGCCGCGGAAGCGCGAGAGGTCGTAGTCGGCGCGCATCCGCAGGCGCAGGCCCATCGGGGCGACGTCCTGATCGGTGATCGATGACGCCCAGTGGCTGGCGGGCGCGATGTAGGCCCGCTGTGTGCGGGAGATCGTGAACCGCACGGCGTGGTTGATCACGCCGGCAGCGACCTCGTCGTAGCGCACCAGGCCGGGCAGAACCGGCAGGCCTGCGGCGTCGACGCTCGTCCAGCCGGGGTGCGCGCCGGTGGTGCGGACGCCGGTGGCGAGATCCCAGACGGCGCCGCCCGACGCGTCCCAGCGGCCGTCGCGGGGGTAGGCGTTGCCGAGTTCGTAGAGCCGGCATTCACCCTCGCGGACGACGAGCACGTGCCGGTCGCCATTGGAATCTGGTCCGCCTTCGACCTTGGTGTCAAGCGGAATCGGGTACGGGCCGGGATCGGATTCGTCGGCGTAGTCGCCAAAGATGGTCGGCACGAGCGGCTCGTTGGCGGGGACCACGCGGTAGGGGATCCCGAAGCCGCCGGGGCCTTGGCCGAGGTCCGCCGCACCGAAGTCCGGGTGGACGTGTCCGCCGAGGCCAATGTTGCGTACGTACGCGTCGGAGCGCGGGTCGAGGGGCAGCGTCGAGACGTCTTGGTTGAGCGAGTGCCCGGCGGGCAGCATCGGGCAACCGGCGAGCGTCGGGCCCGGGCCGGGGTTCGGCGGCGTCGGCGTCGTGGCCGGCGTCTCAACGGGGCCTGGCAGCTTGGGCGCTGACGGCCTGATCGAGCGGCCCCATGCGCCGCAGCGGCGACGCTTGCCGGCACCGGTGCAGCGGCGGGCGCGCAGGGAGACGGCGGTCGTCGCGAGCGCGGCCCCCGTGGGCCCAGTGACCTTGGCGGTGAGCCGACCCTTGGCGGCGTTCGCGCTGGAGGTCTTCGTGCGCGCCTTGCGTCCCGGCGGTTTGGCCCGCACCTTGATCTCCACCCGCCCGCTGGTGGCCGGCGTCCACGTGACGGCCAGGCTGGTCCCAGACAGGGTGGCCGCGACGCGCGCAGGCGCCTTGGGACCGCTTGGCTTCGCGGAGGACGCGCTGGGCGTGGCGAGGCTCAACGCCGCAGCGGCGAGCAGGAGGTGAGCGGCTCGGATCCCCATGGTCTCCCAGAGCCTACGCCCGGGGAACGGGTTGTGGCCGGCAGGCTTCGCGAACCTAGGCGCCGAGCAGGGCTCGGAGCGCCTCCAGGTCGACGGCACCGATGCCGGCCACGACCGCACCTGCGGTCAGGACCAGACCGCACGTCAGCAGCTGCGCACGCACGATGAGCGGCAAGAAGACGTGTTCGGAGGTCTGCGCGTCGGGACTCATGTGGGACAGATCGGCCTCGCGGACGGGCAGGACGAGAGGCGTCTGGACGGGCGTACGGGTTGTGGCCGTCTGGGAGAGCGGCGGCAGGGCGGTTGAGTCGTTGGCGGCGGCGAGACTTGGCGGCCTTTGACGGCAAATGCGTCCT
>JAUMFO010000042.1:0-1657 GCA_032119795.1 Solirubrobacteraceae bacterium
AGGTCACGCTTGACCGCGCCGTTGGGTCTTGCCGCGACAGTGCTTGGCTGCTCGTGCAGGCGCTACGCCAGTGCGGTGTGGCGGCGCGCTTTGCCTCCGGCTACCTGATCCAGCTCAAGGAAGACATTCCGCCGCTGACGGGCCCCAGCCCCGCCAAGGACTTCACCGATCTGCATGCCTGGGCTGAGGCCTACGTGCCTGGCGCCGGCTGGATTGGGCTCGACGCCACTTCCGGGTTCCTCACGAGCGAGGGCCACATCCCCCTGGCGTGCGCCGCGGAGCCGTCGATGGCGGCGGCGATCACCGGTGCGGTGACGGAGGCCGAGACCGAGTTCGACTTCTCCAACACCGTCACGCGGCTGCATGAGCCGCCGCGGGTCACCAAGCCCTACTCCGAGGCGCAGTGGGATCGCATCGACTCGCTCGGCCGCGCCGTCGACGTGCGCCTACGCGCCAGCGACGCACGGCTCACGATGGGCGGCGAGCCGACGTTCGTCTCGTCGGTCGACATGGACGCTCCGGAGTGGAACATCTCCGCCCTTGGTGGCGAGAAACACCCGCTGGCCGTCGATTTCGCACGGCGTTTGGCGGGCAAGTTTGCTCCGGGCGCGATGATCCGCCACGGCCAAGGCAAGTGGTACCCGGGTGAGCCGATCCCGCGGTGGCAGGTGGGCATCCACTGGCGCGCCGACGGCAAGAAGCTTTGGCAGGACCCCAAGCTCCTGGCGGCGCCGACGGAGCCGGGCACGGCGACCAGTGCAGACGTGCGAGCGCTCGCCGAGGCGCTCACCGAAGGCCTTGGCATCGAGGCCGACAAGCTCGTCCCCGCCTACGAGGATCTCGTCGAGGCGATGCTCCGCGAGGCGCAGCTCCCCGGCGGCGAGCCCCCGACCCTCGAGGACCCCGATCCCGAAGACACGCGCCTGGCCGAGGCCGAGGCGCGTGCGGCGCTCATCGCCGAACTCGACGCCAACACCGGCGACCCGACCGGCTGGGCGCTCCCGCTGCACCGCGACGACGGTGCCGACACGTGGGCGACCGGCACGTGGACGCTGCGCCGCGGCAAGCTGTTCCTGATCCCAGGCGACTCCCCCATGGGGCTGCGCTTGCCGCTGCACTCGCTCACCTGGATCCTGCCCTACCCCATCCCGGGCCGCTCGTCGTTTGCGACGGCTCAGGCCCTGCGCGAGCCGCAGCTCCAGACGGTGACGCCTCCAGCCCCGGTCGTCGAGCCGGCTGGTCCCGTCACAGCGCTCTGCGTTGAGCTGCGCGACGGCAATCCGTGCATCTTCTTCCCGCCGCTGGAGGATCCCGCGCACGCCGTGGAGCTGATCGAACTCGTCGAGCGCAGCGCAAAGGCCATCGGGCACCCGGTGATCATCGAGGGCTACACGCCGCCTGGCGGCGGCGTGCTGAAGTCGTTCGACGTGACCCCTGATCCGGGCGTGATCGAGGTCAACATCCACCCCAGCGAGACGTGGGAGGAGCTGACGGAGAAGACCACCACGCTCGTGGAGGAGGCGCGCCAGATCGGCCTGGCGACGGAGAAGTTCGCGCTCGACGGCCTGCACACCGGCTCCGGTGGCGGCTCCCACCTCACCCTCGGCGGCCGCACCCCGCGCGACTCGCCGTTCCTGCGGCGCCCCGATCTGCTGCG
>JAUMFO010000043.1:0-2869 GCA_032119795.1 Solirubrobacteraceae bacterium
ATGAGCGTCAGCGAGCGCCACGACCCCGACCGCGAACTCTTCGGGCAGGGCCTCGCCAACCTTGCGTCGCCGGTGTTCGGCGGCATCCCCGCGACGGCCGCGATTGCCCGCACCGCCGTCAACGTGCGGGCCGGCGCGTCGTCGAAGGTGGCCGCGCTCATCCACGCGGTCGTGCTCACGATCATCATCTACACGGCGGGGTCGCTCGTCTCCCAGATTCCCCTGGCGGCGCTCGCCGGTGTGCTGCTGGCGACCACCGTCCGCATGGTCGACGCGGCGACCGTCCGCGCGCTGCTGCGCTCCACCCGCGCCGACGCGGCCGTGCTGCTGCTGACGTTCTCGGTCACGGTCGCCGTCGATCTCGTCACCGCGGTGGCCGTCGGCGTTGCCGTCGCGATCGTCCTGGCGCTGCGCGAGATCGCCCGAAGCGCGACGTTCGAGCAGGTGCCGGTCGTCCATGCGGATCACTCGGCCGAGGAGCACCGCCTCCTCAGCGAGCGGATCGTCGCCTATCGCCCCGAGGGTCCGCTCTTCTTTGGCGCCGCCAACCGCTTCCTCATGGAGCTCACCGAGGTCGGTGACGTGGAGGTCGTGATCCTGCGGATGTCTCGGATCTCCACCATGGATGCCACGGGCGCGAGCATCCTCGGCGACGCGATCGAGCACCTGCAGCGCCGCGGCATCGTCGTGCTCCTCTCGGGTATCGACGACGCCCACCGCGACGTCCTCTCAGCCCTCGGCGTCGCCGACACGCTCCGCGAGCAAGGCCGCGTCTTCGCCGACACGCCGTCGGCGATCGCGCACGCGCGGGCGCTGCTGGCTCCACCGAACGAGGTCTCGAGGCCAGGCGCCCTGCGTGTTCTGGGGCAAGCCGAGCGCTAGTCCCCTCGCCGAAGGCCCCCGCCAGCGGGGGGGGGCTGGTGGTTGAATGCCGCCATGCCCTCGCCGCCGGCCGTCACCAGCACGCGATCGGGGCCGATCACCACGATCACGCTCCACCGTCCAGAGGTGCGCAACGCCGTCGACGGGCCGACGGCCCGGGCACTCGCCGACGCCTTCCGCGCCTTCGACGCTGACGCCGATTCGTCGGTCGCGGTCCTCCACGGCGCTGGGGGCACGTTTTGCTCGGGCGCCGACCTCAAGGGCATGGCGACCGAGCGCGCCAACCGGCACGACCCAGATCCACTCGCCGACGGCCCGATGGGGCCGACGCGCATGCGCCTCGGCAAACCGGTGATCGCGGCGATCGAGGGCTACGCCGTGGCCGGCGGGCTCGAGCTTGCGCTCTGGTGCGACCTGCGGGTCGCCGCGCAGGACGCGACGTTTGGCGTGTTCTGTCGCCGCTGGGGCGTCCCGCTCATCGACGGCGGAACGGTGCGCCTCTCGCGGATCGTCGGCCAGGGCCGCGCGATGGATCTCGTTCTCACCGGCCGCGCCGTCCACGCCGACGAGGCCCGGCAGATCGGCTTGGTCACGCAGGTCGTCGCCCCCGGCGACACCCTCGCCGCCGCCACCGAGCTGGCGCGCTCGATTGCTCAGTTCCCGCAGACGTGCCTCCGCCACGACCGCCTGAGTCTGCTTGAGGCCCACGCACTCGACGAGCCGGACGCGCTGGCCAACGAGTTCGAGCACGGGCTCGCCGTGCTGCAGAGTGGAGAGACGCTCGAGGGCGCTGCGCGCTTCACGGCTGGCGCCGGCCGCCACGGGCAGCTCGAGCCCGAGTCGCCGCCCGCAGCCTAAGCCCGCTTCAGATTGTCGCCAGTTCTGGCCAGGGCAACCGGTCGGCGTCTACGATCGCCAGATGTCGTCTCCGTCTGCTCCGTCGACCACCCGGCTCGACGTCACCTTCGACTCCCACGGCGTGGAGTGCGCGGCCTGGCTCTACCTCCCCGCGGGCGACGGCCCGGCCCCCGTGCTCGTGATGGCCCATGGCCTCGGCGCCGTCCGCGGGATGCGCCTCGACGCGTTCGCCGAGCGGTTCGTCGCCGCCGGCTACGCCTGCTTGGTCTTCGACTACCGCTACTTCGGCGACAGCGCTGGCACCCCCCGCCAACTGCTTTCGATCAAGGCCCAGCTTCAGGACTGGTCGGCGGCCGTCGCCTACGCCCGGACGCGGCCCGAACTCGACCCCGACCGCGTCGTGCTGTGGGGCTCGTCGTTCAGCGGCGGGCATGTGATCGTCACGGCCGCCGGCGACCGGGCGGTGGCCGCGGTGATCGCGCAATGCCCGTTCACCGACGGCGTTGCCTCGGCGCTCACGATGGATCCGATCACGTCGAGCAAGGTGTCGGTGCGGGCCGCTCGAGACCTCGTCGGCTCGCGCGTTGGTCGACCGCCGGTGATGATCACCACCGCCGGGCGCCCGGGAACGACGGCGCTGATGACGGCGCCCGACGCCGAGCCCGGCTACCTCGCGCTCGTCCCCGGCGGAGACGAGTTCCCCAACGAGGTCGCCGCGCGCGTCGGCCTGCAGATTCCGTTGCACCGGCCCGGGCGGCTCGCCAGCAAAGTCACGAGCCCAATCCTGTTCTGCGTCTGCGACGACGACTCCGTCGCCCCGGCCAAAGCGACCCTGCGCCACGCCGCCAAGGCTCCGCGCGGCGAGATCAAGCGCTATCCGGACGGCCACTTCGACATCTACACCGGCGACGGCTTCGAGCGCGTCGTCGCCGATCAGCTGGCGTTCCTCGCCGAGCATGTGCCGGTCGCTGCTGCTGACGGCAAGGGCGCCGGTGCGTAAGCGCTACGCGCTCGACGGCCGCACCGTCCTGATCACCGGGTCGACCGGTGGTTTGGGGCGCGCGCTGGCCACGGAGCTGCGGGGCCGTGGCGCACGGCTCGCCCTGCTCGACCTCGACCTCGCCGCCAC
>JAUMFO010000044.1:0-2135 GCA_032119795.1 Solirubrobacteraceae bacterium
CGGCACGCCAACGGCTCCTTCCGCGACGCCCTGGGCACGCTCGAGCAGCTCGTCACCTACGCGGGGTCGAGCGTCACCGAGCAAGACGCCGTCACGGTGCTCGGGATCGGCGACGACGCGCAGGTCTTCGGCGCCGTCGAGGCCGTGATCGGTGGCGACCCGGCCGCCGCGCTGCGTGTGGTGCAGGACGTCGCCTCGCACGGTCGTGATCTGGGCTCCTACGCCCGCGAACTCGAGCGCCACGCCCGCGACCTCCTCGTCTGTTGCATCCTTGGCGGCGTGCCGCCGGAGGTCCGGCTGACGGCCGATCGCGATGCGCTGCTCGACGCCCAGGCGCGCCGCATCGGCCGAGACCAGGCCACGCACCTGCTGGAGCTCCTCGCCGACGCGCTCACCGCAGCGCGCGACGGTGCCGACGGCCGGGCGATGCTCGAACTCGCGCTGGTGAAGGCCGCCGATCCCTCGGTCGATCCCGCACTGCGTGCACTGCAGTCGCGACTGGCTCGGCTGGAAGAGCGCCTGGCCGGCGGTGCGCTGCCGCCCGCGCCGGCCTCGGCGCCGGCCCCCGCTGCTGCTCCGGCCTCGCCGCCGGCGGCGGAGTCGCGTCCCGCGCCGCCACAGGTAGTCGAGCACCCTCAGGCCGACGAGGCCGGCCTGCACGCCGTCCCCCCGGAGGCGCGTCACGAGGCTCCGCACCGGGCTCCGGCCGACGCGCCGCACCAGGAGTCCGCGCCGTCACGTCCCCAACCGGTCGCCGAGCCCCACGAGCCGCTGCGCGCCATGCCGCAGCCCGAACCGGTGCCGGCGCCCGCTCCAACTGCGGTTCCTGCGCTCGCCGAGCCTGCACCAGGGGCTTACGCGCCGGCAGCCCCTGCGCCCGCCGCTGCGGCTCATCAAGAGCCCGTCGCCGAGGCGCCGCTCGCCCCCGCGCCGCCGCGGGGCGTCGGCCCGACCCTCGAGGATGTCGTCTCGGTCTGGGGCGGCGTGCTCGACAACCTGCGCGGGCGCGATCAGCTCTGCGCCGTCGCGCTGGAGCGGGCTCGCCCCGTCGAGCTCGAGGGGATGGAACTCACGATCGCCTTCCCGACCGACGCGGCGTTCTACCGCGGCACCGCCGATCGTGAGGAGCGCCGCCTCGCGCTCCGCGAAGCGCTGCGCGAGGTCACCGGTGCGGCGCTGACGGCCCGGTTTGAGCTGCGCGACCTCACCACTGCACCGGCCGACGATCCCTACCCGGACGACGACGAGCCGGCGCCATCGCACGACGCGCATCCGGTTTCTGGCTCGCCCGCGGCCCAGCCGCGTGCCACGGCGCCGACGCCGATCCCACCGATGGGCTCGACGGCCACGCTCGACGAAAGCGCCGTCGTTGCCCACCTCGTGACCGAGTTCGACGCCGAGGAACTCACCGACACCGATCAGGAGCCCAGCTGATGCCCCAGCCGAACATGAACGACATGCTGAGGCAGGTCCAGCAGATGCAGGCCGACATGGCTGCGGCGCAGGAAGCACTGCGCAGCGAGGTGATCGAGACGACCGCGGGTGGCGGCGCCGTGAAGGTGGCCATCACCGGCGAGCTCGTGATTCAGTCGATCGTCATCGACCCGGTCGCGATCGACCCCGCGGATCCGGAGCTGCTCGCGGACACGCTGGTCGCGGCGCTCAACCAGGCGATCGCGCAGGCCCAAGAGGTCGCGAGCTCCAAGATGAGTGCCGCCAGCGGCGACCTCGGCGCGATGAGCAAGAGCCTCGGGCTGAACCTCTAAACCGAGCCTCCCGGCCCGGCCTCCCTTCTCGATCGTGTTTGCCCCGCCGATCCAGCGGCTGATCGCGGAGTTCGCCAAGCTGCCCGGCGTCGGGCAGCGCACGGCGCAGCGGCTGGCCCTCCACGTGTTGCGCGGAACCGATGCCGACGCGGCCTCGCTTGCGGCCGCAATCGCGGAGGTCAAAGCGCAGATCAGGCCGTGCGAGAACTGCTTCGATCTCACCGATCAGACGCGCTGCCGCATCTGTGAGGATGCGCGAAGAGATGCAACGACGCTCTGCGTCGTGGAAGATCCAGCCGACGTGATCTCCCTCGAGCGCACCCATGAGTTCCACGGGCGCTACCACGTGCTCGGTGGAGCGCTGTCTCC
>JAUMFO010000045.1:0-4605 GCA_032119795.1 Solirubrobacteraceae bacterium
ATCAGGATCTCGACGCCGACCTCGCGCTCGAACTCGTCGTCGCCCGTCATCGTGCGGTAGCGCTCGCACGCAGCCGCGATATCGGCAGCCAAGTGGAACGCGGCCGTGCCTGCCGGCCAGTAGCCGGAGCACTCCTCGCCGCTGATCGTGCGCCACGGGAACGCCGCGCCCTTCAGGCCGAGCTCCGTCGCGCGCGTCTTCGCGCGGTCAAGCGTGCTGTGCCGCCAGCGCAAGGCGTCGGCCGCGGCCTTGGGGACGGTGTACGTCAGCACCGGAAGGATGTAGGTCTCGGAGTCCCAGAAGGCGTGGCCGTCGTAGCCCGGGCCCGTGAGACCCTTGGCGCCGATCCCGCGCCGCTCGGCTCGCGCCGCGGCTTGGAGCGTCTGGAACTGCGCGAAGCGCACGGCACGCTGGAGTTCTTCATCGCCGTCGATCTCGACGTCGGCACGCGACCAGTAGTCGTCGAGGTACTCGCGCTGGCCGCTGATCAAGCCGTCCCAACCGGTGGACCGTGCCGCCGCAAGCGCGGCGATCACCTGGTCGCGAACCGACGGCATCGAGCGTCGGCTCGACCACCCGTACGACAAGTACTTCGTGAGGCGCAGCACCTCGCCGGCCTTCAGTTCGGTGGCGGCCGTTAGCCGGGCGATATCGCCCCAGGCCTCGATCGAGGTGTCGATCCGGCCCGGCGCGTCGAGCTCATGGTCCATGCCGGCCGCCATCCGCAGGCCGCTGGCGCGCAGGCGGTGCACGAGCACGCCGCGGTGGCCGTAGGAGGAGTGCTCCTCGCCGACGAGCGGTGCGGCGAGCGCGGCCGCAGCACGCGGATCCTTGCTCTGGGCCGGCAGCGGCTCGTTGGCGACCAGCTCGGACTGCACCACGACCTGTGCGCCCTCCCCGACGGGCTCCACCTCGAAGCAGATCGCCGCCACCGCGCGCTGCACGAACGAGACCAGGCGAGTCGACCGGATGATCACGCCCTGGCCGGCAGGAGAGCGCCACTCAACCTCGCGGCGCAGCACGCCGGCACGCAGATCCAGCTCGCGCTCATGGCGGACGACCGTGCCGTACCGCAGATCGAACGGCTCGTCGTCGACGAGCAAGCGGATGATCTTGCCGTTCGTCACGTTGACGATCGTCTGGCCGTCCTCCGGGTAGCCGTAGCCGGCCTCGGCGTGCGGCAGCGGGCGCGTCTCGTAGAAGCCGTTGAGGTAGCTGCCCGGGATGCCGTGCGGCTCTCCCTCGTCGAGATTCGCGCGCAGACCGATGTGGCCGTTGGCCAGCGCGAACAGCGACTCGCTGCGAGCGAGGACCGCCTCGTCGAACCGGTCCTCCCGCAGGGTCCAGGGACCACCGCTGTAGATCGGTTCGTCGGCGAGGTTCGGCAGCGAAGGCGGGTTCACGCGGATGGTGTCCTGGGGTGAAGGAAGGAGATCAGGAGTGGCGGAGGCTACGAGGCAGCGCGGGCGTGCGGCTTACGCGGGCGGCAGCAGGTCGGCGAGGTCGTCGACGACGAGCGTGGCGCCGGCCTCACGGAGTGCTTCCGGCTGGCCGCCGCGGTCGACGCCGATCACCACACGGAACTTGCCAGCGGCACCCGAGCGCACGCCGCTGAGGGCATCCTCGAAGACGGCGGCCGTCTCAGGCGTCGCACCCAGGCGGCGGGCAGCCTCCAGGAACATGTCTGGGGCGGGCTTGCCCTTGATGCCCTCCGCGGCGGCCACGGCGCCGTCGACGCGCTCGTCGATGAAGTGATCGAGGCCCGAGACGCGCAGCACCGCTTCGGCGTTGGCGCTCGACGACACGACGGCGGTCTTGAGCCCGGTCTTGCGGACGGCCTCGAGATACCGGACGGACCCTTCGTAGGGGTCTACGCCGTCGCTGTCGATCAGCCGCTGGACGGCGTCGTTCTTGCGATCGCCCAGGCCGATGACCGTCTCGACGGTGCCGTCGTCACCGGCGTCGCCCTCCGGCGGGTGAATGCCGCGCGAGGCAAGGAAGTCGCGCACGCCGTCGTACCGCGGCTTGCCGTCGACGTACTCCAAGTAGTCGGCGGCCGCGTCGAAGGGCCGCCCGTCGACGCCGTCCTCACCGGCGTGTTCGGCGAGCACCTCGTCGAACATCTCCTTCCAGGCGGCAGCATGGACCTCGGCGGTCTTCGTGAGCACGCCGTCGAGGTCGAAGAGCAGGGCGGTAATTCCGTCAGGAAGTCCAAGCACCGTTCGCAGGCTAGGGGCGGCGGCGCCCAAGCGCAACGGCGTTTCGTAGGGAATGACCTCCCCGAGCCGCCGTCGCGCGGTCATGGACGGTAGGCTTGCCCGCGGTCGGTGGCGGCATTGAAGGCTGAAGCCCCGTGACGCCGGTTCGCTAACCAGGTCAGGTCCGAGAGGAAGCAGCCTCCCGCGGTCTCCGGCGGGCACGGTTCGTTTCAGCTGGAGCTGTCACCGGCCACTTTTTTGTTCGCGAGCGAGCGAACTGCGCCAGGCAACCCGTCGCCTAGGTGGGAAAGCCCACGCAGAACGCTGCGGCGACTCAGTCGCAGCTGGCGGCCAGGATCCAACGGGTGGTGCGGTCCTTGGTCTCGTAGCCCGGCGGCGGTGGTGGGATTGCGCGGTCGCGGTCGCGCGCGTCGAGGATGAAGACGTCCGCCGCCTCCTGCGACGAGGGCAACAGGTACGTGCCACGATCCGGAATCGGCTCGTCTTGGGCGGTGATCACGCCGCGTGCCGGCTCGCCCGTCCACAGCGCAACGAGGGGGACGGCCCGCCGGTTGGGGAGGATGATCGGCCAGCACGGCACCTCGCGGGTGAGCGCCTCCAGCTCCGTCACCGTGAGTTGCTGGCTTGAGAGCGAGGTCTGGAGGCGGTCGATGCGCCGCGCCTGGGTCGGCACGAGCGCCAGCATCGCCACGAGCAGCAGCCCGGCACCCGCGGCCCACGCACGCCCAACGGGGATCGACTCGTCCTTGCGCCAGCCGGTGAGCGCGTGCGCGCAGGCCAGGCACCCCGCGGCGCCCAGCGGCAGCAGGTAACGCACGATCACGGGAAGCCCGCCGATCGCCACCAGCGCGAAGGCGACCGCCGTGGCCGCGGTCGCCGCCGCGACGATCCTCACCTTCGGATCCCGCCCGCGCCAGAGCAGCAAGGCGCCCGCGACGGCGCCCAGCAAGATCTCCCAGCGCAAGATCTCGCCGATCCGGCGTGGGGCGACGTTCACCAGGCCGCTCAGGCCCGTCGGCCGCTCCAGCCGCTCGGTACCGGCGCGGGTCCCGCGGAACGAGAACAGCGCGTCGCCGGTGAGCAGCAGGTCGGTCAGGCCCCAGATGGCCGGTCCGCCGATCGCGAGCGCCAACCACAGCAGCTGGGTCCGGCGGCCGGGGAACTCGTCGCCGACGGCCAACCACGCCAGGTACGCCAGCGACAGCAGCCACGCCTCGGGGCGCAGCAGCCCCGCCAGCAGCAGCAGGACCAAGACGCGCGTGCCGGCGCGTGGGCGTTCAAGCTCGATGGCGAGCGCGCCGAGCAGCAGCGCGAGATACGGCAGGTCGAGGTAAACCCGCAGCCCGTAGGAGAGCACCGGCTCGCGGGTCAGCAGCAGCAGTGCAGCTACGACGGCCGCGGCGACGCCGAGTGAGCGCTTGGCGACCAGCCCGAGCAGCACGACGCAGGCCGCCGTCGCGACATAGCCCAGATAAGCCAGGAGCGAAAGGGCCTGCGGCGAGGCCGATCCGACGACCGGTGCCACGGCCAACCCAAAGAGGGTGAGGAGCGGGTGTGGCGTCGGCGCGCCGGGCACCGTCATGTCTGGCAGGGCGCCGTGCAGCAGCTCTTTGCCCCAGAGCAGGCCGTAGAGCGTGTCGTAGTTCACGACGGCGGCTTGCCCCATGACGAGCCACAGCAGCGTCGCGAGCGCGAGCGTCAGCGTCGGGACGGCGAGGCGCGCAGGCACGGATGGACCCTATCCAGCGGCCCGCGCGCCCACGCCGCCGGGTCTGCACGCTCGCTTGCATAGACTGGGGACTCGTGTCTGCGCCCTCGCTCTACCGCCGCCACCGGCCCCGCACGTTCGAGGACGTGGTGGGCCAGGACCACGTGGTCCGCACCCTCCGCAACGCCGTCGAGCAGGGCAAGGTCCACCACGCCTACCTGTTCGTTGGGTCGCGCGGCACGGGGAAGACGTCGATGGCCAAGATCCTCGCGTCGTGCCTGGACTGCGAGAACGGGCCCACCGTCCACCCATGCGGCAAGTGCGAGAGCTGTTTGGCGATCCAGCGCGCCACGTCGCTCGACGTCGTCGAGATGGATGCTGCGTCGAACAACTCCGTCGACGACGTGCGCGAACTGCGCGACCGCGTCCAGACCGCTCCAAGCGGTGGCCGCTGGCGCGTCTACATCCTCGATGAGGCGCACATGCTCACCACGCAGGCGTGGAATGCGCTCCTCAAGACGCTCGAGGAGCCGCCGCCGCAGACCGTCTTCGTGCTCGCGACGACCGAGGCGCACAAGGTCCCGGCAACCGTCGTCGACCGCACCCACCGCTTCGACTTCACCCGCCCGACGGGCGAGCAGATCTCTCGTGTGCTCTCGCGCGTGGCGGAGAAGGAAT
>JAUMFO010000046.1:0-20851 GCA_032119795.1 Solirubrobacteraceae bacterium
AAGCGGAGACCGTCAATGGTTGCCCGGCGGCGGTCGTGCCCGCGCCGCCAGCCGATCCGGTGGATCCGCAGGCACCGGCACCGCCCGCCCCGGGCGAGACGCCTGCCACCCCGCAGCCGGACGCGGCACCGGTCGCGCCGAGTGGCGCGGCCGCCGATCAGGTCGGGCCAGTCGTCACGATCGGCGGCGTGGGCACCAAGCTGCGCCGGTCCAAGCTCACGCGCCGCGCCGGCACGAAGGCCACGATCGCCTGCTCCGAAGACTGCCGCTACACGGCCAAGCTCGTCGTGAAGTACCGCGGCCGCAAGCAGTCCACAACCGTCCTGCGCCGCAGCGAGCAGGCGTTTTCAGGATCGACGCGTGACGTGCGGCTGCGCGTCGGTGCGTCCAAGTTGCGCAGACTTGCCGCGCCGCGCGTCACGCTGGTCGTCGAGGCCACCGATCGCTCCGGCAACGTCAGCCGCGCAGAGCAGATCATCGGGCTGCGCTAAGCCCGGCGTCTCCTCGGGCGGCCGGCGTCCAGCGCCTAGTTGGCGCTGGACGCCGGCTCGTAGACGAGCGGCGCCAACGAATTGCCGGGTGCAAACGTGCCGCAGTTCTGTGGCGCTGGCGCGCCACCGAAGCGCTTGAGCAGCCACGGGACGGCCGTCTGCGCCCAGACGGGAACCGTGGCGGTGTGGCCGAGGCGGGAGTGTTCCTTGTACATCACGGACACACCCTGATCGCAGTACTGGTTGGCCAGCGCGCGCACGTCGCCCGCGATCATCACGCCGTCGCCGGGGCCGATCCCTGGCTTGTTGCCGGCGGTGCCCTCACTCTCGCCGTTGGCTCCCTGGCCGATGTACATCGGAATTGTCGGGTGGCCGTCGCGCCCCATGATCACCTGGTTGGCGACGTCGACGAAGGCCTTCACGCTGGTCGCCGTCGGGTACTGCGGCTTGGCGATCTGCTTCCACGTCAGGCCCGGGTAGGCACCGATCACGGAGGCGATCGGAGCGCGCTGTAGCTTGCTGTAGACCTTCAGACCGTAGGCACTGAGGTAGGGCTTCATATCGATGCCGAAGGCCCGCGCGACGCCGACGATCGCCATCGGCGCGACCCCGGCCCACTGCTTGCTGCCCTCGATGTAGTCGAGGTTGTGGCCGGGGTGCACGAGGACGCCACCCATCGCGGCGCCGACGAGTCGGGTGTTGACGTCCGGTGCGTAGGTCGGCGCCATTTGCGCAGCCCAGCCCGTGCCGATGGCGCCACCGGAGTAGCCGATCAGCGCGGCTTTGCTGGTGGGTTTGAGCTTGGTCGCAGGCGAGCTGAACGTCGCGCGGAGCCCGTCGAGGGTGTTCATCCCGTACTCGGGCCCGTCGGCGAAGTCCGCGGTCTGGCCTTCGGTGTCTGGAATGGCGATGGTGTAGCCGCTGAGGATCGTGGCGGCCAGCATGGCGTTCTCCGCCTGAGCGATGACTCCGCCAAACGTCACCTTCCCGGTCAGCTGGTACGACGGCTGGTCGCTTGGGTCGAGCGAGTCGTAGGCCGACTGGTACGAGATCACCTTCGTGCTGTGGGCGTTGCGCAGCGGCGGCAGCAGCACCGACGTGACGTTCGTCGTCGGCGTGCCTACCTGGCTCGTGGAGCGGTAGAGCAGCTGCACCGTCTTGATCGGCGTCTTGATCCCGAAGATGTGAGCGTTGATGGTGCGCGTCTTGAGCACGGTTCCGGGCGCCACGCTGCTCAGTGGCGCGTCGCCGGTGTACTGGTAGAACGGGTGATCGGCGGGGCGCGCGGTGGCCGCGGCCGGGAGCAGCGCGGCGGCGCCGACCAGTGCAGGCGCGACGGCCAGAGCGAGCGCCGCGGCGCGGATGGGACGGACGTTGGACACCGGGACTCCTCGTGGGCCTGCCGCGCAAGTGCTGCGGCCGACGGAACGCATCATCCTATCCACCGGATCTTGGTCACACAAGCGGCCGGTCGGTGGCGCGGCGCTCCGCGCTTGTGGGAAAGGGGACACACGCGAGTTCCATTGGTATCCGTACCGGATCCCGGCGGTATACGGTGGCGCGCATGTCTTCGCCCGCCGTCTCGGCCAGCCCCGCGCTTGAAGCGTTCACCCGCAACCCATTCGGCGTCCCCGACCTGGGCGAGCGCACCCGAACCGACATCGCGCGCCAGGGCCTCCTCGACACCGACGCGGGCCGAACCTGGGGCGCGCTCCACGACCCGTGCATGTCTGCCGGGCTCTACACCTGGCAGCTGCCGCTCGAGCAGCGCGCCGCACCGAGCAGTAGCGCCCACGGCGCCGAACTGACGCTGTTCTCCGCCTACGGCTACCTCGATCTGAGCGGCCACCCGCGCGTGGTCGCGGCGGCGCAGGAGGCCGTCGCCCGATTTGGAACCTCGCCATCGGGTGCACGGATGCTGACGGGCACCCTGCGGGTGCACCTGGATCTCGAGGCTGCCCTCGCGGACTTCATCGGTGTGGAGGCCGTGACGACATTCGTTGGCGGCTACGACGCCAATCTCGCCGCCATCACCACCGTCTGCGGCGCCAGAGATCTCGTCGTCTTGGACTCCTTGGCTCACCGCAGTCTGGTCGACGGAGCTCGACTCTCAGGCGCCGAGATCAAGCGGTTTCGCCACAACGACGCCGAGCATCTTGCCGAGGTGTTGGCCGAGCACAGCGCCAACGACCGGCGCACGCTCGTCGCGATCGACGGCGTCTACTCGATGGACGGCGACGAGGCTCCGCTTGCGGAGATGCTTGCGGTGAAGGAGCGCTTCGGCGTCTTCCTCCTCGTCGACGAGTCGCATGCGGTCGGCACGATGGGGCCGACCGGTCGGGGCACGTGGGAAGCCCAGGGAATCGACCCGAACCGCATCGACATCATCACCGGCTCGCTGTCGAAGGGAATCCCATCGACGGGTGGGTTCGTCGCCGGCTCCTACCCGCTGCGGATGATCATGCAGCACGCCGCCGCCCCGTACTTCTTCTCGGCGGCGCTCTCCCCCGCCAGCGCGGCCGCGGCGCTCACGGCGCTCGACGTGATCCAGCGCGAGCCGGAGCACCTGGCGCGGCTGCGGGCCAACTCCGACACGCTGCGGGCGGGTCTGACGGAGCGCGGCTTCGACGTGGGCAACAGCACGAGCCCGATCGTCCCGCTCGTCCTGGGCGACGAAGGCCGCGCGTTCACCTGGACGCGCGACATGCTCTTGGACGGCGTCGCCACGGCGGCCATCCCCTACCCCGCCGTCCCCGCCGGCCAGTCCAGGATCCGTCTCTGTGCGACGGCGGGCCACGAGCCCCGGCACTTCGAGCACCTGTTCTCGGTCATCGACGGATGCTTGGAGCGCGAAGAAGCCGCGGCCGTCTGACGCTTGGCGCGGACTCGCTCATCCCGTGGCGATCAGGTGGCGAGTTCCTGCGCTGCGAGTTCGCGGAGCCCGAGTTCGACGGCGTCGAGCCAGCCGCCAACGTTGTCTCGGGCCTCGGGCGTGTCTGGGTAGCGGCAGCGCAGGTGCAGGCCGGACTCGTTGACCATGAACCAGATCATCACGCCGTCGGTGCGGATCGAAGCGGAGACGTAGCGCAGATCGGTCGCTTGCCCGGTCGGCACGGGCAGTCGGCGCGTGTCGAGCCAGGAGATCGCGAACATGCCTGGCCGCTCGGGCATGCCGCCGTACGAAGCAAGAATCGGCGCCAACGGCCACGACCCCAGCCCGGTGGCCTCCAGGATCGCGGCTTTGGAGGCCTGTGGATCGGGATCTGCGGACTCGATCACCGCGTTCGTGATGAACCAGCCGACGGCCTCGCGCCAGTGGGCCTCATGCCGGCTGTGAACCGGGAACACCGCGCGTAGCGGCCGGTCGGTGAGCCGAGTCGTCACCTCCGTCAGGGCCGAGATTGCCAGCGAAAGTGGTCGAACGCCGTGCTCGCTGGCGAGCACGCTGAACCGCTCGGTGCCCTCCGCGTCGAGCACGTCGCGCACCTCCACCACCTCGGCCGGGAGCGGGATGAGCTCGCCCAACGACAGCTGGAACACCGGCATCGCGCCGTCGCCAGTGCCAAGGATGTCGGCCCACCGCTGTTGGACGTCCTCTGGGGCCGGCGGCATCGACTCCAGCACCTCGGTGTGCTCAGCGAACGGAGGGGCGTCCGGGAGTTCTGCCCCGGGTGCCCGCCCCGCGCGCAGATCCTCCAGGCAGGTCACCAGGTCGCGGGCCAGCACCACGAGCGACCACATGTCGAGGTGGGCGTGGTCGGCGCCGATCACGATCTCCGGCCGCGGGTCCTCGGCGTTCGCCCCCGGATCGATCAGCACGAGCCGGTGGGACGGTCGCTCAAATGGGGCGCAGTGCGTGTCAAAGACCTCGCGCAGCACTGCGCGCGTGCGCCGACCGCTGGCCACCTCGTGCTCACCCCAGACGCCCGGCGAGACCTCGACCTCGTGGAGCCGCAGTCGGCGGTCCTCCCCGTACGTAAACACCGTGCGCAGCGTGCCGTGCCGCGCCACGACCGCATCCCAAGCCATTCCCAACTCGTCCGGCGCCGCCGGCTCGGCCAAGCGGAAGGCCAGTGCCAGCCACGAACCGGGCCGTTGCCCCTGCCCGACGTGCCGCGCCTGATCGAAGGAAACGGGCAGCTCACGGCCCTGCCCAGGCGACGCCCGGACGGCATAGCTGAAGACGCGGCCGCTGACCAGGTCCATCTGGGCCACGTTGGTCAGCCTCATACGGCGTACCCTACGTGTTCGACCCTGCGTCTCACCGGAATCTCGCTGCCTACACTTCTCGTTAACGACGCCGCCCTCGACTATGAAGTCATCGGCGATGCCGGGCCCCTCGTGGTCCAGCTTCATGGGCTCACGTCGAGCCGGGCCCGAGATGCCCAACTCGGTCTCGATCTCCCTATGGCCCTGCGTGAGCACCGCGTCCTGCGGTACGACGCGCGCGGCCACGGCAATTCGACCGGGTCCACCGACCCGTCGACCTACACCTGGCCGCAGCTCGCCGACGACCTGTTGCTGCTGCTTGATCACGTCGCCCCTGGGGAACAGGCCCACGGCGTCGGTCCATCGATGGGCACGGCCACCCTGCTGCATGCTGCGCTCTTTGATCCGACGCGCTTCGCCAGCCTCACGCTCGTCACGCCGCCGACCGCATGGGAGACGCGCGTGGCCCGCCGCGAGACCTACCTCCTCAACGCCGATCTCGTGGAGCGAGAGGGGATCGACGCGTTCGTCGAGCTCGGGCTGATGTCTCCGATCGTCCCAGCGATGGCCGACGCACCCAAGACCGCGCCCGCCGTCGCCGAGGATCTGCTCCCAGCGCTCCTCCGCGGCGCCGCACGCTCTGATCTGCCGCCGACGCGCGAGCTCGCCACCATCGACGCACCAACGCTCGTGCTCGCGTGGAGCGACGACCCGACCCACCCCGAAAGCACGGCGGTCACACTCGCCGAGACGCTTCCGGACACGCGCCTCGTCGTCGCCCGAACGCCCTACGGCGTCATGGCCTGGCCTGGCCTGTTCGCCGACCACGTCACCGGGCACGCGCCGAGCATTCCGGGGCGCTAGCGGCCCGCAGCACGGGCTGGCTGCAAGACTCCCGATCCATGGCTGGCCGCGCAGACTTCGACATCTACAACGTCCTGCTCGGGCTCGGTCGCCTGCGCGAGGCCGGCCAGGTCGCGCAGGCGACCCTCGACCCCAGGTTTCTCTTTCGCCTGCGCCGCACCCTGCTGCCGCTGCCGCTCATCGACCGGCCGCGCCCGCCGGTCGACGTGACAAACCTGTTCCCGCCGCTTGAGCTCCGCCCCATCCCCGAGCTCGAAGGCAAGCGGATCGGGCTCATTGCTGGCGGCGGATCCGGCGGGTGCGTCTCGCTGATCGGGGTACGCCGCGCGTTCGAGGAGGCTGGCCTCGAGCCGGCGATGATCTCCTCATGCTCGGGCGGAACGCTGTGGGGCTCGATGTGGGCGGCCGGTCTGAGCGCCGAGGAGATGGCCGATTTCTGCCTGAGCTGGGAGATCGAGGACTACCTCGACATCCAATGGCACAAGATCCCTGGGTTCGTAGCGTCGGCGTTCAAAGGCTTCACCGGTGTGGCGAAGGGTGCCGCGGTGCAGCGCACCTTCGACGAGATGTTCGGCAACTTGACGGTCGGCGATCTCCCGATTCCGATTACGTCGATCGTCTACGACATGGATCGCGGAGGCGTGGAGTACTTCGGCCCGGATACGCATCCCGAGCTCACCGTCGGGCAGCTCGTGCGCATCGCGATCGCGCTCCCGCTCGTGATGGAAGCGGTGCGCGTCGACGGCCACCTCTACGTCGACGGCGGCGTCATCGACCTGCTCCCTACCCGGCCGCTGCACGACGACGGCAACATCGACCACGTCGTCGCCGTCAACGTCATGCTGCCGCCACAGCTCACGCCGCCTGATCTCACCGGCTGGGAGGACCGCCTGATGGGCATTCTCGACGCGGCTCGCCAGGCAGAGCAGGCGTTCCAGGTGGAGCTCGCGCGGCGTACCCTCTCGGAGTTCGGCGACCACGTGACCATGATCGACGCCGCCGATCACCGCCTCTTGCGCGGCCCGTCGTTCTTTGACCTCTTCCTCGACCGATCCCGCTGGCCGGAGCTCATCCAGCATGGCTACGAAGAGGCCAAGCGAGAGCTCGACCAGCTCCGGGAGCGCTCCGCCGCACCGGCCTGAGGCCGATCAGGCCACCTGCTCCAGGTACTGCGAGAGGTAGCGCGCCGCGATCTTGCCCTCGGGCGTGGCGGTTGGCTCGGTGGTGAACACGGAGTCGTAGGCGTGGCCGCCTTGGAGCCGGGCACTGAGGTACCGCGGGGCATCGCCGGTGAT
Organism: Solirubrobacteraceae bacterium; assembly: GCA_032119795.1. Taxonomy (GTDB): domain Bacteria; phylum Actinomycetota; class Thermoleophilia; order Solirubrobacterales; family Solirubrobacteraceae; genus JAGIBJ01. The sequence continues at coordinate 6,860 of JAUMFO010000046.1, forward strand.
GAACATCCCGCGCAGCAGCCCTTCGACGGGTTGAGGGTCGAGCACCTCGCCAGCCTCGGCCGCGATGGCTTCGGCGACCGCGTCGGCTTGCTGCGCGGAGAAGCCGCCGTGCTTCACCGGCCGCGCCGTGGCGTCACCTGCCGCAAACACCCCCGGGACACCCGTCACGCGGCCGTGGTCGTCGACCGGGATGAATCCGTGCTCGTCCCGTGGGAGGCCAGCGACCGCCGGCCCGACGAGCTCCGGGAGTGCAATGACGCGGTCGACCTGCAGCCGCCGCTGGCCGGGACTGATCACGACGTCCTGCGAACTCGGGACCTCGGCCTCGGAGGAGGTGATGACCTCGACACCGCCGTCGTGTAGGAGGCGAGTCACGCCATTGCTGGCGATCATGCCGAACAGCATCATTGGGCGGTCTTCGGGCGTCACGAGCGTGGTGGTGAGCTGCACGCCCTGGTCGCTGGCGCGGCGTGCCGTCAGATACGCCAGTTCGTAGAGCGGTAGTGGCCAAGCCGGCCCGGTCGGCGTGATGAAGGCGACGCTGCGAATGGCAGCGGAATCTACGTCTTGGAGCATGTCCCGCAGGGTCTCGTCCATCGAACGAGGGTCGACGGTGATCGCATGCTCGTAGCGAGCGTGGGCGCGGCAGCCAAGCGCCAAGACGAGGGAGTCGTACGCCACCTCTTGGCCGCCGGTCGTGGTGATCGTCCTCGCCTCAGCGTGCACGTGGGCCAGCGAGTCCACGAGCAAGGAGGCGCCCGCGTCGCGAACGATCGGCGCCAACGGGTAGTGATCGGCCGGCGCGCTGGCAAACGGTTCGCGCACCGTCTGCGCACGCACGACGTATTCGTCGTTCGGAGCGACGACCGTGCAGGTCGTTCCCTCGGGCGAGAGCTGTTGGAGCGCGAGGGCGGTCTCCAGCGCGGCGACGCCGCCACCCACGATCACCACACGGTGCTTCCCTGAACGCTGCGTCTCCATGGAACGACGATACGACCGCTAGGCCGGAGCGGCAGCCGGGGAATGCCGCCAGCCACCGCGGAGAACTACCCGCCCATGGGCGGGCACTCCGCGCTGCCCGGAGGAGCCTTCTCAGGGTCTTCTGGTGGATCGTCGGGCGGACGTCGCCGCTGAGGCTGCCAGCCGAATCAGGGCGCCGGCCGCGGTCGCACCCAGCGTCACGGCGGCGATGGCGACGACCGCAAAGGCGGCGTACTGCGCGGGCGATTCGTCGTTCGGTCCGTCGAAGCCCCACGTGGCGACGGCCAACGCATACCTCGTTGCCGTGATTGCCGAGGCTAGGAGCAGCGCGCCTCGGAGTCGCAGGAACATCCCGCCGGTGCAGGCGAGCAGCAATCCGGCGACGAAGATCAGTTCAGTCGGCTCCACGCTGGGGGCTTGAACCCCTGCGACCGCAGAAAGTTTCAGGTGCCGCAGAACGTGCGGTAGCGCTCGTCCTGCGGTGCCGGCACGGCCCACGCCTCCAGGCCCGGGCGCTCGGTAAATGGCTGCTCGAGGACCGCAAGCATCGCTCGGAATGGCTGCAGATCGCCACCGGTGGCGGAGACCAGCGCCGCCTCCACCAGATGGTTACGCGGGATGTAGACCGGGTTGACTCGGTTCATCGCGTCGGCCGCGTCCGCCGCATCGATCTGCTGTGCCGCGAGAGCCTCGCGCCAGCGGGTCGACCACGCGTCAAAGCGCTCGGTGTCGGCAAACAGGGCGCGAACGGCGGTCGCGTCGCCGACCAGCGAGGCGGAGAGCCCGCGGAAGAACGAGGTGAAGTCGGGGTGCCCGGCCTGGAGCAGGACGAGCAGATCGGTCACGAGGTCATCGACGCCGGATGCATCGGTGGGGAGACCGAGCTTGGCAGCCATTCCGGCCGTGAACGTCTGTTGGTAACGGTCGACGAACGTGTGCAGCACGGTGGTCGCTGCGGTGACGGAGGCTTCGCCGCGACCGAACAGCGGGAGCATCGCCTCCGCGAGGCGAGCGAGGTTCCACTGGGCGATCGTCGGCTGGTTGCCGTAGGCGTAGCGGCCGCTCGTATCGATCGAGCTGAAGACCGTCTCCACGTCGTACCGGTCAATGAAGGCGCACGGGCCATAGTCGATCGTCTGGCCGGAGATCGTGACGTTGTCGGTGTTCATCACGCCGTGCACGAAGCCGACGAGCATCCACTGCGCGATGAGATCCGCCTGCGCGGTGACGACGCGACCGTAGAAGTCGAGGTATGGGTTGGTGGCGGACGCCGCCTCCGGGTAGTGGCGAGCGATCGCGTAGTCGGCCAGGCGCCGGAGCAGGTCCTCGTCCTTCGTCGCCGCCGCATACTCGAAGGTCCCGACGCGCAGGTGGCTCTCGGCGACCCGAGTGAGGACCGCGCCGGGCAGCAGCGCCTCTCGGCGAACCGGCTCGTTGGTCGCGACGACCGCGAGCGCGCGTGCCGTCGGGATCCCGAGGGCGTGCATCGCCTCACTGATCGCGAACTCTCGCAGCATCGGGCCGACCGCGGCCCTGCCGTCTCCAGCGCGAGCAAACGGCGTCTTGCCGGACCCCTTCAGGTGAAGGTCTTGCCGAACGCCGTGTGCGTCGACGACCTCACCGAGCAGCAAGGCGCGCCCATCTCCTAGCCGCGGCGAGTAGCCCCCGAACTGATGCCCGGCATAGGCTTGGGCGACCGGCTCGGCGCCCTCCGGCACCGTGCTCCCGGCAAGCGCGGCAACGCCCTGCGGCGCCTTGAGCTCGTCGAGATCGAGCCCCAACTCGCCGGCGAGCGGACCGTTGAGCACGAGCAGGGCGGGGTTCTCGACCTCGGCGCCCTTCCAAGGCTCGTAGAGGCCTGCGAGCTCGCGCACGAACGTATTGTCGAAGGCAAACAGGGGCCTGGAGGCAACGCTCATACTCCGAGGCTAGCTGCGAGCCGTGGATACTGGTCGTATGCCCGCCCCTCCTGCCGTGTCTCTGCCGCTGTCGCCGCTCTGGACTCGCGTGCTGTCGACGGACTATCCGATGGTGGCGCTCTACAAGGCGCTCTCCACCAGCGACCAGCGCCGCCGTGACCTCGCCCTGGAGATCGTCCGCTCGCCCGAACAGGTCGCGTACGCCTTCGCGAAGACCATCGCAGCGGTCGGGCCGTACGCCAGCACCTACCCATTCCATGAGCGCGGTCGCGGACGCGGCCCCGAGGTCAACCCCGCAGCGATCCGTGCCACCAAAGACGTTGGACTGCGGCTCGGTCCGCCCGGGACACAGACGCGCGTCGATACCAGGCTGATCGACGGCCTCTCCCCCGGTGCGCTCGATGTGGTGTTCCTCGATCGCGAGGTCTCCCTGACCCGGACCACCAAGGCGCACCGGACCGAGGGCATCGAGGAACCGAAGGCCAAGCTTCAGGCCGATCTCCTGCTCGCCGCCCCCGACGGCACGATCGGCATCGGTGAGATCAAGATCGGCCGCGATCGAGACCTCTTCTACGCGCTCATCCAAGCCCTGGCAGGCGTGGCGTTGGTGGCGACGCCATCACAGATCGGCCGCATCCTGCGTAACTACCCGATGCCGCGCACGGCGCTGGCACCGGGCCCCGCCCCCAAGCTCGACGCGGTGCTCGTGTCGGTGCCGCGCGACGCACCGGACACCTACCTCACCCAGCTCGACGTGCTGGCGCGAGGGTTCGCCCCGGAGCTGCTCGCGCAGCCCGCGATCGGCGGCGTCGTCCGGCGGATCGTCGGGCTGCAGGCGGCTCTGGCTGGCGAGCAGCTGCAGCTCACCGCGAAGTGGGTTGAGCGCTCGCGCTGACTCCGGCTCCGGCGTCGAGCAGCGCCGCTACGCGCTGAGCGTCGCGGTCAAACATCCCCCCGACCGTCAGCTGGCCACCCGCGTGTCGCACGTGGAGCGCCCAGACGTCGCCCTCGGGGCCAGCATCGGCGCTCTGCACGTCGGCCGCGTTGATCGCGTCAAGCGCCGGCTTCGCGAACGCGGCGCCTGCCGACCACAGCAGCCGGCGATCGCTGACGACGACCACCACCCCGCCGGTGCCGTCCTTGCCGGGAACGACGGCGAGGACTTGCTCATCCGCTGCCAGCGCGTCGCCGATCTGCGCGATCTGCGCCTCGAGACCCCGGCGGGTGATGCGACCGATCGACTCGGCGGCGAGCTCGCGCAGGGTGGGCATGCGTCGACTCTAGAGCGCCGGTACCCACCCGGCCGGATATGCCCCGGCGGGGATCCCGCCGATCGCGTCACGCGGGAAGAACCGCTCGGCCAGCGTGATCGCCGGGCGATCCAGCAGCAGCGGGTGAAGGTCTTCGACGCTCAGCAGCACGCGCAGGGTCGCGCCGATCTGAAGATCTGCGGCGTTGGGCTGCTCGTTGCCGAGGGTGCCGACCGCGATCAGGGCGTCGATGTGATCGAGCTTCTCCGGCAAGCCAGCGAGGTCGGCGGCGAGCACGACGGCGGTGAGGCGGTGGTACTTCCACGTGCCACGGATGAAGCGCATCGCGTAGTCGGTGCCGGCCGGATCAAGCGGCTCCGTCTGCCCGGCGAGGATGCCGAGGGCCTCGGGCCTGAAGTAGAGGGCGCCCCACGGCAGGCGCCTGCCCAGGTCCTGAAACACCTCGTCGCCCCAGCGCTCGGCCTCGCGAACCTGCGCAGCGATCGGCTTCGGGTAGAGCGGTGGATCGGGCTTGATCTCTTCCAGACGGGCGAGGATCGCGGTCGAGCCATGCACGGGCTCGCCGTCGACGAGCAATCCCGGAACGGTGGTGTTGCCCTCGCCGTAGAGCTCGGCCATGGCGTCCATCTGCTGGCCCATCGGCAGATCGACTCGCTCGTAGTCCAGTCCCTTGAAGCGCAGCGCCGCGCGGGCCGTCATGCACGGATGAGATGGCGGGAGGACGTGCAACACCAACGAGGGGGAACTCATGGGGCGCGAGCCTAACGCTCCGACGCGAAGGTCAACGGTCGAGTCCGCCGGCGTCCGACGGGACGTCGACCGCGTACTCCACGAGGACCTCGAGCGGCACCACCTCGAGGGCGCGCTCATGGGTGGCAGCGAGCACGACGAAGGCTGCGCAGTTGTCTTCGTGGGCGCGCAACCAGTTGCCGGCGGTGACGCACCACCGGTCGCCCGGCATCAGGCCGGGGAACCGGAACTCCGGCATCGGCGCGGACAGGTCGTTGCCGATGCTCAGTTGGTGGGCGAGAAAGTCAGCCGTCACCACCGCACAGATCGTGTGGCTCCCCAGATCCTGCGGCCCGGTTGAGCAGCAGCCGTCGCGGAAGAACCCCGTCAACGGGTCGGTGCTGCAGACCTCCAGCTCGCCGCCGAGCACATTGCGATCACCATCCACACCGCCAGTATCGCGGCCGGCCGCCTCAGCGGAGGCTTCCGGGGCGCCACGACGCATTTCCCCTAGCTGGAATGCTCCGCGGGCCCTTCGATACTGGGCTCATGCCCGGTCGTGAGCGGGGCCTTGGCCTGCCCGCGGTGAGCGCTCCTACGCTCGCGGGCGAGGGCGGTCGCTTTGGACGCTCGGAGCAGATCGTCGGCGACGGTAAGCAGACCGTCCGCGGTCGTGGCCTCCGTCGGATAGCTCGCGATCCCGATCCCGGTCGTGATGGTCAATCCGTGGGCGTCGATGACGGCGAGGGCGGCGCGGATCGAATCAGCCGTCGACATGGCTTGCTCGCCAGTGGCGTTTGGCAGCAGCACGCAGAATTCGTCGCCGCCTTGCCGCACGACGGTGTCCCCGTCGCCGGCGGCGTCCTCGATGGCCCGGGCGACGGAGCAGAGGAGCTCGTCGCCGGCGGCGTGGCCGAACTGATCGTTGAGCGCTTTGAAGCCGTTGAGATCGAGCGCGAGCACCGTCAGGGGCTGCCGATTGCGGCTGTGCCGCGCGAGTTCGTAGGCGAGTTGCTCGCTGAGCATGCGGCGGTTTCCGACGCCCGTCAGCGGATCCCGGCGGACGAGCCGCTCAAGCTCATCCCCCTGGCGCTCTGCGGCCTCGAGGACGGCGACGCACGCAGCGCACAGCCCCCAGAACGTCAAGACCATGATCATCAACGACAGGCTCGTCGTCAGGTCGACCAGTCCGACCGCCACGAGCCCGACGAACCACGCGGTCGAAACGACCAGGTGAGCGGTGATCTGGCGGCGATCGATCAACCGCACGGCCGTCAGCGGCCCGATGAAGATCGCCACGCCAAGGGCGCCGCCGGCGACGGTTGGGAACGTCGCCATGAAAGCCGCCGCACCGAGGGCCGTCCCAGCGACGACCACATGGTTGGCCCACGTCCCGATCGCTGGACCGTCCCGCGTCAGCATCACGGCAGCCGTCGCCGCAGTGATGACCGCCAGCGCCGGCGACCAGCTGGCCGCACCTGCCACCCACATGGAGCACCCAGCGGCGACCATCGCAAACAGGCCGTACATGACACCGGTGACCAACCAGGTCGCAGGATGGTGTGCGAGCTCGAGTCGTGAGACCCGCGCCAACACGAGCCCGCTTGAGGGCTCACTCGGCAGCCCGGCCCACGCGGCCTCGTCCTGCGCGGCGGCAACGACCGGCTCGGCTCCACCGCGCCGGGGATCGAGCAGCGGGTCGGTCCGCGCCTTGTCGACGGCGAGGTCAGCGTCGGCCGCCGTCAGGAGCTGGTCGGCGCTCTGGGCATCGACGGGGAACGTCGCGATCCCCACGCCCGTGGTGATGGGCAGCGTGCCGTCGGCCAGGGCCGCAAGGCGGGTACGGATCTCCCGGGCGACGAAGCGAGCCTGGTCGGCGGTGGTGTCGGCTAGCAGGAGGCAGAACTCGTCGCCGCCCTGCCGCACCACGACGTCTTGCTCCCGCGCGACAGCCTGCAGCGCTCTGGCCACGTGCTGTAGGACGGCGTCGCCTGCCGCATGGCCGACGGTGTCGTTGAGGGCTTTGAAACCATTGAGATCGAGAGCGAGCAGGCTCAGCGGCACACCAAGCCGCTCGTGACGCGTGAGTTCCGCCGCCAGTTGTTCGTTGAGAAGCCGGCGGTTGCCAGCGCCCGTCAGCGGGTCACGCAGCACGAGGTGTTCGAGCTCGGCGCCCTGCGCTTCGGCGGCTTCCAAAACGACCACCACGCAAGCTCCGAGCAGCCAGATCGTCGGGATGAGGAGCACGACCGCGAAGCTGGCGGAGTCGCCGACCAGCCCCAGGGCTGCAGGGATCCCCAGGGCTACGCTGCCGGCGAGGCAGTGCGCGGCGATCTGGGCCCGAGTCGTAAGCCGAGAGGCGGCGAAGGGCGCCAAGAACATCGCCGGGCTCAGCGGAATCAGGCTGTCTGGTCGGAACGCCAGCATCCCAAGCGCGGTGCAGACGTAGACGGCGGCAATGGCGGCGTGGCCGCTCTTTGAGCCGAGCTCTGGCGGATCGCTGGCGAACGCGACGGCGGAGACGACCGCCAGCAGCGCGGCAAACGGCAGGCAGGTGCTCGGCCGCAGCTCCGGCACCACGAACGCCATCACGCTCGTCCCGATCGCGAAGATCCCGAACATCGCCGCGAACAGGAACCAAACCGCGGGATTGATGGCGAGCTGGGTGCGCGACACGCGCCCGCCCACCTGAAACGGTCCGACCTGCATAGCTCACCGGAAGTCGGCGCAAGCAGGACGAACCTGAGGCTCGCGCGGGCACCCTAGACGAATGCCCAACCTCACGGCGAAGCCTGGATACCGATGGGCTCCGAATCGATCGCTGAACCCTTCCGGTGTGTTGCGTGGCGCGCGTACGTTCGCCCGGACACCAACTCCCGGAGCTCTCTCATGCACCTCAAGTCCACCCTCATCGCTGCTGCGGCGGCAGTAACCACGACCTTCGCCCTAGCTGGACCGGCCGAAGCGGCGACCGGCCACGGCTGCCAGATCAGCGGACTGGCGGGCGGGTGCCCGGCGGCGCTCGCGATCCCGGCGCCGAGCGACTTGATCGGGGTCGACGCGGGCCCAGCCGCGGTCGATGACTTTCGCTTCGTCGGCGCCGGGAACACGCTGCGCTGCACCGACGCGACGATCAAAGGCATCCTGACGAGCGCCGGCGGTCCGGCATTCCCCATCGGTGGCGGCGGACCCAAGGGATACTCACCAGGGGCGAGCTTCACCGGGCCAGCCGGCACGCGCTGCACCGGGATGCTTGGGGCCGCCGCCTCGACGGGGTTGGTGACCCTGATCGACGGCAACGGCGCGGCCCCCGGCCTCGTTGACTTCCAGGGCGAATGGCTGCCGGCCGTCGGCCAGGCACGCCTGACGCTCCGCGCGCCGGTGTTCGCGATTCGCGAGTACGTTGGCGCTGCGCTCGTCGCCAGCTGCACCTACCGCGGTGGCGCGTTCGCTGGGGTCGTGGCGAATCTCGCGTCCGGCCGGGTGACCTTCACCGCGCAGGCCGTCACCAAGCTTGCCGGGCCGGCGATCTGTCCCGCAGCCGCAACGGTCTCCGTGCCGTTCAACGTGCGCTGGGTGGCTGGCGGCGCAGCTGGGCCGTTCCGGATTAGCGCGTAAGCCACGGCCCCTGGGGAGCGGCGAGGGCAGGCCGCTCCCCAGGGCAGCCAGCTCCGTCTACCGCGAGCTGGCGGCGCCCAAGCCATCCGGCCTAGCCGACGCGGATCAGCTTCTTGTTGACGAACTCGTCGGCGCCGAATCGGCCGAGTTCCCGTCCAAAGCCCGATCCCTTGACGCCACCGAACGGCAGCTCAACACCATCGGCGAGAACGAGATTCACGAAGACCATGCCGGCCTCGATCTGATCGGCGACGCGCTCCGCCTGCTCCGGATCCGTCGTGAAGACGTACGACCCAAGCCCATACGGAGTGTCATTGGCGAGCGTGATCGCCTCGGCCTCCGAACCGACCTTGTACACCGAAGCCACCGGCCCGAAGAACTCGTCGTGGTAGGCGTCGGTCCCTTTCGCGATGTCCGTCAGGATGGTCGTCTTGTAGTAGTTGCCCTCGCGGCTACCGCCCGTCACCAGCGTGGCGCCCTGCTCCACAGCGCGCTTGACCTGCTGCTCGAGTCGATCGGCTGCGGCGGTCGACGACAACGGCCCCATCGCGGTGCCGTCGGCCGTCGGGTCGCCGTACTCAACGGCCTCGATCGCGGCCGTCAACTTCTCCAGGAAGGGCTCGTAGAGCTCGTCGATCACGACGAAACGCTTGGCGGCGTTGCACGACTGGCCGGCGTTATCCAGGCGAGCTTCGACGGCCGACGAAACGACGGAGTCCAGATCGTCGGTCGAAAGCAGGATGAACGGGTCAGAGCCGCCGAGCTCCAGGACGACCTTCTTGAGGTTTCGGCCGGCGATCTCGGCCACCGCCGCCCCGGCGCGGCCTGAGCCCGTCACCGACACGCCCTGCACGCGCGGGTCGCCGATGACCCACTCGATCTGCTCGTTGCTGGCGTAGACGTTCACGTAGGCGCCTTCGGGGACGCCGGCGTCGCGGTAGATCTGCTCGATCGCCGCCGCCGACTCCGGGCACTGCGGCGCGTGCTTGAGCAGGATCGTGTTGCCGATCACCAGGTTCGGGCCGGCGAAGCGGGCCACTTGGTAATACGGGAAGTTCCACGGCATGATCCCGAGGAGTACGCCGACCGACGCCCGCCGCACGACGGCGGTTCCGTCTCCGTCGAGCAGCTCGATCGGCTCGTCAGCGAGGAGCTGGGCGGCGCGGTCGGCGTAGAACCCGTAGATGTCGACGCAGAAGTCGACCTCGCCCAACGCCTGCTCGAGCGGCTTGCCCATCTCGCGGGTGATGATCGCGGCAAGCTCCTCGCGGCGCTCGCCATGGAGTTCGCCGACGCGCCGGATGAGCGCGGCACGCTCCTCGAGCGGGGTGCCTCGCCCCCAGGGCTCGTGGGCGTCGTGCGCTTGCCCGATCGCGGCCTTCAGATCAGCGTCGCTGATCGTCGGATACGTCTTGATCGTCGCTCCGGTCGCTGGGTCGACAACCGCGTAGTCAGCCATGCAAAGTCTCCAAAGACGTCAGAGCGTCCACCGTACCGTGGCTCGTCCGCCAGGTTGTCGGCGAACCGTCGCCAGGCGCGGCTCAGTCGGTGACGCCTTGCACCGACCACACCAGCTCGGTAAGCGCTCCCGCGAGGCGCTCGTCTTCGCCTGGATCGTCGGTGAGCAGCTGGTGGAGCGATCGCTCGGCACCCCAGGCGAGGACCTCGGCGAGCGCTCGGGCCTGGTCGGCATCGAGGTCGGGCCGCACGCTGGCCAACCACTCAGCGATGGTCGACGCGACCTGATCGATCTTTGCTCGCCACGAGCTCCGGGCGTCGGCGTCGTACTCGCCCACCTCGATCAGGCCGGCGAGCGCCCCGGCGTGTGCTCGCCACGCGCCAACCACCGCCCGGACCACTGCGAGCAGCTCATCGCGTGAGCGCACCGGCGCCGCGAGGAGCGGCCCGCTGATTGGCGTCCACTCCGCGAAGAGCTGCTCCGTCAGCGCGTCGATGAGTTCCCGCTTGTCTGGAAAGTGCAGGTAGAACGTGGCGCGCGACACGCCGGCGGCCTGAGCGACGCGTCCAACGGTCATCACCGCCAACGGCTCGCCGGCGGCGAGCATCTCGCCAGCAGCCTCGAGGATCCGGGCCCGCGTTGCGGCGCGGCGATCCTCCCCGACGCGCCGTTGCACGCTGACCGCTCGACGGGTCGTCACGGCGCTCATGTTGCCAGGTGCTCAGGCGCCCCCACCCGAACGGGAATTGACTTGAACTGGTTGAGGAACGTGGACGACGTCCGGCGGGGCGCGCCAGCAATCTCGAGCGACGGCAAGCGGGTCAGCGTCTCCTCCATCAGGACACGGAGCTCGAGGCGAGCCAGGGCCGCGCCCAGGCAGTAGTGGCGCCCGCCGGCGCCGAACGCCTGATGATCCGGTCGACGATCCAGATCGAACTCGTGTGGGCGCTCATAGACCTCGGGATCGCGGTTGCCGGCCACCAACCAGAGCGCAACTTTGTCGCCAGCGGCGATGCGCTGCCCCCCGATCTCCACGTCGCGCGTGGCCGTGCGCCGCTGATACCCGAAGGCCGGAAAACAGCGCAGCGCCTCCTCGATCGCCTGCGGGATCAGCGACGGGTCGGCCTGGAGCCTCGCCAGATCGGCAGGGTGGCTGAGCAGGTAGCGCATGAGGTTCGTGTAGACCGACTTGGTGCTGTCGGTGCCGCCGGCGACCAGAATGCCCATCTGCATCAGGATCTCGCCGTCGGAAAAGCGGTCGCCGTCGATCTCGGCCTGTCCGAGGGCCGTCATCAGGTCTTCCCGCGGTTTCGCCCGACGGCTTGCCACGGCCTCGAGGGTGAACGTCGTCGCGTCGGCCATCATGCGCCAGAAGGCGTCCATATCTGGGCGGTACTCAGGGTCCTCGAAGGCCAGCGCGCTGTTCCCCCAGTAGCCGAGCCGCTCGTCGTCGGCGGGGTCGGTCCCCAGCAGTGAGCCGATCACCCTGGCGGTGACGGGTGCGCCGACGTCGGCGACGAGGTCGCCCTGACCCGCCTCCGCGAGGCGGTCGACCGCGGCGATCGTGATCGCCCGCACGGCGTCCTCGTGGGCGGCGATCGTGCGTGGCGTGAACGCGCGCTGGAAGAGCGATTTGAACCGCGTGTGGCGTGGCGGGTCCATCGAGATCAGCACATCCCGCTGGAGCTCCATCGGGACGCCAAGCCCGTCGACGAGCAGCATGCCTCCTCGTTCGGAGGAGAAGGACTCCCAATCCATGCTGGCGCGGCGCAGGTCGGCGTGGCGCGTCAGCGACCAAAAGCCTGATTGCCCCTCGTAGGTCGTCATCTCGCTCCAGTGCACGGGGGCCTCGTCGCGCAGCTGGTCGAAGAGGGCGTGCGGCGGCCCGCCCTGCCAGAGCGAGAGATCGCTGAGGTCGATGTCGGCGACCGATCGTGCGGGGGCTTCGAGCATGACTCCTCCTCGGAGTGGCCACCTCTGGGTGAGCGCGGCTGAGCCAGCCTAGCTCGAACTGGGCAGTCTGTCTAGACACGCTGTCTAGTTCGACCGGCGCTACGCTCGGCCGGCATGAACCCAGGGACTGCTGGCGCCGCGCCGATCGCCGCGCGCTTGCGCGCCGAAGGCATCACCGTCGAGCGAGGCGGCCATACCTTGCTGGATTCCGTGAGCCTCGCGGTGCAGCCGGGGCAGGTCGTGGGGCTGATTGGCCACAATGGATCCGGGAAGACGACCCTGTTGAACGCCATCTGCGGGGCACCCGCGTCGCCTCATGGCCGGGTGTTCTTCGACGGCGCGGTCCTGCGCGCCACCCCGAAGCGGCTTGCTGGCCTGGGCATTGCGCACGTGCCACAGGGGCCTGCACCGATCGAGGGATCCACGGTGGTCGACCATGTGCTCGCGGGAACGAGCCGACCAGCACGCACCGGGTTTGCGGCGGCGCGCCGCGCGCTCGCGAACTCCCGTGAAGACGACGCTGCACTCCATGACCATGCGGTGCGACTCCTCAAGGAACTCGGGCTTGCCCGCTCCGCCGGCGCCGACCCCACGGCGCTCCCCTACGCGCTGCGCCAGCGGGTCGCCCTCGCCCGCGCCCTGATCACGAGTCCGCGCCTGTTGTTGCTCGACGAACCCGCTGCGGGGCTTGGGCGTGACGAGAGTGAGGAACTCGGTCGACTCATCCGCGCCCTCGTCACGCGCCCCGGTCGGGACTGTGCGGTGCTGCTGGTCGAGCACCACGTCTCGATGGTCATGCAGACATGCGATGCGGTGGTCGTCCTCGAACGTGGCCGAGTGATCGCACGCGGAACACCCGACGAGATCCGTCACGACCCAGCCGTCATCGAGGCGTACTTTGGCGACGTCGAGAGCCCTGGTCCTCCGCTGGCCTGATCTCTGTGCCTAAGCGCCCGGATGTTCGGCCAAGAGCTCGGTGGACTAGGGCCTACCTGAAGCACCGTTCAGTTATGAGGCATTTTCACAGACATCCGTCCGCCATCTAGGGATTTCCCGGTTACCATGACGCATTCCGATGATGATGACTGGGCCATACTGCCGACCCGTTGATCGCTCGACCGCGGTAGGGACCGCCGGCCGCTGGCTGTGAGTACGGGCGTGCACACCGATGACCAGACGCCGCGTCTCGGCACTCCGGGCGACGTCCACTTCCTGGCGTCGTACCTGGACTATTGGAGCCGCGAGACGCCGGAAGCGACCGCGACGACCTACATCGACTACGCCGAAGATCGCCGCGGCACCGAGCGCGCGGTCTCGTTCGCGGAGCTCGACCGGTGGACCAAGGCACTGGCCACCCGAGTGGCTCAGCTGACGGAGCCTGGCGACCGCGTCGCGTTGCTTGCCCCGCAAGGCATCGAGTACGCGGCCGGTTTCGTCGCCACCCTGCGCTCACACGCCGTCAGCGTCCCGCTCTTTGCACCGGATCTCCCCGGTCAGGGTGATCGCCTCCAGGCCGTCGTCGCCGACTGCGCACCGACCGCCGTGATGACGAGCCGCGACAAACTCGATCTCGTGCGGACGTTCTGCGCCGAGATCGGTCTGTCCGAAGAGCAGATCCTCGTCATCGACGACGATCGATCGGGCCACGACCAACTCGTCGCCGAGTACGCCTTTCCCCAATCGGTGAGCATCGACGACATCGCCTATCTGCAGTACACGTCAGGTTCCACGCGCGTCCCGGTTGGGGTCTGCCTCACCCACCGCAACGTGGTCGAGAACGTGCTGCAGCTCAAGACCGGCTTCGACATCTCCTTTGGGGATGCCACCACGGTCAGTTGGCTCCCGCTCTTCCACGACATGGGGCTGATTCTCGGGATCGCCGCCCCAATGGTCGGAGGACTCCACAGCGTGTTGCTCGACCCGGTCGCGTTCGTTCTCAAGCCGCGGCGATGGCTGCAAGCGATCAGTGGTCGCCGCAACGTGATGACGGCCGCACCGAACTTCGCCTACGACTACGCCGTCAAGCGGGTCCGCGAGGAAGACCGCGCCGACCTCGACCTCT
>JAUMFO010000047.1:0-1569 GCA_032119795.1 Solirubrobacteraceae bacterium
GATCGCGCTTCCCAGTGCGGCCGTTGCGGCTGACCCCGCCCCGGATCGCACCAAGCCCGTGATCACGGGCTTCAAGGTCACGCCGAAGCTTGCGTGCAGCGACTACATGGGGCCCGCGGCGGTCCGCCGGCAGGTGTCGTTCACGCTGTCTGAGGCGGCGCGCGTGCGCCTGATCAAGCAGCCGCTGCTCTTCGGCTTCATCCCGCTGCCGGCCAGCGGCGTCACGATCCCCCTTGCGGCCGGCAGTCACACGCTTTGGTCTGCGGCTGAGAGTGGCGGCCTTACCGAGCCGGGAATCTTCCCGTTCGTCAACGAGACGCTGCAGGCCGGGGTGTTCGGGCTCGAAGCCAAGGACGCTGCCGGCAACAAGGGTTCGACGAAGTGGTCGGCCCTCCTGTCGACCGGGAGCGGCGGTCACGGTGGCGTCGGCGGCACCGGTGGCTGCGCCTAGGTCCGCACCAGGCTCGGGAGCGCTCAAGCCGTCGGCGGGAGCTCCAGTCGCTCGCCGACCGCGAGCTTGACGAGCTCCACGCCGGGGGCGTAGGCACGCAGGCTGTGGGCGAACGCATCGGCCGGGTTCGTCAGCAGCGTGCCGTGCGTCATGTGCAGGCCGACGGGGAGATAGGTGCCCCAGTGGATCGGAACGGTGATGCGTGGATCGATTCGGCCGATCGCTTGCGCCGCCCGCACCGGGTTGAGGTGGCCGGGCCCGAGTGACGGCCCCCAGCCCCAGATCGGGACGAGGGCGACGGCGACCTGGCCGCGCAGCTCGTCCATCGCGGGGTGCAGGTCGGTGTCGCCCGGGAACCAGACGCGCTCGTCGCCGTCGCCGACCAAGAACCCGGCGGCAGCGCCAGGCTTGGACCAGGGCGCCCGGCGGTCGTCGTGCTCGACCTCGATGGCCGTCACCGTCGTTCCGCCCACCGGTGTGGCCTCGCCGATGGCAACCTCGATCACGGGGCGTCCGAGACGGTGCACGGCGCGGTCAATCCCCGCCGGCGCGATCAGCGGGACCTCCTTGGGGATCCGTGCGAGCGTGCGCACGTCGAGGTGATCACGGTGCGCGTGAGACAGCAGAATCGCATCGAGGTTCTCCGGGATCGCTGGCGTGGGGGCGTGGCGCCAGAGGTGGCCGATCACCTTGCGAAGCACGGGATCGGTCAGCAGGCGTGCGCCGCCAGACTCGATCAGGGCCGTGGCATGGCCGAGCCAGGTGACGGCCGTCGTCATTTGGCGAAGGCTTGGTGCCCGAGCGACGCGAGCCACCCGCGGAAGACTTGGTGTACGTGCTCGGAGCCGACCACGCCCTCCGGCATCACAAGGTCGTCTGGCGCGAGGACGAACGGGTGGGACTGGTCGCCGCCCAGGCCGCCGTGTGAGCCGACGAGCTCCTCGAAGGCCGCGACCTCGTCGGTCTCCGCCCAGTAGGTGCTGTTGAGGACGAGGTCCGGGCAGTGCGGGAACGCGTCGGTCCGCGCGACGTGCGCGGCGGCCGTCGGGCCGAAGGGCGTCAGCGGGTCCTCACCCTCCACTTCACCGGTGGCGAGAAGATGGCGCCCGCGCGGCCCA
>JAUMFO010000048.1:0-70251 GCA_032119795.1 Solirubrobacteraceae bacterium
GCGTCACCGTCGACGACACCACGGTCGGGGCCACCCCGGACGCCACCACGAGCGCCTACACGCTGAACGTCTCGGCGGTCACGGCCGCACCGGCGTCGACGTCGGTCGCCGTCACCGAGGTCACCCCTTGGGGCAGCGGCGACGGCGTCTACTCGGCCGACTGGTGGGAGCTGACCAACACCGGCACGGCCGCCGTCGACCTCACCGGCTGGAAGTTCGACGACAGCTCCGCGGCCTTCGGCTCGGCAGCCGCGCTGACGGGCGTCAGCAGCCTGGCTCCCGGCGAGTCCGCGGTCTTTATCGACAACCCCGCCGCGATCGATCCGTTCAAGGCCGCCTGGTTCCCCGGCGGCGTGCCGGCGGGCTTCAAGATCGGCAGCTACACGGGCGGCGGCATCGGCCTCAGCACCGACGGCGACCAGATCAACGTGTTTGACGGCCTCGGCAACCGCCTGACGGGCGTCGCGTTTGGCGCCTCCACGACCGGTAAGACGTTCGATAACTCGGCGGCGCTCGGCGCAGCCACCGGGCCCGTCCCGGCGATCTCGACGCTCAGCGCAGCGGGCACGAACGGCGCGTTCACGGTTGGCACGGAGACGGGCTCGCCGGGCCGCGCCGCCGTCAAGACATCGCTGATCGTCTCGGAAGTTGCCCCGTGGGGCAGCAGCGACGAGACGTACGCCGCCGATTGGTGGGAGCTGACGAACGTCAGCGACGCGACCATCGATCTGACCGGCTTCAAAGTCGACGACAGCTCCAACGCCTTCGGCAGCGGCGCCGTCCTGAACGGAGTCACGACGCTTGCGCCGGGGCAGTCGGCGGTCTTCGTCGACGGCGACGCCGCGACGGTGACGAAGTTCACCGGCGCATGGTTTGGCAACAGCATTCCCGCGGGGTTGCAGGTCGGGTTCTACAGCGGCGCGCAGCTGGGCCTGAGCACCTCGGGCGACGCCGTGAACGTGTTCAATGCCGCTGGCGATCGCCTGACGGGCGTGTCGTTCGGCGCGGCGACGAGCAATTTCTCGTTCGATAACCACGCCGGGCTCGGGAGCTTCTCGCTGCCGCTGCCCGCCATCTCTGCGCTCAGCGTGATCGGCCAGTTCGGTGCGTTCCTCGCCCACGACCAGGTCGCATCTCCGGGCCGCATCTCGAGCCCGACCGTCGGCCCGCTGCTCAGCGCGACCGCCGCCGTGTTCCCGGCGCAGGCCGCTGGGACCACGGGCACCGGCCAGTGGGTCACGGCGACCAACTCCGGCGACGCCAACGTGACGATCTCCCGCGTGGCGATCCGTGAGGCCAATGACGACTCAGCCGGCGACTTCCTGCTGAGCGCCGACCGCTGCACGGGCGCCACGCTGACGCCCGGCCAGACGTGCAAGGTGCAGGTCCGGTTCGCGCCGGGCCGCGCGAGCGCCACGTCGACGGCCGCCTTGGAGCTGCACTCCAACGTGCCTGGCAGCCCGACGTCGGTCGAGTTGACGGCAACGAGCACCGGCCTCCCGGCTGGCCCGAAGGGCGATACCGGCGCAGCTGGTCCGGCTGGGCCGAAGGGCGACACCGGCGCCGCTGGCGCAACCGGTCCCAAGGGCAGCGACGGAGCGAATGGCTCGCTTGGTCCGAAGGGCGACGCCGGCGCTGCCGGTCCGCAGGGCGCGGCTGGTCCCAAGGGCGACGTCGGCCCCGCAGGGCCCGCTGGACCGGTCGGTCCCGCTGGTCCGGCAGGTCCCAAGGGTAATTCCGGCTCGCTCTCGCTGACGATCTCCGCCAGCAAGAACGGCAAGAGCACGCGCTTGCGCGTACGCCTGACGAACGCAGGCCCGCAGGCCGTTCAGGGTGTCCGCGTTCGACTCGCATTGCCGAGCGCGCTGCAGCCGGTGAAGGGCACGGTCGTCAGCGTGAAGGAGCTGGCAGCCGGCAAGAGCACCAGCGCGTTCCTGTCGGTCCGCTTGAAGAAGGGCGCCGCCCGCACGCAGAGCATCACCGTGAAGTTCACGGTCGGCGGCGAGACCGTCGAGCGCAAGCTGCGCGTGACGCTCTAAGCGTCGGCGTAGCGCCGCTGCTCGCGCCGAAGTCACCGGGACGTCCGGGAACTTCGGCGCGACCGGCGGGCGTCGGCGTTACGCCGCGTCGGGCAGCTGCAACGTGTGGCCGGTCTTGCGCTTCTTCGCGCGCAGGTAGGCCAGGTTGCTGTGGGTCACGAAGACGCTGGTCGGCACGACCTCGCGCACACCCAACCCAAGTTCGCGCAGTCGCGCCGCTTTGTCTGGGTTGTTCGTGAGCAGATCGACGTTCGACACGCCAACGGCCTTCAGCATCTCGGCGGCCGCGGTGTAGTCACGCTGGTCGTCTTCAAAGCCGACGGCGTTGTTGGCCTCGTAGGTATCGAGGCCGGCGTCCTGCAGGGCGTAGGCGTCGAGCTTGTTGTAGAGCCCGATGCCGCGGCCCTCTTGCCGCAGGTAGAGCACGTAGCCGCCAGCCTGGCTGGTGCGCTCCAGCGCCTCGCGGAGCTGGGGGCCGCAGTCGCAGCGCTCGCTGCCGAGCACGTCGCCGGTGAGGCACTCGGAGTGCGGGCGCACGAGCGGGACCGGGTTCGACGCGTAGTCGCCGAGGCCGAGCACCAGGTGCTCGAGGCCGTCGGAGAGTCCGGTGAAGGTGAAGACGTCGGCCTCGGTACGGAAGCCGTCGCCGAGCGTGAGCGGCACGCGGACCTTCGTGCGGACGGCCGGGACCGCTGGCTGATCGGTGCGGCGCAGGGCGGTCGGCACGGCGGGGTGAGGAGCAGTCTGAGACAAGGAGGCGATTTCTGTTCGTTGCCACGGCAACGCTTGGTTGCCACGGCAAGCATAGTCGGTAGATCGTTGCTTGCGCAAGTACTTGAGATCGATACGCGGATCGGCCGGCGTCCGGATCAGGAGCGCGGGCACGGCGCTTTGCCCCGCTCGCCGCACAGTGGCCACTGCGCTCGGTTTGGTGAGCGCGGGACGCCGCCGGAGTTCCTAGAATGGAACACGTGTTCGCCGACCTCTTCACGCCGCAGGGCGAGAGCCCAGCCGCGTCCGAGTCCGAGGAGCAGCAGGTTCGCGTTGCCCGAGTCCCCAAGCGAGGGGGCTCGCTGAAGGAAGAAGCCGCCCGGATGCGCGCCGAGCGCGAGGCGATGGAGGCCGAGGAGCAGGCGCGCGATGAGGCCGCCAGCCGCGCGGGCGACGACGACGCGATCGACGCGCCGGCTGGCTACGACGAGTCGCTGAGCACCGAGCTCTTCGAGGACGACGAGGACCCGTACGCCGCCGAGGCGCTGGCGGCTCAGCTCGACCAGCTGCTCGTCGGGATGAATAGTAACCAGCGCGAGGCGGTCCTGCATGACCAGGGGCCGGCGCTGGTCCTCGCAGGCGCCGGATCGGGCAAGACGCGCGTCCTCACGCACCGCATCGCCTACCTGGTGCAGAGCGGCAAGGCCCGCCACGACGAGATCCTCGCGATCACGTTCACCAACAAGGCCGCGCAGGAGATGCGCGACCGCGTCGAGGGGATGCTCGGGGCCCGCATCAAGGGCATGTGGGTCACCACGTTCCACTCGGCGTGCGTTCGGATCCTGCGCTCAGAGGCAGACAAACTCGGCTACACCAAGTCGTTCACGATCTACGACCAGGCCGATGCCCGCCGGATGGTCAAGCGCTGCTTGGACGAGCTCGGCGTGGATCCCAAGCGGTTCACGCCCGGGTCGGTGCTCAACCAGATCAGCGACGCCAAGAACAAGCTCCGCGACTCCGAGGATCAGGCGCGGCTCGTGGGCTCCTACTTCGAGCGGACGGTCTCCGACGTCTACCGCCTCTACGAGCAGGAGCTCATCAAGGCCAACGCGATGGACTTCGACGACCTCCTCGTGCGCACGGTCAACCTGTTGGAGCTGTTCCCCGAGGTGCGCAAGCGCTACCAGCAGGCCTTCCGCTACGTGCTCGTCGACGAGTACCAGGACACCAACCACGCCCAGTACCGGCTGCTGAACCTGCTGACGGGCAGCCACCACAACCTGATGGTGGTCGGCGACGACGCCCAGTCGATCTACGGCTTCCGCGGCGCCGACATCCGCAACATCCTGGACTTCGAGCAGGACCAGAAGGACGCCGTCACGATCACGCTCGACCAGAACTACCGGTCGACGCAAACGATCCTCTCCGCCGCCAACGCCGTGATCAAGGGCAACCGCGAGCAGAAAGAGAAGCACCTCTGGAGCGAGCTGGGGGAGGGCGAACTCATCACGGCCCGCGAGACGCCCGACGAGCATGCCGAGGCCCGCTTCGTGGTCGGCGAGATCGAGCGGCTCGTCGACGAGGAAGACGTCGGCCGCAGCGACGTCGCCTGCTTCTACCGCACCAACGCGCAGGCCCGCGTGCTCGAGGATCTGCTGATCCGTCGCGACATCGACTACCAAGTCATCGGTGGCACGCGGTTCTACGAGCGCATGGAGATCAAGGACGCGCTGGGCTACCTCACGCTGATCGTGAACCCGCGAGACATGGTCGCCTTCCAGCGCGTCGTGAACACGCCCAAGCGCGGGCTGGGAGACACGTCGGTCGGGCGCGTCCTGCAGCACGCCGACGCGATCGGCGAGAACCCGCTCACGATGGCCGCACGGGCCGACACGGTCCCGAATCTCGGGGCTGCGGCGGTCAAGAACATGAAGGCGTTCGCGTCGCTGATCCGCGAGCTGCGCGCGATGAACGACGACGGCACGCCGGTGAGCAAGATGCTGCAGGCCGTGCTCGACAAGTCCGGCTACATCGAGGCGCTCGAGAACGACCGCTCCGTCGAGGCAGAGGGGCGCATCGAGAACCTCAACGAGCTCGTGAACGTGGCCGCGGAGTACGACGTGACCGATCAGACGACGGCGGGCCTCGACGGATTCCTGCAGCAGCTCGCGCTCGTCGCCGACACCGATAGCCGCTCCGACGACATGGGCACCGTCACGCTGATGTCGCTCCACAACGCCAAGGGGCTGGAGTACCCCGTCGTGTTCATTCTCGGCATGGAGGACGGCGTGTTCCCGCACTCGCGTTCGTTCGACGAGGGCACGGTCGAGGAGGAGCGCCGCCTTTGCTACGTCGGCATCACTCGCGCCAAGGAGCGCCTCTACCTGAGCTGGGCCCAGCGTCGCCAGACCTTCGGGCAGACGAACTATGCGATCCGCTCGCGCTTTCTCACCGAGATCCCGCCGGAGCTCATCGCGGGTGGCGGCCTGGAGGAGAAGGGCACCTACGGCGGCGTGACCTACGGCGGCGGATCCAGCGGCTACCGCAGCAACGGGCCGCGCGGCGCGACCACCGCGCCGCCGCGGGGCGGCAGCGATCCCAAGACGGCCGACGGGACGACGCTGCACGTCGGCGACGACGTCGAACACCGCCAGTTTGGCCCCGGCACCATTGTCGGCGCCCAGCCCGGCGGCGTGGTGATCGTGCGCTTCGCCGACGACGGCGTCGAGCGCAAGCTGATGTCTGAGTTCGCGCCGCTCACCAAGCGCTAGCCCGTGCTGAGCAAACCGAGCACCTCGATCGCGGCCGGCGTCTTCGCGCTCGTCGTCGCCGCGTTGCTCACGGCCGGATCCAAAGGGTGGGCCGAGCAGGGCGAGAACGGCCTTGAGCTGGTGGTCACGATCGTGGGCCTGGTGTTGGCCGTTGGTGGCGTGGCGGCAGTCGGCCTTGGTCTACGGCTGGCCCTGAAGCGGTAGCGAGCGCCGGGAAGGGCTTCGAGGTCCGGCTCAGGCGGCGCCGGCGCGGCTCACGACGGCTTGCGCCGTCGCGGTGTTGATGTCGACCGTGTCGGTCACGTCGGGAGCGTAGCCCCCGGCAAGGACCACGCAGA
Source organism: Solirubrobacteraceae bacterium (assembly GCA_032119795.1). GTDB lineage: Bacteria > Actinomycetota > Thermoleophilia > Solirubrobacterales > Solirubrobacteraceae > JAGIBJ01. Next base: position 5,860 of record JAUMFO010000048.1, read on the forward strand.
CTGCCGATCCCCAGGACTCCGCGCGGTCAAGCACGAGCGCGTCGCGCGCGGCCAACCCGGGCTTGGTCAACGAGAGCCGGCCGAGGCGGTCGCCCTCCCACGGGTCGGCGCCCGCGAGGTAGAAGACGAGTTCGGGAACGCCTGCGGCGGCCACCTGGGTCAGCGCGTCGTCGAGCGCGTCGAGGTAGGCGTCGTCGCCGGTGCCGGTGGGGAGGTCGACGTCAAGATCGCTGGTTGCGCGCTTGAACGGGTAGTTCGCGCCGCCATGGAGTGAGAGCGTGAAGACGTCCGGGTCCGGGAAGAGCAGCTCGGCGGTGCCGTCGCCCTGGTGGACGTCGCAGTCGACCACGGCCACGCGGCCGCGCGGCGGACTCGGGCGGGTCGGTCCACTGGCGAGCACGTCGCCATTGCGCAGCGCCGTGATCGCGACGGCGATGTCGTTGAACAGGCAGTACCCGCGCCCGGCTGCTCGCCCTGCGTGGTGCGTCCCGCCGCCAAGATTCATGCCGTAGCCGCCGCGCATCGCGTCGTGGGCGGCCTCCACCGTGCCTTGCGTCGAGCGGCGCCCACGCTCGACGAGTCCCAGGCTCCACGGCAGCCCGAGCCGGCGGATCTCCCGGTCCGACAGTGTCCCGTCGCGGACGCGCTCCAGGTACTGACGTTGGTGCACCTCACCGAGCAGCTCCCAGGGCGCCGCCGGCGACTCGTGGATGTCGTCGGCCGACGCGATCCCGTCGGCCACGATGCGCTCGCGCAGCAGCCGGTACTTGGGCAGCGGGAACTTGTGCTCGGGCGGCAGCGGGAAGTCGAACCGGTCGTGGGTCCAGAAGCGCACACCCTGCATCCTCGCCGCAACCGCCTCGGAGATCACTCCCGGGTAGGCTCACCCCGTGACCGCGCAGATCATCGACGGCAAGCAGATCGCCGCCTCCTACCGGGCCAAGATCAAGGACGAGGTCGCGGCATTCGTTGCCGAATTTGGCCGCGCTCCGGGCCTGGCGACCGTCCTGATCGGCGAGGACGCCGGCTCGCAGGTCTACGTGGCCAACAAGCACCGCGCTTGCCAGGAGGCCGGCATGGTGAGCGTTGGCCACGCGCTACCCGCCGACACACCCGTCGGTGATGTCGAGGACCTGATCGACCAGCTCAACGCCGACGACACCGTCGACGGCATCCTCTGCCAGCTGCCGGTGCCTGCCCCGCACGATGGCGACGCGCTCAGTCAGCGCGTCAGCGCCGACAAGGACGTCGACGGCCTCACCACCCTCTCCGCGGGCCGACTCGCGCTCGGTGCGCCCGGTTTGCGTCCGTGTACGCCACGCGGCGTGATGGTGATGTTCGACGAACTCGGTCTCGACCTGACCGGCAAGCGGGCGGTCGTCGTCGGTCGCTCGAACCTCTTCGGCAAGCCCATGGCGCAGATGCTGCTCCAGGCCAATGCCACCGTCACGATGGCCCACTCGCGCACCGTCGACCTACCGGGCGTCTGCCGCAGCGCCGAGGTGCTGATCGTCGCCGTCGGCCAGCCTGAGCTGGTGAAGGGGGACTGGATCGCGCCGGGCGCCACCGTGATCGACGTCGGGATGAACCGCACCGACCGCCTCGTCGGCGACGTCGAGTTCGCGTCCGCCGGAGAGGTCGCGGGCGCAATTACGCCTGTCCCCGGTGGCGTCGGCCCGATGACGATCGCCATGCTCTTGGCGAACACGCTGGACGCGGCCCGCGCCGCGGAAGCGCGCCGCTCGCCCGCTCGGTAGCGTTCAGCAACGCATGGGTGATCGCGTACGCGTAGGGGAACTGCTGGCCGCGATCGGCTCGATCGGGCTGGCGCTGCTGTTGGCCTTTGGAGCCTGGTTCGACTACGAGTCGCCACCGGTCACCGTGCGGGGGGCGGGGGGCGGCCCAGGCGGTGAGGCCTTCGCGCTCTCCGGCGCTGTCGGATCGCGCTACCTCGGCTGGTTCGCGCTGCTGCTCGCCGCGGCCGCCGCATTCGCTGGGCTCATCTATCTGGCCCGGGTCCTCACCTCCAAGACGTCTGAGCGCCCGATGCTTCAGGCCCCGGTGGCCTACGCCTTTGCCCTGATCGCCCTGATCGCCCTCACGCTGCGGCTGCTGTTCGGCAACCCGACCGTCACGCTCAAGGCGGCCGACGTCGATCCGGCCCTCGGCGCGGGCCAGTTCGTGGGCCTCGCGCTGCCAACCGACGTCGCCCTCGGCGGATGGCTCGGCCTGGCCAGCGTCTTCTTGATCGTCGTCGGAACCTGGCACGCCATGGCCGACGAGCGCACGAAGAGCAAAGGTGCGCGTGCGCGCACCGAAGCGCTTCTTGCCGGGGTCACGCCGCGCGCCGCGCCGCTGGCGATCGCCGGCTCACACCCCAGCTCAGATGCCTCGGTCGTTGCCGACGGCGCCGCCCCGACCGACCCGTCCGAAGACCCCCTTTCCCCGCCGAACCGCCCCTCCGGAGGCCCCGCATGATCGACGCGAAGCAGGTGCTGCACGTCGCCCGGCTCGCTCGCCTGGAGCTGGCCGCCGAAGACGTCCAGCCGATGGCCGACGAACTCTCGAGCATCCTCGGCCACATCGAGCAGATGGCAGCGCTCAACCTCGACGGCGTTGAGCCGACGAGCCACGTCGTCCCGGTCGAGGGCAAGCTCCGCGCCGACGTCGCCGAGCCGCCGCTCTCCCGCGAGGTCGCGCTGTCGCAGGCCCCTCGCCACACCGACACCGGCTTCCTCGTCCCGAGCCCGCAGGCCTAGGTCCCCGCTGATGCCTACCTCTCTCACCGACGCGATCAAGCTCGACGCCACGGGCCAGATCGCCGCGATCCAGTCCGGTGACCTCGACGCCCGCGAACTCTTCGAGGCCTACCGCCAGCGCGCGGCCTCCGACGCGCACAACTCCTTCACCTGGGTCGCGGGTGAGGCACCGGCCGAGCTGCCGGGCGCCGACACGCCCCTGGCCGGCCTGCCGCTGGCCGTGAAGGACCTCTTCTGCACCGAAGGGATCCCGAGCCAGTCCGGCTCCAAGCTCCTGGAGGGCTACCTGCCGCCGTACACGGCCACGTCGGTCCAGAAGCTGACCGATGCCGGCTCGACGATCCACGGCAAGACCAACCAGGACGAGTTCGCCATGGGCAGCTCGAACGAGAACTCCGCTTACGGCGCGGTCCTGAACCCGTGGGACACCAGCCGCGTTCCGGGCGGCTCGTCGGGCGGGAGCGCCGCAGCAGTGGCCGCCGGCCACGCGCCGTGGGCCCTGGGGACGGACACGGGCGGCTCGATCCGTCAGCCCGCCGCCTTCTGCGGGCTTGTCGGCCTCAAGCCGACGTACGGCTCCGTCAGCCGTTTCGGGATGATCGCCTTCGCTTCGTCGCTGGATCAGGCTGGCCCGATCACTCGCTCCGTCGCCGATGCCGCGCTGCTCCTGAAGTACATGGAGGGCAAAGACGCGCGCGACATGACGAGCATCGGCCTGCGTGAGCCGGTCGAGGTGCCCACCCGCACCGACCTCAAGGGTCTGCGAATCGGCGTCCCGTCTGAGCTCTCCGGCGAAGGCATCGAGGACGGCGTTCGCGCGTCGTTCGAAGCCGCCCTCGAGCAGGCCAAGGCGCTCGGCGCCACGGTCACCGAGATCCACCTGCCCAACGCACCGCACGCCCTCTCGGCCTACTACGTGTTGGCGCCGGCCGAGGCCAGCTCCAACCTCTCCCGTTTCGACGGCGTGCGCTACGGCAACCGGCTCGAAGCCGAGGACGGCAGCCTGATCGGCATGTACACGCGCACGCGCACCGAGGGATTTGGCCCCGAGGTCAAGCGACGCATCATGCTCGGGACGTACGCGCTCTCCGCTGGCTTCTACGACGCGTACTACGGCCGTGCCCAGCAGGTGCGCACCAAGATCGTCGAGGACTTCGCGACCGCGTTCGAATCGGTCGACGTGATCGCCTCACCAACCGCGCCGTCCGTGGCGTTTGAGCTGGGGGCCAAGTCGAGCGACCCGCTCGCCATGTACCTCAACGACTTCTGCACGATTCCGATGTCGCTGGCGGGCATCCCGGCGATCTCGATCCCGAGCGGTCTGGCCGACGGACTTCCCGTCGGGCTGCAGCTCGCGGGCCCCGCCTTCTCCGAGAACCTGATCCTCGGCGCCGCCCACGCGCTGGAGCAGGCGATCGGCTTCGACACCGCAGGAGCGATTCGATGAGCGTCGACGATTACGAGATCACGATCGGGCTGGAGATCCACGTCCAGCTCGCGACGAAGACGAAGATGTTCTCGCCGATCGAGACGTACTTCGGCGCCGAGCCCAACACGCTCGTCGGCCCCGTCGACCTCGGCCTGCCCGGCACACTGCCGGTGCCCAACGCCCAGGCGATCCACTACGGGATCATGCTCGGCCTCGCGTTCAACTGCGAGATCGCCGATCGGCTGGTCTTCCACCGCAAGAACTACTTCTACCCCGACCTGCCGAAGGGGTACCAGATCAGCCAATTTGACGAACCGCTTTGCGGGCCGGGGAACTTCGGCGGGGTGCGCGTGCACCGCGTGCACCTGGAAGAGGACGCCGCCAAGCTCACGCACGCTGGCGCGTCCGGCCGGATCCAGGGCTCGGAGTCCTCCGTCGTCGACTTCAACCGCGGCGGCACGGCCCTTGCGGAGATCGTCACCGAGCCAGACATCCACTCGGCCGAGCAGGCCAGCGAGTGGCTGCGCCTGCTCCGCACGACCGTCCGCCAGCTTGGTGTGTCCGACGTGAACATGGAGGAGGGGTCGCTGCGCTGCGACGCCAACATCTCCATCGCGCCCAAGGGCGCCACGGAGCTGGGCGCCAAGACCGAACTCAAGAACATGAACTCCTTCCGGTTCATCGAGCGCGGCATCCGGGCAGAGGTTGCCCGCCAGGCCGCGATCCTCGACGCCGGCGGCACGGTCGAGCAGGAGACGCTCCACTTCGACCCGCGCACCGAGGCCATCACCTCCATGCGCTCCAAGGAAGACGCCCACGATTATCGGTACTTCCCGGAGCCCGACATGGTGCCCGTGGTCGTGACCGCGGAGATGGTCGACAAGGCCAAAGCCGCCATGCCCGAGCTGCCGCACGAGCGCGAGGAGCGCTTCATTGCGCTCGGCGTCGAGCAGGGCGCCGCCCGGCAGATGAGCTGGCAGCCCGAGCTCGGTGATCTCTTCGAGGAGGCGCTCAAGACCGACGGCGCTCCCGCGAACGCCAAGGCCGTCGCCGCGCTCATCACCAACGAGCTCGTCGCCCGACTCGGTGACGGCGACCTCTCCGATTCCAAGGCCACGCCAGCGTCGCTGGCGCAGCTCGTCGCCCTCACGGCCGACGGCAAAGTCTCGTCCTCCGGTGCGCGCACCGTGCTCGACAAGCTCGTCGAAGGTGGGGGAGACCCGGCCGCGATCATCGAGTCCGAGGGCCTCGGCGCGATCGGCGGCGGCGACGAGCTCACGCCGATCATCCAGGCCGCGCTCGACGCCAACCCGGACGTCGCGGAGAAGCTGAAGGGCGGCGACATGAAGCCCATCGGCGTGATCATCGGCGCCGTGATGAAGGAGACCCGAGGCCGCGCCGACGGCAAAGAGGTCACGAAGATCGCCCGCGGGCTGCTTGGCCTCTAGGCGGCGCGCCGCCGTACTCTGATCACCATGGCCTACGGCGGCGCATACGCGATCTTCGCGATCTTCTGCGGGCTCGGAGCCGGCTGGATCGGCAAGAGCCGCGGCCAGTCCTTCTGGATCTGGTTCATGGTCGGGATCGTCCTGCCGATCATCGGCAACCTCGCCGCGGCGCTCTCCCGCAACGAGAACGACGAGCCGCGCCGCCAATGCCCGCACTGCAAAACGGTGACGATGCTCTACGCCGCCAAATGCATGAAGTGCGGCACCGAGCTGGAATACCCCGCCGAGGACGAGATTCTCCCGTCCGTCAACGAACTCGCCGCGCTCAGAGCGCGCGCGGGCTCCGCCTGAAGCCCCCGCAACCTGGCCCTTAAACCGCTCTGGCGGTCAGGGTCCAGAGATTGCTACCCTCAGCGGAGGCGCGCGTCCTCGTGGGGACGCGTTCCTGCGTACCGGTTGCTCGACTCTCTCGAGTGCCCGGCCCGCCTTCGTTTCCACGAACACCTCAAGCCCCGAACCGGAAGCAACGCAATGCGAGCTGTCGACGCCATCATGGAGTGCCTCAAGGCCGAGGGTGTCGAGGTCGTATTCGGCTACCCCGGCGGCGCCAACCTTCCGACCTACGACGCGTTCGTCGACGCCGGCATCCGCCACGTCCTCGTCCGTCACGAGGCCGGCGGCGGCCATGCCGCCGAGGGCTACGCCAAGTCGACGGGCAAGACCGCCGTCTGTCTCGGCACCTCCGGCCCCGGCGCGACCAACCTCGTCACGCCGATCATGGACGCGATGATGGACTCCGTCCCGGTGGTCTTCATCACCGGCCAGGTCCGCACCGATCTGCTCGGCACCGACGGCTTCCAGGAAGCCGACATCCTCGGCATCACGATGCCGGCGGTCAAACACTCCTGGATGATCAGCGACCCTGCAGACATCCCGCAGGCGATCCACGAGGCGTTCCACGTCGCGTCGACCGGCCGTCCGGGCCCCGTCGTGGTCGACATCCCGACGGATCTCTCCAAGGCAGACATTCCGTATGTCGTCGGCCAGGACACGCCGCTCGATCTCCCCGGCTACCAGCCGAAGTTCGAAGGCAACATGAAGCAGATCCGCCAGGCGGCTCGCGCTCTCGCTGCTGCCAAGCGCCCGCTGCTCTACGTCGGTGGTGGCGCAATCGCCGCCGGTGCTCGCGACGAAGTGCGCGAGCTGGCCGAGGCCACCGGCGCCCCGGTCACCTGCACGCTGATGGCCCTCGGGACGTTCCCAGCGCCGCACGACCAGTGGATCGGCATGCCCGGCATGCACGGCACCCGCACGGCGAACTACACGATGGATGAGGCCGATTTGGTCTTCTCGATCGGTGCCCGGTTCGACGACCGCATCACCGGCAAGCTCAGCGAGTTCGCCCCCAACGCCAAGTTCATCCACCTCGACATCGACCCGGCCGAGATCGGCAAGAACGTGCCGGCGCACATCCCGATCGTGGGCGACGCCAAGCAGGTCCTCGCCAAGCTCATCCCCGAGTACGTGTCGCTGGACGCCGACCGGGCCCGCCTCGACGAGTGGTGGGAGCGCATCCACGCGTGGCAGGCCGAATACCCGCTGACGTACGAGAAGTCCGACGACTCCGAGATCAAGGCGCCGTTCGCGATCGAGTCGGTCTACGAGGCCTCCGGTGGCAACGCGATCGTCACGTCGGACGTCGGCCAGCACCAGATGTGGACGGCCCAGCGGTACCACTTCGCGGAGCCGCGCAAGTGGATCAACTCCGGTGGCCTCGGCACGATGGGCTTCGGCTTGCCGGCCGCCATCGGCGCCCAGGTCGGCAACCCCGATGACCTCGTCATCTGCGTGACCGGCGACGGCTCGATCCAGATGAACATCCAGGAGATGGCGACCGCCACCCAGGAAGGCCTCCCGGTCAAGGTGGTCATCATCAACAACGGCTACCTCGGCATGGTGCGCCAATGGCAGGAGCTCTTCTGGGACAAGCGCTACTCCCACGTCGACATGCGCCCCGAGCAGGCTCCCGTCCCGGACTGGAACAAGCTCGCCGACGCCTACGGGTGGACGGGCGTGCGCCTGGAGAAGAAGGAGACCCTCCTGGAGGACCTGCGTGCAGCGTTCGCCACCGAGGGCCCCGTGTTGATCGACGTTCGCGTCGCACGCGAAGAGAACGTGTACCCGATGATCGCCCCCGGTGCAGCCGCCCGGGACATGGTCGGCTAGCGGAGGACTGAGATCATGGGTGATCCCGGAACCAAAGAAGTCATCAGCCTCGCCGATCTGCAGGCCGCCGCGGCCGGCGCTCGCACCGGCCGCAAGCACGTGCTCTCGCTGGTCGTGCAGAACCGACCTGGTGTGCTCGTGCGCATCTCCGGCCTGTTCGCTCGCCGCGGGTTCAACATCGATTCGCTGAGCGTCGGCCCGACCGACGACGAAAAGAAGTCGCGCATCACGATCACGATCGACGGGGCAACGCACCCGATCGACCAGGTCACCAAGCAGCTGCACAAGCTGGTGAACGTCCTGAAGATCCGCGATCTGGAGCCCGAAGACACGGTGGCCCGCGAGATGGCGCTGTTCAAGGTTGGCGTCGAGAACGGCAGCGGCCGCGCCGAGGTGCTGCAGATCTGCAACGTCTTCCGCGGCAAAGTCGTCGACATCACGAAGCGCTCGCTCATCATCGAAGTCACGGGCACCCCGGACAAGATCGAGGCCCTCGAGGAGATGCTCCTCCCGTTCGGCCTCATCGAGATGATGCGCACCGGCCAGATTGCGATCTCCCGAGGCCGCGACGAGACCTGATCTCGCCGTAGGCGAGTGAGTTTGGCCAGCGGGGTCGGCGGCGCTTTCGGCGCGGTCGGCCCCGCGGTCGTAGTGGCGGCGTGAGGGGTTGGTCACTCGGAGCCTTGGACGCCCCGCGCGAGCAATCCCACAGGGGCCCTGATCGCGTAGGTTCGAGTAGATGAGTGGCGAGCTCCTGACCCACCGCCCCGACCGCCCACTGGCGCTCGACACCCCTGCGCTTGACCGGCTCCGCCAGCGCGTCCAGCGCGCTGCCTCTCGCCGCAAAGGCGACGGCGTCCTCGTGTCCGCCACCGCCCGCGTCCCGGTCCCCGACTCACTTGGCGATCTCCTCCGCGGCGCCAGCCTTGCCGGGGCGCCGTGGGCGCTGATCGAGCAGCCCGACCGCGGCGGACGCGGCATCCTCGCCCTGGGCGCCGCCACCACGATCCCGGTTGGCGCGCAGCCAGGCCAACGCTTTCGCGCGCTCGCCGAGCGCTGGCACCAGCTGGGCCGCACCGCTGCGGCAGATCCCGCCGGCGGCATCCCCGGCGCCGGCCTGATCCTCATCGGTGGCGCGGCATTCTCGCCCGGCGGAGGCACCGGCTCCACCTGGGACGGCTTCGGTGCCGGCGACATGATCGTCCCGTCCGTCACCGTGGCCGTGTGCGATGGCGTGGCCGCGCTCACCGTCACCGTCGTCGTCTCACCCGGAGACGAGCCGATCGAGGCCCTTGCCGAAGCTCAACTGGCGACCGCGCTGCTCGTCCCGGCGCCTCCGGCCCCAGCGGACCCATTCCTCACCGCGCCAGACGTGCGCTCCGTCCTGGCCGCCGACCACTTCACCGGGGCCGTCGAGCGCGCGGTGCAGATGATCGGAGACGGCGCCTTCAGCAAGATCGTCTTGGCCCGTGAGATCGAGGTGCGCTCCCAGCAGCCGTGGGACGTCCCCGACGTCCTGGCGCGCCTTGGCCAGCGCTTCCCGGCCTGCTTCGTCTTCGGCTTCGGTCGCGGCGACGGCGCCATGATCGGCGCGAGCCCCGAACTCCTCGTCCGCCGGGCCGGCCAGCGCGTGGAGACCGTCGCCCTCGCCGGGACGACGCGCCGCAGCGACGATCCGTCCGTCGACGAGCACCTCGCAGCGCAGCTGCTGAAGTCGCCGAAGGACCGTCAAGAGCACCAGCTGGTGGTCGACCGGATCGTGCGGACGCTCAAGCCCCACGCCCTCTGGGTGACGGCCCCCGACGAGCCGCAGATCGCGACCGTCGCCAACGTGCACCACCTCGCAACGCCGATCCGCGCCCAGCTCGACGGCCGCGCCGGCCTCCTGGATCTGATCGGGTCGATGCACCCGACGCCAGCCGTCGGAGGCGAGCCCAACGAGACGGCTCTGCGCGCGATCCCGGGCCTGGAAGGCATCGACCGCGGCTGGTACGCCGGCCCGCTTGGCTGGGTCGACCGCGCGGGCGATGGCGAGCTGTTCGTCGGTCTGCGCAGCGGCGTGCTTCGCGGCGACGTCGCGCGGTTGTTCGCGGGCGTCGGTGTCGTCGGTGCGTCTGATCCGTCCTCCGAGCTCGCCGAGACTGAGGTCAAGCTCCAAGCCGTCCTCAGCGCCCTGCGTCCAAACGGCTGAACGGCGCCGCGGTCTCCCGCGGCGCCTCGATACGTTCTGGAGCATGAGCGTGCTTGAGACCGACCGGCTGACCCTCGTCCCCTGGCCGGCTCAGCGTTACGAGGCGATCGCCCAGCTGACCTCCGATTCCGAAGTGATGCGGTACATCGGAACTGGCGAGCCCTGGGACGACGAGAAGATTGCGACGGTGGCCGCCGGCCAACAGGCCAACTGGGACACGGTCGGCTACGGCTGGCGGATAGCCATCCGCAACGCCGACAACGTGGCGATCGCGATGGCTGCGTCTTGCCCTGCAGGCGCCGGGATCCCAGACCTCGACCCTGAGGAGCACGAGCTCGGCTGGTGGGTCGCCTCTGGCGCCTGGCGCCAGGGCTACGGCACCGAGATCGGCCTCGCTCTGCGTGGTGAGGCGCACGAGGTGCACGGCTCCCCGGTCGTGCTGGCACGGCTTCAGCCGGAGAACGTCGGCTCGGCCGGCGTGGCAACGGCGATCGGGCTCTCGTACGACGGAGACATCCGCGGGCGCGTCGGCGAGGTCAACGCCGTCTACCGCGGCACGGCGGCGGACTGGCGTGAACGCGTGACGATCTAACTCAGCCCAGCCGCAGCGGAGTGGCCATCAGGTAGATCGCGGTTGGGCCAAACTCCATGCCCGGCTCCGACACCGCGTACGAGACCGTCCGTTCGGCCGTCACCGGCTGGGTTTCGTTCGCGGGACCCAGAAGGTTCCAGCTTCGATCGTATCCGCCGTCCGCCGATACGAATGCGTACCCGAAGCCTTCAGCCGGGGTCGCTGGCGCACTGATCAAGCCGAGGAACTGGCCACCCGCGGCGCCGCCCGATTGCCCGCTGATGCGCGCTTCCCAACGGTAGATGCCCGGCGCCGGCGGAGTGATCCTCGGAGCCCCCGAATTGGTCCACGTCGTGCTGGTCGTCCCAAACCCGGCGGTGCTGCCCCGCCAGAGCGTCTCACCCTTGAGTACCCGCCACTTCGCAGAGGACAGTGACGCGTCGTACCGGAGGTGCCAGAGGTAGGGCCCGCCGTAGGCGCCAGTGGCGTCGACGTCGAGGTAGATCTCATCGCCATCCACCGGCGAGGTGGGCAACCGCTGCACGATTGGAGGCCGCGGAGCGCCGGCTGGGCCCTCGGTGCCGCGTGGGCCTCGGGGCCCCGACGGGCCTTGCGGCCCAGGCGTGACGACCCCCTTGGCCAGGTCCTTTGTCGTCAGTGAGCCGTTTTTGACTTGCGCGCTGCCAACCGAGTTTTTCGGGAGCGTCGCGACGGCGTACGACGTGCCGCCGAGCGAGACAAAGAGCGCGACCAGTGCGATGCCATGGGCGCTGGTGAGACGGCGGCTTTTCGGGCTGGACACCCGCGCGATCCTACCAATCCGCCACGGCGCGACTACTGGGGGACGTTCGTGACCTCGCCAGAGGGGAGCACCGCCAGCTTCGCGTGCTGGACCGTCGCTGATGTGCCAGCGGCGATGTTGTTCTCATGGCTGCAACGCACCGACACGTCGAACGCCTCGGTGCGCGTGAGTGGCACGAGATCGGCGAGGGCATGGGAGCTGGTGCTGTCCCAGGCCTGAGTCGGCGGCTTCACCGAACCGCCTCCCTCGCCAACCGTGCCAGACATCTGCGACACCACCGTCGGGTCGCCATTGCGCCCCGCTGGCTCGGTCACCGTCTGGCACCACACCTGCATGCCGTACTCGGGCCCATTGGCGAGTTCGGCATAGCCGGCAAACTCCACGCGATAGGTGCCCGCTGGGACGTTTCGGATCCGCAGCACCGTCATGAACTCCCAGACGTTGGGTGAGAGGTTGACCTTGTCTGCCTTGGCGAACCGCCAAGGGGCGAGTGAACCGCTCGCTCCGGCGGGACCGACGAGACCGGCGGGTCCTGCCGCTCCGTCGGCGCCGCGGGGGCCTCGCGGCCCTGGCGCGGCCGACGCAAACACCCCGGACGCCAGATCCTTTGCCGTCAGCGAGCCGTCCTTGACCTGCAAGCTCGCAACGGAGTTCTTCGGCAGTTTGGTGACGGCGTAGGAGGTGCCACCAAGCGAGATGAACAGCGCAAGCAGCGCGATCGCGTGGGCGCTGGTGAGGCGAGAGAGATTCGGGCGAGGCACCGGCGCAGGGTACCAACGCTTCGTATCGGGGCGGACCGATCAGACCATGCTGCAGGCGCGACCGGCGCGGGGCCAGCGACCGGTGCGTAGGCCGTCAGCCGACGCGGACCGGCCGGACTCGTAGGTCGCGGAAGTCGGCGTCAACGTCGCCGCCCTCGCTGTAGAGGCGAAGGTCGATAATGCCAGGCGTGCCCCTCGTCAGGCGCACGTGCCCGGTGACGGTGGTCGCCACCAAGGTCGTGATGCTGCCCTGCAACCCTTGGTAGAGGTCGATGCGGGCGTTGGGGAACTCGCCTTGCCCATCGCCGACCGCAGCGTAGGCAGCGCCCGGGGCACTGTTGGTTGCGTGGTACATCCGGGACGAGAACTCCGCGTCGTACTGGCCAGCGAGCGGCAGCGGGATCACCGGGCCGATGTTGCCCGTCAAATACGTCGTCGCGCTGGTGCCGGTATTCCCGGATGTTGCTTCGAGGTCGGAGCCGCCGACGAACTCCCACTTGTAGGGGCCCGTCGCGGTCGACCGGTACCGCAGATGCCAGACGACCCCGGCGGTCGCCATCGGGGCGCTCTGGAAGTAGACGGTCTCGCCGTCGGCTGGGGAGACGGGAAGCGCGGAGACAAGGGCGACCGGCTGCCCGGCGCCTGACGCACCCTCAGCGCCTCGCGGACCGCGCGCGCCGGACGGCCCCTGCGGACCGGCGGTCAGGACCCCCTTGGCGAGGTCGTTCGCCGTCAGCGAGCCGTTCTTCACCTGCGCGCTACCAACCGAGTTCTTCGGGAGCGTCGCGACGGCGTACGACGTGCCGCCGAGCGAGATGAAGAGCGCGAGCCCGGCCATCACATGGGCGCTCGAGAAGCGGCGGTTACGGAGCTGAGTCACCGCGCCAGGCTAGCAATCCGCGACGGTGCGGATGGCCGCTGCGGGCGGCGTCGGCTAGCGCGCTGCGCCGCCGACGCGCACCTCGATGAGGCGGGCCCGGTCGGCTGGAAGCGCCAGCGCTGCCGCCAGATCGTCGACGGTCGACGGCGTGAGGTGCTCGAGCCGGTGGAGCGCGGCAAGATGCCTGAGATCGAGGCCGTGGGGCGTCGCGATCAGCGGCTCAAAGGCATCGCCGGCGTTGTCGGCGACGGGGAGCCGGTCGAAGATCCGGCCGCCGTCGTTGTTCACCACGACGAACTGGACCGGCAATCCAAGGCGCGACGAGCCCGCGAGGCCGCCCTGGTCGTAGAGGAGCGTGAGGTCGCCCATGTAGGCGACGACGCGGCCACTCCCCGTGGCAGCAGCGCCGAACGCCGTCGAGACGACGCCGTCGATGCCGTTGGCTCCACGGTTGCTGAGGACGCGAGGTGGGCCGTCGGTCGCGGCCGCCCAGCGCTCGAGCAGCCGGATGGCCAGTGAGGGGCCGACCACGAGGGTGGCGGCCGAGTCGAGCACAGACGCGATCGTGCGGGCGACCAGTGCCTCCGTCAACGGTTCGTCGCCAGCTGCGCCGAGGACGCGTTGCGCTCGAGGTGCGGCGAGCGCCGCCGACTCCGCGGCGTGCCAGCGATCACGCCAGCCGGGCTCGGCCAGGCCGTCGATGGAGTCCGACACGCCTTCGCGCGCAGCGCTGACCGCCGTATTCAACGCGCGGATCGCGCGCCCTGCGTCGGCGTCGAGCCACGTCGACGCCGAGGATCCCGGGTCGGCCCAGATCGCCTCGGGAGTGAGCATCATCTGGGGCGCGCCCGCGGCGGTCGTGGAGAGCCACGCCCTGAGGGGTTTGGACACCGGCAGATCACCGACTCGCAGGACGAGATCAGGGACGAGTGCCTCTCCAGCCGGCGCGTCGAGGAAGAGGTCGTAGGCGGCGATGGCATGGGGGCCGCGACGGGCGCCGCTCATCGGGTCGGCGAGGAGCGGCCAGCCGAGCGTCGACGCTAGGCGGGGGAGCAGCGCGGCCAGCTCCGGAGAGCGCTCGCACCTCCCGGCAACGATCACGCCGCGGCCGGCTCGCATGCAATGCGCCGCCAGCGCGGCGATCTCGTGGGCATCGACGCTCCTGGGACGTTGCACGGCGAGCCACGGCGCGCCATCGGCGCGGCCACCCGTGATCGGCGTGTGCGTCCCCGGGGCCGTCAACGGCTCGCGCATCGGCAGGTTGAGCTGCACGGCTCCGGCCCGCCCCGGGCCGGTCGTCGCGATCACCGCGCGGCACGCCGTCGCTCGGATCCAGCGCTCGCGCTCCTGCGTCGCCTCGCCGAGGTCGGGCTCGACGACCCAGCGGGCCACGTGGTCGAGGGCGCGGAGTTGGTCGATGGTCTGGCCGGCGCCGACGTCGCGCAGCTCGGCTGGGCGGTCGGCGCTCAACACGAGCAACGGTACCCCGGCCTCGTGGGCCTCCGTCGCAGCGGGCAACAGGTTGCTGAGGGCGGTGCCCGACGTGACGCAGACGGCCGCGGCCACGCCTGTCGCTTTGGCGATCCCCAGCGCGAAGAAGCCGGCGGAGCGCTCGTCGACGACCGACCAGCACGTGATCCGTGGGTCGGCGTTGAGCGCCAGCAGGATCGGCGCGTTCCGAGAGCCTGGGCAGAGGACGGCATGGCGCACTCCGCTGCGCCCCAGCTCGTCGACGAGCGCGGCGAGCAGGGGGAGGTGCGAGGGGGGAGCAGGCATGGTGGAGTGGGGTCGGCCGGGCGAGCGGAGCAACCTCGGCAGCCGTCCCTCATCATGACGGCTCGTGCCCGCGCCACTCGTCCTCCTCCATGGCTTTACGCAGACCGGTGCGTCGTGGGATCGCGTCCGCGACGCGCTAGAGCTCGGCGACCGCCAGGTGCTCACGCCGGACCAGCGTGGCCACGGCGCCGCGTCGGCGACTCGGCCGATTCTGCTGCCGGCGATGGCTGCCGACGCCATGGCGGCCGTCAGCGGAGGCACCGAACTCGCGCTTGGCGGCTACTCCATGGGCGGCCGCGCTGCGATGCTCGCCGCGCTCGCCTCCCCTGGGCGACTGACGCACCTCGCGCTCATCTCGACGACCGCGGGCATCGAGGACGAACGCGAGCGTGCCGAACGGATCGCTGCCGACGACACGCTTGCTGCGCAGATCGAGCGCGAAGGGATCGAGGCATTTGCTGCGGAGTGGGGGAGCGGAACGCTCTTTGCTGGCCAAGACCCGGACGTGGCCGCGGCCGCACACGCGGACCGTCTGAGGAACGACGCGGCTGGACTCGCGGCCTCGCTGCGCGGCGCCGGGACGGGCAAGATGGGCTCGCTTTGGAGGGGGCTCTCGGCGCTGACGATGCCCGTACTGGTGCTGACGGGTGAGCGCGACGAGAAGTTCACGGCGATCGGGGCGCGACTGGCATCGGAGATCCCCGGCGCCGAGCACGTGGTCGTCCCAGGCGCCGGGCACCAACTCCCGCTGGAGGCTCCGCAAGCGGTAGCGGCCGAACTCGAGCGCCTACTCTTGCGCTGAGGCATGCTGGTCGACGTCACCAATCACGCGGTCGACCGGTACCGCCAACGCGTCCGCGGGACGCTCGACGCTCGGACCGAGATCGCGGTCCGCGTCTCGCGCGGCTACGACGCCGGCCGCGTCGAAGCGGGCCCGAAGGGCGAGGTGCTCGTCCGCGACCGTGAGCTGCCGGGCCTGATCTTCGTCTGCCGCGCGGAAGACGGCCGGCTCGTGGTGATCACCCTCTGGGAAGACGACGATGCGGCCGCTCGCGTGCCCAGGCGCTTCACCGACGCCCTGCGCGACGACGACCACCGCGTCGCCTGACCGCCGCTAGAGCAGGCCTGGCCCTGCCGGCACGGCAATGCGCCCGTCGACGGGCTCGAGTCGCCCGGCCAGCTCGGCGAGTTCGGGGGCGTCGTCCAGATCCAGTGCCTCGAGGGTCGCCAAGCCCAGCGGACGCTCGATATTCAGCGCTGCCGCAGCATGGATGGCGGCCGCGATCCCGAGCGGCCCGTCGAACGTGGAGGCCAGCGCGACCTGCACGCCCGCGACGCGGGCCAGCGTCGCCTTCACGAGCAGCGGGCCGATGCCACCGGTACGCGCAAGTTTGAGTTCGACGACGTCAGGGCCGCGAGTGATTGCGCCGGGCTCGCGGTCGGCGGTCTCGTCGATCGTCAGCTCAACCTCGACGCATGCAGCGTTCAGGGCCGCGCGCAGATGCGGCCAGGCGTCTCCGCCAGACACCGGCTCCTCGACCGCCGCGACCGACAGCGGGCGGGCGACGAGCCGCTCGATCGCCTCCAACGCCTCGGGGACCGACCACGCGCCGTTGGCGTCGACCTTGATCCGCACGTCCGGGCCAGCGCCAGCGCGCACGGCGGCGACGCGAGCGAGATCGTCGTCGAGTCCCAGGCCGACCTTCACCTTGAACGCCGTGAACCCATCCGCTGCGGCATCGGTAGCGATCGCCCCGGCCTCCGCCGAACTCACGCCACCGATCGTCCGGTGCACGGCGATCGAGCCCAACACGTCGCTGGCGAGCAGCTCAGCAACGGGCTGGCCAGTGCGCCGCGCGCCGCGGTCCCACATCGCCAGATCCACCGCCGCCAGCGCCTGCTGAATGGGCGTCACGGCGGTGAGACGGTCGAGGATGACGTGCCCCTGCTCGGACTCGTCGACGTCGGCCAACTCCGCAGCCAGCGCCTGCAGCGCAGCGCGGCACGCGTCGTCGGAGATGCCGTCGTAGGCCTCGAGGGGCGCGGCTTCGCCGCGCCCGACCGGTCCCTCACTGCCATGAAGCTCGACGAGAAACAGCGTCCGGCGGTCGAGCACCCCCCAGCTTGTCGGGAGCGGAGTTCGGAGGCCGACGACCTGCTCGCGGATATCGAGTCGAAACGCCATCAGCGTCGTGCTCGACGGGAGGAGAACGCGCAGACCATCGCCGCGACCTGCGTCGGCTAGATCAGCAGGCCAGCGGCCAGCAGCACGCAGAAGACCAGCTCTAGCTGGGCGGTGCCGGCGAGCGCGCCGTTGAGCGTCGGGCCGTCATGGTGCTGGCGCACGACGTTGCTCATCCTCAGCGCGAGCGGGGCCGAGAGCCACGCCAGCAGCGGCCAGGCCGACTCATGCGCGATCGCGACGGGAAGCACCGCCGCGTAGGCGACGATCAACGTCGCGGTGTAGAAGTCGCGGCCCCGCTCAGGTCCCAAGCGAACCGCGAGGGTGCGTTTGCCGACGCGCTCGTCGGTCTCGCGGTCTCGAACGTTGTTCACCACGAGCACCGCGGAGGCCAGCGCGCCGACGGGGATCGACGCCAGAATCGCGACCGTCGACCACTCCTCCAGCTGCACGAAGGCCGAGCCGGCGACGGCCACGACGCCAAAGAACAAGAACACGAAGATCTCGCCGAGCCCGGCGTAGCCGTACGGCCGCGGTCCACCGGTGTAGAGGACGCCGGCGATGATCGAGGCGACGCCGATCACGAGCAGCTGCCAGCCGGCGACCGCGATGAGGTAGGCGCCGAATGCCGACGCGATCCCGAAGCTGATCCAGACGGCGTAGAGCACGTGCTGGGGCGGGACCAAGCCACCAGCCGTCACACGGACGGGGCCGAGGCGGTCGTCGGTGTCGGCGCCGCGGCGCGCGTCGGAGTAGTCGTTGGCGAGGTTCGTGCCGATCTGGATGAACAACGCGCCCATGAGCGCGCAGAAGAACCGCAGGAAGTCGAACACGTCGACCGAGATCGCCACCGACGTGCCGACGAGTACGGGCGCCGCAGCGGCCGGCAGCGTGCGCAGGCGCGCGGCGAGAATCCAGGTGCGGAGGGCAGGCGGCATCGGCGTGATGTTGTCAGTCGAGAGCGGTGAGCGGCGGGCGGGCTAGGCGCGGTGGGGGAAACGCGCGAAGTCGGGCTTGCGCTTCTCCTTGTACGCCTCACGGCCCTCGCGGGCTTCCTCGCTGCCGTAGAAGAGGAGGTTGGCGTCGTGGGCGAGCTGCTGGATGCCGGCGAGCCCGTCTTCCTCGGCGTTGAAGCTGGCCTTCAGCAGGCGCAGCGCGAAGGGGGAGAGCTCGAGCATGCGGTGGCACCAGGCGACGGTCTCCTCCTCAAGCTGCTCGACCGGCACGACCTGGTTGACGAGCCCCCAGTCCAGGGCCGTGCGCGCGTCGTACTGGCGGCACATGAACCAGACCTCTTTGGCGCGCTTCTGCCCGATTTGGCGGGCCAACAGAGAGGCGCCGAAGCCGCCGTCGAAGCTGCCGACCTCCGGGCCGGTCTGGCCGAAGCGGGCATTGTCGGCGGCGATCGTGAGGTCGCACACGATGTGCAGCACGTGGCCGCCGCCGATCGCGAATCCGGCGACCATCGCCACGACGGGCTTGGGCAGGCGACGGATCTGCATGTGGAGATCCGTGATGTGGAACCGGCCGACCGACGCGCCGCCCGGCGTGCGCTCGGGGTTGTCGGGGTCCTGCAGGTAGCCGGCGTCGCCGCGGACGGACTGGTCGCCGCCGGAGCAGAAGGCGAGTGAGCCCTCGCCGGTGAGAATGATCACGCCGACCGACGTGTCCTCGCGGGCGAGTTCGAACGCCTTCGTCAGCTCGATGACCGTCTGCGGGCGAAACGCGTTGCGCTTCTCCGGGCGGTCGATCGTGATCTTTGCGATCCCGTCTCCGCTGAGCTCGTAGCGAATGTCGGTGAAGTCAGCGGCTGAGGTCCAGGTGACGGCCATGGCCGCAGGCTATCCACGGCGCGCCCTCTGGGGCGGCCCGACGCGCCGGGGTCGTACGCTGAGCGTCGATGACCGCCCCCGGCAGCTTCGAAGCGTGGATCGACCGCGCGGCCCGGCTCCATCCGGAGCGGATCGCCGTCGACACCCGGGCCGGCGCCCTGACGAACGCACAGCTCGCATGGGCTGCCCGAGCGGTCGCCGAGACGGAGTTCGCGGCGCTGCGGCCCGGCGACGAGGTGGCCATCGCCCTGCCCGCCGGGGCGTCGTTTGCGATCGCGTTGCATGCCTGCCTGATCGCCGGGCTCGTCGCGGTTCCCGAGGATCTGCGGCTGCCGGATGCCCAGCGCGCCGAGCGGACGGCCACGTGCGTGGCCCGGGTCGACTCGGCCACCGCAGTGTGGCCGGACGGCGACCCTCCGGCCGACGTGACACCCGCCGCGTTGGCCACCGCTCCCGGCCGCCCGATCGCGGGCTCAGGCGCCGACGCGGCTACGCCTGCCGTGAGGATTACGACATCCGGCACGACCGGTCCGGGGACGCCCGTCCACCTGTCCCGAGGGGCGCTGCTGTGGAACGCGATCGGCTCGGCCGCCGCGCTCGGCCAGCCACCGACCGAGCGCTGGCTCTCGGCGATGCCCGTCTCCCACGTGGGCGGCCTCACGGTGTTGGCACGATCGGCCATCGGCGCAACGACGGCCGTCGCGCGGCCCACGTTCGACGCCGACGAGCAGCTCGGGCTGCTCAGCGCCGGCGAGGCCACGATCACCTCGATGGTCCCGACGACCCTGTCCCGTCTCCTCGACGCGGGTCTGCGCCACCCACCGAACCTGCGGCTTGTGCTGCTCGGCGGGGCACCGATCCCACCAGCGTTGCTGACGCGTGCGGCGCAGGCGGGGATCACCGTTGCCGCCACCTATGGCCTGAGCGAGGCGTGCTCCCAGGTCTTCACCGCGGGGGCGCCGCTGTTCTGCACCCGCGTCGCCCTGCGCGGAGAGGTTGGCACGGCGCTCCCGGACGGCGCCGCCGACGAGATCCTCGTGCGAGGTCCGACGCTCGCGACGGGCGCGGCAGGCGCAGGCGGCTGGCTCGCGACCGGCGACCGCGGTCGCCGTCTGCCGGGGGGCCGGTTCACCGTGGTCGGTCGCCTGGCCGAGACCATCGTGACGGGCGGCGAGAATGTCGCGCCGACGGAGGTCGAGGCCCAGCTCGTCGCGCAGCCTGGGATCGTCGACGCCGCCGCCGTCGGTGTCCCGGACCCCCAATGGGGGGAGCGGGTCGAGGCCCGCGTCGTCCTGGAGCCCGGCCACGCGCTCGACCTTGGCTCGCTGCGGGCAGCCCTGCGCGAGGTCCTGCCGCCCTATGCGGTGCCGAAGAGGATCACGGCCGTCGAGTCGCTCCCGCGCACGCCTACCGGCAAGCTGCGCCGGCAAGACCTCACGTAGGCGCCGACCCTAGGCGCCGCAGCACCCGGCCCGGTACGCTGGTCGGCAATGCAGCGCATCGACGATCTCCTGCGTAGCGGCACCACGCTGTCGTTCGAGTTCTTCCCCCCGAAGACCGACGACGGCCAGGCCGCGTTTACCGCCGCCTTTGACGACCTCGCGTCGCTCGAGCCGAGCTTCGCCTCGGTGACGTACGGCGCCCTCGGCAGTACGCGCTCCCAGACGGAGGAGCTGGTGAACGGGCTCAACGCCCAGCACAGCTTCCCGACCATGCCGCACCTCACGTGCATCGGCCACACGCGAGAGGAACTCGCTGAGCTGATCACCAGCTACCGCGATGCGGGTGTGCAAAACATTCTGGCGCTTGCCGGCGACCCGCCGGAGGACGGCAGCGACGCCGGCGACTTCGTCTACGCCGACGAGCTGATCGCGCTGATCCGCGAGATCGGCGACTTCTCGGTGGGCGTCGCCGCGTTCCCCGAGCTCCACCCGCGCTCGCCCTCGCGCGAGGCCGACCGCGAGCGGCTCGCGGCCAAGCTCCAGCTCGCCGACTTCGGCATGACGCAGTTCTTCTTCGACGCCGACCATTACGCCCGCCTCGTCGACGAGCTGGCGAAGCTTGGCTCCGACAAGCCACTGATCCCCGGCGTCATGCCGTTCGTCAGCGTTCCCGGCACGCGCCGTATGGCGGCGATGAACGGGTCGACGATTCCCGACGAGCTCAACGCCCGCATGGAGGCCGTCGCTGGCGATGCCGACGCGACGCGCGCGCTCGGCATCGATGTGGCGGTCGAGCTGTCGGCGAAGCTGCTTGAGCACGGCGTCCCGGGCCTGCACCTTTACACGATGAACCGCGCCGCCTCGGTCCGTGAGGTCACGGACCGTCTCGGGTTGCGCGCGCCAGCGTGATGAGCTGAGTGCCGATGCCGCCGCAGGATGAGCGGGCCGCCCTCGTCAAGGGCTGGAACCGGGCAGCCGAGGGTTGGGCACGCCAGCAGCTCGCGTTCGATCGCGCGGCCTCGCCCGTCGCCTCGCGCCTCGTGGAGCTTGCCGAGATCGCTCCTGGCAGCCGAGTGCTGGAACTTGCCTCCGGCTTGGGAGACACCGGGCTGGTGGCAGCGGCAAAGGTCGGCGCCGAAGGCACCGTGATCCTGAGCGACGCCGCTCCTAAGATGTTGGACCGCCTCCGCGAGCGCGTCAAAGGCAGCGAGCACATCGAGGTTCGCGAACTCTTCATGGAGGGGCTGCGATTCGACACGGCAAGCGTCGACCGCGTCCTGTGCCGCTGGGGCTACATGCTCCTGCTTGACCCTGCGTCGGCGCTCCAAGAGACGCGCCGCGTGTTGGCTCCCGGCGGGCGCGTGTCGCTCGCCGCGTGGACGAGCCATGAGGACAACCCCTGGACGGGCGCCACGCTCGCTGCCCTGCGTGACCGTGGGCTCGTTGGCGATCCCACGCGCCCCGGCCCGCACATGTTCACCTGGGCCGATCCCACCCGAATCATCGAGACGCTCGACAACACCGGCTTCTTTGACCCGGTCGTCGAGCAGGTCGACATGGTCTTCAACTACGCGTCGTTCGACGACTGGTGGGACGCTCGCCTGGACCTATCGCCAGACTTCTCCAAGCTGATCAGCGCGATCTCCCCGGAGGAGCGCGACGAGCTCACGGAGGAGCTCGAGCGCGAGGTCAAGCCGTGGCAGCAGCTCGATGGCTCACTGCGCTTCCCGGGCCGCACGCACGTCGCGGCCGCCGACGTCTAGAACTCGCTCCAGGCGAGCGCGAACGTAGGCCTAGGTCGCGGCTGGCGCGACCGGTGCCGCGCGTGCCTGCTCGGCCGCTCGCCTGATGAGCCAGACCGTCAGGAACGCCGCGACGGTCGCGCCGCTGGTGCCCAGCACCTGATCAAAGAGCGTGTCTTCATAGGCGGTATTGAGCTCTTTGCCGTGGCGAATGAACGTGTACCACTCGCCGACCTCCCAGACGATCGCGAGGATCGCGCCGTAGCCGGCGACCATCGTGCCGACCGCCCACGCCGGGACGCCACTGGCGCGGCGCAGCAGGATCCCGATGCCGAAGCACATGAAGCCCCAGTTCACGAAGTGGTTGAGGTCGTCCCACCACGGGATCGCGTCGTAGAGGTTGAGCGTGTTGCCGGTGACGTCCACCAAAAACGGCTCCATGATGAACGCGACGCCCGCCCATGGAATGGTGGGGTCGTTGCCGCGCTGGCGAGCCACGATCGCCCAGACCAGCGGGACGCTCAGCATCATCGCGGGGTAGAACACCAGTCGCGCACCGAAGGCTTTGCCTTCGAACTGCGGGAGGTCGCTGCCGCTGAAGGTCGCAAAGGCAAGCTGCGCCACCGTCAGGAACAGCATCGTCATCGCGACGTAAAACGGGGTGCGCTTGGGCTCGGTCACGCGCCGCAAGCTACCCGGCGCGGCGGGGGAGACCGAAAGTGCCCCCATTCAGCGCCGCTCCGCGGGTACGGTCGAAGCGCATGCCGTTGCCGCAGATGGTCACGGCTGAGCAGACCCACGGAGCGATCGATGAACCACTGGGATCTCACCACGGTGGCGGCGCCGCCGCGCCAGCCGCAGATTCTCACGACCACCGACGACGGGCGAGCGATCGTTCTCGCCCTCGAAGCTGGCGGCGAACTCGCCGACCATCAGGTCCACGAACGCGCATGGATTACCGTCGTCGCCGGCGAGATTGAGATGGTCGTCTCGGCCACGGGGGAGCGAATTCTCGCGGGCGCCGGGACGCTGTTTGAGTTCGATCCGGGCGAGCGGCATGAGGTCGTCGCCAAGACCGATGCCCGGCTCCTGCTGTTGCTAACGCCGTGGCCCGGCAGCGGGCACCCGGGCGCCACGCCGCTCAACGAGAAGGCCCACGCGCGCACGCGGGCCGCAGAGCGTCAGCACGGTGTTGGCTAGCGGATCGGGCCGCAGCCAAGGTCGGCGCGCGGGGGCAGCTCCGTTTCCCGGGTGTGCTCGTCGAGCACCTCCGGCGAGGCGGCAACGCCGATGGCGATCCTGGTGGTCACCTGCCAGTGCGAAGGAACGGCAATGCGTGCCCCACGCTACGAGGCGCAGGGCACGCAGAAGGCTCAGGTGGCCCGAGCGGGTCAGTCGTAGGTGACGGACACGTTCTTCACGAGGTGCTGCTGGAAGTTCGCCGGCCCGGTCGACGCCGTGAACTGCAGATGCGTTCCGGCGTAGACCGTGTTGTAGATGCTCGACGTGTCGCCGAGCCACGAGGAGACGTACGGTCCGGCTGGGATGTCGATGAGCTTCTTGCCGTCGACCTCGACGGTGAGCGCGTTGCCGCCTCTGACCGTCGACTTCACGTGAATCGTGCGGTCGCGCAGGCTGTAGCCCGGGTCGGCCGATTGCACGTAGGTCATCGACGTTGGCCGGGCCTGCGGGCGAATGCCATGCGTCACGCCAACGAAGTTGCTGCCGGGATCCAGGCTGCTCGCCCGCGCCGTGACGAACGCCACCGCGAAGCCAGCCTGGTTAGCTCCGCCGAACCCGAGCGTCGACCCGGTCCCGGGTGCCACCGGCAAGACGGGCGGCTTCTGCGTGTAGGCGAGCGTCATGCCAACGCCCGCGCCGGTGCCGCCGGAGATCTCCAGGTCGAACTCGACGGTCGAGTTGCGCAGGTCGACCGGCGTCGGCCAGTAGACCTGGCCGCCGACGTTGCCGACCGCCGGCGTCAGCACGACCGAGCCGTTGGCCTGCTTGGCTGCACGGTTGACGGTCTTCCAAGCTCCGCTCAGCGGATCGACCGGCGTCTTCGCGACCGCCGGCGTCGTCGGGCCGGGCGTCGTCGGGCCCGGTGTCGTGCCGGGCTTGATCGTGAATGGAAGATCTTGCGTCTCTCCGCGGTTGCCGGCGGCGTCGATCGGCGTCACGTCGACGAGGTAGTCGCCAGCGTCGAGCCGCGTGCCGTTCACGGTGCCGTCGAATGGGATCTCGGCGCCCTGGACGGCTGCGCTGCGAACGACGTCACGGACGACGGTCCCGACGATCAGTCCGCCGACTTTGCGGAAGGAGAGTTCGATCTTCACGGGCTCCTGGACGGCGACGTGGATCCGCGAGTTCGCCCCGACGTTTCTGGAGTCAGGCAGCACGAGGGAGTACGAACGCTCGGTGACCTGCCGAGGCGTGAGCTGCGGTGCGACGCGATCGGGGCGGTCGCTGGCGAGGAGGATCGCGCCAGCGTAGGGCGACGGGGTCGTCGATCCGGTGGGGACGTCGGCGTCATAGCCGTTCCACGGGACCAGTCGGTCGGGCGTGCCATTGCCGTCGAAGTCGCCGAGGGGCTCGGAGTAGGTGTGCGAGGCGCTGGGCAAACCTTCGATGGTCGGCGGGCCGGGGTAGGGAATGGTCGGCTGCGTCGCGGTGTTCAACGACGTCAGCCCGGCCTGCCCACGGATGGCAACCTGAGCGCCCGACGGCAGCGGCTGGGTGCTTGGGCGCACGAGGTCGGCCTTCCCATCGCCGTCGAGGTCGCCGTCGCTGAGCAGCGGGACGCCCTCGACCGGCGCCACCGGGCCGGAGAGCGGGATGCCGCTGCCGGCGGGCGTCGGGTTGTACGGGTCATACGTCCCGCCGCTACCGGCGCGGCCGAACACCAGCTGGCTTGGGGAACCGACGATCAGGTCGGCGTTGCCGTCGCCGTTGAAGTCTCCGATGGGCGTCACCGGGCGCGGATTGCGCACGCAGACCTGCAACCAGAAGTAGAGCCAGCTCGGGAACGCGGGCTTGCACGTTTGGCGCGCGGGGAAACCGAGTGTGCGGGGGCCGCTGGCAGCGTCAAGACTGCCGACCCGCGGGCCGCCGAAGACCACGGCGTTCGTGTTGACGATCGTCGTGACGTTCTGGTTGGTTGAGGCCAGCAGGTCGTCGGCGCCATCGCCATTGAAGTCGCCGGCAGCCGCCGTGGCACGGGCGCCGTTGTTGCCGGCTGCACCCACGCGCGTGAGCTGCGCGGTGTCGGCCTGCATATCGATGCTCGCCGTCCCCGCCTTGCCGTAGACCACGTACTGGCCGCTCGGGGATCCCACCAGCAGGTCGGCCTTGCCGTCACCGTCGAAGTCGCCTGCCGCGCGCACGCCGATCTCCTCGTCGGAGATCACCGTGTAGCCACGGCTGCCAAGGTCGTTCAACGTGGCTGGCGGCGCGCCTGCCCCACCGAACACCACAAAGACCCTGCCGCGCCGAGCCTCGTCGCGATCGACGAGCGCCACCGCGAGGTCGCCGCGGCCGTCGCCGTTGACGTCTCCCACCGACGCCGAACCGCCGACGTACGAGTTCGACGAGCCCGTCAGGACCGACTGATCAGACGCGCGAAGGACCGCTCCGGCCGAGACGGGCAACGCGAGGGCCGCAACCACTGCGGCAGCACCCATGCCAGCGACGACGCGCGAACTCGGCGGGGTCAGGCGCCCGGTTCGCGGGCGCGAGTGTCGAACAGCAGAAATCCGGGACATGGGACCGGACATTGCCGTCCGCAGCCGCCCGTTTCAGAACGAGGTTCGGAAACCTGCCACGACGCGCGAGCAGGCCGCTCCCGCGTAGACTCGCGCGAATGTTCTACGACGACGACGCGGATCTCGCGCAGCTCGACGGCAAGACCGTCGCGATCATCGGCTACGGCAGCCAGGGCCACGCGCACGCCCGCAACCTCAAGGACAGCGGCGTCAACGTGATCGTCGGCCTGCGCGAAGGCTCCAAGTCCGTTGAGCAGGCCAAGTCCCACGGCCTCGAGGTCGTGTCGCCCGCCGATGCCGCCTCCCGCGGCGACATCGTGATGATGCTCGTCCCGGACGAGCGCCACAAAGAGATCTACGAGGCAGACGTCGTTGACGGCCTCGCCGAAGGCAACCTGCTCCTCTTCGGCCACGGCTTCTCGGTCCTCTACGACCAGGTCACGCCGCCGTCGTTCGTCGACGTCGCCCTCGCCGCCCCGAAGGGCCCCGGCCACCTCGTGCGCCGCCAGTACGAAGAGGGCTCCGGCGTTCCCGGCCTCATCGCGATCCACCAGGACGCAACCGGTACCGCCAAGGCCGTGGCCCTGGCGTACGCCAAGGGCATCGGCTGCACCCGCGGCGGCGTCATCGAGACGACCTTCAAAGAAGAGACCGAGACCGATCTCTTCGGCGAGCAGGCCGTGCTCTGCGGCGGCGCCTCAGCGCTCGTCCAGGCGGGCTTCGAGACCCTCGTCGAGGCCGGCTACAACCCGGAGATGGCCTACTTCGAGTGCCTGCATGAGCTCAAGCTCATCGTCGACCTCATGTACGAGAAGGGGCTCGCAGGCATGCGGTACTCGATCTCCAACACGGCCGAGTACGGCGACCTCACCCGCGGCCCGCGCGTCATCGACGCCGGCACCAAGGCCCGCATGAAGGACATCCTCACGGAGATCCAGGACGGCACCTTCGCCCGCGAGTTCGTCGCCGAATACCAGGCCGGCAACGAGAACTTCGACCGCCTCCGCGAAGAGCAGTCCAAGACCCAGCTCGAATCCGTCGGCGCCTCCCTGCGCTCCAAGATGGACTGGATCGACGGCGACTTCCACGAGTAGAGCGAGCGCTAGCGAGCGACCGGCTCGCTGACCCGCTTCTGAAGGGCGCCCCGTGGGGCGCCCTTCGTCGTTCTACGACACGAGGATGCGCGCCTCGGCGGCGACACCGGGGACAAAGGGGAACGACCGGCTTTTGCCGACTTTGACCCGCACCGGGTAGGTGCCGCGCCGCGCCGCGAACTTCAGGCGTGTACGCCAGCGGCCGGAGTCGTCAGAGGTCGCCGTCTCAAACGTCTTCCACTGGCCCTGGTTGCGGACTTGGAGCGTCAGCGGCACGTCGCCGAGCGTGCCTGCGGGGCCCCGCAACGCTCCACTGAAGGTGACGTTCGCGGAAGGACGCACCCGCCTGGGAGCCTTGAACGACGTCGCAGCCGGAACCGCGACCGTCACACTCGCACGAGCAGCGGGCGCCGCATCGCCGATCCGTGCCAGCCAGCTCAGGGTGACGCGGCCCGAGCTCGCGCCGCTCGGAACGACGATGCGGAATGTGCCGCCGGGTCCGGTGCCTGTCGGCCGCAGCGCGGTTGGGGCCACGAGTGCATCGGGCTGCCAGGTCACGTCGAGTTTCGCGCTCTCGACGGGACGACCGTCCGGGGTCTTCAACTCGCCGTAGATGGTGTCCTCGGATTTCGCGTCGAAGTCGTGGTGTAGCGCGCTTTGCGCCGGGCGGCCAAGGCAGAGCAGCCGGTGCTTCCTTGCGTACGACGCCGACTTGCACCGCTTGACCACGGAAGGCTTCGTCGATGGCTGCACTGCGGTGCCAGGCCACCAGGCCGTGAGTTGCGCCGCGTCTCCTGAGACGCGCGTGGTCCGGTCGAGCCATCCGTTTGGCGTGCCTGGCTTGCCCTCTCCGAACTCGATCGGGGTGGTATTGCGCACGAGTACGTCCCCGGTGGCAACAACCGTGCTGTTTCCAGCGGCATCTTCAACCAGGAGTCGTATCGTGTGGACCCCGTCGACCACGCTCCGGGAATCCCATCGGCCGGTCAACTGCGAGGTGAGGGAACACGGCACCTGCCTGAGGTAGTAGCGAAGCCCGTCCGCGCCGAGGGCCGGGGCGCATTCGGACCCACTCAGGCTTCTCTCCGCAGTGGCGATCTTGCCGTCGACCTCGACGACGGACCGCAGCACTCCGGACCCGACATCGGCCGCGTTGAGCGAGTAGGTCAGCTGGTTGGTAGTCACTCCGCCGTAGGGCGCCATGTACGTGAGCAAAGAGCCACTCGCGTTCGAAAACGTCGGCGCGGCGGCATCAAACATCCGGGCGTCCGCCGCCTTGATCGAATACTGGCTGCTGCAATACGACGGCTGGCCGTCGCAGTACCCCGTGATCTGCACCGGTGGCACCTCGTGCTGGTGGGCCGGCGGCAGCGGGTCGATGAGCAGTCGGTTGTTGGCCGCCCACATCTCGTGTGGCGTCCCGACGATGGCGGTGTCCCGGATGCCGGTCGTGTCGCTCCCCGTCAGCTTCTCGTAGGTCTTGGAGGTCGTCGACTGAACGGGGCCCGTCACGACTTTGGTCTCGAGCACCGCGCTTGAGAGGAGCGCGCCCGCCGAGGCGGTCCGCCACAACTCGATACTGACGCCGCGCAACCCCGGGGCCGGAGACCAAGTCAGCGTCCCCGGCTGGCCGGACGGGAATGGATCGAGTGGGTAGACGAAGCCACACGGCACCGTCGGCTCAAAGGTCCACCCGTCCCTGGCCATGGGCGCATATTCCCCAGTCGGCCCGGCACACGACCAGGCGTGGTACATCCCCGGGGTGCTTGGAGTAACCCGATCGGGCGGGGCGATAGTGACCGAGGCCGCGCTCCCCGTCGGCGCCGACACGAAGAGCGCGACCGCAGTGACGGTCAGCGTCTGGAACAAGAGGTGCGTTGAGCGCAAATCGGCCCTTTCAGCAGGCGCAGCGACGACGAGGTCCGTTACCGGCGGCCCGGCAACGGACCGTTTCGAGACGAGCGACCGTATCGCAACCGCGGCGCCGACCCACGTGAAGCGGGCGCCGCAGCGTTGCCTAGAAGGGGACGGTGTAGTCGCAGCGCACCGGCACGGCATTGGCCGGGTCGAAGGCGTTGAGCGCCAGGCGGATCACGCTGGCGTCCCACGCCATCGCAATGTGGCCAACGATGCTCTTCGGGCAGACGTCCTGCACGTAGAAGTTCTGCACGCCGGGCTCCCGGATGAACGCCGTCTCCTTCGTCGTGGCCGTGTCGTGCGGCGTCACGAGCTTGTCGTTGCGAGATGCGATCATCGTGTACTGGATTCCGGGCTGCGCAATCGGCCCGTTGTTCAGCGCGCGGACCATCGGCGCGTCGGTGATCAGCTGCGTGCAGGCTTTGCAGCCGAACGCCTTCAGCACGAAGTCGACCTGTGGGCGCACATTCGCCCAATCGGCAAGGTAGACGGCCCCGGCAAACGACGTGCCGTGGTTGCCAGCTGCGATCCCGACGACCTTCGAGATCTTGGCGTTCATCCCCGGGAGCATCTTGGGGATATACGACGCGAGCATGCCGCCTTCGGAGTGCCCGACGACGCCGACCTTCGCGGCGCCGGTCGCAGCCCGGACCTTGTCGATGAACGCGGCGATCTTGCGCGCCGACGCAGCGACGTCGGTAATGCCGCCGACCGGGATCCACGACACCGGCTGGCCGTACGTCAGATCGAACTCGCAGTACCCGTTGTTCTTGAGCGCGACGCCCAGGCTGCCGCCAAGATCGTTGTCTTGGTTGCCGAGAAAGCCGTGCAGCACCACGACGGGCTCGGGGTGGGCCGCAGAGGGTTTGCAGTTCCAGTTGTTGCGGCCACTGGTAACGGGACTCGCGGAGGCATCGGCGGCGGCTCCGCCGAGAGTTGCGGCGAGCGCCAGCGCAGCGGCAAGGCCGGCGCGGCGAAGGATTCGGGACATAGAACTCTCGTTTGGACGGGGCGCCCTGGACAGGGGCGAGAGGGACGTCCCCAGACGGTAGCGACAATTACCCCAAAAAGGTGCGGACCGTCACACAGCTGAGCAGTGCTTAACGGGTGCTGCGCAATCGAGCGCGGTCCGGTCGCTCGACTGGCGTCAGGAGACCCGAACGCGCGACTGCGCCGCGACGCCGGGCACGAACGGGAACGTTGGGCTCTGGCCCACCTTCACGCGCACCGGGTACGTCCCGCGGCGCGGAGCGAACTGGATGCCCACGCCCCACCTGCCGGAGGCGTCGGTGGTCGCGGCCTCGAACGTCTTCCAACGTCCCTGGTTGAAGACTTGAAGCGTGATCGGCACGGCACCGAGCGACCCGGCGGGCCCGCGGAGCGTCCCGCTGAACTTCACCCTGGCGGACGGCCCAACCCGCCGCGGGGCAACGAAGCTCGTCGACGCCCCAACGGCCAACGTCGCCGAACCTTCCGCCCCGGCGACCGTGTCGGACACACGCGGGAACCAGCTGGCGGTGAAGCGGCGGGACCCGTCACCACGCGTGATCAGCACCTCGGCGGTGCCGTCGGCGCCGGTGATCACCGGATCGAGCGGTTTGGAGGCGGCGCCGACCGACGTCTGCTGAGATCTCAGCTGCACGCGGGCGCCGGCGATCGGGGCGCCGCCAGGCGTCTCCAGACGCACGCGGAGTTTGTCGGTGGTGGTCGCCGACCATGCCCTCTGCAGGCTGGTGGCCGCCGGCCGACCCACGCACCGCCACGGATACCGCTTCGCGTAACCCGCAGCGCGGCATCGCCGGACGATCGACGGCTTCGTCGAAGCCGCTCGGGCCGTGGCGGGCCACGTCAGTGTGACCTGCGCCGTGTCGCCGGTCGGCGCGGCGCCGGGGCCTGCTGATCCGTTGGGCTCCCCGCGCACTTCGTCCGGCGTACCAGGGCCGATCGCCGGTGTGGTGCCCGCGATCGGCGGGGCGGGCGTGGTCGGGCCGGGAACTGGTGACTTCGCCACGTTGTTCACGAGCACCTTGCCAGTGGCGGCGACCGCCGTGTGCCCGGCCGCGTCCTCGACGACCAGTCGCACGTCGTGGATGCCGTTCCCGACCGCCGTGGTGTCCCAGGAACCGCCGATGGAGGCGGTCAGCGGACACGGAACCTGCAAGACGTAGCCGCGCAGACCATCGGATGCGGCGGTCGGGGCGCAGGTGGCAGACCCCGGAGCGGCGGACGTCGTGGTGACGACGCGCCCGTCCACTTCCAGCACGGCCTTGAGCACCCCCGATCCCACGTCGGATGTCTGGAGAGTGAAGCCCACAGCACCCGACTGCGCTGGCCGCTCAGATCCAAGCGCCGCCGCGAGCGCGCCTCCGGGGCTGCTCGTCGTCGGGGCGGTGGGGTCAAGCATTCTGGTGTCTGCGGCAAAGATCGAATACTGGGCTTGGCAGTCGTACTGCAACTCCCAGTTTGCGCAGCCTGCGACGATCTGTACCGGCGGGACCTGCGCTTGATTCTCCGGCGCAAGCGGATCGATCAGGAGACGGTTCTCCGCGACCCGAGCCGCGGTGTCACTTCCGATCGTTGCTCCCGGCAAGCTGCGCGACAGAATCGACTCGTACTCCTCGATCGCCACTTGGTAGAAGCCATCCGGGTTCACGACGGATGGCCACTCCTCGATCCGGACGTAACCCTGCCCCGGGGGTTGGACCGAGATACCGCGCGCCGAGGCCGCGATCGCATGGCGCCACAGCTCCATGCTCACGCCGCGCAAGCCTGGAGCCGGCTGCCACGTCATCCGGCGCTCGGACGCCGCTGAACCGGAGTTCTTGCCGACGGCCAGCCAGAACTTCCCGCCGCTCGAGCAGGTCGACGCCGGAGCAGGAGTCCAGCCGTCGACCGGCGCCGTGGCACCAGCGGGAGTCCGGCAGGACCACACGTGGTACATGCCGGTGCTGTTCGCGGTCGGCTGGTCTGGCGGGGTTTTGGCGTCCGACCAGCTCTCTGCCACGGCCGAGCCTGCCAAGGCGAGACACGCGGCGACGGCTGCTGAGAGGGAGCGGACTGCGAGCAGGGTGGGACGCAAAAGACCTTGAGAGGTTGAGCCGCCTCAGCACGAGACGGACCGTTTTCCGGACGAGCGACCGTACCGGAAAGACGGCGCCAGGTCACGCGGGCCTGGCGCCGCCGGATCGCTGCCTGCGACTACCGCTTCTTGGCCAGCGTGAACTTCACCGAGGCGGTCGGCTTGAATGGCTTGGCGGCGTCGTCGAGGATGGAGAGCGTTGGCCGCAGCTTCTTCTGGTTGGCCTTCTTGCGCAGACTCTTGGCGTACTTCGACGTGAACTTCGTCGACTTTGCGGGGGCGGTTACGACGACGCCCGTCACCTTCGCGGCGCCGATGCGGACGGTCAGCGTGCGGCCCTTGATCGTGCGGGTCACCTTCACCTTGCCCTTGGCTCCGGTGAGCTTCACCTTGATCGCGTTGCGAGCCTTCGCGCCTTTGGCGTAGCTGAAGCCCTTCGGCATCCCCAGGACGATTCGGCGCACGCCGCCGGCATTCTTGACGGTCAGCGTGTAGCCACGCTGCTTGCCATCCGGGCGGACGGTGAGCGCACCCGTCGCGCTGCCGGGGAGGCTGGTCGTCGAGCCGAACGACGACGTCTTGCCGTTGCAGCGCACCGGGAGGACGAACGGCTGCTGGGCGCCATGCTGCGCCGAGAGCGTCGCGTTGCTCGCGCCGGCGGCGCAGATGTCCTTGCCGATCTGAATCACGCCGTCGGCGCCACCCACGAACACCAGCGACATCCTTGAGATCGGCGTATCCGGGAGGTTGTCGAATTGCACGCGGATCCGCCCGGATGCGTCGATCTTCGTCGTCCCGAGCTGATCGAAGCTGATCTGGTCGCGGACCCGCAGCATGAGGCCCGGCAGCGTCTGCCCGGCGACCTTCACCAGGAAGATCGGAGCGTCGATCGGTTCAGGCAGTGCCGAGGTGATGATCTGTGCGGAGCCCACCTGCGCGTTGGCTGGGCAACCGCCCGCCGACGCCGTCTCAGGGTTCACGCATGCTCGCGCGTTGACGTTCTTGAGGTCGGTCGCAGCGTCGGCCGGCAGCAGGACGTCGGCGGCGCGCAAATTGCCGTTGCCCTCCGCCTGTTTGATCTCCGTCGTCACCGTCGGGTGGCCCTTCACGGCAACCTCGGCCGGGGTCCCGGTGAAGTCGAGCTGCATGGTTGGCTTCCAGTCGAGGCGCTCGCAGCCCGTCGCCTGGTAGCCGGCGGTGCTCGTGGCGCTCGCGCCGGCGGCCGAGCCAAAGCTCGCGGTGGCCGTCCGCGCGTCGCACGACGACGCGTTCAGCACCACACCAGGCTTGTCGATCGCAATCGCAAGCTCGCCGATGCGCAGGGGAATGCCCTTGACCTGCGTCGGGATCGTGTCGGCCGTGATCTTCAGCTGGAGATCCGGCCCGGCGATGCGCAGCTTGGAGAGCGTTACGACGTTGCCGAGGTCGATCGGGCCGACCACCGCGGGCAGTACGAACGCCAGTCCGGCGATCGCGTCGCCGGATCCGGCCGTCATGTAGACGCGGCCCTTCACCCTGAACGGCGCCGAGGCGACGCCGACGCTGGCGGTCACGGAACCAACGAGCGACTCCTCGCCGCAGGCCCCCGCCTCCGCACGATCCAGTGCGCAGAGCGGCACGACCGTCAGCCGCCCAAGCAGGCCACGCGGCATGGTGAGGTCGAGCGAGGAGAGTGCCTGGTGGCCGGACGGCACCTTGACGACCGTCGTGAGCGCGGTATCGGCGCCGGCCTGCGTGGTCGACGTGGCGAGCTCGACGGTCGGAGCAAACGCTGCTGGCTCGGGCGGGCAGTCCTGGTCGATCGTCAGCGACGCCGTGCGGGTGACGGCGGCGCCCGTGTAGGGCGTCATCACGGCCGAGCCGGCGGCGCTCCCGCACGTCGGCGGCATCGCGAGGACGGGGGCGTCGCCGCCGCGCATCGCCAGCGAGAACTCGGTGAACCCGACGGGCGGCAACCCCGCAAACGTCGCGGTTGTACGACGGGTCGCCTCGTCGACGTCGATCGTGCCGACCAGCTTCACGCGAGCGTTCGCGCCGAGCGAGTCGCTGGTGGCGTCGATCATCACGCGGGCGAGGTGGCCGGGGACGGTGGTGCCGAGGTAGGCCTTGCCGCTGAGCTGCCCGACCGACGGGGTCTGGATCGTCGTCGTCCCCACCTGCGAGCCGCTGGGGCAGCTTGGATCGTCGAGATCGGCAGCGTGGAACTGCTCGTCGGAGCAGCCCACGAGGTCGCCTCGAGCGCCGGCCGACGGAGACAGCGAGACGCCCTCCGGAAGCGTGACCGCGATCTGCTTCGCTGGCGCCTGCGGATGCCCGCTGGTCGTCGGGGGCATCGTGACCGTGGTGGTCAGGCCGGCCGCAGCCGTCGCCGAGCCCGGGGTCGCGGAGAACGCGAGTGTGGGGGAGAACTCCATCGCGTCACAGCCCGTCACGCTCAGCGGCGTCGACACCGTGGCGGTCGTCCCCAGTGAGGACTTGAAGGTGCCGTCGACCGTATTGCCCACACAGATCGGTGGGTTCGTCAGGAAGTTGTCGCGGTTGAAGGTGAGTTTGAGTTCCTGTTGGTCGAGCTGCAGGCCGCGGATCGTCTCCGGGATGGAGCTGATCACGTCGACGCCGTAGTCCGGGCGCAGCACGAGCGACGCCTGAATCGTGATGTCGTCGACGTAGATCGGCCCGACCTGGACGGGGACCTTGATGAAGAGTCCCGCGACCGAATCGGCGTCCGGCGCGTCCGTCAGCGAGACGGTCCCGTTGAAGGTTCCAGGGGTGGTCGTCTGGCCGGCCAGGCTGCGGACGGTGCCGACCTGCGCGCCGGCGGGACAGGTTCCCGTCCCGGCCTGGGCGAGCGTGCAGCGCGGCACGCCCCCGAGGTTGGCGAGCATGCCGGGCGGCAGCGACACCTTCGTCTGCACCATCGGCTCATCACCGACGGGCAAGGCGATGGTGGTGGTCCCGGTCGTCGCGGCGCCGGCCTGCGTCGGCGACGTCGTCATCGCGAGGGTGGGGCGGAACGCGCCTGGCGTCGGGCAGCTCTGTGACACGACGTAGTCGCTCGTCCGGGTCACGGGCGACGCCGACGAGTACGAGACGAGTTCGGCACTTCCGGGGAAGGTGCCGCAGAGCCGAGGCGACCTTGTGCCTGGGGTGTTGCCGCCTCGGAAGGTGAACGTGAAGCTCTTCACCGGCTGGGCGGGAAGGTTGTCGAGGGTGTTGGTCATCGTCCCGGTCTCGGGGTCGATTTCCACCCGCACGAGGAGCTTCACGCGCACGGCGTCGGCCTCAGGCCCGAGCTGGGCGACGACGAAGAGCCGGATAATGTCGTTCGGGCCAGCCTGTGGCTGTGCAAGGAACACGTCTCCGGGCACCGGGCCGACGAGCGGTGAGTCCATCACGACCGTTCCGACCTTGCTGCCGGCCGGGCACGTGGCGGGAGCGAGGTTGGCGTAGCTGAACTGCGCGTCGGAGCAGTCGGCAAGGGTGCCGTCGGCGTTCGTGGAGCCCGTGAGCTGCACGCCCGCGGGCAGGATCAGCTTCGTCGACCGGATCGGCGCGGGGACCTTCGCCGCGGTGCCGTTAAACGGATTGCTCACGACGACCGAGAACTCCGCGGGCGCACTTGCTGGCGCCGGATTGGGCTGGAACGCCACCGACGGCGCGAACGGCGCAGCCCCACAGGCCGTCGGGGTGTAGTCGAAGGTGTCGGTGTCGACTGAGTTGTCGTAGGCCGTCGACGAGACGGTCGTCGTTGCCGGGATGCACTCGGCCGGGTTGAAGAAGAAGCCGGCGGCGCCGTTGCCACCGATGTGGCCGTACATCGTCATGAGCATCGACTCGAGGGTGATGTCGAGTGGCACCGGCGGGAGACCCGGGATCACCGTGAGGTTGGCGGTCTTGGGCATGTTCGGGACGAGGGCGCGGATGCCGTAGCTGCCGTCATCGCGGACGCGCATCTCGCCTTGGAGAAACATCTTGTCGCCGATGGGCGGCCGCACCGCGATGCCGAGGCGACCGACCTCGGTGCCGGTCGCGGGGATCCGGTAGATCGAGCCGGGCGCGGTGATGTTGCCGATGACGGTCGTCTTCACCACGACGCTCGTGCTGCCGATCTGGGTGCTTGACGCGCACCCGTCGGCGAGGAAGGTGTTGAGCGGGCAGATCCCGGCGGCGCTGAGCACGCCAAGCTGGCCTTTGGGCAGGTCGAGCTGCAGCGACTTCGGCGTGGAGTCACGCGGGAAGGCGAGCGACAGCGAGAAGTTGCTGTAGGCCATCGCCTCCTTCGTCTCGCTCGGTTGAGCGTCCTGAACGTCGACGACGAATTCGGCGCTGGCCGCTGGTGCTCCCACGCCAGCGGCGAGGAGGGTAACTACCGCGGACGCCACGATCGTGGCGAGCCGCTGACGGAGCGACGAGTTCGTCATTGCAACCTGCTGCGATCTCACGAGCGACCTCCCCTGAAGTGCCGCTCAGTTACGCCGATGTAACCACAGTGATGCCCGTCACATGGCGGGACTCGGTATGAGGTGCGCTTCTGGCGCGTCGGCCCACGCTGCTCTAGACGGTTGTTCGACGCGCTCGCCCGGACACCCCTGGTCGCGGTCGCTCTAGAACTCGGCGCAGAGCTGGCGCACCATGCCCGGCAGCCGCTCGGTGCGGCGGGCAACGCGCAGCTGGTAGCCGGCGCCGGGGGTGTTGTAGAGGTCGTTGATCGCCTCGAGAGCGTCGACGCAGCCCAGGTCTTGGGCGTGGGGGCGAAGGCGTGGAAGGAGTTCGTCGAGGCGCTCGCGCAGCGGGACGCGGCGCCGCTGGACGGGGTCGATCAGGGCTACCTCGACGCCATCGCGGGCGGCGAGGAACCGGTTCTCGTCGTGGACCTCTGGCGCCGAGCGCGAGGCCTCCTCGGCCCACGCCTCCTCATGCTCGAGCTTGGCGAGGGTCTGGACCATGGCTACCAGGGCGCGGGTCGCGTCGAGCGTGATCTGCGCGTCCATGATGCGCACTTCGATGGTGCCGACGCGCGGCTGCACGCGCACGTCCCACCACAGGAAGGTCGGGTCCGGGAAGGCCTCGCAGCTCACGAGCATGTCGACGGTGTCGACCCACTCCTGGAAGGACTCAAAACGCCGCGGCACGCCGACGCGCGGGAACGCCTGGAACAGCGGCGTCCGGCTCGACGCCAGACCGGTGTCTCGCCCTTGCCAGAAGGGCGAGTTGGCAGAGAGGGCCAGCAGCATCGGGATGTGGACCCGCATCCGGTTGAAGACGCGGATCGCCGCCTCGGGATCGTCAAACCCAACGTGCACGTGGAGAGCGAACGTCGGCTCGCGGCGAGCCAACTCCCGCATGGAGCCGTAGACGGCCGCTTGGCGTTCGCCGCGTGAGACGGAGATCTCGCGAGAGATGGCGAAGGGGTGCGTGCCCGACGACGCGACCTGCAGCTCCAGTGGGTCGCACGTCTGCCGCATGGCGCGGCGCAGGTTCCTCAGGTCGTCGACGGCGTCGTCGACCCGCGTATGCACGCCGGTGGCGAGCTCGACGGCAGCGGCGTGCGTCTCGCGATGCACCCGGCTAGCGAGGTCGACCGGAAGTCGAGGCATGACCTCGTCGACGGCCTGGGCCAGGTTGTAGCCAGGGGCGGCGACGAGCATCACCTCCTCTTCGACACCGATGGTCCACGCCGGCGCGCCTGGGCGGTCCGGCCATTGCGCCCAGCTGGGCGACGGAGCTACGTCAGTACCCATGTGTCCTTGCCTCCTCCGCCTCGCGACGAGTTCACGACCATCTCTCCCTCGGCCAGCGCGACGCGCGTGAGGCCACCGGGCAGGACTCGCCATTCCCGCCGGCCGACCGCGAGGGCGAACGGCCGCAGGTCGACGTGCCGCGGCGCCAGTGCGCCGTCGACGACCGTCGGGTGCGTCGACAGCGCCACGACGTCCTGCGCGATCCACCCGTCCGGTGCGGCCCGCACCTCGGCACGCAGCTGGTCCAGCTCAGCCGCGCTGGCAGCTGGCCCGATCACCACGCCGTGGCCCCCGTGGCCGTCGCGTGGCTTGAACACCAGTGCTCCAGCCCGATCGAGCGCCTCATCCAGCGCGGAGGGCTCCGCAAGATCAAGCGTTGGGACGGAGCGAATCAGCGGTTCCTCGCCGAGGTAATACCGCGTGAGGTCGTCGACGTGCGCATGGACGCGCTTGTCGTCGGCGACGCCGGTGCCGAAGGCGTTGAGGAGCGAGAGCGTTCCAGCCTGCAGCGGCGCCAGGAGGAGCTCGCCGAGAGAGGTCAGCACGCCGTCGTCGCCGCGAAGGCGGTCGACGTCAGTCCGGCGGTAGGCGACGCCGATCGGCGCGCCGGTGTCGCGGCGGCGCACGACGTCTCCGTCGCGGCGGAGGTCGCCCGTCACCAGCAGGTCGACGCCGGCGAGTTCGGCCAGCACCTCGTGCTCGTACCAAGCGGTGTTGGCTGGTCCGTCCGAGAGCACCACCGTCTCGGCGCCGTCGACGGCACCGCTCGGCATGGCGGCAGCAAGCGCCGCCACCAGCGTCTCCTGGAGTTCCGCCCTGAAATCCCGGATCGCGATGCCATCACCGGTCACGTCGCGGACGGCCTCCCGCGCGGCCAGGGCGTAGGCCATCCCCGATGGGGTACGGCAGTTGTCTTCCAGGACGAGCAGTTCGCCGTGTTCGTCGCGAACCAGATCCATCCCGGCGACCGCGATCCGCGCCGACGCCGGATCCGGCAGGCCAGCGAGGTCGGGCTCGATGAACGGGCAGCCGTCGAGCGTGCTGGCCGGCAGGACGCCGTCGCTGAAGCAGCGTCGCTCGCCTTGCACGTCGGCGATGAACGCCTCGAGGGCAGCAGCTCGCCGCTGTAGCCCCGCGTCGACGCGCGACCATTCGGCGGCGTCGATCAGGCGCGGGATCGGATCAACGACAAACGGCCACCCTGCATCGCCGCCGAACGCGACGCCTCGATCGCGAAGGAACCCCGCGACCGATTGCGCGTCTGCCGCCAAGTCGGTGCCAGCGAGGTCGCCGAGCAACGGGCCATACAGCGCCCGGTGCACGCCCTCGGGCGTGAACGCCTCATCGATCGAACGGCCGCCAGCAAGCGGGTAAGGCAGGGACGTCACCGGTACCACCGTACGGCCGGAGCCAGCCGCGTGACCCGCCTCGCGGCCAAAAGGTTGCGGCCAAGGCTGGCCATCGGGAGCAAGGACTGTGGCGCCCGGCCGGTGGCCATGTCAGGCGCTCGTGGTCGACGCCGCGACCAGTCCCTGGAACAAGGCCAGCTGCTCGCTGCGCCGGAACAGCGACTCGGCGTGCCACTGCACGCCGATCACGAACGGGCGCGCCGGATCCTCGATCGCCTCGACGAGTCCCGCATCACGCGCAGAAATGACGAGGCCAGCGCCGAGTTCCTGAACGGCCTGGTGGTGGAAGGAGTTCACGGCGATGGTCCCGCCGCCCGTTAGCTGCGCGAGCCGGGTGCCGGGTTCGACGTCGACGTCGTGCGTCACCTCGCTGCCGCGCTCCTTCTGGCGGTGGACCTCACCGAGTTCCAGCTCGGTGTTGATGTCCTGCCAAAGCGTGCCGCCGTAGGCAACGTTGAGCATCTGCATGCCGCGGCAGATCGCCAGGACGGGCAGCCCGCGCTCGAGCGCAGCCGTGAGCAGCGCGAGCTCCCACGCGTCGGTGGCGGGTTCGTTGGGCCCCAGGTTCTCGTGCGGCGGGTGGGCGTAGAGCGCCGGATTGATGTCTGGCCCACCAGACATCACCAGGCCGTCGAGGTGGCTGATCAGCTCCGACGCCAGGTCGAGGTGAGGCGGGAGGACCACCGGTACACCGCCGCCTTCGGCCACCGCGACGGGGTAGTCGAGGCCGAGCGCCATCTCGCGCTGCGGGGGCTCGGAGTCGGGGGTCGGATCGACGCGGTCCGGGGTCCGCAGCTCCGAGGTCGTGATCCCGATCAGCGGTCCGTGCATTGGCGTGGGCACGCTACTGCACCAGCCGGTCGCCGGCGAGTCCCGCCGGACCGGATCAGTTTCACGTTCCAGTCACTTGGCCGAGGCGTGGGAATCGATATGCTCGGCGCGTTCGCGGCGACTGGCGCCAGACGAGGTGGGATCGACCACCGGGGAGCTGCGAACCTCGAAATCGCCGCGCGCCTGGGCACCCATCCCGCACTACGTGCGCGGCCGCCGACGTGCGTCGCCGCGCACCCCGCACCAGGAGGAAGTCCCACATGTCCAGCCCCAAAGTTCTCGTCAAAGAGAATGTCGGCGAAAGCGGAATCGACACGCTGCGCGACGCCGGTTTCGACGTTGAGCTCGGTTTCGACTGGGCCGACGGTGATCTCGAGCGCCGCCTGTCTGAGTTCGACGGCATCCTGATCCGCTCGGCAACGAAGCTCACGTCCGACGTGTTGCAGCACGCGGGTGATCTCAAGGTCATCGGCCGCGCCGGCGTCGGCGTCGACAATGTCGACGTCCCGACCGCCAGCAAGCTGGGCATCGTCGTCGTCAACGCGCCGCAGTCCAACGTCGTCACCGCCGCCGAGCACACCGTTGCCCTGCTGCTCGCCGTCGCGCGCAACATTCCGCAGGCCCACGCCTCGCTGACGTCCGGCAAGTGGGAGCGTTCCAAGTTTTCCGGCGTGGAGCTGCAGAACAAGACCCTCGGCATCCTCGGCTTCGGCCGCATCGGCCAGCTTGTGGCCGAGCGCGCCGCCGGCTTCGGCGTGAAGGTCCTCGCGTACGACCCCTTCGTCGGCGCCGAGCGCTTCAAGGAGGCCGGCGTGCAGCATGCGGCTACTCCGGAAGAGGTGTTCGCGGCAGCGGACTTCATCACCATCCACCTGCCCAAGACACCCGACACGCTCGGCTTCTTGAACGACGCCGCGTTTGCGCAGATGAAGGACGGCGTGATCGTCCTCAACGTCGCCCGTGGTGGGCTGATCGACGAGGCCGCCCTCGGCCGCGCCCTGGACTCCGGCAAGGTCGGTGGCGCAGGCCTCGACGTGTTCCCGTCCGAGCCCGTCACCGAGCACCCGCTGTTCGGTCACCCGAAGGTCGTCGTCACCCCGCACCTCGGTGCCTCGACGGCTGAAGCCACCGACCGCGCCGGCCAGCAGGCCGCAGAGCAGATCGTCCTCGCGCTCACGAGCGGCGCCGTCACGACGGCGATCAACGTGCCGTCGGTCGCGGCGGAGGATCTCGCCACCCTCGGGCCGTTCGTTCCGCTCTGCGAGCGCCTGGGCCGCCTGGCCGTCGCGCTCAACGAGGGCACCGGCGTCGACGAGATCAAGAGCGAGTTCCTCGGCAAGATCGCCG
Organism: Solirubrobacteraceae bacterium; assembly: GCA_032119795.1. Lineage (GTDB taxonomy): Bacteria > Actinomycetota > Thermoleophilia > Solirubrobacterales > Solirubrobacteraceae > JAGIBJ01. The sequence continues at coordinate 47,080 of JAUMFO010000048.1, forward strand.
AGCGCGACACGCGCCCGCTCTCCCTCGGCGTGCTTGTTGGCGCGCTCTCTGGCAACACCGAGGAGCAGGTCAACCAGGTCTCCGCCGGCTCGGTCGCCGAGGAGCGTGGGATTAGCCTCTCGTCGTCGACGAACAGCCGTGCCCGTGATTTCGCCGACATCGTCCGGGTCAGCGTCAACAGCGGCTCCGCGACGACTCGGGTCGCCGGCACGCTGGTCGGCGAGCGCCAGCGCCCGCACCTCATCGAGGCGTGGGGTTGGAGGTTCAACGTGCAGCTCGACGACCACGTGACCGTCCTGCGCTACCGCGATCAGCCGGGCATGCTTGGCCGCATCGGCACCGTGTTCGGCGAGGCCGGGGTCAACATCAACTCGGCCGCCGTCGGCTACCGCCCGACTGATGTTCCCGGCGACGACACGGCCGTGATGGTCGTCAGCTCCGACGTCGCCGTCCCGGCCGACGCGATCAGCACGCTGCTCGGTAGCGACGGCTTCCAGGCCGCGCGCACCGTCAGCTTCTAAGGCTGGGCCCCGCGCGGCAAACGCCGCGCAAGCCAACGACGAGGGCCCCGGCGCCGCCTCATCTTTGAGGCAGTGTCGGGGCCCTCGGCCGTCGCTACTTGAGCGGGTTCACCAGATCGGCCGCCGACACGTCCTTGGCGGTGTCGGTGTTGATGCCAAGCGCTTCGCCCGCCTTCACGAGGCTGTCGAGGTCGCCCAGGCCGCCCGTGATCTGCGAGAGGTCGATGTTGCCGCCCTGCAGCACGGTGGTGAGGCCTGCGATGGAGGCGATCGACGCGACGATCTGGTTGCTGTAGGCCGCAAACGCCGGATCCTGATCGGCCTCTTCCTTGGCCTTCTGCAGCATGCGGGCCGTGAACGCCGTGGCCACGGCGGCCTTGGCGATCGCGGTCTTGCGGCCCTCAGCGCCGGACTTGAACTGCCCCTGTTGCGCGGGGGTGTAGACGTAACGCTTGAAGGCGCCGTAGGCGAGGCCGAGGCGCAGCGCGATCTCGGTCTTCGACGCTTGGGTGTCGTCGCCGCAGCCTGCGAGGGCGACGCTGCTGCTGATCGGCAAAAGCGCGGCGACCAGCACGAGCGCCAGCAAACGGCGCAACCGGCCCCGGGCCGGACGAGGAGTGGAGCGGGTGGTGGCAGTCATCCGTGGTAGCCTCGCACGCATGGACCTCGTCCTGCTCGCGCCGCGTCTTCTTCTCCTTCCCCGCTAGGGGAATTGCTGACGCCTGCGGCCGCGTTACACGGGCCGCCACGAGATTCGAGTAGGAAGGCCCTTCAGCCTGAAGGGCCTTGAAGTCCAAGCCGACGGAGCCCATAGCGCTCCGCAACTCCCATGGAGTCCACACCGATGTCATCCGCTGACCGCGTCCTGATCTTCGACACCACCCTGCGGGATGGTGAGCAGTCCCCTGGCATCTCGCTCAACGGCAGCGAGAAGCTCGAGATCGCCCAGCAGCTTGCGCGCCTTGGCGTCGACATCATCGAGGCCGGCTTCCCGATGGCAAGCCCCGGCGACTTTGATGCCGTCAAGACGATTGCCGAGCAGGTCGAGGGCCCAATTATCTGCGGCCTCGCCCGCGCGCAGCCCGGCGACATCGCCCGAGCCGGTGAAGCGCTCAAGAACGCCGAGCGCCCGCGGATCCACACGTTCATCAGCACGTCTGACATCCACATCGAGCACCAGATGCGCAACACGCGCGCCGACGTGCTCGCGGGCACGCGCGCCGCGGTGACGCAGGCCAAAGAGCTCGTCGACGATGTGCAGTTCAGCCCGATGGACGCCACTCGCGCCGATCCCGAGTTCACGGCGGAGGTGCTGCAGATCGCGATCGACTGCGGCGCCACGACCATCAACGTGCCGGACACCGTCGGCTACGCCACGCCCGACGAGTACGGCGCGTTCCTGACTCGCCTCTACGAGCTGACGCCCGGCCTCAAAGATGTGGTGCTCTCCGTGCACTGCCACGACGACCTCGGGCTGGCCGTGGCCAACTCGCTCGCTGGCGTGCTCGCAGGCGCCCGGCAGGTCGAAGGCGCGATCAACGGGATCGGCGAGCGGGCCGGCAACACCTCGCTGGAGGAGTTCGTGATGCTGCTCGACACCCGCGCCAAGCTGCTGGGCCTCTACACGAACGTGACGACCACCGAGATCGCGCGCACGAGCCGCATGATCTCGCGCATGACCGGCTACCCGGTGCAGCCGAACAAGGCGATCGTCGGGCGCAACGCCTTCTCCCACGAGTCGGGGATCCACCAGGACGGCGTCCTGAAGAACCCTGAGACGTTCGAGATCATGGACCCCCGCAAGGTGGGCCTCGACGACTCCAACCAGCTCGTCCTCGGCAAACTCTCTGGCCGCGCCGCCCTGCGCGACGCGCTGGAGAAGATGGGCTACCACCTCACCGGCGACCAGCTCGCTGCAGCGTTCAAGCGCTTCAAGGTCGTGGCCGATCGCAAAAAGCAGGTCACCGCGATGGATCTCGAGGCGCTCGTCACCGACGACCTGCGGACCGGGGGAGACCACTCCTTCGAACTCGTCAGCTTCGACGTGCACTCCAGCTCCGAGGGTGAGCCCTCGTCGACCGTCACCATTACGCTGCCCGACGGCACCGAGAAGACGGGCTCCGGCCAAGGCGACGGCACCGTCGACTCGGTCTTCCTCGCGATCAATGAGGCCGCAGGGGTGGAGGCGCGTCTGCGTGAGTACCGCGTCGACGCCGTGAGCGAAGGCCAAGACGCGCTCGGGCATGTGTCCGTCGTCGTCGAACTCGGCGACGTCGGGGCAGTGCTGCGCTCGCAACTGCCGGGCGTGAGCACCGGCGATCGCACGATCGGCAACGGCACGGCCGTCGACACCGACGTCATTACGGCGTCGGCCCACGCCTACCTGCGCGGCCTCGCCGCGGCACTGCGCGCGCTGGACTCCAGCGACGAGGCGGCCGCGGCGGAGCCCATGCGGTAGCCCTCCGGACCTGCGCTGCCCGCCTGCGAACTGCAGGCGGGCAGGCTTGCCCACTTTTGACCTGGCGCCGATCTGGCCGGGTCATGAACTGGCGCTGAACAGCCCGTGAATACGCGCGGAACAACCGTTCCGTTTGCCCTGCTCGCGCCTTGAGTGAGGTGTGCGCCCCGCTTTGGGGTGCAGACCCACCGGTCGCCGAACACCCCACGGCGACCTCAACACGAATGAGGCCTCCGTGTCTGATCTGTTCTCTCTCGAAAGCGTGGACCGCGACGGTGCGATCCGCGAAGCCGCCCACGGCGCCGGAGCCATGGACTCCGCCGTCGACCGCCGGACCGCGTTTCGCCGAGGCGCGACCGTTGCCGCCGGAGCTGCGCTGACCACCGGCTTCTTCTCCACGATGCTTGCCCCGGCCGAGGCCGCGATCGTCAAGGGCAAGAAGTCCAAGGGCAACGACGCCGCGATCCTCAACTACGCGCTCACGCTCGAGTTCCTTGAAGCGGCGTTCTACGCCCAGGCCAACGCCAACATCAAGTTCGTCGACCCGAACCTCGCCTACTTCGCGCAGGTCACGGGAGCTCATGAGCAGGCACACGTCGAGGCGCTGCAGTCGGTTCTCGGCTCGGCTGCGATCTCCTCGCCGCAGTTCAACTTCGGCGCAGCCGTCACCGACGAGGCGACGTTCGCCGCGACGGCCGTGGTGCTGGAAGACACGGGCGTCGCGGCCTACGCGGGGCAGGGGACGAACATCCTCCAGTCCGCCGTCCTCGTGGCCGCGCTGAGCATCCACTCCGTCGAGGCCCGACACGCCGCTTGGGCACGCCTACTCGTCGGTGGCGGTGCTCCGCAGAGCCTGCCGCTGCAGCGCACCAACAAGGCCCCAGCTCCGTGGGCCTACGACCAGGCCATGACGGAGAAGCAGACGCTTCGCGCCGTGACGGCCACCAACTTCATCGTCGGCTGAGCCCGGCGTCCTCTCACCTTCCAAGGAATCACCAATCATGAGTTCTGACTTCACCCTTGACCAGATCGACGTGGACGGCACCGTTCGCACGGCCGCCGAAGACGCCGGAGCGGCGACCGGTCGCCGCGACCTGCTGCGCCGCGGCGCGCTCGTCGGCGCTGGCGCCGTCGGCGCCACCACGCTGTTTGGCTCCTTCCTCTCGCCGGCCGAGGCCGCGATCGTGAAGGGCAAGCGCTCCAAGGGCAACGACATTGCGGTCCTCAAGTACGCGCTGACGCTCGAGTACCTCGAGGCGGCGTTCTACCTGCAGGCGATCAGGAACATCACGTTCACTGATCCGCGCCTTGAGTTCTTCGCCAAGGTCGTCGGCCAGCACGAGAAGAACCACGTCGACACCCTGCGGACCGTCCTGGGTCGCAAGAAGATCTCGGCCCCCGTCTTTGACTTCGGCAACGCCGTCCGCGACGAGAAGACCTTTGCCGCCACAGCGCAGGTCCTCGAAGACACGGGCGTCGCAGCGTATGCCGGCCAGGGCGGCAACCTGCTCGATCGCACGGTCATCGTCGCCGCGCTGAGCATCCACTCCGTCGAGGCTCGCCACGCCGCATGGATCCGGTTCCTCAACGGCGGCTTTGCTCCGGGCTCGGGCGACAAGTCGCCGGCTCCGGCGGCCTTCGACGTGGCACTCACCGAGGCCAAAGTGCTCTCCGCCGTCGGCGCCACAGGGTTCATCAAAGCCTAAGAAATCCATGCTCAGCGCGGTTTGGGGTCGGTTCGGTGAACGGCCCCTGACCATCGCCTTACGGTCTGGTGACCGAAGGGTGAACTGGGCGATTTCGGCTCTACGTTCGCTGCAGATCCGGTCCACCACCTCATTGCGGCGGTGGACCGGGGCAACGAAACCAGGGAGTTCCCGCCATGTCTGACCACCTCGATCTCGCGACCATCGACCCTTCGGGCGACCTTCGCACTGCCGCCCACGACGCGGGCGCCTTCGACAGCGCCGGCCTCGCTCGCCGTGACGTCCTTCGCCGCGGCGCTGCCGCCGGCGGTGGCCTGATCCTCGGCGCTGGCCTGTTCCAGGGCATGCTCTCGCCGGCTGAGGCCGCGATCAGCAAGGCCAAGAAGAACAAGGCCAACGACGTGAAGATCCTGCAGTACGCGCTGACGCTCGAGTACCTCGAGGCCGCGTTCTACGCGCAGGGCAACGCAAACAAGGCTTGGAAGGACGCCAACTACCAGCGCTTCGCGGAGATCACCGGCAAGCACGAGGCCGAGCACGTCGACGTGCTCAAGTCGGTGCTCGGCAAGAAGGGCACAATCCCCTCGCCGGAGTTCGCGTTCGGCGCCGCAGTCACCGATCCGGCCACGTTTGCTGCGACCGCGCAGGTCCTGGAAGACACCGGCGTGTCGGCCTACGCCGGCCAGGTCGGCAACGTGTTCCAGCGAGCCGTCCTCGAGGCCGCCGCGTCGATCCACTCCGTCGAGGCACGCCACGCTGCGTGGATCCGCTACCTCAACGGTGGTGGCGTCCCCGGAGCAGCCGAGGCCACCGCGCCGGCGCCGGTGTCGTTCGACAAGGCCGCGACCGAGAAGAAGGTCCTCTCGGCCGTCAAGGGCACGGGCTTCATCGTCGGCCTCTAGGCCAGCCAAGTCTTGGCCGCCGCCTGCGGCGGCCATGAATCCTCGGGTGGTGCCAGCAGTGGGTGGTGGCGCCACACGAGTTCCCGGGCGCGGCCCTCGCATCCGTTGGATGCGAGGGCCGCTGCTCGTTGGGGGCTCCTGCCGGCGAGCCGTTGGTCTTGGCCGCTGGGCCCGGCCTTACGCCGTCAGGTTGGCCAGCGGTCGAAGGGCGCCGCTGGAGCTCGCACGTACGGTGAGCCGATGCTTCGCGCCACCTCGTCCTACGTCCGGCAGGTGCTGCTGGCGGTTGCCCTCGTCATGGCCTGCGGCGGCGTGATCGCCAGTCCCGCGTCGGCGGCCACGCCAGCGCTTGCAGAGACGTCCGAAGGCAAGCCACGGAAGGTCGCCGTCGGCTTCTACGCGATGACGATCCAGGGGCTCGACCAGCAGGACAACAGCTACTACGCCGACTTCTACTTCTGGCTGCGCTGGCGCGGCGCTGGTGACCCGTCAGCCACCGTCGAATTCATGAACAACGTGGAGCGATGGGGTCTCACGCAGACGCCCGTCTATGAGGAGCCCAAGAAGCTGGCCTCGGGCGAGTTCACGCAGCAGTTCCACGTCCAGGGCAAGTTCTTTGCGCCGCTCGACCTCTCCGACTACCCGCTCGACGACCACGAGCTACCGATCGAGATCGAAGACGCCAGCGCCGACGACAAGCAGCAGGTCTACGTGCTCGACCAGGTCCAGAGCGGGCTCGATCCCGGCGTGAGAATCCCGGGTTGGAAGATCGACGGGATCCGTCTCACTAGTGGCGACCACCGCTACAAGACCACGTTCGGGGAGTCCGTCAACCACGACAAGAGCAACTTCGCGCGCGCGACGTTCGCGATCAAGATCGACCGCCCAACGAACTTCTTCCTGCTGAAGCTGTTCCTGCCGCTCGTGATCGTGATGCTGGTGGCGATCAGCACGCTGCTCGTGAACCCGACGCAAGCCGACATTCGACTCGCGGCGCCGGTGACGGCGCTCCTGGCCTTGGTGTTCCTGCAGCAGTCCTACTCGTCGACGCTTCCGGAGAACGGCAACCTGGTGCTGCTGGACCGCATCTACGTCCTGTCGTACGCGCTGATCGTGGCGCTCATCGTGGTAACGATCTTGACGTCGCACTGGGCCAGGGCAGACGATGACGAGGGCAAGATTGCGCACCTCAAGAAGCTCGACCGCTGGGTGGCTGGAGGTTTGACTGCGGTCTTCGCCGTCGGGAGCGGGATTTTGATCGCTGCCAGCTAGACAGTTTCCATGGAAAGTCTATGATGGCCGTCATGGCCATCCGTGAGTTCGCCCCAGACGTCTTCCAGCTCTCGCTGGATCCGATCGACGGCGTGAACGCCTTCCTCGTCGGCGACACGCTGATCGATGCCGGGAGTCGGCACGATGCGCGGAAGATCTTCAAGGCGCTCGCTGGCCGGAAGGTTGCGCTCCACGCGCTGACCCACGTCCACGCCGATCACCAGGGGTCGTCGAAGGCGGTGGTCGACGAATTTCGCGTGCCGTTTGCGGTGCCGCTGGGGGAGACCGAGCAGGCGGAGTCCGGCGAGATGTCGAGCCTGATGCCGAAGACCAGGCGCGCAGCGTTGGTCACAAGGCTGTTTGCAGGGCCTGGTGCGGACGTCGATCGGGCGCTCTCGGAGGGCGACGAGATCGGCGGCGGGTTCACGGCGCTTGCACTGCCGGGGCACACGCCCGGCCAGCTTGGCTACTGGCGTGAGCGTGATCGCGTGCTGATCGCCGGCGATGCGTTCCGCAATCTCTCCTACGCGACCGGCCGGAGCTGGCCCGCCGTGCCACCAGAGTTCTTCACGGTCGATTCAGTGGCGGCCCGGCGTTCGGTCGAGCGGATTGCTGAGTTGCGGCCGTCGGTGCTGGCCATGGGGCACGGTCGCCCGATCATGGGCCAGGGCGCGATCCTGCGGGCCGTCGACTTGGCGCTCGCTCGGCCGATCTGATGGCGGCTCAGACGTCCTGCACATCGATGTTTGATGCTCGGGTTGCGACCAGGCGCGAGCGCTCGGCGCGAGCGGGGAGGCCACCGCCGTCGCTGAGGGCGAAGTCATGGCTGCATTGGGTGACGACGCTGATCGGGGAGGTTGATTCGGCGGTGCCGACGAGCGTGTAGATGTCGCCCTGCCCGCCGCCGATCTGTGTGGCCTGGTCGAGTCCCCAAGGCGTTCCGTTGATCACGAGCACGCAGCGGAACGTGGTCGTCGTCCAAGGGTTGATCACGTTGACCGTGCCATGCAAGAGCCATTTGCCGGCTGGAAGGGTGGTCCGGAGTGCCTCTACGGTGGCGCCCGCATTCGGTTGGAAGCCGACGTACTGCTCATGCTTGCGGACGATCACGTCGACGGGGCCGGCCGGCCCGGTTGGGCCGACGGCCCCGGTCGAGCCCGTGGTTCCACCTGGGCCTTGTTCTCCGCGCGGTCCGCGCGGGCCTGCGCTCAGGGCGTCTGCCGCGAGTTTGTCTCGCGTGACCGCGTTCGGCGCGAGCTTGGCGTTCGTCACGGCGCCAGCTTTGAGCTGGGCGCTGTCGACGGAGTTCTTTGGCAGCTTGGCGACGGCGTAGCTGGTGCCGCCAAGAGCGATGAACACGCCAAGGGTCGACATGACGTTGGCATACGAAACGGTGCGGCGCAGCATGGCGCGGCACGATAGCCCGCGACGTCCGTCGCGGTCGGTTCGAAGGCTTTGGCGTCCAAGGACTTGCTCCGATACGACTGTATGCGATAACATACGTATGCGATGACAGACGCCGTCACCATCCCGAGCAGCAAGCCCGCCGTCCCAGAGGACGCAACGGCTGCGCTGTCGATCGGTCCGCGCGTGAAGGCCCTGCGCGAGTCGATGGGGCTGTCGCTGCGCGATCTGGCGCAGCGCTCTGGCGTGAGCGCGCCGATGCTCTCGCAGGTCGAGCGCTCAGACACGTCGCCGACGCTGCAGGTCGCCACCAAGATCGCGGCCGGTCTGGACCTGCGCCTCAGCCAGCTCCTGCGCCTCGACGAGGGCGGCGCCGTGACGGTCGTCCGCGAGGCGGAGCGTCGCACCGGCGGCGGCTCCGGTGGCCACGCCTTCGAGATCCTCACGCCAGCGCTGCCCGGCCAGCGCCTGGAGCTCTCCCGCCACGAGCTGGCGGCCGGCGCCACCACCGGAGGCCCCGGTGACCCGCCGATGCACGAGCCCGGCAGCCGCGAGATCGCGCTCGTGGATCAGGGGAGCGTCGTGCTCGAGATCGACGGCGAACAGCACGCCCTCGGCCCGGGCGACACCGTCACCTTCGACGCCGATCTTCCACACCGCTTCACCAATCCGGGCGACGAGCCCGCGATCCTGTTGGCTGTGGTCAGCGCCGGTCTGCGCCGGTCCTGAGCCGCGCCCGCCAGCTGCCGAGCCCCACCACCGATCTTCCACCGCTGCCCGCACCAGGGCGGCGCCTTCACCCCAAAGACACCCCGAGATAGCGATGACGCCAACTACCCTGTTCGAGAAGATCTGGACGGCCCACGAGGTCGTCGATCAGGTCCTCTACATCGACCTGCACCTCGTGCACGAGGTCACGAGCCCGCAGGCCTTCGAAGGGCTCCGGGTCGCCGGCCGCAAGGTCCGCCGCACCGACCGTACCTTCGCCACGGCCGATCACAACGTCCCGACCGACGGCACCAGCGTCGCCGGGCGCATCCGCGACGTGCTCTCGCGCAAGCAGGTCGAGGCGCTGGAGAGCAACTGCAAGGAGTTCGGCGTCCCGTGCCACTCGATCGGCTCGAGCCTCCAGGGCATCGTGCACGTGATCGGGCCGGAGCTCGGCATCACCCAGCCGGGCATGACGATCGTCTGCGGCGACTCCCACACCGCCACGCACGGCGCGTTCGGAGCGCTCGCGTTCGGCATTGGCACCTCCGAGGTCGAGCACGTCATGGCCACACAGACGCTGGTGCAGAAGGTCCCCAAGACCATGCGCATCAACTACGTCGGTGAGATGGGCCCAGGCGTCACCGCCAAGGACCTGATCCTCGCCACGATCGGCCAGATCGGCGTCTCCGGCGGCACCGGCTACGTGATCGAGTTCGCTGGTCCGGTCATCGAGTCGCTCTCCATGGAGGGCCGGATGACCATCTGCAACATGACCATCGAGGGCGGCGGCCGCGCGGGCATGATCGCCCCGGACGAGACCACCTTCGAGTACCTCAAGGACCGTCCCGGCTCGCCGCAGGGCGCCGAGTGGGACAAGGCCGTCGAGGAGTGGAAGCTGCTCAAGACCGACGAGGGTGCGACGTTCGACACCGAGGTCACCGTCGACGTGTCGGCGATCTCCCCGATGATCACCTGGGGCACGACCCCGGGCCAGGTTGTTGGTGTGTCGGCCACGGTGCCGGAGCCGCAGTCCGACCAGGACCGCCGCGCGCTCGCCTACATGGATCTGGAGCCGGGCACGCCGATGGAGGAGATCAAGCTCGATCGCGTCTTCATCGGGTCGTGCACCAACTCGCGCATCGGTGACCTGCGGGTCGCCGCCGAGACGATCAAGGGCCGCAAAGTCGCCGACGGCGTCATCGCGATGGTCGTCCCGGGCAGCGCCCAGGTGAAGGAGGCCGCCGAGGACGAGGGTCTGGACAAGATCTTCACGGAGGCCGGCTTCGACTGGCGCGGGGCTGGTTGCTCCATGTGCCTCGGCATGAACCCTGATGTCGCCGCTCCCGGTGAGCGCGTCGCGTCGACCTCGAACCGCAACTTCGAGGGCCGCCAGGGCAAGGGCGCCCGCTCGCACCTCATGAGCCCCCAGATGGCCGCCGCGGCCGCCATCGAGGGCCACTTCGTCGACATCCGTACCTGGAACTAGGGGAGCACCGTCATGGATCCGTTCAAGACCGTCACCGGTGGTGTCTCCGTGCTCATGCGCGACGACATCGACACCGACCAGATCATCCCCGCGCGCTACATGAAGAAGATCGAGCGCACCGGCTTCGGTGAGCACCTCTTCGCCGACATCAAAGCCACGCCCGGCTTCAACGTGCCGAAGAACCCGATCCTCGTGAGCGGCGTGAACTTCGGCTGCGGCTCCAGCCGCGAGCATGCGCCGTGGGCGCTGGAGGACTTCGGCTTCCGCGTGATCATCGCCAAGTCGTTCGCCGACATCTTCCGCGGCAACTCGCCGAAGATCGGCCTGCTGCCCGTGATCCTCGCGCCCGAGGACGTCGACTTCGTCGCCGCCCAGACCGAGGCCGAGGTCGACCTCGAGACGCAGGAGGTCCGTGCCGGCGGCAAGACCTTCTCGTTCGAGTTCGACCCCGAGATCAAGCACCGCCTCCTCAATGGGCTCGACGACATCGCGCTGACGCTTCAGAAGGACGCCGATATCACCAAGTACGAGAAGGAGCGCGAGCGCTCCGGCCCTAACACGCTGAAGTTCCTCTAAGGAAGTCATGAACCACACCACCAGCGGGGCCCACGATCAGACCGAGGGCCCCGGTGGGGGTGCCTGGTTTGATCGGTGGGCCACGCAGTACGACGGCGAACGTCGGCTGCTCATCTCTCCCTTCGACGCCTACTACGAGGCCGCTGCTGAGGCGGCCTCGATCCTGCCGGACGGGACTCGTCGCACCAAGGGCGCTGACGGCGGCCCGATCCGCGTGCTCGACCTCGGCGCGGGTACCGGGCTGCTGACCGCCGTCCTCGCGGCCGCACTGCCGGGCGCCGAGCTCACGCTGCTCGACGAGGCTCCGGGCATGCTCGCCCAGGCCAGCGACCGCCTGGCCGACATTGCCGATCGCATCACGCTCATCGAGGGCGATCTGCTCGGCGACCTGCCCGCCGGTCCGTTCGATGTGATCGCCTCGGGCCTGGCGATCCACCATCTCGATCCAATCGATCAGGCGAAGGTCTACGCGGCGGCGCGCGAGCGCCTCGCACCCGGCGGCGTGTTCGTCAACGCCGAGCAGCTGAAGGCCCCGGCGCAGTGGCTCGAGGATCATTTCCTCGAGCGCGAACTCGTCCACGCACGCGCCGGTGGCTTCACGCCTGGGGCCGAGGAGCAGGCTTGGATCCGCTGGTCGATCGACCAGCACGTCACGCTCGAAGACCAGCTGGGATGGCTGCATGCGGCGCGATACGACACGGTGGAGTGCGTATTCAAGGCGTGGCGCTTTGCCGTCGTGGCCGGCTGGCGGGCGATGTAACGCCGTCATGCCTGGCGGCGGCCCGCGTGATGTGGGCCACACAGTCCGTAATGCCTTATTGACGCGCCGTCAACTACGTGCATTCGCACTTCCATCTGTGAGCATCGTCCCCTAAGGTCGGTGACAGCTGGCACACAGTCCGAGTGTCCCGCCGGAATCGGAACCCCCCAAAGGATTCTCCGGCCCCGTGAATCGGTCGCACGTTTGTCCCACGTGCGACCGGTCCGCGAAAATCTGGTCCCGACATCGCGTCTCACTCTCAGGAGGCGCAGCGAACCATGTCCCTTAGGGTTGCGCCCCACTCGCCCAGCGAGTGGGGCGGAGCCCTTATTCTCGTTCTCGGCCTAGCCACCGAGGCAGCCCGCGTGCGGCCCCGCCCCTTCAATAGCCTGCGAGCCATATGACGACGATCGCTGTCCTGCCTGGCGACGGAATCGGCCCGGAAATCGCGGCGCCGGCTGTCCAGGTCCTCACCGAGCTGCTCGGCGCCTCCGAGGTGGCCTTCGAGGAGTACGTCTTCGGCGGCGCGAGCATCGATGCCCACGGCACCGCCCTCACCGACGAGACCCTCGCGGGCTGCAAGAAGAGCGACGCCGTCCTCCTTGCTGCCGTTGGCGGTCCCAAGTGGGACACCACCGACCCGAACGCTCCGCGCCCCGAGCAGGGCCTGCTCGGCATCCGCAAAGAGCTCGGCCTCTTCGCAAACCTTCGCCCGGTCCGCCCGCTCCCGGCCCTCTACGGCGCCTCGGCGCTCAAGCCCGAGATCATCGAGGGCACCAACCTCGTCGTGGTGCGCGAGCTCACCGGCGGCATCTACTTCGGCGAGAAGACCCGCACCGCCACGAGCGCGTCGGATCTCTGCGCCTACACGACCGCTGAGGTCGAGCGGATCGCTCGCGTGGCCTTCGAACTCGCTGGCCGCCGCTCAGGCAAGCTCACGTCGGTCGACAAGGCCAACGTCCTGGAGACCTCGCGCCAGTGGCGCCAGGTCGTGCACGAGGTCGCCGCCGACTACCCGGCCGTCGAGCTCGAAGACGTCCTCGTCGACAACTGCGCGATGCAGCTGATCTCGCGTCCGTCGAGCTTCGACGTGATCGTGACCGAGAACCTCTTCGGAGACATCCTCTCCGACGAGGCCGCGATGCTCACCGGCTCGATCGGCATGCTCCCCAGCGCCTCGCTCGGCGCCGCCGGCGATCCGGGCCTCTTTGAGCCGGTCCACGGCTCCGCCCCGGACATCGCCGGCAAGGGCATCGCCAATCCCTTGGCGATGTTCCTGTCGGCCGCGATGCTGCTGCGCGACGGACTCGGTCGTCCGGTCGAGGCCGCCGCTCTAGAATCCGCCGTCGACGCCGCACTGGCCGACGGTCTTCGCACCGCAGATCTCGGTGGCAGCGCCACGACGGCCGAGGCCGTCGCCGACGTCGTCGGTCGACTGCACGCGTAACGCGTCCTAGGAGAAGAAGAACCCGTGGAAACTGCGCCCTACATCTGGCTCGATGGCGAGTTCGTCGCCTGGGAAGAGGCGCAGGTCCACGTCCTGACGCACGCCCTGCACTACGGCACGGGCGTCTTCGAGGGCATCCGTTGCTACGACACCGAGATCGGCCCGGCGGTGTTCCGGCACCCCGAGCACGTTGAGCGGCTCTTCGCCTCCGCCAAGCTCTACTACCTCCACGTGCCGTTCACGCGCGAGGAGATCCGCCAGGCCACGCTTGACCTGATCGCCAAGAACGGGCAGCGCGAGTGCTACATCCGCCCGCTCGTGTTCCGCGGCGACGGCGAGATGGGCCTCTTCGCCCAGGGCTCGCCGATGCGCGTGGCGATCGCCTCGTGGAAGTGGGACTCGCTGCTCGGTGAGATCGGCCAGCGCGAAGGCGTCCGGGCCAAGGTGTCCTCGTGGCGCCGCACCAGCCACCACTCGTTGATCCCGCACGCCAAGGCGTCGGGCCACTACCTCAACTCGGTTCTGGCCAAGAACGAGGTGTCGCGCCGCAAGAAGCCCGACGGCACCAACTACTACGAGGAGGCGTTGCTGCTCGACGAGCGGGGCTTCCTCTCCGAAGGCTCCGGCGAGAACCTGTTCGTCGTGAGCGGCGGCAAGATCTTCACGCCGCCGCAGACGGCCGGCATTCTCGACGGCATCACGCGCAGCGCCGTCATGCGGATCATCGCCGATGCCGGCTACGAGCTGGTCGAGCGTGACATCGCGCGCGCCGAGGCCTACCTGGCCGACGAGGTCTTTATGACGGGCACCGCCGCCGAGCTGGTCCCGGTCGTCGAGATCGACGACATCGCCGTCGGCGACGGCACCGTTGGCCCCGTGACGAAGGCCATCCAGTCGATCTTCCAGGACGCCCTCCACGGCCGCGACGCGCGGTACCTGGAGTGGCTCGACAAGGTGCCGGCGGCCCCCGCGGCCTAACGGCCCGGCATCGGACTACCCTGTACCCGATGGCTGCAGCGCATCTCATCCGGCGAATTCGCTAGGCGACGCCGTCTCCGCCAGGGGTGGGGGCAGCGTCGCCTGACTGCGACCTTGCCCGCCCGTACCTGCCACGGATGATCTGATGACCACGCCCGACTCCTCCTCCACCCCGAAACCGCCTTCCGGCGTCGCTCCGAGCGCCGTCGAGCTCTACGACGCCACGCTGCGCGACGGCATGCAGGGCCTGGGGCTCTCGCTGACCGCCCAGGAGAAGCTGCGGGTCGCGCTCGAACTCGACCGCCTCGGGATCGCGATCATCGAGGCTGGCTTCCCAGCGTCAAACCCAAAGGAGCGCGAGTTCTTCTCACTCCTGGCCGACGTGACGCTGGAGACGAGCGAGGTCGCCGCCTTCGGGATGACGCGCCGCCGCGGCGTGGTCGCCGCCGACGACCCGTCCCTGCAGGTGCTCGTGGAGTGCTTCGCCCCGATCTCGACGATCGTCGGCAAGACGTGGGGCCTGCACCTGGAGAAGGTTGTCAAGGTCGGCCGCGACGAGAACCTGCAGATCATCAGCGACTCCGTGGCCTTCCTGCGCGCCGAGGGCAAGCGGGTGATCTACGACGCCGAGCACTTCTTCGACGCCTACCGCGACGACGCGGACTACGCCCTGCAGTGTCTGACGGCTGCCGTCGAGGCGGGTGCCGAGACGGTCGCGCTGTGCGATACCAATGGCTCGTCTCTGCCGTTCCAGATTGCCGAGGCGACGGCTGCGGTCGTGGCGTCACTCGGCTCGCGCGTCAGCGTCGCAGCCCACTGCCACAACGACTTGGAATGCGGCGTGGCGAACTCGATCGCCGCCGTGCAGGTCGGTGCGTCGCAGGTGCAGGGCACGATGAACGGCATCGGTGAGCGCACCGGCAACGCCAACCTCGTCTCGGTGATCGGCGGGCTCGAACTCGGGCTGGGGATCACGACGCTGCCCGAGGGCCGCTTGGCACGCCTGACGCCGACGTCCCACGCGATCGACGAGCTCCTCAACCGCACGCCGGACCCGAGCCAGCCGTTTGTGGGCCGCAACGCCTTCGCCCACAAGGGAGGTCTCCACATCGCGGCCGTCCGAACCGACGCGTCGACGTTCGAGCATGCGGATCCGTCGGCGGTTGGCAATCACCGCGAACTCGTGATCAGCGAGCTGGCGGGCCGCGCCACCGTGATCGAGAAGGCCGAGGCCGCCGACATCCCGCTGCAGGACGGCGATGCCGAGCGCGTCCTGGAGCGCGTGAAGGAACGCGAGCACGGCGGGTTCCATTACGAGGCCGCCGACGCGTCGTTTGAGCTGCTCCTGCGCCGCGAGACCGGCAACTACACGTCGCTGTGCGAGCTGGAGTCCTGGCGGGTGATCGTCGAGCGCCGAGCCGACGGCGTGCTTTCGACCGAAGCCACGATCAAGCTCACCGTCGACGGGCAACTCGTGATCCGCACCGCCGAGGGCAACGGCCCGGTCAACGCGCTGGATGCCGCGCTGCGCGAGGCGATCAGCCAAGTCCATCCGCACGTCGCCGATATCGAGCTCGTCGGCTACAAGGTCCGCATCCTCGACACCGAAAAGGGCACGGGCTCCCGGATCCGAGTCCTGGTGGACGCCTCAGACGGCGCCGACACCTGGGGCTCCATCGGCGTCTCCACCAACCTGATCGAGGCGTCCTGGCAGGCCCTCGTCGACTCGCTCGCCTACGCCATCCAGGGCGACCGCGGCGTGGCGGCGATCCAGGATGCCGCAGCGGCGCTCCAGACCGAGGCAAAGGCCGGCGCGTGACGACGATCCCGGTTCCGATCACGATCCCGATGGCCCAGCCGGTGATCGGGGAGGCCGAGGAGCGCGAGGTCCTCGAGGTCTTGCGCTCCGGGCAGCTCTCGCTCGGCCGCAAGACCATTGCCTTCGAGGAGGGCCTCGCCGCTCGCCTGGGCGTGAAGTACGGGCGCGCGACCTCAAGCGGCACCGCCGGCCTGCACCTGGCGTTGCGTGCGGCGGGCGTTGGGGCTGGCGACGAGGTCGTCACGTCGCCGTTGAGCTTCATCGCGAGCGCCAACTCGATCCTGTTCGAGCGCGCCAAGCCGGTGTTCGTCGATATTGACCCGGTCACGCTGAATCTCGACGTGGAGGCCGCCGCCGACGCGATTGGCCCCAAGACGAAGGCCCTGCTGCCCGTCCACATCTTCGGCTACCCGGCCGACACGCCCGCACTCGAGCGCCACGGCCTCCCGATCGTCGAGGACGCGTGCGAGGCGCTGGGCGCCACCCACGCCGACGGCACGGCGGTCGGTGGTCGCGGTCACAGCGCCGTGTTCGCGTTCTACGCAAACAAGCAGCTGGCCACGGGCGAGGGCGGCATGGTCGTCACAAACGACGCTGCCGTCGCCGAGCGAATCGGCAGTGAGCGCAACCAGGGCCGCGCGCCAGACATGGGCTGGCTCGATCACGACCGGCTCGGCTTCAACTACCGGATGTCTGAGCTGCAGGCTGCCCTCGGCGTCGCGCAGCTTGGTCGCCTCGACCAGATGCTCGCCGACCGCGCCAAGGTCGCCGGGTGGTACCGCGAGGCACTTGCGGATCTGGCGGCAAACACCGGGCTGGCGCTCCCGTGCGATGACCGTGGTGCCGAGAAGCGTGGCTGGTTCGTGTTCGTCGTGCAAGTCCCCAAGGGCGTCGACCGCGACGAGACGATTCGTGGCCTGCGCGCCGGTGGCATCGACGGCAAGCCCTACCTGCCACCGATCCACCTCTTCAGCTTCTACCGTGAGCTCGGCTACCGCGAAGGGATGTTCCCCATCTGCGAGGACATCGGTGCCCGCTCGCTCGCGCTGCCGTTCTTCCCCGCGATGACGCAGAGCCAGGTCACGCAGGTCGCTGAGCGCTTGTCTGCGCTGATCCTCGGCAGCGCCTGACAGCGGGAGCCCGCATGTCGCCTCGCGATTCGCGAAACTAGCGCCTGATGTCGCGTTTCTCCGAGCCTCAGGACCCACTCTTCCAGGCGCTCGATCGGTCGCTCGAGATCGATCGCCGGCTCTGGCCCTACGACGTGGCGCAGTCGCGCGCCCACGCGACGATGCTCGCCTCGCGCGGCATCATCGGCGACGACGACCGCGACGCCATCCTGGCCGCTCTCGACGAAGTTGAGCAGGAGCTGGCCGGCGGCCGCTTCCCGTTCCGCGACGACGACGTCGACATCCACATGGCGATCGAGCGGCGCGTCACCGAGCTCGCCGGACGCTCGGGCGGCAAGATCCACACGGGCCGCTCGCGCAACGACCAGGTCGCCACCGATCTGGCGCTCTACGCCCGCGACCACGCCGTCCGGCTGGCCGATCAGGTCGAGACGCTCGCCCGCACGCTGATCGACGTCGCCGACGCCCACATCGACTGGGCGCTTCCGGGGTACACCCACCTGCAGCGGGCCCAGCCGGTCTACCTCTCCCACCACCTGCTCGCCTACGTGTGGATGCTCGTCCGAGACCGCGAGCGGTTCCGCTTCGCCGCGCGCCAAGCCGACGTGCTGCCGCTGGGGGCAGGCGCCCTGGCCGGCGTGAACTTCGATACTGACCGCGCGATGGTCGCTCGCGACCTCGGCTTCGCCGGCGTCGTGCCGAACTCGATCGACGCCGTCTCCAACCGCGACTTCGCCCTGGATCTGCTCCAGGCGTGCGCGGTGGTCTCGACGCACCTCTCGCGCCTTGGCGCTGAGATCGTGCAGTGGAGCAGCCAGGAGTTCGGCTTCATGGAACTCTCCGACGCGTGGTCGAGCGGTTCTTCGCTCATGCCGCAGAAGAAGAACCCGGACTGCGGCGAGCTGCTGCGTGGCAAGGCTCCGCGCGTCGTCGGCCATCTGACGGCGCTCCACGGCGTGATGCATGGCCTCCCGCTGACGTACAACAAGGACATGCAGGAAGACAAGGAGCACGTCTTCGACGCCGTCGACACCGTGACGGTCTGCCTCGACGCCGCCAACGGCATGCTCTCGACCGCGGCCTTCAAGCGTGAGCGGATGGCCGAAGCGGCCTCCGACGAGAACATCGCCGCCACCGACATTGCTGACTTCCTCGTCAAGCGTGGTTTGCCGTTCCGTGAGGCCCATGGCGTCGTCGCTGGCCTCGTGCGCATCTGCGCGGAGTCGGGCCGCAAACTCTCCGAACTCTCGGTCGCTGAGTACCAGGCGCAGAGCGAACTCCTCGACGAGTCGGTCTACGGCCTGCTTGAGCAGAACTCCTGGTTGGAATCGAAGATCTCCCTCGGGGGCACCGCGCTGCCTCGCGTGCGCGAGCAGCTCGCTCAGGCGCGCGCCGTCCTCGACCTCTAAACCGACGCAGACCGTTCGCTGTGCCGGCGTTGCTCGCCAACCCGCCGACCGACGAGTCTGGGCTGCGGGAGCTGCTTGCTGGCGAGGTTGTTCAGGCGGCGATCGGGCTTATCGGTTGCCGCATCGTGAGCCCGGTGGCGACGCTCACGATCGTCGAGACCGAGGCCTACCACCAGCACGAGCCGGCTTGCCACGGCTACGGCGGGCACACGCCGAGGGCGGCGAAGCTCCGCCGCCCGCCCGGGTTCTCCTACGTCTACCTCTCGTATGGCATCCACCGGCTTGTCAACGTCGTTACCGGTAGTCAAGACGTCGCCTCGGCGGTCCTGATCCGCGGGGGCTTGCTGGACGTGTTCGGCCCGGGGGCGGAGGGCACGGTCGGAGTACCAGGCCCTGGTCGCGTGGGGACGGCGCTCGGTGCCGAACTGGAGGACGACGGCGTCGACCTCCTCGCGGGAGGCGAGCTGCGGCTGGAAGCGGCGACTGGAGGGGCGGACGTGGTCGGCAGGGCCGTCGCGGTGGGCCCCCGCGTGGGAATCACCAAGGCCGTCGAGCTTCCGTGGCGCTTTGCGCTCGCTGGCAGCGCAGGCGTCTCGAGTCCGCGCCTGGCCTAGGACGGCTAGGTGCCGGGGGCCACGCCACCGGTATCGGCGGCGTCCGGCTCCGGCGTTGCCGCCGGGGGCGTGGCGGCCGGAGGCGTTGCCGGGGCCTGCGGCTCGGGCGTCGGAGCGCTTGGGGTCGCCGTGGCGTTGCCGCCAGTCCCGGTGCCTCCAGTCGCGCCGCCCGTCTGCTGAGCAGGCGCTCCGGTCGCTGGCGTCGTTGACGGTGCTGCGGTGCCGGGTGTGACGGGGCTCGTCCCAACGTTCGGTGTGGTCGGGACCACATCCTCCTTGCACGGGGTTTTCGTCTTGGCCTTCTTCGCGCAGATCGCGTCGCGCTTGGCCTTCTCCAGCGCGAGCGCGCGGATCATGAAGGTGCGGAAGATCTGCGCAGGGAACGTGCCCCCGGCGACCTCAGCCCCTTGGTACTCGGTGAGCATCGGCTTGGTCTCATCGGGGTAGCCGACCCACACCGCGACGGTGAGGTCCTCGCTGGAACCGACGAACCAGGCGTCGCCGTAGTTCTCCGTCGTGCCGGTCTTCCCCCAGACGACGTGCCCGGGAATGGCGGCGTTCTTGCCCGATCCAATCCGAACGACGCCGGACAGGATGCCCATCGTCTGCTGCGCGACGCTCTCCGAGAGCACCCGCTTGGCGGTCTCGCGGTTCTCCTTCTTGAAGCTGTGGTCGGGGGTGTCGATCGAGAGCATCCCGACCGGGCCACGGTTCGGCGCGCCCAGGGTGCCGGAGATCCGCTTGCCGCCGGTGGCAAAGGTCTCGTAGGCATGCGCGAGATCCAAGGGCGTCACGCCAACCTTCGGGGCGCCGAGCGTGATCGCGTAGTTCGAGGAGACGGGAGTTCGAATTCCCATGTCGCTGGCGAGCTTGGCGACCTTCTTGGTCCCGACCTTGATGCCGACCTGCGCGAAGACGGAGTTGTCGGAGAAGGCCGTCGCGTTGGCCAGCGTGGTGACGCCGGAGTAGTTGTCTTCGTAGTTCTCGACGCTGAACTTCTCGCCGGTCTTCTTGTTGACCGTGAACTCGATCTTCTTGGACTCCCACGTCGAACTCGGGCTGATTCCAGCCCGCAGCGCAGAGGCAAGCACGAACGGCTTAAACGACGAGCCCGGCTGACGGCGGCCCTGGGTTGCGATGTTGAAGGGCGACTTCTCGAAGTTGGAGCCGCCGACCATTGCGCGTACTTCGCCGGTGCCGTTGTCGATGACGACCATCGATGCCGTCGGGCCGCTGCCTCCGAGCCATGCACCGATCGACTTCTCGGCCTCGTCCTGAAGCTTGGCGTCGAGCGTCGTACGGACCTTCAGCCCGCCTTCAAACGCGTCACGCGGATTGAAGTCCTCCAGCAGCTGGCCTCGGATCCACCCGACGAAGTAGCCGGACCCGGGCGTCGCGAGCCGCAGCTTTGGCGGCTGGATCTGTTCGCTCGTGGGAATCGACTCCGACAGCGCGTCCTGGTACGCCACCGGGTTGAGTAGACCTTGGTCGCGCATCTTCTTGAGGACCAGGTCGCGTCGCTCCTGCGACTGGACGGGGTTCTCCACCGGGTCGTTGGCACTCGGCGAGTTGATGATGGCGGCGAGGAACGCAGCCTGAGCTGGCCGCAGGTGCGACGCGCACGGGTCGGTCCGCTTGCCGCAACCGACGAACTCACCGTCGCGCCCGAAGTACGTCCGCGCCGCTGACTCGATGCCGTAGGCGCCGTTCCCGTAGTAGATGGCGTTGAGGTACTCGGTGAGGACCTTGTCCTTGCTCCACTTGTGGGAGAGGTGATACGCCAGCGCGGTCTCTCGGATCTTCGCGGGGATGGTGCGCTCGTTCTGGGCCTTGGACACGACCTTGATGAACTGCTGCTCGATCGTCGAGGCGCCCTGGATCGGCCCGCCGGCCAAGTCGTTGGCCAGCGCGCGAGCCACGCCCCGCAAGTCGACGCCCTTGTGCGTGTAGAAGCGCTGGTCCTCGATGGCCACCACGGCCTGCTTCATCACGGGCGCGATGTCCTTGCTCCCGAGAATCACACGTCCCTCGTCGGAGGTGAGTTCGGCGAGGAAGTGGTTCTCCCGGTCGTAGAGCGTGGAGTTCTTTGCCGTCTGGAACTCCTGGTCGGCAGAGAGGCGCTTCACGTCTGGTGCGACGGCCATCATCATCCCGAACAGCACCGAGATTCCAGAGAGAAACAGGAAGCCGGCAGCGACGAAGAGGATCCGGAGGAACTTGATCCTCGGACGCGTGCGAGGTTCACGGCTGCGGGCGCTGCGGGGCATCAAATGGTTTCGGAGGCCGCCGAGAGCGGGGGAGGCTGGCCTGCCGGAAGGCGCGGACTCTACCATTGGCCCTCATGTCCGAACCCCACCAGCTCGTCCCGACCGACGACGACCGCCGCACCGCCGACTGGCTCACCCGCAACGTCGCCGACGCGCTGCCGGCCGGCGCGCTTCTCCAGCAGCTCTCGCGCGCACGGGAAGCAGACCGCCCCCTCCGCGCCAAGATCGGACTCGATCCGACCGCCCCAGATATCCATCTCGGCCACACCGTCGTCCTGCAGAAGCTCCGCGAGCTTCAGGACGCGGGCCAGCACGTGGTGCTCCTGATCGGCGACATGACCGCGCGTGTGGGTGACCCGTCGGGGCGAGACACGACGCGGCCAGTTCTCGATGACGCGGCAATCGACGCAAACGCCGCGACGTACCAAGAGCAGGCGTTCAAGGTGCTCGATCCAGAGCGGGTCGAGGTCGTTCGCAACTCCGATTGGCTCGACCTGAGCCTCAGCGAGCTGTTCGCGTTGCTGCGGACCACGACGGTGGCCCAGCTCTTGGAGCGGGACGACTTCGCCAAGCGTTTTGCGTCGCACCGCCCGATCACGATGCTCGAGTTGCTCTACCCAATGATGCAGGCCTACGACTCGGTGGCGATCCGCGCAGACATCGAGCTCGGTGGCACCGACCAGAAGTTCAACCTCCTGCTCGGGCGTGACATGCAGCGCGCCTACGGGCAGCCGCAGCAGTCCATCCTCACGATGCCGATCCTTCCAGGGCTCGACGGCGAGCGAAAGATGTCCAAGTCGCTGGGGAACCAGATCGGCGTCCGCGATGCCCCGGATGAGATGTACGGGAAGGTCCTGTCGATCCCTGATGCGGCGATGCCGCAGTACTTCGACCTCCTCCTCGGGGAGGGACTCCCGGCAGGCGTGAGCCCCCGCGACGCCAAACACCAGCTGGCCCGCCGGCTGGTAGAGCGCTTTCACGACGCCGAGGCTGCAGCTGGCGCGGCCGCAAGTTTTGAGCGGGTCTTTGTGGACAAGGCGCTCCCGGACGATATTCCGGAGGTCGAGGTTCCTCCTGGGGAGGTCCACCTCCCGGCGGTGTTGGCCTCGGCGTTCGGGGAGTCCCGCTCGTCGGCGCGTCGCCTTCTCGTTCAAGGAGCGGTTCGGTGCGATGGGGATGTCCTGCCTGGGGACCCGCTCGATGTGGCCGCAGCGACGCTCGACGGACGCGTCTTGCAGCTGGGCAAGCGTCGCTTCGCCCGGATCAAGGTGGGGTAGGGCGCGCCTGTCAAGGGCTATCCCGTGAAGATCCCGCGGAATCGAGAAAGATTCGGAAGAACGCCGGCCACCGAAACCCCCGCACCGACGGGGGTTTCGTCGTTCTAGGGAGCGCTCGGGCCTAAAAAGTAGTCCAGGGGCGACGCACGCCCTCGGCCATCTATGTATCTTCTTTCAGGCGCTGCTCACCGCTTCTGAAGCGAGCGAGCAGCCGCCCGGCGAGTCCGGCCCGAGCGAAAGTCTGCTAAAGTCTTCCGCCCGGCCACTCCGGCGCTGCGGAGGCTTGTAAAGAGCTTCCGCCCGGTGACGAGCCGGATCTCCTTCGCGAGATCTTGATGAGGATCCCTCATCTCGAGCGAGCGCGACGGTCCTTGAAAACTCAGCAGTATGTATTCCCGTGCCCTAAGGGGGCGCGGTGAATATTGAGCTTTAGGT
>JAUMFO010000049.1:0-1995 GCA_032119795.1 Solirubrobacteraceae bacterium
TGCAGGGCGCTGGCCACCAGGTGGTCGTCCTGGAGAAATCCCGCGGCGTCGGCGGCCGGACGGCCACCCGCCGTGGACCGAGCGGCCTGCGGTTCGATCATGGGGCGCCATTCCTGCACGATCAGGCAAGCCTGCTCCGTCGGCTCGCTGGGCCGGTCGGCTACCGCGTCGTGCTGCCGGGCGGTGGGACGCAAGACGAGGTCGTCGGGGCAGGCGCGAACAACGCTCCAGCCAAGGTGCTCGCGGCCGACCTCGACGTCCGGACGGGAGTTCGGGTCGCAGCGATCACGTCCGCAGGCGAGCGCTGGGCGCTGGCCGACGACGCCGGCGTCGGCCTTGGGACCTTTGACGCGGTGGTGGTCACGGCGCCGGCCCCGCAAACGGCAGCGCTGCTGCAGTCGTGTGCCCCTCGTCTGGCCGAGCGGGCGTCGACCGTGGTCTTCGCGCCGTGCTGGGCGGCCATGGTGGCATGGGAGCAGCCGCTCGAGCTCCCGTTCAGTGCCGTCAGCGGAGCCCATGGACTGGTGTGGGCGGTCGCCGAGGAGGCCAAGCCCGGGCGGGCACCCGGAGAGCGCTGGGTCCTTCAGGCCGACCTGCGTCTCTCGCGTGAGTTCTTGGAGGCCGACGCCGGTGAAGTCGGCCGGCAGCTCCTCGAACGCTTTGCCGCCTGTAACGGTGCCCCACTCCCTGCTCCGGCATTCCTCACCGCCCACCGGTGGCGCTACGCCCAGCCCGTCACACCGCTGCCAGAGCTTTGGCTGCAAGACGGCCTCGTGCTGGCCGCCGGCGACTGGTGTGGCGGTGCGACTGCTGGCTCGGCCGTCCGCAGTGGGCGGGCGGCAGCCGCGGCACTCGAGCTGACCTAGCTGGTCGGTTCGAGGGCCGCCCCCGGCGAGGGGCCGAGGCGAGCTCGCGCTCGTCGCCGCTGCAGGGCACGGATGGCCAACGCCAGGAGCGAGACGGCGACGCCGAGGCCGACGAGGACGAGCGCGCCGGTTGGCCCGGCCGCATACGCGATCGACGCGGTAAGCGACGTCCAGCTCAGGCAGGCAAGGGTGTTGACGAGTACGAAGCTGCGGCGTGGCATGTTGGCGGCGCCAGCGGTGACGGCGCTGACGGCGCGCACGCCCGGGACGAACTTCGCGAAGTACACGGCAAAGACGCCGTGGCGTGTGTAGAACCGGTCCGCGCGGCCCAGCACCGCGCGGCGGTGCGGGGCGAAGCGGCCGTCTCGCTCCAGGACGCGCCGGCCACCTCGGCGCCCCGCCTCGAATGCGATCGCATCGCCGACGATTGCGGCGACCGTCGCCACCGCGATCACGGCTGGCAATGCCAGTCTTCCGTCGGCCGCGAGCCCACCGGCGATGATCAGTGCCGAGTCGCCCGGAACCGGCACGCCGAGCGAGTCGCCGAGCACGAGGACGAAGAGCACCCAGAGCCCCGCATTCGACGAGCTACCGAACTCAGGCAAGGTGCACCTCGTCGCTCACCTGCCGGAGCGTAGACCATGCCTAAAGCTATGTCCATAGCGTTATTGGGTGGTTGGCTAGGCCGCCGGTCAGTCTGCCGGCGGCTGAGCGTCCGGGTCGACGTCGGAGGGCAGCCGGACCTGGAAGCGCGCGCCACCGCCAACGGCGTTCTC
Source organism: Solirubrobacteraceae bacterium (assembly GCA_032119795.1). GTDB lineage: Bacteria > Actinomycetota > Thermoleophilia > Solirubrobacterales > Solirubrobacteraceae > JAGIBJ01. The sequence goes on from JAUMFO010000049.1 coordinate 1,643, forward strand.
GACGTGGGCCTCGCCGCCGTGGAGCTCGGCCACCTGACGGACGATCGCCAGACCGAGTCCGCTGCCGGCGCGCTCCCGCGAGCCATGCCCGCGGTAGAAGCGGTCAAAGAGGTGGTCGAGCTCGTCGGCGGGCACGCCGGGGCCGTGGTCGCGAACCGTCAGGCCGTCGTCATCGACGATCACATCGACACGGTTGGTCGGCCCGGTCGCCTTCCCGTATTTGGCAGCGTTGTCGAGCAGGTTGGTCGCGGCGCGCGCGAGACGGTCGGCGGCACCGACCACGATCCGGGGCTGCGCCTGCACGGTGAACGCAACGGAGGGGTGGTGTCGTCGCGCGCGAGCCACGGCGTCTT
>JAUMFO010000050.1:0-10268 GCA_032119795.1 Solirubrobacteraceae bacterium
GGCGACCGCGCCGCGCCGCTCGACTGGGTCGTTGGCGACGTGCTCGCTTGGGAGCCGCCTCGCACCTTCGGGCTGTGGCATGACCGCGCCGTCCTGCACTTCCTCACCGGCGACGAGGAGCGCGCCGCCTACGCTGCCCTGGCGGGCAGGGCCGTGAGGCCAGGCGGCTGGATCACGATTGGGGGCTTCGCGCCCGACGGCCCAACGAGTTGCTCAGGTCTGCCGGTCCGTGGCGCCTCCAGCGACGATCTCGCCGCCCTCTTCTCCGCAGACTTCACGCCAATCCACACCGAGCGCGTCACCCACACGACGCCCAGCGGCAAGGCGCAGCACTTCGCCTGGCTGGTCGCCCAGCGCCGCTAGTTGGCTTGGTCGGGCCGAGTCGGCCCGATCTTGCGCTCGGGTGTGCCGAGGCTGCGAAGGAACTCAGCCTCGGAAGCGCTCCGGGGCCGACTGCGCTGATCGTTCTCGACTCCGATCAAGAACGGTTCTACCGCCGCTCGGCGACGAGCTGCGCCAGCGCGCCACTCGTTGTAGTCGATGGCCATACCAGCAAGGTTAGACGCCCTTGACCAAGTCGTACAGCTCATCCGTCCCTGGTATGTCCCGCATTCCGCTTTCCACCTCGTCGGCGACCACGCCAAAGCGCTCAGCCAAACCACCGACACCGACCTGCTCTGCGCGCACCGCCAGCCGTTCACGGTCAACGCCTGGGAACAGCGCAAGCGCCTGGCGCGCGACGTCTGATCGCGGCCCGATCATCAGCTCCTCGAGCCGCACGATGAGGACGTCGACTTGTGACAACACCCTGGTGGACCGCCCGTTTGGTAGCCGGATGTCCTCGACTCGCGCGCCATCCGGCAGGTGCCGATCTGGCAGCTCGATGTAGACCGGCGTACCCGGTATCTGCCAGTGCCGCCCGTCCAAGGCCCGTTCAAACCCGAGCGCTTGGATGACCTCGTAGGCCGCTGGCGGCTCGTCCATCACCAAGTCGATGTCGTGAGTGGTGAATTCTGGAGCCTCGGTCCAGAACAAAACGGCCATGCCCCCAACCAGCACCGGTTCAACATGCAACGCCGCAAGTGCCTCGGCCAGAATCGACGTGACTGCGATCGTGCGATCGATCACCTCACACGATGGGTCAGCCGCGATCTGGAGGAGTTCGGCTCGGAGCGACATCCGTGCAATGTTCGCTGATCGACCAGCGGCGGACGTCTCAAACGCCACGGAGCCCCACAAGAACGCGAAAGGCCCCGTTTGCACGGGGCCTCGCTGCTACTGGGGATCTAGGACTCGAACCTAGAACGACGGAACCAGAATCCGCTGTGTTGCCAATTACACCAATCCCCAAAGGGCCAGATCAGGCGCTCGTAGAGAGTAGCGAGACGGCGCGAAAGGTGTCGTGCCGAGAGGCCGAATGTCGGTCAGAGCGGGATGTTGCTTGCACCGACGCTCGATAGACCGGCCGGTTGCGTGCTAGAACCGCGCCATGTTTGTCGCCCTCGCCGCCGCGGTCGCCATCGGCGTGGTCGTCGCCGGGGCCACGATCGCCGACGCGCGACTGCGGATCGCCGACGACGCGGCGATGGCCCTGCTGGTCTGCATCAGCGGCTCAATCGCCGGCTGGGCACTCGTCGACACCATCACCGGTCTGAGCACCGACGGCCTCGACCGATGGGACGCCCTCGGCGCGCTCTCGGGCGCCGTCCTGATCGCGCACGCGGCGTGGCGCGGCCGCCGCCGCACCTTCGCCGAACTCGGGCCCACGCAGGCCCCAGGCGGCCCAAATCGGCCGGCGGCGCCGTAACCGCGCGTTAGACGGCGGCGAGATCCGCCGAGAGGTCCTGCAGCGCGTCGCGCAGCACCTCCACGCCGGTCTTGGCGGCGATGAGCCGGCGGGCCTCCACGAGGTCCTCTCCGCGGCCGATGCTCAGCGTCGCTACGAGGACGCCGTCCTTGATGTACCACACCGAGAATGCCCCCTCTTCGAGTGAGCCGCGGAGAATCTCCTCGTCCCAGCCCGTCGACGAGTTCCCGACGTACTCCAACGAGAGCCAGTCAGACAGGTCGCTCCAGAAGTACGGCACGAACGTGAAGTCCTCACCGGCGCCGTTGATGTTGCGGGCGACCGTCTTGCCCTGCTCGATCGCGACGTCCTGATGCTCGATCCGGCGGTGTCCGCCAAACAGCACGCTCTCAAACTCCGCGCAGTCGCCGGCAGCCCAGACGGAGTCCGCAGCGGTGCGCAGCTGCGCGTCGACGAGGACTCCCCCACGCTCGCCGAGCTCCAGACCGGCACCCTTGGCCGTCATGACGTCCGGCACGGCGCCGACGCCGAGGATCACGAGCTGCGCGGGAACGACGGTCCCGTCGGTGCAGGTGACCTGCTCGACGCGTTCGTCGTCGCCCTCGAGCTTCTCGACCTCTTTGCCTCCGAGGACCGTCACGCCATGGTCTTCCAAGACGGAGCGCACGTACTGGCCGGCCGTGGTGCCGAAGCCGACCTGCATCGGGTGATCCTCCTGCATGATCACCGTGACGTCGATCCCTTGGGACTTCAGCGTCGCGGCGACCTCGCAGCCGATGTAGCTCCCGCCGACCGTCGCGGCCTGCTGGACCTGCTCGAGCTCGGCGCGAATCGTGTCTGCGTTGCGCAGCGCGCGGACGTAATGCAAGCCTTCGAGGTCGGTGCCGTCGATGCGCAGTCGGCGCACGTTGGCGCCCGTCGCGACGACCGCGTGGTCGTAGGTCACGACGTCGCCGCCCTGCAGCTTGGCCGTCTTCTCTGCGGTGTCGAGCTTCAGCACACTCGTGCGCAGGCGCAGCTCGACGCCGTTCTCCTCACACCACGCCTCCGACAGCCACGTGGCGTCCTCGCGGGTGATCTTGCCGGCGAGGTAATCCTTCGTGGCCGGCGGGCGCTCGTATGGCGCGTCGAGCTCGCGGCCGAGGAGCAGGATGGAGCCTGGATAGCCGATGGCCCGCAGCTCCTTGGCGGTGGACGCGCCAGCGACCCCCGCTCCGATGATCAGGACGCCTACGTGGAGATCGGCCATGGTGGGACTACTTTCGGCGATCGATGGTGAACTGCGCCATGACGGCGTCTTCCAGGCCCGGGTCGAGGATCACGAGGACCTCATCGCCGGCGCGCACGAGCGACGCATCCGTTGGCACGAAGCCAACGGCGTCGCGCGGGAGCAGCGAGATGATGCGCGCACCCTCCGGAAGCTCCACGTCGACGACGCGCTTGCCGTCGGCCGGGGCGCCGCTGTGCACCTCTACCTCGATGATCTCCAGCTGATCGCCGGAGAGATCGAGCAGGCGCACGAGGCCATGGCCCGGCAGCGAGTGCTCGATCAGGTTGAGGATCAGGTCAGTCGCGGAGACGGCCGGCTCGATGCCCAGGAGCTTGAAGTGCTCGAGGTTGCGCGGGTTGTTGCAGCGGGCAATGATGCGCTCCACGCCGTACTTCTGCTTGGCGACCTGGCAGATGAGGATGTTGTCCTCGTCGTCGCCGGTGACGGCGATCACCATATCTGCCCGGGCGATGCCGGCGCGCTCCAGGACCCACAGCTCCGTCGCATCGCCGTACTGCGCGACATGCTCGAGCTCGCGCTCAAGTCGGATGTAGCGCGGCCGCCACTGCTCGATGAGGGAGAGCTCGTGGCCCTTCTCGAGGAGCTCGCGAGCGAGGTTGAGACCGACTTTGCCGCCGCCGGCGATGACCATGAACATGCGGTGGCTCCCTAGGAGATGCGGAGTTCGTTCTCGAACAGGCTGATCGCGATGCGGGTGCCGCAGATCACGTTCAGCCCCTGCGACTCGTACCACTCGGCACGGGCCGGATCCGCGACGCGGCACAGCACCTTTTCCACGCCGTAGCGCTCTTTGGCGATCTGCGCCATCACGATGTTGGTGTTGTCGCCGTTGGTGGAGGCGATGAACAGATCGGCCTCCGCGATCCCGGCGGCCTCCAGCGCTGCAGCCTCAAGCGCCGTGCCGACGGAGAAGCGCCCGCCAGCCGATTCCCATCCGTCGTCGACTCCCGCATCGAGGCGATCGAGCGCCAACGGGTCCTCATCAAGCACCGAAACGGTGTGTCCCTGAGACATCGCAAACCGGGCGACGCGCTCACCGACGCGACCTGCACCTAGGACCAGCACGAACATAGGCGGGGAATCTACTCCTGGAAGGGGCGACGCGCGCTCAGCTGCCGCTGGTGGGTGGGTCGTTGGTCGCCGAGACACCGCGGTCGTCGATCGGCGGCGCCGTCAGCAACACACGGCAGGGCGCATGGGTCATCACGTAGGTGGTGGTCGGGCCGAGTGCCCGGCCCGAGAAGTCGCCGACGCCGCCGAGCGTGGAGCCGCCCTTCACCTTCGACGGATCCTCTGCGGCCATCACGATCACCTCGACGCCGCGACGCTTGGCCTCGTCGACGATGCCCTGGCCGACGCGACGCGCGCGGACGGTCGCGGTGGCGACCGCCACGCCCTCATACTCCTCGCCAACGGATTTGGCGCGAGAAAGCGCGGCGCGTGCCCGCTTGAGGCGGTCGTCGGCGACGGCCGACGCGAGTGGCAACGACATGGGGATCTCGAAGACCCAGATCGCCTCGATCTGCGCGCCGCCGCTGTCTTCGACGTCGAGGGCCCGGTCACGAGCCAGGCGCCCCGCCGTCTGCACGATGTCGTCGTCGAGCGGACGGCCGAAGATCGGCACGAGGATCGAGCCGAACTCGCCGTGCTCGGTATCGCGTGACAGGACGGTCTTGGGGACGATCACGCCCTTGCGCATGGGCAGCTGGGAGACACGCCGGTGCACGACATAAAGGACGACGCCGCCAACCATCCAGAGCGTCCCCACGAAGCCAGACAGCTCGTGGAGCAGCAGCACGCCGACCCACCCAGCGAAGGCCAGGAACAGTGCGATCACCGCGGGAATCGGAACGCTGCCCTTCCCGAGCGGGACGCTCAGGCCAATCCGGTAGCGCCGCTGTGCGCCCGGCTTGGTGAATCGCAGCTTGATCACGGCGGCGTGCACGATCGTCAGCGCCAAGAGCGCGCCGTAGGCGTAGAGGCCAATCAGCGTCTCGAGATCGAGGACGACCACCAGGAACGACGTGAACAGCACCACGAGCGTGATGACCGTCGTCGGCGTGCCGTACTTCGGGCTCAGCCGGCCCACGCGCGACGGGATCTGCCGTGTCGTTGCGAGGTTCGACGAGAGCCGGGCGACCGCGAGCATCGCGCCGTTCGTCCCGACGGCCAGCGTGATGGCGGCAAGCAGGGCGACGACCACCCGAGCGGTGTCTGCCAACCAGGCCGGATCGAGCGCGGCTGCCAGCCACGCGACGGGCGCAGCGAGGTGGTTGGGATCCTGGAGTTCGGCGCGGTGTGCGCCGGCCAGCGCGCCCGCAAGCACCAGTGAGAGCATTGAGCCCACCGCCAGGCCGAGCAGGAAACGCGCGCGTTTGGCCTTCGGCAGCGTCGTCTCCCCCGCCAGCGTCGCGGCGGTCTCAAAGCCCGTCACGGCGACCACGCCGATCGTCGCGGCAAAGATGATGTCCTGCAGGTCGACGCCGGGGGTGGCCTCCAGGAGCGGCAAGCCGTCGTTGAGGGCCTCGACGAGGAGCGCCCCACCGACGAACGCCAGCACGATGGCGTCGGCCGCGAGCAGGAGGCGGATGCCAATGCCCTTGGCGAGGTTCGGCCCACGTGCGTTGCGCACGCCGACCGCGATGATCGCGCCGACCCCGAGCAGCGTCATCAGCGCGGCGTTGTCGGCCAGTGATGGGACGATCGCCAGCACGTAGCCGGAGAAGGCCTCGGCGCCGATCGCGGTGAGCAGCAGCAGATCCAGGACGACCGCCCAGCTTGCGACGAAGCTGATCAGCTCGTCGAAGCCCAGCCGCGCAAAGCCGCTGGCGCCAGGCGTCTCGATCAGCCGGTTGCCGCGCGCGTCGCGCAGGCCCGTCAGCTCGGTGTAGCTCAGCGCCGTAAGGCCGACGAAGAGCGCCACGATCATCATCGCCACGGGCGCCAGGCCACCGGCGCGATCGGTCACGACGCCGATCGTCGCGTAGATCGTCGTCGCCAGGCCCGCCCACGCGATCCCGCCCAGGCGGGTAAAGGCGTAGCGGGGATCGACGTGCACGTGCAGTTCGGGGCGCTTCATCGACGTCGCCTCACGCTCAACAGCCGCAGACGCATCACACCAGCGGCCAGGAACAGTGCACCGACAAGAACGCCGTACGAGCCGGCGCCGCCGCCACCGACAAGCGCGGTCACGATCATCGCCAGGCCCAGGAGCGCGGTGAGGGCCGCCAGCGCGTGGACGATCCCGAAGCGGGGTCCGTCGGAGCGGGGCGTTGGCACGTCACCGGTCATGAAGCAGCGTCTCCGCGGTGTGGGGCGGCGTGCACCATCTCAGGCTCGGGCCCGGCTTTGCCCCGCACCGGTGCAGGCGTGTCGACGATGATCCGGCAGGGGCGCTCGGCCAGCACCGTCTCGAGCGCCCGCCCAAAGCCCGAGCGGGTGGCGCCGCCGCGCGGCACAGACAGAATCACGGCGCGGGCGCGGGTCTGCTTGGCGCGATCGACTATCACGCGGCCTTCCTGGCCGGAGCGGACGGGCAGGATCGTGCCGGCGGCGCGGCCGCGCGTAAGCAGCTTGGCCTGATCGATGATTGCCCGCGCCTTGGCGCGAAGCTCCGGGTGATCGGCATCCAACGGTGAGGAGTTGGGGATCTGCAGCGTGACGAGCACCTGGATCGCGCGGCCTCGGCGCGCCGCGAGCCGGGCAGCGGTGGCGAGCGTGTCCTCGTTGAACTGCGCCGCGTCGAACCAGACGATGACCGACTCGTATTCCGTCTCCCCGGCCACGACCGGTTTGGGAATGTCGACCTTCACGGTGGTGGTGAGATCAAGCCCCATTCGGCGGCGAGCGATCGGGTAGGCGATCGCGCCGACGACCAGCCAGCCAAAGCCGGCGTAGGAGATCCCGCCCTGGTTCCACGCGGCCACCACGATGAACGCGCCGCCCGTGCCTAGGCCGCCGATGATGGCCAGGAGCGGCAGGTCGACCCCGCGGATACGGATGTTCAGCGGAGACCGGTAGGGGCGCGTTCGATCGGGGTACTTGATCCGCATGCGGACCAGGGCGACGTGCGCGATCGTGAACGACAACATCGCGCCGAACGCGTAGAGGTTGCCAAGGAACGACGCTTGCCCCGGCAGGATCGGCAGGATCGCGATTCCGCCGAAGATGAGGATGCCCATCCATGGCGTGCCGAACTTGGGGTGTAGCGCGATGAGCTTCTTCGGCATCTGCCGGTGCGAGCCCATCGAGTAGACGAGTCGAGACAGACCGATCAGGCCCGCGTTGGCCGCCAAAAACAAGATCGTGGCGCCCAACAAGCCCACGTAGAGCTGGATCGGTCCGTTGAGGAAGCCGACGTCGATCTGCTCCACGACGCCGAGAATCGGGTCACCCTGGAAGCCGCCTTCCTCCTCTGGAAGGCCAAGCTTGGTGACGAACTCCCCGCCCTCTTGCATCACCGGCAGCGCCGACAGCGCCACGGCGGGCAACGTGAAGTAGATCGCGAAGACGGCGATCTCCACGCGTTTGATCGCGGCCGGAATCGCGACGGTCTCGTCCTTGGCCTCCTCGGCCATGTTGGAGATCGTCTCGATGCCGGTGTAGGCGATCATGCCGAGCGGAATCGCGAGCAAGAACTGGCTCCACGTCGGGGCGATGCCCCACTGGACGTTGCTCGCAAGGACCTGCGGATCGAAGACCAGCACGAGGCCGGCGACCACGATCACGACCTGCGTAAAGAAGTCGACGACGGCGAGCGTCACGTTGAGCTTGGCCGACTCCTTCGTGCCGACGACGTTGAGGAGCATCAACAGCAGCACGGTGATGACGCCGCCGATGATGTCCCACGGGCTGCTCTTGAGCGGCTCCCACAGCACACCCAGGTAATGCGGCACGAAGTACGCCGACGTGGAGACGGTGATGACGTAGGTGAGCATCTGCCCCCACGCCGCCACGAACGACGCGTACTCGCCGAACGCGTGGCGAGCAAAGCTCGACGAACCACCGGCCTCGGGGAACATTGCGGTCTGCTCGGCGTAGGACGCCGCCGTCGCGAAGAAGAACGCTCCCGTGATCAGGAAGACGAGCGGCGTCAGCCCCAGCGCGTAGCTCGCGACGAGCCCGAGCGCGTAGTAGATCGAGGAGCCGACGTTGCCGTACGCCGTGGCAAAGAGCTCGTTGACCCCCAGCACCCGCTGGAGGGAGTGAAGTTTGCGATCGGCCATCGGCGCTCGCGATCGTAGCGCCGACGGCGGAAGCGCACTGTGCGGCTCACGTCACGGGCGCGATCGCGCTGCGCTCAGGCCGAAGTGGCGACCGGCGCGGGATCGTCGCCGGCGAGCTGCACACGTTCGAAACGCGTCTTGCGACGCAGCGCCGGCCGCTCGACGAGGTGCCACGAGAGGTTGGCCACGAGCGCGGTCGCCGCAAACGTGACCACCAGGTGGGCCTTGCCGCCGGGGACGACCTCAGCCACGACCACCATGACTGGGATGTGCCACAGGTACATGCCGTAGGAGCGTCGACCGATCCAGACCGCGGGAGGCAGCGAGAGCAAAGCATTGATCACGCCGTCTGGCCGCTGGATGACGTGCAGCACGATGACCACGGTGAGTGAGGCGACGACGACAAAACCGCCACGGAACGACCATGGGTCGGCCCAGGTGTCGTGGAACATCCAGGCGACGACGGCCGCGAGCGCGAGCCCGCCGACGGCCGTCGACCGCAGGCCGCGGGCGAGCCCGGATGGCAGACCGTAGTGCCAACCGATTGCTCCCAACGCGCCGACGAGCAGCTCCGGCGCGCGCGTCGTCGGGATCTCATAGAGCATGAGCGTCGGGGCACCGGCAGCTTGGAGGACGGCCGTGAGAGCGATGAACGCGGCGATCGCGCCAGCAACCATCCAGATCATCGTGTTCCTCCTCCACCGCAGCAGCATCACGAGCGTGATCGGCCAGAGCAGGTAGAACTGCTCTTCGGTGGCGAGCGACCAGGAGTGGGCGGTGAAGGAGCCCCTCAACGGATTGAACGCGAAGTAGAAGTTCGACGTGTACGTCGCCGAGACCAGGAGATCGATCCAGGCGTGCGGATCGTCGTACACCAGGGCGACTGCGGTCGCACCAACGAGGAAGACCAGCAACGCCGGCGTGAGTCGCAGGAAACGTCGGGCGTAGAACGCCTTGAGCGAGATCGTCCCGAACCGGGAGTGTTCGCGCAGCAGGATGCTCGTGATCAAGAACCCAGACAGCGCAAAGAACACGTCGACGCCCAGCTGACCACCCGGCAGGAGGCCGGCAGTTGTATGCGCCACGATCACGGCCGTAACCGCCAGGGCACGTAGTCCGTCGAGGCCGTCGAGTCGGGCGCTGGAAGCAGCGCGGTGAGGCGGCATCGCGGGAACGTAACGGGCCTGCTCCCCGGTTGTAAAGCGCGGCGCTCCAGGCGCCGCGCCAGCGGCCCTTACGAGCCGGGGACCCAGAGCCCGCTGTTGGGCTGCTCGGGCTTGGCGGGCGCGGCTTCTTCGCCGGCGCCCGGGATAGCGGCGCCGGTCGGTGCCTGCTTGGCGAAGGCGACCTGCAGCTGGGAGAGGGCGTCCTTGATCTGGCCGGCACTCTCGCCGAGCGGCTCCTCGATCAGGGGCAGCAGGCGGCGGATCGCCTCGATCGAGAGGGCGAGCTGGCCGAGGTCGAACTCCTCTTCCGGCACCTCAACGAGGCCGCCGCGGCGGGCGCCGAGGTTGATCAGCGAGACGATCGTCTGGGCGATCACGTCGCCGACGTGCACCTGTGAGAGTTCGGCCTCAAGGGCGGCGCGGAGTTCTTCTTCGGTGGGCTGCTGGTTCTGGTCCATGGTGACTCCTGAAGGAAGCGGTGCGGTCAACGCGCGCGGCAAAGCCCGAGGGCTCAGGCCGGCGCGCCCTGGCGGTAGGTGCGCATGGTCTGCTCGACCAACTGAGCGTAGACGTCGCGGTGGCTGGCTCCGTCGGCGAGCAGCGCCTTCTGCCACTGTGCCGAGCTCGGGCCGAGCGCCGGCACGTGCAAACCGTGCGCGGCGCGGGCTGGGGCCGTCCACTCCAGCAGACGGTCCTCGATCGACGACGACGGGTAGGTCTCGAGCCGGTCGAGATCGATCATCTCGCCATCGAGGCCATGACGGATCGCCCGCCACAGG
>JAUMFO010000051.1:0-1502 GCA_032119795.1 Solirubrobacteraceae bacterium
CAGCCTACGGGGGCCGCGGTCGGTAGCGTCCTCGGCCGGATGACGGACGCCGACGCCACGCAGCTCGCCGCACGCCTTTTGGCTGGCGACCGCACCGCCGCACCAGCCACGCTCAACCTGCTGGAGAACCGCGCGCCACGGACGGCTGAGGCCCGCCGAACGCTCCTCGCCGCACTCTCACCCGCCGTGATCGACCGGGAGTTGCCCGGCCACGTCGTCGGGATCACCGGCCCGCCTGGCGCTGGCAAGTCGACGCTGCTGGGCGCTCTGATCACGGAGTGGCGGTCCCGCGGGGCGACCGTCGCGTTGCTCGCCGTCGACCCCTCCTCCAAACGTTCCGGCGGCTCGCTCCTCGGCGACCGCGCGCGGCTCCTGCTCGACCCGGCCGACCGCGGGGTCTACGTGCGCTCCATGGCCTCCGCCGGCCAGCTCGGAGGACTCGCCCCCGCGACCCGCGCCGCGGCGCATGCGCTCGCCGCCTGCTTCGACGTCGTGGTCGTCGAGACGGTCGGCGTCGGGCAATCCGAGACCGAGATCGCCGAGGTCGCGGATACGACGGCCGTCATCGTGCAACCCGCCTCCGGCGACGCACTGCAGTTCCTCAAGAGCGGGATCATGGAAGTCCCGGACGTGCTGGTCGTGACGAAAGCCGACCTCGGCAAGGTCGCGATGAACGCGCGACGCGACCTCAAAGCTGCGCTGCGCTCCATCGGCGACCCAGACACCGAGGTCGTCCTCGTGTCGTCGCTCTCGCCGCCGCAGGGCATCCCCGAGCTGATCGACGCCCTGGCGCGCCACCGCGAGCGCATCGATCTTCCGCAGCGCCGCGCTGCGGCCAGGCGCTCCAGCGCGCTCGCGGCATTTGCCCGCGAGCACGGTGAGCGGGCCGTTCGCGCGCTTGGAGGGCCCCGCCGAGCTGCTCGCGTGCTCGACGATGAAGCCCCCGATCTCGACGTCGAATCGCTCGTCGTCCTACTGGCCGAGCGCGCCGAGGGCGGCGGGCTGGCAGACTCCCAGCCGTGACGAAGTCGATCCTTCTCCCCGGCGCCGCGCTGCTCGTGCTGTTTGCCGTGGTAACGCTGATCGCGTCGATCGCCGGAGCCAAGAACCTCGGCACGGCAGCGACCTTTGGGCAGGTGGCGTTCGGGCTCGGGCTCGTCGCTTTCGTGCTCCGGGCTCCCCGCCCGGACTCGCAGCCCTAAACTCACCGACGTGCAGCCTGAATTTCCCAAGCCGTGGCTCCGGTGCTACCGCTGCTGGTCGACCCGCCTTGAAGTCCAGGTGCACTACGACGGCATCCACCGCATCGATCCCGTCAGCGGGCGCCGCGTCGAAGCCATCGATGAGTTGCAGGAGGCCGTCGTGCAATGCCTCGACTGCCTCCACGATCAGCCGCACCTCGGGTTTGCCGACGACCGAGTCGAGCCCATCGAGGACCGCTGGGAGCGGATGATTGCCGGCACGCCGTGGGTGGCGTCCTGCACCGTGCGCGTCGACTCCGA
>JAUMFO010000052.1:0-9184 GCA_032119795.1 Solirubrobacteraceae bacterium
AGGTGGGCGAAGATGTAGGTGATGAACTTGCGCAGGTTGTCGTAGACGACCCGCCCCTCCTCGACGGCCGCCGCGATCGAGGCGAAGCTGTCGTCGGTCAGCACCATCGTCGCGGCCTCGCGGGCCACGTCCGTCCCCGACGCGCCCATCGCCACGCCAATGTCTGCCCGGCGCAGCGCCGGCGCGTCGTTCACGCCGTCGCCCGTCATCGCCACCGTGTGGCCGAGTTCCTGGAGTGCCTCCACGATCCGCAGCTTCGTCTCCGGATTGCTGCGCGCAACGACGATCTCCGGCGTGCGGTCGAGCAGCATCGCGAGGTCGACGTCCGTCATCTCATCGACCTCGGGGCCCTGCACCACCACCGGAATCCCACGGACGATCCCCAGCTCCCGCGCAATCGCCAGCGCCGTCGGGCCGTGGTCGCCCGTCACCACGAAGATCCGCAGCCCAGCGGCCCGGCAGGCCGCCACCGCCTCGGCCACGCCCTCGCGCGGCGGGTCCTCCATGGCCGCCAGCCCCAAGAACGTGAGGCCCGACTCGACGACGTCGCGATCGGACTCGGCAACCGGCGGCTCAGGCGCCTCGGCAAAACCCAGGACCCGCAGGCCCTTGGCGGCATACGCGTCGAAGGCGGCCTCGATCTCATGGCGCGACTCGGCCGTGAGCGGCTCCACGGCGTCGCCCCGGCGGATGGTCTCGCAGCGCGCGAGAAGCTCCAGCGGAGCGCCTTTGCTGTGGAGCCAGCGTTCGCCGCCCGGTTCCACGTCGATCGTCGACATCCGCTTGCGGCGCGAGTCGAAGTGCAGCGCGCGCTCGCGGATCTCCTCGCGCTGGTCTTGTGCACCGACGACGTCGAAGCCGCTCAGCACAGCGCCGACGAGCAGGGCGCTCTCACTTGGATCACCATGCTGGAGCCACCCGCCGGCACCAGGAACGGCGACGATCGAAGCGTTGTTGCAGCGCACCGCGCTGCGCAGCAGTCGCGGCGTGGCTCCACCGCCGCCCGGTGCCCACCACGCCTGCAGTGTCATGCGGCCCTCCGTCAGCGTGCCCGTCTTGTCGGTGCAGATCACGTCGGTGGAGCCGAGCGTCTCGACGGCCGTCAGCCGCTTCACCAGCGCCTTGCGCCGCGCCATGCGGCGCACGCCGATCGCCAGGGCGAGGGTGATCGTCGGCAGTAGCCCCTCCGGCACGTTGGCCACGAGCAGCCCGATCGCAAACGACAACGCGTCGTCGAGCGGCAACCCCGCTACGAGCGTGCCGAGCGCCAAGAAGACCGCGCCGGCGCAGACGGCAAATGCCGCGATCATCTTTGCGGCGCGGCGCACCTGCCGCTGCAGTGGGCTCACCTCCCGGTGAACCTCTTGGGTCAGCGCCGCGATCCGCCCCAGCTCCGTCTGCATGCCGGTCGCGAAGATCACCGCCTCCGCCTCGCCGGCCACGCAGGCGCTTCCGGCAAACACCACGTCCTCCGCCTCGAGCAGCGGCGTCTCGGGCCGCGCCTGCCCACCCTCTTGCGCGCGGCGCCCGAGGGTCTGCGACTCGCCCGTCAGGGGCGCCAGGTCGACGTCGACGGACCCTCGCAGGAGCCGCGCGTCGGCCGAGAACCGGTCGCCTTCAGCAAGGAGCAGCACGTCGCCAGGCACCAACGCCGTCGCCTCGACGTCCTGCACACGCGCGTCGCGGCGCACCCGGGCGTGCGCCGGCAGGTACTCGCTGAGCGTCTCCGTCGCCCGCTCCGCTTGCAGCTCCTGAACGAACGCAAACGCGGCGTTCACCAAGATCACCGCGACGATCACCACGGCCACCGCCGTCGTACCCTGAATCGCTGCGAGAAGCGCAGCCGCCCACAGCAACAGCGCCAACGGATCGACCAGCTGCCGGATCAGCTCCCGCGCGTGGCCACGCGACTGCGCGCGCCGGATCTCATTGGGCCCGTAGCGCTCCAACCGACGGGCGGCTTCGGCCGAGGTGAGGCCCTGCGCCGAGTCAACGGAGTTCATCCCCACAGCCTCACCCGTGGCCTACCCGCGCGGATCGGCGCTGCACCGCGGCTCGCCGGCCCCAAACCTCAGACGCGACGGGGACCGACCACGCCTGAGGTGCGGCGAAGTACGGGGCACCGCTCGGACGTGCCCCGATGGCGGCGCTTGGGCGCGGTGAGAAGGTGGTTGATCGCGTCCTCGGGAGCCCAGTTCATGTTCGACCACGTCATCATCGGAATCGACGGCTTCGGCCGGGGCCGCGATGTCGCGTCGACCGCGCGGGCGCTGGCACCGTCGGCGGCATTCACCCTCGCCCACGTCTACCCGCAAGCTGAGGCGGGCGGGCGACCCGAGCTCTACGATTTCGACGATTTCTTGCACCGCGAGGCGATCAAGATGCTCGAACAGGAGCGCATCGGAGCGCACCTTCTCAGTGCCGAGCTCCTCGCGATCCCCGACTCGTCCCCCGCCCGCGGCCTCAAGCGCGCGGCGGCTGGCATCCACGCCGACCTCATCATCGTCGGCCCGTCCGACCAAAGCCAGGAAGGACGCATCGAACTTGGCGAGGTGTCCCGAGGTGTCTTCCACGGCGCGCCCTGCCCGGTGCTCGCCATCCCCCGCGGCGACGCGCCCGTCGGCGGCCCCTGCGTGATCGGCGCAGCGTTCGACGGCTCGGCGGAATCCACGCACGCCCTGCAGCTCGCTGCCGCGATCGCGACCGAGCACGGGGCGCGGCTCGAGGTGGTGGAGGCCATCAACGACGAACTCAGTCGGGCCTTTGAAGGGCCGGACCTCACGGACTATCTGCAGGCCGTCACCGCGCGCGAGCAGGAGCGGCTGCGAGCGACGGTCGCCGACCTCGACGTGACGTGCAACGCCGAGGCCATTCCCGGGGACCCGCACGAGGTGCTGGGCAACCTCGCGCAGCGCGTCGACCTGATGGTCTGCGGGTCGCGCGGCTGGGGACCGGCCGCTCGCCTCGCGTTTGGCAGCACCGCCGACGACCTCATCCACGACGCGCGCTGCCCAGTACTCGTGGTGCCGCGAGGAGCCGGAGTCCAGGAGCACCACCGCTCGCTCGTTGGCTGATCACGGGCCACGCACGACGGCGCGACCACGCTTGCGTCACGGACGGAGCGAAACCATGGTTCACTGCAGTCGGCGCCCCCGCGCGGCGACGGCGCCGCGCGACCCATGATGCTTGAGCCTTCTCTTCGCGACCCCGCTGCAACCGACGCCCGCCCGCCGACGGAGCAGCAGCAACGCGCCGAGCGTGCCGAGCGCCTCCTCGCCGCCGGGCAGTCGCTCACCTCAGAGCTCGAGCTCGCCACCGTGCTGCAGCGAATCCTGGAGGCTGGCCGCGACCTGACGGGCGCACGCTACGCCGCACTCGGCGTCCTCGACGACGACCGCACGGCCCTCTCGGACTTCATCACCCTCGGCCTCGACCAGGCCGAACGCGCCGCCATCGGCGACCCGCCCGTCGGCCACGGCATCCTCGGGTTCCTGATCGAGCACCCCGTCCCGCTGCGGATTCATGACGTGTCCCAGCATCCACGCAGCTACGGATTTCCCGTCGGGCACCCACCGATGAAGAGCTTCCTCGGTGCGCCGATCACGATCCGCGACGCCGCCTGGGGCAACCTCTACCTGACGGACAAAGAAGGCGGTGAGGACTTCGACGAGCACGACGTGGAGACGATCACGGTCCTTGCCCAGTGGGCAGCCGTCGCGATCGACAACGCCAAGCTCTTCGGCGAAGCCACCGATCGGCGCCGCAGCCTGGAACGGGCGCTGCAGGCGTCGCGCACGTCGATGGAGATCACGACGGCGATCGGCGCCGACACCGACCTCACGCGCGTGCTGGAACTGATCGTCAAGCGCGGCCGCGCCCTGGTGGAGGCCGACTCGCTGCTCATCTGGCTGCGCCGCGGCGACCAGCTGCAGATCGCCGCCTCGGCCGGCAGCGCCAGCGTCCCCCACGGCACGCTCGTACCGATCGACGCGTCCACGGCCGGGCAGGCGCTCTCGGGTGGCCAGTCGATGCGGATCGGCGACCTGCGGCAACTCCGCATCGACCCCCGCGAGTACGGCATGGATGAGGCGAGCACCGTGCTGATCGTGCCCCTCATCCACCGCGGGCAGCGCCACGGCGTCCTCATGGCGTTTGACCGCCTCGGCGCGACCGCGAGCTTCGACGACGAGGACCAGCGCACGCTCGAGGCGTTCGCCGTCAGCGCGGCGACGGCCGTCGCGACGGCCCGCAGCGTCGAGGAGCAGCGGCTGCAGAACTCGATGGCCGCCGCCGAATCCGAGCGCCAGCGCTGGGCCCGCGAGCTGCATGACGAGACGCTCCAAGGCATGGCCGCCCTCAAGCTTGCGCTGACGGCCGCACTGCGCGCCGAGCCTGGCCAAGCCCACGCACTGGTTCAGGGAGCGGTGTCCCAACTCGACGCCGATATCCGCGGCCTGCGCGCGATCATCGCCGACTTGCGACCCGCAGCCCTCGACGAACTCGGACTCGAACCGGCGCTGCATGCGCTGGTTGATCGCGTGGCGGAGGCGGGCGGCCTGGCGACCAGCCTCGACGTGAACCTCGGCGACGTGCGGCTCTCGCCGGAGCTCGAGACGGCCGCCTATCGCGTGGTGCAGGAGGCGCTCACGAACGTCGTCAAGCATGCTGGCGCCGCGAACGTCTCGGTCGTGGCCGAGGTCAGCCGCGGACTGCTCAAGATTCGCGTCGCCGACGACGGCCGCGGAGTCGGCGAGGAGCCTGGCAAGGGGTACGGCCTCATCGGTATGCGCGAGCGAGCCGAACTCGCGCAGGGCACGATCGAGATCGGCCCCCGGTCAGGTGGCGGCACGAACGTCGCACTCGAACTGCCGCTCTAGCCAGGATCAGCGCCGAGCGTCGTCGTCCGGCTCGCCGCTGGCGCGCAGGAAGCGGTGGATCTCCCGCAGCAAGACCGCCCAGAACAGGATGGGCACCAGGCTGGCCACGAAGACCCAGCCGACCGGCCACGCCACGACGAGCGCCAGCTCCCCCATCGTCGCGATAGCAGCAAAGGCAATCATCGCGATCAGCACCGCAATGTCTGGCTCGCGCGGCGGCCGTTTGCGCTTGGACTCCACGCGGAGCAGTATCGCGGTCCGGCGGGGCGTCAGTGGAGCGGACGCGCCCGGCTCGCCTCGAGCATCACCGCACGCTGACGGGCACGCCGTCGAACTGCGCGAGCCGCTGGCTGAGGTACTCGGTGCTGATCTTCGACGGCGAGTCCCACGTCGGCTCCTCGGTAAACGTGGAGTCGAACGAGTGCCCGCCGACGCGGTGCGCAGACAGGTAGCGCGGCGCACCCCCGGTGAGCAGGATGCCCCGCAAGACTGGATCCAGCGGCGCTCGCTCCACCGGGGCGCCCGCCAGCGCGGCGATGGAGCGGGCAGCCGTCACGGCCATCTGCGCCGCCACGCCACCATGCTTGATCGGGAAGTCGCTCACGTCGCCCGCGGCGAACACGGGGCCGCTGTCTCGCACCTGGCCGTATTCATCGATCGGCACGAAGCCCAGCGAGTCCTGCGGCAAACCGACGATCGCCGGGCCGAAGAGTTCGGGCAGGGCGATGACGCGGTCGACCTGCAAACGCCGCTCGCCCGGGTTGATCACGATCTCGCGGCGCTGCGGCACCTCGGCATGGGCTGAGGTGTAGACGTCGATGTCGGCCCCTCTCAGCAGCTCCAGCACTCCGTGGCTGGCGGCGGCCCCGAAGAGTTCCAGCGGCCGGTCCTCAGGCGTGATCACGATGGTCTGCAGCTCGATACCGAGCGACCATGCGCGGCGGGCCGTGAGCAGCGCCAACTCGTAGAGCGGAAGCGGCCAACCCGTACGCTCCGGCGCCACAAACGCGACGCGACGGATGTAGTCGCCCTCGATGTCTTGGACCATGCCGTGGAGCAGCGAATCCAATTTGCGGTCGTCCATGGTGATCGCGTGGGCATAGCGGACGGCCGGGCGCGCGCCACAAGCCAGCAGCAGGGCGTCATACGGCAGGGTCTTGCCGCCGCGGGTGGCCACCGTCTTGGCGGCCGAGTCCACGAAGTCCAGGTCGTCGTCGATGTGCGCGATCTGATCGCCGAGGATGCGGTTGATCGGGTAGCGGCGCGCCAGCGCGTAGGAGAACGGCTCCTGCACCGTCATCGGGCGCATGACGTAGTCGTGGGCCCGCGCCAGCACCGTGATCTCGACCCGACCAGCCGCAAGTTCCTGCAAGGCCAACGCGGCTTCGAGCGCGGCGACACCACCGCCGGCGATGAGGACTCGCAGAGTCTGGTTTGGCAGGCGATCCGACATGGCCTCAATTGAAGAGTGTCGGGGTTCACCCGGCAGCCGCAGAACGCCGCGAGGCATCACGGAAAACTACGGACATCTCGGCTTCACCTGAGGCGTGTGCGGCGAAGTACGCGGAGAGGTCGGGCGGTTGCCCCCGATGGCCGATCGACCGCGGCTTGGGAGGTTAGGTTCAACCCTTCAGGAGTACGAGCATGTTCAGCAAAGTGGTCGTCGGCATCGACGGATTCAGAAGTGATCGAGACGCGGTTGCTGCCGCCCGCGCGGTCGCTCCCTCGGCGCATTTCGACCTGGTGACGGTCTACGCGGATTCCGACTCGCCCGGCCGTGAGGGTCTGGACGGCTACCGCGAGCGGCTCCACGCCGACGCGCTCCGCAGGGTCGAGGCTCGCCGGGTCGATTCGGAGTTTCCCGAGGCCGACGTGCATGCCGTGCCGAACTACGCGCCGTCACGCGGGCTCAAGCGTTTCGCGCGTGACGTCAACGCCGACCTCATCGTCCTTGGCGCCGCCAGCCACAGCCCGCTGGAGCGCGTCGTCTTGGGCGACGTCGCCCGCGGCGTGCTGCATGGCGCGCCCTGCCCGGTGCTCAGCGTCGCACGCAGCCACGCCGCCGCCCGTACGACCCCGCAGGCGATCGGGGTCGCCTACGACGGCTCACCTGAGGCCGCCGCCGCGCTCGCCGTCGCCGTCGGGATCGCCAAGGAGGTCGGCGCACGCCTGGAAATCGTCGAAGCCGTCGACGTCGGCGTGACGCCGCAGGCCTGGGGCTTCCAGGTCGCCGAGTACCTGGAGGGCCTCGTCGGTCCCGAGAACGAGCGGCTCCACGAGCTCGCCCACTCGCTCGACGTTCCGGCGAAGGGCACCGCCGTCAAGGGCAGCGTGCATCAGGTGATGCGGCACCTGTCGACGACCGTCGACCTGATGGTCTGCGGTTCGCGCTCGTGGGGCGCGCCAGGACGCGTCGCCTTCGGCAGCACCGCCGACCGCCTCGTCCACAACGCTCCGTGCCCCGTGCTCGTGATTCCACGCGGCGTCGACGTGGTCGATGACCCGGCCCCCGAGGCAGCCGCTGAGGGCGAGCCGACCGGCGCGGCCGGCAGCCGATGACCGAGGTTTCGGCGGCCGTTCGCTGCGACCGGCTCACGAAGCGCTACGGCAAGAGCCGGGGCGTGGAGGAGCTGACGCTGACGGTCGACTGCGGTGAGGTGTTTGGATTCCTGGGGCCCAACGGCGCCGGGAAGACCACGACCATCCGCACCCTGCTCGATCTCCATCGGCCCACGTCCGGCTCCGCGAGCATCTTCGGACTCGACTGCCAAGCCGACAGCCTCGCGATCCGTGCCCGCTCCGGCAACCTGGCCGGCGACTTCTCGATCGCACCCGAGCTCACGGGCCAGCGGGCGCTCTCGATCGCGGCTGCGATCCGCGGTGTGGCCGACCTCTCGCGTGCAAGCGAACTGGCCGACCGCTTCAACGCCGACCTGACCCGGCCGATGCACGAGCTCTCGCGCGGCAACCGGCAGAAGATCGGCCTGATTCTCGCCCTCTTTCATGAGCCGCAGCTGCTGGTGCTTGACGAACCAACCGCTGGGCTGGATCCGCTGATGCAGTCTGAGTTCCTCGAACTCATCGGTGAGGAGCAGGCGCGTGGGACCACCGTCTTCTTGTCTTCGCATGAGCTGTCGGAGGTGCAGGCCGTCTGCGACCGCGTCGCAATGATCCGCGACGGTCGCCTGATCGCCATCGAGGACGTCGGCAGCATGCGCGACCGGGCGCTGCGGCACGTGACCGCACGGTTCCGCGACGGCGCGCCGCCCATGGACTTCAGCCGGATCGCTGGCGTGACCGACGTCGAGCAGTCCGCCGGCAGGTTGCGCTGCCAGGTCCACGGCGACGTCAGCGCGCTGGTGTCGGCGCTCGCCCAGGCCCAAGTCGTCGACCTGGAGATCAGTCGCCCGTCGCTCGACGAACTCTTCCTCGAGTACTACCGCGAGCCGGTGCAGGCATGAGCACTGCCACCGAGCCCCGCCCCGCTGAGCGCGCCACCGCGCCGACGCCCCCGCCCGTCTCCACGTCGGTGTTCACCGTCCTGCTGCGTGAGCGCCTCCGTGAGCGGCGGCTCGTGCCGCTGGTTTGGGGCGGCTCCCTCGGCGTGATGGGCGCGATGATGGTGCTCGTCTGGCCGTCGATCGAGGGGACGGTCAGCAAGCTGATCTCGTCGTACCCGGAGTCGATGCTGAAGGCCTTTGGCATCTCGGGGTTCAACACGATCGAGCAGTACCTCGACGGCGAACTCTTCGGCCTCCTCGTGCCGCTCGCGAGCGTGGTGTTGATCGTGCGGCTTGTGATTCGCCCCATCGCGGGGGCCGAGGATGCCGGCCAGCTCGACACCTGGCTGACGATGCCCATTCCGCGCCGCGCGTTGGCCTGGTCGTCGTTCGTGGCTGCGATTGCCTTGCTGGCTGCCACGCTCGCTGGGATGTGGCTCATCACGATGGCGGTGAGCGTGATCTCCGGCGGCGGGCTGTCTGGAGCGATTCTGGCCCGCGGCCTGCTGAACGTGCTTCCGCTGGCCACGTTCTTTGCCGGCCTCGCCATGGTCGCGACGGGCGCGATGCGAGGGTCCAGCCGCGTGACGGGCGTCGCCCTGGGGGCACTGTTTGCCATGTATCTCGTCGATCTTGTCGGCAAGCTCGCCCCCGACTTCGACCGTCTTCGCTACGCCTCAGCCTTTCGCTACTACGGCTCGGCGATCGTGAACGGCCTGGATGCCGGACATATCGCCGGGTTGTTGGCGGCCGGGTTGCTGTTGGCGTTCGTCGGCGCCGAGCTGTTCGAGAGGAGGGACGTCTGAT
>JAUMFO010000053.1:0-1915 GCA_032119795.1 Solirubrobacteraceae bacterium
TCAGGAACTGGGTCGTCCCAAGTTCGAAGAAGTGCCGCCGGTTGTTGACCTGCGTGAGTTCGTCGGTCGTCGCCATGCGCTCGACGGCTTTGAAGAGGCGAGCGTTCTCATGGGCGATGATGCCCTGCCCCGCGAACGTCGCCGCAATGTCGAGCTGCGCATCGCCGAGCTGGCCGGGCGCGTCGGTCGCCATCAGCATCAACCCCGCACGCTCCCCGCGGGCGATGAGCGGCACCGTCAGCCAAGCGCCGCACGGGCCAAGGAGACGCTCGATCGGAGAGCCTCCGATCACGACCCGGCTTGCGACCTCCGGCGTCGACGGGGCGGCCAGCACCGTCAAGAACGGATTGGTGGCGTCGCTCGCCACGGCGCTGCGTACGGCCTCGAGGTCTGCGTCGCCCGAGACGGCCGGCACGCTCCAGCTGCCGTCAGCGTCCTGCAGCAGCACGGCGGCACGGTCATATGGGATCGCGCGCGACGCGCGCTGGAGGGTGCGCTCAATCACCTCAACCGGATCGAGCGTCGAAGAGATGTCGGTCATCGCGTCGCGCAGCGTTTCGGCGAGGCCACGCTGCTCACGCTCCGTGGCTACGGCCAGCTCGAGCTGCGCGGCGCGCGCGCTCTCGAGCGCCACCGCGATGTGGGAGCCAATCGCCGAGAGGATGTCGCTGTCTCCCTCGCCGAAGATGCCGCGCGCGAGCCGCGAGTCGACCTTGACCACGCCAAGCAGCCGGTCCTCAAGCAGGAGCGGGCACGCAAGGATCGAGCGCAGACCATGCTGCACGGCGCTCTCGGCGCCGATCGCGGCGGCGTCCTCGCTGCCGGTGATCAGCACCGGCTGGCGGGTGCGATCGACGTGCTCGACCACCGTCCGCGACCAGCTCGCTGAGGCGAGGTCGAGTTCCTCGCCGCTGGAGGCCCGCGCGGCGCTCAGCCGCAACTCGCCGGTGGCCTCATCCGGGAGGAAGAGAAAGCCGCGCTCGGCCCCGAGCAGTGCGACGACGTGGTCGAGCGACACCCGAGCGAGTTCCTCCGGATCGTGGGTATGTGAGCCCGCCAGACTGAGCGACAGGAGCGCGTCGAGGGTTCGGCGGACGCGCAACGACGCGGCGCCGACGCCGTTCATCGTCGAACTCCGCGACGCGGCAGGGGATGACGTGTGGACGCCAAGGGTGGAGGCTCGGCCCGACCCGCCACCGACCCCGACGACGACCCCAGCCTGCGGACCGAACTCACGGCGCAGCGACTCGAGCACGCCGCGCCATCCTTGGTCGGCGGCCAGCCGCATCGCCATGGTCGTCTGGCGGCGCAGCTCGGCCGTCTCGCCCAGATCGCGAGCGATCCTCGCCCGGACCTGCGCGATCTCGCAGTGCGCCCTGGGGTGGTCGCACCCGATCGCAAGCTGCTCCGCTTTGACGAGCGTGCGGAGCCCGCGGACGGGGCGGCCCTCGAGGCGCTGCAGGTCGGCGTAGGCGGCGAGGTTGAAGGCCTCAAAGAGCGGCACGCAGCGCGCCTTGCGGATGGTCTTCCAGCGGTGGCGGGCCGAAGCAAGGTGCTCGGCGCGCACGGCGTCGTCGTCGGCGCGTGCCGCCAGTTCGACGTCGATCTGGAACGGCTGGGTGAAGTTCGCCTCCACCCACGGGTTGGAGGTGCGCGGGTTGATCTCGAGTGCGTCGCTTTCCTTGACGGCCGAGCGCATCTCGTCGCCGTACTCGTTCTGATCACGCAGGTAGCGGATGAGCGCCCCGAGATACATCTGTCGGCGGTAGGGGTTGTCGCTCTCGGCGAGGCCGAGCTTGCGGACGGCGAGGCGCAGCTGGGCAGCCTCGGCCCGCTCGCCGAGCGTCTCAAGCGAGATCCAGCCCATCAGCAGGTATGGGTTCTCATCGAGTCCCGTCTGGCTGGCATGCACCAC
>JAUMFO010000054.1:0-3040 GCA_032119795.1 Solirubrobacteraceae bacterium
AGATCATCCTGGTCCACAAGCCCGCCCCCAAGCTCGACGCCCTCCCAAGCGTCCGCCAGCCAGTGACGCTCAAGAAGCCCCTGGCGGCAAAGAAGATCAAGGCCAAGAAGAAGTAGGGCCTGGGCCGCTGGGCCTGTTCGCGTCAGAGTTACCGGACGCCCGGTAATTTCGACGCGAGGGGGCGAATCAGTCCAGGCGGAGTAGGTGCCGAACGTCGGCCGCGACCTCGGCGGGGAAGTGGTCGATGCGGCGATCGGTGATCGCGAAGCCGCGCAGCTCGTGGCCGCTCATCGCGCTGGCCTTCTGGCGGTCGCGCTCGAACGTGATCTCATCGCGGTGGGTCTCGTAGACGTCGATCTCGACGTAGGCCCCGTAGAGCTCCCAGTAGGCGTCGAGCTCCCAGCCGTGAACGAGCGCGTTGGTCTGGGGCAAGGGGATGCCAAAGCGCTTACAGAGCTCCACGAAGCGGTCTTCGACGTTGCTGCGCACGACGCGAGTGCGCGCGAGCCCGCCGGTGAGTTCTGCGTTGAGCACGCGCGAGCCGGGAAATGGCGCGGCCTCCAGTGCTTGGCGCAGCGTCCCGACCAGGGCGTCGTCCTCGTGGGCGGCGCCTCGGAGTACCCGGCGCAGCGCGCGCTTCGCCTTGTCGATGTTCTGGGGCTTGGATTCGCGGGCAGCGTCTGCGGCCAGGTCGAGGATCAGCCGACGTGGTGAGGTGGTGCGCAGACCCCGCACCACGATGATGTCTCCGGGTTTGACCGTGGTTGCGCCGTGGCGCTCCAGCTTTGGGTGTTTGCGGTAACCGGACGGCCCCGGAATCAATATCTGCGGCTTACTGGGCGGCCACTGCAGGTGACCCAGAAAGTGGCCGGCGGACAGCCGGGTGAGTGCGGAGGTCGGTCCGCATTTGAGGAGCGCCCAGCGCAGCATGCCCTCATGCGATTCCGGCGAGCCCGCGCCGCGGTAGACGCCAAAGGTGATTCGGACCAGGATCCCGTCCTCAAGCAGACGGGTGATACACGGGGGCTTGAACCCGAGGGCGTGGAGCTCCTTCGTGGCGATTACCCCGTAGTGGTCGCGGAGGAATGCCTGCAGCGCGATGCGCCGTGCTCGCCAATGGTCAGCCGGTTCAAAATTCGTCACTACAAGTAAGAGGGTCTGGCGAGGGAAAATTCGCCCCCCCTCGACCCAAATCCGTGTCGCGCGAGCCGACCCGGGCCCGCCGGCGTGCGCGAGCCAGGCCTGTTCGCGTCAGAGTTACCGGACGCCCGGTAATTTCGGCGCGACGAGCAATCGATCGGCGCGCGGGCCTGGCCTGTTCGCGTCAGAGTTACCGGACGCCCGGTAATTTCGGCGCGACGAGCCCGGCGGGTTCTCCGCGACTCCGATTGCGCGCCCGGCGCTTAGCCGGGGGCGGCGGCGCGCTCGCGGGCGCGCTCTCGGGCGGCGCGGGCGTCGCCGCGGATCTTTGGGGTCTTGGCGGTGGGGTCGAGTTCGATGATCGCGAGGCGCTCGCCGGCGAAGATGAGCTCGCCGGGTGGGGCGAACCGCTTGCCGGAGACGGGGCAGGTGGGATCTAGCAGTGCGTAGCGCACGGGCAGCGTCCGCATGAGCTGGCGGCCCTCGGCGGTGCCATGGAGGACGGCGGCGGCTTGGCGGGCGACGATCAGCTCGGCCTTGGGCTGGATGTCTTGCTCCTCCAGCGCCGGGTAGGTGCGGGTGTGCAACAGCCAGGTGGCGAGGAAGCTCCAGCACCGGTCGGTCGCGACGATCTCGCCCGGCTCGAGCTTGGTGGCCAGGCCATCGAGGGCCCGCAGCGAGGTCGGGCTCGCGAACGCGTAGAAGTCGCGCACCTCCTCGGCCTGCCGCCATGAGCCGGCGAACACGACGGCAACCCCCGCTGCGAGCGCCACGGCGCCCCCGGCGAGCGCTGGCCGTCGCCAGGCCGGATGGGTACTGGCCAGGCCCTCGGCTGGCTCGCTCTCGCCCTCGGCTGGCTCGCTCTCGCCCTCGGCTGGTTCGCCCTCGCCGCCCACCGCCGGCCGTCGCCCGCTGAGCGCCCCGGCCACCGCTGCGAACCCGGCGGCGCTGATGAGGGCCAGCGGCAGCGGCATGAAGAACGTGACGCGGGAGTAATACAGCGGCAGGTGCAGCACCCACCCGTAGGCGAGCACCCCGGCGATCAGCGCCATGCCGAGCGGCGGCCACACCTCGCGCGGGAGCCGGCGCCAGAGGGCGAGGCCCAGCACGGTCGCAAGGGCGGCGCCGGCGAGCAGGGGCGTGACGTCGCGCAGGGCGAGGGTGAGGTCGATCTTGGTGGGGAGGTAGCTCGTGTAGGGCAGCGTGCCGCCGGACTGCGACGCCCGGGTACGCAGATCGAGTGCGACGAGCAGCCCGATTGGCGCGGCGAATGCGGCGGTGCGGGCGGCGGCGATCAGGAGCGGGCGGCGCTCTCGCACCGCGAGGGCTGCCAGCAGCGAGAGCCCAAGCGCCCCAAACATGAAGAGGGCGGTGAAGCGGTGCGCGGCGACGACGCCGACGATCGTGATCGCCAGGCCGACCTGGGCGCGGCGGTCGAGATCACCGGCAAGCCACGCGCCGATCTGCACCAGCACGAGCGCCAGGATCGCCAGCGCGCCGACGTTCGCCAGGCCGTGCCACCCGAGGATGTTCTGCGAGGCCGGGACGATCGCCAGCAGCAGTGTCGCCAGTGCGGCTGGCGCCAGCCCGAACCACGTCCGCGTGGCGCCGAACACGACCGCCCATTGCAGCACCATCAGGAGCACGATCGCGCGCACGAGTGCGCCGGCGGGGGCACCCGTCATCAGCAGCGCGGCGCCCTCAAGCGCCGGCACGCCCGGGTCCTCGCTGAACGGCCGACCGCCCATCCACAGCTCGTTCGTGAGCAGCAGCGACCCCTGGTGGCGGATCTCGTCGGCGTAGAGCAGGTACTTGGCCCAGTCGTCTCCGGGGACGGGCAGATCGCCGATCACCCGCCAAGACAGGACGAGCCCAACCGCGACGACCGCCGCGAGGACCA
>JAUMFO010000054.1:3050-3331 GCA_032119795.1 Solirubrobacteraceae bacterium
AACTCTGGCGCGAGCGAGCATCGCCGCGTGGCACGGCCAACCCCGCCAACAACAGCGCCAGGATCACGACCCGCACCGACACGCCGGTGAGCGGGATGCCGAGCTGTGAGATCGAGATCAACGCGATGCTCGTGGCGGCTAGGCCGAGGGCGGGCGCGAGGGTGATCTGGGCGATCGGCCGGTCGCGCAAACGCTGCGGCAGCAGGCCCGCGAGTGCGTAGCCCGGGGCAAGGAGCGCGGCGGCCGCGAGGCCGAGCGTCGCCATGCCAGCGAGGGCAAGG
>JAUMFO010000055.1:0-36137 GCA_032119795.1 Solirubrobacteraceae bacterium
GCGTCGATCGTCGAAGACGGGCCGGTGGCGCTCGGGCGCGAGGCTGCCCGCGAACTGGCCGGCTGCGACGGGCGCCACGTGGTCGCCGTCCCGCTGATCGCTGGCCGAGCTGAACTTGGCTACGTCGTGCTGATCGCCGACCCGTCGCAAGCACCGGTCACTCCGCCGGCCGCGCTCGCGATGGCGTTCGCTTCTACGCTTGCGGCAGCCATCTCGCGCGACCGCGCGCTACGCCGGCTGCAGCAGGTGCGCGCAGCCTAGCGGCTGTCGGAAAAAGCCGACAAGCCGGTCCGATCAGCCGGCTGTCGGAATTTAGCGACATCAAGGCCCACGGCTGCTAATGTCGGAGTATGCCGACAGCCAAGTCGACCGAGTGGGTAGTCCGCTCCCCTGAGGACCTCGCTCGGGCGCTCGCTGGCGCGCGCACCAGCCGCGGGTTGACCCAGCAAGCCCTATCCGAGCAGATTGGGGTCGGGCGGAGCTACCTCGCTGAGCTCGAGAGTGGAGCCGCCTCGCCGGTAGCGATCGACCGGACGCTGCGTGCACTGCGGAGGCTGGGGGCCACCGTCACGGTGACGCTGCCGGCTGAACTCGATGGCTAAGCGGCTGCGCACCCTCGGCGTGTGGCTGGATGGCGACCTGATTGCCAACCTTGAGCAGCGCCACTGGAACGAACTCCGGCTGCGCTATTCGCCGCAGGCGCTGGAGCGCTGGCCGCTGAACAGCCCGGTGATCTCGTGTTCGCTGCCGCTCTCAGCCGGCCCACAGGACGCCCGTGCGTTCTGTTCAGGGCTACTGCCCGAGGGGCAGGCGTTGCAGGCGCTGGCGGCTCGTGCCGGGATTGCCGCGCACCACACGTTCGACCTGCTCGCGCGCTACGGGCGCGATGTCGCAGGGGCGCTCGTCGTCGGCGATGCGCTGCGTGAGCCGAGCGCGGCCGACGTGGAGACCTACTCGACGGCTTCGCTAGAGCAGGCCGTCGACGAGCTCGACGAGTTTCCGCTGGGTGCGCACGATGACAGCGAACTGTCGCTCGCCGGACTCCAAGACAAGCTGTTGCTCGTCGAGCTGCCTGGTGGAGGCTGGGGGCGGCCGCTCCACGGTCGACCATCGACGCACATCCTCAAGGTCGACGATCGCAGGCGTCCTGGGCTCGTTGCCGCCGAAGCAGCCGCGTTGAGTCTCGCGGAGCGCGTTGGGCTGTCGAGTATCGATCCGCAGCTCGAATCGATCGCCGGGACCGACTGCCTGATCGTGCGGCGGTTCGATCGAGTCCTGGCCGAGGATGGTTCGGTGGGACGCATTCATCAAGAGGATCTCTGCCAGGCGATGGGCGTCAATCACGTCGGTCCGACCGGCAAGGGAAAGTACGAGTTCGCCGGTGGGCCCGGGTTCCGCGACGCTGCGAGGCTGCTCGACACCTACGCCAGCGACTCCCCCGCCGAACTCGATCGTCTGGTGGCCACCGTGGCGTTCACCGTGGCAATCGGGAACGCCGACGCCCACGCAAAGAACGTCGCTTTCCTGCATTCGAGTGGCCAGGCGATCAGACTCGCGCCGCTCTACGACACCGTGCCGACCGTCCTGTGGCCACGGCTGCGAGCACGACTTGCGATGTCGGTGAATGGGCGGGACGCGGCACCGACGGTGACGCTCGACGACGTCGTTGCTGAGGCTGGAGCCTGGCCGCATGAGCGCGGGCGGGCCCGACGCGTCGCGGTGGAAACGCTTGAGGCGCTGATCGTGGCCGTTGAGGACGAGGTCGTGCCTAGCGAGTCGCCCGTCGGACGGTTCGTGGTTCAGCGGAGTAAGGAGTTGCTCGTCGGTAGGAGCTAGGTGCGTGCGTCACCCCTCCCAGCTGCGCGCCTCCACGCCGGTGTAGCTCACCTGATCGACCCGCGCGGCGAAGACCGCGCCGATTGGCTTCTCGAGCGCCTCGAGGTAGCAGGGCGTCATGCCGGCGAGGAAGATCGGGTAGATCATCATCGTGAGCTGGCGCGGCGTCATCCCGAAGTCGGAGGCGAAGGCGCAGATGAGCGCGCTGGCGTTGATCCGCAAGGGCTTGCCGGTGCCGACGAGGTAGTCCTCCACCTCAAACGCGAGCCGCACGTAGGGGCCGTCGTGGAAGCCGTACTTGCGGGCCTCGGCGAGCATTGCTGGCACGCGCTCGTCGCCGTTGTGGAGCGGGCGGCCGTAGCCAGCGAGTTTGCCCTGCGTGCGCAGGTGCTCGTCGACGCATTCGCCGATCGCGCGGCCGGCCTGCACGCCCCCCATGGTGCGCTGCAGGAACGAGATCGCCCTCCAGTCGATGCGGCGCCCGTAGATCGACGCCTCAGACACGGCGCCTGCGGCCGAGAGCGCCAGGGCCGAGGTGCTGCGGGTCGAGCCAGCCAAGCTCGCCACGCGGTTGTTCCACACGCGGGCATCGGGGTAGCTCGTGTTCACCCAGAACGTGTCGAAGAACGCCGCCTGATCGTCGCTGAGTTCCAGGCCGACGCCGATCGCCATGAGCTGCATCCAGGTGGTGTCGTGCATCACCTCGGCGTGGATGTCTCGGCCGCGGAAGACTGCCCGCTCCCCCGGATAGGCCGCGCCGACCGAGGTGACGAACGCGCCGGTGTGGCCCTCCAGCGGGTGCGCCGCCTGGGTTGCTCGCATCGTGGTCATCGGGTGGCCTCCTCGCGGGCGCTGGCGCCGGCGAGCGCGAGGCGCTCGGCGGGGTCGTCGAGCAGCTCGATCTCGGGGAACGGGAACGTCTTGAAGCCCAGCTCGCCCTGCTCCAACGCATGGGCGGCGGCGCCGGGCAGGCGCAGCAGCAGGTAGAGCATCTCGCCCTGCGTGGGGGTGAGGCCGAGATCCAGCAGCGCCGCCGCGGCGACGCCCGCCATCGAGACTGGAGCGCCGACGATCGCGCCGAGCTCCAGGGCGTGGGCGCCGAGCCAGGCGACGTGCCCGCCGGGAGCTTGGCGCGCGAGCGCGGTGAGGGTCTGCCGCACCGGTGTGGCGAGCTGAGCGGCGTGCGGGTCGAAGCCTGCTCGGTGCTCCATCACCGGCCACACGTCGTCGCGCTCCAGCGGCGGCGCGGCGAGATCGGCCCGCCAAACCTCCAGATCGGTCCCGCAGCGCAGGAGCGCCTCCATCGCCATGAACACGTCGCGGCCACCGCCGCCCTGCCCGGCGCCGACGGCCAGCGCCGCCGACAGGATCGCTGCAGCAGGCGATCCACTGACGCCGCCACACATCGCCGCGTTGACGGACGGCTCGCGCGGGCCGGGGTTGGCGACCGCCACCGCGAGATCGTTCAGGAGCGCCGAACGCTCGGCAGAGGGGCGCTCGCCCGTGATCAGCAGCAGCACCATCTCGCCCCACTGCGCTCGGCCGACAAGCTCGCCGTACACGTCATAGCCGTGGCAGCGAGCGCGCTCAACGGCGAACGGATCGCCAGCGGCCGGCTCCTCCTGCCAGATGGCCGTCTGCAGCTGGACGCTCATCCGTTGACCTCGTTGAGGGTCTGCAGGCGCAGGCTCATCGGGGGCACCTCTTCGCCGTCGATGCGCACGTCCAGCAGGGTCGGTCCCTCGCGGCGCGCCAGAGCGGCGAGGTCGAGTGCCTGGAGATCGGCGAGATCGTGGATCACGTGCGCCTCCACGCCCATCGACTGCGCCAGCCGGCGGTAGTCGATGACGGGCAGCTCAAAGGCCGTCTGCTCGGCGCCGGCGAGGCGCTGGCCGTGCTTCACCATGCCGAGCGCCGAGTCGTTGAGCACCACGAAGATCACGGGCAGGCGCTCCTGGGCGGCGACCGTGATCTCCTGGCCGTTCATCAGGTAGCTGCCGTCGCCCGTGAGGCAGACGACCGCGTTGCTGGCGTCGGCCCGGGCGAGGCCGACGGCGGCGCCGATCGCCCAGCCCATCGGCGCGAACTCCGTGAGGACGTGCAGCCAGGGCGAGCCCGGCACGCGGTTGGCCAGCGTGGCCCGGCCCGGATCGCGCAGCCAGTGGACGGCCCACGCCGTGCTGTTGCCGGCGTCAGCAATGAAGCGCGTACCGCCGGGCATGCGGTCGCCGAGCTCCGTCACCAGGTGCTGCGGCTTGATTGGCCCGTCGCCGGTGAGCGGCACGTCGCCGGCGCCGAGCGCCGGATTGACGCGCAGGTGAGACGTCTCAACCGGCGCCTGCGGAGCGACCCGCTGCGCGAGCGCCGAGAAGATCCCGCCGATGTTGCCGTGCAGGTGGCGCTTGGCCATCGGCGAGTAGAGAAAGTGCTCGGAGTCGTCGTCGACGTGCAGCAGTCGCGAGCTCAGGAGTACGGGGTTCCACGCCGCCGAGGTCCATTCGCTGACGGTCGATCCGACGAGCACGACGAGCTCGACGTCGTCCGAGAGCGCCGCCCGCGCCGAGCCGTGGCCGGCGAAGCCGAGCACGCCGCGGTAGAGCTGGTGATCGGTGCGGACGAGGCCTTTCGCGTCGGGCGTGACCACGAACGGCGCGCCGCTGGCCTCGATCACGGCCATGATCCGGCCGACTGCGCCCTGGCACCCGCGGCCGAGGACGAAGACGGTGCGCTTGCTGTCCGTCAGTTCGTCGCGCAGGATGTCGACGTCGTGCGGGTGGAAGCTGCTGCGACCGCCTGCCAGGCGTGGCATCGTCGCGTTGCTAAAGCTGCGCTCGATCGGGGCGCGGAGCACGTCGACCGGGAACGACAGGTGGACCGGGCCATGCGGGGCCTGCAGCGCCCGGAGCACGGCCGACGTCACGCGGCCCTCGACCTGGGAGGGGTGGCTGACGAGCGCGCTGGAGCGCGTGCAGCTCTTGAACATGCCGATCACGTCGACGCCGACGCCGCTGGACTCCTGCAGCGCGCGCTTGCCCATCAGTGGGAGGGCCGGCTGGCCGGTGATGGCCAGCATCGAGACGCCGTTCTCAAAGGCGCAGGCGACGCCCGTC
This sequence comes from Solirubrobacteraceae bacterium, assembly GCA_032119795.1. Lineage (GTDB taxonomy): Bacteria > Actinomycetota > Thermoleophilia > Solirubrobacterales > Solirubrobacteraceae > JAGIBJ01. Next base: position 4,947 of record JAUMFO010000055.1, read on the forward strand.
AACAGGTTGGTGGCGCCGGGGCCCGAGGTTGCGCAGCAGACGCCGAGCTTGCCCGTCTCTCGCGCATAGCCCTCGGCCATAAACGCGGCGCCGGCTTCATGACGGGCGACGACCATGCGCGGGCCACCGGAGCGCTCGCTCACGGCAAGTGCGTCGGTGAGCGGCTCGATCGCACCGCCGGGCACCCCGAAGACGTACTCGACGCCAAGGATTCGCAGCAGGTCAACGAGGTACGTCGCGGCGGTTACGGCGTCGGCACCAGGGTCGACGGGATCAGCCGTGCCGGGGGGAGTGGGGGAGAGCGAGGGGATCAGCACGCCTGGCGACGCTAAGAGACTTTCTCCCGGAACGCGAGCGGCTACCGTTTTTCTGTGCGCTGACTCACCTAGATACTGACCAACCAGCTAGGGCCGGTCATACCTGGGCGATGGGCCGTTCGGAGGGTATGCGTCACGCTGCCGCTATTCGCCGCTGATTGGCTTACCCAATCAGGGTACGAGCCTGGACGAACTGGCCGGCGACGCCCGGATGGTCGGTTTGTTCGCGGCGAGCGGGGTTGCGCCAGGGCGCTCGGCTCGTGGCAGGGGTGGCCGCGCGCCCGCGTGCGCTCTAGTCGGGTGGGGCGCCGAGTGTGCCCATGATCCGCTCGACGTCGGCCTGCGTTGGTGTCGGCAGGCCCTGGCGCACGTTGGCGAGCATCAGTCCCTCGGCGAGCATCAGGATCGCCAGGCGCTGCTCCGGGCGAGCGGACGCGTTGTCTGGCAGAACGGGGGTGATGGCCTCGGTGAAGGCGACGATGCCGAGGAGTTGGTCCTGTAGGAGCGCCTGGAGTTCGGGCTCGTGGGATGCGGCGAGAAAGAGCTCAAAGCGGGCGATCGTCCGGGTGCGGGCCGGTGGCGCGAGCCAGTCCACCACGAGTGCCGAGACCTCTCGGTTGATCGCTGCGGCGTCGCGCAGCCCGGCGGCGATCCGCTGGGTGACGGCGGCGATGTCGGCGCCGTCGAGGTCGTAGAGGCGCTGCAGCGTGAGCCGCATCAGGTCGACGCGCTTGCGGCAGTAGTAGGAGGTCGAGCCCGCGGGCAGTTCGGCCGTCTCGTCGACGGCGCGGTGCGTGAGTCCGCGGATCCCGCGGTCGCCGATCACCTGGAGGGCGGTGTCGGCGATGAGCGTTCGGCGGGCGTCCATCGGCCACCGATCGTACGGCGGTCACCGGGCGCCGGACTTGCCAGCCGGCACGAGGTGTGGGAGCCTCTACATATGCAGAGTCCCATGCCTGATGCCTCGACCCCGGTAAGCGGGACGACCCGCCGCCGTCTGCTCGCCGGCACCGGCGGGATTGCCGCCGGTGCCGCGATCCTCGCGGTGCCGGCAGCCCGGACGGCCGCGGCGACCTCGGTGACGTGCGAGTCGCGCTACGTGGGCTACCGCACCGCCGACCAAGCCAGGCCCTACGCGAAGTACATGAAGGCCCACGTCGATCCGCCGCAGCCCCACGTGCCGGAGGCGATCGCTCGCGGCCCGGTCGCGGCCGCGAAGATCCCGACGCGCAGCGCACTGGCGGCCGACATGCACCGCACCGGCTACTCGGAGGTGGAGACGGGCTACGGCCAACTCCCCAACGGCGAGATCTGGGTGGCCTGCTTGACCGACATGCCGCGCGTCACGCCGCAGATGTGGGACTGGTGGTTTGGCTGGCACAGCAAGGAGAGCGCGCGCTACAAGCTGTGGCACCCGGATGCCCACGCGTACGCGGGCCTGCGCTACCAGCGCGCCGACTCCACCGACCTGACGGATCTTCAGAAGTACCGCGGCAACACGTCGTACGTCGACGAGATCATCGGCGGGCACCTCGATCAGCTGGCGATCTCCTTCACCGACCCGCTGCGCTTTGGCGTCGACCCGGCGAAGTTCGACGGCACCGCGATCTGCGGCACCGTCGGGACGGCGCTCGTTCCGGTGAACATCGGCACGCTCTGCCACCAGGTGCGCGTGACTGAGGCGGGTGCCGAGATGCGCAGTCGCTTCTACCTCAACGTTGCCGGGACGCGGCCGCTCGACGTCAACGCCATTGCCTGCGCCATCAAGCGCGGCGTGTCGCTGCCGTCGTCGGTCCAGTTCGACCTTCGCTTCGGGGCCGCACTCCTGCGGCACTGCGGCGAGGAGATGAACCACCTGGCGCAATTCCTGCCTGAGCTCTACGCAGAGTTCGGCTAGCGGGCCACGCGACGAGCTCGGGACAGAACGTCGCGAGGGGTGCTTGTGGAGAGGACGCCGGAACGCCTCCAACGCGTTAGCCGACGCCGCCGCCGAGGTAGGCGTCTTGGATCGACTGGTCGTTGGCGAGCTCGTCGCCGGTGCCGGACTTCGTGATCTCGCCCGTCTCGAGCACGTGCGCCGTGTGGGCACGCTTGAGCGCCTGTGCGGCGTTCTGCTCCACGAGCAGCACGGTGGTGCCCTGCTGGTTGATCTCGGTGATGATCGAGAAGATCTGCTGGATCAGCTTCGGCGCCAGTCCCATCGAGGGCTCGTCGAGCAGCAGCAGCCGCGGGCGAGCCATCAGCGCGCGGCCGATCGCAAGCATCTGCTGCTCCCCGCCAGACATCGTCCCGGCGATCTGATCGATCCGCTCCTCGAGGCGAGGGAAGAGCGTGAGGGCGCGCTCGAGGTCCTCGGTGTAGGCGGGCGTCTTGCGATCGGTGCGCACGTAGGCGCCCATGTCGAGGTTCTCCCGGACGGACATCCCCGGGAAGATTCCGCGGCCCTCGGGCGACTGGCTGATCCCAAGCTTCACGCGCTCCGGGGGCGTGAGGCCGGTGATGTCTTTGCCGTCGAACGTGATCGTGCCGGTGCGGACCTTCAGCAGTCCGGAGACGGTCTTGAGCGTCGTCGACTTGCCGGCGCCGTTGGCGCCGATCAGCGTGGCGATCGTGCCTTCCTCGACGCTGAACGAGATGTCTCGGATCGCCTCGATGTGGCCGTAGTTGACGGACAGATCGTTGATCTCAAGCAGCGTCGTCATCGTCTACCCCCAGGTAGGCCGCGATCACGGCGGGGTTCTCGCGAACCTCCGCCGGCTTGCCCTCGGCGATCTTGCGGCCGAACTCCAGCACCACGATGCGATCCGTCACGCCCATCACCAGGCGCATGTCGTGCTCGATCAGCAGCACCGTGTAGCCGGTGTCGCGGACCTTCTTGATCAGCTCCATGAGCTTGGCCTTCTCCGCCGGGTTGAAGCCAGCGGCAGGCTCGTCGAGGCAGAGCAGCTTGGGATCGGTCGCGAGCGCACGGGCGATCTCCAGGCGGCGCTGGTCGCCGTAGGAGAGGTTGGCCGCAAGCTCGTTGGCGCGGCTGGCGATCCCAACGAGCTCGAGCAGCTCGTGGGCGCGGTCCTCCACCTTCTTCTGCTCCTGGCGCTGGCGCGGCGTGCGGAACAGCGCGCGCAGCACGCCGGTGGTGGAGTGCACGTCGCCACCGACCATCACGTTCTCCAGGGCCGTCATCGACTTGAAGAGGCGGATGTTCTGGAAGGTGCGGGCAATGCCGAGGCGCGTGATCTGGAAGCGCTTGAGCCCGGCGAGCGACGTGCCGCGGAATCGCGCCTCGCCGCTCGTGGGCTTGTAGACGCCGGTCATCACGTTGAAGCAGGTCGTCTTGCCGGCGCCGTTGGGGCCGATCAGGCCGAGGATCTCGCCCTGGCGGATGTCGAACGTCACGCCGTCGAGCGCCGTCACGCCGCCGAACTTCAGCGTCACGTTGTCGACCTCCAGGATCGGCGCGCCGAGCGCGGGAGCCTCGCTGGGCTCGCCCGGCTGGGCCGGCGCGGGAGCTTTCGTCACGTCAGGCATTGGGCCGGTGCTCCAGCTCGGGCTGTTCTTCGTCGACGCCCTCCTCGAGGGCTTCGAGCTCGGCCTCGATCGCCTTCGCGCGGCGGGTGCGGCGCGGCGGCAGGATGCCCTGCGGGCGGTAGATCGCCAGCAGCATGAGGGCCATGCCGAAGATGAGCACGCGGAAGTCGGCGAAGCCGCGGAATCGCTCCGGCAGGTAGACCACCAGCGCGGCGCCGATGATCACGCCCCAGCGGTTGCCCTGGCCGCCGACGACGACGGCAGCGACGAACAGCATCGACAGCAGCAGCTGGAACGACTGCGGGCTGACGAAGCCCTGGCGAGCGGCGAAGAGCGAGCCGGCGAGGCCACCGACGAACGCGCCCATCGCGAAGGCGAGCAGCTTGTAGCGGAAGGTCGGCACGCCCATGATCTCGGCGGCGTCCTCGTCTTCGCGGGTCGCCTCCCAGGCGCGGCCGACGCGGCTGTCCTTGATGAGCGTGTCGGCGAACAGCACGATGATCACGACCGTCAGCGCGAGCCAGTAATACGGCACGGCGTCGAGGACGCCGAACTTCAGGAACTTCGTGGTGGTGTCGTAGTCGATGCTCGGGATCGCGCCGTCCCACACGAGGTGAGGGATCTGGAACAGGCCGTCGGTGGTCTCCGGCGGGATGCTCGTGGGCGGCGGGACCTTCGAGATGCCGCGGGCGCCGCCGAGCCAGTCGGAGTTGACGGCCGTCAGGCGGATGATCTCGCCGAATCCGAGCGTCACGATGGCGAGGTAGTCGCCGCGCACGCGCAGGGTCGGGGCGCCCAGGAGGACGCCGGAGATCATCGCGAGGACGACGGCGATCGGCACGACGAGGAAGTACGGCAGCGAGCCGTGGGCCGAGGTGAGGACGGCGACGGTGTAGGCGCCGATCGCGTAGAAGCCGACGTAGCCGAGGTCGAGCAGGCCGGCGTAGCCGACGACGATATTGAGGCCGAGCGCCACGATCGCGTAGATGGCGACCGTGAACAGCACGCCGCCAAAGTCGCTGTCTGGCGTGGTGATGATCGGGATGTTCAGCAGCGGCAGCGCGTAGAAGAACGCGGCGGCCAGGATGCCGAGGATGATCTTGCCGCGCCGAGAGTCCGGCACTTTGAAGTGCGGTCGCGGCACGCGCCCGAGGGTGGCTTTGACGGCGCTCATGCGCGGGCTTTCCCGAGTGACTCGCCGAGCAGGCCGGTCGGGCGGAAGAGCAGGATCACGACGAGCAGCACGAAGGCGACGACGTCCTTCCACTCGGTGCCGATCAGCGCGGAGCCCCAGTTCTCGGCGACGCCGAGCACAAGGCCGCCGATGAGGGCGCCGCGCAGGTTGCCGATGCCGCCGAGCACGGCCGCCGTGAAGGCCTTGACGCCGAGCGTGAAGCCGGCATCGAAGCGCGTGGTGCCGATCCGGATCATGTAGAGCGTGGCTGCAGCGCCGGCCATGATGCCGCCGAGCAGGAAGGTGATGCGGTAGATCCGCTTGGCGTCGACGCCCATCAGTGCGGCGGACTGCGGGTCCTGGGAGACGGCGCGCATGCCGCGGCCCAGGCGCGAGCGGCGCACGAACCGGTCGAGCGCGAACATCATCACGATCGCGGAGATGATCACGAGCAGATCGATCGAGGTGACCCAGTAGTCGCCGATCTTCACGACCGGCTCGGGCTGGATCGAGACGGGCAGCGAGCGGTTGTCGCGGGCACCGCTGACGTACTCGCGGAGGGGGCCGTCGACCTGGAAGAACTTGGCGACGCGGTCGCGCAGGCCCATGATCTCGGCGAGCGCAAACGATGCGCCGATCGCGGAGATGAGGGCGACGAGTTTGGGTGAGTTGCGCGTGAGCAGCGGCCGGTAGGCGACGCGCTCGATGAGCAGCGCTATGCCGGCCGAGGTCGCCATGGCGGCGACGAGCGCGACGAGCAGCAACGCAATCGTGGTTGCGGTGCCGGTGTCTGGCCCGGCGTTGAACGCATAGAAGACCCACACCACGGCAAACGTGCCGTACATGAAGACTTCGGAGTGGGCGAAGTTGATGAGCTGCAGGACGCCGTAGACCATCGTGTAACCGAGGGCGACGAGGGCGTAGATCGATCCGAGCGCCAGGCCCGTGATCGTCAGCTCAAAGAAGTGGTCGAAGAGAAATTGCAAGTGGCGTGCCCGGGGGGCGGGGCGGGCCCCGGCCGGGATCCCTCAGTGAGGATCCTCGACCGGGGCCGTTTGCCGCGTGGTCAGCGCAGGGCGCTGATCGCTACTTGATCTCCGTATCCGGGACGATCTCTCCGCCCTCGACCTTGTAGGCGTAGATCACGACGGTCTCAACTTCGCCCTCGGGGGTGAACTTGAGCTGCTTGGTGATGCCGGGCTCGTCGTAGGTGGTGACCCAGTCGAGCAGGCCGGCGCGGTCGGTCTTGCCGGCGGCGAAGCCGTCGAGCATGATCTTCGCGGCGTCGTAGCCCTCAGCCGAGTACGTACCCGGTGCCTTGTCGGCGTTCGCAGCCTTGTACTTCACGGCGAAGTCATCCGGCGCGGGGCCACAGGGGCAGGTCAGGCGTGCGTCGTCGGCACCCTTGTCGCCAGCGGCCTCGACGAAGCCGGGGTCGTTCGCGCCGTCGCCGGAGACGAAGAAGCCCTTCCAGCCACCAGCGCGCAGCTGCTTGGCGAGGAGGCCGGCCTCGGCGTAGTAGCCGCCGAACCAGAGGGCGTCAGCGCCCGAGGCCTTGACCTTGGTCACGGTCGGGCCGAAGTCCGTCTGCTTGGCCTGGATCGTGTCGGTGCCGGTTGCGAGGGCGCCGAGGGACTCCTTCACGCCGTCGGCGATGCCCTTGCCGTACTCCGAGGCGTCGTCGACGACGAACACCTTGGTGGCCTTGAGGGTGTCCTTGATGTACTTGGCGGCAGCCGGCGCCTGGGTGGCGTCGTTGCCGAGCACGCGGTGGAAGGTCTTCCAGCCGTTGGTGGTGAGATCCGGGTTGGTCGCCGAGGCGGAGACCGTCACGAGGCCGGCTTCAGCGAATGCGGCGCCGGTCGCGTCGGACTCACCCGAGAAGGCCGGGCCGACGACGCCAAGGATGGCCTTGTCGCTGATGATCTTGGTGGCCAGCGGGGTGGCCTTCTCCGGGTCGCCCTGCGAGTCGAACTCCGTCAGCGTGACCTTGCAGTCCGGGTTGGCCGTGTTGAACTCGTCGACGGCGACCTTGACGCCACCGACGATGTTGAGGCCGAGGTTGGCGGCGTCGCCCGTCTTGGGGCCGAGGTAGGCCAGCGTGGCGGGCTTGCACTCGCCGCTGGATGCGGTGTCGCCGGTGGATGCGGTGTCGTCGTCGCCGCATGCCGAGAGCGTTAGGCCCGCAGCAGCCACGAGGGCGACAAACGCGCCCCTGGACTTAGAGAAATTCATATCGATTCGCGCCTCGATTGGGAGGAATGACCGGTGGGTGTCCGGTCAGGATTCGCGGCAACCTATCACCGGGCTCCGGCGGTGAACAAGCGGTTAACCGGTGCGTTGGCGTCGGTGTTAGGCGACAGTGTGTAAGGCCGCTAGTGGCCCGGAGGGTGCACCAGCGCGAACATCGTCACGTCGTGGCGGGGCCCACCGTCCCGCAGCGCCAGGTAGGAGCGCAGCGTGCCCTCGGCCTGGAACCCGGCGCGTAGGGCTACTCCGCGGCTGGCGGCGTTGCCGACCGGCACGGGAAGTTCCACCCGTTCGACGAGCTTGGTGGAAAGCGCCCAGGTCGTCAGCAGGCGGACGGCGCGCGTTGCGTTGCCTTGCTTCCGCGCGGCCGGCGCGACGATGTAACCGAGCTCGGCGCGCTCATACGGCGCGAGCATGAGGTCGATCGCGCCGATGATCGCCCCGGTCTGATCGGTGATCGCAAACGCGAGTCGCTCACCGGCCTCCTGGAGCTCGTAGGCGTGCCGGATGTCGTGGGCGGCCTCGTCGACGGAGTAGTCGTCTGGGAGGTCGGTCCAGCGGATGGCTTCGGGGTCATAGCCGAGCGCGGCCGAGCGTTCGAGGGCGTCGGCAGGCGTCCACAGGCGCAACGTCACGACGCCGTCGGTCAGGGGCTCGGTTGGTGGCGACAGCGGTGGCACGGGCTCCGCGCCAAGTTATCGGCTGGCGGTGGACTCGCCTGAGGGCGCGGCCGGGGTATTGCAGTGGCGTTCACCGTGGGCCTATGGCCGGCGGTCTCGATGGCGACCTTGGTTGGGTTGGCGGCGGCGGCTTGGCGGGCATTGACGGCGTCGGGGTCGTTGGCGGCGGCGGCGACTTGGCGGGCGTTGACGGCCTCGGGGTCGTTTGGCGGCGGTGGGACTTAGCGGCTTTTACGGCGACTGGGTCCTTGGCGGCGGCGGAATGGCGATCGCTACGGGGAATGTGGGCGCCCGGGCGGCGAAGGCGGAGCGCGGTCGGCGTCTGGGCTGGTTGGCGGCGGTGGAATGGCGATCGTTGCGGCGCCGGCGGGCGCCGGGCGGACTGGTTGGACCCAAAGTAGGCACGCCTGTGGTGCCCAGGATGGGTCCAACCAGGCGGCTGCAACCTCCTGGGGTTGCGGCGACGTGGGTTCGCGTCGAACCCGCCGGACGTCCGGCGGGTTCGACGCGAACGCAGATGGCGGGGGGTGTGCCAGGCAACTGCAACCCCAGAAGGTTGCAGCCCGCCCGACGCCTGCAGGCCGCGAAGCGATCTCAAATCCGCCGCCGCCAACCCGCCCAGACGCCGACCGGGCTCCGCCTTCGCTGACCCGACGCCCTCAGGCCCCGAAGCGATCTTCATTCCACCGCCGCCAACGACCAGGTCGCCGAAGCGGCCGCCCAGTCCCACCGCCGCCAACGACCAAGACGCCGAAGCGGCCGCTCAGTCCCAGCGCCGCGAGCCGCCTCAGCCGCGCCCAGGCCCACCGCCGCCAACTCGCTCATGCGCCGCCGTCGTCGCGACGTCGGCCGGCCGTCGCTACTCGCTCGGCGCCTCAAAGCCGGCCTGGCGCCACACCTCGTAGACGGCGATGGCCGCCGAGTTGCTCAGGTTCAGCGATCGCCGCCCGGGCAGCATCGGAATGCGGACGAGGCCCGCGAGGTGCGGATCGGCGAGAACGGAGTCCGGCAGACCGACCGACTCCGGGCCGAAGAGCAGCACGTCGCCGTCTTCGTAGGCGACGTCGGTGAAGGTCGTCGTCGCGTGCGACGTAAACGCGAACACGCGCGCGTCGGGCCCAAGCGCCGCCCAGCACGCACCCAAATCCGGGTGGACCGTCACGCTCGCGAGGTCGTGGTAGTCGAGGCCGGCGCGTCGCAGGTTCGCATCGGTCAGGTCGAAGCCCAGTGGCTCGACGAGGTGGAGTTCGCAGCCCGTCACTGCGGAGAGCCGGATCGCATTTCCGGTGTTTCCCGGGATCTCCGGCGTGAAGAAGACGACGCGCACCATGTGTGCGGCATCGTGTCACGCTGGCATACCCCCTGGGGTATACTCGGATCATGGACATCGTAATCGTGGGTGGGGTTGCCGGCGGCATGTCGGCCGCGACAAGGCTTCGACGGCTGATGGAGGACGCGCGGATCACCGTGGTTGAGCGCAGCGGCCACGTGTCGTTCGCCAACTGCGGCCTGCCGTACTACGTCGGCGGTGTGATCGAGGAGCGGGGAGACCTGCTGGTGCAGACGCCCGAGCGCCTCCGTGAGCGGTTCGCGCTCGACGTGCGCGTGAGCACCGAGATCACCCGGATCGATCGCGACGCCAAGCGCGTGGTCGCCGTCGACCTCACCACCGGCCAGGAGTCCGAGCTGCCGTATGACGCCCTGATCCTCTCGCCCGGCGCTCGCCCCGTCATCCCGCCGATCCCAGGGATCGAGCGAGCCCTCGGTCTTCGCGTCGTGGAGGACTCCGACGCCATGAAAGCCGCGGTCGGCGACGCGACCAACGCCACGGTGATCGGCGGCGGCTTCATTGGCGTCGAGGTCGCCGAGAACCTCGTGCACCTCGGGATGAAGGTCACGCTCGTCGAGGCCACCGATCAGGTTATGGCGCCGCTGGATCCCGAGATGGTGGCGCCCGTCCATGAGCGCCTGCGCGAAGCCGGGGTCGACCTCGTGCTCGGCCAGGCCGTCACCGAGATCGGTGCGGACTCCGTCACGCTCGCCGACGGCACCCAGCGCGACGCCGAGGTAGTCATCGCCGCGATCGGCGTGCGCCCCGAAAGTGGCCTGGCGGCCGACGCCGGCTTGGAGATCAGCGACCGCGGCGCGATCGTCATCGACGACCAGCTCCGCACGAGTGACCCGTCGATCTACGCGGTCGGCGACGCCGTCATCAAGCGCGACCACCTCACCGGGGAGCCGGCACTCGTGCCGCTCGCCGGCCCCGCCAACCGCCAGGGCCGCACCGCCGCCGACGTGATCGCCGGCCGCGACGTCCACGACCTCCCGGTCCTCGCGACGGCGATCGTCGGCGTGCTCGGGCTCCAGGTCGCCGCGAGCGGCTGGAACGAGAAGCGGCTGCGCGCCGCCGACCGGCCGTTCCGCGCGATCCACACGCACCCGTCCTCGCACGCCACCTACTACCCGGGCGCTGAGTCGATGTCGCTGAAGCTGCTCGTCGACCCGACCGACGACCGCATCCTCGGCATCCAGGGCGTCGGCCGCGAAGGCGTAGACAAGCGCATCGACATCGTCGCCACGGCGATGCGCGCGGGCCTCACCGCCGGCGAGCTCGCCGACCTTGAGCTCGCCTACGCGCCGCAGTTCGGCTCCGCGAAGGACCCCGTGAACATGCTCGGCTTCATCGCGCGAGACATCGACGAGGGGCTCACCGAGCCGATCCAGTGGCACGAACTCGACGACGCCGTGGCCGCGGGCGCAACCGTCATCGACGTCCGCAACGCCTCCGAGCACGCCGCAGGCGGGATCCCCGGCGCCGTCAACGTGCCCGTCGACGAGCTCCGTGAGCGCCTCGACGAGCTGCCTGCGGGCGACCTGATCGTGCACTGCGCCGTCGGCCTGCGTGGATACCTGGCTGCGCGCATCCTCGTCCAACGCGGCCGAACCGTCCGCAACCTCGACGGCGGCCTCGCCACCTGGCGCGCCGGCACCGGCGAGTTCGTCAACGCGGCCTGAGCGCCGCTTCCCCCAACCCGAATCAGGAGACCTCAGATGTGTCGAGCAGTCCAGTGCAAGGTGTGCGGCAAGACGACGTGGGCTGGCTGCGGCCAGCACATCGAGTCCGTCCGCAAGTCGGTGCCCGCGAGCGACTGGTGCCCCGGGCACGAAGCCTCGGAGCAGCCGCCGCGCAAGAGCTTCCGCTCGTTCTTCGGCGGCCGCTAAGCGCGCCCTGAGGTTTGGTGGCGCCGGCGCATGGCCGGCGCCGCTCTGCGCGGGCCCCGGCTATGCGAGCGAGAGGAAGAGGCGCTCGAGGGCGGCGAGGTTTTGCTCGCGCTCCTCGTCGGTGAGGGATTGGGCCAGGCACTGGCCCATCGCCTGCGACACGATCGCGAAGCCGGCCCGGTCGAGCGCCTTGCTGGCCGCGGAGACCTGCGTGACGATGTCCTTGCAGTCGCGGCCCTCCTCGATCATCCGCACGACGCCGTCGATCTGGCCCTGTGCGCGCCGCAGCCGAGCGACCACCTTGCGGACCTCCTCCGGGTCAAAACCCGAGACGGCGCTCGTCGGAGTGCTCGTCGCAGTCACTGCGGTGGTCGTCGCTTTCGCCATGGCTTCAGGATACCCGAGGGGGTATCCAAATTGCTCAGGCTGGGCGCACGATCACCTCGACGCCGTGAACGGCCGTCGCGTCGCCCATGTCTGACTTGGCCCCAGGGTTGAGCACGTTGATGTTGGCTCCGCTGGACTCTCGCCGCGGCCACCGTCCCTTGGGAGACATCGCCACGCCGCGCGGCACCGTGCTCGAGACCATCGCCTCGAGCTCGATCTCGCCCGTCCCGTTCTGCAGCACGACGCGGTCGCCGGTGGCGATCCCACGATCGGCAGCGTCGGCTGGGTGCAGCGACACCTGCGCGTCACCGGCCTGCGCGGCGATCTTCTCGTCGTTGGTGAAGGTGTCGTTGAGCGCCCAGCGAGTCGCGGGCGAGAGCAACCGCAGTCGACCGCCCGTGGGCCGCGGATCGGCGTGGGGGAACGGTAGCCGCGGGAGGTCGTCGGCCTCGGCGGCGGCGCTGGCGACTTCAACCTTGCCGCTCGGCGTGGCGAAGACGAGATCCGCGAACTGGGGCTGCGGCGCGTCTGTGTACGGAACCGTCCCGACCTCGGCAAGCGCGTCGAAGCCCATCCCGATGCCGGTCTGCTCAAGGACCGTCGCCAACACGTCGCGGTCGCTCTCAAAGAGCTCGGGTTCCGTGTAGCCCATCGCTGCGGCAAGCCGCCGGAAGATCTCGGTGTTGGAGAGCGAGTCGCCCATCGGCTCAGCGGCTTTGGGCTGCGCCGAGACCGTCACATCGAAGTAGCTCATCACCACGTCGTCGTACTCCAGGAAGCTCGCCGCCGGCAGGATCACGTCGGCAAGATCGGTGGTGTCGGTCGGGAAGAGATCGATCGCGACGGTGAAGAGGTCCTCTCGGGCCATCGCCGCGCGCAGCTGGCGCTGCTGCGGATTCGACGCGGCCACGTTGATGTTCCACGCCAGGAGCGCCTTGCTCGCGTCGGCGTCTTCGAGGCGCTCGGCAAGATCCATCTGGCTGATCGACGGGCGCTCCTTCGCCGCCAGGGACTCGCCGGTGACGAGGTCGTAGTCGACGCCACGAATGTCGGTCCCGTTGAGGTAGAGGAACCCCGTGCCCGGCTTGCCGACGTTGCCGGTCGCCGCGGGGAGCAGCGCGACCGACCGCATCGCGTTGCCACCCATCGGCTGGCGCTGCATCCCCTGGCCGAGCCAGAGCAGCGAGGGCCCAGCGGCGTAGAGGCGCGCGGCCTGCTGGATGTCTGCCGCGGGGACGCCGGTCGTCGTCTCACCCCAGGCCGGCGTGCATTCGCTGATCGACACGCTGAGCTCGTCCCACCCGAGCACGTGCTCGGCGAGAAAGGCGTCGTCGAGCATGCCCTCCGCGGCGATCACGTGGAGCAGGGCGAACGCGAGGGCCCCGTCTGAGCCGGGGAACGGCTGCAGGTGCAGGTCGGCGCGGCGCGCGGTGTCGGTCAGGACCGGGTCGACGACGACCACCGTGCCCGGCGCGCTGCTGACCCAGTGCTCGTCGGCGTGCGGCGCCGAGACCGACGGGTTGGCGCCCCAAATCAGGACGCACTGGGAGTCCTTGATCGTCCTCGGATCAAAGCCGGCCTCGGAGGAACCCTCGCCCCAGAGGTAGCCGAGCGCGAGGTGCCCGGCGAGGTTGCAGACGGAGTCCGGGTCGACCTCGGTGGCGCCCAGGCGATTCACGAACCGCAGCCCGTAGCCGTAGCCGAGTACGCCGAACGTGCCCGTGTAGTGGGTGTTGAGGATCGTCTCAGGACCGGCCGCGGGGTCGTCGGCGATTGCGGTGAAGCGCTCGGCGATCAGGGCGGTGGCCTCGTCCCACGACGCTTCGCGGAAGGCGCCGCTGCCCTTGGGGCCGGTGCGAATGAGCGGCGTGGTGAGGCGCGCCGACGGGTCGAGGAACGCGCCGTTGTAGCCGAGCGTGCACTTGCGGCAGAGCTTGCCGCGGCTCATATGGTGGTCCGGGTCGCCGCGCACCGAGTGGACGCCGCCATCGCGGACGGTCACCAGCGCACCGCAGGCGTCGTAACAGTCGCGCGGGCAGGTGGTCTTGACGATCGTGTCCGAGGAGGCCATGGCGCTGTTGACCATCCCACCGATCGACGCGGCCGACGGCTACCCGCAGACCGGCCACTCCTGCGCCGGGTGGTATGTCGGGTTGTCGCTCGGCCGCCGGGGTGGTACGTTGCTGTACCGAGGCCGGTACATCGCTGTACCGAGCCGCCAATCTTTCGCTTTCGGGTAGACGGAGTCCGACCGTGACCACAACCACGAGCCCCAACGCCGCCAGCGCGCCTGCCGCCGCGCCGATCCAGGGCCTGCCGCCCGGCCCCCGCTCGCCGGCGCCCCTGCAGCTGCTCGGGATGCTCAGTCGTGGGCGGCCCTACATCCAGAAGCAGCAGGCCCGCTACGGCGATCTCTTCACCGTGCGGATGTTCACCATGGGCGACTGGGTGTTTCCCGGGACGACCGACCTGATCCGCAAGACGTTCACCGCGCCCGCCGACGTGCTGCATGCCGGCGAGTCGAACATGCTCGAGCCGATCCTGGGCCCGTACTCGCTGCTCTCCACCGATCAGGGCCAGCACCTGCGCCAGCGAAAGCTCCTGTTGCCGCCGTTTCATGGCGCGCGGATGAAGGAGTACGAGCAGCTGATCGAGGAGATCACGCGCGAGGAGATCGCCAAGTGGCCGGTCAGCGAGGAGTTCTCCGTGCTGCCGTCGACGATGAAGATCACGCTGCGCGCCATTCTGCGCGCGGTGTTCGGCGCCGAGGGCGAGACGATGCGCCGCCTGGAGGAGCTGCTCCCCGAGCTCGTGGAGAAGGGCTCGGCGCTGTCGATCGTCCCGTTCATCCACAAGGACCTGGGGCCGTGGTCGCCGTGGGGCAAGTTCCTCAAGCTGCGCGGTGAGGTCGACGACGCACTCGACACGCTGATCAACGCGTCCCGCGCGGATCCGGCCATCGCGGACCGCGGCGACGTGCTGGCGCTGCTGGTGCAGGCGCATTACGAGGACGGCGAGCCGATGGGCAACGCCGAGATCCGCGACCAGCTCGTGACGATGCTCGCCGCCGGCCATGAGACGACGGCGAACACGCTCGGCTGGGCCGTCGAGCGGCTGCGGCGCCACCCGGAGGCGTTGGCGCGCGTGGTGCACGCCGTCGACGAGGGCGACGCCGAGTACGTCGCCGCGACCGTTCGTGAGGTCCAGCGGGTCCGGCCGGTGATCATGTTCACGACGCGGCTGGTGAAGCAGCCGTTCGAGCTTGGCGGCTACGTGCTGCCGCCCGGCACGCGGATCGCCCTCGGCGGCGCCGTCACGCACTACGACGAGCGGCTGTTCCCGAATGCCCGCGAGTTTCGGCCCGAGCGGTTCGTCGGCGTCAAACCGGGCACGTACTCGTGGTTGCCGTTTGGCGGCGGTGTGCGACGCTGCATTGGCGCGTCCTTCGCTCACCTGGAGATGGAGGTCGTGCTCAGGACCATCTTGCAGACGTACGAGCTCATTCCCACGACCGACCGCCCGGAGCGCATCGCCTTCCGCGGCGTCGCCCATGCGCCCGGCCAGGGAGGCCGCGCGATCGTGCGACCGCGCGTTCCGGCGCCGGGGCGCGTCGCCGAGTCCGTGGCCAGGGAGTCTGCGCCCGCGTGAGCGTGCCGGCGAAGTCGCCGTCACCGGAGCCCGCCGAGGCTGGCGGGCCGCTGGTCGGCGCCTCGCGGCTGCGGCCAGCTGAGTCGGTGATTGCCCGCGCCGATGCCGAGCACGCGTCCCACCGCGAGCGGCTCTTGGAGGCGATGGCCGAGGCGATTCGCGAGCACGGGTTCCGCGGGACCACCGTCGCCGACGTCGTCCGCCGCGCCCGCACCTCGCGCCGCACCTTCTACGAGCACTTCGCCGATCGCGAGGCGTGCTTCTTGGCGCTGTTCGACGCGATGAACACCGTGATCAGCACGCGCATCGCTGCGGCGCTGGATCCGACGGCGTCGTGGGAGGAGCAGGTCGACCTGGCAATTGGCGTCTACATCGACGAGGTCACCGCCGAGCCCGAGTTGACCGTCGCCTGCGTGCGCGAGATCGCGGCCCTCGGCGCCGTTGGCATCGCGAAGCAGCATGAGGAGATCGAGCGCTTCGCGGATCTCCTGATGGCCCTCGTCGTCGTGGTCGGCGAGTCCGATCCGACCGTCACTCCGATCCCGCGGTCGACGGCGATCATGCTTACCGGCGGGCTGCGCGAGCTCATCGCCCACGCCAGCCCAAGCGACCCCGACCCCGCCGAGCTCAAACTCGCCGCCAGCACCGTCATCAAGGCCGTGCTGGATCCCGCGCACCGCGACTGGTCGACGCGCTCTGCCCCGCGCGACTGAGCCTCCGCTCAACGCAGGCCGTTTTCTCCCGCCGCCAGTCGGTACGCTTTCTTTCTGCGCGCGGCGCCCGGCTCCCAACCGGCGCCAAGGACCCAAGCGCGCCCGGGGCGATTGGCTCAGTTGGTTAGAGCACCTGTTTTACACACAGGGGGTCGGGGGTTCGAGTCCCTCATCGCCCACTTCGAGACCGCCTGCAAAATGGCCTCTTTGGTGGCTCGTCACGGCTTTATCTGCGCGTCCTCCACACAGTTGGGTACCGCGATTGGGTACCAAGCACCGGGGCCTAGTATCCGGTGGCGCGCTGTCTGGTGGGGCGCGCCAGGCACACGTCATCTACTGGTCGATCGACGAGGCCGTCAGCGCTGAACGCCAGTCGAACGATCGCTCTGCGGCGCGACGTCGTCCCTATGACTCGCCCTCGAGCGGGAGCAGTCGCCAGTCGAGGTCGTATAGGCCCTCCATTAGAGGTGCGTAGGTGATAGCCACGTGCCAGTGGCCTACGCGCCGCTCGTCCCAGAGGTCGAGAACGATGCTGTCGAATGGTCCCCCCGCGAGCGACCAGACACCCTGGTCTGCCGGCAGCGCTTCGTAGGCACCGCGACTCGGGTCTCTGGAGACGAACGGGTCCAGTCGGGCGAGCTTTGCGGTGCGGACGCTTCCGTCAAGGTCGTGGATTTCCGCCACTAGATCGAGCATCGCGGCCCGGGGCTCCGTGAGGTTCACGAGCGTGAAGCCTTGGTGGTCGCTGTGCCGGAGCATGATCTCGGGGCGCAGCGCGAGGGCGAGTGCCCTTCGCGTGTCGCGTTGGCTGTCCAGGCTTGTTCGAGCGGTTTCCTCCGCGGCACGGGCGGTACGCCGTGCTGTGACGGCGGCAAACGCGCTGGCCGTGGCGCTCATCAGCGCAGCGCCAGCAGCCACGGACTGGACCACGAGAATGGTTTCCACCGCTATCGCCGAGCAACGCCGCGAAGCCGCCCGGCAGTCTCAGGGGAACCCGAGTCAGCGGAGTTCTCTTTGGTGGACGCACGGACCGTCGTTCCCAACTAAGCCGCCTTCTTCTTCGCGAGGCCGTGCATGTTGCAGCGCCAGCGCAATAGCTCTTCGCTAACGCCGAAATTCTGTTCGATCTCGGGCCGTGTGTGCTTTGGATACAGCATGCGAAGCCCCTTGACGGGTACGAGAAACGAGCTGGCTAGCCAGTTGGCTTCGTCCTCTTGACGCTCTGGGTAGACCCGGACCCCGTCCTCATCGATGATCGGGCCCGCGGCGTGGCCCAGGAGCACGTGGGCGATCTCGTGGCAGATCGAGTTGGCTTGACGCTGAGGTGTGTGGGAATCGTTAACGATGATGATGGCTTGCTCGCCTTGAAGCACCGTGAGAGCCGAGAGGTCTTTGCTCTTGCTTCGCATCAGGAAGGCGCGTTGACCCTCGGTAACGCCCGGCAGTTCGGACAGCGTCACCACGCGTATGCCGTGGCGCTCGGCGAGCTCGCGCGGATCAAGTTTGCAGCTCGGCGTCAGGCCCAGGTGCTCTCGTTCGGCGGTGGCGAGCCTCTCGGCGTGTCGGCGAAATGACAGGGGAAGCGGTGGCTTTGCCATTGCTATTCCGTGCGCTTCTCGGCTTCGCCAGGGGCGGGTTCAGCGAGCTGGTCGTAGGCAGCTTTGACGACGGCCGCAATGGCGTCGGCGCCCTCCGGCGTCAGTCGTCGATCCGCGCGAAGGTGGGTACTGATTGCGACCATCGTCTCGCGTCGCTCGTCCCGCTCGGCAGCTTGTCCGCTAAGGAACCGCTCTACCGGGACTCCAAGCCAACCAGTGAGGGTGACGACCGTGTCCATGTCCGGGCGAGATCCCTTGTAAAGCCGCGTGAAGATCGAACTCGCGATACCGAGTTGGGTCGCAACGGCGCGCCACGACAGTCCGTCTTCTTCCTTCTTGGCGAGGAGGGCGCTATAGAGCGCCGTTGTGTCGATTTCGCGCTTCATTGCGTTGCGAGTGTACCACAATGTTGCTTACTAGCAACAGACTAAGGGCCTAGTAGCCGCCTTGGCTTTAGCGATTGCTTGGGCAGCATTCGCCTCGTAGGTGTCGCGCCCCACCGGATCCGTCAGGTCGAAGACGCCCCACCAATCCGGACCGCTGAGCATGATGAGCTTGCCGAGAGGGATCTGCTCGGCCCATGCGACGCTGTTTGCCTCCGCCACCTTCCGCAGGTGCTTCTCGATGTCGACCATCCCCGGTTCACATTCGACATCGGCGGATCGCGTAGACCCGACAACGCCGCCGGCGTTGGGATCGAGCAGGCTGGTCGACACCTTCGAAACGCGATCCGCCAAATCCTTAAATGAGGCCCTAGGCGCTGGGTCTACGGTCGTGCCGAGCAGGGCCCATTGTTGTGGCTGAGAGATGCCGTCAAGATCTACGGGTGAGTTGAGCGCTCCGAGTACAAACGTTGCCCAGCGCTCGACGTATCGTTGGTCGACCTCTCGGAGGAAGTTGAACCCCACCTTGCCAGACCAGTAATACCGCCCAGTCCCGAGGGCTGCGTGGACGAGGATCTTGCGAAGACCCAGTCGGTCGTAACGCTCGAACGAGGCAAGCAGAATGCGTGGCGCAATGGCGAGCCCACGGTAACTCTCGGTCATCTCCAGCCACGCGTGCAGAACTTCGCTCTTCTTGAGGTCGTAGGCGCGTTCGATCGTGCCGACGACGTTCACACCGCCTTTGGCGATCTGCTCGACGAGCACCATCCGCAGGACCACCACTTCGTCGACAGGGTCCAGATATGAATCCGGGTCGACGATGAGCCTGTATGGCGCGACTTCAAACGGCGCGGTTAGTTCCGAGAACGCTTCGCGACGTATGTCGCTGTCGATCTTGACGGCGCCGAATTCCGACACTCGGCGTCGGATCTCGACGCCGAGATCTGAGATGCCGGCGGCGCGGCGCGCCCGGATCTGTTCGATGAGATGTAGCTCGTCGGCCATTGGTTAGGTGGTGGGTGTTAACGGAAGTGAGACCGACGACGCGGCGACGATCCAGACTATGGCTGATCTTCCAGCGGCATCACCTTCGGCTAGCGGTTGTCCCGTAGTGACGAGGACCGTCACCGATACTGACACCGCGGTCGCAGTCAGGGTCGGCCCTTTCGCGTGCGCCTGAGCGTCGCCTTGCAGTGCCAGATGCTCGTACCCGAGGGGCAGGACGTGCGACGACGGTGCAGAATCAGTCGCAGACGTGCAACCGCAAGCCGATACCGAGCCGTTTGTCACGGCGCTCATGACCAAGCCAGCGCGTAGCCAGCCGATGGAAGCGCACGGGACAGTGGCCGTCGAGGCTCGCCAGGGGATGGTTAGCGATTGCCATGCTCATCCCCTAGGTCCCCGACAGGCCTTGGTGGTCCGACAAGAGGACTTGGACCGTCACCGACTCGGGATCTGGCAGGTCCGAGCAAATATCGCCATTCGGGGCCTGTCTTCCGAGGCTTTGGAGTCGGGCAACGTGCTCTTGATCGGTGCCGTGACGCAACTCCGCGTCACACACGAATGCGAAGTTTGCAAGGTGCTACGGCAGTATGTGCCGGGTGAGAAATTCAAAGAGCTGCCGGGCCAGCGGGGTTCGCTTGGTGTCTTTCTGACGGGCGGCGAGATCTCGGTCGGCGACCGCGTGTCGGTCGACCGAGCCCGCTACCCCGAAGTGCCTGAGCGGATCTACGAACGTCTTGCTTGGTTGGTAGCCCGCATCCCACACGGCGAAGTCGTGACCTACGCCACTTTGATCCAGCTCGTAGGAGCGGCCAGGCCGTACTTCCGGGTCTTGCCGACGTACCTGCGGCGCGCTGCCGACGCAGGCTTGCCGGCTCATCGGGTGCTTACAAGCAACTGCGCGGTGACAGGCCATCTAGACGACCAAGCCGCTCGGCTCGCGGCCGAGGGCGTCGCCGTGAGCGACGAAGGTGCACTGCTCGACACCAGCGTGTTCTGGGACGCGCGCGATGTTTACTTCCAGGCCGACTAGCCCGCCATTTACGGGCGGCCGTGGCCGCCCTTCATTGGAATTGGGGACCGCCACGCACCGCCGACAAACGACGCCGCGGTAACGCCCATGCGTTCGTCGAGTTCTGCCTGGGTCTCGACGTAGCCGGCATGGCGGACGTGCTCGACGATGGCGCCACGGTCCGTGAGGATCTTGCCGACCAGAAGATGTCGGTGGCAGTCCTCGGGCTTCTCTTCGAGGCAGGTCAGTGCGACGTTCTTGGTGGCTGCGAGCTTCTCAACTTGTTCGATGCCTTGCTTGAACCAGGGCTCGCCACTCACAACGTCGTACGCGGTGTGGCCATCGGCGTCGTAGAACCTGTCCCCGGTGGGGCGCCCGCCGAGGAGATCGCCAAGGAACAGGTACTGAAAGCCAGCGTCTACGAGCGCTGGCTCGATCTGCTTTTGGTTGAAGTGGGGTGAGAAGCGCACAATGGGTTTGGATCGGATGTCGATCACGACAGCGATGTCATGGTCGGCGAGGATCTCTGTGAACTCGTCGAACTTGCGCTGGCCGTGGCCAACCGTCCAGATCGTCTGCGGGGTCTGCGTCACGCGCGGCATCATTCCACCTCTCACTCGTGAAAGCATCTTTTGCGGGAAGTCCTGGAGGAGGGGTCGCAGCCAAGACGGGTTGTCGCCGCACCCATAGGTACATTCGCGTCGTGAGTCGTCACACGGATGACTACCGCTGGGACGGAGAGGTCGCCTCCCTCGAGTACGTGTTCGCGCGTATCGACCGCAGTGGTCGCTACCGCAGTCTGATCGACGGGGTCGAGCGCGAGTTCGCCGTCACCACCAGCACGGACTACGAGAAGGTCTTCCGCGCATCCGGACACCTCAAGGCCGGGGAGGCACTGCGGTCAGCCCCGGAGTTGGTTGCAGCGGCTCAGGCGCACTGGCATGCGGAGGGGGGCAATGGCTGCAGATTCGCGATGTACCTCTCCGAGAACCGGCGCGCCTTCGGCTGGGAGTCGTGGGTGCTGGCTGAGCGTGGCGATCCCGTTGCGTACGCGCTAGCGGTCGACGAACGAGTCCGGGCCTGTCTCGAACCGGCGGAGGTCGATGTCATCAGCATCCTGCTGCCGCACGTCGAGGATCCAGGGCGCTTTGGCGACGTCGTTCGCGCTTTGGGCGACTTGGAGTCCTGGAACGTCTCCACACAGGGCGAGGAGACGGATGCAAGTCACGGCGACCTCCAACTGCTTGGTCTTAGCCTCGCCATCGAGCTGGAGCATTGGTCCGAGGTTCTTGGGTTCGGTCCGGCCGCGCCGCTTGCGTACACGCGACGTGCGCCCTTCACCGAGCTTGCTATACGTGCCAAGCCGCCCAAGCGCCCGCGCGTGTCCAACCACCGGGCTTACATGGCCGACATCGAAGTTGACGTAGACCGTGACACCATGGCGGCGTGGTGGCGCGAGACGGAACAGAGACGTGCCGAGCGGTTGGGCGACGAGCATGATGCCCGAGGCAAGGCGCGAGTGACCACTGTTGTTCAGAACGAAGCCGGAGCATGATGAAGCCCATGACCTCCCCCTCCAGTCGGGACCTTGCTCCAGACGAAACGCCTTGGCGGCGCTTCAACGACGAGTTCTTCAGTCTCCACGCAGGCCTATCCGTTGCTCCCGACGCCTTGATCGAAGGCCTGGTCGACGAGGGCATCGAGCTCATCGTGGACGCCCGGCCGGGGCGTGACGCGGATGCTGCTGCGATGAAGGCAGGCTGCGACCTTGCAGGGCTCTACTACGTGCCTACCACGGCCACCCAAGACCTACCCGACGTGGCTCGTTTCGCCAACCTCGCACTGCGGCACAAAACCTGCGTCGTCTTCGATGAGAACGCGGAAGATCTTCTCATTGC
Source organism: Solirubrobacteraceae bacterium (assembly GCA_032119795.1). Classification (GTDB taxonomy): domain Bacteria; phylum Actinomycetota; class Thermoleophilia; order Solirubrobacterales; family Solirubrobacteraceae; genus JAGIBJ01. The sequence goes on from JAUMFO010000055.1 coordinate 26,759, forward strand.
AATTGCCGCCCAGAAGTCGATGGTTGCGGTCCCGTTGTTCCCGGACGCGGGTCGCTGACCTGGCGCGTCGGGCGCGCGATCGCTCCGCTACCGCGGCGTGACGGTCGCTACAACGAAGGCGATCGGGCCGCCAAGCAGCCAATCTGTCACCGCCTGGTTCGACGGCATCGGGGCACCGTGGCGCGCTCCCTGGGTTTGAGGGGCGCAAGAGCCAGTTCTGGCGACAGACGTGCCCGTCGTCGAACTAGCCTGTTACCTAGCCTGCGGGCCAGGCTAGGTCGATCCCACGAAGTCGCTGCATTTGTCGAGCTTCTGCTGCTGGATCCCACCGTGACCACTCGCCCTCTCCGATCATTCTTCACTTTGAGTACGAGTGGTCACGGTGGGATCCAGCAAGTGCCGGCGATGCAGCGACTTCGTGGGATCGAGAAAGAGGTTTGGCACGAGGAGCAGTTGGATCGGGGGTAACGGCTTTGGGTGAACCAAGGGGGTGGAAGGCTGCGCTCTCCGCTTGCCCCGTCTCCTAGTAGGGCCTCGCCTCGGCACGGCTTGCCCGGCGGCCTTTAGAATGGGGTGCTTCGGTCCCTCGCAGGCTCTCTTCGAGGGTGAGCAATGGCCCGCCGCGATCTGGGCGCTTGTGAGAGCGTCTAGGACGTCGACCAGCTACCGAGGGCCGTCGTTGGCACCAATCTAGCTCGCGAGTCTTGCCCACCAGAGCAGGCATTAGCCCGCTGCGCGCTCATGCGTTGCCTGACTGCTCACGGAGGTCCACGGATTTCCCAGCGCGGATCATTGCTGCCCTCGAAGATTCATGATGCGATACTGCGCGTCGCATGTCACGCGGCAAGATTCTGCTTCTGAGCGCAGATCCCACAGACGAAGATCCACTCCGGGTGGCCGAGGAATTCCGGGAGATCCGGACCGTTCTAGAGCTCGCAGGGCAGCGAGACGCTTTCGCCATCGAAGAACGACACTGCGTTCGTGTCCGCGACTTGGGCCAGGCGCTGCTCACGGTGCAACCGAAGATCGTGCATTTCGCTGGTCACGGCTCAGGGACGCCAGGGCTCTGCTTTGAGGACGAAGCCGGCAAGGCGCGACTAGTGAGCGGCGAGGCTCTCGGGGGCTTTTTCGAGCTGCTGACTGGCTCAGTCGAATGCGTCGTCCTGAGCGCGTGCTTGTCAGACGTGCAGGCTGAAGCGATAGCTGCGCACATTCCGTACGTCGTTGGAATGACGGACTCGATCTTTGACGACACGGCCGTCAAGTTCGCTCGAGGCTTTTACCGCGCGATCTTCAACGGAATCGAAACCGATAGGGCCTTCAAGTTCGGGCTCTCGGAACTGAGTCTTGAGGGCTCGGACGAGGCTGACGTCCCCGTGCTCTATCGCAGAGAGGACGACGCCGGTCCGCACGGCTTCGAGACTCGGGTGTCAAAACCCGCCGCGGACGCTGAGGACCTACGGTTCTACCGAGAGCTGGTCGAGTTCGTCGCAAGCGAACTTCAACTTGCAGAGTGGAACAACTGGACAAGCCATCTCTTGACCGTGAGCGCCTCGTGGGATCCGGAACTGATGGACGCGATCGGACGAGTCGATCAGCGGATGTTTGTCGCGGATTGGCCTGGGACGCTGCCTGATCTGGAGACTGCCATGACGAGGCTCGTCGTGAGTCTGAAGTCAGCGGCGGACAGTTTCTCGAAGCACTGCGAACTCCGTAACGAACGGCTCTACGCCTATCGCTGGTACAAGTTTCCCTTTCCGAATCCCAACTACGACCACGATCTGGCCGAATTCGAAAGCTGGCAGACGGCAATCGAGAACCTGATTGCGGAAGCTACGAGAGCTGCTAACTGGACGCGGCATCTTTGGCGGCTCGCGGGAAACTCCGACTTCCTTGCGGGCGAACGCATTTCGATCACGTCCGGGCCGCATGCCGGCTTCCAATTCATCACCTACGTGCCGGAGTACACGCCCGAGGAGCAGCTCGCTCTGCTCGCGGCAGGCAGAGCGTCCGTAAGGGACGTTCGGGTAGATGACTTTTTCTCGGCCGACGGCGGCTGAGCCGCCGCGCCCCCAGAGTCAGTCGAGCTAGTTTGCTCTGTTTCTCCCTGACGCGGTGGATGCGTTGGCCGTGTGGATACATCGGCCGCACCCCGGGATGCGGTGCCGGCTGCCTGATTGTCTCGTGGAAGTGCCCTGGCAGCCTGGGCGCCTACCGATGATGACGTGAGGTCACGGGCGGTCGGTGGTCTCGCAGGGCAGTTTCGTGCCCGCTGGATGACACTCGTCTTCTCCGGTCCCCTTAGGAACCGGCGCAGTGGACCTTCATAGGGAGCGAGAGCACTGCCGTTGTCGGGTGGATGGCCCGGTTCAACCCTCTCTAGCTGCGCGCTACATCGCGGCGCATGCTGGAGGGCGTGCCCGCAGGTAGAGCCGACACCCTTAGCGCCGGCCGGGCCTCGCCGACCCTGCCTCCGCTGACTGCGGCTGACGTGCTCCACGCGCACGAGGTAGCTGCTCTCCTGCGCGTGCCGCTCAGCACCGTGATGCAGTGGGCTCGTCTGGGTCAGATTCCAGCGCACAAGCGCGGGCGCCGCTGGCTGTTCCTGCGGTCGGAGATCGATTCGTGGCTTCGGGCCTAACCTCGCCGTGCTCGTCGACGGCGGCGGCTAGCGAGCGCGGTTCTGCGGTGACGGGCTCGGCGCGAATGCCGCGTCCAGTCGGGCCAGTGCTTCGGGGGTCATTCGGGCTGAGACGTAGCGGTCGGTGGTGCTGAGCTTTGCGTGGCCGAGGAAGTCGCGGACCTCAACGGCTGAGGCTTGCCGCGCGTAGATGCTGCCGGCCGCGTGTCGCAAGCCGTGGAGCTTCACATCGCGCAAGCCCGCCTTCTCCCTCGCTGCCTTGTAACGGCGGCGCAGTGCGCCGGCGTCGATGGGCTCGCCGAAGCGTCCGCAGAACACGTAGTCGTCGAGGGTTGTGAAGCGCGTGCCTGAGCGATCGAGGTGGCGTTGCAGCGCATCGACGGCACCCGTCGTCAGCGGAGTCCAGCGGTAGGCGCGACCCTTCGGGTCGACCTCCACGCCGACCGAGAGCGCTGCCTTCACGAGCAGCACGCGACCCTCCAGGTCGACGGCTCCCCAGCGCAAAGCGCGCAACTCGCCGAGGCGGAGCCCCGTGAAGAACAGGACGCGCAACAGGTCGCCATCGCGGGCGTCTTCCTCCGCGCGCATCACGCGCTCGTCGGGGCTGAGATCGGGGCGGTCTCAGGTGGGATTGGATGGTGGCGCATGCGTGTGATGCGCGAAACAGAATTGCGCGCTTGCGATCTCAGGTCGACGTCGGGCCAGCGTCGAACCTCCAATGAGGTGTTTGAGCGAGGACGTGGTCGACATCCGCGAAGCCGCGCGCGTATTGCTGCAACATTGGGGACAACGGGTCACGGTTCTCAGGTGCCCAAGCAGACATCCAAGAGATAAACGCATGAAGTCCGGGTGTGTCTGCATCGACAAACCCGCGTGCCACGAGTGACAGGACGCGCACCGCGAGCGAGTATCGTTGAGCGTTCCTTGTGTTCTCGATTCCATGATGGAATGCGGCTGGATGGTTTAGCCAGTCAACGAGCAATACATCTACACGTTCGGCGAGCGGGCCGGTTGTGATGCGAGCGCAGAGGTATGAGAAGATGTAGGTTACCGATGTCGCGCCATCTGCCGTGATGTCGCGTTTAGTTCGAGCGTTTTCGTAGAAGATGACTTCTGTCGTGAGAACATATTCCGACGACAAAGCCTCGTTGCCTGAGAACCAGGCGAGGGTCGATAGTCGCCACAGAGCATCCTCATCGTTCGCAAACGCTCGGCACCACGCCAGTAGGTCTCGAACGGTCGTTTCGGGGAGGCCCTCGTAGCGGGCGAGCGCCTTGCCGACGTAGGCTCCGACGTGATGGTCGAGTCGGTGCCGATGGAACCACTCGTAGATCTGAGGTGCGATTCGATTGACGGTTCCCTCGGCGTTGAGCCAGGCGGCATAAACAAACGACGCGGCCTTAGTGCTGTCACCATGCCGCGTGAGCCACAGGTCGATGCGATCCAGAATCGACTCATCGCTGCCCCCGGCGTCAAGCCAGGCTCGATATACGTGGGATGCGGCTTCCTCAGTGTCTCCATGTTGATCAAGCCAGGACGACACGTAGTCGCGAATCAGCTCGGGACTTCCACCGCCATCGAGCCACGCTCTATACACGAAGGATGCGGCTCCCTCGGTGGTGCCGTGTTTCGTTGCCCAAGTCAGAAGGCTGCCGCGAATCGGCTCGTGGTCCCCGCCGGCGTCGAGCCAGGCCCGGTACACGAACTGGGCGTCCTCCTTGGCGCCATGCGCGGCAAACCAGGCCAGCACGCTGTCGTGGATCGATTCGTGTCCGCCGCCACCATCGAGCCAAGCCGGATAGACGAAAGACCCGGCTTCCTCAGTATCGCCGTGGATGGCTATCCACGAGAGAACGTTCCCTCGGATCGGATCCATTCCACCTCCGGCTTTGAGCCAGGCGACGTACACAAACGACGCGGCCTCCTCGGTTTCGCCGTGGTTCGCGATCCAAGCCGCCACTGCATCTCGTACCGCCTCGTGCTCGCCTCCATTTTTGAGCCATGCTGCAAGCACCCAATGTGCCTCCACAGTGCCTCCATGCGTCGCGATCCACGTCAACACCCCTTCGCGGATCGGGTCATGGCCGCCCCCCGAATCGAGCCAAGCTGAATAGGCGTACTGGGCGTTCTCGTGGTTCTTGTGAGCGGCGATCCACGACATCATGCCGTCACGGATTGGTTCGAGTTCTCCTTCTGCGTCCAGCCAGGCTTCGTAGAGGAACTGGGCGTTCACGGAGGTGCTGTGAGACGCGATCCATGACATAAGCCGACCGCGGACGAGCGTCGGCTCGCCACCAGCCTTGAGCCAGGCACAGTAGACAAACTGGGCGTTCTCGATTTCGCCGTGTTTCTCGAGCCACAACAAGACCGAACCCTGGACCAGTTCGAGGCTACCGCCCGCATTTAGCCACGCGCGGTAGACGAACGACGCCTGCGACGCTGAAGCGTGCCCCGCCAGCCACCGCTCAACATCGGAACTAATGGTGCTCGGGCTCAGCTCAGCCTCCAGCCAGGCAACCAAGGCGAAATGAGCGTGAAGCGCCGGGGGCGCGGCCCGGATGGCCTGACGCGCGATGTCGACCACTTCGCTCGGACAGAGCCGGAGCGCCGAAGTGATTGAGTACTCGTGCGGCGTCTCTTCGACCACGCGCACCATCCATTTGGTCAAGCCGTGAACCACGGATTCCGCGAGGTCATCACGCTGAGCTGCAACCAGTCGTGCGAGCACTGCAATCGCTCGTTGAAAGGAGCGTTCGGTTGGTCGAGCGAGGGTCGGATGAGCGTCTAGCAGGAATACCGCGTCAGCTGGGCCGATCAGCGGGCTTAGGATCAGCGCGTCGACGATCTCGGCCCAGGCAGGTTCCCTGGCGCCGATCTCCTCGATGAAGATCGCGGTCCAGTCGATACCCTCGACAGCCGGATGGCCTTCAAGTCGCTGGATGGTGACGAACGCACTTCGAAGCGCGTTGTGCGTCACTGCGTCGCCTAGCAGCCGCTTGAGAAAAGTTCGGCGGAAAGCGCCTAGTTCCTCGAGATGCGAGATCAGAATCTGGTCGGCCAGGACGTCATGCACCATCGCCCAGGTCGGCGACTGGGTCGAGTGCTCGATTCGGTCAACCCAGCCGTCGACGGCCAGCGCCTTCACGATCGCGAACTGGTCACCGTGGGCTCCGTGGGTCGTGTCGGAGACGCTCAGCTCCGTAAACGGGAGCTGCGCAACTACAAGTTCCAGCGCATCCTCGTCTCGGTCCGGGAAGCTTCGCGCCACGCGCCGACGGACCCAGTGGCCGAACGTCGGCTCGGTCAGGAGCTCGTCGAGATCTGTTGTTCGATCTCTCGCGCGCAGGTAAGCCACCAGGACCGCGAGCACGGGGACATCGCGACACAACTGCAGATGCTTGGCGGTGATCGAGACGCCGTGCTGCTCAAGGATGTAGCGCACTGTTTGGTGCTGGTAGTCGCGGTACCAGCTGACATCGCGCAGCGGAGCCAGGCTCACGTGCACATGTCGGACAAGCCCGGCAAGTCGTCTGTAGTAGCTGGTGCGACAGTTGGCGATGAAACGGAGCTCGACACCGGGTTGGCCGTTCAATTCGGATAGCCGCTGCACCGCGTCAACGAAAGACCGCTGCGTTTCGACGTAGTCGACGACGAGCAGCGAGGGCGCTTCCGCACTCGAGACCGAGGCGAGAAGCTCGAGTTGTCCTTCGCGGATAGGACCGTCGGCTCGGAGTACGGTCCACCCGGCGCGGTGAGCGATCCCACCGAGTTCAAGTCCCAGCCGTGTCTTGCCGTGGCCCCCTGCGCCGCTGATGACGATGCCGTCGTTGTTGGCGAGCCGCTCGAACATTGCCGGCTCGGTGGCGAGGTCGGCATGCTCCGGGTAGCCGAAGGCGGCGGCGTGGTCTTCGCGGCTGTAGTACGCCGACTGCAGAAAGCTTCGGAAGCCTTGTTCTGGCGCGAGCGATTCGAGCGGCTGCAGACCATTGCGGGCTTGCGGAAACCAGCGAAACGCCAGGTCGGGGTGCGCGATCATTCGCTGCTCAACGTCTGGCCAGTGGCGTACTTCGATACTGAGCGCAGCCAGATGCGCAAGATGGTCGTGCGTCTGCGCGAGGTCTACGAAGAACTCCTGGATCTCGGATCGAAGTGAATCGATCTGCGATGGATTGGCGAGGTCCGAGCTGACGTGGAACTCGTAGCCACGAACCGGCCGGGTGCGATCCCACCATGGCTCGTATTGAGATTGAGAGCGCGCTCCGAGGTGCTTAGCTAGACGCTTCTTTGTGTCGCGCCAGCGCTGCTGCGCGGGCCGCAAGCCATCACTCCCGACGTGCTTACACTCGTAAATGGTTCGGCCGTCGGCACGGTCGTCCAGAAGGTCAATGCCACCGTCTCGCCCGCTGCTGTCGAACCGGCGTAGGGTCGGAATCTTCGATTCGAGGCACTCGAATACGAGACGCTGAAACGCGTCCCCGAGTCCGTCGTTCAGAAGACGAGGGTCGATCGTCGCCTTCGTGACACGTGGTATGACGAGCATCGTTGCTTCAACCTAGACGGACTAGGTGGTGTCGCCGTGGAACGGTCCGCGCGCTGGCAGGGCTCGACAACCACCTCACGGAGGTTGCACGCTCACAACCGTGCGCATGATCGATGTGCTCCACCAGTCGAGGATATGCTGTTACCGGACGGCTCGCCTCTGTGGTCGCCGCAGCACTGCCGACGGGCGGTGGCGGCCCGCTTGTCGGGCGGGAAGGTAACCTAGACGTCAATGGCTCGCTCCTTCCAGCGTCATCGTCGCACCCTGCGGTACCGGGTGGACACCTCGATGGAAAGCCCAGTCTGTTTCTAGCCGCCCTGCATGGCTGTTTCAGGCATGAAACAGGCTCTCGAGCAGACCCTGAGACGGCTGCCGCCGCAGCCGTCTGACGGGTCTCCTACGGGGCTACTTGATGCCGCGTCCGTAGCCGGTGGTCGTCGTGCCGGCGGCGAGGCCCTCGTCCTCAAACGCCTCGAACGGGCCGAAGTCCGGATCGCAGGTGGTGCCGGCGGCCGGGACCACGAGGTTGATCAGGTAGTTGTCGACCACGTCGCTGGCGCACTGGCTGCCCAGGTTGTAGGTCGTGTGGCCGTACGTGTTGACGCCGACGAGGCGGGCGCCGGTGAGCGTGGCCGCGCTGATCGAGTTGGCGTAGTTCGACGAGGTGTCGCCGAGCTTGTTGCCGAGCATCAGGATCGGCTTCGCCGGGCGCGCCGTCCACGGGCCGGTGTAGCGGTCGACGTCGTTGCCGACCGGCCAGAAGGCGCAGGCCGACGTGGTGTAGATCCAGAACGGGCCGAACCCGGCGACCTCAGTGTTCGCCGTGCGGCCAGCGTTGGTGTAGGCCGAGCCCGACGTCGGGTGGTTCGTGTCGGCGCAGACCGTCGCGTTGAACCCGTCGAGGAAGTTGTCGTTGTAGGCGTCGCTCGTGTCGGTCGGATTCCACCGGTTGCGCAGGAGCACCGCCAGGAAGTCCTGGAGGTCGGTCGACGGGATCGTTGCCGTCGCGCTCTTGCTGGCGATGTCAGCGGTCTCGAGCATGCCGGCGAGGTCTTGCGAGGTGAAGATGCCGAACTGCAGGTCGCCGAAGAAGAACTCCACGAAGTCCTGGTAGCTCGTGGTGGTTGCATCGGGCGTGCCCGCGGCAACGGTGACGCCGTTGTTCGCCCGGATGCGAGCAAGCAGCGCGTTGAACTTCGTGCGCAAGCTGGCGGGAGTGGCGCCGGGCGTCGCAAACGCGCACGTGGCCGGATTTGCGGCGCACGCAGTGAGGAATGACGTGACGGCGTCGTTGGTGCCGACGTAGCTCTTCATGCGCTGGTCGAGCGGCTGGCTGCGCTCGGCCGTCGTGCTGCCGGTCGTGTACTTGACCGGGTTCAGCGGGCTGTCGAGGGCGATGGCGCGCGTCGTCGCCGGGAACAGCTGCGCGTACGTCTCACCGATGATCGAGCCGGCCGAGAACGCGAAGTACGAGAGCTTCGCGTCGCCGACGGCCTTGCGCAGGAGATCCAGGTCGCGAGCGGTGTTGGCGCTCGAGATGTGCTGCAGCGTCGAGAGGGGCGTGCGCTGGCCGCAGCCCTTGGCGCCCTGCTGAGCCTTCGTCAGCGCCGTGGCCTCCTGGACGGTCGTGATCGGGAAGGTCGGGTCGAGGAGCGAGGCTGCCGCTTCGGCAGTCTCCGCGCAGCGCACGGGCGCGGTGGTCGAGCCGGTGCCGCGCGGATCGAAGCCGACGAGGTCGAACTGCTCGCGCAGGCGGTCGGTGCCGTAGATCACGGTGCCGCGGCCGCGGGCGCCTGGGCCGCCCGGGTTGAAGAAGACGGTGCCGATCTTTGGGCCCGGACCGGTGGCGGGCAGGCGCGAGACGGCGATGGCGATCTTCGCGCCCGCGGGCTTGCGATAGTCGACGGGCACGAGGGCGGTGCCGCACTGGAAGTCGGCGACGGCCTGCGGGAAACCCTGGACGTCTTCACGCCCGAGGAGCGTGTCGTCGCAGGCGCCCCAGGTGATGGTCGGAGTGGCGGCGCCGTTGGTGCCGAGAGCGGCTGCGCCGGCGACCTGCGGCGCAAGGGCGATGGTCCCGAGTCCGGCGACAAGGGCGAGTTGGCGCAGCGCTGCGGAGCCGCGACCAATGAACTGAATATGCACGAGTTCTTTCTTCGGCGCGCACACGCCGAGGGGACCTGTTTTTGAGGTGTCAG
>JAUMFO010000056.1:0-3469 GCA_032119795.1 Solirubrobacteraceae bacterium
TCACGCAGCAGGGCGTCGCGGCCGTCCAAGTCCAGTTCGCCGCGGTGGATGGCCTCCCCGAGCAGGATCTTCAGGTTGACCTCGTGATCGGAGCAGTCGACGCCGGCGGAGTTGTCGATGAAGTCGGCGTTGATCGCGCCGCCGGCGCGGGCGTATTGGATGCGCGCCCGGTGCGTGAAGCCCAGGTTGCCGCCTTCGCCGACGACGCTCGCCCGCAGCTCGTTCGCATTCACGCGGATCGCATCGGACGAGCGGTCTTGGGCGTCGGCGTCGGTCTCGTCGCTGGCCTTCACGACGGTGCCGATCCCGCCGTTCCAGAGCAGGTCGACGGGGGCGCGAAGCACGGCGCGAATGAGGTCGCTCGGGGCGAGACGCTCGTCGTCGACGCCGAGGCACCGGCGCATCTCGTCGGTCAGCGGGATCGACTTGAGAGTGCGCGGGAAGACACCACCGCCCGCCGAGATTAGGTCGCGGTTGTAGTCGTCCCAGGACGAGCGGGGCGTGTCGAACAGGCGTTGGCGCTCGTCGAACGACGCCTGCGCGTCGGCGGGGCTGGGGTCGATGAAGATATGGCGGTGGTCGTAGGCGGCGATCAGCCGAGCCGACTTCGACCGCAGGAGACCGTTGCCGAACACGTCGCCAGACATGTCGCCGATGCCAACGATCGAGATCGGATCGGACTCGGGATCGATGCCGCGTTCACGGAAGTGGCGTTTGACGGACTCCCAAGCGCCGCGGGCGGTAATGCCGAGGGCCTTGTGGTCGTAGCCCTGCGAGCCGCCGGAGGCGAAGGCGTCGTCGAGCCAGAAGTGGCGTTGGCGGGCCACGCGATTGGCCGTGTCGGAGAAGGTCGCGGTGCCTTTGTCTGCGGCGACGACGAGGTAGGGGTCGTCGCCGTCGCGGACGGTCACGTGCGCCGGGTGGACCACCTCGCCGCCCTCGCGCGTGTCGGTGATCTCGAGCAGCGCACCGACGTAGTCGACGTAGGCCGCTTCAACGGCGGCGCGCAGCTCAGTCGGATCGGTCGGCGTCTGGCGCAGGCGGAAGCCACCTTTGGCCCCGGACGGCACGATCACCGCGTTCTTGACCATCTGCGCACGCATCAGGCCAAGCACCTCGGTGCGGAAGTCCTCGCGATCCGACCAGCGCAGGCCGCCGCGAGCGATCATCCCGCCGCGCAGGTGGATGCCTTCCATGTGTGGGGCATAGACGTAGACCTCCCACAGCGGCGCGGGCTGCGGCAACGCGGGGACGTCGGCGGCGCGGACCTTGAGCGCGAGGGTCTTGGCTCCGGGGACGTAGTGGTTCGTGCGGACCGTGGCGTCGATGAGCCCAAGTTGGTTCCGCAGGATGCGGTCGTGGTCGAGCGATTCCACCTCGTCGATGTAGGCCACGATCTCGTCGCGCAGCGACTGCTCGGCAACGGCGTCCGAGGGAAGGCTCGGATCGAACCGCTGTTCGAACAGGCGGATGAGGGCCGCCGTGGTCTCCGGGTGGCTGACGATCACCTCGTTCTGGAATCGCTCCGTGTAGCGGGATCCGATCCGGCCGCGGTAGCGGCGGTAGGCGCGCAGGACCTCGAGGCGCTCGTGGTCGAGGTCCGTGGTGACGATCAGCCGGTGCAGGGCGTCGCTTTCCGCCTCCCCACGCCAGACGGCGCTCACGCACGCGGCGACCCGTTCGCCGCAGAGATCGAGGTCGAGCGGGCCACCGCCGGGGCCGGTCACGCCGAAGTCCTGGATCCAGAGTTCTTCGCCGCCGCCGCTCACCCGAGTCGGGCGCTCTTCGATCACCGTGAGCCCGAGGTCCTCGAGGATCATGATCACGCGAGACAGCTCGGCCTTGGTACGGCGAGAAAGCAACGCGACGCGGGTCACGGTGCCGCCGGGCCCGTCCTCTTGGCGCAGCGCCACGAATGAGCCCTCGCCGCTGCGGTGCAGGTGGTCGAGCGCGAGCACGTCGTCGACGGCTGAGGCTGGGTCGACGATTGCGCGGTATTGCTCGGGGATCCGCGGCCCCCAGTGGGCGGCGAGCAGCCGACCGGGCTCGTCGCCTTCGCGGGCCACGAGGGCGTCGCGAAGCGACGTGAGCCAGGTGCGGGCCATCGCCGAGACGGCCGCTTCGAGCTCGCGTTCGTCGACGGGCCGCAGCCCCTTGGGGTCGTGGACGACGACGTGGAGCTGCACGTGCGCTTCGTCGCCGATCACCTCGTGGGCGACGGTGTCGTCGGTGTCGTAGCGGGCGGCCACGAGCGCCTCCAGGCGCTCGCGGAGGGCAGGCACGTACCGGTCGCGCGGGAGCGCGATCACGATCGACGCGGTGCGCTGGTCCAGGTGCGTGCGAGAGCGAACGAGGACGTCTTCGGCGCCGATCGCCATGAGGGCGCGCAGCATGTCGACGAGTTCGAGCGTGCCGATCGCCAGCAGCTCGTCCTTCGGCATGGCGTCGTACAGCGCAACCATCCGCTTGTGGTCGTGCGAGCCGGCGCGCAGGCCGGCTTCGGCGAGCGCGTCGGTGAGGCGCTGGCGGAGCAGTGGGACGGAGCTGGCAGGCTCGGTCTCGGCGCGGTGCGTGAGCAGGTAGAGCACCCGGGTGACGGACGTCAGGACGCCGCCCGAGTCGCGGACGGGCAGCAGGAGTTCTTGCGGCCGGGTGCCGCGGTGCACCGGCGAGCGCGAGCCGACGGGGCCGGCGGCCAGTGGAGCCCCGGCGCGGAGTGGGTCGAGCGACGCGATCGCCGGGGGCTCGACCTCCAGCGGATCGCTGCCGTCTTCCAGCGGGCCGACCCAGCTGCGCTCGCCGCCGTCGCTGGCCTTGGGCGAGAGCAGCCCGAGGCCGCCGGTGGCTGGGCCGTAGGTGCCGTCGTCGGCGATCGAATGGTGCGCGGTCCCGAGCAGGATGATCCGGTCGTCCGCGAGCCAATACAGGAGTTGCGCTGCCTCGGGGTCGACGCCGTCGCCGGCGGCGGCGGCGTTGACGGCTTCCAGCGCGGCGGCGTGGTCGTCGACCATGCAGGTGGCGGCCAGGAGCCCTCGGCGGGCATGGTCCTCCAGGTGCACGAGCGATTCGGGGTCGAGGCGGGTGTCGAGCTCGACCACGAGTGCGGCGACCGCCGCGGCGCGCGGCGAGACCGGTGTTCCGGGCGTCGGCGCGTCGCCGAGTGCTGCGTGACCAGCAAACGCGTCCGAGAGTGTCGTGGTGGCGCCGGGATCGTGCTCGAGCGCGTCGATGATGCCGTCGCCGTTGGCGTCGATGCCGGCGACGCCCTCTCGCGGCAACACCGGGTGGTCGACGGCGCGAGGCGTGTGGCCCGCGCGGCGCACGGCAACGAGCAGCGTGTCGAGCAGGAACGGGCGGTCGTCGGCGACGGCGGCCAAGAGCGACCCGCGGTCGGGGTCGCGCGGGGTGCAGACCGAGGTGGCCACCAGCGCTTCGCCGCGAGCACGGACGAGTTCCTCGAGCGCCTCGC
>JAUMFO010000057.1:0-1833 GCA_032119795.1 Solirubrobacteraceae bacterium
TCGATGTGGCGGTAGCCGATCTTCAGTGCCTGCGCGACGATCTCCGCGGTCTCGTTCGGGTCGATCTGCCAGGTGCCGAAGCCAAGCTGCGGGATCGTGGTGCCGTCGTTGAGCGTGATGTCTGGAATGGTCGAAACTTTGCTCATGACTTCGAGCCTAGGCCGTTGGCATGCCTACGGCACTGGGTGGACGACGCGGGCGCGGAGGAACTCGCGCGTGGTGGCAGGCCCGAAGCGGCCCACGAGATAGACCCCAGGGGCTGGGGCTGTGGCCCGGGGGCCTCGACGGCGACTGAGCGGTCGGCGGCGGCGGATTCGGGCGGCCGCCGCTGCGCCTCGGCTGGTTGGCGGCGGCGGGACTTGGCGGGCGTTGACGGCGACTGGGTCCTTGGCGGCGGCGGAATGGCGATCGTTGCGGGGAATGAGGGCGCCATGGCAGCGAGGGCGGAGCCGGTTCGTGGTTTGCGCGGTTGGCGGCGGTGGATTTGCGGGCGTTGCGGCGCCGGCGGGCGCCGGGCGGACTGGTTGGACCCAATGTAGGCACACCTGTGGTGCCCAGGATGGGTCCAACCAGGGGCCTGCAACCGCCTGGGGTTGCGGGGTTTGCTCCTCGCGCCAGAGTTACCGGGCGTGCGGTAGTTCCGACGCCAGGAGCGCCTCGGGGCCCCGTTCTGTCAGGTCGATGCAACCGCCTGGGGCTGCAGCCAGCGGGGCTGGCGCCCCGAGCGCCGAAAAAGGGCGTTCCAGGCGCCAGCCCGGTGACGCTGCAACCTCCTGGGGTTGCAGCGTTGCGGGGTCGCGTCGAACCCGCCGCACGTCCGGCGGGTTCAACGCGACAGCGCCACGGGCCGCGTCTGTCAGGTCGATGCAACCCCAGGAGGTTGCGGCCCGCCCGGTCGAAGCGAACTACCGTCACTGGCGGGTGTTTAGCACCCCCAAGTCACGGGAGTTCCCGCCCGACGCCCGCAGGCCGCGAAGCGATCTCAAATCCACCGCCGCCAACGGCCCAGACGCTGCCAGCCCGCACCGCCCTCGGTGCAGAACGCCCGCCGACCGCGCAGCGATCTCAAATCCACCGCCGCCAACGACCACGTGGCGATGCACTCGCGCGTCGAGAAGCTGGGGGCGTCTGCGGCTAGCCTGGCGCCAGCAACCGTTGGAGGGGCGATGAGGATCGGCGTATTGGGGACCGGATCGGTGGGGCAGGCCATCGCGACTCGGCTGTGCGAGCTGCAGCACGAGGTCTGCATGGGCTCACGGGAGGCTGGCAACGAGAAGGCGGCCGCGTGGGCGGCACACCATGGGCCGGCGTCGAGCACCGGCACGTTCGCCGAGGCCGCTGAGTTCGGATCGATCGTGTTCCTCTGTACCGCCGGCTCGGGCGCGGTACCAGCGGCGACGGCCGCCGGCGGAGCGCTCGCTGGCAAGGTCCTGATCGATCTCACCAACCCGCTCGACCATTCCGGCGCCACGACGACGCTGATCGTCGCCAACACCGACAGCCTCGGCGAGTCCGTCCAGCGGGCCGTCCCGGCCGCCAAGGTCGTCAAAACGCTCAACACCGTCAACCACGGCGTGATGGTCGACCCGGCGGGCGTCCCCGGCGACCACGTGATGTTCATCTCCGGCAACGACGACGACGCCAAGGAGACGGCGAAGCTCCTGCTTGAGCAGTTCGGCTGGCCGCAGGAGCGCGTCCTCGACCTCGGCGACCTCACGGCGGCCCGCGCCCAGGAGGCTTACCTCTTGCTCTGGCTCAAACTCATGAAGCCGCTCGGCGGCACGAACTTCAACGTCTCGATTGCGCAGGCGCCGTCGCCGGCCGGCTAGCTAG
>JAUMFO010000058.1:0-3859 GCA_032119795.1 Solirubrobacteraceae bacterium
GTCTGGAGTCGTCGATCGAGCAGGGCTCCTACCCGACGGCCGAACGCATCGTGGAGCTGCGCAGCCGCCTGCTGTGGATCTTCCGCGCGCAGCTCTCGACGTTTGAGCGCAAGCAGTACGCCTCGCTTTCTCACGAGGCCAACAAGGCGATGAACATCAACGCCTACATCTCGCTGATGGGCCGCCAACTGCACGTCGAGCACGTCGGAGAGAAGCAGCTCCTGCGCGACGCCCGCGCCGGTGAGCGCGTCGATTTGAGCGTCGCCGACTCCACCTACCTGCTGACGCTCGACGCCGACTCGATCCTGCTGCGCGACTACTGCATCCGGCTCGTGCAGCTACTCGAGGAGACCGGCAATGACCGCGTCGCCGTGGTGCAGACGCCGTACTCCTCGTTCCGCGGCGCGCCGACCCGCATCGAGCGCGTCGCCGGCGCTACGACCGACATCCAGCACATCCTCCACCAGGGCATGACGTACTACAACGCGACCTTCTGGGTCGGCGCCAACGCCGTCATCCGTAAAGCCGCCCTGGAGGACATCGTCGAGGTCGAGACGGTCGGCGGCCACGAGGTGCGCACGTACATCCAGGACCGCACCGTCATCGAGGACACCGAGTCCAGCGTCGATCTCGGCACCCACGGCTGGACGCTCGTGAACTACCCCGAGCGCCTGAGTTACAGCGCCACGCCGCCGGACTTCGGATCGCTCGTGGTGCAGCGCCGCCGCTGGGCCAACGGCGGCCTGCTGATCCTGCCCAAGTTGTGGGCGCAGGTGCGCCGCCGCAAGGACCAGCGCGAGCGGATCCTGTGGCGCGAGCTGATGCTGCGCGTGAACTACATGGCGTCGATCGCGTGGGCCAGCTTCGGACTGCTCTTCCTGCTCGCCTACCCGTATGACAGCCGCCTGCTGAGCCCGCTCGTGGTGGTTGCCGCGCTGCCGTACTTCATTGCGATGGGGATGGATCTGCGCGCCTGTGGCCACCGCTTCACCGACATCTTCCGGATCTACGGCCTCAATCTCGTGCTGCTGTTCGTGAATCTTGCGGGCGTGCTGAAGTCGGTTCAGCAGATGTTCACGGGGGCAAAGATCCCGTTTGCGCGCACACCGAAGGTCCGCGATCGCACGGCCGCGCCGGGGCTCTTCGTGCTCATGCCGCTGCTGATCGTGGCGTTCTCGCTCTTTACCGTCTACCGCGACTACCAGGTGAGCAACTGGGGCAACGCGGCCTTTGCGCTCTTCAATGCCGTCGCCTGCACGTTCGCGCTGCGGGCCTACATCGGGCTGCGCAGCTCGACCGTGGATCTCACCCTCGGCGCGCTCGGCTGGCTCTACGTGGAGCGCAAGCCCGTCGCTGCGTCCTCGGCGGAGCCGCAGCTGGCCGTCGACGGACCGGTCGATTGGGAGACCATTCTCTACGAGGGCGATCGCCGCCTGAACCGCGATCTGCGCGACCCGGCAGACCGCCGCCGGCGCGTCTCGACGAACGCTGCGAGGGGCAAAGCAGTGACGGCCCGCGGAGCGCGCGGGGCATCACACAGCGCTTAGGAGCCCCGGCCCCGTACCCTGCTTGGTCGCATGGCGCTTCGCTCAGACCTCCGCACCGTGGCGATCGTCGCCCACGTCGACCACGGCAAAACCACTCTTGTTGACGCAATGCTGCGTCAGTCCGGCGCGCTTGGCCGCAGCTCCGACGGTGAAACCCGAGTCATGGACTCGGGAGACATCGAGAAGGAGCGTGGCATCACGATCCTGGCCAAGCACACGGTCTTCACCTACAAGGGCACCAAGATCACGCTGGTCGATACGCCCGGCCACGCCGACTTCGGTGGCGAGGTCGAGCGTGGCCTGGCCCTCGTCGACGGCGTCCTGCTGCTCGTCGACGCCGCCGAGGGCCCGCTGCCGCAGACGCGCTTCGTGCTCCGCAAGGCGCTCGAGGCTGGCCTGCCGGTCGTGCTCGTGGTGAACAAGGTCGACCGCCCCGACGGCCGCCCCGAAGAGGTCGTCCATGAGGCCGAGGAGCTCTTCCTCGAGCTCGGCGCCGACGGCGACCAGCTCGACTTTCCGACCGTCTTCGCGATCGCCCGCGACGGCAAGGCCGGCCTCAAGTGGGACGACCTCGCCGACGACCTCTCGCCCGTGATGGACGCCCTCGTGGCGACCGTCCCGGCTCCGGAGTACAACCCCGGCCACCCGCTGCAGGCGCAGGTCGGCAACCTCGACGCTTCTCCGTACCTCGGCCGGCTCGCGATCACCCGCGTGCACGAGGGCGAGCTCAAGAAGGGCCAGACGGTGGCCTGGTGCCGCCGCGACGGCTCAATCCAGAACGCCAAGATCACCGATCTCTTCGTGACCGAGGGCCTGGAGCGCGTTCCCGCGACCGTCGTCGGACCGGGCGAGATCGCCGCCGTCGCTGGCTTCCCAGACATCACCCTGGGTGAGACGCTGGCCGACCCGGACGATCCGCGCCCGATGCCGCTCATCGAGGTCGACGAGCCATCGCTCGCCATGACGATCGGCGTGAACACCTCGCCGCTCGCCGGCCGCGACGGCAACAAGCTCACCGCCCGCATGCTCGAGAACCGGCTCTACGAGGAGCTGCTCGGCAACGTGTCGCTCGCCGTCACGCCGACCGAGCGCCCAGACACGTGGGAGGTCGCCGGCCGAGGCGAGCTCCAGCTGGCCGTGCTCGTGGAGACCCTCCGCCGCGAGGGCTTTGAGATGACGGTCGGCAAGCCGCACGTCCTCACCAAGGACATCGACGGCAAGAAGCACGAGCCGCGCGAGGCCGTGACGATCGACGTGCCCGAGGACCACATGGGCAACGTGACCACGCTGCTGGCCGAGCGCCGCGGCGAGCTCCAGCACATGGAGGGCCACGGCACCGGCTGGCTGCGCCTGGAATACAAGATCCCGGCGCGTGGCCTGATCGGCATCCGCGACAAGTTCATGACGCAGACGCGCGGCACCGGCATGATCCACCACATCTTCGACGGTTGGATGCCGTGGGCCGGCCTGATCAAGGGCCGCCACAACGGCTCGCTGATCTCCGATCGCTCGGGCGTCATCACTCCGTTCTCGGTGCTCGCACTGCAGGACCGCGGCACGATGTTCATGGGCCCGGGCGAGGACGTCTACGAGGGCTGCATCATCGGCGCCAACTCGCGCATCGAGGATCTCGACGTGAACATCGTCCGCGAGAAGAAGCAGACGAACATCCGCTCCGCTGGCGCCGACGAACTCGTCCGCCTGACCCCGCCGGCGCGCAAGACGCTCGACGAGGCCCTCGAGTTCATCGGCGACGACGAGATGGTCGAAGTGACCCCGAACTTCGTGCGCCTGCGCAAGCGCACGCTCCTGATGACCGACCGCACCCGCGAGTCACGCAAGAAGGCGCGCGGCGAGGGCTGAGCCCTTCGGCGGGGGCGGGGCTGGTTGGACCCATTCTGGGCACGCCTGCCGTGCCTACTTTGGGTCCAACCAGTCGGGGCAGGTGGCGAAAACTCCGCGTCCTCGCCGCAACCCGGCCCGCCCGTCAGGCCCCGCCGCTGACCCGCTCGGCGACGAAGGCCTTCTTGTGGATGCCGCTGCACCACTTGGCGCCCTTCTTTTGGCGCTTGATCCGGACGCGTTCGCGGAACGTGACCTGGTCGCGGGTCACGCCGTCGGTGCCCGTCACGAGGCCGATCTGCGCGGAGTCAGTGGCCTTCACCGTGTAACGCTTGCCGCCTGAGCGGTAGGTGATCGTGTACTCCTCGATGAAGATGCCGGCGCCGTCGACCACGATTCCGGGGTCGCCCGCGGCGTCGTAGTAGAGGCTGAAGCCCGGGATCCCGCACACGGTCTTGTTCCACTCGGCG
>JAUMFO010000059.1:0-1665 GCA_032119795.1 Solirubrobacteraceae bacterium
GCGCGAGTTTGCGGGCCACGCTGCGGATCTGGCGGTCCAGGCCGCGCACGCCGGCCTCGCGGGTGTACTCGGCAATGATCGTGCGCAGGGCGGCATCGGTGAACGACACCTGCCCACGTTTGAGCCCTGCCCGCTCGAGCTGGCGGGGAACGAGGTAGCGCTTGGCGATCTCGAGCTTCTCGCGCTCGGTGTAGCCGGCGATCGTCACGATCTCCATGCGATCGCGCAGTGGGCCCGGGATCCGGTCGAGCTCATTGGCGGTGCAGATGAAGGTGACCTGCGAGAGGTCGTAGGGCAGGTCGAGGAAGTGGTCGCGGAAGGTCGAGTTCTGCTCGGGATCGAGCACCTCGAGCATCGCGGCCGTCGGGTCACCGCCGTAGCCGGAGCTCATCTTGTCGATCTCGTCGACGAGGACCACCGGGTTGGTGGTGTTCGCGTCGCGCATGGCTCGCAGCACGGAACCCGGCATCGCGCCGACGTAGGTGCGGCGGTGGCCGCGGATCTCGGCCTCGTCGCGCACGCCGCCGACGGAGAGCCGCTGGAAGGAGCGATCCATCGCTCGGGCGATCGAGCGCCCCAGCGAGGTCTTGCCGACGCCGGGCGGCCCGGCGAGGCAGAGAATGGTCCCGCGCGACTCGTGCGAGAGCGAGAGCACGGCGAGGTGCTCGAGGATCTTGTCCTTGACGGCCTCCAGGCCGTAGTGGTCGCCGTCGAGGATCTCCTTGGCGAGACTGAGGTCGATGGGCTGCTCTTCGGCGGCACCCCACGGCAGCAGGGCGATCCATTCCAGGTAGCCGCGCACGACGCCGTGCTCGGGTGAGGCGGCAGGGATGGCAGCGAGGCGCCCGAGCTCGCGGTCTGCGGTCTTGCGGACCTCCTCGGGGAGGTCGCGCTGGCCAAGCTGCTCGCGGAGCTCGTCGATCTCGCGTTGGCTGTCGTCGTCCTCGCCGAGTTCCGCCTGGATTGCTCGGAGTTGCTGGCGCAGGACGAACTCGCGCTGCCCCTTGTCGAGCTCGGACTGCACCTGGTCCTGGATGCGGGTGCCGATCGAGATCACGTCGAGTTCGCGCGCCAGCAGCTGCACAAGGCGGCGCAGGCGAAGTTCCACGTCGGGCTGCTCCAGGAGCTGCTGCTTCTCGGCCGGCGTGATCCGCAGCGCGCTGGCGATCAGGTGGCTGAGCTGCGAGGCGTCCTCGATGTTGGCGACGGCAAGCCGGAGTTCCTCTGGGAGGTAGGGCACCGACTCCACGATCTCTAGGAACGTGCGCTGCACCTCGCGCACCAGCGCCGTCAGCTCGTCGCTCTCCTGCACGACGTCTGGGAGTTCCTCGATCGTCGCAACGAGGTAGGGCTCGCGCTGGGTCCAGCGGGTGATGCGCACACGCTGGCCGCCTTGCACGAGCAGGCGCGTGCTGCCGTCGGGGACCTTCATCAGACGCGCGATCGTGCCGATGACGCCGATCTCGTAGAGCTGCTCTGGGCCAGGCGCCTCGACCCCAGGGTCGCGCCCGGCGACCATCACGAAGCGGCGGTCGGCGGAGAGGACGTCGTCGAGGAGCTTCAGCGAGCGTTCCTGGCCGACGGCGAGTGGGATCACCAGATCGGGGAACGGCACGGTCTCGCGCAGCGGTAGCACCGCGAGCGCCGGCGGGACGGGCGGCGGCC
>JAUMFO010000060.1:0-6439 GCA_032119795.1 Solirubrobacteraceae bacterium
ACCGGCATCGCCGCCGTGATCGTGATCGCGGCGGTGCTCTACGTCGGGCTTCCGCTGCTGCCCGGCATCGAGGAGAGCTTCGGGTTGATTCGCGACGGCCAGCCGCTCTGGCTGGCGGCTTCGTTCGGGTTCGCGGTGTTGTCGTTCGTCGGCTACGTCTTGATGTTCCGTGGCGTGTACCGCACGGGCGGCAACCAGCGAATCACGCTGGCGGTGAGCTACGAGATCACCATGGCTGGGCTTGCGGCGACGCGCATCTTGGCGGCTGGAGGTGCCGGCGGGCTGGTCTTGACGGCCTGGGCGCTGCGGCAGGCCGGAATGGATCGCCGCGAGGTGGCCGACCGCACCGTGACGTTCCTCGTCCTTATGTACGTCCCCTACATGCTGGCGATCGTCGTCGGCGGCCTGGGGATGCGCTGGGGTGTCTTCCCGGGCCCGCAAACCTGGGGGATCACCGTCCTGCCGGCGCTGCTCGGCGGCACCGTGATCGCGGCCGCCATCGTTGCCTCGTTGGTGCCGAGCGATCTTGAACGCCGAATCCAGCACTGGGGTGAGCGCGGCGGGCGCCGCGGGAAGATCGCCCAGCGGCTCGCGAACGTCCCCGCGTCCGCGTCGACCGGCGTTCGAGGAGCCTGGGCGCACGTCCGGCGCGGCGACCTCGTGACGTTCGGCGCCTTTCTCTACTGGGGCGCACAGGTCGCGTCGCTCTGGGCGGCCTTTCGGGCTTTTGGTGCTGAGCCGCCAGTCGCCGTGGTCACGCTTGGGTTCTTCATCGGCATGCTCGGCAATCTGCTGCCGCTGCCCGGCGGGGTGGGTGGCGTCGACGGCGGCATGATCGGCTCGCTGGCGGCCCTCGGGCACGGCGGCGGCGTCGCGGTCGCGGCCGTCCTCACGTACCGCGTGTTCGCGTTCTGGCTGCCGACCATCCCCGGGTTCATCGCCTACCTCCAGCTGCGCCGCACGGTTGCCGGGTGGAAAGAGGAACGCCGGGCCGCGAGGGCGGCACCTCCAGACGCGGCGCCGGCACCAGCCGGATAGCGCGCGCACGCTGGCGATCCGTCCGTTCACCGGCCACCCACGCAGACTCGCGCCGGGCGTACTAACGTCATTGCCATGAGCGAGCACACCCACAACGTGGTCATCGTGGGCAGTGGCCCCGCCGGCTACACCGCAGCCCTGTACACCGCGCGAGCCAACCTTGAGCCCGTCGTGATCGAGGGGTTCCTGTGGGGCGGGCTGCTGCAGCAAACGACCGATGTCGAGAACTTCCCGGGCTTCCCCGAGGGCATCATGGGCCCGGCGCTCATGCAGAACATGCGTGATCAGGCCGAGCGGTTTGGCGCAAGGCTCGTGAGCGATCTGGCGACCGAGATCAAGCTCTCCGACGAGCCGGGCGGGGTGCACGAGGTCCACGTCGGCGACGACGTCTACCGCACGCGTGCCGTCGTCCTGGCGATGGGCGCCGAGCACAAGAAGCTCGGGGTCCCCGGCGAGGAGGAACTCGGCGGGCGCGGCGTCTCGTACTGCGCCACCTGCGACGCCGCGTTCTTCAAGGAGAAGCCGACGCTGATCGTCGGCGGCGGCGACTCGGCGATGGAGGAGGCGATCTTCCTCGCCAAGTTCTCATCGAAGGTGATCATCGTCAATCGACGCAACGAGTTCCGCGCGTCGAAGATCATGCTCGAGCGCGCCCGTGAGGTTGAGAACATCGAATTCCTGACCCCGTACGTCGTCGACACCTTCGCCCCCGGCGAGAACGGTGCGCTGGACGTCGCACACCTGAGCAACGTCGAGACGGGCGAGAAGCGCGAGATCACGGTGAAGGGCGCCTTCATCGCCGTCGGTCACGAGCCACAGAGCCAGATCGTCGCCGAGCACCTTGCGACCGACGCAGAAGGCTACGTCGTGGTCGAGGGACGCACGACGCGCACCGCGCGCCCCGGCGTGTTTGCCGCTGGCGACCTCATCGATCCCAGCTACCGCCAGGCCATTACGGCCGCAGGCTCAGGATGCCAGGCCGCCATCGACGCGGAGCGCTACCTGCGCGACACGCCGGCGCGCGACGAAGAGCAGCAGTCGGTCCAGGCCGCCTAGCGCGTGGCCGTTGCCCCGGCCTGCTCGGCCGGGGCACCACCCGCGTCGTCTCCTGGTCGTATCGTCGACCGAACGAGCCGAAGGACAGGGGTCCGAGATCGTGAACGCGCTTCAAGAGAACGGCAACTGTCTACTGGCACACGCGACCTTTCGCGTGGTCGGAGACACGCTCGAGCCTGACGACGTCACGCAGGCACTCGGTCTGCAGCCGACCCAGGCACTGCGGCGTGATCAGCTCGTCCCCACCTCCTCGCAAGTTCGCCGGCAGGACACGGGCGTGTGGCTGCTCAAGAGCGAAGGCAAGATCAGCTCGACCAGTCTCGAGCGCCACCTGACGTACCTGCTCGACCTGATCGAGCCCGGTATTCCGGCGCTCGACGAGCTGCGCCGCGTGCAGCCGATCACCACGGACTTCTTCTGCTTTTGGATGTCGGCGACCGGCCACGGCGGCCCGATCTTCTCGGCCGAGCTGATGGAGCGCGTGGCGGCGGCCGGTGCCGAACTTGGCATCGACTTCTACGGCGGGGTTGAGGACGACGAGAACGACCTGAGGCCCCCGCCGGCGCGGCAGAGTGGCCTCAGCGTCGTGCAGGCGCCGGACTAGCCGGAGATAGACGCGTTGCGCGAGTCGGCGGCGGCAGCGACGGCGCGCTCCACGGCGTTGACGTCGCGCACCGCTCCGGTATCGGCCGACGTCGCCATGGCGGCGTAGGCGCGCAGGGCGGGGGAGACGACACGGTCACGTGCGGCCGGCACATACCCGCCGGAGGACTCCAGGCGCTCGCGGCGCTCCGCGAGTTCTTCCTCGGAGACGTCCAAGGTAAGGCTGCGGTTGGGGATGTCGATGGAGATCGTGTCGCCGTTCTCGACGAGTGCGATCGCGCCCCCGGACGCCGCCTCAGGTGAGACGTGCCCGATGGAAAGGCCAGACGTGCCGCCGGAGAAGCGGCCGTCGGTGATCAGCGCGCAAGCTTTGCCCAGACCGCGCCCCTTGAGATAGGAGGTCGGGTAGAGCATCTCCTGCATGCCGGGGCCGCCGCGCGGCCCTTCATAACGGATGACGACCACGTCGCCGGCCTTGATCTTGCCCTTGAGGATCACGTCGACCGCCTCGTCCTGGGACTCGACGACGACCGCCGGGCCACTGAACTTCCAGATCGACTCGTCGACGCCCGCGGTCTTGACGACGCTGCCGCGCACGGCGAGGTTGCCGTAGAGGATGGCGAGGCCACCGTCCTTGGAGTAGGCATGCTCGACGTCGTGGATGCAGCCGCCCGCGGCATCGGTGTCGAGGGTGTCCCACCGCTCGGACTGTGAGAACGCCAACGCGGAGCGCTTGCAGCCAGGCGCCGCATGGAAGACCTCGAGGGCCTCGTCGGAGGCCTGGCCGCTGCGGATGTCCCAGGTGAGGAGCCAGTCGTCGACGGACTTCGCATGGACCGTCGAGACGTCGTCGTTGAAGAGCCCGCCGCGGCGCAGCTCGCCGAGGATCGCGGGGATCCCGCCGGCGCGGTGGACGTCCTCCATGAGGTAAGTGCCGTTCGGGGCGACCTTGCACAGGCACGGGACTCGCCGCGAGATCGCGTCGATGTCCTTCATGGTGAAGTCGAGCTCCGCCTCCTGCGCGGCCGCGAGCACGTGCAGGACGGTGTTCGTGGAGCCGCCCATGGCGACGTCGAGCGTGATCGCGTTTTCGAACGCGGCCCGCGTAGCGACCGCGCGGGGGAGCACGGACTCGTCGTCCTCGCCGTAGTAGCGGTTGCAGATGTCAACAACGCAGCGGCCGGCCGACTCGTAGAGCTCCTTGCGGGCGGTGTGCGTGGCGAGGATCGAGCCGTTACCGGGCAGCGCCAGACCGAGCGCCTCGGTGAGGCAGTTCATCGAGTTGGCGGTGAACATCCCCGAGCACGAGCCGCAGGTCGGGCAGGCGGCCTCTTCGAGGATCGCGATGTCCTCGTCGGAGACCTCATCGGCGACGGCGTCGGCGATCGCCGTGATGAGGTTGACGCGCTTGCGGACGGTCCCATCGACGAGCACCGCCGTGCCCCCCTCCATCGGACCACCGGAGACGAACACCGTCGGGATGTTCAGCCGCAGGGCGGCGTTGAGCATGCCCGGCGTGATCTTGTCGCAGTTGGAGATGCAGATCAGGGCGTCGGCGCAGTGCGCGTTGACCATGTACTCGACGCTGTCGGCGATGAGGTCACGCGAGGGCAGCGAGTAGAGCATCCCGCCGTGGCCCATCGCGATGCCGTCGTCGACGGCGATCGTGTTGAACTCGCGCGGGATGCCGCCGGCCTCTTTGATCGCTTCGGCGACGATCTGGCCGACGGGAGCCAGATGCGTGTGGCCAGGCACGAACTGCGTGTAGGAGTTCGCCACGGCGATGATCGGCTTCTTGCCCAGATCGCCCTTCTCCACGCCGGCGGCGAGGAAGAGCGCGCGGGCGCCGGCCATATTGCGGCCGTGGGTGACGGTGCGTGACCTCAGCGGTGGCATGGCACTCAGGCTACGCGAACTCGGCGTAGAGCTCCGGGAGGAACTGCGCGAGGTGGTTCATCTCCTCACCGCAGTGCCGCAGCAGCTCAGCGCCGAACCCCACCTTGAACCGTGGCGACCGGGGCCTGGCCACGCCGCGCCGCACCGCGCGCAAGGCCGCGATCGGGTCTGGGCTCCGGACGCCGAGGACGTTCAGGTAGAAGCGGCTGCGCATCTCCGAGCCGCCGCTCGTGCGCCGGATCTGGTGGCACGCCAGGCCGACGTTCACTGGGACGAACACGGTGCCGACGGTCCCGACGACGGCGGTGCCGTCGAAGCGGGCGAGGTCGATGCCGTACCGCGCCGGATCCTGAGGCGCGATGGCGAGCTGATCCATCTGACCGCCGATGACTTCGTCGACATACGACACATTGCCCTGCCAGCCCGAGCGGTCGGTCGGATCGATGTGGTCACCCGCGTTGCCGTCGCGTACGCCGGCGTAGGCGTGCGACTCGGGGTGCCAGAGCTTGTAGCGGGCACTCTCCAGGCTGTGCCACGCAAACCACCAGTCCCACATCGCGGGATCGACCCGCGGCATGTCAGTCAGGCACGCGACCCAGACCTCGCCGGTTGGTAGCTGGCCGTAGCCGGTCTCAACTGCGGAGTAGCCGACCTTGTGGATGTCGGCAGCGAGCTTGCTGCGCGGTGGGATCAACGCCCGATCGACGGGCCCGTGGGCGACCGCCTCGAGCACATGGCGCTGCGGCGGGTCGACCCGCGCCTTCATGTACTTGGCATAGGGCTGCGCCAGGTCGGCGTCGCGGTAGCCGAGGTAGCGGGCTGGAGATCGTCGAGCCATGGCTCGACAACTGTAGAGGCCTCTAGCGGTCGGCGGTGCCCGGCGCGCGGCGCGGCCGCGTGGCCTGGCGTGCGCGCTCGACGAGGAAGTCGGCAGTGCGCACGATCTCGGTGGAGAGTTCGTCGACATCCGGGATCGTGATCGGATCAGCGGTGAGGCCGATGCGGATCGAGCCGTTGTACGACACGGCGGCGGCGGCCAGGCCGCGATCACCGGTGAGCGGCATGATCGGGAAGACGGCGAGCAGCGAACGGCCGAACAGCTGGCGCGTCTCGCGCGGGCCCGGGACGTTGGCGATCAGGATCGCGCGGCCGTCGCCACTCGCCGCGAGGCGCGTAGCGTCGGCCAGCACCGTCGGCGCGGCAAAGCGGTACATGCGAGCGATCTCGTCGGCGCCGAGAGCGTCGCCGGCCTCGACGGCCTTCGCGGTTGCAGCCTGCACGGCGCGCAGTGACTCGACCGGATCGGCACGGTGCAGCGGCAGCGGCATCTCGATCGGATCGAGGCGGACGCCACCATCTTCGCCGCGCTTGGCGATCGGCACGAGGGCGGAGACCGAGAGGCCGTGGGCGCGAAGCCCTTGGGCGTGGCGCCAGCGACGCACGCCGCCGGCGATCGACGCCACGACGGCGTCATGGATGGTGCCACCGAAGCGGTCGCGCACGACGCGCAGCTCAGAGAGCGGCAGGGTGACGGTGCTGAAGGCGCGCTGCTGGCCGCCAGAGGAGTGCAGCGGCTTGTCGTCGCGGCCGCGCCGGAGCGCGGTTTCCGCAACGGCAATGGCGCTCGACTTCGCGACGCCGGTGATCAGCCGTGAAGGCTTGCGGGCGATCGAAGCCGCGGAGAGCGGCGCCTGCAGGACGCGGTTGGCGAGCGTGCCCGCGCCGAGGGCGGCGAGCTGGGCGTCGGACGGCGCGGGGCGGGGGAGCCACCGCAGTGCCTCCTGCGACGGGCGGTCGGCAAAGAGTGCGGTGACGAGGTCGACGGCGACGCCCTTCTCGACGAGCG
>JAUMFO010000061.1:0-3015 GCA_032119795.1 Solirubrobacteraceae bacterium
TCGCCGGCCTCAACAAGCTCAACCCGACCGCCGTGATGCTCTCGGGCGTCCTGATGCTCCGCCACCTCGGTGAGATCGAAGCGGGCGACCGGATGGAAGCCGCGATCGCCCAGGTGATCGCCGAAGGTAAGAACGTGACCTACGACCTCAAGAAGACGAAGGACGACCCGACGGCCGTCGGCACCAGTCAGTTCGCGGACGCCGTCATCGAGGTACTCACGGCCTAACCCGGCGCGCGAGAAGCGCCGCGCCGGGGTGTGAGGGGGTCCCTTAGGGCGGTGCCCCTGCCGCCTCGGCGAACTCTTGGGGGCGATGTCTGGGGAGGTCCCCGATGTGGGGGTGGCCTGCACTCGAAAGGGTGCAGGCATGACCGATTCCACGTTCATTCCCACCTCTGCAGCGACCGTCTTCCCGGGCGACTCCGGCTACGACGAGGCCCGCACCGCCTGGAACCTCGCGGTGGACCAGCGTCCGGCCGCCGTCGTCACCGCGACGACCGTCGATGACGTTCGCGCTGCCGTCGCCTACGCCTCAGCACACAGCCTGAAGATCGCGCCGCAGTCGACGGGCCACCATGCCGGCGCCCTCGGCGATCTCTCTGGCACGCTGCTGTTGCGCACGGCGCTTGGCGGCGTCGACGTCGACGCGCACGCCCGGACGGCCCGCGTCGGCGCCGGCACGCTGTGGGCCGACGTGGCCTCCGCCGTGGCGCCGCATGGTCTCGCGGCGCTCTCAGGCTCCTCCCACGACGTCGGCGTCGTCGGCTACACGTCCGGCGGTGGCATGAGCTGGCTCTCGCGCCAGTACGGCTATGCGTGCGACCACGTCTCCGCCGTCGAACTCGTGACCGCCAGCGGCGATCTGATCCGCGCCACCGCCGACGAACACCCCGATCTCTTCTGGGCGATCCGCGGTGGGTGCGGCGGCAACTTTGGAGTCATCACCGCGATGGAGATTGGCCTCTTTCCCGTGGCCGACGTCTTCGCCGGTATGACGATCTGGCCCGCGGCGCAGGCCGACGAGGTCGTGCGCGCCTGGGCTGCGTGGGCGCCGGACGCCCCGGATGCCGTCACCACCTCGCTGCGGTTCCTGCGCCCGCCGGCAATGCCAGGCGTGCCAGAGCCGCTGCAGGACACACCGGTCGTGGTCATCGACGGGGCGGTCGTCAGCGCGGAGGACGACACCGCCTCGGCATTCGTTGCTCCCTGGCGCAGCGTCGGCACGCCGATGGTCGACACCTGGTCGCGCATCCCCTCGTCTGAACTGCTCTCGCTCCACATGGACCCGCCGGGACCCGTCCCAGGTCGCGGCCATGGCTTCGACGTCGAGTTGCTGGAGGGCGCCGCAATCGACGCGCTGATCGCGGCCGGGCAGCCACAGGTCGTCTCGCCGCTGCTGTCGGTCGAGCTGCGCCAACTCGGCGGGGCGATGGGTCGCCAGCGTTTCGGCGGCGGCGCCGTCCGCAGGCGCAAGGGCTTCGGGCTCTATGCCGTCGGGATCTGCCCGGTGCCTGAGGCGGCTCCGGCGATCGACGCTCGCATCGACGCACTGATCGAGGCGCTGCGCCCCTGGTCGGCGGGCAAGTTCACGCCGAACTTCGCGGAGCGGCCCGCGGGTGCCGACGGCGCCTTCGACCCGGCCGACTTCGACCGCCTGCGCGCGGTGCGCCGCGCGTTTGACCCCGACGGGATCTTCCACGCGACGCACCGCATCGGCGCTTAACCCTGGATCGGCCTACGTCACCGGGACGGCGCTGACGATCACGTTGTCGCGGTAGTGGCCGGTCCGCAGGTTGAACGGACCGCCACACGTGACGAGGTAGAGGCGCTTCTCGCCGGAACGAGAGAACAGCGCCTGGGGGAGGGCGTCCTTCTTGACCGTCCGCACGCCGGTGACCCGGTAGGTCCGGGTCTTGTCGTCGCTGGTGGTGACGGAGATACGGTCGCCCTTCTTGCCCGTCTTCAGCGCGTAGAAGGCGCCAGCACCGTTCTTCTTGGAGTCCACGTGGCCGGCGATCAACACCGAACCGTCGCCGCCGGGGGCCGCGCCGTCCTTCCACCAGCCGACGCTGCGAATGTTGTTCGGCACGTCGAGAGCGCCGCGCTTCTCGTCGATGCCGGCGGCGCGGATGTCTGCCCGGATGCCGAGCCGCTGGTAGGTCACGCTCGTCGGCCGCGGCCCGCTACCGGCGCGGGCGTCGTCCTCGGGCTCAGCGTCGCGCGTCGCGACGGCCTTGCCCGAGCGAGGCTTCTCCGTGCGGCCGGTGAGGATCAGCGGCGCCGCGAGCGACGTCTCTGATTCCTCGGCGCACGGCGTCTGCGTCTCGGTGATCACGCTGGTCCCTGCGATCCGCTCGCGGTAGGTGTAGAAGCCGGCACGCGGCACCGTGACCTCTTCGGACTCCACGGTGCCGTCGCCAGCCACGTCGACCTTGCCCGTCCACCGAGGGCGACCGCCGCAGCTGATCTCGGCGCGCGTGGCGAACGGGCCGAACAGCTCGACCTCGATCGTGGCGGGCGTCGTTCCTAGGCCGGTGACGGTGATGCGATCGGAGATCGAGGTGCCCGGCGCGACGACCTGGTCGGAGACCTCCGTGACGACCGTCGGGGCTGCCCTCGTGATCGTCGTCTCGGCCGCTTCGCCGCAGGCGGTCTCCACACCGGAGAACGAACCCGAGGGCAGGATGCGCTCACGGTAGGTGTAGTAGCCGGCGGTCGTCAACGTGACGGGATCCGTGACGTAGCTGCCGTCACCGTTGGCCGTGAACTTGCCGGTCCAGACCGGGGTGCCCGAACACGTCATCGACTCGCGCGTCGGGTAAGGACCCCAGAGTTCAACCGCGACCTCGGCCCGCAGAGCACCCAGGCCCGTCACGACGGCGGTGTCGGTGATCTGTGCGCCCGGGGTCGTCTCGGCGGCGCTGATCTGCGTGGTGATCTGCGGCGCGCCACGCACGACGGTCGTCTCGGCGGCCTCGCCGCACGGGGTCTGTACGCCCTTGATCGTGTCGGTCCC
>JAUMFO010000062.1:0-2150 GCA_032119795.1 Solirubrobacteraceae bacterium
GCCGCGTCCGGCTGCGGGGTGGCAGGCGTCTCGCCCGGGGCGGGCGGTGCCGGTGCCTGCGGATCCACCGGATCGGCTGGCGGCGCGGGCACGACCGCCGCCGGGCAACCATTGACGGTCTCCGCTTTCTCGCTCGGGCAGTCGTCGGCGAACTTGCTCACGCCGTCGCCGTCGACGTCGTTGCCGAAGTTCACGATGTCATCCGCGAAGCTGCGCGAGAAGCCGCTCAGCAGTCCGGCCGCATTCTGCGCAGAGGCCTTCGCGTCGACCAGGCTCGGCGCCGTCCCGATCGCATGCAGCAGGCGCACCGTCTGGCCGCCACCGATGAAGAACGAGTAGCGCAGGGTGGCGTCGTCGTCCATGTCGCCGAAGTCGTCCTCCCAGCGCGGCCCGTCGTCCTCCGAGACGACGTCCGGCTGCGCGACCGTGCCGGTCTGTCCCCACTGGTGCGTGGAGAACAGGGTCTGGGACTGGTGGACCGTCCAGTGGTCGTCGGCGTCGGCGCTGTCGTTGCCGCTCTCGGAGGTCTTGATGAGCTGCGACCCGAGCACCTCAAGCCCAAAGTCGACGGAGACCATCTGGCCGCCGCCTGGGTTGGTGATGGTGTCGAGCCAGCGCAGCTTGCCGCCGGACCCGCTGATCGAGCGCGACACGGTGAAAGCACCAAGCTTGCGGCCCGGCATCGACATGGCCTGATCGGCTTGCGCGCAGAGGCTCCCCTCAAGCTGCGGGTACGCGACGCCGCCCACCTTGAGGCGGCCGTAGCCCTGGTCACCCGCGGAGCCGCCGCTCTGCAGCGAGTTCATGAGCGAGCCGTCGCTTTGGACCTTCCAGCCGGGATTGGCGTAGGTCTTGAAGCACGGCACGGCGGCGTTGGCCGCTGGAGCACCGACGGTGAATGCGGCGGCAAGTGTGGCGGCGGGCAGGAGGCGGCGAAAGGTCGACATAGCTGAGAGTCCGGTGAGCGAAGGAGCGTGGGTTCGAAGCGGCGGGCAGGCATCTTCCCTGCAGCGACTCCCACGTTCTCAGCCGAGCTCGGCCTGGTCTGTCACCCGCGGCGTGCACGCTGTGTCACGCCCGTGACACAGCCGGGGCACGCGCGCGGCCTGGGGCCGCCGCTAGCCCCTCGCCGCCACGGCGGGCGCTGCAGCGACCGACGCGACCAGCTCGAGCGACCGCAGACGACCCTCGAGCGTGTCTGCCTGGTGCACGGTGATGAGTTCGTCGGCGCCGGTGCGCTCAGCGAAATCCGCGAGGTAGGCCGCGACGGCGTCGGACTCGCCGGCGGCGGTGTACTGCATCATCGACTCCAGCTGCGCGGCCTGAGGGGCAGCAAGCACGGCCTCGACCTCCTCAGTCGTAAGACGACGGCCGGGCCTGCTGAAGAGTGCGCGGGCGAGCATCCGGCGGCGGGCTTGGAACTGGCGCTCGGCCTCCTCGCCGGTGTCGGCGGCAAGCACGTTGACGGCAGCGATGAAGTGCGGCTCGGCGAGTTGCTCGGAGGGCTTGAACTCGTCGCGGTAGAGGTGGGCAGCGTCGAAGAGCGCGGCGGGGGAGAAGTGCGACGCGAACGCGTACGGGAGCCCGAGCATCGCCGCGAGCTTCGCGCCGAACAGCGACGAGCCGAGGATGTAGAGCGGAACGTCGATGCCGTAGCCGGGCTGCGCGTTGACGCCCTCGATGCGGGTTTGCCGGGTGAGGTAGCCCTGCAACTCGAGGACATCCTGCGGGAAGGAGTCGGCGGACTGCGGGCTGCGGCGCAGTGCCCTGAGCGTGTTGCCGTCGGTGCCCGGGGCACGCCCGAGGCCGAGATCGATGCGGCCCGGATGGAGCGCGCCCAGCGTGCCGAACTGCTCGGCGATCACGAGCGGCGCATGGTTGGGGAGCATCACGCCGCCGGAGCCAAGCCGGATGGTCTGAGTGTGCGCGGCGACGTGGGCGATCAGGACGGCCGGGGCCGACGAGGCGATCGTCTGCATGTTGTGGTGCTCGGCGTACCAGACACGCGTGTAGCCGAGCTCCTCGGCTTTGCGCGCGAACGTGACCGAGTCGGCCAGCGCCGCTCCGACGGGCTGGCCATCACCGACGGTGGCCAGGTCGAGAAGCGAGAGCGGCACGGACACGGTGGGCATACCTACCGACGATAGGAC
>JAUMFO010000063.1:0-6337 GCA_032119795.1 Solirubrobacteraceae bacterium
GTCAGGTTCCTGTCACAACGCCGCGGCTCGCGCAAAGAGCTAGGTGAGTCCTGCCTGTGCCCCTGACCGCCGACGACATCGCTGCCCTCTACGACGCCCATGCCCGGGCGTTCGTGGCGTACTTCGCGCGGCGCGTGCTCGACCCGGAAGCTGCCGTCGACCTGACCGCCGAGACGTTCGCCGCAGCGTTCGTGAACCGCGCGCAGTACCGCGGTGACGCGGCCGACGGCGACGCAGACGCCGTCGGCTGGATCTACGGCATCGCGCGCAACCAGGTGGCCATGTACTTCCGCGCCGGGGCCGTGGAGCGCCGCGCGGTCGCCAAGCTCGGCGTCGAGCGCCCCGAACTCACCGAGCCGGAGTTCGAGCGCATCGAGGAACTGGCCGAACTGGCCGACCTGCGTCGCCGCGTGGCGAGCGAACTCGCCGCGATGGCCCACGAGCACGCCGAGCCGCTCCGCCTGCGCGTGGTGGACGAGCTGGGCTACGACGAGATCGCCGCCCGCCTCGGCATCTCCGAGCAGACGGCCCGGGCTCGCGTGTCCCGGGCACTGCGTGCGCTCGCCGTGCGCCTGGCGCCCTACCTCCCGATCGAGGAGCCGACCAATGCCTGAGCGGTTCGACGACCTCCCCGTCCTGGCTGGGCTCGGCGCGTCGCTGCGCGCGTCGATGGCGCACGCCGAAGCGGTCGAGCTCGCCGCCGCGCCGTCGCCTGCGGAGCCACGGCCGGAGCAGCACGCACGCCGCTGGCGCCGCGCCGCCTCGGGGCGCTTCGGCGCGCTCAGTACCGTGTTGGTCCTCGGGCTGGTGGGCACGGCCGCCGCGGCCGCGACGCTCACGCTCCTGCGTGGTTCGCCGATCCCCGGGCCGCGCGCCGCCGACCTGCAACCGTCGATGACGGTGCGTCCCGACACCGCCCGAGTGCTGGATTTGCGAGCCGCGGACCCCACCGGCCAGGGACTCCCGTTTGCTCTGCGTACCGCGGCGAGCGCCAGCGGCCTGACGTGTGCCACGGTCGGGCAGGTCGACGGCGGCGACTTCGGACTCGTCGGCAACGACGGCCGGTTCCGGGAATTGCCGGAGACGATCGTCGACGGGTGCGGTGAGCTGCGCCCAGATGACGCCGCCGTGGCCGGCGCCCGCGTGATCCAGGCCGACCGCTACGAAGACGTTCGGACCGTCGTCTACGGCATCGGCGGGAGCGAGCTGCGCTCCGCCGACCTCATCGTGCGCGGGAAGCGACGTGCCCTGCAGGTGGAGGACGGCGCGTTCGTCACCGTCGTCGCCGGCTACCCCGAGGACTCCGCACTGTCGCTGCGCCTGCAGTTCGCCGGTGGACGGCGTGCCAGCTATCCGCTCGGCCAGGCCGACACGACGGTGCTCGACCCGACCGGTCCGGCGCTGTCGCTCTTCCCGATGGGCATTGGCGGGCTCGGCGGCAACTTCAGTTGCGTCGACTTGAGGCCCGCGCGGGCCACGGGCACGCAGTCCCGGCCGGCGACACCGCCCGCGTGCACGCCGTCTCCACGGCGGAGCCGCACGGTGAACGGCATGCGCACGGTCACGATTCGCGCTGGTGCGCCGTGGTACTTCGACGTGCGCACGTTCCAGCCCGGTGACCGCGCGCCGAAACCGCGGGACGGCTTGATCATCCAGGCCTGGCGCTGGCACTTGCCCGAGGCGCGAACGGTGGTCTGGGGTTCCGTGCGGCCTCAGCTGGTGACGCGCGTGCTCATCAAGTCAGGTGGAGTCGAGGTCGCCCGGGTCCGCCGAAACTCGCCCAGCGGCGCATTCGGCGTGGTGCTGCCCGCCACCATCGCGGCCAAGGACGTCGACGTGGTCCTGGTGCTGCGCAAGGGCGGCACGCGGACCATCCACGGCCCCGCCAACCTCAAGGAGCTGCCGTCATGGCGCTGAGTCTCAAACCGGCCCTTGCGATCGCCCTGCTCGTCGGCGTGGGCGCCGGCGGCACGGCCGCGGCACTCATTCCGGCGGCGGAGAGCGCCTCGCTCGACGGCGCGTTCGCTGCGCCAAGCGGCGCGCTGCGGAGCGCTCCAGCCGGCCAGCGCGAACGCGGTCCGAAGGACCGCGAGGGCGTCCATCTCACGCCTGAGCGTGGCTCGGTGCAGGTGCTCATCCGTCGGGAAGATCCGGCTGGCGGCGCGCCCTGGCTGGTGCGCGGCTTCGACGCGCGCCAGCAGCGACCGGGCATCGACCACGTGCCGCTGCGCTGCGTGCAGCTCGGCCGGGAAGTCGCCGGCAAGTTCGGCTGGATCGACGGCGACCACGTGTTCAGGCCCGTCTCGTTGCGGTCTCGCTCGGGGATTCCGAACCAGTGCCGAGCGGCGCGCGAGGCCGGCGGATTCGGGGCCATCCTCAAACTCGCGACGCTGCTCGACCGGCCGACGTCGGCGACACCAACCGTGCGCGGGAGCGTGCTTTGGGGGACGGCGGGATCGGAGCCCGGGCCGATCAAGCTCACGGCGAACGGCCGTACCCGTCGGGTCCAGCCGGGCCGCTCCGGCGGGTTCCTGGAGTTCTACGGCCCGGCTCGGTCGGTCGTCGGCGCGCGTCTGCGCGAGGGCTCCCCTGGCGGCCGGGTGATCGCCAGCGTCGCGCGCGACGCGGTCCCGAACGCCCCGCTGATGCCGGAGCGCCGCCGGAGTGGCCTGCGACTGGGCACGGCACAGGT
This sequence comes from Solirubrobacteraceae bacterium, assembly GCA_032119795.1. Classification (GTDB taxonomy): domain Bacteria; phylum Actinomycetota; class Thermoleophilia; order Solirubrobacterales; family Solirubrobacteraceae; genus JAGIBJ01. Next base: position 2,693 of record JAUMFO010000063.1, read on the forward strand.
CATCGCCCGAGCTCCCGATCCCGGTGGCGGCCCGAGCTGGGCCGTGACGGGCGTCCAGCGGCGTGCCGGTGGCTGGTGCACGAGCCTGCTGGGCAACCTGATCGGCACGCACGTTGGCGATGTCGCCGGCCGCCTCGGGCTGCTGATGGAAGCACCGCCGGATCGCGGGTGGAACCGATGCATGGAAGGGGAGAACCCGACGCGCGAATGGCCGGTGGCGCTCACGCCTTCGGGCGGGCGCTACCTCACCGTCCCAGACAAGCAGCGCGGCGTTGCCGAGCAGCGTCTGCTGCCCGGCCGCACGATCCTGTGGGGACGAGCCATGCCGTCGGTGGAGTCCGTCACGATCCGGACGCCGCGCGACGTGCGCACGCTCAGGCCGAGCGGCCCCGCCCGCGGGCTGATCGCGGTCTACGACGGCACGTTCCCAATGGGCTCGTCGGCCGACGTGACGGTGCGTTTCCAAGACGGCTCGACCCGACAGATTCAGACGTCGCTGGGCCTGATCTGGTGAACACGGGATGAACGGCGGACCTGCGGCGGCGGGCAAGAAGCCCGTTCTATGGGCTTAGGCGCCGGGCCAGCAGCAACGTTCTCGTTCCGTCATTTCTGAGCGGATTTCGCTCCTTACGCTCGGCCTCACATGGCGAGCTTTCGGAGCGTTCTCAGATGACCACACGGCGACCAACCCACCCACACCGCGGCAGGACACGACTTGCGGCCGCGGCGATCGTCGCAGCCGGCACCCTCGCGGCGCCGGCGCTTGCCAGCGCTGACGAGCTCGGCGCTCGCGGCTTCTCGCTCGCGAGCGGCGGGACCAACCTGCTCAGCTACGACCTCACGACGCCCGGCACCGCGTCGAGCACGGCGATCACCGGCGTCACCGCAGGCGACTCGCTCGTCGGCGTCGCCGTCCGCCCGCAGACGGCCGACCTCTTCGCCGTTGGCGTCAACGCCGCGGCCGACACGGTCACCGTCTACCACCTCGGCGCGCGCACCGGCCTGGCCGTTCCCGTCGGCGCTCCCGGCGGATACGTCGACGGCAGCGGCACCCCCGTCGACCTCACCGACACCTCCTACGGCGTCGCCTTCAACCCGACCGTCGACCGCATCCGGCTCGTGAACGCGGCCGGCCGCAACATGCGCCTGAACCCCAACAACGGCGCGCCCGTCGACGGCGACCTCGGCGGCGCGGCTGGCTCGGTAGCCGGCGTCAACACCGACGGCTCCGCCAATGGCGCGACCACGTCGGTCGACACCACGGCCTACGTCAACCGTCGCCAGAACGTGACCGTCACGACGCAGTACACGCTCTCGGCCGCCACGGACTCGCTCTACATCCAGACGCCGCCGAACGCCGGCACGCAGGCCTCGCCGGTCGCGCTCAAGCAGGGCGACGCGGCCTTCGACGCCACCAGCGTTGCTGGCCTTGATTTCAAGCCCGCCGTCTCGGTCGCCACGGCGAACGCTGCGGCTACGGGCGTGGCATATGCCGCCCTCGTGACGGGTGGAACGACCCGGCTGGCTACCGTCGACCTCACCTCAGGCGCGGTCACGCTCGTCGGCCAGATCGGAGACGGCTCGGCCGTCCGTGGCCTGGCGATCCAGGGCGAAGAGGCCGCCGGCGGCACGCCCGCCTTGGCGCTCTCCGGCACCACGATCAAGCGGTTCAACACGGCGACTCCGGGCACGCTCGGCAGCGCGAATCTCGGCGCCACCATGGGCGGGGACACGATCGTCGGGATCGCCCGTCGCCCGCAGACCGGCCAGCTCTTCGGCCTCGGCGTCAACGCGGCGGCCGACACCGCCACGCTCTACGTCGCCGATCCGCAGACCGGTGCGCTGACGGCCGTCGGGACGCCCGGCAGCATCGCGTTCACGCAGGCCGACGGCACGACGCCCGTCGATCTCCCGGATCCCGCGACGTCGGCGTACGGCGTCGACTTCAACCCGACGGTCGACCGCGTCCGAGTGGTGACGACCACCGGGCTGAACCTGCGGCTCCACCCGGGCACCGGCTTGGCCGTCGACGGCAACGCCGGCACGCCTGGCACCAACCCCGACGGCGCCATCAACGGCCTCCCGGGCGGCTCGACCGGCCTGAGCGCCACGGGCTACACCAACGCGTTCGCGCAGCCGCTCATGGGTGGCGTCACGACGCAGTACGGGCTCGATCCGGCCAGCGACTCGCTGTTCATCCAGAACCCGCCCAACGCCGGCACCCAGACCATGCAGAAGGCCATCACGGTCGGCGGCGCGGCGCTGGACTTCAGCCAGCGCAGCGGCTTCGACATCCCGTCGACGGTCTCCGTGGCGACGAGCAACACGCCGGCCAGCGGTAGCGCCTTCGCGGCGCTGACCGTCGCCGGGACGCCATCGCTCTTCACGGTCGACCTGGCAACCGGCGTCGCGAAGAGCCTCGGCGCCATCGGTGGCGCCTCGGTCCTGGAGTCGCTGGTGATCGGCGATCCGTCGCCGGCCTACGTGCCGCCGGTGGTCGTCCCGCCGACGACGCCGCCCACCACGCCTCCGACGACGCCGCCCACGCCCGATCCGAAGCCGACGCTCACCGCGCTGAAGCTCACCCCGACGGCGTTCCGCGTCACGAAGCGCCCGAGCGGTGCCTCCAAGAAGGTCAAGACCGGCACCACAATCTCGTTCACGGTGTCTGAGATCTCGACCGTCTCGTTCACGGTTGAGCGGGTCGAGACCGGCCGCCTCTCGGGCGGCGTGTGCAAGAAGCAGACGAGTAAGAACCGCAAGGCGAAGTCGTGCCAGCGCTCCGTGACGATGGGGAACCTGAAGGTGACGGCCACCGCCGGCAAGAACTCCTTCAAGTTCAACGGCAGGGTCAACGGCAAGACGCTCGCAAAGGCCAGCTACCGCCTGACCGCCATCGCGATGGATACCGCCACGCAGAAGTCGAACTCGACCTCCGCCCGGTTCAAGGTCGTGCGCTAACCCGCGCGACGCACCTCCGAGAACGACCTGTGCCCGCGGGCGCCGCACTCCAGCGGCGCCCGCGGGCTCAGTCGTCTGGGGGTTGGGCGTTCCAGACGCGACCTGCGCCGCCACGCGACCCCGGGAGGTTGCAGCCCGCGGCCGCAACCGCCTCGGGTTGCAGATGCTGCTCCTCGCGTCAGAGGTACCGGACGTCCGGTAATTTCGGCGCGCTGGGCGCCTTGCGGCGCCGTTCTGTCGGGCACATTCAACCTCTGGGGGTTGCAGTCCGCCGCCCGTAACCTCCTGAGGTTGCAGCGCGCCCGGCGCCCGCCGATCCCGCAGCGAGCCTGATTCCAGCGCCGCCAAGCAGCCCAGATGCCGCCAATCCGCTCGCCGCTCGGCGACCGGCGCCCTCATTTCCCGTTGCGGTCTCAATTCCGCCGCCGCCAGTGGCCAGTCGCCGCTTCATCGCCGCAACCGGCGAATCCTCCACCAGGCGCCAAGCCACCGCCAACGGCCGCAAGAACGACGAGAGCCCGCGGGCGCCGCAACCATGCGGCGCCCGCGGGCTCAGCCGTGTTCAGCGTGGCGGTGGGGCTAGGTCAGCGACGCGCAGATGATGAGCGCCACCGCGACCTGCACCGAGGCCGAGACGGCCGTGGCCGGGTGGTAGGTCTCGTCGGTGACGTGCGCGCCGAGCTT
>JAUMFO010000064.1:0-15093 GCA_032119795.1 Solirubrobacteraceae bacterium
TCGGCTTCAACATCACGTTCCTGATCCAGCACTCGCTCGGTCTGGATGGCATGCCGCGCCGCATCTACGAGTACGGCGACATCGGCAACTGGGGCACGTGGAACCTGATCTCGACGATCGGCTCCTTCATCCTGGCCATCGGCCTGTTGCTGTCGATGATCAACGGCTACCGCTCGCTCAAGAACGGCGCGATCGCTGGTCCCGACCCGTGGCGCGGCAACACCCTCGAGTGGTTCATTCCGTCGCCGCCGCCGGTCAACAACTTCGATGTCGTGCCGACCGTCCGCTCCGTGGAGCCGCTCAAGGACATCCGCCAGGAAGTCGCGAGCCGCTCGCAGACCGGTACCGCTGAGGCTGCTCCGGCCGCCTCCGCACACTGACCCACGTGTCAGCAACTTCCGTCAACGTTGCCGCGGCTGAGAAGCCGCGGAGCATCCAGCTTGCTCTGGATCTCTTCGAGCTCACCAAGCCGAAGGTCCAGAGTCTGCTGCTGCTGACGACCGTTACGTCGATGTACGTGGCGGGGCTTCCGTCGCTTTGGCTGGTGTTCGCCACGGTGCTGGGCGGCTACATGTGCGCCGGCGCTGCCGGTGCCGTCAACCACTGGTACGACCGAGACATCGACATTCAGATGGCTCGCACCGCGGACCGTCCGATCCCGTCGGGCCGCGTCTCCCCTGCCGTGGCTCTCGGCTGGGGGGCGTTCCTGCTCGTGGCGAGCATGCTGCTCCTCGGCCTCGCCGTGAACCCGCTAACGGCGGGGCTCTCGCTCTCCGGTTTCCTTTGGTACGTCTTCGTCTACACGATCTGGCTGAAGCGTCGGAGCCCCCAGAACATCGTCTGGGGTGGCGCGGCCGGCGCGTTCCCAGCGATGGCGGGCTGGTCTGCGGTCGAGGGCAACATCACCGCGACGTCGGTGGCGCTGTTTGCGATTGTCTTCTTTTGGACCCCACCCCACTTCTGGGCGCTCTCGCTGCTGATGAAGGACGAGTACGCCAAGGTCAATGTGCCGATGCTTCCGGTGGTGCGCGGCGAGGACGTCACGCGGAACTGGATCTCGATCAGCACCGTGGTTTTGGTGGCCAGTTCGTTGGTCCCGTTCTTCACCGCCGACATGGGAGGCCGTTACCTGTCGACGGCCCTCATTCTCGGTGCCGTGTTCTTGATCGGTGCGGAGCTGCTTCGCCGCCGGCCGAGCCGCCAGCTGGCGCTTCGGGTCTACCTCTTTAGCCTTCTCTACCTCGCCTTGCTGTTTGGCGGGATGGTCTGTGACCTGCGCCTCTAGCGCGGTTTTCAAGCCCCTTCAGCTGCGGTGCGGCCCCGACCCTTCGTCGGAGCTCGCCGGCAGTTCTTCCACCCTCAATCTCGATCGTTAGACTGGTCACCCCATGGACAAGCAACTCGTAAAGAGCAACTTCAGGGTCACGATCATCTCGTCGCTCGTCGCCTTGGTGATGTTCGGCGCAGGCTTCGTCGCCTCGGTCATCTACGTCGGAGGTACGCCGTAATGGCTACCGAGCGCCAGCTCCCGCCGATTGGCGATGAGATCCACCTCCCCGGTCCGAGCGCGCAGCCGTTGCTGTTCGCGTTGTTCTCGACGATCGCCCTTCTTGGCGTGACACTGAACCCGCCGATCATTTTCATCGTCGGTATGACGGGTCTGTTGATCACGCTGTATACGTGGGTCCGCGACGCCCGCGCCGAGTTCAAGGCGCTCCCTGATCATCACGGTCATGGGCACGACGATCACGGCCACGAGGATCATTCGGAGCCGGCCGCCGAGTCTGCAGGGCACTAGCGCTGTCGGCGCGCCTTTCGCGCGCCATCTCCGCGGCGACTCCAAGTCGCCAAGTTTCACGGGCACCGCATTTGCGGTGCCCGTCGTCGTTTCAGGGCGAGGGCCGTCTCCCCTGGTGCACCCCGCAGCGATCGCGTCGGGCAGTGCGATCGTCTGCCTGAGCGGTGGTGGCGTGCCAGCTCGCCCGCAGGCCAAAGGACGGACGGCCGGATCTCAGCAGCGAGGGCGGCTCAAACGGCGCCGCCGCTGCGGCCGACTGAGCGAGAGATCGTGGATGAGATTCGGCCGGCGCGAGGATCCACAAGTACTCGCGCATGAGTGGATTCTCGTGCCGGCCGAAGATCGCCGCGAGCTCCGCTCAGACGGCCGCTGCGCGGTTTCCGTGGACCTGATGGGCGATGGGTTCCCAGGCGGCGACGATGTCGCGGATTGAGACGACGCCGACGACTTCGTAGCCGTCGACGACGACGAGGTGGCGGCAGCGGCCTTTGAGCATCATTTGGGCGGCTTGTTCGAGGGGCCAGTTTGGGACGGCGACGACGGTGTCGCGGGCCATGTGGTTGGTGACGAGTTCGGTGTCGAGGTCGAGGCCGGCGGCGACGGCTTTGACGATGTCGCGTTCGGCGACGATGCCCGGGCCCATGGCTTCGGGGTCGACGACTACGGCGGAGCCGACTCCGCGCTCGGCCATTTTCTCGGCGGCCTCTCGCAAGGTGTGTCCTGGTCCGACGGTGAGGACCACCGCCGACATCGCTTCGCTAACCATCGCCCTGTTGCTCTCCCAGATTGGTGTCGGGACCAAGCGAGTTGCCCGTTCGGCGCCGCGATTGGCGGCGTCGGCCCCTGTGCTGGGCGTCACCGTCCAGCCGGCCCACCATATCGCATCAATCGTCACAATGTCCACCCATGACGCGGGAACTGGGCCCTTGATGCGCACGCTCGCACTATGGTTGGACATGCGCCGCGTTACCCCGCTAGCGACCGGGGATGACCATCCGTGAGTTGCGCATTCGCAGGCTTGTTGAACCACTTGCTTGCTTACGCAACGAACTAGGCGCTATAGTTGCTACTGCAAGCACACACGCGCCAGGATCTGCCTCCCATGAGGCTGGGCGCACTTGAGTCCGGCAAGTCCACCCGGAACCCCCACCTCAAGCGCGCCAAACGATCGCCCACCCACGCGACGTATCCCACCGAGACCCCCAGTCGAGGTACCCAATGACTGAGCATCGCGCCTCAACTATCGCCAGCCGAACCGCCCTCTACCGAGAAGCCGTTTCGGTCATCGAGGCTGATTACGCCTCTACCCTCACGCTCGACGACATCGCGGTGAAAATCGCGTCGTCGCGCCGACAGCTCCAGCGAGCCTTCGCTGAAGTTGGCGAGACCACGTTTCGAGACGTCCTGACGGCCGTCCGCATGGATCGGGCCGCCGAGCTGCTGACCGATCCCCGGTATTCCGTGCGTAGCGTCGCGTTCCAGGTCGGCTACCGCCAGCCGGCCCAGTTCGCGAAGGCGTTCCGCCGGCATCACGGCCTCTCGCCGTCTGAGTTCCGGGTTCGTCGGCGCTTCGGCCTCGATGAGCCTCAGAGCCCGGGCCTTGAGTCCCGCTCCTACCTCCTGGCCTAATTTTTCGGGCGATGTCGCGGTCCGTACCCCGGTGCGGACCGCCTCACGTCTCTGCCTTGGTAGGGTTCATCCCGTGAAGCAGCGTTACCGTTTCCGTACGCCGTCGAGCGGCCGCGAGCTCATCCTCGAGGCTGATCCCGATCTCGTCTACCACGACCACGTCAGTGGCGAGGAACTCGAGGTCATCGGCAAGGTCTTGCCGTTGGCTCCGTCGACGTCGAATCTTCCGTGGTCCGTGGCGACGCTTCGGATTTGCCCGCATTGCGGCCAGATGGCTCAGCGCGACCTCAACGAGTGCCCCACATGCGGTCGCCGCATGACGGCGCTCGCCGACTAGGCAGTCTCTTTTATGCGCCTGCCGATCATTCGCGGCAGCGTTAGCGCCGTCCTGCTCTCCCTGGTCCTTGCGGGCTGCGGAGGAGGCACCGCGGTCGCCCCTGAGCCTAAGGGCAGCCCGGATGTCGTCCCGCCGACCGGAGAGGTGACCTCGACGGCGTCGAGTTCTACCGCGTCCACCCCGGAGACGACTCCGGAGACCACCCCCGCTACGACCCCTGATACGTCGACCAGTACCGGCTCGACCGGCAATTCTTCGACCGGCACCGGTTCGACCGGGAGCACCGCTCCAAGTGGTGGCACGACGACCGGTGGTGCGGCGACCGGTGGTGGCACGACGACCGGTGGCACCGGTGCGACTGGTGGCACTGGGACCGGCGGCACTGGGACCGGCGGCGGAACGGGCACGGGTGGAACCGGTGGCGCGGCCGCAGAGGGCGACTTCTGCGAGCTGAACCCCGGCGTCTGCTGACCGATCCGATCGCCACCGAGTTGTGTTCAAACCCGTGATGAAGCATCGTCTCCTCCCCCTCCTGGTCGTCCTGACCGGACTCCTTGCCCCTTCCGCCGCTCACGCGGCGCTCACTGAGATTGCCCCGCTCGGGACGGCCACCGCAGGCTGCCCTGGCTTTGCCGAGCAGGACTGCGCCGTCGTCCTCGCCCGCCAGACGGCATTCCAAGCCAAGGTCGGGACCACGAAGGCGTTTACCACCGTGAAGAGTTCGGGCGACCTCGTCGCTTGGACGGTCTCACTCGTTGCGGTCTCCGCCGACGGCGTCAAGAGTGTCAACAGCCGCTATGGCGGCGCGCCGCGGGCCGCGGTCGTCGTCCTCGCGCCGCTGGGCAAGTCGCGCTTCCGTGTGGTCCAGAAGGGCCCCCTCGTGGATCTCACCAAGTACCTCGGGACCACCCCGACGTTCGCGTTGCCGACCGCCCTGCCCGTGAAGGCCGGCCAGATCATCGGTCTCACCGTTCCGACTTGGGCGCCGATGCTCCAGCTCGGGCTCGGCAGCGACACCTCGTGGCGCTCCAGCAAGCCGCTGAAGGAGTCGGTTGCCAAGGACTACCGCCCGCAGCGGGCACTGGTTGGCACGAGCAGCGAAGCCTCGTTTGCGGCGCTGTACCAGCGTGTGCGTATGGCCTACAGCGTCACGATGGTCCCGACGCCCACCCCGGCGAAGACCAAGACGACCACCAAGAAGTAGCGCTCGCGTAGGCCGGCGCTAGCCGGCATACGCTCCTCGCCCGAGGTGCAGCAGCGAGCCGTGCCCAGCCGGGCACTAGAGTCCACCGGCGTGTCCCACGCCATCGTTACGAGCGCCATCGAGAAGCGATACCCCAAGGGCGGCACGTACGCCGTGCAGGGTGTCGACCTGGCCGTCGAAGAGGGCGAGGTCTACGGCTTTCTCGGCCCAAACGGTGCCGGGAAGTCGACCATGGTCCGGCTGTTGGTGACGCTGCTTCGCCCGACCTCTGGCACTGCGTTCGTCGCCGGCCACGACGTCGTCAAAGATCCGGCCTCGGTGCGGGCCAGCATCGGTGTCGCCCTCCAGGACGCCGCGATCGACCCGCTGATGACGGGCCGCGAACTCCTCGAACTCCAAGCGGTTCTGCATGGACTGTCGCGGCGCGATTCCGCCCCTCGCGGGGCACTGCTGTTGGAGCGTGTAGGCCTGTCATCCGCTGGAGATAAGCGCGTCGGGGAGTATTCCGGCGGCATGCGGCGTCGCCTCGACCTGGCTATGGCGCTCATCCACGAGCCACGTGTTTTGTTCCTCGATGAGCCGACCACCGGCCTGGATCCGTCGAGCCGCCTCCTGCTGTGGGACGAGGTTCGCCGGCTGCGCGATCAGGGGACCACGGTCTTCCTCACGACCCAGTACCTGGAGGAGGCTGACGTGCTCGCCGACCGCGTCGGCATCATCGCCGGTGGACGCCTCGTCGCTGAGGACACGCCGGAGGCGCTGAAGTCGCAGGTCGGCCGCCCGCACGTGCATGTGGTGCTGCTCAACGCGACCGATCGTGAGCGGTCCTTGCAGGTTGCGTCGGCCGTCGGCGACCCTCGTCCCGGGGTCACCGATCACTGCCTTGATGTGTCGGTGGAAGACGGTGCCAGCGAATTGCCTGCGCTGGTGCGTGCGCTTGATGAGGCGGGCATTGCCGTCGCTGGCCTTGACGTGGTTCGCCCCACCCTCGACGACGTCTTTTTGCAGAAGACCGGCGCACACTTGACTGAAGCTGAAGAAGTCGTCGCGTGAGCGCTCCGTCGATCGCGCTCGCGTTGCGCGCGCTGCGGCTCACCTTCCGCCGCCCGCAGTTCCTCATCCCGCTCTTCCTGATGCCGTCGATCTTTCTGGCGGTGAACGTCGGCGGGCTTACCGCGACGACCCGCCTGCCGGGCTTCCCGGAGACGACGAGCTTTCTGGCCTTCCAACTTCCTGCCGCGATGGTGCAGTCGCTGATGCTCAGTGGACTGCAGGCGGGCATCGCCGTGTCGCTGGAGATCGAGTCGGGCTTCTTTGATCGCATCGTCACCGCACCGGTCGCTCGGCTCGCCATCGTCGTCGGACGATTGATGGCCGCGGCCGTGTTGGGGGCTGTGCAGGTGGCGTTCTTCTTGCTCGTCGGCGTGCTGTTCGGTGCTGACATGGCCGGCGGCCCGGCTGGATTCGTGATCGTGCTCGTGCTCGGGGCGCTCGCCGGCGTTGCCTTCGCCGCGATCGGCTTGGCGATTGCGTTCCGGGCCCGGCAGGCCTCGATCGTGCAGGGGCTGTTCCCGTTCGTGTTTGCGGTCCTGTACCTGTCGTCGGCCTTCTTCCCTGAGGAGCTGCTGCAGCCGCCAGCCGACACGATCGCCGCCATCAATCCGCTCAGCTACATCGCCGGTGGCCTGCGGGCGCCAATCGCGTTTGGACTCCAGGCCGCGCCGATCTTGGAAGGTCTGCTGGTGACGGCCGGCGTCATCGTGGTGGCGAGCCTCCTAGCGGTCGCCGGACTGCGCTGGAGGCTTGCCGATGGCTCCTAAGACGCTCCCTGCTGCCCCGCAGAGCCCCGTTGAGGGCGCCTCCGCCCGCTTGCCGCGCCTGGTGGATCCGTCGGCGGTACGGGCGCTGGTGCGCCGCGGGTTCAACGAGATCCTGCGCGTCCCCGGGGCCTCGCTTCCCGGGGTCATCTCCCCTGCGATCTTTCTCGTGGGGCTCGTGCTCGTCTTTGGCAGCGCCACCGACCTCCCCGGCTACGGCACCGACAGTTTCCTGGCCTTCGTTCTCCCCGTCGCGCTGCTTCAGAGCGCGGGCTTTACCGGCGGAGCTACCGGGGTCAACCTCGGGCGAGACATTGAACAGGGTTGGCTCGATCGGCTCCTGCTCTCCCCCACCAGCCGGACGACGATCCTCGCTGGGCTCGTGCTCTCCGCCGCCGCTCGCGTCCTGATTCCGGTCCCGCCGCTCCTGGTGATCGCCATTGCCCTCGGTGCCCCAATGCCGAGCCTCGCAGGGTTCCTGCTGATCCTTACCATCGTGCCGCTGTTCTGCGCCGTCGCCGCGACCTGGGCCTCCGTCTTGGCCCTGAAGTTCCGCAGCCAGCAGGCCTCACCGCTCATCCAAGCGTCGATCCTCAGCTCGATCCTGTTCTCGGTGTCGTACGCGCCGATGGAGCTGCTGCAGCCGTGGATGCGAGCGATCGCCGAGCACAACCCCGTCACCTACGTGATCGAGGGACTGCGGCAGTGCTTCGTCGGGGAGATCACGTGGGTCGCGACTTGGCATGCGTTTGCCGCGCTCGGCGGCCTCGGCGTCGTCTTTGCGACGCTGGCGCTCCTCAGCCTCCGGCGCTACGAGGGCTAACCCCACGTTTGCCACGCCGCGGCGTCTACGACGTGGATTTGAGGACGGCCGCAGCCGCGGCAATGTCTTCAGCGTCGCCGGAGTGCGGGATCCATGGCAGCTGGAGCGGGTCGGCGGCGTAGCGCGGGATCACGTGGAGGTGGAAGTGGAAGACCGTCTGCCAGGCGTGTTCGCCGCACGAGTTCAGGAGGTTGACGCCGTCGGCGCCGAGTCCGCGCACGGCACGGCGCGCGATCCGCTGCCCCATGCGCGCGCAGGCGGCGAGATCTTCCTCGTCGATCTCCAAGACGTTCTCGGCGTGGACGCGCGGAATCACCAGCGTATGACCGCGGGTCGCGGGGTTGATGTCCATGAAGGCGATCACGCGGTCGTCCTCGTCGACCTTCGTCGCCGGGATCCGGCCGCTCACGATGGCGCAGAAGATGCAGTCGTCAGGCACAGCCGCAGGCTAACGCGCCTCGGCGGCGGAGCGCGCCATGGCCAGTGCTTGCTCCACGGTGAGAGCGGGATCCACGAACCGAGCGCGGCGCTGAACCTCGAGTGCGTCGGCGAGCCACGGGCCACCGGGCAGGCCGAGCTGCGCCATCAAGGCGTCGCCGTCGAGCAGCGGCGTCGGCGCCCCACCGGCCTGCCGCCAGGCGATCGCGGCCGGGAGCAGCTCTCGGGTGAGATCCGCGTGGGCCTCGAGGGCCTCCTCGGCGCGCCGCCCGCGCGTCGCGAGCCGGTCGGCGAGCGCGAGGACCGTCACCTCGACCTCCATCGGGTCGCAGCGCCGAAGATAGTCATAGACGCCACCTTTGCCGAGCGGCCTGGCGTGGACCAGAAATCCAAGTCGCAGGTGGTTGAGCGTCAGCGACTGGACGGCCCGGACGACTTTGCGAGGAACGCGGAGCCGCTCGAGGATCTGCCCGGCGAGCTTCTCGCCGGCCCGATCGTGCCCCGGGAAGCCGATCGTGCCGCGCGACTCGTCAACGATGCGCGTCTGTGGCTTGGCGATGTCATGCAGGAGCGCCCCGAACCGCATCGCCTCGCGCACGCTCCAGCCGCCGCCAACCTCGTCGTCCAGGCGCGCCGTCACCCACGCTGCCGATTCCGGATCGACGTACGCACCAAGGCGGGTCTCCAGCGCGAGGGAGTACTCAAGGACCTCCCGTGTGTGGCCGCCGACGTCGAGATGGTGGTACTTGCTTTGGGTTACTCCGTCGAGCGCCGCGACCTCCGGGAGCACGGCGTCGGTCCCCCCAAGACGACTGAGCGTTGCGAGCCCACCGAGCGGGTCCTGCCCACCCAAGATGCCGCGGATCTCCGCGCCGATCCGCTCACCAGCGACGTGCGACAAGCCCGGCGCGGCATCCCGCGCGAGTTGGACGGTGGCCCCGTCGATCTGCCAGCGCCCACCAGCGATGGACCGTGCAATCCGCAGCACGCGCAGTGGATCGTCACTCATGGCCGCTGGCGCGCACGCGCGCAGGGTGCGCTGCGCAAGGTCGAAGAGGCCGCCCGTCTCGTCGACGAGGCCCGAGTGATCGAATGCCGGCCAACCTTCGGCAGCGCTGAGCGGAAGCGCGAGCGCGTTGACGGTCAGGTCGCGGCGGCGCAAATCGGCGCTCAGTCCCTCGGGGTGCAGCGGCATGACGTCGACCTGCAGGCCCGTAGCCGCGGTGACACGGTAGCCACCGAAGCGATCGGAGAGCGCGAACCGCGGCGCGCCGAGTGCCTCGCTGACGCGCTTGGCGACGGGCGAGGGGTCGCCTCCGACGGCAAGGTCGAGGTCGAGCGGATTGTCGATGCCCAGCAGGACGTCGCGAATCGCCCCACCGACGAGCCACGCCCGCCCTGGGGCGGCTGCATGGGCGGCAGCGAGGGCGGTGCGGGCGAGCTGCGCGGTCGACGGGACTGCTGCGCTCACCGGCGCGGCAGCCGCGGCCCGAGGCCGCAGGTGATCTCGTAGTTGATGGTGCCCAGGGCGCGGGCGAGATCCTCCGCAAGGATCCTCTCGTCGCCCTGGCTTCCGATCAGGGTGGCCTCGGTGCCGGCGGGCACCGGCTCGGTGCCGAGGTCCACCGCGAAGCTGTCCATGCTCACGGTGCCGACGAGCGGCACCCGGCGACCGTCGATCAGCACGTCGGCGGCGTTCGTGAGGCCGCGACGCCAGCCGTCTGCGTAGCCGACGGGGATCACCCCGATGTAGCCGTCAGTTGGGGCGACCCACCGTCGGCCGTAGCCGGTGCTCTCCCCCGCCTGCACGTGGCGGACGGCACCGACCGTGGCCGTCAGCGACAGCGCGGGCCTGAGTTCCCGAGAGATCGGGTCGGCACCGAACGGGTCGAGACCGTAGATCGAGACGCCCGGGCGGACCATGTCGAAGTGGGCGGCCTCATCACGCAGGATCGCAGCGCTGTTGGCGGCATGGACGACCAGCTGCGGCATGACCTCGCGGGCGCGGGGCACCCACGCTTGGAAGCGCGCAAGCTGCTCGCCAAAGAAGCGGTCGCCGAGTTCGTCGGACGTTGCAAAGTGGGTCATCGCGCCGACGGGCTCCAGACCGGGCATCTCCACGCACCGTCGGAGCAGCGCGAGCGCGCGGTCTGGGTCTCGGGTGCCGAGCCGCCCCATCCCGGTGTCGAGCTTCACATGTACGCGGGCGCCGCCGAGCGCGGCGGCGGCGCCCAGGATCTCGTCGGTCCAAGCGACGATGTCGGCGTCGGCGCGGAGTACGACCTCGAGTTCCGGGGCCGTGAGCGGGCCAAGCACCAGGAGGCGCGCAGTGATCCCCGCGGCCCGCAGTTCGGCGGCTTCGCCGGCGGTGGAGACGGCCAGCCACGTGGCACCGCCTTCGAGCGACGCGCGTGCCGACGTGACAGCGCCGTGGCCGTAGCCGTCGGCTTTGACGACCGCGCAGCACTGCGTGCGCGGCGCTGCTCCTGCCATCCGGGCTACGTTCGACGCGATCGCCGCCGCGTCGACGTGGACACTCGCTCGCTCGCTCTCGGGCGCCAGCGATGCCGTCTGGGGGACCTCGGCCATCCGTAGATCGTATCCGGCGGCGCTCCCAGCAAGCGTCGCCTGGCAGAGATCGGTCGTTTGAGCCTGGGTTCGCCGGGGTCGGCGCCTAACCGCGGGCCGCGGGTAGGTGCTCGGCGACGTCCCACGCGACGACGCCGTCGACGCTGCCGACCGATGCGGCAGCCAACTGGCCGGCGCGGCTGTGCAGTCGCACTGCGGCGCAGGCGACATGCCAAGGCGGGGTGCCGGCGGCCAGCAGCGCGCCCATGGCACCAGCCAAGACATCCCCGGTCCCAGCTGTGGCGAGCGCTGGCGCCGCCAGGTCGTTGACGGCCACGCCACCGCCGGTCGGGCTGACGATCACCGTGTCATCGCCTTTGAGGACCACGATGGCGCCGCTACGCTCGGCCGCTTCGCGAGCCGACGCCAGCCGCCGCGCCGAGATCTCTGCCGACGAACGCCCGAGCAACCGACCGAGCTCGCCGGCGTGCGGCGTGATGATCAGCGGCGCTCCTCGCCTGAGCTCCTCTGGACGCCCGGCAAAGGGCGCCAGCCCGTCGGCGTCGAGCACGATCGGTCGATCCGTGGCAAGCGCTGCGCGCACCAGATCGGGCCCGCTCGGATCGGCTCCAAGCCCGGGGCCGACGACGACGGCGTCGGCCCGCTGGGCGAGCAGCTCGGACAGGTTGGTGCGGGGCCAGGTCTGCACGATCGCCTCCGGAGCGGCGCCGCGCACCAGCCGCTCCGCCTCCGCCGACACGAGGGCCGTGACGTAGCCGGCACCGCCGCGCTGCGCCCCTCGGACGGCCAAGACGCCCGCCCCCGGGTAGTTCGAACCTCCGGCAATCACCACGACCGCGCCGGCCGCGTACTTGTGCGCGTTGCCGTCACGGGTCGAGAGACCGCGCAGCACGCCGGCCCGCAAGGCTCCAACCTTGGGCGCAATCGGCGCACCGCGGCCTGGGATGCCGATGTCGGCCACCGTGAGTGCCCCGACGTAGTCCTTGGCTGGACGGATCAGGTGGCCGGGCGATGGGCGATGGAACGTGACCGTTCTGGCCGCGGTGAACGCCGCACCCGGCACCTCGCCGGTGGCGGCATCAATCCCAGTCGGCAGGTCGCAGGCGACCACCGGCAATCCACGTTCGTTCACCGCGGTGATCGCGTCGAGCACGAGGCCACGGGGAGCGCCCGACGCGCCGGTGCCGAGCAAGGCGTCGATCACCCCGGCGACGCCGTCGAGCGCGCCGGCGTCAAAGCGAACGAGCGGCGCCGTGCAGCGGTCGCGAGCGACGGCCGCGTCGCCCTGGAAGGCGTCGGCCGACTTGACGAGCAGCACCGTTACGGGTCGTCCGGCGTCGTGGAGCAGGCGGGCGGCGATCAGGCCGTCTCCACCGTTGTTGCCCGGGCCACACAGGATCGCGATTGGGCCCGCCGGCAGCGTCTGAGCGGCCGCGGCAGCGAGCGCCCGCCCCGCCCGCTCCATCAGGTCGATACCGGGGATGCCGAGCGTGCCGATCGCCCAGCGATCGCTGGCGCCGAGTTCCGCAGGAAGCAGCAGGTCGGCGACCCAGTCGGGCTGCATCCACGGCTCCTCGGCTTGGCCTGCTTCGCCTGATGAGCCCGGCTGCGTCACGAGGTCTACTCGACGGTGACGGTCTTGGCGAGGTTGCGCGGCTGATCGACGTTGAGCCCGCGACGCACCGCGATCTCGTAGGCCAGCAGCTGCAACGGGATCACGGCGAGCAGCGGCTGGATCGTCCAGTCCGTGAGCGGCACGGAGAAGGTCTCGTCGGTGTGCTCGGCCATCGCCGCCTCATCTCCGGCCGTCACGACGGCAAGCACGTGGGCGCCACGGGCGCGGACCTCCTGGATGTTGGAGATCACCTTCTCGCGGACCGGAGAGTTTGTGGCGACCACGACGACGGGGGTGTTCTCGTCGAGCAGCGCGATGGGGCCGTGCTTCATCTCGCCGGCGGCGTAGGCGTCGGTCGCGATGTAGGAGACCTCTTTGAGCTTCAGCGCACCCTCAAGGGCGATCGGCAGCCCAACGTGGCGGCCGAGATACAGGAAGAAGTCGGCGGAGTGGTGCTCGTCGGCGGCGCGAGCGATCGGCTCGGCAGACTGCTCCAGCAGCTCGCTGATCTTGTGCGGGACGGCTTTGAGTTCGGCGATCAGCTCTCGGCGGCGCGCCACCGGCATCGTGTCGCGCAGCTCAGCGAGCTTGAGCGCCAACAGATACATCACCGCCAGCTGGCAGAGGAACGTCTTGGTGGCCGCGACGCCGATCTCAAGCCCGGCGCGGGTGTAGATCACGCCGTCCGCGTCACGCGTGGCTTGGGAACCCATGACGTTCGTCACGGCCAGGACGGTCGCCCCAGATTCGCGAGCGACACGCATCGCTGCCAGGGTGTCGGCGGTCTCGCCAGATTGCGTGATGCCGATGACCACGTCGCTGGGACGCAACACGGGCTCGCGGTAGCGGTACTCGGAGGCCACCTCGACGTCGACCGGCACGCGGGCGTAGGACTCGATCAGGTACCGGCCGAGCATTCCCGCGTGGTACGACGTGCCGCAGGCCACGATCACGATGCGCGTGGCGCCCGCCAGCGGGGCCAGGTCGAAGTCATTGCCGAAGTCGACGGAATCTTCCTGCCACAGCCGGTCGGCGATCGTCTCGGCCACGGCGTCGGCCTGCTCGTGGATCTCCTTGAGCATGAAGGTGTCGTAGCCACCTTTCTCGGCCGTCTCCTCATCCCAGTCGACCTCGTAGGACTCGCGGGGGACGGTGCCCTCGGGCGTGTGGATCGTGGCACCGCTGGGGCGCAGCTCGACGATCTCGCCGTCGTTGATGTCGATGGCGTGGCGCGTGAACTGCAGAAAGGCGGGAATCGCGGAGCCGATAAAGATCTCACCGTCGCCCTGGCCGATGACCAGCGGGCATTCCTTGCGGTAGGCGATGAGTCGACCGGGCTCCGACGCCGACATCGCCACGAAGGCGTAGTGGCCTTCGAGCTCGGCGACGGCGGCCGTGACGGCACCGAGCAGGTCCAGGTCGCCGTGCGACGCGATGAGGTGGGCGATGACCTCGGCGTCGGTCTCAGATGTGAAGGTTGCGCCGTCCGCAATGAGCCGTTCACGCAGGATCGCGAAGTTCTCGACGATCCCGTTGACGACCACGTGCACGCGATCGGCCGTGTCGAAGTGGGGGTGGGCGTTGGCCTCCGTCACTCGGCCATGGGTGGCCCAGCGGGTGTGTCCGATGCCGGTGTGGGCGCCGTCGCCGTTGGAGGAGCCGTGCAGACCGCCGCGGGCCTCGACGGCTGCGCGCAGATTGGCGAGGTTGCCGACGGCGCGAACGGCCGCGACGCCGGTCCCGTTGATCGCCGAGACGCCCGCCGAGTCGTAGCCTCGGTATTCGAGGCGCTGAAGGCCCTCAAGCAAGACCTCTTCGAGGTCGCGAGGGCCGAGGTATCCGACGATTCCGCACATACTCAGGCTCCAGCCGACGACGTTGGGGTAAGGCGCCGACCTGGGTTCGACACTAGCAAGGGGGTCTTCGGCGCCCAGCAGGTCGACCCTGCGTGGAGCGACCTCACGCGAGCGCGCGAACGCGGTCGGCGACCCGCTCACACAAGGCGGTCGCCAGCTCTTGGCTGGGCGCCTCGACCATCACGCGCACGAGCTGCTCGGTCCCGCTGGCGCGCAACAAGATGCGCCCGTCGTTCCCGAGTTCCAGGGCGACGTCGTCGCGCGCGGCCAAGACCGATTCGTCTTGCAGCGCAGCGTCGCGATCCGGCACGCGGACGTTGATGAGCAGCTGGGGCATCTTGCTCATGCCGTCGCGGGCAGTGAGGTCGTGACCAGCGAGCGCTTCAAGAACGAGCAGCGCGCTGGCGATGCCATCGCCGGAGGGGCAGAAACCGAGATCGATGATGTGACCGGACTGCTCGCCACCCAGGCGCCACTGCTTCTGGCGCAGCGCCTCGAGCACGTAGCGGTCGCCGACGCCGGTGACCTCAACCTGCACGCCCTGCTGCTGCATGGCGCGGTGGAAACCGAAGTTCGTCATCACGGTCACGGCGACGCCGCCGCCGAGCTCGCCGGTGCGGTCGAGGTGACGGGCGATGAGCGCGATCAGCTCGTCACCGTCGACGACTTGGCCGTCGCGATCGACGGCCAGTACGCGGTCGCCGTCTCCGTCGAAGGCGAAGCCGAGATCGTGTTTGCCCTCGCCCATCAGGGCAATGAGCGGGTCGAGGTGGGTCGAACCAACGCCAGCGTTGATGTTCTCGCCGTCCGGCGACGTCGCGATGGCCGTGACGTTGGCGCCGAGTCGACGGAAGATCTCCGGGGCGATTTTGTAGGTCGCGCCGTGGGCGCAGTCGAGCGCCACGTTGATGCCAGACAGATCCAGGCTTCCGAAGCGCTCGGTCAGCGCGCGGAGGTAGTCCTCCCCGGCGCCGATCAGTCGACCGA
>JAUMFO010000065.1:0-18306 GCA_032119795.1 Solirubrobacteraceae bacterium
GCGCCGAGGGCGGCGAGCTGGGCGTCGGACGGCGCGGGGCGGGGGAGCCACCGCAGTGCCTCCTGCGACGGGCGGTCGGCAAAGAGTGCGGTGACGAGGTCGACGGCGACGCCCTTCTCGACGAGCGCGTACGACGTCTTGGCGAGGATCGCGAAGTTGCCACGCGCCAGGCCCTCGATGACCCACAGCTCCCAAAGTGGCTTGGTCACGTCGAGCGGGGTGGAGAGGATGCGAGCGACGTTGCGTTCGAGCAGCTCGTCGGTGCCCGGGCGCGGTAGCGCGGCGCGGCGCAGGTGGTAGTCGAGGTTGAACGTCGGGTCGTCGATCCAGCGCAGCGGCCCGATCGGCGGGTCGACGACGCGCTGGCGCGTGCGGGGCGAGGCAGAGAGACGGGCGCGCACGTGGGTGCGGAGTTCGTCGGCCGTGGGCGGTGGGCCGTCGAAGATCAGCAGCGTTCCGACATGCAGTCGGCCGGCGTCTCCGCGCTTGAACAGCGCGGCATCGTTGCGTTCGAGCTCGTCGGCGTACCCCATGGTCTGAGGCGGCAGTCTAAACGCGCGGCGGCGGGGTGCCCGGTTCCCGTCTCCCAGGGCCACGACGTAGAGGACGATCGAGGGCTAGAGTCGCGGCCGTGGATCGTCCCCAATACCCCGGCCAGCCTGGTGTTCGGCGCCTCTTGAGCGACGACGTGGAGGCCCGATGCGCGCACTGATCGTTGGTGGCGGTGAGCGCGGCCTGGCACTGGCATCGCTGCTTCGCGAGCGCGGCGACGCCGTGCGTATCGCGTCGCGCAGGCCAGAGCGACGCGCCGAGATCGAGGCCGTTGGCGCCGAGTTCCTGCTGGCCGATCCCGACCGGATCGTCACGCTCCGGTATGCCTGCGAGCACGTGACGATCCTCGTTTGGGCGCTCGGCACCGCGACCGGTGACGACGCCGAGCGCGTCGCGGCGCTGCACGGCACGCGGCTCCACATGATGCTTGAGCGCACGATCGACACCACGGTGCGCGGCGTGATCTACGAGGGAGTCGGCACTCTGCCGGACGAGGTGCTCGCTGAGGGCCGCGCGGTGATCGAGAAGATGTGCCGCAAGAACGAGATCCCGTTCGAGATCCTCGAGACCGATCCGGCCGACGCGCAGGCCTGGGCCGCTGCGGCCGACGCCGCCATCGCCGAGCTGCTCGCTCGCGATCGCGGCTAGGGTCCTTCGCCGTGACTTCCCCCGTCATCGAGGTCTCCGGACTGCACAAGCGGTTCGGCAGTTTCGAAGCCGTCCGAGGCATCGATCTCACGGTGGAGCGCGGCGAGGTCCTCGCGATCCTTGGCCCCAACGGGGCGGGGAAGACGACCACGGTCGAGATTCTCGAGGGCTACCTCGCTCGCGACTCCGGCGACGTGAAGGTGCTCGGGTACGACCCGGCTGGCGCCCCGCGCGCGCTGCGGCGCCGGATCGGCATCGTGCTCCAAGAGTGCGGCATCGATCGCTTCCTCACATGCCGCGAGGTGCTCACGCAGCACGCGAGCTTCTACCCGTCGCCCCGTGATCCGGATGAGCTGCTCGAGCTCGTCGGCCTCACCGAGAAGGCGGCCGAGCGGGTGAAGCGTCTCTCCGGCGGCCAGCAGCGCCGGCTGGATCTCGCGCTCGGCATGGTCGGTAACCCTGAGCTGCTCTTCCTCGATGAGCCCACCACCGGTTTCGACCCTCAGGCTCGCCGGCAGGCGTGGGACATCGTCCAGGCGCTCGCGACCGGCGGCACGACCGTGCTGCTGACGACGCATTACCTCGACGAGGCGCAGGCGCTGGCCGATCGTGTCGTCGTCTTCTCCGCCGGGCAGGTCGTCGAGAGCGGCACCCCCGCGGAGCTGGCGGCCCGCTCCGGCCTTACCCGCATCAGCTTCACCCTGCCCGAGGGCCTGGCACCGCCGGCCGTCCTCGGACTGCGACGGCTCGAGGGGCCGTCGAGCTACGAGCTGCAGGCCGTCGACCCGACGACCGCCCTGCACGAGCTCACCAGCTGGGCCGTCCACCACGGCGTCGCGCTCGGCGAACTCGCCGTCGCGCGGCCCTCACTTGAAGACACCTACCTCTCGCTGATCGACGACGCTGGCCTCCAGTCCGCGCCGGGGAAGGAACTCGCCGATGCGTGATCTCGCACTGACGTTTCGCCAGATCGGCTGGGAGCGCAAAGCGTTCTTCCGCAACCCGGCCGCCGCAGGGTTCACGTTCATCTTCCCCGTGATGTTCTTGGTGATCTTCGGGGCCGTCTACGGCAACGAGACGTACGACCTGTCGACCGGCAGCGTGCCGGCCATCCAGTTCCAGCTCGCGCAGATCCTGGTCTTCTCGGTCGTCGGGACGACGTTCGTCGGGCTGGTGACGTCGCTGGCGATTCGCCGCGACACCGGCGAGCTCAAGCGCAAGCGGGGCACTCCCGTCTCGCCGGCCGTGATCCTTGGCGGAATCATCGGCAACGGCGTGCTGCTGGCCCTCCTGATGAGCGTGCTGGTGATCGCACTCTCGATGGTGCTGTTCGGGGCCGAGGTACAGGTCGCGCGGCTCCCCGAGTTGCTGCTCACGCTCGTGGTCGGCGCGCTCACCTTCTGCGCGCTGGGCACGTTGGTGGCCGCGCTCGTGCCCAACGGCGACTCCGCCTCGGCCATCGCGAACCTCTCGATCTTCCCGCTCTACTTCATCTCTGGCGTCTTCATCCCGGAGATCCCAGAGGGACTCGCCACGATTGCCGGGGTCTTCCCGTTGCGGCCGTTCCTGGTGGCGCTCGCGGCGGTGTTTGATCCTTCAGGAGCGGGCACACCGGATTGGGCGAACCTCGCCGTGGTCGCGGCCTGGGGCGTTGCGTCTGCCGTCCTCGCGGTGCGGCTGTTTCGTTGGAGCCCGCGCCGGTAGCGCTGGCCGCTGGGCGCGGCCAGCGCCCGGCTGCGACCGCGCCAGGAAGCACCCGCACAGAGCCCCGTGGCGCTCCGGTATATGGTGGGCGGCGAACCCCCGATGGAGAAGCTATGTCGATCTTCCTGACCGGCGCCACCGGCCTCATCGGCCGCCACCTCGTCGAGGTCCTGCTGCGAGATACCGATGCCGATGTGCATCTGCTCGTGCGTGAGGCATCGCTGCCCAAACTCGATGCGCTGATCGAGAAGTGGCCCTCCGATGCGCGCGGCCGAGTGCACCCCGTGGTGGGTGATCTCGATGCTCCGTCGCTGGGCATCGACAAGACGTGGATCAACGAGCACGCCGGTGAGATCGACCACTTCTTCCACCTCGCCGCGCTCTACGACCTGTCGGCCTCCGCGGCCGACAACGCTCGTTCCAACGTCTACGGCACGCGCCACGCCGTTGACGCCGCCGGAGACATGGAAGCCGGCTGCTTCCACCATGTCTCCTCGATCGCGATCGCGGGCCGCTACGACGGCGTGTTCCGCGAGGACATGTTCGACGAGGGTCAGGAACTCCCGACGGCCTACCACCGGACGAAGTTCGAGTCCGAGCGCATCGTGCGCGAGGAGAACGACGTGCCGTGGCGGGTCTACCGTCCGTCGATCGTGGTCGGCAACTCGTGGACGGGCGAGATGGACAAGGTCGACGGGCCGTACTACCTCTTCCCGATTTTGCGGCGACTGAAGTCGCTGGTTCCGCCGTTCGTTCCGCTGATGACGCCCGACATTGGCGACACCAACATCGTTCCGGTCGACTACGTCGCCGAGGCGATCGCGCACCTTGGTCTGCTCCCCGGGCTCGACGGCCGTGCATTCCATCTGACCAACCCGGCGCCCCAGCGCGTCGTCGACGTGTGGAACGCATTTGCCAGCGCCGCTGGCGCCCCGCAGATCACCGTCGCCGTCGACCGGCGCGTGATGGGCCTCATCCCCGACGAGTTCTATGACGTGGCGCTGCGTGGCAAAGCACTGCGCCCGTTCCGCAAGCTCACCACCGAGCCGTTCGGGATCCCGGACGAGGTGGTCGGCGAGCTCGCCCTGGCGCCCGTCTTCGACAGCAGCGAATCCCGCCGCCTCCTGGCCGCCGCGAGCATCGACCCGCCTGAGGTCGAGGACTACGCGGGCCGCCTCTGGGAGTACTGGGACCAGCACATGGCGCCCGTGCGCACGCATGTGGGCCGCAAGCAGAAGGCCGCGCTGAATGGCAAGGTGGCGCTCGTGACGGGTGCCTCCTCAGGCATCGGCAAGGCGACCGCGCTGAAGATCGCTGCGGCCGGCGGCGTGCCGCTGCTCGTCTCCAGGACGCGCGAGAAGCTCGAAGAGGTCCAGCACGAGATCGAGGAGCAGGGCGGCACCGCCCACGTCTACCCGTGCGATCTGTCCGACCTTGAGGCGATCGACCAGCTCGTCAAGGACGTCACGGCCGACCACCAGGTCGACATCCTGATCAACAACGCCGGCCGCTCGATCCGCCGCTCCGTTGCGCTCAGCTACGACCGCTTCCACGACTTCGAGCGGACGATGCACCTCAACTACTTCGCGCCCGTGCGCCTCACCCTCGGCATCTTGCCGGGCATGGTGGAGCAGGGCAGCGGCAGCGTGGTCAACGTCACGACCATCGGCGTCACGACGCTCGTCCCGCGGTTCTCCGCCTACATCGCATCGAAGTCGGCGCTGGACGCGTTCAGCCAGGTGATCAACTCGGAGATGATCAGCGACAAGGTGCTGATCTCCTCGATCCGCATGCCGCTCGTCCGCACGCCGATGATCGCGCCGACGCGCTCCTACGACTACTTCCCGGCGATCCAGCCGGAGCAGGCGGCCGACATGATCATCGGCGCCATCGTCGATCGCAAGCGCACGGTCGACACGAAGGTCGGCAGCGTCTCGCAGTTCCTGCATGCCACGACGCCGCGGTTCGCCGACCGCGTCAAGCACCTGGGCTACAACGTCTTCCCCGACTCGCGCGCCGCGATCGGCGACGCCACGAACCGCACGGACTCGCAGGGCACGATCGAGCAGCGCGTTGTCGCGGCCTTGTTGCGAGGCATCCACCTGTAGCGCAGGAGCGCGGCCCCCGAGTCGCCGTCACGCGGCAGGCGACGACCGCGCGGCGGCCGCGCGGACGCGGACTGGCTCAGGCGCTGGGCAGGGCTTGCACGGCCTCGTACGGTGCGCCGTCTGGGGCGACCGCGTCGATGATCGGCGCGAGCCGAGCCAGGAGCACGTCAAGGATGCGCGCGGTCGCGCCCCAGACCGCGCGATCGGGGCCAAGGGGGAAGACGGGCATGTGGACGGTGATGCCGTCTTCGCCGCGTGTGATCGGGTGCACCTGCCGGTTGGCGATGAGATCGGCCAGGCGCGGCTCGGCGAACTCCGCCACCTCGCTGGCCTGGGCGACCCAGGTAGGGGAGGCGTCGATCACGCCGACAAACGGACTGATCGCGTAGCCCGTCTTGTAGGTCGTGGTCTCGGGGAGACGGCCGACGATGCGCACGCCGTCGGCGGCGACGCCGACCTCCTCGTGCGCTTCGCGGAGCGCCGTCGCGAGCGCGTCGGCGTCGTGGGGCTCAGGTCGACCGCCGGGAAAGGAGTACTGGCCGGCGTGGTTGTTGAGGCCGGCGGCGCGCAACGTGAGCAGCACGCGCAGTTCGCCGTCACCGGTGAGGAGTGGCACGAGCACCGAGGCGGGCCGGTCGCCGTCCATCGGCCGCCAGATGTGCAGGTCGTGGTGGTCGGCGCCTTCGAGGAGGGCCGACAAGGTCGCGTCCGAGGGAAGTGAGCTAGGCCGCTGGGGCGTCACGCCTTGGCCTTGGCCCGTCGTTCGACGCGTTCACTGAAGATGGCTTCACCCTCGAGCGTGCGGTGGATCGGGCACTTCGCCGCGATCACGGTGAGCTTCTCGACCTGGGCATCGGTGAGGTGCTCGGGGAAGCCGAGGATCATCTCGAACTGCGTCAGTGCGCCGCGCTCGGCGGGCTGGAAGTCGACCTCGACCTCCAAATCGTCGAGGTTCCAGCCTTTGCGCTTGGCATAGAGCTGCATCGTGATGGCGGTGCAGCTCACCAGCGAGGCGGCGAGAAGTTCGAGCGGGCTGGGGCCCGTGTGCGTGCCCCCGCGATCGGCCGGCTCGTCGACCGTGAGCTTGAAGTCTCCGACCGTCACGCCGTGGACGAGGCCGCCTTGGGATTTGGATACCGCTCGCATGTGTCTCTGACGATAGCTCGATCCCCAGAAAACCGAGTCACCAGCATTCGAGGGCCCGTGGGGGCCGTCCCGCTCCGCTGGGGAGCGGCATGGTGGCGCGCTTAGGAGCGGAAGCCGAAGTCGGTGGTGTAGGTCGCGCCCGCGGAGGCTGCGGTGGCGACGGGAGCGCCGGCGACAATCCCGATGCCGATCTCCTTGAACGTCGGATCGAGAATGTTGCGCTTGTGGCCGGGGGAGTCCATCCAGGCCTCAACCATCGAGGCGGGCGTGGCGCGGCCGCCGGTGCCCCAGCCGATGTTCTCGCCCAGCGCCCAGGAGCGTGCGCCCTTGGTGTACTTGACCTTCTTCACGCGAGTGCTGAGGGTCGAGCCGCTCGGGGAGACGTGGTCGAAGAACCGGTCCGTGACCATCTCCTTAGAGAAGCGGAAGGCGGCTTTCTCAAGCTTCTTGTGGGCCTTGAGGGCGCCAACGCCTTCGGCGGAGCGCTCCTCGTTGAGGAGGCAGAGGGTGGCCTCGCGCAGCAGCGCCGACGACACCGTTCCCGGTGCGGCGTCCGCGTTGGCGCAGGAGGTGGCGGCAGCCGCCGGGCTCGCGCTGGTGAGCCCGGCGGCTAGCGCCATGGCGATGAAGAGTGTGGTCGTCCGTGCCCGCATCTTTGGTCTCGCTCGCAACGTGGATGACGTCCGTGCCACCCATTTGGAGATCGTTGCGTTGATCTCTCATCGGTGTGCGGGAGGTGTGAAGCGAGTCCTTGCGCTTTCGTCTGGACGCTTTGCGGCTAGGGCATCCAACGCGCGTCCATTTCGGCCGCAACCATCGGACACCCGTCCAACGCACACTTTTTTAGTGTCAAGCCCGGTCGAGTCGCGCGTCGCGCGTCACTTGGTCCGGTGCGCACTTGGGAACTGGACGTGAGCGACGGCACTCCTCTGTCCGTCCAGCTTTCGGCATTTCAGGGACTTGAGCGAGGTTCTGGCCGCTTTCGCGCCAGGTCTCAAAGCGTCCAGTTGGCGGACGCTCAGATGCGGCTGCAGGAGGCGTGCCGCGAATCTGCCCCCAAGCCGCGTACGCTGTACGGACCGCACGGGGCGTGGCGCAGCTTGGTAGCGCGCCTGTTTTGGGAACAGGAGGTCCTCGGTTCAAATCCGGGCGCCCCGATAAGCCGGTGCGAGCCCCCGTAGCTCAGTTGGATAGAGCGGCAGATTTCTACTCTGCGGGTCGGGGGTTCGAATCCCTCCGGGGGTGCTCGGGACGCCCACCGTTGCCAGCAACCTTCCACGCCTGGCGCGTCGACGGATCTACGCTGAGCCGGTGACGAAGGCCACGTCGACCTCTCGCGCTCGCCGCGCACCCGCCGCAAGTGCGCCACCGCCGGCGGCGGCGCCGTGGCGTGAAGGAGACGCGATCGCCGCGGTGCGAGCACTCATCGGTGATCGAGCCGTGGCCAAGCAGCACGCCGGCTACCTCGACACGCTCGGTGATGACGGCGTGTCGCGCTCCCGGTCGCAGGCGCTGATGGAGTCTTCGGTGCTGCCGACGATCTACGAGCGTGCCTGGCGCCCGATCTTGTTTGGTGCGGCGACGGCCGGGATCTCCGAGGCCGACGAGGCCGACAAGATGCGCGTCCTCCTGAAGCTGCGCGAAGGCGACCGCGTCCTCGACGTCGGCTGCGGCCCCGGCAACACGCTGCGCCGGCTCGTGGAGACGATTGGGCCGAGCGGCCTGGCGGTCGGCGTCGACGCCGCACGCGGCATGCTCGAGCGCGCCGTCGCCGACACCTCCGCGCCGAACGTCGCCTACGTGCGCGCCGACGGTGGCCTGCTGCCGTTCGCTGACGGTGCCTTCGACGCCGTGTCCTGCTTCGGGACGCTCTACCTCGTCGACCGCCCGTTCGACGTGATTGAAGAGCTGACCCGCGTCCTTGCCCCCGGCGGGCGAGTGGCGATCCTCACGACGTGCCATCGAGCCCCAACGCCGCTGCGGCCACTCATCGATCTCGGACGACCGCTTTCGGGATTTCGCTGGTTCGGGCCGGAGCAGATCGTCCACGCCCTGCGAAGCGCCGGCATGATCGCCGTGCACCGCGAAATCCGCGGCCTGATGCAGTTCGTCGGCGCGGTAAAGCCCGCCGGCTGACGCCTCGAGTCCAGGCAGATCGCTGCCGATCGCCGGCCTCGCTATTATCCGCTCGGCGCGGTGGGCGTAGCTCAGTTGGTAGAGCTCCTGGTTGTGGTCCAGGCGGTCGCGGGTTCGAGCCCCGTCGCTCACCCCTCTCGCATGAAGCCCCGCAGGTGCGGGGCTTCGCTCGTTCTGGGGTGATGCCCGCCTAAACTGGCGCAATGCAGTCGTCGCTTGTGGAGCGCAGCCGTGAGATCGACGCGCTCTACGGGCTCGTGGCGCGTACGCGCGCCGGCGACGGCGGCGTCGCGCTGATCGAAGGCGCCCCAGGTGTGGGGAAGTCACGCCTCCTCGCGGAGCTGCGGCGCCGAGCCGCTCACCAGGGGCTGCGCGTGCTCAGCGCCCGCGGGAGCAAACTCGAGCAGCTCTTCTCCTTTGGGCTCGTCCGGCAGCTCTTCGAGGCGCACGTCGCCGGGCCCGATCGCGACCGCTTCCTGGCCGGCCCCGCGGGCCCGGCCGAGGCGGCGTTTGGCCCACCGGCGGACCCGGTGAGTGACGAGCCCCAGGCCGACGCCGGATTCACCACCCTGCACGCGCTCTACTGGCTGGCGCTGAACCTCGGGGAGGAACAGCCGCTCTTGCTGGCCATCGACGACCTGCAGTGGTGCGACCGGGCCTCGCTGCGGTTCATCGCCTACCTGGCGGGCCGCCTCGAAGGCCAGCCCGTGCTGCTGGCGGCCACCGTACGCACCGGCGACCTGGGAACCGACCCCGCGCTGCTCGCCGAGATCGCCCACGCGCCCAGCGTGGAGTCGATTCGCCCCGGCCCGCTCACGGCCGAAGGCGTCGCCGAGCTCGTCCGCGAGCGACTCAGAGCCGACGCCGAAGACCAGTTCGCGGCGGCGTGCCACGAAGCCACCGGTGGCAACCCGCTGCTGCTCGGGCAGCTCCTCAGTGCGCTCGAGGTCGACGGGGTCGAGCCCGTCGATGCCAGCGCCCCGCTCGTCAGAGACATTGGCTCTCACGCCGTCGCTCGCACCGTTCTGCTGCGCCTCGGCCGGCTGCCTGCGTCAGCGACGGCGGTCGCACGCGCCGTCGCCGTCCTGGGCGACGGGGCCGACCTCCCGACGATTGCCGCGCTCGCCGGGCTGGGCCAGGCCGAGACGGCCACGGCTGCAGGCGAACTCGCCCGAGCCGAGATCTTGACCTCGGACACTCCGCTGGGGTTCGTCCACCCGCTGGTGCGCGACGCGGTCTACGAGCAGTTCACCGCTACCGAAAAGGAGGTTGAGCACGCCCGCGCGGCCGCGGTGATGATCGAGGGCGGGGCTGACGACGAACATGTCGCCGCGCACCTGCTCACCATGGCTCGTGCGTCGCAGACCTGGGTGGTTGACCGGTTGGTCCGCGCCGCGCGCGAGGCCTCGCGCCAAGGCGCCCCGGACGGCGCCGTCTCTTACCTGCGCAGGGCGATCGAGGAGCCGGCGCCCGAAGCGCAGCGCCCTGGCCTGCTGCTGGAACTCGGGATGGCGGAGGCACTCACGAGCGGGCCGGACGCCGTCAAGCACCTGAGGGCCGCGCTGGCGACGACCGACGACCCCGAGGCGCAACTGGCCGCCGCACCGATGCTCACGCAGTCGCTGATCTTCACCGGAGAGGCTCGCCAGGCGGCGGAGTTCGCTCGAGCGACGAGAGCGGCGCTGCCGGCTGAGCAGGCCGACGTGGCCGACGTTCTCGAGGCGCTCGAACTCGGGACCACGCTCTTTGGCGTCTGCGAGCCAGACATGATCGAGCGGCTGCAGCGCTACCGCACGCGCGAGTTCGGCCCAGGTCCGGGCGACAAGATGCTCGCCGCGCTCACGGCGTGGGAGTGGGCGCTGACGGGCGGATCGGTGCAGGAGTGTGCGGCGCTGGCCCGCGAGGCCCTCGCCGACGAGACCCTCGTGGAGGCCGACAACGGCTTTCTCACCGTCCCCGCGGTCGGCGTGCTCTTCTTGGCCGACTTGCTGGAGGCCAGCACGCATTGGGATCGCCTGCTGGTCGACTCCCACCGCGGGGGCTCGCTCTTCGCGATCTCCTGCGTGCACCTGTGGAACGGCATCACGATCCTGCGGCGCGGCGAACTCGCCGAAGCCGAGCTGCTGCTGCGGACCGGCTTCAACGAACTCGCGCTCTGGGGCAAAGTGCCGGTCGACGGGGCGTACTTCACGTCGACGATCGCGCTGGCGCGGCTCGAGCAGGGCGACGTCGCTGGCGCGCGCAAAGAGCTGGGTGCTCGCCCCGCTGCGCAGTACGACCGCCACGACGCCGGGCACCTCTGGATGCGCAGCGAGATCGAGCTGCTCCTCGCCGAGGGCCGGGCCGAAGAAGCACTCGCTCGAACGGAGCACTACGGCGAATCGGTCGGGCGACTCGTGAACCCCGCGTGGGTGCCATGGCGCGGGTTGCGCGCCACCGCCCTCGATCACCTCGGCCGCACCGAAGAGGCGATCGTGCTCGCCGACGAGGAACTCGTCCACGCCCGCGCGTGGGGGGCGCCCGGCACCGTTGGCCGCAGCCTGCGCGTTGCCGGCGTGCTGCGCCGCGACGGTGGCCTTGCCTTGCTTGAGGAATCGGTGGCGGTGCTGGAGGGCTCGCCAGCGCGGCTCGAGTTCGCCAAGTCGCTGTTGGCGCTGGGAGCGCTTCGTCGGCGGATGCGGCAGCCAACGGACGCGCGCGAGCCACTGCGGCTCGCCGTAGAGCTGGCCGAGCGCTGCGGCGCCGCCGGGCTCGCGACAGAGGCGCGGACGGAACTCCACGCGACGGGCAGCCGCCCGCGCCCCACCTCGCTCGGTGGGAGCGAGTCGCTGACGGCCAGCGAAAAGCGCGTCGCCGCACTCGCCGCCGAGGGACTCACGAACCGAGACATTGCGCAGCGGCTGTTCGTCACACCGAAGACGGTCGAGGTTCACCTCAGTGCGTCGTACCGCAAGCTCGGCATCACCTCGCGGCACGACCTCGCTCGGACGCTCGCGCCGGCCTGATTCGCCGGCTGGACGAGCGCGTTTTGGACGGTGATGGGACGCCTGACGAAAGTTGTCCACGGCGTCCTCTGCGCGGTGTACGTTGGTGCCGTCGCCGTCCCGCATGTCGCGGAGTGCGGTCGGCGTTCTCACCATGTCTGACACTCCTTTTCTCGGCGAGCTGCGCCTGATGAGCTTCAACTTCGCGCCGAAAAACTGGGCGCAGTGCAATGGCCAGCTGCTTCCGATCAACCAAAACCAGGCGCTGTTCTCCCTGCTCGGCACGCAGTACGGCGGGAACGGCCAGACCAACTTCGCGCTGCCGGACATGCGAGGCCGGTCCCCAATTCACCGGGGCGGCTCGTTCACGCAGGGGCAGGCGTTTGGTCAAGAGGCGCACACCGTGACCATCAACGAGCTGCCGCAGCACAACCATGCGGCGCGCGGCTCGACCAAGACCGGTGATCAGCCGAGCATCGGCCTGTTGGCGGGTGCCAACAACCTGTACGGCCCGCCTGCCGATCTCGTGTCGATTCACCCTGGCACGATCTCGAACGTCGGTGGCAGCCAGGCCCATGAGAACCGACCGCCCAGCCTCGTCCTGATGTGGTGCATCGCACTCACGGGCATCTTCCCGAGTCAGAACTAACATGCCGTACGTAGGAGAAATCCGGATGTTTGCCGGCAACTTCGCGCCAGCGGGGTGGGAGTTCTGCAACGGCCAGCTCCAGCCGATCTCGGAGAACGAGACGCTCTTCCAGCTGATCGGCACGACCTACGGCGGAGACGGTGAGTCGACGTTTGCGCTCCCCGACCTGCGTGGGCGCTCGCCCGTCCACCAAGGCCAAGGCCCCGGGCTTCAGGCGTACCAGATTTCAGAGCAGTTCGGGACGGAGTCGGTGACGCTCACCGCGTCGCAGATTCCCTCTCACACCCATCCGTTCCTGGCCTCGACGGCGGCGGGCGCCACTGGAAACGCGCAAGACAAGGTCCTGGCTCAGCCCAGCGACATCCGGATGTACCTCCGCGACTCCCCGGTCGCCACCTTCCCGGCCGACGCCGTCGGCGCGGTCGGTGGGTCTCAGCCGCACGAGAACCGGCATCCGGTGCTCGCGATCAGCTACATCATCAGCCTTTACGGGGTCTTCCCTTCACCGACATGACCGATCCTTTCGTTGCTGAGATCCGGACCTTCGGGTTCAACTTCCCACCCTCCGGTTGGGCCTTCTGTGACGGCCAGATCCTGCCGCTGTCGCAGAACACGGCGCTGTTCTCGCTGCTGGGCACGATGTATGGGGGCAACGGCATGTCGACGTTCGCGCTCCCGGATCTGCAGGGCCAAGGGGCGATTCACCAAGGCCAGGGGCCGGGGCTCTCAGATGTCTTCGAAGGAGAGACGCGTGGCACCGAGAACGTGACGCTGCTGCAGTCCGAAATGCCGTCCCACGCCCACACCATGAACGGTGCGTTGGACCCGGCAGAGCTTGCCGCGCCCGCGGCAGATCGCGTGCTGACGCGTGCCCAACCCGGGCTGCCCTACCAGTCAGACAGCGCGACGAGCCGGGTCGACCTCAACGCGCAGACGCTGAGCGTGGCGGGCGGGAGCCAGCCGCATAACAACATGCCGCCGGTCCTGACGCTCAACTTCTGTATCGCGCTCCAAGGCGTCTTCCCGCCACGCACGTGAACCCGGACGTGGCGCTCGGCGTCGCGCTGCGGCCCGTCACGCCACAAGATCGGCCGTTCCTCTCCCGCGTCTACGCCAGTACTCGTGAAGAAGAGCTCGCTGACGTGCCCTTCAGCACGGCGGAGAAGGCGGCCTTTCTGGAACAGCAGTTCACCTTTCAGACGCTCCACTACGAACGGCACTACGTCAACACGACGTTTGATGTGGTGCTCGTCGGCGGTGTTGCAGCGGGGCGCTTGATCGTCGGGAGGTGGAGCGACCAGTTCAGGGTGGTCGATGTGGCACTGCTGCCGGACTTCCGCGGGCAAGGTGTCGGGAGCCAACTGCTGGGGAGTGTGATCCGAGAGGCTGACGCCACTCGCCTGCCCGTCACGATCTACGTCGAGCGGATGAACCCGGCGCAGCGCCTCTACCGGCGGCTCGGATTCGCCCTGGCTGCAGAGGACCCAAATGGCATCCACCTCTTTCTCGAGCGGCCACCGACGGGCATACCGGACGCTCCGCGCGCCAAGCCGAACTCGGCGTAACCAGGCTCAGAGGATCTCAGCCGAAGACGGCCTCGTATTGCATCGCGTCTGGCGTTTGGGCGGACGGCACCAGGAACAACGCGGTGCGGCCGATTGGCTCGTGGTGGATCTCAAAGGTCGCCTGCGGCAGGCGAGGCTCGAGCGGTCCGGCGAAACGCACCGAGAACGGCCTGGGATCACCTCGCACGTCGGTGCTCAAGACGCGCAACTCCACGTGTTGGCCGTCGGGCAGCAGGACCGTCCACCCCTCGGGATCGTCCGGGGAGAAGAGCTCAGCCGTGAACGACTCGAACATCAGCGCAGCTTGACGGAGCGGCGCACCGTCGTGACGCGACCGTCACGAGCCGTCATCCGGACGACGAGGCGATAGCGCCCGGGGCGCAGCTCGCTCCCGCTCAGCAGTCGCAGACGCAGTCGGTGGGGCGTGCGCTCCTGCGACGACGCGCGTGCGATGGCGGTCCGGCCGCGGAGCAGGCTCACGCGGACGGAAACGACGTCGCGGGTCTGGGCGAGCACGACCTCGGCCGTTGCGCGGCGCGATGACGATCCTCGCCGCAGGCTCGTCGACACCAGGCGCGGCGTCACGGGAGTCCGGAGCGCGGGCAGGACCGGGCCGAGCGTCTGGGCGACGCGAACGGCCGACGGCTCGACCGGTGTGGGGGAGCCCTCCTCGTTGATGCCCGCGATGCGGATGGTGCGGTCGATCACGGCCTCGTAGCGCTGCGTGGCGGTGGCGCCCTCAACGGCTGCGATGAAGAGTGAGGCGGCGAGTCCTCCATTGCCGGCCACCGGCACGGTGCCCGCGGGCAGCCCGGCGGCTCCGCTGAAGCGCACGACGAAGGCGCCGTCATGCCCCTGGAGTGCAGGAATCGCGGTTGCGATCGGGAGGTCGGCGACGTCAACGACCCGCAGGGAGTGGCCGCCGGCGACGACCGTCGAGCCCGTCAACGCGACCCACGTCGACCGGCGCATCACCGGCGACAGCGGCGCACCGAGTGCAGCGCTGTCGAGCACCTCCCAGCGCGAGGCCAGGTAGATCGCGGCGGTTCCTGCGGCACCATTGCGCAGGAGCCGGCGGCGGGTCAGGGACGAATCGGTCACCACTCCCCGAGTATCGCCCACAACACGCCGTTTGGGAGAAAAACGTGGGGGATGCACGCCATTTGTCCATCCGGATCAAGCCGCCCAGGCTTCCGTTGACGCGTGGGATACGGTCACGGAGCGGTGTGGCCCAATCCCACGCCGACGCACCCATCACATGTCTGTTCCAAGAATTCGCCTGGCCTTGCGCCTTGCCTCCGTCGTCCTGCTCGCCCCGGTCTTCGTGGCCCCGACTGCGACCGCTGCGGTGTCACAGGTTCAGGCAGAAAAGCGGGCTATCAGTGCGCTTGGGCTCCAGAAGCGCCAAAGCCCGGTGGTGTTGTTCCGCAAACTGACGCCCGTCCCGCAGGGAACGAAGATCCGTCAGGCCGGTCCAGGTGGGACCACCCCGAAGGGAACGACGCCCGCTCGCGGCGTGCTGCGCGGCGCAGGGGTCGACGTGATTCCGGCACCGGTCGTCCTCACGGCCACCGGCGAGTCCGCTTGGTTCTTCTATGAGGACCGCGCCCCGTACCAGGCCTATGAGCACCCTGGCCGCGTGGTGCTCGTCGGTCGCAGCACCGGGCGGGTGCAGACGTCGAAGCTGATCGACTGGCCGCCGCTGATCGGCACCAAACTCCCGCACTTCCTGGCGAACTTCGCGGCCTACCGCGACGCGCGCTATCGCGCGTTCGTCCGCTCGTGGACGACGAGCCCGGGCGCGGTGACCTCCGGACCAACTGCTGCTCGCGCGGCGCGGGCCAACGCCAAGGCCGTCCCGCCGCTGCCGCTCACGCTGGCGTCGAGCCCTGAGGCGCTGGAAGCCCGCCGGGAAGCCGCCCGGCTCCTCGTGGAAGAGGGCTCATGCGCGATCCGCATCAGCGACACGCTCGGAGACTTCTTCGACGCTGGACCGGTCGACGCCACCCGGGCTGCGCTCGGCGCGGTGCTCCATGAACTTGCCGTCGCCAACCCCGGGTTCTTCACGGCTCGGTACCGCACGGCGGACGGCACTCCGGCGCAGTTCGTCGCGAAGGCCATCAAGGACCACGGCTGCCGCGACGTGCTCATCTACCTGGCCGGAGCCGGCACCGAGTTCCGGGGAGACACCGCCATCAGCGTCGGCCTCAACGCCCGCACCGATGGGCGTCTGGAGCGGCAGCTCGTCACCGCCACCGCGCTTCGCAAGCTGATGGGTGCGCACCCGTCGGTCACCTTCAAGGTCGAGGTTGACGCCCCAAAGTCGGGCGCCTTTGTCGCCGCGATCCAAGGCACGCCCAACCTGCTGCTCTCGGCCAGCTCAACCGGTGGCAAAGACGGCAGCTTCACTGCGCTCGGTGATGTCGTGAGTGAGACCGGCACGCCCGTGCCCAACACCTACAACCCCAACGGGCTGATGGAGTTCACGAACCGGCAGATCACCGGGCTGGGCTGCTTCCTGTCGCGCCCAGACGAAGTTGCCGCAGCCGCCCGGGCCAAAGCCGAGGGGCGCACGAAGTCCTTCATGGCGTGGATGCTGGCTCGCGCCTTTGCGATCTGTGGAGACGGCTACCTTGCGGATCAGGTCGACGACGCGCCGACGCCGCCCACCCTGCAGCTGACCTTTTCAGCACCGACCAACCTCGATCTCAATCAGGCGCCGGTCGCCAGCGACAAGTCGGTAACGACCGACGAAGACACGCCGGTCGAGATCGTCTTGCCCGCCACCGACCCTGACGGCAACTCGCTGGCCTTCACCATCCTTGACGGGCCGTCGCATGGCACGCTCACGGCTGGACCGGGGCCGGCACGTCGCACGTACACGCCGGCCGCGAACTTTGCCGGCGAAGACCAATTCACCTACTCCGCCTCGGACGGGCGCGCCAAAGCGCCGACGAAGACGGTGCGCATCACGGTGCGGCCGGTCAACGACGCGCCGGTTCTTACGCTCGGCAGCGCGACGACCACCTTCACCGAGGGCGGGGCACCGGTCGCCGTCGATCCCGGTCTCACCGTGACCGACGCCGACGATGATCGACTCTCCAGCGCCACCGTCGCCATCGGCGCTGGCTTTGATGCAGCCGACGTGCTCGCGTTCACCGCCCAAGCGGGCATTACCGGCAGCTACGACGCCGCGTCGGGCGTCCTCTCGCTCACCGGCGACGCGACGGTCGCCGACTACCAGGCGGTCCTGCGATCGGTCACGTTCCGCAACCCCGGCAGCGCCCTCTCGTCTGCGACCCGTCAGGTGGTCTTCCGTGCCAACGACGGCGACGTCTTCGGCGCCTCGGCGGATCGGCCGGTCGCCGTGAGCGTGGTCGACGACGCGCCGGTGCTGGCTGGCGGCGGCACGTCGTCGACCTACATCGAGGACACCGCGACCGGCGAACTCGTCGTCCCCGGCGTCACCGTCGCCGACGTCGACAGCCCGAACCTCGTCAGCGCCACGGCAAGCATCACGACGGGACTCGTAGCCGTGGAGGACCGACTCACCTTCACCGCCCAGCCCGACATCATCGGCACGTTCGACACGACGACCGGCGTACTCACCTTCACGGGGAACGCACCGCTCGCGGCCTACCAGGCGATCCTGCGCTCGGTTCGGTATCGC
The DNA here is from genome assembly GCA_032119795.1 of Solirubrobacteraceae bacterium. Taxonomy (GTDB): domain Bacteria; phylum Actinomycetota; class Thermoleophilia; order Solirubrobacterales; family Solirubrobacteraceae; genus JAGIBJ01. The sequence continues at coordinate 17,163 of JAUMFO010000065.1, forward strand.
AACGCCAACACCGCTGGGCCCTCCACCGCCACTCGCACGATCGAGGTCCAGGTCGACGACGGGCCCGAAGTGAGCAACACCGTCAGCGGGACGGTCAGCGTGACGGCCGTCAACGACCGGCCGACCATCACCACCAGCGGAGCGTCACCGGCGTTCGTTGAAGGAGGCAGCGCCGTCGCCGTCGACCCGTCGCTGACGGTTGCCGACATCGACGGAACGACCATCGTCTCCGCTACGGCGACGATCACCACCGGGCACGACTCGGCCGACGACGTGCTCACGCTCCCGGCCACCCCGGGCTTGACCGGCAACTTTGACGCCCCGAGCGGCACGCTGACCGTCACCGGCACCGCCACGCCCTCGGCCTACGAGACGGCGCTGCGGACGGTCACCTACGCCAACACCGACGGCGACGACCCTTCCGGCGCCACGCGAACCGTCCGATTCGTCATCGACGACGGTGAGCCGGCCAACCACCTCAGCATCGCCGCGGACGCGCCCGTCCAGGTCACGCCCGTCAACGACGCTCCCGTGCTCAGCGGTGGTGGCAACACCGTCACGTTCACCGAGGACGACGCCACGGGCGTCCTGGTCAACGCCTCCCTCGGCGTTGCCGACGTCGACAGCACCACACTTGCCAGCGCGGCCGTCCAGATCACTACGGCCTTCAACGGCAGCGAGGATCGTCTCGTTTTCGTCGATCAGAACGGCATCAGCGGCAGCTTCGACACGACCACGGGTGTCCTCGCGCTCACGGGCACCGCGAGCACCGCCGACTACCGCACTGCACTGCGATCGATCCGGTACCGCAACCTCAACGGCAGCGCTCCGTCTTCAACGCAGCGCGTCGTGACCTTCACGGTCAACGACGGCGCCGCGTCCAGCAACGCCAGCAACTCGGTGCTCTCCAGCGTCGATATCAATCAGGCCAACGACGCCCCGACTCTCGTCGTTGGCGGCGCCAGCCCGACCTTCACCGAAGGTGGAACGGGCGTCGCCGTCGACCCGGCCATCGTGGCCGGCGACGTCGACAGCGCAAACCTGGCCGGTGCGACCGTGCAGATCACCGGGGGGCTCGACCCCACGGACGACCGGCTCCTCTTCACCAATACGGCCTCGATCACCGGCGTCTACACCGCCGCCA
>JAUMFO010000066.1:0-3824 GCA_032119795.1 Solirubrobacteraceae bacterium
GGGAACGCGTCGAGGCCGAAGACGCGGCGGAAGTTCCTGAGCGGGTTGCTCGCGGTGCACTCGCCGATCCCGCCGATGCCGACGGCCGCGGCGACGCGGCGCTCGTTCTGGAACTGGGGACCGTCGCCGGGTGCTCCGGAGGCGTCCTCGCTACGGAGCGCGAGGCGCGCCGCCATGTGGGCGCCGGAGCTTCCACCGAACGCCACCACCTTGCGGCTGGCGCGATCGAAGGCGGGCGCGGATGGGGCGCCCGGGTGGGCCTGCGCGAACTGGCGTAGCTGCACCTTCAGCGAGCGGACGGCGAGCTGCAGGCTGATCTGGGCCTTCTTGGCACCGGGTTCCCAGCCGTCGTCGGCCATGCAGTCGCCGGTGTTGCCGCTGTTCATCAACCAGCCGAGGATGCCCGACTTCGCGTCATTGGTTGGCCGCGTGAAGTCCGGCAGAAAGACGATGTAGCCCTTGGCGGCGAACTCGCGAGCGAACAGCGTCTGCGTGAGGCGCCTCGCTGCCGGGGCGCAGAGCTTGCCCTTCACCAGGCCGCCGTGGATGGCCACGACGGCCGGAAGCCCAGGCTCGAGCTTGTCGAAGTCGACCATCAACGACCCGCGCAGCGGCCCATCCTCATCGATGCCCTGCGGCACCGTGCGATTGAACTCGACGTAGTCGGTGGTCGTCGCCGACGGATCACCGGGGCGCGGGATCACGTTGCCGCGAACGCCGCCCGAGCTGGCCGGCGTCGGCGGATTCCAGGCGGCGTCAAACGGAGCGATCGGGGTGAGATCAGCTGCGGCTGGCGGCGGCTGCGTGGCCGGGCGGTATTGCATGGTAACGAGCGCGGCCGGCGCCGCTTGCGGCACGACGAGGGCGGCCACGAGAAGGGCGAGCAGTGCGGGCCCAAAGGCCCGTCGGCGTGTTTGAGACACGTAGATCTCCAGCATCCACAGGAAGAGCAACGCACCGTAGCTGGTCATCCCGCTTACCACAACGCGACGTAGCGAAACCAATTTCTGGCTGCTTGGTCCTGAGTGGCAAGCCGACACGTTTGAGCGGCGGCTGGCAATCCGGATTACCATCTGGTGGCACTGGTTGGCAGATCCGCGCGTGCGGGGCGAATCGATCAGCTATCGCGTCTGCTTGCAGCACGCGAACGGCGACCCCCCAACTCCTGGGTCGCCTCTTTCGTCCCGGTCTGGGGAGCCCGGAGCGAACATCGGACACCCAACCCGGCCCGGCCCTCCAGCCGGGCCGGAGCGGGTCCGAGGCCGGCTCGACTCCTGGCGCCTCACTCAGCGGGTGCGCAGCCGGCTCGCGCGCTCAATTGCGCTGCTCTGCCGCTCGCCCGCCGGATCTCGCGATCGGTCATGGCGTGGCGCACGGCCGTCGGGAGCACCCGAGAGATCCGCCAGAGGGCTCGCGCTCGCGCCGTCGGGATCACCATGAAGCGGCCAGATTCGACGCCGGCGCCGATCATCTGAGCCGCGCGACGGGCCGAGATCGGATTGCCGCTGAGGAGCTTCACCGCGCGTTGCACGTCGTCGCCGCTGGCGATCTCGTCGCTCACCATCGGGGTTGACACCTCTCCCGGGCAGATCACCTGCGTCACGATTCCCATCGGCGCAAATTCCATCCGCAGGACCTCCGCCAGGCCGACGACCCCGAACTTCGACGCCGAGTAGGCCGCGTAGCGGTAGCCGGCGATCAGGCCGCCCAGCGACGCCACGAGGGCGACGTGCGAGCCCGGCCTGAGGTAGGGCAGCGTGGCGTGCGCGACGTTGAATGACCCGACGATGTTGATGTCGACGACGCGCCGGACGTCGTCCGGGTCGACGTCCGCGATCGCGCGCGTCGGCGCGCGACCGATCCCGCTCGCCGCTCCCGTGATCAGGACCGTCATCGCTGGGCGATCGCCGACCCGACTCATGCGGTCGATCCGGACACGGCGGCAGGCGAGGGCGGCGTCAGCTGCCCCCAGTTCAGGGGGCCATGCCAATGCGTCGGCACGACCGGCCACTGGGGCGCCACCGCGCGAGCTCCGACGAAGGCAGGATCTGGAGCCATGGGCCGCCCGGGATGGGATCGGCGAGGCGCTTCTCGAGCACCATCGAGTCGTACTGGTCAAGCGCGTCTTCAAGCGTGTTGGCGTTCGGGCAGACCTCCCGCCCGTAGAACCGCGAGTAGCGGCGCACGCCAGGAATCTTGGAGAGGTTCGGCTGCCAGTTGTCTGCGCTGACGCCGTTCTCCGAGCTCACCCACACCCCGCTACCGGTGTTCAGCACGATCGACTGGTTGCCGTCGGTGTGGCCCGGCGTCGCCACGATTGCCACGCCCGTCCCCAGCTCGATCGAGCCGTCGAGTCGCAACAGGTGGTCCTCGTCGATCCCGTTGAGGCCACCGTCGACGTACCAGGCGTCCTGCATCGGGTGGGTCGACTCAAGCGTGGCCAACTCGCGGCTCTGAGCGATCATGCGGGCGTTCGGGAACGCCGGCATGATCATGCGCGGGTCCTGCACGTGGAGGTGGTCGAACGCAATGAAGTCGACCGACTCGGCGGCGACTCCGGAGGAGGCAAGCGCCGCTTCGAGGGTGTGGTATTCGCGGTTGAGGACGCGTCGTCCCAGCCGACGGACTGGGTCCTGCTTGGCCTCGGCGGCAAGCTGCGCGTAGAACGGCGCCAGCTCTGAGCCGGCAGGCACGGTCGGCTCCCAGACGAGAATTCGCGGCACACCCGCGAGATCCTCGAACTGCACGATCAGCATCCGATTGATCATCGAGACGTAGGGGTTGAGCGTGCGCGCAGCCCCGTGGAAGGCGAAGCTCGCCAGGTAGGGCGCAGCGGCGATGTCGATCGAGCGGACGCCACGGACGGTGCCGCGGTCCTTGAACTCCGCCTTGAAGCGCCGGGCTGCTGCGGCAATCACGGCCGGCCGGTCGCCGCGCGGCCACACGTCCCACGCACGGTCGAGTTCCTCGATCTGCCGGAACCCTGGCTCGGTCGCCGCGCCCGGCGTCGTCGTCTTGCTCATGTCGGGATCTACTTCATTTTGAAAAGAAGGCTTTCCACTATGGCAGGAGCGGGCGGCAAAGCAACGCATTACGGTTGGGCAGGTGCCGCCGAAGCCTCAGGTCTCACCGCTCGCGAGCGGTCGCACGTATCGCGGGATCGGGCCGGCCGCCCGCGACGCCGATCGCCGCGCGCGGCTGCTCGCCGCCGGCCTGGACGCCTTCGGGACCCGCGGCTACCCGGCGTCGTCGATCGAGGCACTCTGCTCTGCCGCCGGCGTGTCGACCCGCAACTTCTACGACCATTTCGCCAACCGCGAAGCGCTCCTGATCGCCGTCTACGACGAGATCGTCACCGCGGCGCAGGCCGAACTCGCGAGCGCCCTTGGTGCCGTCGTTGCCGGCTCCCCAATCGCCGTGTGGGCTCGCGCCGGGATCGAGGCCTTCACCGGTTTCATGCTCGAGGACCCGCGCCGGGCACGCGTGAACTTCATCGAGGTCGTCGGTGCCAGCCAGGCGGTGGAGCGGCACCGTCGCGCGGTACTCGGGCAGTTCGCCGCTCTGCTCCGCGCCACGGTCGAGGCCCTGATCGCGTCGGGCCAACTCTCCGCGCGGTCCGGCGCGGTGAAGCACGTCCAGGTCGCGGTGTTGATCGGGGGCGTCCAGGAATCGATCACCGACTGGGTCTCCACGGCGGAGGACGAGCGGATGCCGCTCGGCGACGTCGTCGACGCCCTCGTCGAGATCGTCGTCCTGGTCGCCAACTGAGCAACGATCAGCGAAGGCTGCGCTCTGATCGCGGCCGACGTCTAGGTTGTGGCGCA
>JAUMFO010000067.1:0-20273 GCA_032119795.1 Solirubrobacteraceae bacterium
GCGAATTCCGCGATCGGCTTCTCGCGGAATCCGGTCACCATGCCCTCGCGATTGAGGTCGGCCACGCCGAAGTTCAGCTCGGGCCGCACCACCGTGACGGTCATCGCGGCGCCAGTCTGCTCGTGGCGAGCGACCACGGCGGCAAGATCGAGGTCGGCAACACCGTCGGCGTAGGTGAGGTGGAAGCGCCCGCCGGGGCCGTCCGTCAGGGACTCGGCCGCCGCGAGCACGCGACCTCCGGTCGGCGTGTCCTCTCCGGTGTCGAGCACCTGCACCGTGACGCCCTCCGGCCACGTCTCCGACGCCACCCAGGAGCGGATCTCGTCGACGCGGTGCCCGCCGAGCAGCACGAAGCGGCGAGCACCTTGGGCCGCGTAGATGTCGATCACGTGGCCGAGCACGGGGCGCCCGCCGATCGGGACCAGTGGCTTGGGTGCGTCGTGGGCACCAAGCCGCAGGCCGCGGCCGCCGCAGAGGATGCCGACGGGCGTCTCAGGATTCAGGGGGACAAACGCCATACGGGCGGGGATGATGCCAGGCGCGGCGAGATCAGCTGGCTGCGACGAGCGCGCGCAGCCCCGGGCCGGAGATCGTGACGGTGCCGGCCGACGCGCGAAGCGTCAGCTGCTCGCCCGCGAGGACCGGCGCTTCGCCGTCGAGCACCAGCCCAGTTGCGAGGGCGTCCTCGATGGCCTCGGCGCCGGTCCAGGCCACGTCCAATGGTCCGTCGGCGCAGACGCTCAGCACGGACTGCGCCGGGGCCGGCGCACCCTTGCCGCCGAGCCGCCCGAGCAGGCCCTTGCGCTTCTCCACCACGTAGGCGCCGAGCACCAGCTCGGGCAGCGACTCTCCCGCCAGGATCGGTGCGACGTCCGCGAGGTCGAGGCGCAGCCCGCGCAAGGCCTCCGCCGCGGTACCCAGCTCGTCGTCGCCGCCATCGAGCTCGGGCAGCCCACCGTCAAACGACCACTCGCCCCCATCGACGCCCGCTGGCACGGGGATCTGCGCGCCAGCCGGGATCGCAACCATCCAGTTCTCGGGGTCGAAGGTGACGGCCGCTCGCGGGCCGATCTCGGTGCGTACGAGCGTAGCCGGACCGGCCGGCTCACCGATCCAGCGCGGCGAGAGCGCGAAACCGGCCCGCAGCGACGGTCGGCTGCCCTGATCGGCCGGTGCCCACAGGTCGGCGTCGAACTCGACCATCGTGGAGTCGACGCTGGAAAACGTCATCAGCTCAAACGTCCACGGCTCGCCGTCGACGTGATCGGTCAGGTAGCCGTGTTGGTCCTCCGCGAGCGCGCGGAGCTGCGGCAGCCCCAAGGCGGCAAGCCGCCGGGCCACGTCTGCCAGCCAGTCGGGCCGGATCGGTGGGACGCCCCGCGGGCTGATCGTCTCCGGGCTACTCATGGGACGCGAGCCTACTTCTGCCCGGCCTTGGCGCGCTGCGGCGCGCGCCCGTGTGAGCGTCGTCCTGCGCCAGGTCGGCGCGCACGTTTACGATCCGGCGCGATGAGCGTGAGTGTCCCGGACAGCATCTTCAAGGCCTACGACGTGCGTGGGCTCTACGGCAAGGACATCGACGGTGACATCGCCGAGCTGATCGGCCGCGGCTTCGCCCGCACCATCGCCGACCTCTCGGGCAAGCCCACCACCGAGCTTCGCCTGGGGCTCGGCCGCGACATGCGCCTCACCGCCCCCGAACTCGCCGGCCGCTACGCCGCCGGCATGACGGCCGAAGGCGCGACGGTGCTCGACGCCGGCCAGGTCGGCACCGAGCAGCTCTACTACCTCGTCGGTTCGCGGAACCTCGACGGCGGCCTGATGTGCACGGCCTCGCACAACCCCAAGGCCTACACCGGCGCCAAACTCGTCGGCGAGGGCGCCCTGGCACTCAGCGGCGACTCCGGCATCCAGGAGGTCCGCAAGTACGCCCAGTCCGATCTCCCTGCGCCCGACCCGGCGCTCGCCGGCTCCGTTGAGTCCGTCGACATCCACGCCGAGTTCCGTGCCGCCGCCAAGACGTTCGTCGACACCGACAAGATCAGCCGCTCGCTGAAGATCGTCGCCGACGGCGGCAACGGCATGGCCGGCGAGATGGTCGGGCCGATCTTCGACGAGCTCGGCATCGAAGTCTCCTCGCACTACTGGATCCCCAACGGCGAGTTCCCCGGCCACGAGCCCAATCCGCTGCTCCCCGAGAACCGCCAATTCATCATGGACAAGGTCGTTGAAGAGGGCGCCGATCTGGGTATCGCCTGGGATGGCGACGCCGACCGGTGCTTCTTCATCGACGACCTCGGCAACTTCGTTGACGGCGACTTCCTCACCGCGCTGCTGGCCGAATCGATCCTCGCCAAGAACCCCGGCGCCGACATCCTCTACGACGCACGCGCAAGCCGCGCCGTCCCGGATGTGGTGCTTGCCGCCGGCGGCGTGCCCCACATCAACCGCGTCGGCCACGCGTTCTTCAAAGGACGCATGCGCAGCGAGGGCGGTCTCTTCGGCGGCGAGGTCTCCGGCCACTACTACTTCCGCGACTTCTACTGCGCTGACTCCGGGACCATCCCGGCGCTGCTGCTGCTCGAGCTGCTCTCGGAGACCGGGAAGAAGCTCAGCGAACTCCTCGCGCCGATGCGCTCGAAGTACTTCATCTCCGGTGAGATCAACTCGGAGGTCGACGACGCCGACGCCAAGATCGCCGAGATCGAAGCCAAGTACGCCGACGCGACGATCACCTACGTCGACGGCGTCTCCGTCGACTACGAGGACTGGCACTTCAACGTGCGCAAGTCCAACACCGAGCCGCTGCTTCGCCTCACCCTGGAGTCCCTCGTCTCGCAGGCCGATATGGAGGCCAAGCGCGACGCGGTCCTCGGGTTGATCCGGGGCTAGCGCCTCGGGTCGGGTGACTGACGCGATTCAGCCGGCGGCGATTGCGCCCTCGGCTGCCTTCGCGATCTTGTCGAGCTTTGCCTTGTCGTCGGCGGTGAGCGCCGACGCCATCGAGGCGAGGTAGAGGCGGTTCCCGACCCGGAACATCTCGTAGTTGGCCGGGTCCGGGTAGACGTCTTGCATCGTCAGCGCGAACTCTGCGGTGCTGCGCTCGCTGTCGTAGACGTAGACGACCCACGACGTGTCGACGGCGATATCGGCTTTGGCCTCGCCAACTTCCCCAAGGTTGCTGGGGGCAAAGCCAGCGCCCTTGAGGCCTCGCTCAATCGCGGCAATCTGCGCCTTCAACTCGTCGGCCGGCACCTTCGTCGCGCTGGCCGCCTTGGCGGTCGCTGGGGTATCGACGACCTTGTCGAGTTCCACTGCTGCCGGCGCCTCCGAGGTCGTCTGGGCGGGCGGCGTGTCGGCAGCCGGCGCGGCCCCGTCGTCACCCCCGTCGCCGCAGGCCGAGAGGCCCGCAGCCATGATGAGCAGGGCGGTCGCGGTCAGACGCCGCTTGGTGATGTTGACGGGAGCATGGGGCACGCACTCATGCTCGCGAACCGGCCGATCTCCGCGGTCGTGGTGAACCCGCAGAGCTGCCTCGGGCACCGCGCACCAGATCGCGCCAAAACACCGAACGCGTGTCCGGCAACCGATGCAGCGCGCGGCCGGTCGCTACCGTCAGTGCCGTATGCCCGACCACAGCGAACGCGCCCTTGCAACCCACGCCGCTGATGCGGGGGCCCTCCCCGACGGGATCCGCCGGATCGCCCTCCCAACGCCGTTTCCGATCGGTCGCGTCAACCTCTACCTGCTCGAAGGCGAGCCGCTGACGCTCGTCGACACCGGGGTCAACACCGGCACGTCGCTCGACCTGCTCGAGGAGGTCCTCGACGGCCTTGGGCACAAGATCGAAGACATCGAACTCGTCCTGCTGACCCACGAGCATGTCGACCACGTCGGCCTCTCGACCGTGATCGCGCGCCGCGCCGACTGCCCCGTCGCGGCCTACGCGCCGCTCCAAGCGCTCTTTGATCCCGAGCAGGACCAGGGGCACATCTCCGGCAGTCGCCTGGCCTGGGGCATGGGCCAGCTCGAGCGCCACGGCTACCCGCGGGAGCTGACCGTCGGCTCGCTGCCGGCCTTCCACCTGATGATGGCCTTGGGCTCGCGGCCGGTCATCGACATTCCCCTGCGAGACGGCGACACCATCCGCGCGGGAAGCCGCGACTGGGAGGTGCGCCACCGGCCAGGCCACTCGCCGTCGGACTGCCTGTTCGTCGACCGCACCACCGGCACCGCGATCGCCGGCGATCACGTCCTGTCTGGGACGAGTTCCAACCCAATTCTCGCGCCACCGCTCGAGGTACTCCAGCCTGACGAGACCACGGAGCGGCTGCCGTCGCTCCAGCTCTTCGTGGAGTCGATGAAGAAGACGGCGGCCGACGACCTGCTGCTCCTGCTGCCCGGCCATGGCCCGCTCGTCGGCCCGCCCGGCGACCTCATCGCCGAGCGGCTCGCGTTCCACGACAAGCGCGCCGCCAAGTTCCTGGAGATGCTCGATCCAAACGAGCCGCAAACCACCTACTCGCTGGCCACGCGGATGTGGAAGAGCGTCGTGCTGACGCAACCCTCCCTCACGCACTCCGAGGTGATCGGCCACCTCGACCTGCTCATCGCCGACGAACGTGCCCGCGAGGTTCCCCTCACGGACGGCGTCGTTGGATTCGTCAGCACCTGACGCGCAGGGCGGACTGCCACCGGGAGGTGGGCGGGCCCGCCCTGCGAGGTTCCGTTAGGCCGTCGGGGTCGGGCGCGGCACGCCCGACGGGTTCCCCGGCGTGAGCTGGACCTCGACGATCCAGTCGGAGTCGGGGAACTGCTCGATGCCGCTCACCTGGAGCCGCTGGCCCTCCGGGGACTTGGCCTTCGCCACCGTCTGGCAGTTCGTCTTGGGCTTGCGGATGCCGTGCACCACGATGCCGCGCGCGCCCTCCAGGCAGTTGATACGCGGGGCCGGCCCGTTGGCAAACGACTCCACGTAGGCCGAGCCGCCGCGGATGTTGATGGTGTTGGAGCCCTTGCCCTGGAGACGGATCGTGTTCGAGCCTGCGCCGACGTTAATGACGTTGTTCCAGGCCCCGCCACGGACGAAGTTGCGACCGGAGCCCAGATTGATGATGTTGCTCCCGCGGCCGCCGTAGACGATGTTGTTGCCGTTGTCGGCGGAGATCCGGGTGGTCTTGCTCTTCGCGGCAGCCCCGCCGGTGTCTTGCACCCAGTCGGCCCAGAGGACGTTGTCTCCGCCCTTGCCGTCGATGCTGCCGCCGCCGTGGCCGCCGAAGAGCTTGTCACGCCCCTCGTCGCCCACGAGGTTGAAGCTCTCCCACTCACTGGCACGGCGGCTCTGGATCGGCCAGGTTCCGACGTACTGCGAGACGTTCGGGCAGTTCTTGATCCGCCCCTCGGACGAGACCTTACGGAAGGCGTAGAGGTCCTTGTCCTTCTTGGAGTTGACGATGACCCTCGTCTCCGGGTTGCCGCCGCAATCGAGCTTCGCGATGCCCCACACCGTCGCCATGTAGATCGTGTTCACGCCGGAGCCGAGCTCGATGTTGTCGGCCCCCTGGGTGTAGTAGATCGTGTTGTTGCCGTTGCCGATCTGCAGATCGGTGCCGCCGGGGCCCATGTTCACGACGTTGTTGCCGTGGCCAAGCCGGACGACATCCGGTGCGCCGCCCGGATCGACGTAGTTGTTGCCGTTGCCCAGGCGGATGTCGTCGTGGCCGCTCCCGCCGTAGACGGTGTTGATGCCGTCCCCAGCGGTGATGTAGTCATCGCCGGTTCCACCCTCGACGTAGTTGTTGCCCGCGCCGGCGTCGATCTTGTTGCCCGAGCGCACGCCGTAGATGATGTCGTTGCCGGGGCCGCCCGTCAGCGTGTCGGCACCGCCGCCGCCAAAGATCAGGTCACCCTCTGGGGTGTTCCCGACGAGGCGGTCCGGACCGACCGTGCCGACGATGGTCTTGGCGGCCACGGGCGCCGGGGAAAGCATGGCCGCGCCGATGGCAGCAGCCACACACACCTGGAGCGGACGGAGCCGGACCGTTGGTGATGACGGGATGCGGCCTGAGCGACCGATCTTGCGGGACGGGAGCATCAGGGCATCGTGCCAGACGGCTGGGCGGGCGTATACACCCACGCATACGCTGTCGCGTCGGCGTTCGCTGCTCAGACGGCGCCGTTGACGACCTGCCGGACCTTTCGGTAGGTCTCGAGCTGCGCGTCGGTGGGCTTCTGCGGCAGGCTCAGCAAGAAGAGCCGGTTGGCTTTGCGGGCAACCTTCACGTGCTGCGGGCTGGCCTTGAAGGCGCTCTCAAGTGCTGCGCCTGCGGCAGCGGCCGCGCGCGGGCTGAGGAAGAACGCGACGGTCGTGTCCTGGATCGTCAGCGCGCCGCTGTCTTCAGCCGAAGCGATCGGCTTTCCGGGCGAGAGGCCAGCGTCGTTGAGCGCGTCGTAGGCCACCTTCATCTGCTGCGCCAGCTCGTCGTTGGACTGCTTGGCGGGGCTCGCCGTCTTTGCGGCCGCGTCCGCGGCCTTCTTCGTCTCCTGGAAGGCCTCGTCCGTGGCCTCGGCGCCCGGGTCATCGGCGCCCGGAACGGAGATCGCCTTGGGGCCTGAGGTCGGCGTGGTGGCGCTAGGGGTGCTGGGGCCCGCGGTGGCCGGAGCCGCGGTCGTAGCGGCCGGTGCCACCGGTGTGCTGGCCGTCTCGGCGTCGTCGCCCCCGCAGCCGCTCAGCGGTAGCGCGATGACGGCCGCCAGGGCCAAACGAAGCAGGACTGTGTCAGCAGGCACACGAGACATGGCAGGGAGTATGGCCACCTTCGTTTGCGCATGCGTCGGTCCGGCGGCGACCGGTGCCGAGGGCGCGGGAGCGAGCTTCGGTGGCGCCGAACGCGCCGCTGCGAAGGGGCGTGGCTCGGTCGCGAATCCGTAGCGACGCTGTAGTAGCGTCGCGGCCATGGACGGTGCCGCAACGCCCACCCCAAAGCGGCCCAAGCCGACGACGACCCGCCGCCGCGCCCCGCGCCGCCCGCCCCAGGAGCGCCGCGAAGAGGTGCTCGACGCCGCCATGGCCTTGATCGTGCGCGACGGCTACCGCGCCGCCACGATGACGGCCGTGGCTCGCGAACTCCACCTCACCAAGCCGGTCGTCTACGCCGTCTTCCCGAACTTCAAGGCCCTCGGCGACGCGCTGATCGAGCGAGAGCAGCTGCGGTGCCTGGCCCAGATCCGCGACGCGCTCACGACGGCCGTCCGCCCCGATCTCGCCCCCGCCGACGTGATGCCAGCCGCACTCGGCGCGTTCCTGAGGAGCGTCTCCGAGAATCCCGAGCCGTGGCGACTGGTTCTGATGCCGGGCGGCTCGCTGCCCGGAGGGATCGCCAGGCGCGTACGTGACGGCCGCCGCTGGGCCGTCGAGGGCTGCATGCGGCTGTGTGAGCAAGCGCTCTCAACCACGCGCTCCGACGGGTCGACCGTCGACCTCGAAGCGCTCTCCGAGGGGATCATCGCGAGCGTCGAGCGCTACGCGCAGCTGCACCTCGCAGACCCCGAGAAATGGACGCCTGAGCGCCTGGAGACCTTCGCAAAGTCGGATCTGCTGTGGCGTCCGTCGATCTCAGCGCTCGCCGTCGCACCCGCCCGCCGCGAGGACTGACGGCCACCTCACGCGGCTGACGCTGCCACCAGTTGGCGCCACGGTCGGTGGCAAAACTACGCAGGCGTAGTTATCCTCCGGCGCCATGCCCGCTCTTCCTCGTCCCGTCGCCATCCTCGGCGGGAACCGCATCCCGTTCGCGCGTTCCAACTCCAAGTACGTCAACGAGTCCAACACCGACATGCTCAGCGCGGCCCTCGAGGGCCTGATCGAGCGCTTCAACCTTGAAGGTGAGCAGCTCGGTGAGGTCGCCGCTGGCGCCGTGCTCAAGCACTCGCGTGACTTCAACCTCACCCGTGAGGTCGTCCTCGGCAGCAAGCTCGCTCCGGAGACCCCGGCCTACGACCTGCAGCAGGCGTGTGGCACCGGGCTGGAGGCCGCGATCCTCGTCGGCAACAAGATCGCGCTCGGCCAGATCGACTCCGGCATCGCTGGCGGCGTCGACACCACGTCGGATGCACCGATCGCCGTCAACGACAAGCTCCGCAAGGTCCTCCTGGAGTTCAACCGCCAGAAGGACACGAAGGGCCGCCTGAAGACCCTCGCGAAGATCGACCCCAAGAAGCTCTTCCCGGACGCTCCGCGCAACGAGGAGCCCCGCACCGGCAAGTCGATGGGTGGCCACACCGCTGAGACGGCCGAGCGCTGGGGCATCACCCGCGAGGCGCAGGACGAACTCACGGTCCAGAGCCACCAGAAGGCTGGCGCCGCCTGGGAGCGTGGCTTCTACGACGACCTCGTCACGCCGTACAAGGGCCTGGAGCGCGACCAGAACCTGCGCCCGGACTCCTCCATGGAGAAGCTCGCCAAGCTCAAGCCGGTCTTCGGTGGCCCGACGGGCACGATGACCGCTGCAAACTCCACCCCGCTCTCCGACGGCGCGTCGCTGGCGCTCCTGTCCACCGAGGAGTGGGCCAAGGAGCACGGCCACAAAGTGCTGGCGTACCTGATCGACGGCGAGACGGCTGCCGTGAACTACGTCACCGGCGAAGAGGGCCTGCTGCTGGCTCCGGTCTACGCGGTGCCGCGCCTGCTCGCCCGCCACGGCCTCACGCTGCAGGACCTCGACCTCGTCGAGATCCACGAGGCGTTCGCCGCGCAGACGCTCGCCACGCTCAAGGCCTGGGAGGACGCGGACTTCTGCAAGCAGTACCTCGGCCTCGACAAGCCGCTCGGCTCGATCGATCGCGCCAAGCTCAACGTCAACGGCGGCTCGCTCGCCGCGGGCCACCCGTTCGCGGCCACCGGCGGCCGCATCGTCGCCGGCCTCGCCAAGGCGCTCAGCGAGCGCAAGGGCGGCGGCACCGGCCTCGTCTCCGTCTGTGCGGCCGGCGGCCTCGGCGTCGTCGCGCTCATCTCCACCGATCCAAAGATCTGATCGTCATGGCTGCAGTCAACGACCGTTACGCAAACTTCACCCGCAACGCCATCGGCAAGAAGGTCGCCGAGACGGCGGGCCTTCCTCAGCCGCTGGTGCTCGAGCGCTACCGCGAGGGCAAGCCGGCGATCGCCGGCCCGATCCTCGTGACCACCGGCTTCGGTGGCGAAGACTCCGCCCCCAAGGGCGCCTTCGTCGCTGCGGGCCCGGTCGCCAAGGCCGTTGAGGCCGCTGGCGCCGAGGTGCAGGTCGTCGCTGGCGATTCGGCCAGCGAGGCCGTGCGCGAGGCGACCGGCAAGCAGGCGATCTCGCTCTTCGGTGCGTCCAAGAAGAAGGTCGGCGGCATCGTCGTCGACGCGACCGCCATCTCCAGCACCGCGGAGCTCGCCGGCCTCTACCGCGCGCTGCACCCGACGGCCAAGAAGGTCAAGACCAGCGGCCGCATCGTTGTGATCGGGCTCGACCCCGACCTCATCAAGGATCCGTCGCAGCGCCTCGTGCAGCGCGGCCTTGAGGGCTTCACGCGTTCGCTCGGCAAGGAGATCGGCAAGGGCCGCACCGTCAACCTCATCCTGCTGGCGCCCGGCGCCGAGGCGGGCCTTGAGTCGTCGCTGCGGTTCTTCCTCTCGGGCCGCTCGGCCTACGTGTCGGGCCAGGTCGTCCGCATCGGGACTCCGGCGAAGACCGGCGTCGAGGCTCCGGCGAACTGGGACAAGCCGCTCGACGGCAAGATCGCCCTCGTCACGGGCGCGGCCCGCGGCATCGGCGCCGCGATCGCCCAGACGCTCCACGCGCAGGGCGCGACGATCGTCGGCCTCGACATCGCCCCGCTCGCCGACGAGCTCGCCGCGACGCTCGCGCCGCTCGGCGGCGACGCGATCACCCTTGACGTGACGGGTGAGGACGCTCCGGCCGAGCTCTCCAAGCAGCTCAAGGAGCTCCACGGCCGCGTCGACATCGTCGTCAACAACGCCGGCATCACGCAGGACCGCACCCTGGCCCGCATGAAGCCCGAGCGCTGGGACGCTGTCATCGCCGTCAACCTCACGGCCCCGCAGCGGATCGTCGAGCAGCTCCTCAAGGACAAGCTCCTGGGCAAGGGCTCGCGCGTGATCGGCCTCGCGTCGATTGCTGGCATCGCTGGCAACAACGGCCAGACCAACTACGGCGCCTCCAAAGCCGGGATGATCGGCCTGACGGAGTCCTACGCCGAGGCGCTCGCCAAGGCCGGCGGCACGATCAACGCCGTCGCTCCGGGCTTCATCGAGACGAAGATGACGGCCGCGATCCCGCTCGGGATCCGCGAGGCCGGCCGTCGCCTGAATTCCCTCTCGCAAGGTGGTCTTCCGGTCGACGTCGCCGAGACGATCGCCTGGTACGCCAGCCCGGGCAGCTCCGCCATCAACGGCCGCGTCATCCGCGTCTGCGGCCAGTCGCTGATCGGAGCCTAGGAACCATGGGGAGCAGCACCGCACCCGGAGTCCTTCCGTCCTACGGCAAGGCGGCACTGGCCGCCCTGCCGCTCGTCGGGAACCTGCCGTTCCTGCCGGGCGGCGGTGGGCCGTTGCCGGCCAAGGAGCTGACGCTGACCGGCGCGACCCTGTCGCCCGGCACCATCAAGCAGCTCCGCACGCTCACGGAGGACCGCGGCGGCCCGGACATGCCGCTGCTGCTCCCCCACTTCCTCGCCTTCCCGCTCCACATGCAGGGGATGACCGATGGCGCGTTCCCGTACCCCGCGATGGGCACGGTGCACCTCGACAACTACGTCGAGCGCCGCAAGATCGTCACGTCGGCTGAGCCGCTCGACATCGGCGTGAAGTTCGTCGGCCCGTTCCCGCACAAGAAGGGCGCGACCTACCAGATCGAGACGACCGCCGCCGCGAGTGGCGAGGTCATCTGGCGCGAACTCTCGACGATGCTGCGCATCGGCGCGAAGGCCGGCAAGGACGCCGCCGAGCTGCCGACGCTGGCCGTCGCCACCGTCGACGAGGCCCCCGAGTCGGCCACCGTTGCCGAGTGGAGTGCCGCTGCCGATCTCGGCCGCCAGTGGGCCGGTGCCTCGGGTGATCGCAACCCGATCCACCTCAACAACCTCACGGCGAAGGCCTTCGGCTTCCCGCGCGCCATCGCCCACGGCATGTGGACGGCGGCCCGCATCGCTGCCCAGCTGCAGGACGACCTCCCCGAGGCTGTCTCGCTGGCCGTCGCGTTCCAGAAGCCGGTGTTGCTCCCGGCCAAGATCGCGCTGCGGTCCTGGCCCGAGGGCACCTCGACCGATCTGCTCGTCACCAGCGCCGCTGGCGACCGCGTCCACGCCCGAGGGCGCGTCACCCCGCTCTAACCCCGCTCCTTGGTGCCCTGCCCTCTGCAAGCAGGGCACCGACCGCGGTCGTCGCCCGTCTGTTCCGGTCGACCCCTTCCAAGTGCCACCCACTCCGCACCCCATCACCGGAGAGCTCCCAGTGTCAGACCAGCTCAAATCCACCCCGCTCGACAAAGCGACCGCCGTCGCTTTGCGACTCGTCACGAAGGCGGGCGGCCTGCCGATGATGCAGGACTCCGCCACGCGTAAGCGCGTCGAAAAGGTGCTGTTCGTCAGCACCCGCCAGGGCCTGCGCATGGAGAGTGTCTCCCGCCGCACGTTCGCCAAGGTGAACACGAACGGCTCCAAGCCGACGCGTTCCAAGACGGCGAAGCCGCGCGCCGTGTTCGACCTCAACCCGACCGAGGATCAGCAGATGATCCAGGAGGCCGCCGGCGAGCTGGCGACCCTCGTCCTGCGTCCGGCCGCCCAGGAGGCCGACACCAAGCGGGCTGTCCCGGATTCGGTGAAGGAGCAGGCCGGCGAGCTCGGCCTCACGCTGCTCGGCGTCCCGGACGAGCTCGGCGGCATCGCCGAAGAGCGCTCCGCCGTGACGGGCGTGCTCGTGACCGAGGCCCTCTCCCACGGAGACATCGGCCTCGCCGCAGCACTCCTCGCCCCGGCAGCCGTCGCGACCGCGCTCGCGCTCTACGGCGACGCGGGCCAGCAGGCCACCTACCTCCCGGCGTTCACCGAAGACGAGCCGCCGTCGGCCGCACTGGCGATCCAGGAGCCCCAGCCGCTCTTCGATCCGCTCGAGCCCAAGACGAAGGCGACGAAGGTCGGCGACAACCTCAAGATCAACGGCGTGAAAGCCCTCGTGGCCGACGCCGAGAACGCGGCGCTGTTCATCATCAGCGCCCTCGTCGAGGGTGAGCCGCGCCTGGTGATCGTCGAGGCCGGCACCGCTGGCCTCTCGATCGAGGACGACCCGGCGATGGGCGTGCGCGCCGCCCACACCGGCCGCCTGATCCTCAAGGACGTCACCGTCCCCGCCGCCAACCTCCTCGGCACCACCGAGGACCATGTCGACGCCGTGCGCCGCTCGCGCCTGGCGTGGGCCGCGGCTGCCGTCGGTGGCGCACAGGCCGCTCTGGATCAGCTGATCCCCTACGTGAAGCAGCGCGAGGCGTTCGGCGAGCCGATCGCCTACCGCCAGGCCGTCGCGTTCACCATCGCCGACATCTCGATCGAGCTCGAGGGTCTTCGCCTCGTCGTCCTGCGCGCTGCGGCTCGCCTGGACTCCGGCAAGGACGCCTCGCACCAGATCGCGCATGCCCGCCAGCTCGCGGCGACGTACGCGTCGACGATTGGCTCGCACGCCGTGCAGCTCCTGGGTGGCCACGGCTACGTCAAGGAGTACCCGAACGAGCGGTGGTACCGCGACCTGCGAGGCGTCGGCGTGCTCGAGGGCACGCTGCTCGTCTAGGCCCGGCCAGAGAACGCAAGAGGAATAGATCAGATGATCGATCTCGAGATCCCCAAGAAGTTCACCGGCCTGGTCAAGCAGGCAGGTTCCGTCGCCGACGAGGTGTTCCGCCCGATCGCGCGCAAGTACGACCTCGGCGAGCACGACTACCCGACCGAGCTCGACCTGCTGTCGGCCGTCGTCGACGGGCTCAACGCCTCGGGCACCGGCACGGGTGCCGGCGCGACCGGCGCTTCGCAGACGACCGGCGAGCCTGCCGGTGTCGGCGCTGGCACGAACGAGAAGAAGGAGAGCGGTGGCGTCAAGAACGGCACCAACATGAGCTCGGCGCTCTCCATCATGGAGACGTGCCGCGGCGACGTCGGCCTCACGCTCGCCCTACCCCGCCAGGGCCTCGGCAACGCCGCCATTGCGGCCGTTGCGACGCCCGAGCAGAAGGCGCGCTACGAAAACAAGTGGGCCGCGATGGCGATCACCGAGCCCGAGGCGGGCTCCGACGCCGCAGCGATCCGCACGACGGCCAAGAAGGACGGCGACCACTACGTCCTCAACGGCACCAAGATCTACGTCACGGCCGGCGAGCGCGCCGACCTCGTCGTGGTCTGGGCGTCGCTCGACCTCTCGGTCGGCCGCGCAGCGATCAAGTCGTTCGTGGTGGAGCGCAGCAACCCGGGCATGAAGCTCGACCGTCTCGAGCACAAGCTCGGGATCCGCGCGTCAGACACCGCCGCATTCGTGCTGGAGGACTGCCGCGTCCCCGCTGCCGACCTCCTCGGCGATCCGGAGATCCGCACCGAGACCGGCTTCGGCGGCGCGATGCAGACGTTCGACAACACGCGCCCGATGGTCGCCGCTATGGCGATCGGCCTCACGCGTGCCTCGCTTGACCTCACGACGAAGCTGCTGAAGAAGGAGGGCGTCGTCGTCGACCCCGACCGCCCGGCGAACGTGCAGCATGCTGCCGCCGCCAAGCTGCTGCAGTTCGAGGCCGACTACGAAGCCGCGTACCTGCTCACGCTGCGGGCCGCTTGGCTTGCCGACAACGCGACCCCGAACTCGGTCGAGGCCTCGCAGGCCAAGGCCAAGGCCGGCCGCACCTGCGTCAGCGTGGCCATGGGCTGCGTTGAGCTGTGTGGCGCCACCGGCTACGCCGAGCGCGAGCTGCTCGAGAAGTGGGCTCGCGACGGCAAGATCCTCGACATCTTCGAGGGCACCCAGCAGATCCAGCTGCTCGTGATCGCGCGGCGCCTGCTCGAGCTGAGCAGCTCGCAGCTGCGCTAGGCGTTGACCCCCAGGTTGATGGCGCCGAGGTATCGGTCGCCATCAGCCTTGGCGGTCAGCAGCCCCGAGGCGTCGTAGATCGAGTCGCCGTCGTTGAAGGTGTCTCGGCCGGTGCGCGAGCTGTAGGGCGCCGTCTCGAAGACCGCCGTGTTGACGGCCTCGTCGAAGTAGAGCTGGGTCGTGAGGATGTTCTTCTTGTCGACGTGCACTTTCAGGTGGATGTGGACGGTCCGCCCTGAGTACCAGCCGGGGTAGATCGTCGTGAAGCGCACGATGCCGTCCTTGCCGGTGACTTGGGCGCCGCGCAGGTAGGTCTCGTCGTCGGTCGGCGTCGCCTCTTGGACGCCTTCGGAGTACGAGCCGTCGGAGGTCGTTCCGCTCGACTCGCCGCCGGGGCCGCCACCGCCGCCTGGGCCGGACGATCCGGACTCGAAGCCGGAGTAGCTGCCGCCGGCGTCGCAGTGCCAGATCTCGACGACGGCGTTGGGCACGACCCCGGGCTTACCGTCGGCGTCGCAGTTCGCCGCGTCGACCACGCGGAGCGCGAGGTCGAGTTCGGTGCCGGGGCGGTCTTCGGTCACGTCGCTGCGAATGGCGTCCACGTCGAACCAGTACGGCCCCTGCGTCTCCTCCTTGGCGAGGCTGCAGGTGTTGGCCTGGTCGAGGAGCGCGACGACATCGCTGGTCGACGAACCCGACGCGGTCGTCGTAGCCGCTGGGGTCGTCGGCTCGATCGTCGCGGTCGTCCCCTCGGTGGTCGTGACGGTCGCCGTGCCACCGTCAGAGCTGTCACCGCAGGCGGCAAGCAGCGTTCCGACGCCGATTGAGCCGCCGACGGCAAGCAGTCGGCGTCGGCTGACGCGTTGGCGGCTGGCGAGAATCTCCTGGTCCATGGCGACCAGGCTAGATCCGGTGACTGAGCCGCCGGTGCAAGAAGCCTGAGAGTTTGCGCAGTTTTGTTGCAGTTCAGCGCAGACATGGCACACCTGCCTCGGCAGGCTGACGACATGGACCGAATGGATCAGATCGAAGACCTCTGTCGGCGCATGGAGGACCTCGCCGCGGATGGTGGCTTGCCGCGGTTCGACCGCGTGCGGTACTCCTCCGACCACCGCGGGCCAGGGGAACTGTGGTTCCTTTGGGAGGAACGCAAGCTCGCGGTGGTGGTCGAGCTGGACTCCGGCCCCGACGCCCTGGCCAAGGCGCTGGCGCGGGCCACCGCCGGCGACGCCGTCCTGAACTGAGAGGCGCTGACATGCCACGCTCACGCATTCCCACGTTCACGGCACGGCTGGAGGTGCTCTGCGACGAAGCCGGTCTTCCCCGCTTCGACGAGACGAAATACAGCATCGTGCAGGACACCCTCCTCTTCCTCTGGCACGACCCGGAGTTCTGTCTGGCCGCTCCGCTGGCGCACGCCAGCGTCTACGGGCTCGGCGCCGACGACCTCCGGGGCGCCTGGGACGCCAAGTTCGGCTCGGGCGAGGGGCCACAGAAGGCAGCGGCCTAGATGACTCCCCGCCCGCAGCCCGTCAGAACCCGGCGGCGGCCTTCGGTTTGGGCGCCGTATCGCGGGCCTCGCCGCGGACGCTGTAGATGCGGTCGATCAGGCCGTACTCGATGGCGTCCTCGGGGCTCATGAAGCGGTCGCGCTCTAGGTCGCGGTGCACCTCGTCGGCGCCCCGGCCGGTGTGCGTCACGTAGATCTCCTCGAGCTTGTCTCGCATCCAGAGCATCTCCTTGGTCTGGATCTCGATGTCGGTCGTCTGGCCTTGGGCGCCGCCGTGGGGCTGGTGGATCATGATCCGGCTATTCGGCAGCGCCGCGCGCTTGCCCGCCGCCCCACCGCAAAGCACGAGCGACCCGCCAGACATCGCCATCCCCGTGCAGATTGTGGCGACGTCGCACTTCACGAACCGCATCGCGTCGTAGATCGCCAGGCTCGCGTAGACCTCCCCGCCCGGCGAGTTCACGTAGAGCTGGATGTCCTTGTCTGGGTCGGCCGCCTCGAGGTGCAGCAGCTGGGCGACGATCAGATTCGCCACGTTGGCGTCGATCGCCGTGCCGAGGAAGATCGCTCGCTCGTTGAGTAGGCGGCTGAAGATGTCGAACGAGCGCTCGCCCGTCGGGCTCTGCTCAACGACCATGGGAACCAGGGGCATGTGGGTCTCCTTGCGACCTATGCGCAACCGAGTAGTTGCGCGTTGCGTTCCGGGAACTCTACCCCACGCGCAACTCGCCGATTGCGCTTTGATGAACAAATGGACGCGCAACCGCTCTGTTGCCTGTTAGGCTGCCGCCAAGCACCGATCTCCTGGAATCCGTATGCCTGAGCACCCTGCCGACGAACCCGCCCTCGCGACCGAGCTGGCTCCCGGTGCCGTGCGCCGCGAGCGCGAACTGCCTGTGCCCGCCGAGGAGGCGTGGACGCTGCTGCAGGACGCCGACGGGCTCAGCCGCTGGTTGGCCGACGACGTCGACCTCACCGTGGCGCCGGGCGAGCAGGGAACCGTCCGTGATGGCGAGGTGGAGCGCTCCGTGGTCGTCGAGGAGGTCGACGAGGGTCGGCACGTGGCGCTGCGCTGGTGGACGAGCGACGCACCCGGCGACGCCGCGCTCGTCGATCTCACGTTGGAAGAACTCGGCAACCGCCGTTCGCGACTCGTGGTGACCGAGGTCCCGCTGCGCGTGATTGGGATGCCGAGCGCCGTCCCCGCCAGCTGGTCGGCTGACGCCCCCGGACCCCAGCTGCTCGCATGCGCCTAGCCGACGCCGACCGCGATGCGCGCGCGGGGCTCATCTTCTCGGCGCTCGCTGATCCCACTCGGCGGCAGCTGGTGCGACTGATGGGCGAGCGACCGGCCATCACGGCATCCAGCCTGGTCGGCGAACTCCCGATGACGCGCCAGGCGATCACGAAGCACTTGGCGGGTCTCGCGGAGGCAGGGCTCGTGCGCAGTACCCGCGCTGGCCGGGAGACCCAGTACACGCTGACGCCCGAGCCGCTCGCCGACGCGATGGCCTGGATGGTCTCCGCCGGAGCGCGCTGGGACGACCGCTTGGACCGCCTCGAGCGCGAACTCACCAAGCCCGCCTGAGCCCACGCGTCGGCCAGCCGTCGCTAGCTGAACGCGAGCACGTGCAGGCGCGGTTCGCCGGCCTGCTCGGGGTGGAACGACGTCCCGATGACGGACCCGCTCCTAATGGCGACGACCGACTCGTCCTCGCCGGACTCAACCCCCTCATGCGGCACGGTCGCCAAGACCTCGACGCCGGCGCCGTGCTTCGTCACGCGCGGTGCGCGAATGAAGACCGCGTGAATCGGATCGCCGTCGACGCCGACCACCGCGAGATCACACTCGAAGGAGTGCAGCTGCGCCCCGAAGGCGTTGCGCTCGCAGTGCAGATCGACGACACCCATGTGGTCGTCATCGAGCAAGATCAACCCGGCGCACGTCGCGAGCGTCGGCAGGCCGCCGCCGATCGCCGCGCGCAACGGATCACCAAGGCCCTCGCGCTCGATGCCGAGGGTCATCGTCGTCGACTCGCCGCCCGGCAGCACCAGGCCGTCGAGGCCCTCAAGGCCCGCGGCCGAGCGCACCCGGCGCACGTCGGCGCCGAGTGACTGCAGGACCTCGGTATGACTACGTACGTCGCCCTGGAGGGCAAGCACGCCGATCGTCTTGCCCGACAGGGGCCGCTCAGCGAGGACCGCGTCGGCGGCCGAACGCTGAGCGCCTCCGCTGGAGGGGTTCGTCACCAGCCGCGGCCGGCGAGCGTCGCGCTCTCCGGCAGCGAACGAACCTCGATCGAGTCCATAGCCGTGCCGAGGCCGGTGCTGGCCGCAGCCACGCGGGCCGGATCGTCGAAGTGCGTCGTGGCCTCGACGATCGCGCGAGCGCGGCCAGCGGGGTCGGACGACTTAAAGATGCCCGAGCCGACGAAGACCGACTGCGCGCCGAGCTGCATCACGAGCGAGGCGTCGGCCGGGGTCGCGATGCCACCGGCGCAGAAGAGCGGCACGGGCAGCTCGCCGCGCTCAGCGACCTCCTGCACGAGATCCAGCGGAGCACGAAGCTCCTTCGCCGCCGACGAGAGTTCCATCCGGGACAGGCCCTGGATGCGCTTGATCGCCTGGGTGATGTCTCGCAGGTGGCGGACGGCCTCGACGACATCGCCGGTACCGGCCTCGCCCTTGGAGCGGATCAACACGGCCCCCTCGGAGATGCGGCGCAAGGCCTCGCCGAGGTTGGTCGCGCCACAGACGAACGGGACGCGGAAGGCGTGCTTGTCTACGTGGTTGGCGTGGTCGGCCGGGGTCAAGACCTCGGACTCGTCGATGAAGTCGACTTCGAGCGCCTCGAGGATCTGTGCCTCGGCAAAGTGGCCGATGCGAACCTTCGCCATCACGGGGATGGAGACGGTCTCCTGGATCTCGCGGATCATGGCGGGATCGCTCATGCGCGCCACACCACCATCGCGGCGGATATCCGACGGAACTCGCTCGAGAGCCATCACGGCAACGGCGCCGGCGTCCTCCGCGATACGAGCCTCATCAGCATTGACGACGTCCATGATGACGCCGCCGCGCAACATCTCTGCGAGGCCGACGTTGGTCCGGAACGTGGATTCTTCACGCATTGGGCTCATTCTAGTTTGGAAGGTGTCCGGGCGGCGCGCGGGTGCAGGCAAGAACCCCCATCCGTGCGCCATCTCAAGCTGATACGGGCGAAGTTGGTCTTCCGTTCTGTCAGTCCATCTAGAATCCTGTGTGGATGGCCCCCTCGCCAAATCGGGTGGCGCCGGCCGCACCAGGCGATGCGGCGCCCCATGCCCCCAATGTCTCTCAGCGCTTCGTCCGAAGCCGGGTGAATCGCGCGTTCCTGCACTTCAGTCGCACGTTCGCCGTCTTCGGCGCGATGTCGATGGAGCAGCGCGACGAGATCAACGCCGAGGTCCTTCGGCGCGTCATCACGGTCGGCTATGCACTTGGCGCGCTGACGATGGGTGGCACCGCACTGTTCGCGGGCGACCAGATCTCGCCACTCTGGGGCGCCTACGCCACGGCCGCGGTCTTCGCCCTGCTCTCGCTGGCCGCCGGATTCGGGAAGCGGCTCCCCCGCCCCCTCCTGCGCGTGATGGCCTTCGACGTCACGATCGTCCTGCTCTGCCTGATCGTCGCGGTCGGCAACACGCCGGCTTACGTCGCGCTGCTCTACTTCGGTTGGCCCGCGCTGACGGCCGCGCACTTCGGCCACCGCAGCGACTTCACCCGCACGCTCCTGCTGCTCGTGCTCCTCCTCCCCGTCGCGCTGTACTTCTCAGACATCCCGTTGCCGCTGCTCGCCTATGGCGGCGTGCTCGCCGTGAGCGGTTTCTCGGCCCTCGTCGTGCGGGCGATCGTCTACCAGGCAATGCAGCTCTTCAACGAGCTCGAGCACATCGCCTCGACCGATGCCCTGACGGGCCTGCTCAATCGCCGCGCCGCGACCGCGGCGTTGGAGGAGGCGGTCGCTCGCGCCCACCGCCAGAACACCGAACTCTCCATCGTGATCTTCGACCTTGACCACTTCAAGCGCATCAACGACAGCCTCGGTCACCCCGCTGGCGACGTCGCGTTGAAGCGCTTCGCGGAGGTCCTGCTGGAGACGTGCTCAGGCACCGACGTTGCCGGCCGCCTCGGTGGCGAGGAGTTCCTGGCGATCCTGCTGCGCAGCGACGAGTCTGGTGGCCGGGCCTTTGCGGAGCGCTTCTCTGACGCCCTCGACTTCAAGACGGCCCGCGACGTGGCGCCGCTCTCGGTCAGCGCCGGCGTCGCAGCTCTCGATCACGAGCGCGTCGACGCCGACGGTCTCCTCGTCGCCGCCGACCGTGCGCTCTACGCCGCCAAGCGCAGCGGACGCCACCAGGTCGTCGCGGCGACGGACGCCGGCGTCACGCCGCTTCGCGCACCGATGTAGGAAGTAGAGCCAGACAACGCCTCAGGCCCCGCGCCTCCACTCGCCATGAGCGGAGGCGCGGGGCCTGAGAAGACGGGTGCCGGAGGGCGAGGCGCGCGCGGCGCGGGGCCTTACTTGAGGCGGTAGGCGCGCACGCGATCGTCGAAGCCGACGGTGTCGCGGGAGTAGACGCCGTGCGCCAAGCCCTGCAGGAGCGAGAGCAGCGC
>JAUMFO010000068.1:0-2034 GCA_032119795.1 Solirubrobacteraceae bacterium
ACGCCGCTGGAGGAGCAGCTCTGCGGCCTGTTTGCCGAGGTGCTCGGGCGGGAGAGCGTCGGTCCTGAGCAACACCTGTTTGACCTTGGCGGTGACTCGCTGCTGGCGGCGCGACTCGCCGCAATGATCCGGTCGCAGCTGGGGCTCGACCTGCGCCTCGGCGCCGTGTTCGCCGCGCCGACGCCGGCGGCGCTCGCCGCCCGCCTCGCAGGCGACGACGACCTCGCGGCGCTTGAGCCGCTGCTCACGCTGCGCGCCGACGGCGACCGGCCACCGCTCTTCTGCCTGCCACCGGCCGGCGGGCTCGGCTGGTGCTACGCGGGGCTCGCGCGCGCCATCCACGACCGGCCGCTGCTCGCGATCCAAGCTCCGCCCCTCAGCGGCGGCAGGTTCGCCGCCACGCTCGCCGACCAGGCCGCGCGCTACGCCGACCTGATCGAGGCCCGCGCACCCGCCGGGCCGGTCCACCTGCTCGGCTGGTCGGTCGGCGGCGTCCTGGCCCACGCGACGGCTCGGGAACTCCAGCTTCGCGGCCGCGAGACGGGCGTCGTTGCCTTGCTCGACGCCTACCCCGGAGAGCAGTGGCGCGGCCAGGCGCCGCCGACGCCCGCCGAGACGCTGGTCGCACTGCTCCACATGGGCGGCCTCGATGCGACCGCACTCGGCGGCGAGGACGCGACGCCGGAGCTCGCCCTCCAGGCGCTCGCTCGGGAGGGCAGCGCGCTCGCGAGCCTCGGAGCCGAGACGTTCGCGGCCGTCGCGGAGAGCGTGCTCCAGAGCAGTCGGCAGATGCGTGAGCACCATTCGGAGGTGGCGTCCGGCGACGTGTTGTTCTTCGCGGCGACGGCGCCGCGCCGCGAGGACTGGCTCGACGCCGGTGCCTGGTACGCCCTGATCGGCGGCGCCGTGACCCGGCACGAGCTTGCCGTGACGCACCCGGAGCTGCCGCGCCGCGGGCCGATCGACACGGTCGGTCGGCTCGTCGCTGAGGCGATGCGGAACTACGAACGCGTCGAGAGCAGCGGCGCAGCGTCGCGTTCGTCGACGCGCACTCGGTCCGCACTCGTGAGCACCGCCAGTGACCCGACGTAGTCGGCGTCGAACCCAAGCAGGCTGAGCTGCGAGGCGCCGACGAGTTCGGGGCGGCTGCCGTGCGCGGTGAGCCGGACCGCCTCCGGGAGGCCGACGATCTCCACGGTGTGCGGCTCCACCGTCAGCCCTTCCTTGGTGGCTTTGAGGATGGCTTCCTTGGCCGTCCACAGTTGGATCGCGGCCCGCTCGCGGGCTGGCCCGTCCATCTTGGCGAGCGCGGCGCGCTCCACCGGCGTGGTGATCCGTTCGACGACGGTCGGTCGCAGACGCTCCCCGCGGGCGGCCGTCTCGATGTCTACGCCGACCTGGCCTGCGGTGGCCAGGGCCACCACCACGCGCTCAGCGCTGTGGGAGACCGACAACCAGGGCAGGTCGGGGGAGCCGGGCTCGCCGAGCAGCGCAGGGCCACGCGACCACTCGAGCGCAAACGACGCGGGTGGCGCGCCGAGCGCGTCGGCCAGGGCTGCCCGGAGCAATACGCGGGCCAGCGCCGAACGCTGGCGAGCAGGCTCGGTGCCGAGGCGGTTCACGCGGGCGTGCTCCTCGGGCGAGAGCGAGGTGAGGTCGAGGCCCGTGAGGGGCTGGCACGCTGCCCACCACACGCGCACGGCGCCGGAAGAGAGCGGGCCGGCGACCTGGGGCGGGCGTGACTCGGACACGTCTCCAGCCTAAATCAGCGCGAGCCGCGCTCGGCCGCCTGGGCGCCCGCCGGCCACCCTGAGCCGAACTCAAATCTCAGGTACCGGTCGGTACGCCATTTGGTTACACTCGCGTAATCATGGCCGCGCCACAGCTCCTGAACTACCACCGGGAGGGGTCGGGGACACCGCTCGTCCTCGTCCATGGCATCGGTGCAACGTGGCAGTGTTGGCTGCCCGTGATCCCGGCCCTGGCTGCCCGCCACGACGTGATCGTGCCCGATCTTCCGGGCTTCGGCGGCTC
>JAUMFO010000069.1:0-1987 GCA_032119795.1 Solirubrobacteraceae bacterium
TCTTGGAGCAGGTCGCGGTCTGGCCATCGACCAGGCTGCAGCCAGCTCCAACCTCAACGCGGTTGCCGACGTCGACGACGGTCAGCTGACCCTCATGCTCGGCGAGCACCACGTTGTTGCGACGGCCAGCGCCAGCCTGAACGGTGAGGCGACTGCCGACGAGCGACACGTTGGTCGGGTTGCCCGGGGGCGGGCCCGCGGTGACGCGCACCGACGCCTGGCCGCTGCCGACGGTCTCGGTGGAGATCGTCAGGTTCTCCTGGGGGTCATACATCGACTGGCCGGCGGCCACCGCGAAGTCCTGGGCGTCGCTGACCTTCGTGCGGCCGGTCGGGTCCGAGACCATGTTGCGCTCGTTGCCGAGGTTCCAGCCGTAGCCGGAGTCGTCCGACGCGCGGCGCCCGGGAGAGCTGTTGAGGAGGTCGAAGGAGAACGGCGCATTGCCGATCGCCCCGGTGCCCAGGCTCGGCCCGAAGCGCACGCCAACGCCGTGGATGATCGGGTCGTTGGCTTCGAACTGGTCGAAGAGCCCACGCGGATCGGTCTGACGCAGATCGAGGTAGAGGTAGGCGTCGGCTGCGCGAGGATCCTTCACGCTCGCGCGCCGGATGCGCAGGAGGCGGGGATCGGTGTTCGCCGCGAGGTCCTGACTGACGGACCCGAGCGTGATCGACTGGCCGTAGTCGGCCGACGTCAGTTCGCGGGTGCGGCTCACGGGCAGCAGCCCAAGACGAGCGAGCTGGGGAGCGTTCATGGCCGTGCTGCCGCCGCCGGTGCCCATGAGGTCGGCGCTGTCTCCGTATTCGACCTTGCGCTTGGTCTTGGAGATGGAGACGGGAGCGCCGCGCTTGGTGGCGATGATCGAGTTGGAGTGAGCGAGGCCGAGGTTGTGACCGAGCTCGTGGGCGAAGGCCCCGAGGCCCGGACCGGAGGTGCCGGTGTTGCGGAAGAAGCTGTTGCGGAAGTACGCCTCGCCGCCACCGAACCACGTGCAGGAGGGATCCGACGCACCGATGTTGATGATGTGGTCGTAGTTGTTGAGCGAGTCACCGGTCGCGAGCGCGGCCGTGTCGACCTGCTGCTGGATCCCGTTGATGGCGTTGTAGTCCCAGATCTGCCCACAGTCGGTGGAGGTCGGGGCTTGCACCGCGGGGAACGTCTTGAAGGTGAGGGCGAGCTGGTTGCTCGACAGCTGAAGGAAGTACTTCTGTACGGAGTCCGGTGCCGTCACGAGTGCCTGCTGCAGCGTCGCGTCGGTCGGCAACTGCGCCGACTGGCCGGGCTGGTAGAAGCGCACCACGGCGACCTTGTGCGTGACGACGGCCGGGCGCGGCGTCTGAACGGGGCCCAGCGCCGGGCTCAAGAGGGCGCGGCCGGCCTGCTCGGCGCGCTCGACGTCGATGCCGCCGGAGACGGGGCGCCCCTCGACCTCGACGACCTGACCGGGCGTGAAGGCCATGCCTTCGTCCTGATCGGAGACCCGAACGAGGCCGCCTTTGGGCTTGTCGCCGACGTGCAGCTCGATGCTCTCGCCCCGAGCATGGAGCTGGTAGCGGTAGTCACCGCTCTTCTTGAAGTCCTTGCCATGCGACGGCGTCAGGACCGTGACCCAGCCCTTGGCTGAGACCTTGCCTGCCTTGCGACGGATGAACCCTCGGCGCTCGACCTTGCGGGCCGCCGAGATGAACTTCGTCGTCTCGGGCTTCGCCAGCTTGGGCGGCTGAGCGAGGACACGGGCGAGTTCTGAGTTTTGGGCGTCGCGCCCTGGTGATGCCAGACCGGCAAACAGGAGAGCGACGAAACCGAGCAGCAGAACTGGCACGGCAAACAAGAGCCGAGTACGCATGGGGGTCCTCCGTGGCGAGCTTGCGCTCAACCAGGGTGGTAGGTGGGACGAGAGGGGCGAGCCGCTCAGCGGCGCGTCCCTCGATGACGCCACGCAAGGTAGACACACCGAGCCCATCGGTGTGAACTCTGTTCATCGAAG
>JAUMFO010000069.1:2087-3848 GCA_032119795.1 Solirubrobacteraceae bacterium
GTCCAGGCCCCAGCCCTGGACCCAGCCGCCCGGCCCGACGCGCTCATGCTCTGCCGCGAGCGCAGCGAGCACCTCGGCCAGCGTCCCGCAGGACGACAGATCCGCGCCGGCGACCTGCTCGAGCCAGAACGGGTGCATGTGGCCGTCCGTCAGGCCCGGCACCACCGACGCGCCCGCCAGGTCGACGACCTCAGTCGAGGCGTCGCAGGAGGCCGTGATCTCGCCATCGGTGCCGACCGCCAGGATCCGGCCGTCCTTGATGGCGATCGCCTCGGCAAACGGCTGCGACGGCGCAAGGGTGCGCACGTGGGCGCCGACGATGGCCAGTTCCGCGGCGGAGGAGCGCATCGCCCCAGCGTGCCGCGCCCGGGCCTCGGCCGCAATGGACGGGCTGTCAACCCTGCGGCGCGCACGGATGGCGCTCCAGGCCGCCGGGCGCGCTCCCGCACCCGGCGGCTTCGTCGAGATCAGCCTTGACGAAGCCGCCGGGTGGCGCGGACGATCGAGCCGGGCCTAGTACACCGCGGCCGCGTAGAGAATCGCCCGGCTATTGGAGTTCGTGCTGCCGCCGCCTTGGTACCAGTCGACGGTGAGCGTGTCGGTGGCCTTGGACGGGCGATAGCTGATCGTGAACACCCGGTTGATCGTGGTCGTGTTCGACGTCGAGCTCACCTGCACCGACGTAGCGACGTTGTCGGTGAAGGACGCCTTCAGCGCATCGGTCGTCGATGCGCCGCGTAGGCCGACCCAGAGCTTGAGCGTCCGCGTTTGTGGGCTCGTCGCCGGCACGGTCAGGCGGAAGCCTCGGCCGTTCGCCGACCCCGTGTAGACCCCGGTCGTCGACGGCGACCCAGCGCTGCCGCCGGCCGCCGCGTCGGTCCACGAGAACGTCGTGGTGCCGGTGATACCGGTGACGGGCTGCGTCGAGATCAGCTTCGACCACGTCGAGATCAGCGGCGTGCCCGACTTGCGATCCAGCGACGCAGGCGTGTTCCCCGTCCAGTGGATCCAGTCCTTCGCCGTGCCGAGCGTGGCGTCGCTCGTCAGCGAAGCGGTCGTCGGCGAGGCGACCGGAGCCGGGACGGTGAGCACCTTCGGCTGAGCCACGGTGAACGTCCGCGAGATCGCCGTCCCGACGTTGCCCGCCGCATCGCGGCCCTGGACCGCGAACGTGTGGCTGCCGTTGGGCAGGTCGCTCAGCGCCTTGGGTGAGGTGCACGCCGCCCAGGCCGCCGTATCGAGCTTGCACTCCAGCGACGTCGGTGCGGCGCCGGCCGCCTCACCGGTCACGCCGAAGCCGAAGCTCGTGCTTGCGGTGGTGATGGTCGAGCCAGCCGACGGACCCGAGGTGAACGCGGACGTCGGCCCCGAGAGGTCGAACGTCACCGTCCGCGACGCCGGCGAGGGATCGACCGCGCCGCTCGGGCCCTTGGCCCGCACCTGGAACTGCCGGGACCCTGCGGTCTGCGCGGGCACCGTCCACGGGGAGTTGCACGCCGACCAGGCGCCGCCAGCGATGGAGCATTCGAACGTCGCTCCAGCCGCGGGCGTGGCGTCGAACGTGAACGTTGGCGTGGCCGTGTTCACGTAGGCGCCGGCCGCCGGGCCGCCGGTGATCGACGTGTCCGGAGCCGGGATAGCAACGGTGAAGTTGCGCACCGCCTCGGACTGGTCGACGTTGCCGGCGCGGTCGATCGACCGCACTCGGAACGCATGCGCGCCGTCGGCCAAGCTCGAGAGCGACTTCGGCGACGTGCAGGC
>JAUMFO010000070.1:0-3727 GCA_032119795.1 Solirubrobacteraceae bacterium
GCGGACCGCCGCGGGCCCCATGTAGTCGCTGCACGCAAGCTTCGGCGTGACCTTGAAGCCCGTGATCACGGGCTTGGTGCGATCCGGGGCGGGGTCAGCCGCAACGGCCGCACTGGGAAGCGCGATCACAGCACTACTGATGATCGCGGCGCTGATGACCGCCGTGAAGGTGGTGCGCATGTCGGTCCTCGCGTGGTTCCTCGACCCTGCCGGCAGCAAGATCGAGGCGTAGCGTAGCAATCAGCCGATTGGCCGCCGGCCCAAAAAACTAGGCAGCAGCGCCCGCGCCCGCCGCAGCCTCGTTCAGGGCCTCGTACGTCACGAGCTTCACGCGCGGGCGGCCCTGCGGCTCACCCGCGGCGGTCTCGACGGCGTCGATGGCCTTCCAGCCACCCCAGGCCACGACGCCCGGAACGCGCTCGCGGATCAGCGCATCGATGGATGCTGGATCGACGTCAGTCGGAGCGTTGAGGTGCTCGGTGGCCAGGTCGTGCAGCAGCTCGTTGACGGTATCCGTCGCGCACTTCTTGTTGGTGCCGATCACACCGCTAGGGCCGCGCTTGATCCAGCCCGCGGTGTACTCGCCATGCAGGTGTGTGCCGCCATCGTCGGTCACGCGGCCGGCCTCGTTGCGAATCAGGCCGGAGCGCTCCTCGAACGGAATGCCGGCGAGTTCGACGCCCTTGTAGCCAACCGCGCGGAACACGAGGCCGGCGTCGAGGGTCTCCGTCTCTCCAGTGGCCTTGGCGCGCATCTGCCCACCCTCGGCGACGAGCTCGTTCTTCTCCAAGACGATCCGCTCGACCTTCTCCTCACCCTGGATCTCCGTCGGGCTCGCGAAGAACCGCAGCACGATCCGCTTGGCGGCGCCCGTCAGCGGGCGAGCCGCGTAGCCCCGCAGGATCTCGACGTTCTTGCGGGCCGTCGCCTCGCCAGCCTGGTCGAGCGACGCCGCGCTGTGTTCGTCGAGCTCCAGATCGGCCGGATCGACGACCACGTCAACGCCCTCCATCTCGCCGAGTTCGAGGATCTCCGGGTTGGTGAACGCCGACTGGGCTGGTCCGCGGCGACCGCAGATCACGACCTCCTCGATGCCGGCACCCGCGATCGCCTCGATGGCATGGTCGGCGGTGTCGGTCGCAGAGAGTTCCTCACGCGTGAGCAGCAGCATGCGGGCCACGTCGATCGCGACGTTGCCGTTGCCGATCACGACGGCGCGCTTGGCGGAGAGGTCGAATTCCAGACTGGAAGCATCCGGGTGGCCGTTGTACCAGGCAACGAACTCGGTGGCGGGAACCGAGCCCGGAAGGTCTTCGCCGTCGATCCAGAGACGGCGATCAGCTTGTGCGCCGACCGTGTAGATCACGGCGTGGTAGCGCTCAAGCAGCTCCTCACGAGAGAGGTCTCGGCCCAGCTCGACGCCGCCATAGAAACGAAAGCGTGGGTGCGCTGCCGACTTCTCATAGACGCGCGTGACCGACTTGATCTTCGGATGATCCGGGGCGACGCCGGCACGCACCAGGCCGTAGGGCGTCGGCAGCTTGTCGAACAGGTCGACTTCGGCGACGAGTTCGGGGTGTTGCTTGTTCTTGAGCAGGTGGCCGGCGGCGTAGAAGCCGGACGGTCCGGCTCCGACGATCGCGACGCGAAGGGGGCTCTCCGGGGTGCCGAGCATGCAATACACGGTAATGGCCGATGAAATTGCGTGGCCTGGTCGCGTGCGCCGCCCCGCAACCCAGCCGGGCCCAAACCAAGCCGGTGCCGTGCCATACCGCGGACCGCCTGGACGTACTGCGATACGAAAAGGGATCTGGCGCGCCAGGTTGCCGAACGGTGTGCGGCCCATCTCCTGGCGCGCCCGCAGCATCTGGTATTCAGCAGAGCGTGCGTCGCGTCCCACCCGTCCTGTTGTTGCTCGTTCTCGCGTTGATGGGCGTCGCTGCGGCGCCCGCCTCTGCCGCCGAACCGCCCAACCAGAACGACCCCTGCTCGAAGGCCGGCCGCAACACCTGCGGCACCAACGGCGTGGGCCGCTACACCGACTACCGCTATGGCATCCGCTGGTTCGGCGACTACCGCGGCGCGGTGCCCGCCGAGACCGACCCGACGTTCTGCATCGACCTGCGGTTTTGGTATCCGTCGAAGAAGTTCGGCTACAAGCAGCGCACGACCGATGGCCTCAAGAACAAGGACGGCAAGAAGGTCCCCGAGACGCGTCTGCGCTACATGAACTACGCGCTGTGGAAGTACGGGCGGACCAAGGAGGTCACCCGCCAGGCGGCGACCATGCTCTACGTCCACCACCTGATGGGCGACGGCGCCCCAGGCGAGATCGACCCGGGAGCGATTAGCCCGGCCGTCGAGCGCACGTTCAACAGCATCTCGCGTGACGCACAACGCTTCGCGGGCCCCTACCGCGTAAAGGTCTCGGTGCCGGACGGCCTCGTGGCCGGGACCGCCAGCAGGCTCACGATCCAGGTGATCTCTGCCGCCGGCGAGCCGGTGCCAGACGTGCCCGTGCGGATCGACGCCCGCGGCAGCGCCGGACTTTCCTCGGACGTCCGCATCGGCGAGAGCGGCACCGCCACCATTCCCTTTACCCCGGACGACGCCGCCGGTGATCTGCAGATCACCGCGACCGCACAGGGCCTCGCCGCCGAGGCGCCGAAGATGTACGCGCCGACGAAGGGCGCCGCAGCCAAGAGCGGGCAGCGCCTAGTGTCGGCCGCCGCCACCGCGCGCTCCGCCACGGCCGCCGCAGCGGTGCAGCCCGCGCAGATTGCCGTCACCACCGCAGCGACGCCGAACACCCTCGGCGTCGGCGGCCAGAGCACCGACGTCGTGACGATCACCGGTGCGCCGGCTGGCTGGTCGCAGACCATCTCCGTCGCCCTCTTTGGGCCGTTCCCGACGCAGGCGGCGATCACCTGCAGCGCCACGCCCGAGGCCACGACCACCTACACCGCCGGGCCCGGCGAGTCGCGCACTCCGGCCGTCACGCTGACGAAGCCCGGTTGGTACGGCTACCAGCTCACGATCCCCAGCACCCCCAACGTGACCGGCCTGACGACGCCCTGCGTACCGCCGGAGGAGACCGTCCAGGTCCAAAGCCAGCCGCTGATCATCACGCAGATCAGCCAGCAGGTCGCCGAGCCTGGCGCCCTCATCACCGACAAGGTCGCCGTGAGCGGACTCGACGGTGCCACGGTGACGGTCGACGCCGAGCTGTGGGGGCCGTACGCCGCCGCCGACGCGATGACGTGCACGGGTACTCCGGCCTGGAAGGGCAGCTTCACCGCCAAGGGCGACGGGACCTACATCACCGAGCAGGTCAAGCTGACCGTCGCCGGGTACTACACCTACCGCGAGTCGATCGCCGGGACCGACACGATCAAGGGCGTACAGACCCCGTGCGGCGAGGCCGCCGAGACGACCGTCGTGCGTGGCGCGCCGCAGATCACCACGCAGATCAGCGCCGCCGAGACGGCCCCAGGCGCACAGATCACCGACACCGCCGTCGTGACGGGCCTGGGTGCCCTGCGGGCCGAGGTCGCGGTTGAACTCTGGGGTCCTTACCCGACGCGCGAGTCGATGACGTGCTCGGGCACCCCGGTCTGGACCGGCAAGTTCACGGCCAACGGTGACGGCAGCTACGTCACGGATCCCGTCACGTTGACGACCGCCGGCTACTACACCTACCGTGAGCGCATCCTGCCCTCGGGTTCGT
>JAUMFO010000071.1:0-2958 GCA_032119795.1 Solirubrobacteraceae bacterium
CTCGGCGGCGGCATGCGCGAGTTCAAAGACTCCGTCACCGGCAAGGACGACGAGCCTGCCGCGCCCGCCATCGAGCCGCGCCGAGACAACCCCGTGCAGCCGACGGCGACCGCTCAGGCGCCCGAGATCGTCGACGCCCCTGCGCCCGCGGCCGACCCGCTGGCCAAGCCGGCGGCGCCGCCCGCACCAGACGGCGACTGACGCCGCCCAATGGCCCGCCGCATCGCTCCCATCGGGCATGAGGAGCAGCTGACGCTCGTCGACCACCTCGACGAGCTTCGAAGCCGACTCTTCACGTCGCTCATCTTCGTGGGCATCGTCTTCGCGCTGACCTTCTGGCAAAGCGACCGCGTCCTTGGCGTGATCACCAAGCCGATCGACAACGCCCTCTCGACGAACAAGTCCACCGAAGACAAGCAGCTCGACGCCGACGAGGTGCAGTACGCGTTCCAGGAGTCCGTCACCAAAGCGATCGACGCGCTGCAGGCCGATAGCGCCGACCTGAGCAAAGCCGTCACCGCCCTGCGGACCAGCGACACGCTCGCCTCCGACGCCGAACTGCGCCGCACCATCGCGACCCTCCAAGCCCGGATTGCCGCGCGCGGCAAAGCGCTCGACCTCCTCGACCTCGAGCCGCCAGCCATCGACCGACGGCCCGTCACCCTCGGCGTCACCGAGCCGTTCCTCGTGACGATCACGTCGTCGCTCTACGCCGCGCTGCTCTTCTCGCTGCCGTTCCTGCTCTACCAGATCTACGCGTTCGTGATCCCGGCATTCACCCCGCGGGAGAAGCAGGTCGCCGTCCCGCTCATGTTCATGGTGCCGTTCCTGTTCGTCGCAGGCGTCGCGTTCGCGTACTACCTCGTGCTCCCCCAAGCCGCGAACTTCCTCCTGAACTTCAACGACAACGAATTCGACATTCAGGTCCAAGGCCGCGAAGCCGTGAGCTTCGTCACCACGTTCCTGATCGGCGTCGGACTCATGTTCCAGCTGCCCGTGGGCATCCTGGCGGTGAACCGCTCAGGCATCGTCAGCGTGCCCCAGCTGCGCGCTGCGCGCCGCTACGCCGTCGTGATCTTTGCCGTCGTGGCCGCCGTTCTGACCCCCACGCCAGACCCCGGCACCATGCTCCTCGCACTGACCCCGCTCGTTCTCCTCTACGAGCTGAGTATCATTGCTGCGTCCTGGCTCGAGAAGTACCGTCCCCTCGAGCCTCCGTCAGAGGAGCAGGTCCTCGGTGAGCTCGCCACCGACTACGCCCCGCTGCCGTTCGATGATGACGACGACTCACCTCCTGCTCTTCCTTAGGTAACCCCTCCATGCTTTTCGATACCCAGAGTCCAGGCCGACGCCGCTTCGTCCAGGTGACCTTCGCCTCCCTCGCCCTCCTGATGGGCGGTGGCCTCGTGCTCTTCGGCATCGGCGGCGCCACCAACGGAGGCGGCATCGTCGACGCGATCACCGGCAACGCCAGCGTCTCCATCGACGAGACCGCCAAAAAGAACGCCGAAGCCGCCGAGAAGGCCCTCGCCGCCAACCCCAAGGACGAGGCCGCCGCCGCCAAACTCGCCAAGGCCCGCGTCGCCATCGCCACCCAGTCCGGCCTCGACACCACCGGCCAAGTCATCCCAGACGGTGGCGCCGCGCTCGTCGCCGCCGCCGACAACGCCTGGGTCCGCTACCTCGCCCTCGGCCCGTCCAAGCCGGACGGCAGCACCGCCATCCTGTTCTCCAGCTTCTACGCCTCCCCGGGCGTCGCCAAGTTCGACAAGGCCGCCCGCGCCCTCGAAGCCGTCCTCGTGACCCGCAAGCCCAACTCGGGCCTCTACGCCCAGCTCGCGCTCTACGCGCTCGTCAGCGGCGACAACGACAAGTACGAAGAGGCCCGCGACCGCGCCATCGAACTCGCGCCCAACAAGGAGCGCGGCGACGCCATCGCCAAGCAGCTCGACGACTACGAAGCCGACATCAAGAAGCAGCAAGAAGCCGCCGCCAAGGCGCAAGAATCAGCTGGCTCGGACTCCGGCTCGACCACCCCGGCCCTGCCGACCCTGCCCACGCTGCAGTAAAAGAAACCGGGCTTTGGCCCATCAGTAGCGGGATCCGCTTGGTCGCGACGCGCGAACCGGGCCGATCCCGCTACTATTCGCCGCCGCGCCACTCGTTGGCGCGGCCCGCGCTCCGGCGCAAAACACCACGCCCCTGTAGCTCAATTGGTTAGAGCAGCGGACTCTTAATCCGAAGGTTGAAGGTTCGATTCCTTCCGGGGGCACTTCGAGACAACAGGCCCGGCTTCGGCTGGGCCTGTTGCGTTTCTGGGTGGCGCTTGGCGGGGTGCTGGTGGGTCGACGCTCGGGGGTGAGGGTGTCCCCGTTCGGACACCCTCACGCTCGCTGGCGCTCACTCCAGTCGGGAACGGTCCGCCCGGGGACACCCTCACCCCCGAGCTGGGCCCTACGGCGCTTCCGCCGGCTGCCTCCAGAAGCGCTTCAGGCCCTGCCGTTGCCGGCCCCGGTTGGATCGAGGTGCCCACGGCCCTATGGGCTGGTTCCTTGGCTGGTCGGGGTCGTGGCCGGTTGGATCGAGGTGCTCCCGGGCCCTGCGGGCGCTTCCTTGGCTTTGGTGGGGTCTGAGTGGGCTTCGGTGTTCGTAGGCCTTGGTTGGTCTGGGCTGGCCTGGGGCGGCGTAGGGTCCTGTGATGGGCGCTGCTGACCGGACCTCACTGCGCGCTCGCTATCGCTCGCTGGCGGCGCTGAGCTTTCCCGCGTCGTATCCGCTGGTGCAGTTTCCGAACGCGCCGCTGTGGGTGGCGATCGCGGCGTCCGTTGCCGGGTGGTTCGTCAGCGGTGAGGCGCAGGACTACGTCACGGCCGTTGGGATCGTCGGGATTGTGGCGTGGGGCTGGCTGGAACTCGTCGACGGCGTGAACCTGTTCCGGCACGCGCTTGGCGCCGTCGT
>JAUMFO010000072.1:0-8224 GCA_032119795.1 Solirubrobacteraceae bacterium
GCGGCGGAGCTAGAAGCTGCGGAGCAGGCCGACGACGACGCCGGCGATCTGTACGTCGCGCACGAGGATCGGATCCAGCGCGTCGTTCTCAGGCTGCAGGCGGATGTGGTCGGCCTCGCGGAAGTACCGCTTGACGGTCGCCTCGTCTTCGTCGATCAACGCGACGACGATCTCGCCGTCGCGGGCCGTCTGCTGCTGGTGGACGACGATCAGGTCGCCGTTCAGGATCCCGGCGTTGACCATCGAGTCGCCTTTGACGCGAAGCAAGAACTCGCCACGCTGACCGCCAGCGGCCGACGGCACCGCCACGACCTCTTCGACCTCTTCGCTCGCCAGCGACGGCGGACCGGCAGGCACGCGGCCGACGAGTGGCAGCATCGACGCGCCGTCGAACTCCTGCGGCTCGACCGGCTCCGCGCTGAGGAGCTCCATCGCGCGTGGCTTGCTCGGGTCGCGGCGCAGCAAGCCCATCTTCTCCAGGCGCGCGAGGTGCGCGTGGACCGTGGAGGACGACGACAACCCGACCGTCTTGCCGATATCGCGGACGGCTGGTGGGTAGCCGAACGTGGCGATGTGGTCGCGGATACACGCGAGGATCGCGCGTTGGCGATCCGTCAGCTCGTCGAGCAGGACTTCGTCTCCGGGGAACATGCGTTCGTAGCGTACCTCCCCCTCCGGCGGACGCTCGCAGCGCGCCGTGCACGCCGCCGAAACGGGCCGCTCCAGGACGGTCGTCCGGCGACAACGCATCGCGCGGCAAACGCCTCTATAGTGCTGCGTCCAATCAGTTCCCTGCGCCGATGGCGGAATTGGTAGACGCGCCAGGTTGAGGGCCTGGTGGGAGATAATCCCGTGGAGGTTCGAGTCCTCTTCGGCGCACTGGCTAACGCCGCCCGCAAGGGCGGCGTTGCTCGTTCTGGGGCTACTCGTCGAGGATGCCTCCGCAGAGCTGCGGTGGGTCGCTCTGGCGGTTGCTGGCGACCAAGTTGACGGTGGTCGTTTGGCTGTCTCCGATGATCGTGAGGATCGCCCGGTAGCGCTCCTCCTCCGGCAGCGCAGCGGACGAGCAGAACCGGTAGGGAATCGTGCATTCCTCACCGGGGTTCAGGTTGCCGTCACAGGTGTTCTGGCCGAGTCGGGTCGGGTCCTCGTCGAAGAGATTGGAGTTCACGCCGGACTTCTGGATCGTGTAGCTGCCCGGGACGTCGCCGTCGTTGCGGAGCGTCAGGCGGGCGCGGTAAGCGAAGCCGGAGCGGCCGTCGAACAGCGGAATGCCGCCGACGATGTAGGACCGCGACGCCAGGTCAGCGGTCACCGGCACGTTGACGAGATCGGTCGCGGTGAACGGCACCTCCACGCCGAAGGTGCCCTGAAGGTTGCCCGTGAGCGGCACACCCTTCGAGGCGTTGCCGGGGTGCCAAAAGAGCCGCACCCAGCAGGTGGCCCCCTCAGCCAAGTTCTGGCCGTAGCCGCAGGGCGTCTTGCCGGGGACATCATGCGGGGAGTTCGCCACCTGCGTCGAGGTGACCACACCGTTTTGGTACCCCCGGAAGTATGGTCCGATCGCCCGCAAGCCGGGCCCGTGATTGGTGATCGAGGCCAACCGCGTCGCCGCCACCCATTCTTCGGTGGTGGCGCTCGGTGAGAGCGCGCCGAGCCTGATCGGGTCTGGAGAGAGCTCGAGGCCCGTCTTTGGCGCCGCTGGCGTGGTCGGAGTGGGCGTGGTCGGAACTGGCGTGGTGGGTGCCGGCACGCTGGGGGCTGGCACGTTTGGCGTGGGCGGAACGATGACCGGCGGCGCGGGAACCGATGGCGGCCCGACGACGGGCGTGAACTGCGGAGTCGGCGCCGGCGGCGCGGCCACCGTGAACGCCTTGACCAGCACCCGGCACCGCTTGGCGATCGTCGGGCACACGAGCAGCCTGTAGACACCGACGGCCACAGTGGCCGGGATGGTGATCGTCGGCGCGAGTTTGGCGGTCTTCCCGGGCCGCAGCGACGGGGTCTTCGCGCGCACGAGCACGACGTCACCCGCGCCGCGTCTGGCATCTTTGGACAGCACGATCGCGGTGGTCGAGGCCTTGGCCTTCTTCTTGCCCGTGTGTTTCACGGTCACCGGGACGGTCACCGGCGCGCCGTTTACCGCCCCGGTCGGCGCGGCAGCGCCAGCCGCAGCCGGCGACGCAAGCGAGGCGAGAAGAACGGCAAACACGATGCGGCGCACAGTCCTACTGTGCCCGGTTTGGCGCGAATCCACCAGCACCCAAGGGCTGGCTCTGTTCCACCCTCGTGGCCAGCGCACCTGACGCGGGCCGGATACGCGGGGAACGACGAAGGGCGCGCCTCACCCCCCGGTGCGGCGCGCCTCCTTCGTTCGGTGCGGATCCTTGGGGCTGGGCCGGCGGTGAAGCCGGTCCCGAGCCTGGTCGATTGCCTCCTACGAGGCCGTGCGGGAGCCGTTGATGGCGTCCAGCAGAATCCGGCAGGGCGACTGGTCGCCCGGGATCTGTGCGTTGAAGATGATGGAGAGGCTCAGGCCCTGCGTGCTGGCGAGGCACGCGTGGACTTCGCGGCCGCCGGGGAAGCGGCCTTCGCCGGACTGCCAGGTGGCCTGGCCGTCGTCGGACTGGCCGGAGGCGGTCGTCCATCCGCCCTTGGTGGCGCCGGCGCCGGGCTGCAGCAGCGGGGCCAGGCGGGTGAGGTCGGAGGCGGAGAGCATCAGGCCGCGGGCGGCGCCGCAGGTGCCCGGGGTCGCCGCGCCGATGAGGGCGCCGCCGATCGAGAGGTTGCTCGCGTTGTAGATGTGGGTGGCGGTCTTGGTCTCCTTGCCCTTGCAGCTCGTCGGCTCGACGCCCGTCGGGACGAGCAGGCTGGCGTTGAGCTTGGCCAGCGCGCGGCGGGCTTTGGCGCCCTTCTTGGCGGCGGGCAGCAGGCGCTGGACGCCCGGGAGCTGGACCTCGATGCGGGTGTCGGCGGTGAACGGCGTGCCGTCCATGTCCTGGGTGCCGTCGAGCGGGCGGCGGGCGTGGCCGGCGCCACCGCTGGCGAGCGGCTGGTCGCCCTCGTTGATGCTGAAGGCGTAGCCGACGGAGCCGGCGGCGGCCGCGTCGATGGCTGCGGCAGCCGCGGCGACGTTGACGGCGTCGCCGAGCGAGGCGGCGGTGGCCTGCTCGCTCACGCCCTGGACCGTGCCGTTGATCGAGTCGCTGACGCTGACGCCGCCCGTGGGCTGCGCGGCGTGGGCGCTGCTGGCGCCGATGCCGGCCGCGGCCAGCGTGGCGGCGGCGAGAGCGACGGAGGTGATGCGGGAGGGCGAGAGGAACATGGCGGTGTGGGCGTTTCGTGAGAAGTGGGGCTGCAGGGCGTTTCCTGCGTTGAAAGCAATCTCTCGTGGATCGCCGGCCCCGTCTGCCACCGGCGCGACGCTCGTTGTGTAACAAGCGCGACACAGGCGCCGAGCGCTCCAAGCGAGCTCGCGCCGAAGCCGCCGGACGTGCGGCGGTTTCGGCGCGAGGAGGGCGCTCGGCGCGCCTTGGCCTAGCTGGCCGTCCGTGCCGCGTTGACGGCGTCGAGCAGGATCGTGCACTGGCGCTTACCGCTCGGGCGGCCGGAGTTCATGACGAGCGAGAGCTGGTACTGCTGCGGCGCGTTCATCACGCAGGTGTGGAGCTCGCGACCCTGGTTGTAGAAGCCGTCGCCGGCGTGGAACCAGACGTTCAAGCTGCCCTTGTTTGCCCGGTTGGAGTCGGTCGACCAGCCGAGGCGGCCCTCGAACATCTCGGCGCGGGCGGAGGCCGGCATGATCGCCGTGCTCTCGCGCAGCTTGGCCGTCACCTTCACGAGGTCACGGGAGGAGAGGATCAGGCCGGCGTGGCCGCCGCACTCGTTGTAGGCGTCTGCCTTGTAGCCGAGCGGGCTGCCGGCGATCAGCAGGTTGGTGCGGTTGTAAGCGTGGGTGTTCGCGAAGTCGTTGTTGTCCCAGCACGACGCCTCCATCACGCCGGCTGGCGCGAGGATCCGCGTGTTGACGTACGACAGGAACCGCAGGCCGTGGTTGGCCTCGGTCACGGCGCCAGCCGGGCCGTCGGCGAGCGACCAGAGCTTGGGCAGCAGCACGCGCAGCAGCGCGAAGTTGGCGTTCTTGTACTGCTCGCCGGCGGCGACGTCCGGCGTCGACCCGTTGGCGACGAGCGGCTGGAGGCTGTCCCAGCGGTTGCCCCACGTGCTGATGTCGTTGGACGGGTCCTCGAACTCCTGCAGGATGCCTGAGGTGTGCGTGAGCAGGTGGCGGAACGTGACCGGCTTGACCGAGTTTGCGGTATAGCCCGGGCCCTTGACCCAGCTGCCCGGCAGGTACCCGGACACCGGGGTGTCGACGTCGATGTTGGCCGCGTCGAGTGCCCGGACGATCGCGATCGCGGTGATCGACTTGGTGACGCTCATCAGCTGAATGCGCGTGCCCTCGCTGAAGGGGATGCCGCCGGGAATGTTGTTGGCGTCGTTCGGGCGCCGGGCAAACCCGCCGGAGTTCCCGCCGACGTCTTGGCCGCTCTTGCTGATCGAGTACGACCAGCCCGTCGGGCCACCATTGACGGCCATGGCCGCCTCGAGGCTCGACGTCATCGCCGAGAGGCTCATCGGCGCCTCACCAGCGACGCTCACCGGGCCGACCGGCGGCGTCGGCGCCGGCGGATCAGGCGTGGTGTCTTTTGGGATGGCGATGGACGCGGGGCCGGTCGGCGCCGGCGGCGTCGTAGCGACCACCTTGGCGCCGAT
Organism: Solirubrobacteraceae bacterium; assembly: GCA_032119795.1. GTDB lineage: Bacteria > Actinomycetota > Thermoleophilia > Solirubrobacterales > Solirubrobacteraceae > JAGIBJ01. The sequence continues at coordinate 4,777 of JAUMFO010000072.1, forward strand.
CGTGCTGACGGCGGCGCTGGCGCCGTCGGCGACGACGGCCGTCAGTCCACCGGCGAGGAGCGAGCCGACGATCAGCGCGGTCGTCGTCGAGAAGCGGCGTGGCTTGGGCGTGGAGAGCATGGGAGTGAGTCCTTGGTGCGTGGGTCCGCAGCGGTGTGCTGCGGTGTCTTCACCTTCCAGGCGCTCGCCGGCCACGTCGTTCTCAGGTGATGCACAACGACCGTCACGGCCGCGACAGGTCCGGGCCCTACGTCCGTCGAGGGCGCCGTCAAGCCCCTAAGGCACCAGCCGACTGCCAATCAACGCGTTTCAGACCGCCACACGCGGCTTCAAACGCGTCGATTCGCCGGAGCCAGGTCGATGCCGCGGCCCGCCCAACGCAAACGGGGCGCCGCACCGGCTGGTGCGACGCCCCGCGGGCGGTGTCCTCATGGGTGTTGGTGGTTCTGGGTGAAGTGGATCCCGGGCCGCGCGGAGCCGGCGCTGCGAGCCAGCGCTGCGCGGCGCCGAGTCAGGCAGGTTGGCCGAACCGCTGCGGGCGCCGGGCTTGCTGGCCAAAGCGCTGCGGCTGGCGGGCGACTGCACCGAAGCGCTGCGGGCGGCGTGCAGCGGAGCCGAACCGCTGCGGGCGACGCTCCGCCGTGCGAATCCCGGGGGCAGCCGGAGCGGTCTGGGTGGCGGTCTGGGTGCGCATCTGACGAGTCCTTGTGGTGTCCTCGCCGGGGCTGTTCCCGGCGTGATTCCACGGTCTCGTCAATGCGTGTTTTCGTCTGCCGCGCAGACGACGCAGCAAGTGTCACCGTCGCGACACAGGCCCTGCTCCAGAACGACGACGGGCCCCCCGCGGCGCTCCCGAAGGAGACCGCGAGGGGCCCGTCATACGACGCCTTGCGGCGCTACTTCTTCTTGATGGCGGTCGACGTCTTCCAGCTGCTCTTGAAGCCGGTGGCGTCGGTGGCTGCGATCGTGAGAGACAGTGTGCCGCTGCGCCGCTTGAGCGCCGAGCGAGCCGACTTCGACAGCACGATCTCCAGCGACTTCACGCCCGCGCCCGTCACCGTCACCTTCGGGAAGCCGTAGCTCCTGGAGCCGATCTTCACCGAGCCCGTCACCGTGACCGTGCAGCTGCCGCCGATGGCCCGCAGGCACTCGAACTCGCCGATGGTGGCCTTGCCGGTCTTCGTCGAGGCCTTCACGGAGCCCAGCACCGTCACGATGCCCGGGCCGATCTGGCGCTCGGTCTCTTCGTCACCGGCGTCGATCGGGAACGTCACGAGCCGAGCCGAGCTGGCGGCGCTGGCCGCGCCGTCTGCATTCGTCGCCGTCACGCTGCAGGAGAGCAGCGAGGCGGTGTCGGCCTTGGCGACCTCGTAGGAGGCCGCCGTCGCTCCGGCGATGGGCGTTCCGGCACGCAACCAGGTGTAGCGGTAGGCGGTCGGCTCGGCGAGCCAGGTGCCGGGGAGGCAGCTGACGACATCGCCGACCGTCACGTCGCCGACGATCACCGGTGATGCCGTGTTGACGGGCGGCTTCGGCGCCGCCGGGGTCGGTGGCGTGGGCGGCGTCGGTGGGTCGACCGGCAACGCGGTGACCTTCACGAAGATCGACTCCGTCGTCGTCTGGCCCGAGGAGTCGGTCGCCGTGGCAGACAGCTCGACGGTCTTCCCGGCGTCGGCGGCCGTCGGCGACCAGCCGAACTCGTAGGGGGCCTTCTTCAGCGTGGCGAGGGGCGAGCCATCAGCGGCCAGCATGACCGACGTGACGCCGAAGTCGTCGCGAGCGATGATCACCGGCTCGAGGATCTCGCCGACCTTGAGCTCCGGCGAGCCGATCGGCTCCGTGAAGGAGACGGTCGGAGCCGCATCATCCGTCGCTACCGGCACGACGAGCGTGTCTGGGACGGTCGCCTGGAACGGCGCCGTCACGACGCTCGCCTTGGCGGGCGAGCCGGCGTCGTTGCCGGAGATGCCCTGGCAGCCGAACGCCGCGTTGTTGACGGTGCTGTTGGAGTTGCCGACGACCGGGCCGAGGCTGCAGCCCCAGTAGTTGTCGGTCGCCAGGACCGGAGCCCCGGTGCGGATCGCCGTGCCAGCCAGGTCTGCGTTGTAGAGGCCCACGCGGTTGCCGAGGAACGCGTTCCCGGTGACGGTGAGGCCCTGATCGGACGGATCGGTCGGGTAGGTCGGGTACGGGCTGCCGATCGGGGCGTTCTCGGAGTCGCCGAGGTACACGCCGTAGGACTGGTAGACCGAGCCCGTCACCGTCGAGAAGGCGGTGTTGTTTTGGATGGTGCTGCCGCTGACCTCGCCGCGCGTACCGGCGAAGTACTTCACGCCCGTCTGCGGAATCGCCGCGCCGCTGCCGCCGCCGACGACCTTCGTGCCGATCACGTTGCCGTACTGCACGATGCCGGCACGGGCGGCCGACTCCGGGGTGCCGTCGGCGCCGCGAGCGCCGTCGAAGAGGATGCCGCCGGCCGAGTAGCCCGTCACGAGCGAGTCGACGACGGAGACCTCGCGACGAACCGTGCCGCTGCCCCCGCCGGTGCCCTGCAGGAAGTTCGTCTGGATGACGCCCCAGCCATGCGGACGGTTCGTGGTCTCGTCGGCGCTGGCGCGCTTGAGCGGGCCCACCACGCTCTTGGAGACGGTGCCAGAGGTGTTGAAGTAGGCGATCCCAGCCTCGGCGTAGGCGTAGGGCGAGCGCACCGTGACGCCCGAGATGTCGACCGAGTTCTCGTTGTCGTCGGAGGCGCCGAGCGACTGGCGGGCGATCGTGATGACGTTGCCGCCACCGTCGCGCAGGTAGGGGACGGTGCCAGCGAGCGAGTCGCCGAGCTCCGCAGCGGGCTCGATGATGACCTTGCTGGCGCCGGTGCCCTTGATGGTGAGCGGCTTCTGGATCGTCAGGCCGTTGCGCGAGCCGGGCTGGCTCGGGCTCGAGATGCCGTTGAGCGGCGTGGACTTCTCCTGGTAGAGGCCGTCGCACACGAGAATCGTGTCCCACGGGGCCGCGAAATCGACGGCCGTCTGGATGGAGGTGAACGACGCATTCGGGCACTGCGCGAGGTCGTCGTCGACGGTCCAGGTGGCGGCGTCTGCGGCAGCAGGCACGACGGTAAGCGCCGCACTGGCGGCCAACACGCGGAGTGCGGCTCTGAGGGGGATTGGAGTCATGGGCGGGGGAACCTCGGCTCGCTGGTGGATGGGGGGCGGTCGCCGCGAGGCCGTGAATGGCGGTCTCGGGTGGTAGGGGCCGCACGCCACCAAGGAGAGTCCCGGAAGGGACGTTCCAGTAGCAAGCGTTCGACCGCCCCGGGGAGATAACCAGGCGGTGGTGTCCGCTTTGTTGGACGCCGGTCCCAACTTGGCTCTCCGATCATTGGACCCATGTACAACCGTCCAACAAACGGCGCTGCTTACGCTTGCCCCGCTGCCCGAGTTCCCCC
>JAUMFO010000073.1:0-5118 GCA_032119795.1 Solirubrobacteraceae bacterium
AGCAGCCGCGCGGGGGATGACGGGGGAGTAGACCGGGTAGCCCGGCAGAACTCATCGGTGGCGGCGCGGCTCGCTGGGCGGTCTGCCACGCTGGCTGCAAGAACTCGGCGCAAGCGCGCCGTCCAAGTTCGTCCCCCTGCCGCCGATTACTCGCCTGATGGCCTCCGCATCACTCCGCCGCGCGCCCCTGCTGGTTGCGCTGCTCTTCACGCTCGTCGGCGCCTGCGCTCCGACTGCGCAAGCCGGCACCTACGACGTGTGGTCGTGCAAGACCCCGTCTGGTACGCCGACGTCGACCGCCGGCTGGACGGGCACCAGCAGCCTGCTCTTCGACCTCCCGACGAACGACTGCGCACTCGGCGGGCGCCTCACCGCCAAGTTCTCCGCGGCCGGCGGCGCCGTGAGCGGCGGCCTCTTCGCGAGCTGGCGATTTGCTGCGCCGACCGGAACGACCGTGCAGTCGGTCGTCTTGAACCGCTCAAGCGTTGCCCGCCCTGCTGCGGGCGATCAGGGGGCTGCGGCCCGCGCCACCATCTTCAGCGGCGACGGGTCGGACCCCGAAGCCGGCGTGCTTGAGAACTGCACCTCGGCCCCCGGCGGCTGCGCAGCCGTGGAGGCTGCCAAAGACGCCGCGGAGTTCAAGGTCGATGGCGCAGCGTTTGGCTTTGGCGCCGGGTGCGCCGGGCCCACCGGTGAATCCACCTGCGCGCAGGGCACAGGCAGCCGTGCCCGTCTCGCCGTCGACTCCGCGAAGATCACGCTCGCCGACGACGCGCCGCCGACGGCCAAGGTGAGCGGAAAGATTCTCGAAGGCGGCCCCGTCCGCGGGAAGTCGCAGATCAAGCTCACCGCGACCGACGACGGCTCCGGCGTGTGGCAGGCCGAGGTGCGGATCGGTGCCGAGATCGTGATGCCGCGCCGCACCGTCGACACCAACGCCGGCAAGTGCGCCCAGCTCGACGGCACGAAGGCGTTCGGTTGGCCGGTCCCGTGCGCCAAGTCGGTGTCCGCGACGCTTCCGTTCAACGCAAAGAAGGCCCAAGACGGCTCTCAGCTGCTGACGGTGACCGTCTGGGACGCGGCCAACAATCCGGTGGTAGCCATCTCGGATCCGGTCTCCGTCGACAACGCCAAGCGCATCCAGAACGACGGCACGATTCTCATGCCAGCGATCGACGAGTCCCTCGACGACCAGCTCTTCGGTGCCGGATCCGGCGCCGCCGGCAGCGCCGACGGGCTGCGCCCCGTCTCAGAGGGCGGCGACCCGATCCTGGCCAGGATCGTCGGGGCGATGAACACCCTCGCCGATGCCCGGATCTCCTACTGCTACGGCGGCGGCCACGGACTCACGCCCGCGGTGCCAAGCGCCGGCAGCTACTGCTGGCTCGGCTCGCCGGCCAAGCGCTACACGGGCTCCGGTGCCGTCGGCCTCGACTGCTCAAGCAGCCTCTCGTGGGTGCTGCAGCAGGCCGGCTACGACATCGAGACGATGACGAGCGGCAACTTCGCGCGCCTGGGTGAGGCCGGCGAGGGCGAGAAGATGACGATCTGGGCCAACGGCGGGCACGTCTACGCCGAGGTCAAGATCGACGGCAAGTCGTACTTCTGGGGCACCGCCTCGAGCAATCCCGAGCATGGCCCGGGCTGGCATCCCTCGCGCAGCTCGGCGCCGTTTACGGCGCGCCACCTCCCGGGGCTCTAGGCCTGGCCGAGCCTGCGGCGCCTGGGCGGCGCCGAGTTGGCATCCTGCGGTCATCAGACTCTCGCGCCTCCATCTCCTTCGTGCCGTCGTGGCGATCCCGGCGGCCGCTGGTGCGCTGGCCGTGGCCGGCTGCGGAGGCAAGGACGAGCCCGTGGCCAAGGTCAAGGTCGCCTCGGCGTTCGCGCCGCTGCATGAGATCGCCGTCCGGATCGGCGGCGCGCAGATCGACGCGACCGACCTCACCCCGCTCGGCGGGCAGCCGCATGACCTCGTGCCGTCGGCGCCGGCGCTTGAGGCGATCAGGCGCGCGAAGGTCGTGCTCTACCTCGGTGGCGCGTTCCAGCCGGCGGTGGCGGAGGCCGTCACCAAGCTCCCGGCGGGCACGACCAAGGTCGATCTCGCGGCCGACGCGACGCTCCCGGCCGCGAGGCGAGTTCCGGGGACGCGTGGCCCGATCGAGGGCGCTGGAACCGACAGCTCTGCGGCCGACCCGCACGTCTGGCTCGACCCGGAGCGCTTCGTGGCCATGGCGCAGACGTCGCAGGCGGCACTCATCGCAGCGGATCCCGCGAACCGGGCACCCTTCGAGCAGCGCGGCGGCGCGTACGTCGCCGAGCTCACGCAGCTCGCCGCGGCCTACAAGCAGCAGCTCTCCGGGTGCAAGCGCGACGTGATCCTCACGACGCACCCCGCCTGGGGCTACCTGGCCGAGCGCTACGGCTTGAGGCAGGCGGTCGCCGCCGGGATCACCCCCGGCGCCGCACTTGACCCTCGCTCGCTTCGGGCGCTGGCGGCCTATGCCGATCGCAACGACGTCACGACGCTCTTTACGACGGTGGCGCTCCCCTCGCGCCAGGCGCGCGCCATCAAACGCGAGACGGGTTTGGACACCAAACCGCTGAATCCCGTCGAGGGCCTCACCCAGGACCAGCGCGACGCCAAGGCGGGGTACACCTCGCTCATGCAGGAAAACCTGACGACGTTGGCCGCGGCGCTGGACTGCACGCCCGTCGTCGACGGGTCGACGCCGACCGGCTCGGCCCCGACTTCGCCGTCGCTGACCACCCCGGCGCAGTAGTGCCCCAGCCGCGCGTACGGGACCACCTCTCGCTGGCGGAGGCGCGTCGCGTCGGACTGGCCGCCCAGGGGTTCGCGGATCGGCCGCTCGGTCGACCGGTCGACGCCCGCGCGCTTCGGTCCCGCGTCCTGGGCCGGGTCGGGCTGCTCCAGATCGACTCCGTCAACGTGCTGCAGCGCGCGCACTACCTGCCGACGTTCAGCCGCCTCGGGCCCTACGACCACGGCGTCCTTGATCGCTTGAGCAGCCACGCGCCGCGCAAGCTCTTTGAGTACTGGGGCCACGAGGCGTCGCTGCTGCCGGTCGAGCTGTGGCCGCTCCTGCTGTGGCGCATGGAGCGCGTGCACGACGACGCGTGGGGCGGGATGCGGCGGATCGCCGTCGACCGCCCGGATCTCGTCGCGGCGGTCCTGGCCGACATCGCCGATCGCGGGCCGGTGAGCGTGAGCGAGCTCTCGCACCACGACGCCCCGCGCGGACCGAAGGGACCGTGGTGGGACTGGTCCGACGTGAAGCGGGCGGTCGAATACCTGTTCTGGGCGGGGGAGATCACCAGCGCGCGCCGCGTGCGCTTTGAGCGCCGCTACGACATTCCCGATCGCGTGATCCCTGCCGCGATCCGAGCGCTCCCGACGCCGTCGACCGAGGACGCACAGCGCGAGCTCGTTCGCGTCGCTGCGAGCGCGATGGGCGTCGCGACCGAGCCGGATCTGCGTGACTACTTTCGCCTGCCAAGTGCCGAGTCCAAGCGGCGCGTGGCCGAGCTCGTCGAGGCTGGCGAATTGCATCCCGTTGCGGTCGAGGGGTGGACGGCGCCGGCCTACCTGGCGCCCGGCGCGCGCGTCCCGAGAAGCGTCGACGCGCAGGCGATCGTCGGCCCCTTCGACTCGCTCATCTGGGAGCGCCCGCGCGTCGAACGACTCTTCGGCTTTCGGTACCGGATCGAGATCTACGTACCCAAGCCCAAACGCGTCTACGGCTACTACGTGTTGCCGTTCCTGCTCGGCGACCAGCTCGTGGCCCGCGTCGACCTCAAAGCCGATCGGGCCGCCGGCGCCCTCCTGGTGCAGGCCGCGCATGCCGAGCCGGGCGCGCCGATCGAGACGGCCGAGGCGCTGGCCGCCGAGCTCGAGTCGCTCGCCAGCTGGTTGGGGCTCAGCAACGTGGTGATCGTCGGCCCCGGCGACCTCGCACCCGCGCTCTCCGCGCTCAGCTGAGCGGCTGAACGGGCAACTGCGTCCGCGCCCGGAGCGGTCTGCGACGCTACTTTGGTGGCCGCGACTCGTTGGAGCGACTAATGCCTGCCCGCGCTACCGGTCTGTCTGTCGTCGCCTCGCTTGCGCTGCTCCTTTGCTCGGGAGCAGACGCCGCCTCGGCCAAGACGGCCGCGCCGAAACTCATCGAGCTGCGCTGCGTCCCAAAGACGAAGCCGGCCTGCAAGACCAGTCCGCGCGTCTTGGTCGGTGCTCAGGTGCAGTTCCGAGGGCAGCGCCTAAAGCGCGGGATGCGCGTGTCGTTCCGTTGGCCAAAGGGTGCGCTGGCGGCGAAGCTCTCGCTGACCAAGGTCGGCTGGGTGGCTCGCGTTCCCGCGGGGACCGCGACGGGCACCGTGCAGGTGACCGTCAGCGATAGCGCCGGCCGCCGCTCCAATCGCCGCCCGATCACGGTGATCACCGAGGCGCCCATCACCAAGCCGGCCGTCCAGCGGACGGAACCGCTGCCGACGGCGTTCTCCGGCAACGGCATGTGGATTTGGTACGTCAAGCAGAGCGACGACGGCGACTTGGACGCGATCGCCGCCCGGGCCAAAGCGGCCGGAGTCAGCACCGTGTTCGTCAAGAGCGCCGACGCCACGACCGCCTGGACGCAGTTCAGCCCCGAACTCGTCGCCGGCCTCCACGCGCGCGGGCTGAAGGTCTGCGCCTGGCAGTTCGTCTACGGCGACAAACCCGAGGGAGAGGCGAAGGCTGCCGCCGCGTCGATCGCCGCCGGCGCCGACTGCTTCGTCATCGACGCCGAGACGCACTACGAGGGTCGCTACGCGGCCGCCCAGACCTACATGACCGCGCTGCGCGAGGCAGCGGGCCCCGGCTACCCGATCGGCCTCACGTCGTTTCCGTACGTCGATTACCACCCCAAGCTCCCGTACTCCGTGTTCCTTGGCCCTGGCGGCGCGCAGGCCAACCTGCCGCAGGTCTACTGGGCAGACATCGGTGCGTCGGTCGACGCCGTCAGCGCGAAGACCGTCGCCAACAACCGGATCTATGAGGCGCCGATCGCGCCGATCGGCCAGACCTACGGCAACTTCCCCGCGTCGGATCTTCGGCGGTTCCGGGCG
>JAUMFO010000074.1:0-3991 GCA_032119795.1 Solirubrobacteraceae bacterium
ACCTCTGCTTGGGCGTCGCCGTGGCAGCCATCGTCGAGCTGCTGGGCGTGCGGTGGCTCGACCCACTCCGTGATGCGAGCGCCATCGCGCACGCCAGCGAACTCGCCGTGATCATCGCGCTCTTCGCGACCGGCCTGGCGCTCGAGCGCCCGCTCGGCTGGCGCAGCTGGGGATCGACGTGGCGACTGCTGGCCATCGTGATGCCACTGACGATCGTCGCCGTCTCCGCCTGGGGCCACACGATGATGGGGCTCTCGATCGGCGCCGCCATCGTGCTTGGCGCCACGCTCGCCCCGACCGACCCGGTGTTGGCCGGTGACGTCGGCATCGGCCCGCCCGGCGAGGCCGACAGCAGCGAGCCGCGCTTCGCCCTCACCTCCGAAGCCGGCCTCAACGACGGACTCGCCTTCCCGTTCGTGATGCTCGGACTCCTCCTCGCCTCGCCGGCCACCAGCGAACGCTGGGCCGCGCCGTGGGCCTTTGGCGACGTGCTCTGGGGCGTCACCGTCGGTCTCGCCGTCGGCGTAGCACTCGGCCGCGGACTCGGCGCCCTCTACCGGTACTGGCGGGCCGCCGGGCACGTCCGCTCGACGTTCGACGCGTGGATTGCGATCGCCGCCGTCCTCGCGGTCTATGGCGTGACCGAGGTCCTCGATGCCTACGGCTTCCTCGCCGCGTTTGCTGCCGGCATCGCCTTCAACCACGCTGAGGAAGACGCCGAAGCCGACCGCCGCGTGCACCGCGGCGCCCTCCTCGCGGAGAAATTCGGCGAGCTCACCCTCGTGCTGCTGCTCGGCACCCTGCTCTCCACCGGCGGACTGCAACTCCCGGGTCTCGCAGGCTGGGCGCTGATCGCGCTTCTGCTCGTCGTGATCCGGCCGGCCGTCACGCTCTTCGCGTTCGCCCGCTCGGCCATGCCGCTGCGCGAGCGCGTGTTCGTCGGGTGGTTCGGCGTACGCGGTATTGGCTCGCTCTACTACGCGACCTTTGCCGCCGCGAGCGGTCTCCTGCCCGACGAGGAGGCCCGCATCCTGCTCTGGACCGCGCTCTCGGCCGCGAGCATCTCGATCGTGGTCCACGGACTCAGCGCCGAGCCGCTCCAGCGGCGCCTGCTGCGCGACGAGGCCTGAACGAGCAACGCCCCCACCCCGGCGAGGCCGGGGCGGGGGCGCTTGGTCGCGAGGCCGAGTGGCCGGGCGGTGGCTACCGCGCGGCGGTACCCGTGGCGGTCACGGTGCCGCCGCCCGCGTACTTCGTCGTGACGGTGACCTTGTAGGTCTTCGTCACGCTCACGCCGCACAGGCGAACGGCGGTGGCCGAGCCCGCCAGCACGGCGCTCGTCGCCACGGCGCTCCCGCCCGTCGACGGCGTGATCAGGACCTGGTGGGACGTGATCGGCGCGCCCGCAACGGGGGCAGGCAGCGTCCACGACACGTTGGCGCACGACGACGCCAGCAGCCGCGTGGTGATCGGCGCCTTCACGCCCGAGACGGGCGTGATCGGCGTGCCGTTCGGCGCGCCCGCGGGCGTCACCACCTGCGGCCCAATGGCGGTTCTGCCCGCGTCGGCGGTGTAGAGGACTCCGACCATCGCGTTGTGGCCCAACCCCGGGTTGAGTCCGCAGTTCGTCGCGGTCCGCTCCGAAGGCGCAACCTGGAGCTCTAGGCCCAGGCTGGTGCCAGCACGGCGTTGATCGACGGTGTAGCCGATGACCGGCCAGCCGTCGATGGTGTCCGGGGCGGTCCAAGCCACGTCGATGCAGTAGTCGACCTTCCCGGAGAGCGTCGACATGCGCGGCACCGCCGAGATGCCCGTCGCGGGGAGGATGACCGTCCCTAGCGGGGCACCAGCCTGGATCGTGAGGTTCAGCGAGGTCTGGTAGGCGGACGGCGTCTGGTCCGAACGGGCGCCGATCGAGAACGTGTGGTTCGACGACGGCTCAAAGCCGCAGCGTCGGACCGACCATCTCTCAGAATCAGCGAGCTGTTGCACGTCGGATGACGGCACACGTACGCCGTCGATCCGCACGTCATAGCTGGTGACGGTCGTCCCGGCGACGGCAGCCGGCGCGGTCCATCTTGCCTCCGCGCAGTAGTTCGTCAAGAAGCCGGGGTCGATGCTCTTCTCCTCAGTGATCGAGGTGTCCCGCACCGCACCAGGCGGGGTGCGCACGTCGTACGACACCTCCGAAGGGGTTCCCTCCACGATCGGCGATTCGCCGTGGTCGTTGAGGGCGCGCACCGACAAGGTGTAGCGCTGGCCGACCGTCAGGCCGGTTGCGCGGAAGAGCGTGCTCGAGGCCGGAACCGTCGCGCTGCCGCCGTTCCACGTCACCCGGTAGCCGGTCCGCGCCGCGCGCGTATCGGCAGGATGGTCCCAGGCGACGCTGATGCTGGTCGCGGTCGACGAACTCACGCGGACGTTCGTCGGCGGGAGCGGCCGAAGGGTGTCGAGCGAGACGACCTCGTCGAGTTCAACCCACGTGGGTGGCGTCGCCTCCGGGTGCTTGGCGATCTGCTCGCGGATCCATTCGCCGATCGTCGTCGCCGACGAGCCGACGGGCGCCTCAGGCAACGGCTGCCAGAACGTGCGCTGCATGTTGATCGTCCAGGGGGTCGTCTCCGCGACATCTGGCGCTGACGTAATGGCGGTGATGACGGGGGGCGCGGACGGCGTGGGATGCCAGAACGCCGAACTGCCGCTGTCACCGTTGATCGCTTGCAGGCGCGGTTCGCCGGGCGCCCGAAGCCCGGCGGGCGTGGCCCAGCCGACGTTCGGGACGGGAAGCGTGTCCATCGAGGTGCCGCCGAAGCCGGCAAACAGCACCTGGCCCGGCAACACGTTGACGAGATCGCCAGGCTGCGTCGTCAGTAGCCGTGGCCAGCCCGATTGCGGAGCCGGCAGCGGGTCGGTCAGGAGCGTGAGCGACACGTCGGCGACGCGGACGCCAGCCGAATTCTTGGGGATGTAGACGGCGTCGGCGCCCGTGGAACCGCGGTCGTGCGTCCAGAGGCCGTTGGCGGGCGCATGTCCGGAAGCCAACACCCACCGCGGCGCGACCTGCGTCGCGCTGGCGTCGCCGCCGCCGATCAGGCGCCAGCTGTCGATCGGGGTGGTCGTGCCGGGGTAGACGACCGGGGCCGACGTCGCCAGGACGCCGTTGCCCACGGCCTGCGCGCTGGTCGCCGCCACGCCGCCGGTACCGAGGGCGAGCGCCAGCGCGGCCACGGCGGTACGCGCGGAAGCGGAGAGGCGCAGGTGTCGAGCCGGCCGGGACGGGCTGCTCGCATGGGGCCGTGGGGGCCCGTCTTGGTGGAACGTCACGTGAGTTCTCCTCATGGTGGGACTGGCGCGGGGAGCGCGCCCGACCATCGTTCGCGCAGCCGAGGAAACCACACAAGCCTTGGCACCCGGAACCGACCCCTGAACCGAGCAGCGGTGTGCGAGGCCGCACACGAGCGAGGGCAGGGCGAAACCCATACGATCGCGCCTTGATGGCCGTGGAATCCGAGCTGTTGGCAGGCGGCGGCCCGATGGTGGGGCGAGACGCGGAACGCCAGAGCCTGCGTGCCGCGGTTGACGACACCGCCTCAGGTGCGTCGACGATCGTTGAGATTCAAGGCCAAGCCGGGATCGGCAAGACTCGACTCCTGGGCTACGTCGCCGACCTGGCCGCGCGGTGCGGCCTGACCGTGTTGCGCGGGCGTGCGAGCTCGATCGAGCGCGACCTGCCCTACGGCCTGTGGCTCGATGCGATCCGTGACTGGCCGACCGACCGCTCCGTCGACGGCGACGCGACGCCCCTTCGCCACCACCTCCACCGTGCGCTGCGCGAACGCATGGCCGCCGACGCCGGCGCCCGGGGCGTGGTGATCCTGCTCGACGACGTGCACTGGGCCGACAGCGCCAGCCTCGACCTCCTGCGCTCGGTGATCGACCGCGGGCTTGGGGCGCCTGCGCTGCTCGTCGCCGCCCACCGTCCCAACCACCC
>JAUMFO010000075.1:0-5881 GCA_032119795.1 Solirubrobacteraceae bacterium
CCCAGCAGCTGGCCGAATCCGGTGATGGCGGCAGCGCGGACCCTGCGGTGTGAATCAGCGACGCGCATCTCTTCGGTCGCCACGCTAGCGACGCCGCGCCTTCTCGGCCAATGCGCCCGGTTCCGGTACGGAGCGTCAGTACGCCCGGCTCTGCCGCGTACAAGCAACTCAGATGCCCGCTTCGTGTTCCACGCCGTGATGTACGCGCCTGCCGCCCCACTCCTGACGCGCCCCGCTCGACTGCTCCTCGGCGCCGCCGCCCTGCTCCTCGGAACTGCCGCGCCGGCCAGCGCCCTCACGATCAGCGGGACGACCACCGGCACCCTCCCGGCGACGACACCCGTCCGCGCCGACCAGTCGACCAAGAGCGTCATCTACTACCTCGATCTCCACGCGGGCCCCACCGACGAGCGCTTCAGCGTGCGCCTCGTGCCGCCGCGCTTTGCCACGCAGGGCTCAGCCGACGAGGGCGCCGCCGTCGACGGGCCCCTGCAGTTCGGGCTCTACGGGCCGGGGACGGTCGGCAAGGTCGTCACCGAGCCGTCGTTTGCTCCGCTCTGCTCCTCGCGCGATCGCGCCTTCCACGGCTACGCCACGGGCGCCGCGACCGTCGACGTCGCCCTGCCCGCCGGCGCCGACACCACCCTGGCGATCCGCTACGCGACCGGCCGCCGCGCGCCCTGGGTAGACACCGATCTCGTGCTGAAGTTCTCGTTCCAGCAGCAGCTCTTTGGCACCTACGACGCCACCAGCCCGCTGTTTGGTGCGGCGACGTCGGTCGCGGAGGCCGGCACGCACACTGAGACGCGCCCCATCCCGGTGGCCGCCAAGGGCAAGTCGAGCAAGATCGGCGCGCACCTGCTGCTCTCCACGACGCCCAAGGGCACCTACGGCGAGGACGCCGGCGCCGCCCGCTCGATCAAAGCCGGCGCCAAGGTGCGGGTGAGCGGGAGACTGCTGCCGGCCACGCGCGGCAAGCGCGTACTGCTGCAGTGGGCCAAGCCCGGCAAGCCGCTGCGCACCGCCGCCCGCGTGGTGACGGGCGCCGGCGGGCGCTTCACCGCCAGCCTCTCCACCCCCGGCAAGGGCGAGTACGAACTCTGGGCCAGCTACCCCACGCAGCCCGGGCCCCTGGCCGCCGACTCAACGTCGTGCCCGGTGCGCTTCAAGGTGAAGTAGCGGCGCTAACTACGAGTTATCGACGGAATCCCGTCGCTAACTACGAGTTATCGACGATACTGAGGCTGTGGCGACTCCTAACGTCGAGAACCTGCCGGAGATCTTTCGTCCCGAGGACGCCGATTGGGCAAGCCGTGCGGCAAGAGCCGGCCAGCTGAGGCGGCTGGCGCGCGGCCTCTATTCGACGAACCTCGACGAGGATCCGGCGCAGCTCGTGCGGCGCCGCTGGCACGACGTCGCCGCGATCTACTACCCGGGCGCCGTGATCGTTGATCGCAGCGCCGTGCTCGGGCGGCCGACCGACGATGGCTCGCTGTTTCTCGACGTGGGCGGGGCGCGCGTCAACCCACGACCCACCGAACTCCCGGGACTCACGCTGCGGCCCCGCCCTGGCCCGGGGCCGCTGGCCAGCGACATGCCGTTCGCTCAGCTCTACCTCTCAGGCGAGGCGCGGACGCTGCTCGACAACCTGCGTCCCTCTCGCGCACGCACGAGCGTGCGACGGACGCTGAGCCGGCCGGAACTCGAAGAGCACCTCGACCGCATCGCGTCGGCGCGCGAAGCCTCCAGCCTGAACTCGCTGCGAGATGCAGCGCGAACGGTGGCGCCCGAACTCGACGCCGCCGCCGAGCTGCAGACCCTCGACCAGCTCATCGGGGCGCTCCTCGGCACACGTGACGCCGCGCTCGAGAGCCCATCGGGGCAGGCGCGCAGCCGCGGACTCCCCTTCGATCGTGACCGGCTCCGCCTGTTCGAGACGCTTCGCGCCGAGCTCGCATCCGTCCCCGCCCCGGCACGTCCTGCCCCGCCCGATCCGCTGCGCCAACTTGCGTTCTACGAGGCGTACTTCTCGAACTGGATCGAGGGCACCGAATTCGAAGTCGGCGAGGCCCTCGAGATCGTGTTCGACGGGCAAGTTCCCGCCGACCGCCCCGAAGACGCCCACGACGTGATCGGCACCTTCCAGGCCATCACCGACCCCGCGATCCGCGCGAAGCCGCCGACCGACGCGAGCGACCTCGAGTCGTTCTTGCGCCGCGCCCACCAGCTCGTCATGGGTGGGCGCCCGAGCGTTCGCCCCGGCGAGTTCAAACAAAAGGCCAACCGCGCGGGCAGCACCACCTTCGTCGCACCCGAACTCGTCCGCGGGACGCTGCGAGAGGGGTTCGTCGGACTGAGCACCCTGCCGGCTGGTCTCCCCCGCGCCACGTACGCCGCCTTCCTCGTCGCCGAGATCCACCCGTTCAACGACGGCAACGGTCGCACCGCCAGACTCCTGATGAACGCCGAACTCAGCGCCGCCGGGCAGGCACGCGCGCTGATCCCACTCTCGTACCGCGACGAGTACCTCACCGGGCTCCGCGCGCTCACGCACAACGCCAATCCAGCGCCGCTGCGGAAGGTGATCGACCGCGCCCAGCGCTGGGTCGCCAGCGTCGACTGGGCCGACCGCGACGCGCTGCCCAGCGTGCTCGCCCGAACCAACGCGCTCGTCACCCCGCAGGACGCGGCCGCCCGCAACCTGCACTTGCTCGACGCCTGAGAGCGCGCTGGCTACGGAGTCTGAGCTGGTTGGCGTCGGCCCTTAGCCGGCGCTGATCGGCGGGCGCGGGACGCCGATGCCGTTCTGGCCGGCCTTGAGCTGGTTGTTGACGACCGGCTCGGAATCACCGACGTGCTCCAGGCCCAGGATCTGCAAGCGCTTGCCGCGCTCCGTCTTGGCGGCCACCACCGTCTTGCAGTCCGTGATCGGCCTACGCACGCCGTACACCACGATCCCCTTCGCCCCGTCCTGGCAACGGATTCGCGGACGCGCCTCGCCGATGATGAACGCCTCAACGTAGGCCGTCCCGCCGCGCAAGATCACGGAGTTCTTGCCGTCGCCGCGCAGGCGAATCACGTTGTTGCCCGAGCCGACCGAGATCGAGTTATTGAACGCCCCGCCGCGGATGAAGTTGTTGCCGTTGCCGACGAAAATGTCGTTGGTGCCGCGGCCCCCGAAGATCTTGTTGTCTCCATCGGTCGCGCGGATCTTCGTCGTCTTGCCGCGGGCCACCTCGCCACCCGAATCGTGTTCGCGATCCGCCCACATCAGGTTGTTGCCGCCCTTGCCGTCGATCACGCCGCCGCCATGGCCACCAAAGAGATTGTCCGGGCCCTCATTGCCGATCAGCGTGAACGCCTCCGTGCGCCCAGCCGTCTGAGACGTCGGCACCACCGCGGCGTCGAACGGAGCGATCGTCGGGCATCCGACCACCTTGCCCTCGTTGCGCGCCGACGTGATGAACCCAAGCGTCGGATCCGCCGCATTGCTCACGAACAACACCGACGCCGGATTGCCGCCACAGTCGATCTTCGCGAACTCGCCCGTCTTCGCCACAAACACCTGGTTCATGCCGCCGCCGAGAATGATCTCGTCGGGCCCAGAGCGGTAGTAGACGACGTTGTTGCCCCGGCCCGCCGTGAGCTTGAGCCCGCCGGCCCCCGCGTTGATCACGTTGTTGCCATTGCCGAGCACGACGGTGTCTGGTGCGCCGCCCGGATCGACGTAGTTGTTGCCGTCGCCGAGCGTGATCGAGTCGCTACCGGTGCTCCCGAAGACGGTGTTGTTGCCGCCGCCAGCGGTGATCACGTCGTCGCCGGTGCCGCCCTCGACGTAGTTGTTGCCCTCGCCCGCGGAGATCTTGTTGCCCGCGCGCACGCCATAGATGATGTCTGGCCCCGGGCCGCCCGTGAGCGTGTCGTTGCCACCGCCGCCGTAGAGCGTGTCGCCCGTCGGCGTGGTGCCCACCAGCACGTCTTCGGCGGGCGTTCCGATGATCGTCTTGCCCAAACCGGCAGGCGCAAACGCCGCAAGGGCGACCACCGCCACACTCGCAATCGAGAGGGCACGGTGACGGACGAGGGAGGGCATGCGCTCATACCAACGCGCGAGCGGCGCCGTGTCAAGAAATTCACCCGCCAGACGGCGAGTTCTGCTGGGCCACACGCAGGCAGCGGGGCTACGGCTGCTGCAGCGCCGCGACCGCCTCGCGGTACGCCGCCAGCGCAGGCTTCGGCTCGTTCTCGAGCGTCATCAGCCCGGTGTGCAGACCCCAGAAGTCCTTCCCACCCGGATACGGCTTCACGTCGCGCCAGCCGTAGTAGACGACGCCACGCAGCTTCATCACGTCGGCGACCGCAGCCGTCCGCCCAAAGAGCTCCGTGATCAGCTCCGCCTGGCGCTCGCTGCTGACGGTGAACTTGCTGCCCGGCCCATTGTCTGACCAGCCCACCTCGGTGATCCACAGCTTCACGTTGTCCTGGCCGGCGTCGTCGAGAGCGTCGCGCGCCAGCTGCAGCGACTCCATCACCCCACCAACGTTCTCGGAATACGGGTGGATCGCAAGCGTGTCGAACGAGCCCTTGGCGCCGGCCTTCGTCATCAGATCGATGTAGCTGTCTACCGGGATCCCCTGTTTGCTCTCCGGAAGCCCGCCCGTGACGATCTCCGCCTTGGGGTCGACCGCCCGGATCGCCTGCGACGTGGCCTTCAGCATCGCCGTGTACTCGACCTGGTTGGCCCGCCCGCCCCAATACACCTTGAGATTCGGCTCATTCCAGATCTGCCAGGCCGTCATCGGCTTGGCCGGGAGCTCAGGGTGCTCCTTCCAAAACGACCCGCCCCGCCCGTAGCGCTTCACCAGCACCGCGGCGTACTGGGCGAAGACCTCGGGGTCGCGGGGCGGGATCGCCGTGTTGCTCGTGATCTCGACGTTCTTCTTGCGCGGAGCCTCCTCGCCCGGGCGCACGCGGAACACGATCGGCAGGATCTGGATCCCGGCCGCCGCCGCCGACTCGACGAGCCGGTCGTGCATGCCAAACGCCCAGTCGTCCTTGCGCGGCTCGATCTCGTCCCACCGGAACGTCTGCCGCAGGATCCCGACGCCGGCCGCCGCCTGCGCCTTCAGCGCCGCCTGCTGATCGGCGAGCGGCATCGTGAGCGGCAACACCTCAGACGCCACGATCCCCGGGAACGTCGGCTGAGCCGTCGGCGGCGTGCTCGGCGTGGTCGACGCAGCGTCGCCGCCCGCTCCGTCTCCGCCCGCGTCGCCGCCGCCGCATGCGCTCAGGCCCGCGGCGAGCACCACGGCCGCCGCCCACGCCACCAGTTGGCGGGCGATCACTTGAGCTTGCTGAGCGACTTGGTGACGACCTTCATCGCGGGCTTCGCGCGGCCCTTGCGATCAAGGAGCCCGGTGTGCAGACCCCAGAAGTCGGCGCCGCCCTTGTAGACCTCGGAGTCCCGCCACGCGTAGTAGACGATCCCGCGCAGCCGCAACGACGTGCGCGCCTTCGCCAACTGCTGGAACGCCGAGCTGATGATCGGGCCCTGCCTGGCCGCCGAGACCGTGCGCTTGGGCGTCCTCGGGCCACCCGCCGCCCAGCCGATCTCCGTGACCCACAGATCCAGCTTCTTGCCACCGGCGGCGTTGACGGTCTTGCGCAGGCCGCGGGTGAGCTTCATGACCGCCGCGACATCGATCGCGTACGGGTGGATGCCGATCGCATTGAGGTGCTTGCCCGCACCCGCCTTGAGCATCGTGCGGATGAACTTCGCCGGCGGCTGGCCGAGCTTGGAATCGGGGATGCCCGCGCTGACGATGTAGGCATCAGGCTGCACCGCCCGGATCGCCGTGGAGACGGCGGCCACCATCGCCGC
>JAUMFO010000076.1:0-3005 GCA_032119795.1 Solirubrobacteraceae bacterium
GGTGGAGATGAGCGGAGCCCAGCCGAGCACCGTCTCGGGCCCGTCGCTGGGCGGTCGCAGCCGGACGGAAGAGGGCTGGCAGGCGTACTGGGACCGTCATCCGGACGGCCCGTTCAAGACGGCCGCCGGGATCCTCTCGTCGCCGAAGAACCTGCCCTACAACCGGCGGACCGTCGCTCCTGCGCCGCGTCTGACGGCCGCCGACATTGCGGGCATCATCGACGCTCGCACCCAGTCCAAGGCGCGCTACAAGCAGTGGATGGAGAGCAACGGCGTCGACGCCGTCGTCTACCCGGGCTTCCGCAGCGACGTGTATGACAACGACGGCGCGCAGGCGCTGTCGTCGGATCGCAACAGCAACTACCCGACCTCGTCGTTTGGTCTGCCGACGCTCGTCCTGCCGGTGGGCTCCAACCCGCACGGCGACCCGATCTCGATCCAGATCGTCGGCGCGGCGTTCGACGATGCGAAGGTGCTCGGCTTCGGCTACGCACTCGAGCAGCAGATCGGCGACGGACGCCTGATCCCCAAGACCGCCCCGGCGCTGGCCTATGACGCCTCGGCTACGCCGCAGGAGATCGAGATCGCCAAGCCGGAGGTGCCCGTTACGGTGCCGCCGACGCCCGATAAGCCGACGGAGAACGCGGCGCCGCCCGTCAGCCTGCCGGTCACCACGCCGGTGTCCAAGCCGACGATCGTCGTCACGTTCCCGGCGGCCGCCAGGCTCAAGGGCACGCGGGCCAAGGTCGTCGTCAAGAACGGCGGGACGACCGTCGTCACCGGCACGCTGACGCTCAAGGGCAAGGCCAAGGTCGGGAAGAAGACGAAGACCGTCTCCTTCGGCGCCGTCAAGTTCACGCTCGCGAGCGGCCAGCAGCGGACGTTGTCCGTCACGCTGAACGCCACCGGCCGCAAGGCGCTGGCTTCCAAGAAGAAGGCCAGCCTGACGGCGAGCTACACCCTCGCGACCGCCCCCGAGGTCACGAGCAGCTCGCAGAGCACGCTGGCGCTCACGCGCTAGCGCTGGGTCTGAGTTGCCCACCAGTGGGCGTCGGGAGACCGGCGCCCACTGGCGCAGCCCGCCGGCGTGGCGTGACGTTCACCATGTGAAGCGTGTCTCGCGTTTCTTCTGTCGGTGCAGCGGCGCTTGCCCGCGCCGCTCTGCCGGTGGCCGCAGCGGTCACGGCCGCGATGACGGCGCTGCGGCTCAGCGGGCGTTCACCAACGATGGCGTCAGCTCCGCTCTCGGTCGCGCCTTGGGTGGTGCCGGCTGCGTCCGCCCTCGGTCTGCTGAGCGCGAACCGAGGGCAAAAGGTCAGCGCCGCCACCTTTGCTGCGTCGGCCACCGTGATGGCCGCGACCGTCGCGCCGCGGTTCTTTGTGCGTCGAGTGCCCTCGAGCGGCGATCCCGCTGACGGTCGGGAAGGCAGCGGCGCCCAGCGCTTGCGGATCATGTCGGCCAACGTCTTCCGCGGCGCGGCCGACCCGTACGTGCTGATGTCGCACCTCCAGGCCCGCCATCCCGACGTGCTCGCGATGCAGGAGCAAAGCCCGGGCTACCTGCGACAGCTCGTCGAGGCCGGGATCGAGGAGCTCCTGCCGTATCGCCTGGCCGCCAATGGCAGCCGTCTGAGCGACGCCGCGATCTTCTCCCGGCACCCGCTCGAGCCGTTCCCGATTGCGTTGCCAAGCGTCTTCGTTGGAGCGATGGTCGTCCTGCCAACCGGCCGACGTGTGCCGTTCATCAGCGCGCACCCGCTGCCGCCGGCAACGCCCGGGCGCGAGCGGCACTGGCGGGCGTCGCTGAGTGCGCTCCCGGCTCCGGAGGGCGAGCTGGCGGGCCTACTCATCGCCGGTGACTTCAACGCCACGCTCGACCACCCCGAGTTTCGCGCGGTACTCCGCAAGGGCTGGCGCGACGCTGCGGCCGAACTCGGGAAGGGCGGCCGCATGACTTGGTCAGGGACGCCGTTCTTGGACGGCCTCAACCTGGGGCTGCTGCGGATGACGATCGACCATGTGCTCGTCCCGCCTGGTGCTCGCGCGCTGGCCTATCGCGTCGACCGCCTCCACGGCAGCGACCACCGCCTGCTCACGGCCGTCGTCGAGCTGCCGCCAGGCTGACGCTGGACCGCCGGTTCAGGCGGTCTGGCGCTCTCCCGTCCTCGGCGCGTTCGGGTAGCGGTCGGCGGCGTCGGGGCGCTCGGCGGCGACCTGCACGAGGGTGTGGAGGACCACCGTCGCTGGTGGCGAGGCGTGCGCGCCGGCGCGGACGAGCGCGAAGATCAGCCGTGACGCTGGGCTGCCGACGACCGGCAGGGTGACCAGTCCACTTGGCCGCAGTGGTCGGGCCAGGCGTGGAATGAGCGCCACGCCCGCGCCGGCCGCCACGAGCGCAGCGGCGGCGTCCCACTCCAGGCACTCATGGCGAATGTCTGGGCTGAAGCCCGCAGCGGCGCAGACGGCGGCGGTGATCATCGAGCACGGGTCGGTCACGGCCGACGACACCCACGGCTCGTCGGCGAGCAGCTCGAGCTTGATGCCGTCACGCCACGCCGCCTCGGTCGCCAGCGGGTGGCCGACGGGGAGGACAACGTCCATGCGATCGGTGATGAGGTCGACGCGGGTGTACCTGGGGTCGCTGCGCAGGGGTGCGTCGCGGTAGTCGACGGAGACGACGAGGTCGAGTTCGCCGGTGTCGAGCAGCGTGAACGCCTCGGGTGCCTCGACCTCGCGCACGCGAATGTCGATGCCGGGGTGCGTCTCGCGCAGGCGCGCCATGCTCGGTCCGACGATCGACGCGATGCCGGTCGAGAGGGCGCCGATCCTGACCTTGCCGATGTCTCCGTCGGTCCAGGCCGCGAGGTCGGCTCGGGCTCGGTCGAGCTGCTCGGAGACGATCGCCCCGTGCTCGAGCAGGAGCTGGGCTTGGCCGGTGAGACGCACGCCGCGGCCCTGCTTCTCCAGGAGTGGCACGCCGAGGTCGCGCGCGAGGCCAGAGATCT
>JAUMFO010000077.1:0-1686 GCA_032119795.1 Solirubrobacteraceae bacterium
GGGATTGCCTGCGACGCCGCCGGCGCACTCGCTGCCGCGCACGCGTCCGGCCTCGTCCACCGCGACGTCAAGCCGAGCAACCTGATCGTGCAGCCCGACGGCCGCGCCAAACTGATCGACTTCGGGCTCGTTGCCCGAGCCGGCATCCGGCAGTCGCGCGACGCGACCATCGGCACCGTCCGCTACAGCCCGCCCGAGCAGACGGGTCTGCTCAGCCGCGCGATCGACGGCCGCTCCGACCTCTACGCGCTCGGCGTCGTCCTCTACGAGATGCTCGCGGGGCGCCCGCCGTTCGATGCGGCCGATGTTGGCGAACTCGTGCGCCTCCACGCCGCCGTTCCCGCACCTGACGTCCTTGCGTCCGCGCCGGGCGCCTCGCCGGCACTCGCGGCGGTCGTCGCGCGCCTGCTGGCCAAAGACCCCGACGACCGCTTCCAGACGGCCGACGGCTTGGTGCGAGACCTCACTCGCATCGCGGCCGCAGACCCCGGCGCGGCCGACTTCGAGATCGGCGGCAACGACGATCCCACCGCGGCATTGCACGACGGCCCACTCGTCGGCCGCGAAGAGGAGCTCAGCGCGCTAGGCGCGCGCTGGCGCCGCGCACAACAGAGCCACGGCGGCGCGGTCGTCGTCACGGGGGCGGCCGGTAGCGGCAAGCGACGGCTCGTGCGGGAGCTGGTCGCAGACGCCACCCGCCACGGCGCCCTCGACCTGTCTGGCCGAGCACTCCAAAGCGACGGCACTCCGCTTGCGCCGCTGCGGGAGGCCATCGACCGCTACCTCGACGGCGTCGCCGCGCTGCAGGGCGACGCGCGCGAACGGGCCCTGCGCGAACTCCGCACCGCCGCGCAAGCCACCGGCGACTGGATCGCCATGCTGTCGCCGCAGCTCGCGACGCTCACCGACTGCCGACCCGTCGAGCCGACCAACGTGACCGGCGAGCAGCTCGCCAGCGCGATCGCACGGTTCCTCCTCGACCTCGCGACCCAGCACGGCAGCGCGATGCTGCGCCTCGCCGACGCCTCAGTCCTCGACGAGGCCAGCATCCACGTGCTCGCCGAGATCGGCGCCGAACTGCGAGACACGCCGCTCCTGGTGGTCCTCACGGCGCGAGACGACGCCCCAGCCGAAGCGCTCGCACCGGTCGAGGCAGCGCTTGGCGACCTCCTCGACACGCAGATCGCCCTCGGACCGCTCACCGAGGCCGGCACCCACGAACTCGTCAGCGGGCTCCTCGGCGGCGTCGAGGTCGACACGGCCCTCGCCGCCCAGCTCCACACCCGCTCCGGCGGCAACCCGTTCGCCACGCAGGAGTACGTCCGCGCCATCACCCATGCCGGGCTCGTGCGTCCGTCGTGGGGCACGTTGCTGGTCGACCGCACCGGCCTCGACCAGCTTGCCCTCCCCGACGACGTGATGGGTCTGGTCATCGCTCGCGTCGACGAGCTTGCCCCGGCGGCACGAGCGTTGCTTGCGGCGGCCGCCGTCGCCGGCAGCAGCTTCTCGCCGACGATTGCCGCCGAGGCCGCCGGTCTCGACCAACTCGAGAGCGCTGACGCCTGCGCCGAGATCCTCGCCGAGCGGCTCGTCGAGCGCCGCGACGACGGAAGTCTGGCGTTCGTCCACGAACGCGTCCGCGAGGCTGTGCTCGCGGAGATCGCCGGCGACGACCGCCGCGCCCTG
>JAUMFO010000078.1:0-5892 GCA_032119795.1 Solirubrobacteraceae bacterium
AGCGCGCCCAGCAGGTGATCGCGCTGCTGCGCACGACCGTCCCCACCTCACCGTCCGGGGTCACCGGGAGCCTGGTTCTGGAGTCGGTCGTCACGTCGGCGGAGAGCATCATCACCTACCGCCGGCGTTCCCGCCTGGACTGGCATCTGGAGACGGTGCTGGAACTCCTCATCCTCGACGAGGACAACCCACGGTCGGTCGCCTTCCAGCTCGCCCACCTCACCGCCGACCTCGACGCGGTGCCGCGCTCGGGACCACGCCTGCGCACCGATCAACGGCTCGTCCTGGAGGCCCTGACGGCCGTGCGGACGTGCAACCCCGCCGATCTCGTCACGCCGCAAGGCAACCCCCGGCCGCGCGAGCTCGAAGCCTTCCTGGCTGGCCTCGAGAAGCAGCTGCGCGACGCCGCCGCTGCCGTGGAGCGCGACCACTTCCTGCTGCGACTCCCGCAGCAGCGGATCGCCGGAGGCATCGCCTGATGGCCGCCCGCTACCGCATTACCCACCGCACGACGTACTACTACGAGGCCGACGTCTCCGCCTCGTACGGCCGCATGCGGCTGCTGCCGCGGGAGTTCCCCGGCCAGCGCTGTTTGGAATCCGACGTCACCATCGAGCCGACCCCGGACGACCACAGCCAGCACATCGACCTGTTCGGCAATCGCGTCGACTACATGTCGATCCACAACCCCCACCGGATGCTGACGATCACCGCGCACAGCCTCGTTGAGGTCGACGCACCAACGTCGCTGCCGCTGGCCGGCAACCAGGCGTGGGAGAAGGTCCGAGACGCGATCGGCCAGGGCGGCCCGGACGACGTCGACGCCGTGCACTTCAGCCTCGACTCGCCGCGCGTCGTGCCAAACGACGACTTCGCCGCCTACGCCAAGCCATCGTTTTGGCCGGGCCGCCCGATCGCCGAGGCCGTCTTGGATCTCTCGTCACGCATCCACCGCGACTTCAAGTTCGTGGTCGCTGAGACCGACGTCGACACGCCCGTCGAAGACGTCCTCGTCGGCCGCAAAGGCGTCTGCCAGGACTTCGCTCACGTGGGCATCGCCTGCCTGCGCGCGATGGGCCTGCCGGCGCGCTACGTCAGCGGATACTTGGAGACCGACCCGCCGCCAGGCCTGCCCAAACTCTCCGGCGCCGACGTCTCCCACGCCTGGTTTGGCGTGCTGATCCCCGGCGCGGGCTGGATCGACGTCGACCCCACCAACGACCAGGTACCCGGACAGCGCTACATCGTCACCGCCTTCGGTCGGGACTACAGTGATGTCGCGCCAGTCAGCGGCGTGATCTACACCCGGGGTCGCACCACCAGCCTCGAGGTGATCGTCGACGTCGTAGGCGTCGACGAACAAACCCATGGCACCGAGCAAGGCATGACGCAGAGTCAGGGCTGGATGGGCCAAACCCAAGGAATTTGAGCGATGCGCGCAGCCCGATGCGAGAACTGCGGCCAGATGGTGTTCTTCGAGAACAGTCTCTGCCTGAACTGCGAGTCGCCGCTCGGCTTCGACGTTCCGTCGCTGGAGCTCCTCACGCTCATCGGTGATCGCGTAGACGCGGCACGGTGCGGCAACCTCCACCTTGCCGGCTGCAACTGGCTCGTGGAGAAGGACGGCGAGGAACTCTGCCTCTCCTGCCGCCTGACGACGGCGCGGCCTGAGGATGACGACGAGGAGGGGCTCGTCCGCTACAAGCTCGCCGAGATCGCCAAGCGGCGCGTCATCCGCCAGCTCCTCACCCTCGGGTTCCCGGTCGAGGAGGGCAAACTCGACTTCAAACTCAAGAACAGCTCGGCGCACGAGCCCGTGATGACCGGCCATGGCGACGGGACGGTGACCCTCGATCTCGCAGAATCCGACGACGCTCGGCGAGTCGCCCGGCGTGACCAGCTCGGCGAGCCCTACCGCACGCTCGTCGGCCACTTCCGCCACGAGCTCGGCCACTACTACCAGGACATTCTGCTGAATACCGAGCAGAAGTGGGAGCACTGCCGAGCGATGTTCGGTGACGAGCGCGACTCCTACCAGGACGCGCTCGACCATCACTACGAGAACGGCCCGCCGTCGAACTGGCACGACAGCTTCGTGAGCGCCTACGCCACGATGCACCCCTGGGAGGACTGGGCGGAGACCTTCGCCCACTACCTCCACATCCGCGCCGTGCTGGAGACGGCCGCCGACTTCGGCGTCAGCGTCGAGGGCCCGACGGCCGTCAACCCTGACGGTGACCACGACGAGTTTGAGTCGTCACCGCAGTTCGGTGCCAGCGATCGCAGCTTCGACGAGATCATGGACAACTGGCTGCCGCTCACCTACGCGCTCAACCAGATCAACCGCGCGATGGGCAAGGACGACCTCTACCCGTTCGCCCTCTCCCAGCCAGCCATCGACAAGCTCACGTTCATGCACCTGCTGGTGCGCGCCATGAAGAACGAGAACGAGCTCGCCGCGACGGCCCAATCGCAGTCGCAGTCGCAGTCGCGGGGCTGAGCCGCCACGCGGGCGTCAGCTGCGGCGGGCGTTTGGGCCGCGCAGCGCGTCGAGCATCAGGTCGAGGTGCCGGCGCCACATGGGGCGGGTCGCCGGGTCGGCCATCGTCGAGGTGATCCCGCCCATGACGAGGCGGATGTCGCTGACCTGCATGTCTGGGCGCAGGGTGCCGCTCGCGGTGCCGCCCTCGATGAGCTTGAGCGCGAGGTCGTTGACCTCGGTCACGTTCGCGGCGCACAGCTGCCAGACGGCCGGGCGCGGCGCGCCAGACATCACATGCTGGGTGGCGAGGTCGTCCTCGAGCTTCTCGGCGTTGCGGACGAGCGCGAGGAGCAGCGCCTCGCCCGGATCGAGATCCATCGCGAGCGCCTCACGCAGCCCGTCGGCGATCGTCTCGAACTTCTGCCGGACGAGTTCGCCGATCAGGGCGTCCTTGTTGGGGAAGTGCCGGTAGACCGTCCCCACCCCCACGCCGGCCGCAGCCGCGACCTCGTCCATCTGCGCGTCGGAGCCTGATTCCGCGAAGACCTCACGGGCGGCCTGGAGGATCCGCTCGCGGTTGCGGCGCGCGTCGGCGCGCATTGGGGGCTTGGGCGTGTCGGGTGCAGTCATCGCGCGATCTCGGTTGACAAACGGAACCATACCTCCGTAACCTGCCACCCCAGTTAACCGGAACCGGACCTCCTTTTCCAATTATGCCTTCAGAACTGCTCACTCCCCAAGCAAAGAATCGAGCCCTCGCCCTCTTGGCGTTGGCCCAATTCATGGTCGTGATCGACGCCTCGATCACGAACGTCGCGCTGCCGTCGATCGGCCAAGCGCTCGATTTCAGTCAGGAGAGCCTCTCCTGGGTCGTCAACGCCTACACCCTGGCGTTCGGCGGCTTCCTCCTCCTCGGCGGGCGACTGGCGGACTACCTCGGTCGGCGCCGCATGTTCATCTGGGGACTCGTCCTCTTCGCGCTCGCCTCGCTGGTCGGCGGCTTCGCCCAGAGCGAGGGTCAGCTGATCGCGGCCCGCGCCGTTCAGGGCCTCGGCGCAGCCATCGCCTCGCCGGCGGCGCTCTCGATCGTCACCGTCACGTTCGCTGAGGGCGCCGAGCGCAACAAGGCGCTCGGCATCTGGGGCGCCGTCGCTGGCGCCGGTGGCGCCGCGGGAGTGCTGCTCGGCGGGGTGCTCACCGAGTGGCTCGGCTGGGAATGGGTGCTGTGGGTCAACGTGCCGATCGGCCTCGCGGCCGCGTTCATGGCGCCGCGCATCCTCGTGGAGAGCAAGGAAGACGAGGAGGACGGCTCGTTCGACATCCCGGGCGCCATCGCCGTCACCGCTGGCCTCGGCCTGCTGGTCTACGGCATCGTCGACGCCGCGTCGGCCGGCTGGGGCTCGACCACCACGATCACGCGTCTGGCGATCTCCTTCGCCCTGCTCGCGGTGTTCGTCGTGATCGAGCTGCGGAGCCGTTCGCCGCTCGTCCCGTTCTCGATCTTCCGCCTGGGGACGCTGCGCGGCGCCAACGTCGCCGGCCTGTTCATCGGGATGTCGCTGTTCTCGATGTTCTTCTTCATCTCGCTCTACCTGCAGCAGGTGCTCGGCTTCTCGGCCCTCAAGACCGGTCTGGCCTACCTCCCGCTCGCACTCGCGATCATCTTCAGCGCCGGCGCAGCCTCAGCCCTGGTCACGAAGCTCGGGTTCAAGCCGATCCTCGCGGCCGGCCTTGGGCTCGTGGCCGTCGCGCTGCTGTGGTTCTCGCAGGTATCGGTCGGCGGGTCCTACCTCGTCAACGTGCTGGCGCCGTCGATCATCGCGGGCGTCGGCCTGGGGATGGCGTTCGTGCCAGTCACCATTGCCGCCGTCAGCGGCGTGGAGCCCCACGAAGCGGGCCTGGCCTCTGGCCTGATCAACACCAACCAGCAGATCGGCGGCGCCCTCGGCCTGGCGATCCTCGCCTCGCTGGCCAACAGCAAGACGAACGACCTCCTCGCCGAAGGCACCAAGACCGCGGGCGCCCTCACGGAGGGCTTCCAGCTCGCCTTCCTCGTCGGCGCCGGCTTCGCCCTTCTGGGCCTCGTCGCCACGCTGACGATGATCAGCAGCAAAGACAGCCGCGACCATTCCGAAGCCGCCAAGCGCGGCGAGGTGGCGGCCGTCGCCGTGGGCTGATCGGGAACCCCGACGCTCGGGGGTGGGTGTACCCCCGTTCGGACACCCTCACGCTCGCTGGCGCTCACTCCAGTCGGGAACGGTCCGCTCGGGGGTACGCCCACCCCCGAGCTACCGTTGGCGCCCAATTTGCCCAGGCGACCGTGTCAACGCCGCCTGGGCTCAGCGCGATCCGAGCGCGCGAGGCGCTAACGCGCCACAGACGTCTCTTCTCTACCTGAGGACGTCGACGCCGGGGAGGGTCTTGCCCTCCATGAGTTCGAGCGAGGCGCCGCCGCCGGTCGAGACGTGGGTCATCTTGTCTGCCAAGCCGAACTGGGTCACCGCCGCGACGGAGTCGCCGCCGCCGATCACGGTGATGGCGTCGGTCTCTGCGCAGGCGTCGGCAACGGCGCGGGTGCCGGCGGCAAACGGCGGCAGCTCGAAGGCGCCCATCGGGCCGTTCCACACGACGGAGCCCGCGGCGAGCACGAGCTCGGCGGCTTTGGCGGCACTCTTGGGGCCGACGTCGAGGCCCATCCAGCCGTCGGGCACGTCAACGCCGTCGATGATCTGCGTCTCGGTGTCGGGCGAGAAGGACTTGCCGAGCGAGAGGTCGGTGGCGAGGACGAGCTTGTCGCCGCCCTTGTCGAGGGCCTTTTGGGCGAGCGGAACGCCTTCTTCCTCGCACAGCGAGCTGCCGACCGAGTGGCCCTGGGCCTTGTAGAACGGGAAGAGCATCGCGCCGCCGATGATCACGTGGTCGGCGATGTCGAGGAAGCGGTCGAGGACGCCGATCTTGTCGGACACCTTGGAGCCGCCGACGATCGCGACGAGCGGCCGCTTGGGATCCGCGAGGATCGCCTCGAGCGTCTCAACCTCCTTCTGCAGCAGCAGGCCGGCGGCCTTGCGCTCCACGAGCTGCGCCACGCCGTACGTGGAGGCGTGCGCGCGGTGAGCGGCGCCGAAGGCGTCGTTGACGTAGACGTCGGCGAGCTTGGCGAGCTCCGCCGCCAGGACCGGGTCGTTCTTCGTCTCGCCCGGCTCAAAGCGCACGTTCTCCAGCAGGAGCACTTCGCCGTCGGCGAGGTGGCGGGTGAGCGACTCGACCTCTTGGCCGACGACCGCCGGGGCGAGCTTCACGCCAATGCCGAGGAGCTCGGAGAGACGCACGGCCACGGGCCCGAGTGAGAACTCCGCCTTGACCTCGCCCTTCGGACGCCCCAGGTGCGAGACGAGGACGACCTTCGCCCC
>JAUMFO010000079.1:0-3168 GCA_032119795.1 Solirubrobacteraceae bacterium
GCAGTGGGACTGGATGCGCGACCCCGAGATCCACTCCACGACGTGGGAGTGGGACGCCGTGTCGACCGCGTCGTCGTGGAAGCAGGCCCACAACTTCCAGCACCACACGTTCACGAACGTCCTCGGCCGTGACCGCGACCTGGGCTACTCGGCGTTCCGCGTCGAGCCCGAGCAGCCGTGGCACCCCGTCTACCTGCTCCAGCCCGCCTACTTCTTCCTGATGGGCGGCGTGTTCGAATGGGCCATCGCCGTCTACGACATGGAACTCGACGCCGTCCGCCGCGGCGAGAAGTCCAGCGAACAAGCCCGCACCGAGATCACTGGGCTCCTGCGCAAAGCCAGCCGCCAAGCCCTCAAGGACTACGCCGTCTTCCCGGCCCTCGCCGGTCGCCGCGGCGCCAAGCGCGCGCTCGCCGCGAACGCCACGGCCAACGTCGCCCGCAACCTGTGGGTCTCCACGATCGTGTTCTGCGGGCATATCCCCGAAGGCGCTGAGACGTTCACCGAGGAGCAGTACGAGGGAGAGACGCGCGGCGGCTGGTACCGGCGCCAGCTCGCGGGTTCCTGCAACCTGGAGGGCGGCAAGCTCTTCCACCTGCTCACCGGGCACCTCTCGTTCCAGATCGAGCACCACCTCTTCCCCGATCTCCCAAGCAACCGCTACGCCGAGATCGCGCCGCAGGTGCAGGCCGTCTGCGAGCGCCACGGCCTGCAATACAACTCCGGCCGCCTCGGCCGCCAGTACGGCTCCGTGCTCAAGCAGATCCTCCGGCTGGCCCTGCCGGGCGGCCGCTAGCCACCCTCGGGCGGCGACCTGCCGCCCGCTCGCCATGGGAGGATCGCCCGATGCTTCGTGCCGCGATGTTGGTCCTGCTCGCCGCCTGCGTCGGCGTTGCTGTCGCAGGCTGCGGAGATCCGCCCAAGAAGGTCACGACGGCGGTGCTTGACGGGACAGACTGGGCGTCGACCAGCGTCGAGGGTCGCACGCTCGTGGCAGGCAGCAAACTCACGCTCTCGTTCCAGGCGGACCGGCTCGCCGCGTCCGCAGGCTGCAACCGGCTCGTGGGCACCTACACGCTGACGCGAGACGTCCTCGCCCAGCGCGACCAGGCCCGCACGCAGATGGCGTGCGAGGGGCTGGGTGCACAAGAGGACTGGTTCGCCGAGTTCCTGCGCGACGGCGCGAAGGTGCTGTTGCTCGACTACACCCTCACGCTGAGCCGCGGCACCACCAAGATCGTCTTCGAGCGGGCCAAGCCGAGCGGGCCGTCGCCGATCGTCGGCACCTTGTGGACGCTCATGAGCTCGACGCCGCGCGGAGGCGACACGACGCAGGTCGACGACGCCACCCGCGCGCCGACCCTCGAGATCGCCGCCGACGGCACCGCCGCGATCTTCACCGGCTGCAACCGCGCAAAAACGACCGCCGAGGAAGACAGCGGCTTCGTGATCTTCGGCCCCGTCGCCTCGACCATGATGGCGTGCGACGGCCAAGCTGGAGAGCTCGAGCAGGCCGTGCTCAAAGTGCTCGACGGCAAGGTCGCCGCCGGCTTCTCCGGTGAAGGTGATCTGTCGCTCGCCAAGGACGGCAACCAGCTTCTTTACCGAGCGAAGTAGCGCCGTCGCGCAGGGGCGATACCGTCGCGGCATGTCGCCGTCGCCCGAATCCGCCACAGACGCCACCGCTCAAGAGACGCTGCCGGTGATTCGGCTCGGCGTGCACCGCGTCGTCAACCCCGGGCCGGGCGAGCCGCCGTTCCTGTCGGCGGCGTCCGGCACGGCGTGGTCGGGCGACCGGCTTTACTCCGTCGGCGACGACCAAGCCAGCGTCGCGGAGTACACCCTCGACCCGGCCGACGTGCTGGAAGCGATGCGGGGCGGCGTCGACGTCGAGCTGCTCCAGCCCGGCACGGCCGACCGCATCATCCCCGAGGTGCTGCCGCTCGACCCGAAGCAGCGCTCCACGCAGAAGGCCGACTTCGAAGCCCTCACGCTCGTGCTGCGCAGCCACATCGAGGGGCTGAAGCACCCGGCGCGCGACGAGATCCTGCGCCGCTTCCCCTACGGCCTGCTGATCATGTCTGGGAGCGGCGGGATGAGCTGGGCCGGCTTCCGGCGCTCCACCTGCGTCGTGTACTCGCTCGACGAACACGGCCACATCTCCGGGCTCCCCGCAAAGATCTCGCTGGAAGCGCTGCACGAGTCGCTCCAAGACTGCGACGCCGTCAACGGAGATCTCAACATCGAGGGAATGGCCGTCTACGGGCAGGAGCTGATCCTCGCCCAGCGCGGCAACTCGATCGACCAGAACGGCGATCCAGCCGCGAACCTGCTCATCCACCTCGACCTCGGGGAGGTGCTGGAGTCGATCTACACCGACCTGTCGGTCGGGGCGCTCGAACTCCAAGGCACAAGGCGCTACGAGCTTGGCAGCTTGCCCGTCGAGCACGAAGGCCAGAGCTACCCGGTAAAGATCGACTTCACCGATCTGGACGCCGTCACCGGCGATCCGCAGCGGCGCCTCGTCTTCACCGCCGCGGGCGAAGGACCGGACGGCTCGCCCGTCAAGAACATGATCGCCGGCTCGGCCGTCGGCGTGATCTCGGCCGAGGGCGAGCTGCTCTCGATCACGCCGCTCGCCGACCGGACGATCAAACTCGAAGGCATCGACGGGCGCTACAACCCCACGCTCGGCTCGATCGACCTGCTGCTCGTGTCCGACGCCGACGACCCCGAGGTGCCCGCACCGCTCTTCGCGGCGCGACTCACGTAGGCGGAGCGGTCGATCCGCAGGGGGAGAGCACTCCGGCCCCAGACTCATGAGAGGGTGCTGCGAGATGGCCAAGGACCCGCTCCACCTCGAACCCCCGATCAAGGCCGTCATCGACGCGACCAACAGTGGCAACGCCAAGGCCTTCGTCGACGCGTTCGCCAAGGACGGTGCCGTCAACGACTGGGGTCACCTCCACGCCGGGCGTGGCGAGATCACCGCCTGGGACAAGACGGAGAACACCGGCGCCAAAGCGCAGCTGCGCGTCACGGGCGTGAGTCGCCTCGGTGGTGAGGTGCTGGTGCTCGTGTCCGTCACGGTGAACGGCGAGAGCAGCACCGCGACGTGGGCGTTCCGCCTGGCCGGCGGCAAGGTCGCCAGCCTCGAGATCGGCTAGG
>JAUMFO010000080.1:0-1697 GCA_032119795.1 Solirubrobacteraceae bacterium
GCGAGCTTGCGCTCAACCAGGGTGGTAGGTGGGACGAGAGGGGCGAGCCGCTCAGCGGCGCGTCCCTCGATGACGCCACGCAAGGTAGACACACCGAGCCCATCGGTGTGAACTCTGTTCATCGAAGCGTCAGGTCCGGCCCACTACAACACTGTTATCAATTCAAGGAGTACGGGCCCGAACGTCATTCCAAAATTCTGTGTGCGATAGCCCACAGAAACGAGGTTTCGCTGCGTCACCATCCCTCAGCTCGGTGCACCACCCGCCCGCCGACGACCGTCATCACCACCGGCAGCGCCAACAGGTCGTCCGCGCTGGTGGTGACCGGGTCGGCGGCGAACGCCGTGAGGTCGGCGTGGGCGCCGACCTCGATCCGCCCGAGTTGGCGCTGCTCGCCGATCACACGCGCGTTGGCCGTCGTGTAGCCGTGAAGGCTCTCGAGGCCGGTCAGGGCCTGCTCGGGGGCGATCGGGGTGGCGCCCGGCTGGCCTGGTTGGCGGCGTAGGCGCGCCCAGCCCATGCCCTTGCGCGGGTCGAAGCTCGCGACCGGCCAGTCGCTGCCGAGCGGCATCAGCGCGCCGGAGTCCGCCAGATCGCGAGTCAGGAACCCGCGCGCCACGCGTTCCGGTCCCAGGCGGCGCGACCAGCCGTCGGTGCCGGCAGGGTCGGTCCACTCCATGTGGAGCGGCTGCATTGACGCCGCGACGCGCTCGGCCACGAACCGGGGCAGGTCGGAGGGCTGCAGCGTCTCGATGTGCTCGACGCGGTGCATCGCCTGGCCGAGCGGATGGCGACCTGCGGGCACCGCCACGCCGGCGGAGCGAGCCTGCTCGATCGCGGCGGCGCCCGCACCCGCGCGGGCGTCGCGGTAGGCGTCGAGGGCGTAGCGGACGCCCATGTCGCCGGTGGCGTGCGTCGTGCAGCCGAACCCGGCTCCAGCGAAGAGCGCCACGGAGCGCCGGTACGCCTCGGGATCTGGCCAGTAGGAGGTGGTGCCGTCGCCCTCGGTGTCGGGTTCCACGAGCCACCCGGTCCCCGTCTCGATGACGCCGTCGATGAAGTACTTCGTCACGCCGCCGCGCCACAGCACGCCATGCTCGTCGCGCAAGGCGAGCTGCTCGAGCATCGCCTCGTAGGGCGTGTCGGGCTTCTGCCAGAACGGGATCACCGTGCGGGTCGTGAGGTCACCGCGGGCTTCCAGCTCGCGGACGAAGTCGAAGGCGCGTGGGCTGCCGTTCATCGCGTGCACGCCCGTGATCCCGACGGCGTTGAAGCGTTGCTGCAGCTCCGCCGCCTGCGCCAGGCGCTGCTCGGCCGTCAGCTTCGGCACCGCGCCGCGCACGAGCGCCATCGCCGGCATCTCTCGCAGCTCGCCGGTCGGCACGCCACCGCGAACGACCACCTCCGAGGCGACCGGGAAGTCGACCGCCCCCGTCACCCCCGCCAGCTCCAGCGCCCGGCTCGTCGCCAGCGCCGTGTGCTGATCGAAGAACGTGATCAGCGCTGGTGCTCCGCCGACGGCGCCGTCGATCACGGCACCCTCCAGCGGCCGGTCGCCGAAGACGTTGTAGTCCAGGCCCCAGCCCTGGACCCAGCCGCCCGGCCCGACGCGCTCATGCTCTGCCGCGAGCGCAGCGAGCACCTCGGCCAGCGTCCCGCAGGACGACAGATCCGCGCCGGCGACCTGCTCGAGCCAG
>JAUMFO010000081.1:0-2472 GCA_032119795.1 Solirubrobacteraceae bacterium
TTGCCGGTTCGCGTGGCGCGTTGTGGCGCTTCACAGCTGGTCTGGCCCGGCGCTGTCCGCGGTCCCAACGCGCGGGGCGCTACGTTCTGGGCGTGTCGGATTACATTGGTATCTGGTGGGCGACGAGCGGCGGTCGAATCGGTCGACGCGCCACCGCCCGCGCGGTGGCCGGTGCGGCGCTGGCGTTGGCCCTGGCCGCTGGCCCGGCGAGTGCGGCGCCGGTGGTCGGCCCGCCTGGTGATGAGTTCTACGCGCCACCGGCTGCGTCGGTTGCCGGCGAGCCCGGCAGCCTCGTTTGGACGCGCCCGGCGACGCCGCTGACGACCGTCGCCGCTGCGGCGAGCACGACCGTCGTGATCTACCGGTCGACGACGCTGACGGGGGCCCCGACGGTCGTCTCCGGCACCGTGCTGCTCCCGCCCGGCGACGCACCGGCCGGTGGCTGGCCGGTCGTGGCGTGGGGCCACGTGACGACCGGTGCCGCCGACCGGTGTGCGCCAAGTCGCGCCACCGCAGGCGATCCGGAGCTGTCGCGCATGCTGCGTGGCGATCGGATGGCGGCGTCGTTGCTGCAGGCTGGATTCGCCGTCGCGCGGACGGACTACGAGGGGCTCGGTACTCCTGGCCCACACCCGTACCTGATCGGACGCTCGCTCGCGCGGTCGACCGTCGACATCGTGCGGGCCGCCCGCGAGCTCGATGCGCGCGTCGGTCGACGGTGGGTCGCCGCGGGACACTCCGAAGGGGGCGTCGCCGCGCTGTTCTCGGGGGCGCTCGGGCAGGCGATGGCGCCAGAGCTCGAGCTGCTGGGTGCCGCGGCCGTCGCACCTGCCCTGCGGACCCGCACGCTCTTTGAGCTCGGGCGGAAGGTGCCGCCGGGGATCCCTGGCCTGGGGGTGCTCAGCGCCCTTGGCTCGATCGTGCTGACGGGCGCCGCCGTGGAGGACCCGGCGCTCGGGCCGCTGTACCGCCAGGGTGCACTGAGCCAGCGGGCCCTCGGACTGCTCAGTCACACCGAGGAGCGCTGCCTGGAAGACCTCAGCTACGCCGACAGCTGGGGTGGGCTTTCGCCATCGCTCATCGCCGGCCCGCCTAGCGCCCTCCAAGCTGAGGGGCTCCAGCGGTTCGCACGTGTCCTCGATCGCAACGACCCGGCCAATCTGCGATTCCCGCGGTCGCTCCCGGTGCGCCTCGACCAAGGCGACCGCGACCCGGTCACGCTGCGGCTCTTCGCCGACGAGCTGGTCGTCCGCCAGTTCTTGCGCGGCAAGCGCATCACCTACCGCACCTATCCGCGCGCCACACACCAGACGATCACCGATCCCGATCAGGCCGTCGGCCCACTTACCCGTTGGATCAAGGAGCGGCTGCAATGACCGACCTCACTCGCAAGCAGTTTCTCGGGCGTTCAGCGCAGATCGCCGGTGCCGGGTCGCTCTTGGTGCCCGCACTCGCGAGGGGTACTGCGGGCACCGACCCGCTCCACCCAGTCACGCTCCACCAGTCGGTGTCTGAGCTGTGCGCGTTCGGGCCGCGGCGGACGGGCACCGACGCCGAGCGGCGCTCCGCAGACTGGCTTGCTGGCGAACTTGCCAAGAGCGGCTGCCAGGTTCGCGTCGACCGCTACCCGTTCCGGCAGTGGAACCTCGGCGCCTGGGACGTGCAGCTGACGACGGCCGCGCCAGGGCCGGAGACCGCTGCTCTGCCGCGACGCATCGCCACGCACCCGATTTGGGGCATGGGGCACTCTGCCGAAGGCGAGGCCGACCTCGTCTACGTCGGCTACGCAACCGACAAGGAACTCGACGCACACGACCTCCGTGGCAAGGTCGCCATCGTCGATGGCAAGGTGCTGCTCAGCGTGTTCTCGACGTTCGCGGGCTCCAAGGGCGCGTACTGGCGCCTGGTCGAGCGAGGCGCCGTGGCGATGCTGGCGCCGTCGGACGCGCCAGGGAACCTCGTCCGGCTCCTCGCGTTCGGCGACAACCGCCTCGACGCCAGTCCGATTCCGGCGTTTACGGTGGGCCGGCAGGACTTTGGGGTGCTGCGCCGCGCGGCGCGTCCCGGCGGCGCCAAGGTGCGCTTCTCGATCGATGCGCACTACGCGCCAGGCATGACGCAGGACGTCGTGGCGACGTTGCCCGGCAAGAGCGACCGCGAGCAGTTGATGGTGTGCGCCCACCACGACTCGATGTTCGCTGGGGCACTCGACAATGCGACCGGCGTGGCGGGACTGATCGGCCTGGCCCACCACTTCGCCGCCCGGCCCCTGAGGAGCCGCCCGAAGACCATGACGTTCCTCAGCGTCGCCGGCCACGACACCGGGTTCCCGCACCTTGGCGTCCGCCACTGGATGGAGCAGAACCCGGAGCTGATGCGTCGGCTCACGACGTTCCTTACCCTCGACCACCTCGCGGGCGTCGGCGCCGAGGATCTCCCCGGTGGGTTGGTCCGGACCGGCCTCGACGAGAA
>JAUMFO010000082.1:0-2518 GCA_032119795.1 Solirubrobacteraceae bacterium
CTCACGCCCCACGAGCAGGCAGCAAACGACCGCATGATGATCTGCGTCAGCCGCGCGGCCTGCGCCAGGCTCGTGCTCGAACTCTGACGAGCGCCGCGTGCGCTCGGCGCACGGCGCACGGCGTGCGCGCGATACTTGGAGGCGATGCCGATCGAGTCCACGTTTCCCCAAGTCGCCCTCGTGATCCTGGACGGTTGGGGGCTCGCGCCCGACGGGCCGGGCAACGCCGTCAGCCTGGCCAACACGCCGGTGATGGACGCGCTGTGGGCTGCGGGCCCGCGCACCACGCTCACCGCCTGTGGCCCGGCGGTCGGTCTGCCGGAGGGGCAGATGGGCAACAGCGAGGTCGGCCACCTCAACCTCGGCGCTGGCGCCGTGATCAAGCAGGACCTCACCCGCATCGACGAGGCGGTCTCCTCGGGTGCCTTGGCGCAGAACCCTGAGCTGCGTGCCGCGTTCGAAGGCGCCCCGCGCGTCCACCTCGTCGGCCTCGTGTCCGACGGCGGGGTGCACTCTGGCTGGGATCACATCAAGGCCCTGATCGGACTGGGCTCCGAGCTCGGCGCCGCCGACGTCGTCGTGCATGCCTTCACCGACGGCCGCGACACCTCACCCTCCGGCGGCCGCAGCTACCTGGCGGATGTGCAGGCCTGGTGTGACGCGTCGGGCGACGCGCGCATCGGCACGGTGATCGGCCGCTACTTCGGGATGGACCGCGACCAGCGTTGGGAGCGCACCCAGCAGGCCTACGACCTGCTCGTCCACGGCATCGGCGCTCATCACGCGGCGACCGCTGCTGAGGCGATCGCCGCTGCCTACGAGCGTGGCGAGACCGACGAGTTCGTCACCGCCACGACCATCGGGCAGGAGGCGACGATCCGCCCCGGCGACTCGGTGATCGGCTTCAACTTCCGCCCGGACCGCGTCCGCCAGATCAGCCTCGCGCTGGCCGATCCGGCGTTCACCGAGATCGACCGTGGCGACGCCGCGCCGATCGAGCGCTACGTCACGCTGACGGAGTACGACGAGACCTACCCGTTCCCGATCGCGTTCCCGCCGGCCCGCCCGGACGTGACGCTGCCGAAGGTGATCGCCGAGCACGGCGGTGGCCAGCTGCACGTCGCCGAGACGGAGAAGTACCCGCATGTGACCTACTTCTTTGCCGGTGGCGAGGAGCAGCCCGAGCCCGGCGAGGACCGCAAGGTCGTCCCGAGCCCGCGCGACGTGCCGACCTACGACTTCAAGCCTGAGATGAGCGCCGCCGGCGTCGCCCAGGCCTTCATCGACGGGTGGAACGCCGACGCCCCCGTGTTTGGCGTCATCAACTTCGCCAACGCCGACATGGTCGGCCACACGGGATCGATCCCCGCGGCGATCAAGGCGGTCGAGTTCGTCGACGCGCGCCTCGGCGAACTCATGGCGACCGTGACGGCGTCGGGCGGCGCCGTGATCGTGACGGCCGACCACGGCAACGCCGACGAGATGCTCGAGGATGACGGCTCGCCGGATACGGCCCACTCGCTGAACCCCGTCCCGGTCGTGCTGATCGGCGACGGCATCAGCCTCGCCGGAGTGCCCGAGTCCGTGCCCCTGAGCGGGCCAAACGGCTTGACGGGCGTCGCCGAGACGACGGGGCGGACCGGCATCCTGGCCGACGTCGCCCCGACGGTGCTCGCGCTCCTGGGCTACGAGCAGCCGCCGGAGATGACCGGGACTTCGCTGGTCTAGGGACTAGGAGGCGAGCTTGGCGGCGACGGTCGCCAGGCGCGCGCCTTGCGCCTTGGCTGCTGCGACGGTGGCGTCGTCGAGCGGGCCCGTCAGTGCACTGATGCCATACGGCGTGCCGGCGGCGCTGGCGGCTTCGCTGGTGTAGCCGAGCGGCACGACGATCGAGCCCCAGTGGTAGAAGGTGTTGGCGATCGCGAGCGCCGTCGACTCGTGGCCGCCGTGGGTCGTCGACGCCGACGTGAACGGCGTGGCTGCCTTGCTGGCGAGCGCACCCTGGGCCCAGAGGCCACCGGCCTGATCGATGAACTGCTTGAGCTGCGCGGTCGGCAGGCCGAAGCGGGTGGGCGAGCCCAGTGCGATGCCGTCGGCCCACGCGAGGTCGTCGATCGTGGCCTCGGGGACGCTCGGGTGGACCTCGTCGACGTGCTTCTGCCAGCCCGCGTTGGACGCGATCGCCTCAGGCGGCGCCAGTTCCTTCACGCGCCGCAAGCGCACCTCGGCGCCTTGCTCCTGCGCGCCGGCGGCGATCTGGGTGGCCAGCTCATGCACGGTGCCGGTAGCGCTGTAGTAGATGACGGCGATCTTGGTCATGCCGGCGACTCTAGGCGGACCGCGGTCCGTTTAGGCGTCAGACGCGCCAAGTGGCCCGGTCGGGGGAGGGCACCCACGGGCCGGGGTGTCGCACCGGAATGCCGCCAGTCCTCGTTTGCGGGCACGTTCAAATCGGTTCGATTTTTCGGTTCGCGATATGCGAACACTTGTCCAGGGTTGGCAGATGCGGTTGAATGCC
>JAUMFO010000083.1:0-1870 GCA_032119795.1 Solirubrobacteraceae bacterium
GGCGCAGCGCCGTCACCGATCCGCCAAATCCAGTCCCGAGCACCACGACCGGCCGGCGCAGTTCACGGGTCGGAACCGACCGCGCCGCAAAGGCCGTGCGAGGGAGCGCGGCAGCCACGCCGGTGGCTGCGACGCCAGCCAGCAGCGTGCGGCGAGTGATCTGGGGTTCGGACATGAACGGGGAAGCCTCCTGAGACAACGGCCGCGGAGCCGGCTGAGCCGGCGTTGCGAGCCGCCGCGATGCGTGACGGGCATCACTTGCTGCCCAGCCAAGCACGCGAGGCCCTGAAGACCCAATCCGCCCGAAGGAGCGGCGGGTCGCCGCGACCTGTCCCCCGACGGGCAGAACCCCCGTCCCGTCGGGGCACTGCGGGCGTCGCGTCCTCCGCAGACCTGCGACGCACCGCCCACTAGGAGAGATGCGCGTCGCAGTTCGAGGTAGCGCGGCCTATCGCCTAGGGCTGAGGCTTCGCCGGCGCAGCGTCGGCCGACGTGCGGAGACCGTCGATGAAGGGCCGCACGATGTCGAGCGCTCGCTCGACATCCAAGCCGTCGGCGTGCACGCGACGAACGGCGTAGAGCGAGAGCGCGATGATCGCCTCGCTCGTGACCTCCGGATCGAGATCGGAGCGAAAGTCGCCGCGCAGCTGGCCGCGGCGCAGCAGCGCCTTGCTCATCGGCGCGAACATCTTGATGAGCCCGTCGTCGGGGATCGGCTCGTTGGAGATCGCCGTCGTCCAGCGATGGCGCATCGGCAGCGCGGCGCGCAAGATCTCAAGGAGCTGATCGGCATCGAGCCCGCCTTCGGGGTCGGCGAAGATCGGGGTGAGCTGGTCGCGCAGAAATACCCGGCCGACCTGCCCAGCTTCTTCGAGCAGCGCGGCGCGGATCGCGTCGATGTCTGGGAAGTGGCGGTACGCCGTCGCGCGGGAGAGCCCGGCCGCGTCGGCGATGTCGGCGAGTGACGCGTCGGCGTTGCGGGCCAGGGTCACGGCCGCCGCATCCAAGATCTTGTCGCGGTTGCGGACGGCGTCAGCGCGGGGGCGAGCCTCGTCGGTCGGTTTCTCTGGCGCCATGGGTACGCGCCACCATAGGCGCCCGCGCGACGGACTCGCCGCCGAAGCCTGGTTCCACCTCGATGGCTAGGCGATAGCGACGACCGCACCCTGCGGCGGCGCACCCGGGTACGGGGTGCCGTCCGGCGCGAGGAACACGCGAGGAGCGTCTCCGGCGCGGAGCTCGGCGATCCGTTCGGTCAGATTGCCGTCGGCCAACGCGGCGCGCAGATCGGCCATCAGGCGAGCGGTGTACGCGAGGTTGTGGAGCGTGAGCAGGCGCGGGCCCGTCTGCTCCTTGCTGCGGTGCAGGTAGGCCAGGTAACCGCGCGTGAAGCCCTCGCGACAGCACGGGCAGGGGCACCCTTCCATCACCGGCCCGGTGTCGCCGCGGAAGGGCGAGCCCGTCAGGTCGACGCGCCACCGCTTGGCCGGATTTGGCACCAGTGCCACGCCGTGGCGCGCCAGGCGCGTCGGCATCGCGCAGTCGAAGGTATCGATCCCGAGTTCCACGCCGCGCAGCAGGTCGTCGACGTCGCCGATGCCCAGCAGGTGGCGCGGGCGATCCTCCGGCAGCACGGCCGTTGCCCAGTCGACCACCTGGTACATCTGCGGCTTGTCGGCGCCGAGCGATCCGCCGATCGCGATGCCGTCGCAGCGGCTCTCAGCGATCACGCGGGCCGAGTCGGTGCGCAGGTCCTCGTAGACGCCGCCCTGCACGATCCCGTAGACGAGCTGGTCGCTCGGGCCATTGGACTCATGCCAGTCCAGGCAGCGCTCAAGCCAGCGGTGGGAGCGCTGCGTCGATTTGTCGG
>JAUMFO010000084.1:0-5191 GCA_032119795.1 Solirubrobacteraceae bacterium
TCGCCGTCACCTCCAAGGGACCGGTTCCCGTCACGACGCCGCCAGCGTTCGGCGCCGGCTACAGCGGGGCGGTCTCGCTCACCCCAAAGGACTCTGGCACGTTCCGCCTCTGCGGCTGGATCGTCGCCTTCCCCTCCTCGAACGAGGCTTCCACGGTGGCACGCCTCGACCAGGCCGTCACCGTCGCCAACCGCGCGGCCACGCTGACTGCCGAGATCCCAGACGCTGCGCGCTCCGGCGACTACTTCACCGTCAGCCTTGCCGGGAAGAACCCCGGTGCCGGCCGTCGCGCCCTCGTGATGGCTGAGACCGACAAGGGCCAATCCTGCGCCACGCTGGCGAAGGCCGCCAGCGGCAAGCGGCCGCTGCAGTCCGTCGTCGGCCTGCCCAGCGGCGATTACACCAAGACCCTGCGCCTGCGCTACCGCACCAAGACCGCCGGCCCGCACCTGCTGTGCGTGCAGATCGTCGAGACGGCCGACCGCGCACCTGAGGCGGTCGCGTCGCGCGTGATGACCGTGACCGAGGGCCTGAAGTGCGTGAACACGCAGACGGCGCTCGCGCAGCGCAGCAGCGACCTCACGGTCGTCCGCAAGCGCCGTGACGCCGCCAAGACTCGCCTGGCGGCCGCCAAGAAGAAGGTTGCGCCGGCGAAGGCCAAGGCCAGCAAGCAGACGAAGGCCTCCAACAAGCGCATCGCCGCCGCCCGCAAGGCCGTGAAGCGCGCCAAGAGCAAGGCGGCGAAGAAGCGCGCCAGCAAGCGCCTGGCGCAGGTCCGCAAGGCCGAGAACAAGAAGATCTACAAGGCCAGCGCGCCGCTGCGCTCAGCCAACGCCGCCGTCCGTCTCCACCAGCGGTCCTACAACCAGTACCGCACCGGCGCGAGCCTGCTGATGGACACCATCAGCAGGACCAAGAAGGACCTCAAAAAATACTGCGCCAAGCCGTAAGGCCTGGCGCAGTAGGCGGAACGAGCGCTAGTTGGCCGCTGAGACCGTAAGGCCTCGGGCCACTGCCAATTCGGCGAGCTGCACGGTGTTGAGGGCGGCGCCCTTGAGGAGGTTGTCGCCGACGACGAAGAAGTTCAGCGACTTTGGGTCTTCGAGGTCGCGGCGGATGCGGCCGACGAACGTCTCGTCCTTGCCGGCGGCTTCCAGCGGCGTCGGCACATCTTCGACGACGAGGTTCGGGAAGGCGGCGAGCACCTTGCGGGCCTCGGCGACGTCGACGTCCTGTTCGAAGGTCGCGCGGACGGCGATCGAGTGGCCGACCATCACCGGCACGCGCACGCACGTCGGGGAGACCTTCAGCCCCGGGATGCCCAGGATCTTGCGCGACTCGTCGCGCATCTTGAGCTCCTCGTCGGTGTAGTCCAGCTCGCCATAGTCGCCAAGCAGCGGGATCACGTTGTAGGCGATCGTCTTCGCGAAGGTGCTCGGGGTGACGGAGGCCGCAGCGGACGCACCGTCGTTGACGAGTGCGTCGACGCTTGCGCCGACGATCGGGACCTGCGCCGCGAGCTCGTCGATGCCGCTCTGGCCTGCGCCGCCGGCCGCCTGGTAGCTCGTGGCGACCATGTGCGTGAGGCCGAAACGGTCATGCAGGGCCTTGGCCGGCAGCATGATCACCATGGTGGTGCAGTTCGGGTTGGCGATGATGCCCTTGCGGGCCTCGCTGACGGCGTCCGGGTTGACCTCAGACACGATCAACGGCACGTCCGGATCCTTGCGCCACGCCGACGAGTTGTCGACGACGGTCGCGCCACCGGCGACGAACTTCTCGGCCCACGCCTTGGAGGTCGAGCCACCAGCGGAGAAGAGCGCGAGGTCAAAGCCCTGGACGGTCTCGTCCGTCAGCGGCTGAATCGTGCCGTAGCCCGGCAGCTCCTTGCCGGCTGAGCGCGCGCTGGCGAAAGGGACGATCTCGTCGGCCTGGAAGCCGCGACGAGCAAGCGTCTTGAGGATGAGCTGGCCGACCGCACCGGTCGCGCCGACGACGGCGACCTTCATGACGCACCTCGCTCGGAGAAGGGCTGCTCGGCGAGGATCGTGTCGTCGCCGGAGAGTTCAAAGGCGCTGTGGAGTGCCTGGACGGCGGCCGGAACCTGGCCCTGTGGCACCACGCAGCTGATCTTGATCGGGCTGGTGGCGATCATTTCGATGTTGATCGAGTGCGCGCCGAGGACGGTGAAGACCTTGGCGGCGACGCCCGGGTGGCTGCGCATCCCAGCGCCAACCACGGAGACTTTGCCGACGGACTGGTCGGTCACGATCCCGCGCAGGCCCATCGAGGCCTCCAAGGGCGCGAGCGCCGCCTGAGCGACCCGGAGGTCGTCCTCGGACACTGTGAACGACATGTCGGCCGGCTCGCCGTCGGCGATCGGCTCGTTCTGGATGATCATGTCGACGTTGACGTTGGCGTCGGCCAGCGCCGTGGCGATCTGGCCGGCGGCACCCGGGGTATCCGGGACGCCGAGCAGCGTGATGCGTGCCTCGCCCGTGGAGTGGGTGACCGCAGTGATCATTGGTTGTTCCATGGTCTCCTCCTCCGGGACGACGAACGTACCGACAGCATCATCAAAACTCGAACGGCAGTGAATCGTCACCCCGTGGTTGCGCGCGTACTCGACGGAGCGCAGCTGCAAGACGCCGGCGCCTGAGGCGGCCATCTCTAGGACCTCCTCAAACGAGACAACGTCGAGCTTGCGCGCGTCGGGAACGATGCGGGGGTCGGCGCTGAACACGCCGGGTACGTCGGTGTAGATCTCGCAGACCTCGGCGCCGATCGCGGCGGCCAGCGCCACGGCGGTGGTGTCGGACCCGCCACGGCCGAGTGTGGTGACGTCCTTGGCGGTCGAGACGCCCTGAAAGCCGGCGACGAGGACGATCTTGCCCTGATCCAGCGCCTCCTGGATGCGGTGGGCCTTCACGTCGACGATGCGAGCCTTCGTGTGGACCGTGTCCGTCACGATGCCGGCCTGTGAACCGGAGAGCGAGATCGCCTCGTGGCCGAGGTCGCGAATGGCCATGGCGCACAGGGCGCACGAGATCCGCTCGCCCGTGGAGAGGAGCATGTCCATCTCGCGCGGGTCGGGATTGTCGGAGATCTCGAACGCGTCGGCGATCAGCCGATCGGTCTCTTTGCCGCGCGCGGAGAGCACGACAACGACGCCTTTGCCCTCCTCGCGGCGGGCGACGATGCGGCGTGCGGCACGCGTGATCCGCTCGGCGTCAGCCACGGACGTGCCGCCGAACTTCATGACGACGGACTCAGACACTGAGGGGAAGGCTAGCTGGACTGCGTCTCGGGCGGAGTTCTCGCGGCTTACTCGTAGAGGACGACGTGCGGACGAGGCTTGAGCGCCATCGTCTGCTTGCCGGAGAGCATGCCGCCGGCCGCCTTGTCTTCCACGTAGAAGAGCTTGAATCCGGGCAGCCAGGGCTTGGGCAGCGTCGGCGCGATCCGGTCGTAGGTGTGAATCTTCTGCGTGCGGGTGCCAACGCCGTCGATGGAGATCACGCCGACGACCTCCTTCGGCACGTCCACCATCTCCA
The DNA here is from genome assembly GCA_032119795.1 of Solirubrobacteraceae bacterium. Taxonomy (GTDB): domain Bacteria; phylum Actinomycetota; class Thermoleophilia; order Solirubrobacterales; family Solirubrobacteraceae; genus JAGIBJ01. The sequence goes on from JAUMFO010000084.1 coordinate 3,555, forward strand.
GGTCTTTGATCATGCCGTCGGTGAAGCGGTGCACCAACACCATTTTCGGCGGCAGATCGTTGGCCCGAACGATCCGCGCCACGCGGTTCAGGGTGGCGGTGACCTCGCCGGCGGAGACCCAGCCGATCTCCGTCCCTGGCTGCACCCCGGGGCGCATCCGCCACTCGGGATCCAGCGCCAGGTGCACGTCCGGCTCCTTGAGCCACTTCTCGAGCGGCTTGACCTCGTCGACGAAGTTGCTGGTGCCGGGCTGCACGTCGAGGATGAGCGCGGCGTCGTGGCGGCGGGCGGCACGCAGGTAGCGGGCGATCACCTTGCCGGACTGGCGCGTGCGGTACTTCCCGCCGGGGCCCGGGTCAGCGTTGGCGATCGTGGCAATGAGGTCGAAGGCCGGCAGCACGGGCCGTGACGGGCGGTCGTAGGGCACAGATTGGCGCTCGAGGCGATCAGCGGCCCGCTCAAACGGCATCGTGCCGAGAATCCCGAGCTCTTCGGCCTGCGGCGCGCCGGTATACGCGACCACGCGGCTCTCAGGCGGAAGGGCCGTCGGCGTCGGCGTGCCGTAGGGGCTGGGTGCCTTGGGCTTTGCCGCCGCCTGTTTGGGCTCCGCCGGATCGCCATCGCCACCCAGAGCAATGGCCACCACGCCGATCAGCAGGAGTGCGCTGACGGCCACCAGCACGAGGCCGACCCGGTCGCGCCGGGCGCGTGCGAGCAGCCCACGGGAGCCGCTGGGAGCGGGCGCGGAGGCTTTTGCCGACGCCCGCGCCGACGGGCCACGCGGCGCCCGGCCAGGTTTGTCGCGGGGACGCCTCGGCTGCGGCACCGGGCGCGTCGGCTCGGGCTCGGGCTCCGGCAGTGGCAGGGGCGCGTCGACGGTCGCCGTCGCGGTGTCGGCGCCGGAACTCTGCCCGGCCTCGATGCCGGCGTGGACGTCTGGATCGGCCTGCGCCGCCGGCTCCTGCGCAGCTACGCCAGCGCCGGCGGCGCGGGTCGAGGGGCGCGCGAAGTCGAAGTCGAAGGTTGCGTCCGGCCGGCCGCTGCCACCAGGGGGCCGGGGCGTCGGGTCAGGTCGCCCGGTCGCCGCAGCGTGCTCGCGGCCCGCGCGCGTGGACGGGCCGAAGCTCGGTGGCGGGCGTTTGCCGTCGCCCCGAGCACGCTCGCGCGCGGCCAAGTCGCGGAGGCGGTCCTCGTCGCTGCGGCCTGCGCCGCCGCTGGTGTCACGCCCCGGCATCTCCTGGCGCCCTACAGCTCCCGGCGCCCAAGCAAAGCGCGGCCGAGCGTGACCTCGTCGGTGTATTCCAGATCGGCGCCCACCGAGAGGCCGGCCGCCAGCCGGGTGACGCGCACCTGTGGCGCGATGTTGCGGAGCTCTCGCGCAATATGGAGGGCGGTGGCCTCACCCGACGTCGTCGGGTTGGTGGCAACGATGAGCTCCCTCACCTCCCCGCCCCGCAGGCGCCGGTAGAGCTCCGGGAGACGCAGATCCTCGGGGTCCACGCCGTCGAGCGGAGACAGCGCTCCACCGAGCACGTGGTAGCGCCCGTGGAACTCATGGGTGCGCTCGAGGGAGATCACGTCGGCTGGATCTTCCACGACGCAGAGCGTCGTTGCATCTCTTCGCGCATCCTCACAGA
>JAUMFO010000085.1:0-36185 GCA_032119795.1 Solirubrobacteraceae bacterium
CGCACCTCCTCGCCCTGCGGCAGGACGATCAACGCGTCGTCGACGACGCGGGCGGCGACGAGCGCGCCGACGGCGTCGTCGATCGCCTGGCGGCCAACGCCACGCTGGAGCGCCCGCCGGGCGACGCCGACAGCCCCGACCCACTCGCGCTCAGCGCGAGCCTCGCGACTCCGCGCGACCGTCGCGGCCTGCTGCGCCTGCTCGGCGGCCTGCGCGGTGGCGGCCTCTGTCGCTTCGTCGACGTGGCCGACGGGCACGTCGACGATCACGAGCACCGCCGGGACGAACGCCGGTGCGCCGTAGGCCCAGACCATCGACCGCACCGGGGTCGCCAGCGCGGTCGCTGGACTCGCCGCAGCATCTTCGAACCACGGCCGGTGTGCAAACCACACCGGCGACTCGGGCGGATCGATGAGCAGGTTCTGCAGGGTGGAGCTGCGATCGGCAAGCGGGCGAGAGAGCTCCCCTGGCTCACTGCTGGCTCCGGCAGCGAGCGCCGCCGCATTCGCCCAGACGAGCGCCACGGGCGCAGGCCCAGATACGGCGACGACGGGGGTCGGCAGCGCGCCAAACGCATCCTCGAGCACCCCGAAATCGACCTGGAGTGCGCGGCCAGCGAGGACGCCCCGGACGGCTTCGGCGACGGGCTCTCCGGCATGCACCATCTGCTTGACGGCCAGCACCCGAGGCACGTCGGAGGCAAAGAAGCCGCGTCGGCCGCGTCGATCAGGGGTGCTCGTCGGGAACCCGAAACGGCGCTGCCACGTGCGTACACGCTCCGGCGTGACGCCCGTCAAGGTGACGAACTCGCGGGAAGTGAGGGTGAGGGCGGTGTCGGCCGACTGCGTCGGGTCCAACAAAAGGGCGTCGCGCATCGCTAGCTCCGAGGTGGATCTTGCGACCAGGCACCTCCGGTGAAGCCCCGTCCCCGCCTGCTCCGTTCAGAAGAAAGCTGGGCATGAGCACCTCGTGATGATGTGCGTGCCGATCGCCCGACGCCGAGCGACCTCCCCAGTAGAGCAGATCGAGCACCCGCTGTTCACCGGTTTGGCGCGGCCGGACGGGTGGGCAACCCCGGTCGGTGGCAAGCACCGCACCGGAGGGTGTGTGCACCGACCCCGCAGGCGTGATGGCGCCGCCGCCAGCCCGCGGAATGCTCGCTGGCATGACTTCGATGATGCTGGGACGCGCCGCGATGCTGGCCGCGTGTGGCCTTCTCCTCGGTGGCGCGCCGTCCGCGCACGCCATCACCGCCGCCGTGAGCCCGGACGGGCAGTTTCTGGACGTGACCGAGCAGGCGACCGGCGAGAAGAACTCGTTGGTGCTGGAGATCACGCGCACCGTGGCCGGCACGCAGGTGGTGCAGCTCACCGACTACACGGGCAACGCCGTGCCCGGTGCCGGCTGCGTCGCCGTGAACTCGATCCACATCAACTGCGAGGACCCGGCCCAGCAGATCCGCGTACGACTCGGTGGCGGTGATGACTCCACGCAGATCGATGACGACAACCTTGCCTTCGGGCCGGGCGCGCTCGACATCGACCTCGGTGACGGCGACGATCGCCATATTGCCGAGGCTCAGCTCGGGCAGGCCGTCGTCCACGGTGGCGGCGGCAACGACGACCTGCAGGGCAGCCAGAACGCCGACGTGCTCGACGGCGGCCCTGGCGACGACAAACTCAACGGCTTCGGGGGCACCGACGAGATCCGTGGCGGCGACGGCAACGACACCGTCGGCGGAGACAGCTACTCCAACCTCGGCGTTGCCGCCGACGTCGTCGACGGTGGGCCGGGCGTCGACCTCCTCGACGACTACAGGTTCAGCGGCGAGCCGACGGCGGCACCGGCGATCGCACTGAGCTTCGACGGGCAGGCCAACGACGGGCGCCCCGGCGAGGGCGACAACGTGACGGGCGTGGAGCAGGTCAAGGCCGGCTCGGCGGGCTCGTTCACAGGCAGTGAGGGGCGGGATGAGTTCAGCGCCCCGCAGGTCGGAGCGGCGGGCACGCTGCGCGGGCTCGGCGGCAATGACGTGCTGATCGCCGGCGACGCAAACGGCGACGTCGTCGACGGCGGCTCAGGCGACGACACCCTTGAGGGCGCGTTTGGCGACGACCGACTGATCGGCGGACCGGGCCGCGACACGATCGCGGGGGATCGTCGCAGCCGGTGTAACGAATACGCCTGCGACCTGATCGTGGCCGGCAACGACACCATCGAGGCGGTCGATGGCGAGGTCGACTCGATCTCGTGCGGGCCAGGCGCCGACACGGTGCGTGCGGACGCCGCCGACGTGGTCGACGCGACCTGCGAGACGGTCGAGCGGGTCGGCGGCGGTGGAAGCGGCCCTGGCCCTGGTGGGAACGGAACCGGCGGCGACGGCGGCCCGGCCGGCGGAGGCCCGGCCGGCGGAGGCCAGAGCGGCCCGACGCTGTCGGCGGCGAAGACGAGGCTCGGCCTGGCGCTGTCGTCCGGCCTCAAGGTGAAGCTCACCGGAGCCTCCGCGGGCAAGGTCCGGCTGATCGCCCGAGTCGGCAAGCGCAAGGTCGCCGAGGGCAGCGCAACCGTGAAGCAGGGCCGCACGAAGGCGACCGTGACGCTGCGGTTCACCGCCGCCGCGAAGCGCACCTATCGCCGCACGAAGAAGTTGACGCTGACGCTGCGCGGCGCCGGCGCGCCGATCAAGGTGACGCTGACGCGGTGAAGCCGCCGACTGGGCCAACCGACCGGCGAAAGTACCCCCAAGGAGAATCGAACTCCTGCTACCAGCGTGAAAGGCTGACGTGCTAACCGCTACACCATGGGGGCGGGCAGTCGGCTGGATTCTACGGGGCCCAGCGCAGACGCGGCGTGCGGGTCGTCCGACCGGCCAATTGCAGGCCTAGGTTGGCGGCGGAACGGGCGTCCCCTGGTGGTAGCGCATCTTCCACACGCCGTCGCGGTGGAGCCACAGCGAGGACCGCCTGGAGATGCCGTGCGTGTCGTCGAGCCAGCGGGCGGCGTAGGTGATCAGCACGGTGTCGTGGCCCACGAAGTGCGCGTCGACCTGGCTGGTCTCCGAGCCGACGCCCGGATCGTGCCTCAGCCAGTCGACGATCGCGTCGCGGTGCCAATGGCGCCCGCTCGCGCCGACCTCTTCGAAGTCCTCATGGAGCAGCGCCTCAACGCGCGCCGGATCGGCCCGAACGACCGGGTCGAGCAGGAGGTGCTCCTGATCGACCAAGTCAGACAGGATCGCGTTTCGAACCGGATCGTCGGCATCCCAGCGCATCGATCAAACGTAGCCGCAGGCGCCGGCGTCGTGGGGCATGCTTGAGCGGTCGTGACCGCTGACCACCCATTCGAGGCCTGCGTCCCGGGAGCCGGCGAGCCGAAGGGCCCGCCGAACCGCTGGAAGGTGCTCGCCGTGATCGCGGCGACGCTCCAGCTCGTCGTGATCGACATGACCGTGCTGCACGTCGCGGCGCCCGCCATCTCGGCAGATCTGCGGCCCAGCGCCGTGGAGCTGCTGTGGATCATCGACGTGTACTCGTTCGTCGTCGCCCCGCTGCTCGTGCTCGCGGCGACGCTCGGTGATCGCTTCGGCCGTAAGCGCATGCTGCTGAGCGGCCTGGCGTTCTTCACCGGTGCGTCGGTCCTCGCGGCTGCGGCGTGGTCGCCGGAGTCGCTGATCGCCGCCCGTGCGCTGCAGGGCGTCGGCGGCGCGATCCTGCTGCCGAGCACGATGGCAATCATCCGCGACGTCTTCCCTGATCGCGACGAGCGGGTGAAGGCGATCGGCATCTGGAGCGCCACGATGGCGGCTGGCGCCGCGGCCGGCCCGATCGTCGGCGGCCTGCTGATCGAGGCGTTCTCCTGGCAGGCTGTCTTCCTGCTCAACGTGCCCGTGTTCCTGATCGTCTTCCCGCTGGCGCTCAAGATGATCCCCGAGAGCCGCAGCAGCGACCCGCCCGTCTGGGATCCGCTCTCGGTCGTCCTGGTGACGGCCGGCGTGTTGCTCTTTGCCTACAGCCTGAAGGAGAGCGCCCGGCACGGGATCGACTTCGGCGGCAGCTCGTGCCTGCTCCTCTCCATCGGCCTGCTCTGGTGGTTCGTCCGGCGCCAGCTCAGCCAAGACAACCCGACGCTGGAGCTGCGCCTCTTCAAATCGACGGCATTCCGTGTGGCCGTCGGCGCCGTGTCGCTGGCGATGTTTGCGGTCGTCGGCCTGGAGCTGTTCTTCGCCCAGTACTTCCAGCTCGTCCTCGGGCTCGGCCCGGCGGCGTCGAGCGCTCGCCTCATCCCACTGCTCGTGGCCACGCTCGCGGGCGGGCTGACGGCCAGCTGGTTCCTCACGCGCTTCGGCACGCGGACGGTGATGTCGGTCGGACTGGCCGCCGCCGGGCTCTCGCTGCTGCCGATCCTCGCCGTGGGCCTGGAGGATCAGTACCTGTTGTTCATCCCGGGTTTCGTCCTCGCCGGGCTGGGCCTGGAGATCGCGCTCGTGGCCGGCAACGACGTGATCCTCTCCTCCGCGACGGGCGACCAGGCCGGCCAGGCCAGCGCGATCGAAGAGACGGCGTACGAGCTCGGCGGAGGCCTGGGCATCGCCGTGCTGGGCTCCATCGTCGCGGCCGTCTATACGTCTGCGGTGGTGCTGCCCAAGGGCGCGCCGGACGGAGCTCGCGAGTCGATCTCCGAGGCGGCGCTCGCAGCTGAGCAGCTCCCCCAGGCCGTCGGCGAGGCGTTGATGCTGAGCGCTCGCACGGCGTTCGTCGACGGGCTCCACCTCGTGATCGTCGTGTCGGCTGCGGTGACGGTCGCCGCCGGCGTCTTGGCGGCCCTGGTGCTCAAGCCTGGCCGCGAGGGCGGGCCGGCCGAAGACGAGGCGCCGGTCGCGCTCGCCGTCTCTGACTGACCGCCCGCTCGGGGCTCAGGCCAGCCCGGCCTCGCGAGCGTCTCGCTGCAGGCCGTCCCGAGCCGACGGATCTGCGATCGCGATCAGAGCGGCGACGCGCTGGCGCACCGTCTGGTTGCGCATCAACGCGACGCCATGCTCGGTGACGATGTGGTCGACGATGTTCTTGGAGGTCGTCACCATCGAGCCGCCGGTGAGCGCCGCCCGGATCCGGCTGCGGCCATGCGACGTGGTGGAGCGCAATGCCACGAACGCCTCACCCTCGGGCGACCACTGCGAGCCGCGCGCGAAGTCGGCCTGCCCGCCGCTGCCAGACCAGTACCGGCCGGCGACCGTCTCCGACGCGCACTGGCCGTAGAAGTCGACCTCCGTGGTCGCGTTGACCGACACCACGCAGCGCTCCTGCGAGATCACCCGCGGGTCGTTGACCCAGTCGACGGGGTGCAGCTCGACCCGCGGTTCGCCGTCGAGCCACTGGTAGAGCTCGGGCGACCCGAACGCGAAGGTCCCAACGGCCACCCCCGGCTTGATCACCTTGCGCGCGCCCGTCACGACGCCCCGCTCGATGAGATCCATCGCGGCGTCGCCGATGAGCTCGCTGTGGATCCCAAGATCCTGATGCCCACCCAACGCCGTCGTGAGCGCCTCGGGGAGGTGCCCGATACCGAGTTGGAGGGTCGCGCCGTTGGGGATCCGCTCGGCGATGAGCTCAGCGATGCGCAGGTCGCGCGCATCCGGCGTGCGGCGCTGGACCGACGGCAGCGGGCGGTCGACGAGGTACCACCCGGCGGCGTCGGCGAGACGGATGCGGTGAGCGCCAGCCGTGCGCGGCATCTGCGCATTGATCTCGAGGAAGAACGGCGCCTCGCCGATCAGCGCGGCGACGTACTCGGCGTTCGTGCCGAGGGTGCACCAGCCGTCTGCGTCCGGCGGGCTCGCGGCCGCCACCACGAGCGACAGATCCGTCTCCGCTCGCAGCGCCGACGGGACGGCGGAGAAGTCGACGGGCACGAGGTCGCAGCCGCCGCTGGCGTAGGCGTCGCGGTTCGCCGCGGTGAGGAAGTAACTCACGTGGCGCAGGTGGGCGCTGCGCTCGCCGTCCATCGAGGGGCGGTGCTGCATCGCGTGCATCTGGTGGATGCGCACCCGCTCAAGGCTCAGGTATTCACGCTCGAGCACCTCGAGGACGTCGCTGGGCTCGCCTGCGGCCATCGCGACGATTACGTCGGCGCCGGGGCGCAGCAGCGCCAGGACGTCCTCGGGCCGGCCGCCAGCGCCGGCGCCTGGCGACGCGGGGCTAGGGTCGGAGGCGGCGGTCACGCGCGGGAGTCTGACAACCGAAGCCACGGCCGTCGAAGATCTTCACAGGACCGATGATTCTCCGCCGCGCGGGCAGTCTTGACTTGCGCGGGTCTGGAAGCGTCAGGCTCAGCTGCAGCCGCGCACCTGCCGCGACGAACGAGGTATCCAAAACGATGACCGCCACGCAAACAGACACGCCCCTCGCGGCCGACGCCGCCTCCGCTCGCAACGCGATCGAGCTGCGCGGCGTCGTCAAGCGCTTTGGCGGGCTGACGGCCGTCGACCACCTCGACCTCGCCGTCCCCGAGGGCACCTGCGTCGGACTGCTCGGCCCCAACGGCGCCGGAAAATCGACGACGATGCGCCTGCTGACGGCCCAGGCGATCGCCGACGAGGGGCAGCTGACGGTGCTCGGCTACGACCTGCCGGGCGAGTCGAAGCAAGCCCGCGCCGATCTCGGGCTCGTGCCGCAGCTCGACAACCTCGATGTGACCCTGACGGTGGAGCAGAACCTGCTCGTGTTCGCGCATCTCTATCGCGTGCCGAAGAAGGACCGCCGCGCCGCGATCGAGCGCGCGATGGCGATCGCCAACCTCACCGAGCGCGCCACGGCGAAGGCCGACGAGCTCTCCGGCGGCATGCGTCGGCGACTGCTGATCGCCCGCGCGCTCGTGCACCGCCCGAGGCTGGTGCTGATGGACGAGCCGACCGTCGGCCTGGATCCGCAGGTCCGCCAGGAGCTGTGGGCGCTGATCGGTGCCCTGCGCGCCGAAGGCACGACGATCTTGATGAGCACGCACTACATCGAGGAGGCCGAGCGCCTGTGCGACACCGTCGTCGTGATGAGCCAAGGGCGGCAGGTCGCCGCCGGCCACCCGACGGCGCTGACGCACCAGTACGCGGGCCGCGAGGCCGTCGAGGTGTATGGCTCGCCGGCGCAGCTCGCCGAGGCTGAGGCGAGCGCCAAATCCGCAGGCTTCACGACACGCCGCACCGGCACGTCGGTCGCGGTGCTCGGCGTCGACGACCCACCGCCGGGCGCCACGGCCCCTGCGGGCGAGCGCCGCGCCACCACCCTTGAGGACGCGTTCGTCGCGCTGACCGGAGAAGACATCGCATGAGCTCAGCCACGATCACCTCCGGCGACGCCACCCCGGCGCCCGCGCCGCCGCGCCCCGAGGCCCCGGCCCGGATCGGCCGCTTGGAGACGAGCGCCCTGCGGGGCGTGCTCGTGCGAGAGGTCATCAACTTCTCGAGCTACTGGCGGGGGTCGGTGTTCTCGTCGACCGTCGAGCCGACGATCTACATGCTCGCATTCGGCTTTGGCCTGGGCACGATCATCTCTGAGACGGCGGGCTTTGACTACGTCGACTTCGTTGGCACCGGGACCGTCGCGACGGCCGTGCTGTTCTCGTCGGCGATGCCGGCGATGTTCGGCACGTTCGTGAAGTACAAGTTCCAGCGCACCTACGACGCGATCCTGGCGGCGCCCGTCGACACCGAGGAGCTCGTCACGGCCGAGGCGCTTTGGATGGCGGCGCGCGCGAGCGTCTTTGGGTGCGCGCCGCTGCTCGTGGCGATGCTATTTGGCCTGGATCCGTCGTTCTGGATGCTCGTGATTCCCGCGATCAACTTCATCGCCGGCTACGGCTGGACGTGCTTCGGCATCTGCGTGACGGCGTTCGTCGACTCGATGGAGAACTTCTCCTACATCACGTCGGGCTTCATCACGCCCGTGATGCTCACGGCCGGCACGTTCTTCCCGATCGACACGCTCCCGGACTGGGCCCAGATCCTGGCCTGGTTCAACCCGCTCTACCACACCGTCGAGCTCGTCCGGCACGCGTCATTCGGCTGGGAAGGCTGGGTCGACGTGGCCCACCTGAGCATCCTGCTCGTCTTCGGCCTGAGCCTCTGGCGCCTGGCGATCTACGGGATGACGAAGAAGCTCGTGATCTGAGGGATCTCGGCGCTCAGTAGTTCTTGGCGTAGAGCAGCGCGACGCCGGAGATCTTGCCGCCGGAACTGCCGAACGAGAGCATGCGGTCCTTTTGGTAGAGCGCGACGCCTGAGGGCGTGCCCGTCGCCTTCGGGAAGGTCTTGAGCAGCTTGGAGATGGTGCTGCCGCAGCCAAGCTTGGTCTTGCCCTTCTTCAGCTTGAACTTGCCGATCGGGCCTTGGCTCGTCGGCTCAAAGGTCGCGGGATCCTGGGCACAGCGCAGGCTCGCCTCGGTCACCTTGCCGCCGTCGAAGAGCAGCGCGGCGCTGCCCGCGGTCGAGATGGTCTCGTCGACCCGCCAGGTGCAGAAGCCCGTGAACGTGGTGCGGTCGAGTTCGGCGCCGCCGTTGTTCTGGCGGTACTGCTCGTCCTCCAGCGCGCAGGTGCTGCCCGGCCCCCACGTCTTCAGCGCCGTGGCGTAGGTCTGGCCGAGCTTCACGCCGCCGATCGAGACGACCGGCACGATCAGCTTGCTCTTGGGCGTCGGCGCGGCAGCCTGCGCAGGCGACGCCCCAAGCACCGCACTGGAGGCAAAGACGAGCAGAACGAAGATGGAACGGGCGACGGCGCGCATACCCCTCGAACGTACCTCAGGGGTGTCGACGAACCCCCCGCTTACGGCTGCGTTCTAGCCGAGTGTTTTGGCCGTCAGGTGCCAGCACCGAACGCGGGCAGGCCGGCTGCCGCGAAGGAGCGCTGCTGCATCTCGCCGGCTTGCGACCAGACCAGCGTCGACCCGCTGGCGGCCAAACCGGTGAGTGAGCCGGGCGGCGCCGTGCTCACGGTGCGCCAGACGTTGCTTCCGTAGCCGGGCGGAGGCGCCGAGCCGGGGTCATAGAGGACGACCTGCGAGGTGGTCAGCGGCCCGTGAGCGTCGTCCGGGAGGTAGCCGAAGCGGTACGGGTCGCCGATCGCCGCGACGGTGCCCGACGGCGAGACCACCATCTCGCGGAAGCGCAGACCATTCACCGGCGCCCCCGGCTGCACGACGCGGCGCGTGCGGGCGTTCGCGATCCACAGCTGCTCGGTGCTGATCCCGGCCGAGCGGTCGGTCCCGTCGTCGGATCCCGGATCGGACTTGGAGATGGCGACCCACTCCCCGTTGATCGCCCACGTGAAGTACGGCTTGCTGCCGTTGCCCATCGACGCGGGATCCCAGTAGCCGAGGCCCGTGACGAGGCGCGTGGCATACGAGCACGCGGAGTACTCCTGAACGCCGCCGGGACGGTCCACGCGGACGAGACGCAGTCTGGAGTTCGCCGCGACGGTGGTGCCTCCACGCCGGTCGCAAGAACGGCGTGCGGCGACGCGAGCCGAGCGCGGCTTGAGGGTGGGGCGCAGCATGGAGGAGGTCAGCGCGTCTCCCCGCGCCGGCACGGTCGAGCCCGCGAGCGGCGCCGACTGGACAGCCCCGTCGCGCTGCCAGACGACGGCGCCCGTCGTCAGCGCGAGGCCGGCGTAGGCGTTCTTCGAGACGTCATCCAGGGTCGCCCAGTGCCTCGTGGCCTCGGTGCGCGGGTCGAACTGGAACACCCCGCGGGTACTTGGCCAAGTGAACGGATATGCGTCGGGGTCCACCGGGCGCGGGTTGCCGAAGGGCCGGGCCAGCAGCGTGACGACCCCGTCCGGCGCGATCGCTGTGTCAGTGACCTCAACGCCGGTCAGCGTGCCCGAGCTGGCCGCCCGCCCCGTCGTCACGTTGACCACCGTTGCGATCGTGTACGAGACGCCTTGCCCGTGGCCGACGAGGGTGCTGTATCGCGCCTCGGTCGCGACGGCCCATGGCCCGTTGACCGCGACCTGCGCGAGCTGCGCGGTCCGCCGGCCGAGGGCGAGCTTCTTGATCTTCCGCGACCCAGGCGCGCAAGCGGAGATCGCGGTCGAGTATCCCGCCGGGTCCTCGGGGGCGACGAACACCCGGACCTGGGCGTTTGCGGCGAGCGTCGGGCCGGGTGCGGCCTCGCAGCGCGGGCCGCGCGGTGCCGCACTCGCGGGCGCGCAGCCGAGTACCAGCAGCATTGCGGCGACGGCCGCCCCGCGGGCGGCAATCGGGACCAGACGCGCAGGCTGCACCTGGAGGGCTCTACTGCTCGAGATGGTGGAGGCGGGCGCGCTCGATCGCAGCGATCGTCGCCGCATGCTCGTCCTCAACGGCCACGGCGGCCTTGAGGTCGATCGTCATCCGGCTCTCGCGATACGACGGCCACTCGCTCAGCGCGTCGAAGCCAGACGCTTCGGGATCGCTCCACCACAGCGCGACCACCTCGATGAACGCGCCCTGTTTCCACTGCCCCACGACGTGCTCGTAGGCATCGGTGACGGTGAGTTCGTCGCCGTTCGTCATGTAGATCGTGGTTGGCACGTGACTCCAGGCTTCGGTATAGAAGCCGTAAGCACGCGCCCTGGAGCAGCTCTTAAACCAGGAAGACCGGTCGATCTTCCTCCGTGCTCTGGGGGCTAAGGCAAAGATTAGCCGCTGCGACACGTCGTCCGCCACCAACGCCCTGACCTCAGCCCACTCCGACACGCCCCGCACCCCTCTAGCCGCTCCCGCTCGATCAGGTCACGAGCGTCCCAGCAGGCACGACGCGCCACCAACCGGCGGCGCACTCAGTTCCCGTAAGCGGAGCAGTATTGGCGTGCTGGCATCACTACGCAGTTCGTTCGTCCACTTTTGAGCCTTCCTCGGAGAAAACGCTTACGCAGATTGACGCGTTTGGCATCGTCGTTGCATGTTTCTTCTTGAAGTCGGCACTGCGTTGATTCTTTCCGCAGCGCTTTCATGGGCTATCGCGTTCGGGGTGCGCCCAAGATCCGATGCTTCGGCCTCGCCCAGGCGTCACGTCCGCTCCGCACTTCAATGGGGCGGGGCTGCCGCCATGCTTGCCACGCTCAGCGGCGATCCGGGGCCTGCTCAAGCGCTCGCAGCAGCCACTGGCTGGCTCTTGGGCTTCCGCCTCCCTCACTCGCGCGTAGTAACGCTCGACTCCCTCTAGGGGCAGCGCGGGGACCCGTCAGACGGAACGTAGCTTTCACGGCACTCGGCTGGTACCGGCAGGCATCAGAAGTGCAGCTTGGAGAGTCGACTCCGCAGCCCTGTGGCCCCTATCAGGGTTAGAGTCGAGGCTTCCTGGTTCGTGCTGGGGCAGGTCGTCGCGTAGGGCCTTGCAGGACTGGCAGGCCCGCTGGGGGCGAGACCTGCCAGGCGTAGCAGGGGCCGGAAAACGCAAAAACCTCCAGGCTTCTTAGAAAACCTGGAGGTTCGAACGTGATCTCTGAAGTACCCCCGGCGGGACTCGAACCCGCGACCGTCAGATTAAAAGTCTGCTGCTCTAACCAACTGAGCTACAGGGGCACCGGGGAGGGTACCGGGACACGCGGGAGGCGGCGAGCCTGCCTCGAGCGCGGCTGAGCTCACGGCGCCGCTCTAGACTGATCCGCCGATGGCCAGGCTTCCCGACGGCGACCCCGCACCGCCCGACGGCGCCCTGCCCGATGGAGCGCTGGCGTCGCTGACGCAGGCGCCATTCGGGGTCTACATCCACGTGCCGTTCTGCCAGACGCGCTGCGGCTACTGCGACTTCAACACCTACGTCCCCGGCGAGGACGGCTCGGCGGCGGCCACGAGTTACGTCGACGCGCTGATCGGCGAGCTCGCCTTCGCCCGCGAGGTGCTCGGCGACGCTACGCCGCCTGCGCGGACCGTCTTCTTCGGCGGCGGCACGCCCACGTTGCTGCCGCCCGCCGAGCTGGCTCGCCTACTGGGCGCCGTGCGAGACACGTTCGGTATTGAGCCCGGCGCCGAGATCACAACCGAGGCCAACCCCGAGTCGGTCGACCCGCGCTCACTGGCGGCGCTGCGCGAGGCCGGCTTCAACCGCCTCTCGCTCGGCATGCAGTCCGCGGTCCCTTCGGTCCTCAAGACGCTCGACCGCGTCCACACACCCGGGCGCGCGATCGCCGCCGCCCGCGAGGCGCGCGCGGCGGGGTTTGAGCAGGTCAGCGTCGACCTGATCTACGGCACGCCTGGCGAGACGGCCGCCGACTGGGAGACGTCGCTGAACGCCGCGCTGGAGGCCGAGCCCAATCACGTCAGCGCGTACTCGCTGATCGTCGAACCGGGCACGCTGATGGCCGCGCAGGTGCGCCGCGGCGAGCTGGTCGTGCCGGGCGAGGACGTGATCGTCGACCGCTTCGAGACCGCCGACCGGATCCTCTCCACCGGCGGACTGCACTGGTACGAGACGTGCTCGTTTGCCACCGACGAGGCCGCCTACTGCCAGCACAACCTCGGCTACTGGGGCGGCGGCAACTGGTGGGGCGCCGGCCCGGGCGCCCATTCGCACGTCGGCGGCGTGCGCTGGTGGAACGCCCTGCACCCAAGGACCTGGGCGGCGAAGATCGCCCGTGGCGAATCGCCGGCTGCCGGGCGCGAGGTGCCCGACGAGGAGGCCGTCCAGCTCGAGCGCGTGATGCTCGGCCTGCGACTCGCGACCGGCGTGCAGCTCGAACTCCTCAGCCGCGACGGCCGCAGAGCCGCCGCGAAGCACCTCGCCGACGGCCTGCTCGACCCCGAGGCCTTTGAGGACGGCCGCGCCGCCCTCTCTCAGAAGGGCCGGCTCCTCGCCGACCCCGTCACGATCGACCTCGCGGCTTAACAGCTAGCTCAGCGCTACGGCACGCGGACGCGCGCGCCCGCAGCGATCGCGGCCTGCGCCAGACGGCGATCGGTTGTGAGGAGTTCGGCGCCGGTGTGCAGCGCCAGCGCCACATAGAGCGCGTCGGCGGCGCTGACGTTGTCGCGCAGTTCCCACGCCCCGCGAAGCAGCGCAGGGGTCGAAACGAAATCGATCGGAAGAACGTCGAGCTGCTCGATCCGAACCCACGCATCCGCTGGCGACAGGGCCTTGCGCAGGACATGGCGCCGAAGGGCCGAGAACACCTCGAACGTCAGCACACCAGGCGCCAACCACGGGGTCGATGGATCTGGGAGCTCTGCGAACAACTCGGCCTGCCGTTGCCGGTCCGGGGAGGCGAGCAGGTCCACCACCACGCCCGCATCGACGACCGTCACGCGTGCTCGTCGCGCACGTGACGCACGGCCTCGGCGCCGGTCTCACCCAAGTCGACCGGCTCAAGCCGACCGAGCGCGGCAATCGTCTCCGCCCGCGACGGGCGCCGCGCCGCTTTTACCAAGGTGGTCCGCGCGTATTCGGTCAGCGTCACACCCTCCAGCGCGGCGCGCGCCTTCAGCACGCGGTGAACGTCTTCTGGGACGTCCTTGATCTGCAGCATCACGCCCATGCCCGAAAGGATAGAAACATGCTCGAGAGCATGTCAAGCCCTAGCTACGCCCCACCGGAGGACCCGCCAACCGCCCGGGGGCCCCGATGCCAACACCTGGCATCGGGACCCCCGGTCGTTCCCCTTAGCGAGCTGGTGCCACCCCCAAGTGCGCACCAACTCAGGGAAGCTTTAGCGACGCAGCGTGATCGTCCGCGTGGTCGTGGCGCCAGTGCCATCCGGGTCGACGGTGATGACGACCTTGATCGACTTCAGCCGCCTGAGCAGCTTTTTGCCGTCGGCCGTCAGCCTCAGCGTCACCGTGCGGGCCTTGCCGGCGACCGGGCGCACCGTCGTGCTCTTCACAACCGTGACGATCTTCTTCTTGCCCCTGCCAGACGCGGTCGTCTTGGACTTCGTCTTGACCGACACCACGACCTTGGTTGCCATGCCAGCGTCGAGGCTCAGCCTGAGCTTCGACGATCCGGACGGCTTGAGGCTCGACGGACGCTGACCGGCCGGGCCGGCGGGCGTCGGAGTCGGAGCGGGCGCGGGAGCAGGCGCCGTGCCGTCCGGGATGACCACGGCCGGCCGCGGGTTGACGACCTCGAACTTCGTCGGAACCGACCGCGACGGCGCGTCTCCGGAGCCGCCACTCACGCACGCGGAGCCGGCGAGGACCTGGAGCGTGTGCTCGCCGTCGGCCAGACCGGCCGGGAGCGCCAGCTCCCCGTCCGCATTGCCGTCATTGTCGGTCGAGACGCAGCCGATGATGTCGCGGCCAGCGTCGAGCCGCAGGGCCACCTTCTGGCCCCACGAGGCGTCCTCACGGGCGAAGCCTCGGACGAAGCCCTTGAGCGTGAACTTCAGGGTCTGGGCGCTCGCCAGGCCAGAGTTGTTGATCGTCACCTTCGGTGCGGCGATCGCCTCGATCGTGTCGGCCGCAAGGGTCGACGTCGCACCCACGAACGTGAGCACCTTCCTGCCGAGCGTCGCGCCCGCCGGGAGGGTGACGTTGCCGGCGAGTTCACCAGAGGCGCCGGCGACCAGCGGGCTGCCGGCATTCGCGCCGTCGATCTTCGGCTGCACGGACTCGCCTGCGCCGTAGCCACTGCCAGCGATGGGGAACGCGAGGCCAACGCTGCCCTTGGTGAAGGTCGTGCCGGCCTGCGGCGCAGCGACGTCGACCGTGAGCCCGACCGACGGGATGAAGCGCGGCAGCGGCTGCGACACCAGCGGCGGCACACAGTTGGTACCCGCGGCGACGCGCAGGATGCCTGGGCCCGCCGCGGCAGTGGTGTGGATGGTGGCCGTCAGCGTGGCTGCACCGGTGGCGTCGGTCTCGCCGCAGCCGAGGACGGCATCATCGGTGACGGTGCCAACGGCGCTCGGCCCGCGGCCGACGAGCGCCACCTTCTGCGGCTTGCCGTCGATGCCGAGGAAGCCCGCGATGCTCACCACCGCCGTGCCGCCGGGGCGCACCTTCGGCGTCTGCAGCGCAGCGGAGTGGATGACCGTCTTGAGCGTGATCTCTTCGTTCTTGGTGCTGGTCGCGACGCGCAAGGTGTGGTCGCCGGCGGTCGTCACCGGCAAGTTGGTCCAGGCGCGGAAGCTGCCGTCGACGTTGGTGGTCAGCGCCGTTGAGGTGCCAGCCGTGTTCGCCGTCAGCGGCGCGCCGTCGAGGGTCACGGCGACCGACTCAGACGGATCGAGCTTGCCCGCCGCGCCGACGACCGTGTAGGCCGGGCCGGCCGGGAGTGCCGGGGTGCTGGTGTTCGGGACTGGTGCGCCGAACGGGCCCTGCGAGATCGTCGAACCAGGGAAGTAGGTGCCGGCCGTGTTGGTGAAGCCCGCCTCGAGATCAGACTGGACGCGGAAGTACGCCTGGTAGCTGATCGGCACCGTCACGTTGGTGCCGCTCGACGGCACGCCGGAGAGCACGCGCAGCCAGTGCTTGCCCGCATTCGCGCCGCTCCCTGGCCCCGTGAGCGGAACGTCATTCTTGAGCTGCACCCATCCCGACCAGGCGCCAGCGGCGTCGGTCTGGAAGGTCGGCAGGTTGGTCTCAAAGGCCGTGGTGTTGTTGTCGTAGGTCAGCTCGCCGTCGACGTCATTGAGCTTGATGCACACCTGCGGAAAGCCGGTGCCGCCCGTGCCGGTGAATCCGGTGCCCGTGAGGTAGACCTTGGAGCCCTGGGGGAACGCGTCGCCGGGCGCGGCGTCGGCCGGGTTGGCGGTGTCGCTGAGCGTGACCTGCGCACCGGCGCCGACGCTGAACGTGAGCTTGGCGGCGCTGGCGACCGGCGCGAGCGTGAGGGCCGCGACGAGCGCGGCAAAGAGGAGGGCGACGCGGCGCAAAGCCGTCGGCGCGAGGCGTGGTGACTGCATGATTCCTTGGGGGTGGAGTCGGGTGGGAAGGGGGCGAACAGGGATCCGTCGCTTCGGGGCCGGCCGCGCGCTGGCAGCCGGCCCCGGGGAGCGAGCGGTGGCGCGAGCTAGCGCTTGATCGAGGCCGTGATCGAGGCCTGGGTCTTCTTGGCGGTGGAGCCGGCGCCCGGGGTGAACGTGGCCGTCAGCGTGCCCTTGACGGACTTCTTCTTCTTGAGCTGGTCCTTGCCGTACTTGGTCTTGGTCAGCGTCAGCGAGTAGTCGCCGGCCTTGGCGGTGGTGCGCTTGCCGGTGGCGATCGTCCGCTTGCCGGCCTTCACGGCCACCTTCAGCTGGCCGGCGCTCGGGGCCGTGAAGCTGAGCTTGGAGCCCAGGAGCTTGAGCGAGGAGAGCTCCAGCGAGAGGCTGTTGAGGCCGTCCTTGCCGGGAGCGCCAGGAGCACCAGCGGGACCAGGGGTACCGGCCGGGCCGGTGTCGCCCTTGGGCAAGGCAGCCGGGCGGCTGACCTTGATCGCCTGCAGCTGCGCGGTGCCGGCGGTGGTGCCGGTGCCCTGGCTGCCGACGAACACGGTGCCCGTCCTCGGGTCGACGTCGGCGTCGACGGCGTTGCCCGTCGTCGGCACGCCCTGGACGAACTCGTCGGTGTCGGCGTCGATCACGGCGAGGGCGCGGCCGCCAAGCAGCGGCACGTAGACGAGCCGACGCTCAGCGTCGACGGCCACCGAGTTCGGGCGGGCCGGCAGCTCGACGGTCTTCACGACCTTGGCGTAGTCGGCGCTTGCCGGGTTGGCGTCGATGACCGTCAGCTGCGGAGCGGCCGTGGTGGAGGTGGCGGCGACGGACGCGGCCAGGTAGACCTTCTTCGTCTTGGCGTCGTAGCCGGGGCGGGTGTCCTCGCCCACGTTCGGGACGCTGGCCACGACGACGCCGCTATTGAGGGTCTTGTCTGCCGGGTTCGCGGTGTTGACCTTCGAGAGGTCGAGGATCCGCAGGAACTGGCCCTTGGGGCTCTCCGGTGTGGCGGCGGCCTGGTAGGTGCCGGCAAAGAGGCGGTTGCCTTCAAGGTCGATCGCGAGACCGACGACGCCGGGGGCCGGGATCACGGCTTCGACGGCCTTGGTGATCGTGTTGACCTGCACCACCACACCGTTGACGCCGTTGTAGCCCGCGATGTAGGCCTTGTGGCGGATCGGATCCACGACTGGCGTGCGCGACTGCACGCCGGTGAGGCCGAACGACGCGTACTTGATGACGTCGGCGTTGGTCGGCGTTGCCTGCGAGGCCTTGTAGACCGTGATCGATGCCGTGCGCGTGTTCGCGGTGACGATCGTCGGGTCCGGCAGGTTGCCGTCGATCGCGACGCCATACGGCTGCGGCGAGATCTGCGTGTTATTACCGGTGGCGATGCCTGTCTGGGCGTTCGGGGTGCCGAACGTGAACGTCCACGACGCGGGCGTGATGATCGCGTTGGCCGGTGCCGGTCCGATCACGGCTGGCACGATGCCGGTGCTCGGCTTGCCGTTGTTGTCGAGCAGGCCGGTGTGGTTCCAGGACTTCCCGAACGCGAGGGTGTTCGCGTCGATCTGGACGATCTTGCCGCTGGCTGCCTGGGTGACGGTGTCGGTGTATTCCGTGGTGGAGAGCACCGGCGGGGTGCCCGTCCACTGGAACTGGCGCTCGGCGCGGATCGACTGGGCGTCCGCGACGTAGACCTTGCCGTTGTAGGGGTCGAAGGCCGTCTCGTAGCCCTGGTTGACGCCCGTCGTGATGTTGGTCGTCGTCGCCGACCAACCGGGCTGGTTGGCAGCAGGCGCGGCAAGTGCGCTCGGGACGGCAACCGCGAACAGCGCCACGCCGAGGGCGGCGCTGGTGCCGCAGTTGAGGAAGGACGTCTGGATCAAGGGATCTCCGAATCGCCGGTGGGAATCGAACGGCGCAAGCCGTTCGGCCGGTAGGGTCTGCAGATAAGGGCTCCCTATTAGGGTGCCCTTATTAGGCGGCCCTTACAATTGCACACGATCGGCGATCGTGCACGTCCGTCGATCACGGCTGGGCGCCGACGTGCACCAAACCGGACGCTGGCGCCCACCTCTGCCACTTAGACTTTCCGCCAATGAGCACGCCGCCAATTACCTCCCCCACCGAGGCCGTCGGCGCCGTCGCGGAGCCGGTGGTGGCGCTGGCGCGGGCGATCCACGCCGACCCCGAGATCGCCCGCGAAGAGGTGCGCGCGAGCCAGGCCTGCGCCACGCTGCTCGAGTCCGCCGGATTCGCGGTGACGTGGGGCGCCGGCGAGCTGGCGACCGCCTTCCGCGCGACACTCGACAGCGGCCAGCCCGGGCCGCGCGTGGCGATCCTCGGCGAGTACGACGCCCTCCCGGGACTTGGCCACGGCTGCGGCCACAACCTGATCGCCGGCGCGTCGGTCGGCGCCGGCCTGGCCCTGGCGCGGGCCGGGGTCGCGGCAGGATCGGTGGAGGTGTTCGGCTGCCCGGCGGAGGAGACCGGATTCGGCAAGCCGGCGATGCTCCGCGCCGGAATGTTCGACGGCATCACGCATGCCCTGGCCTTTCACGGCGCGCCGTTTTGCGGACCGCTGCTCTCATGCCGGGCGATGCGCGCGCGGACGTACACCTTCCTCGGCACACCCGGGCACGCCGGCATCGCCCCCTGGGAGGGCCGCAACGCGCTCGACGCCTGCGTGGCGTTCTATGGGGCGACGGCGCCCTTGCGCCAGCACGCGATGGATGGCGAGCGCGTCCACGGAATCATCACCAACGGCGGCGACGCCTGGAACGTGGTGCCCGAGCGCGCGGCGGCGCGGTTCGGGATCCGCGCGGCCACCGGCGCCCGAGCCGACCACCTCATCGAGCGCCTCGACGCCGCCGCCCGGGGCGCCGCCACGATGCACGGCTGCGAGGTCGAGATCTCAGGCCCCGAATCGATGCAGCCCTTCACCTTCGACGCACCCATGGCCGAGCTCGTCAGCCGCCACCTGGCCAACGCGAGCCACGAGCCCAGCGCGCCGATCGCGATTGGCGCCTCCACCGACGTCGGCGACGTCAGCGAGGTCGTCCCGACCGCAATGTTCTTCGCGCCGTCGTGGCCCGACGGGACGGCATTTCACTCGCAGGAGGCCGTCGACGCCTCAAGCTCCGAGCGCGGTTACGCCGTGATGCTCGACGCCGCCCGCGTGCTCGCCGGCTCCGCAGCCGAGCTGCAGGCCGGCGAGCTCCTGGCGAGATAGCAGTCGCTCCCGCACGTCGACCCCGACGCGCTTCGCGCTGACGTCAGCGCAACGATCGACCCATCCGTCTAACAGACAGACGGGACCGGCCCGGCCGCGTTCGCCAGCCCGACCAGCCGGTACGGTCTCCAGCGTGGAACTCACGCAGGACGTAGTCATCGACGTGCCGATCGCCGAGGTCGCGGCGCTGCTCGCCGACCCGGAGGGTCCGCGCCGCTGGCACCGTGATCTGCAGAGCATCGACGTGAAGAAGGGCAAGCCGGGCCAGCCGGGCTGCGTTTCAGAGATGGCCTACCACGACAAGGGCCGCACCTTCAAAGTGACGGAGACGATCGTCAGCCTCGACCTGCCGCGCCAGACCGTCTCCACCTACAAAGGCCCGGGAATGCTGCACACGCTGACGACGACGCTGACGGAGCTCGGCCCTGCGTCGACGAAGGTGACCGTCCACAACAAGATCAAGCTCTCGGGCCTGGCCAAGGTCGGCGGCCCGATCATCGGCAAGGGCACCTCCGGGCAGATGAAGCACCGCGCCGAGGACCTCAAAACGGTCCTCGAGGGCGGCTCGATCAGCTAGCGGGCGGCCTCAGCCGCCGCGACCGAACAGCTTCCGAAACACTCCGCCGCGCTGCGACGCCTTGCCGTACTCGGCGGCGATGTCTGAGAGTTCGTTCGCCGTGTCGTCGAAGCTGGCGCTCATCGCGCTGGCGCCCGCGGAGAGGTCGACGACCTCGCCGAGCTGCATGTCGTAGAGGTCGCTGAGCTGCGCCGCAGCGGTCGTCGCCGCGGCCACCCGGCCGACGCGGTCAAGGAACCAGGCGTCGTCATGCGGAATGGCGTAGGTGATGCAGACGTCGCAATGGTTATGGAACACGTCAACCGTGAGGGCGCCGTCTTCGATGCTCACGAGGGCGTGGGTGCCGTCGCGGCGTGCGTCGACGTCGGCATCGGGGAACTCGGACGTCAGCGCGGTGACGAGCGCCGCCACCGCTGCCGAGATCGCCGGAATCTCCTCGGGGTCGAGTTCGTCGTCGAACGACTCGAGGAGCTCGCCGACCGTGTCGTCGGGATCCTCGCCGGGGACGACGGCAAAGAGGGTCAGGTCGTAGCTCATGCTCGCGCGGACCTTAGCGGCGCTTGCTCAGGCGGTCGAGCAGGAGCGTGATGCTCGCTTCGAGCTGCTCGTTGCTGGCCTGCTCGACCTTGCCGACGCCGATCTTGCGGTTGATCTCCTGGTTGACCTGCGCCTGCGGCGACTTCGTGATCCGGGCGAGCTCGGAGACGAGCGAGTGGCGGCGCTTGCGCAGCTGATCCTGAATCTGCCAGGCGGGCATCTCGGACTGCGGCGTCGGCGCGCGCTCGGCCGTCTTCTTCTTTGGTTTGGCGCGCTGCCAGGACTTGGCGGGGGTGTCGTCGTCCTCGTCGTCGTCATCGTCGAGGGCGGCCCACGGGTCGAGCGGGTCGACGGGCTTGGCCTCAGCGGCGGCCGGCTCCGCGCCGATGAGCGAGCTGGGGCGGATCACGCGGCCATGCTCGTCGCGCTGGAGGCCCGCGCTTGGGCGGCCAGCGCCGCCATCGGGAGCCGTCGCCATGCCGCTTTGGCCCGCCGCCGCGGCAGCCTCGCCAGCTTTCTCGGCCGCAGCGCTTGACTTGCCAGACAGGAACCCGGCGTGCTCGTCCGTCGACTCCGGCGTGCCGCCACCGCCGCCGTCGAGCCCGGCAAAGAGATCCATCTGGACGCGCACGTCGGCCATGACGGGCTTGAAGTCCTTCTTCTCGCCCGGCGCGTCGCGGACCTTCTCCTCGACCTCGTCGAGCTCGGAGCCGTCGCCCTCCTCCTGCGGGATCAGCAGGTGGCGCAGGTCGCTCTCGACGTCGGTCGCGTGCTGGCGCAGGCGGATATCCGCGGGGATGTAGAGCCAGGAGCGATCGGTTGGCGGGCGCCCGGGGATCGTGCGGACGAACCGGCCGACGACCTGGCGGAAGATCAGCGGCGTCTTGGCCGCAGCGGCGTAGACGCCCACGCGCAGCCGTGGGATGTCGACGCCCTCGGAGACCATGTTCACCGCGACGATCCAGGCCTTGTCTGACTTGGAGAACTCGGCGAGCTTCTTGTGGGCCTGGGTGTCGGTGTAGAGGACCGTGGTCGGGTCCTCTCCGTAGTCCTCGCGGAGAATGCGGGCGATGCGCCGAGCGTGCTCGGAGTCGGCGGCGATGATCAGGCCGCCGGCCTCCGGGTGGCTGGAGCCGCGCAGCGACTTGAGGCGGTTGGCGGCCTCGCCAAGGATCTTCGGCAGGCCGTCGGCGAGCTCGGTGGAGATCGCCGTGCGGTAGCGGCGGGCCGCCTCGGAGCCGATCAACGGGTCGGCGAACGACCCCTCGACGGTGGTGTCGCCGCTGACCCACTGCAGCCGCCCGTCGAACGGAATGAACCGGATTGGGCGGCAGACGCGGTCGGCGACGGCGTCGCCGTAGTTGTAGGAGATGTCTGGCACGACGTAGCCGTCGTTGTCGTACTCGGCGCCCGGGATCGGGGTGCGATCGGAGCGAAATGGCGTGCCGGAGAGCAGCAGCCAGCGCTCGGCGCGCGCGAAGGCCATGTTGAAGCCGTCGCCCCAGGCGAGTTCCTCGCCGAGGTGGTGGGCCTCGTCGGCGATGATCAGCGTGTCTGGCGTGCAGATCGACTTCCACCGCTTGGCGCTCGCCGAGGCGCGCGCATAGGTGACGGACACGCCATCGAAGCCGCCGGGCGGCTCCAGATTCGGTGAGTCCGGGAGGAGCTGCAGGCCCGACTCGGCGGCGGCCTGCGCCCACTGGCGCGTCAGCGGGGCCGTCGGGCAGACGACCACGATCCGCTTGATGCGGCCGGCGGCCAGCTCCTCACGGGCGAAGTGCAGCGACGGGCGCGTCTTGCCCGCACCCGGCGCCGCGGCGATCAGGTAGGTGCCGAACTCCCACTCCCGCATCCCTTTGACGGCCTTGCGCTGCCACGGGCGGAGGCTGCTCAGGTCGGTAGTGGGCGAGGTGGTGGCGGTCATGCAGGGCCCGCGATTCTACGAACTCGGCGGGCGTCATCCGCCGCTCGTCGAGCGCCGAAACCCGCTATGAGCGGCCTCGAGTCCGAGAAGCTGACGCCCTAGAAGCCATGGCGGAGAAGTCCCTATGTCACGCCGACGCGCAAGTTCTTAGGATCCGGTGCATGCGTGCCGTCACCGTCGCCGATAAGCGACTCCAGTTCTCCCCGGAGTACCCCGATCCGAGGCCCGGCCTCGGGCAGGTGCTCGTGCGGGTCGCGGCGGCTGGTCTCAACGGCGCCGACCTGCTGCAGGTCCGCGGCGCCTACCCCGCCCCTCCCGGCTCCCCGGCAGACATTCCGGGGCTCGAGCTCGCCGGCGAGGTCGTTGGGATCGGCGACGGCGTGACCCGCTTTGGCCTCGGTGATCGCGTGATGGGGATCGTTGGCGGCGGCGGGCAAGCCGAGTTCGCGGCCGTCCACGAGCGCCAGCTGATGCCCGTCCCCACAGGCATGGAGCTCGTTGAGGCCGGCGGCTTCGCGGAGACGTTCACCACCGCCCATGACGCGATCGTGATGCAGGGCGGGCTGCGGCCAGGCGAGCGCCTGCTGGTGCACGGCGCGGCCGGCGGCGTCGGCACCGCCGCCGTGCAGCTTGGTCGGGCGCTTGGCGCGTCGGTGGTGGCCACCACCCGCCACGAGCAGTTCGACGATCGCCTGCGGGAACTTGGCGCGGAGGTCGTCACCCGGCCCAACGAGCACCAGGGATTTGGCCCGTTCGACGTCGTCTTGGAGCTGATCGGCGGTGAGAACCTCGGTGAGGACGTCAAGGCCCTGGCGACGGGCGGGCGGATTGTGATCGTCGGCGTCGGGGGCGGAATCAAGGCCGAGCTGAACCTCCTGGCGCTCATGTCGGTCCGCGGGCGCATCCTCGGGACGACGCTGCGCTCGCGCCCACTCGAGGAGAAGGCCGCCACGGCCCGCGCCATGGAACGCGAGGTACTCCCGCTCGTTGCGCGCGGCCGACTCTCGGTGCCCGTCGCGGCGACGTACCCCGTCGAGGAGGCCGAGGCCGCCTACGCTCACTTCAAGCAGGGCGCCAAGTTCGGCAAGGTCATTCTCACCTTCTGATCAATACTCCAACTTCCTGACGGATGCTCAGGAGGACGAAATGCCCGTTGACTTGCTGGCTCAGCGCGGTACTTTTTGCGGATGGCCCCGCACGTCCTCGTGGCCTTGTCACCCCGTCTGATCCCCGTCCTCTCCTCGCTCTTTGCCGCGCTCTCCCGCTGAAGGTGCTGCCACGCGCAGCGTCGCCGACCTTGAAGTCGGCCCGCGCCCGACGGCCGATCGCCGGGTGCGAAGCGGCGTGGACCGGCGCACGCGCAACGTCGGGCCGCCCGGTGGCGTGGAGCGGCGCCGCGTGGATCGGCGCTCCCATGACCGGCGTTCGGGCACCCGCGGCGATCGCCGCCGCAGCAACCGCCGCAGTTCGCAGAGCCGGCGCGCAGCGGCCGATCATCGCGTCGCCGTGAGCCGGCGCACCCAGGCTGCCCGCGTGGCAAGCCGCTCGTACGCCCCGGAGACGTTCACCGATACCCGCACGCCGCGCCTGTTGCGCGTCCTGCTGATCACGCTCGTCGCCGTCGCCTGCCTGCTGGCCGCCACGCTGACGGGCCCGATCGGTGAGGCCGGCGCGGCCGCGAAGCCCAAGGCCGTTCCCGGCACCGTGAAGGTCAAGTCGGGCGGCGTCACTGCGGTCCTGGCGTACGAGCGCAAGAAGATGTCTGGCGCGCTGAAGGTCTACGGCAAGCTGCGCCTCACGGTGCGCGCACCGGGCCGCAAGACGCTCATCAGCGTGAAGCTCGCTGGCGAGGCGTCGGAGGGCTGGCTCGTTCGCCCGTCGGTGTCGCTCGTCGACGTGACGGGCGATGGCATCCTCGACGCGATCGTGCAGACCTATACCGGCGGGGCGCACTGCTGCACCGTCTCGGCCGTGGCGCAGTCCACGCCGGCTGGCTGGGCCAAGCCGATCACCCGCAACTGGGCCGACTACGGCTACGAGATCAAGAATCTCGACGACGCCGCGCCGGCCGAGTTCAAGGCGTGGGACATGCGCTTCACCGGCGCGTACGGCCCGTACGCCGCGAGCCGCACGCCGATTCAGATCTTCCGGCTCGTGGGCGGCGTCTTCACCGACGTGACCCGCGACTTCCCCGACTGGATCCAGCAGGACGCCAACGACAAGGCCAAGGACTGGCAGGACGCGTCGAGCTTTGAGGCCGACGTTCGCGGGCTGGCGGGCCGCACGGCCGCCGCCGCCTGGGTCGCTGACCTGCTGCTGCTCGGGAAGACGGCGGAGGCGAAGGCGGTCGTCGAGGCGTCGGCCGCGCGCGGCGACTTCGCGGGCGACGAGGGCAAGGGATTCCCCGGGCAGCTCGGGCATGACCTCAAGGCGTGGGGCTACCTTGCCGACCCGACGGTGATCGGCTTGACGGACTCGCCGATTCCGGTCGGCGGCGCCTGAGCGCAGGCCCGCCGCGGGCGCTGGAGCGATCCCGCAACTGAGAAACGGCGGCGACTCTGAATGGCGCCCGGAACGCGCGACCGGCATACTTCCGTGAGTGGCATCACATTCCGACCTCGCCGTGAACGGCGCCACACCGAGTTCCAATGGTTCGACGCCGGCGTCGGCCAAGAGTGCGCGGACGCGCCGATCAATTCTTGATGCGGCCGGCTTGATCTTCACGACCCGCGACGTCAATAGCGTCAAGGTGGAGGAGATCGCCGAGGCTGCCGGGGTGTCGGTCGGAACGCTCTACAAGCACTTCACCAGCAAGTCGGGGATCTTGCTGGCGTTCGTGTCCGACGGGATGGACGTCGTGGAGCGCAAGATGGCGGAGGCGCGGCAGCTGCCGAACGCGCTCGACCGCGTCTACGCCGCGGGCGACGTCTACATCCAGTTTGCGATCGAGCGCCCCGAGTCGGTGCGCTTCGCCTACGTGCGCGTGATGCAGCCCGATCCGAGTCCTGAGCTGGCGGAGATCAACCAGGCGCTCTCGGCCCGCACGCAGAAGCTGGTGCTGGGGATCGCGACGGATCTCAAGGAGGCGATGACGACCGGGCAGGCGGCCGTCGCCCCGATCGACGAGATGATGCTCTTCCTGTGGGCCCTGTGGAACGGGATGACGGCGCTGATGATCCGCCAGGACGGAACGGCGATCCCACCGGAGGCCGCGCACCGCGCGCTGGAACTCGCGCGCGACGTCATGCGCCGCGCCGGACTCCATGCGATCGAGCATCCTGAGCCGGTCGAGCGCTGGTCGGGCGCGATGCCGACGCCCGGCGCCGCCGAGGTTTAAGCCCCGGGGGCGAGCTTGCCGCTCGGCCGTTCTACCAGGGCGGCTGGTCGTCGTACCAGCGTTTGAGCTGGCGGAACGCCGTCCAGAAGGAGCGTTTGGCGGTCTCTTCGTCGAGCGACTGGTGGATGTCTGGCACGACGATCGCCTCGGTCGCGGGCGTAAAGCGCTGGATCTCGCCCGGGGCCCAGCGCAGTGGGCGCGCCAGGGGCACGTCGAGGGCGTTGAGGGCGCCGAGCGCGCGTTCGCCGAGCACGATCACGATGCGCGGCTGCACGATCGCGATCTCGCGGATCAGGAGTTTGGAGAGCGGCGTGTCGGTGTGTTGGTCGTCGACCTTGGGGCACTTCACGATCAGCGTGCCGTAGATCGTCGTCGGGTCGATCTCTAGGCGCCGCAGGGAGGCGAGGATGGCGGCGCCGGCGCGGCCGTAGAAGGCGACGCCTTCTTGCATCTCGGCTTCGCTGGGCTCGTAGCCGATCAGCATGATGTCTGCCTGCGGGTGCCCGGAGGAGAGCACGGGCGCGCGGTTGCTCGCCTCGCAGGACGCGCATTCGCGGACCTCTCGCTCGACCTCTCCGAGTTCTCGGATGGCCCGCTCCAGGTATTTCTCCCGGATCTCATCGTCCGCAATGCGCACGACGGGGTTTTCGCCTTGGCGGCCTTGGCGCCTTCGGGTGCACCGGCCGTTGCGCGGCGCAGGAGTTCGTGCGAGGCGTCCAGAGAGGCAGGTAAGCGAGGCTGCGCGGCGACTTTGCGCGTGAACCTGGTTCGAGGGGTCGTCGTCGAGGTTCTGTCAATCTCGGCGCATGTTCTGCTTGCGAGATTGCGCACAGAGGCGGACACTCCAGCGATGAACGCACTTTCGGTGCATCTGTGGGCGCGCGTGCCTGCAGCTTGGGGATCGGCACCTTCGTGGTGAGTACGGCCCCTGCCCCGATTCTGCGGCGACTGAGCCGCAAGGAGCTGGCGCTCAACCGCACGGTGTGGGCGATCCATGGCGGCGTCTATGGGTTCTTTGCGGTGGTGGCGGTGGTGGCGGCGTTTGCCTTCCCGGATGCGCCGCGTGATCGCACGCTGGTGCTCGCGCTGGTGCTGGCGGCGATTACGGCCGCGCACTTGTACATGCGGCCGCCGGCGATTGGGACGCTTGCGAATCATCTGGTGATCGCGGCGACCTACGTCATTCCGGCGATTGGGATCGTGGCGATTCAGCCCAATGGCATCGCGATCATCGGCGCGACGTTCTTTGTGGCGCCGTTGACAGCGGTGCGGCTCCAGGACCGCCGCGAGATCGCTGCCCACATGCTGGCGTTTGGCGCGATCTTCTTGGGGATCGCGATCGCCGGTGCACTGTTTGATGTCGTCAATCAGGCGACGCAGATCGCGATGCTGCTGTTGATCGTCGGCAGTTGGGTGCAGGCCTTCTCGACGTTGTCGGTCCTGGAGGCCGCGGAGGCGCAGGGTGAGGAGCTCGAGCAGTTGGTGCGTCGTGATCCGGTGACGGGCCTCGGTAATCGGCGGCGGCTGGATGAGTTGCTCGTGGATGAGGTCGCCCTCCATCAGATGGATCGCAAGGCGTTGACGGTGCTCGCGCTCGATCTGGAGGGTTTGGAGGCGTTCAGTGCGCGCGAGGGGATGTCGGCGACGCATGATCTGCTGGAGCGTGTGGCGAGCGGGCTCGTCGAGGCGTTGCCGAGGTCGGCGGTGGTGACGCGGCCGGATGACGGCGAGTTCTGGGTCGTGTTGCCGGAGACGTCGGCGGCGGAGGCGGTGCCGTCGGTCAATGCGGTCGCGGCGGTGCTCGCCGGACTGGATTTGAAGGGTTGGGGGCTGAAGACCGCGACTGGCGTCGCAACGTGGCCCGATGAGGGCACCGACGGCCAGGTGCTGCTGCATGTGGCCGCCGAGCGGTTGCGCGCGGCGGCGATTGCTCGGGATCAGGCGGCTGCGGCGGAGCTCGGCGGGCGGCGCGGCGGTGACGCTGGCGGGGCGATGCCGCGGCGACGGGCTAGCGACCGGTAGGGGGCGGGCGGGCGTGCCACGTCGGTGACCCGGCGACGTTGGCGGGTGGAGCTTCTGCCCGCGACCTATCCCCGGATGCGGCGTGAGATCTTGCTGCTGAGGTAGCCGTCGAGCGGCGTCGCCTTGACGGTGACGAGGACGCCGTGGCGGCGGTTGACGCCTCGTGGCAGCTTCAGGCGGGCGCTCCAGCGGCCCAACTTTGTGGGCGTTGTGGTCGCGCGGTAGATGACGTTGCGCTTACGTGCAGCGGGCCGGCCTTTGACGGTGATCGTGATCTTTGACGCGGAGTTCACTTGGACGGTGCCCGCAACGTCGATCACGGTGGCCCGAGGCCGCAGCTTTATCGGCGATTTGAGCAGCACCATCGTGTTGGGCCTCGGGTCGTCGAAGCCGGGCGAGGGCTGGTGCTCGACGGTGACCGACGAGGTCGCTCCAGCGTTGCCCGCGCGGTCGATGAGACCAACGTCGACTCGGTAGGTCCCAAGCGCGGGCAAGTCGAGGTCGACTCGGCCGTTCGCGGTTCGGCGCGAGTCGGTACAGCTGTCGGCCCGGCAGATCTTTACCGCGTACTCGGCCACGTCCGTCTCGGTCGTGGCCACGTTGATCAACCGCTTGGGTCCGCTGTCGAGGACGAGGGCGAGCTGCGGTGCTGCGGGGGCCGCAGTGTCGCGGCGGTATTCAACGGCGGGCGAGAGTCCGACGTTGCCCGCCTCGTCCGTCAATTCGACTTGGACCGTGGTCACCGTGCCTTCCGGACCCAGCGCCACGGGCAGCGTGCCTTGCACCGGGCCTGTTTCCCACCGGCACGCCGTCGGTTCGGGGGGTCCCGTGCAGATCTTGACGCGGGCCGCCGTAAAGGGTGAGCCGCCGTCGGCCGGCGTGAGCCA
The DNA here is from genome assembly GCA_032119795.1 of Solirubrobacteraceae bacterium. Taxonomy (GTDB): domain Bacteria; phylum Actinomycetota; class Thermoleophilia; order Solirubrobacterales; family Solirubrobacteraceae; genus JAGIBJ01. Next base: position 28,401 of record JAUMFO010000085.1, read on the forward strand.
CTCGAAAGCCACCGCGTCTGGGTTGATGGCGCCACCCTTGTTGACGACAACGGGGAGGGGTGCCCGTCGGTCAACCATGACGGCCACCGACGAGCTAAGTGCCTGATTACCAGCAGCGTCGGTTGCGCGCGTCTGCAGCTGGTGGGAGCCGTCCGTGAGGCTCGTGAGCGGAGCGCTCCCACCAAAGCCAGGTCCGAGGCCAGGGACGGAGGTATCCGAGCAGGGCAGCACGCTCCAGTCGACGCAAGCCGCGTTCGGCACGCTGCTGACAGCGGTCGCGCCATCGACCAGTTCAATGCGGCGTAGCCCGAGCGTGTCCGATCCCGTGAACGTCGCAGAGGGCGAGCCCGCACCAACCCAGCCATTGGTGAGCCCCGAGATGACCGGTGCGCCGGCAGTCGGGGCGATGCTCTCCTCGACTGTGACGATCGAGGAATAGATGACTGCGGCGAAGTCACGGAGTGGTCCCGCCCCATATGGACATGAGCCACCGATACACCATGCGGCAAGGTCCAGGGCGTCGGTTCCGAGCGGGAGAGATGCTTGAAACGTTCCGCCCGTCAAGTCGGGACACTGAAACGCGCCCACCGGCACTTGGCACGACTCGAGCAACATGCTGTCGGAACGGAGCTGGACCCGCCATGAGGCGTCGATGGATTGAAGCCTTCGCTCATACGTAATCGCGGAGAGCGACGCGCCGCTGGGAGCAGAGAACATCAGGGCCGCTATCCGCCCTGCGGGCGAAAAGTAGGGCCCGGGCGGGGGCAGTACTGGCCGTATAGAGCGACCACCGCTAAAGACTGATCCGCCTGAGCCCGGTTCCCCCGAACCGCACAAGTCCGTCATCTCAATAGTGGCGGGGAGCGGCGACACCGACCAGGCGTCGCTGCGATCGGCCACAGAAGCCTTGCAGCTGAGCACATCGAAGCTGCCCGCTGAGCTCATCGCCGGGAACGCTCCGTACGCCGCGAACGCGCACGCCAAAGCTCTGGTCCGCGTCACCGTCGCGCGACGCGTGCTTTTGAAGCAAGTGACCGCCATCTCACCGGAGCCTCGCCCTCAACCCATGTCAAAACGCTCTGTGGCTTTCGACGGACCTCAACTACTAGGTTCTTTCCGGACGCGCACTGGTCCGCAACCCTATCTCCCCGGCGACTAACGATCGCACACAATACGCCGGATCTGTGCCGGTCGAGTCGCCTAACTGAGAGCCGCCCACGCCGCCAAACCGCAGATACCTTTGGCCGGAACAAGACCGTGACCGGTGTCGCAGCGGCGTTGACGTCGCCGACGCCCGCTGCTCGTTCCGAACCGATCGACAGCCCAGGGGGGCCCGGGGACGGAGCGACAGTAGGTTCTGAGACGAAACCAGAGAATCGTTCGGCTACCGGTGTTCCGTCGAGCTTTCTGGCGCCTTCTGCGTTCACCGTCGCAGCACGCATGACAAAGCTCACGCGATCCGCCGGCGACGTCTCAGGTTGGCGGGTAGCAAAAGCCGCGAGGAGGGCACCGGTCGCCGCTGTGGCGGCACTGGACCCAGTTGACCACCCTGCGTCGGTGGAGTCGCATCCGGGACCAAGTAGGTCACCGGTCTGTTCCAGAGCGGCAAACGCGCACCGAAGTCCGTCAACTCCGCCAGCCCCTATAGAGATGGCGTTGATCGCAGCAAACGGGACGACCGTCTTGTCTTCGGGCCGGTTACCGGCGGCCGAGACGAACACCCCTCCCGAGAGCAGAGTGCTTGCCGCGGCCGTTTCCCACAAGGGAACATCCTCAGCCCGCTGTGAATAGTTCGATTCGGCCATCACCACCGCAGCAATCGCAACACCCGCTGCGTCGACCCATCGCCGGCAGAGCTTCACCCCGGCCACGAGATCCGGCGGAGTGATAAAGACCGCTCCACCGACGGTCACGCGCACGGACACGATGCGTGCCTGCGGAAAGACGCCGACCGTGCCGCTGCCATTGCGCGGCGCCGCGATCACGGCGGCCATCCGGGTGCCGTGGAAGTGCTTGACCGAATCGCCTTGGGGTCCCCCGACGGTGGCGTCGTCTCGCAAGTTGGCACCATCATCAGGCGGGACTTCGATGCTCAGCCTTGCCACGATCGGCCCATCTGGCCGACTCTCCGGCGTATCGGGTGTGACCGCCACGCCGGTGTCGAGCAGACAGATCACTGGCCGCTTCTCCTTGGGCTGCGGCCAGGCCCCCTCGCGGACCCGTTCGATCCAATCCAGGCCGTACGACTTCAGGATCGCCGGCTGCTCCTCCGCCGCAGCAGGTGCCGCGCCGACCGCCAGCACGCCGATCACCAGCGTCGACACAAGGCGCCCACGACCACCACCCGGTCGCCCTTTCAACGGCGACCGAGCCAGGGCCCGGGCCATGCGCAACAACGGGGACTTCTCGACGCTTGTCGTGATGCCGGTCATCGAATCCGAATCTTCACCGGAGCACTCTTGGCCTCGGCTGATGGAACATCTCCCACCACTCGCAGGCGCGAACGGAAGCGGAACGTCACGCCCGCCGACTGGCGCAAGCGGTGCTTGAACGTCCACAGGCCCTTCGAACTCGTCCTGCGGGTTGCGACCGTCCGCCAGACTCCAGCGTCAAGGACCTGGACCTCGACCCACGTCCCGGTCTCCGGAAGGTTGTCGATCGTGACGTGCCCTCGCAGTCGAATCGTGTCCCCGGCTCGCAGGTTTCGGCGTTTCGCCGAGATCGACATCCCAGCCTGCACCGAGACCAACACCTCGCGCGTCGCCCGGTAGTTCGCCGCATCACGGCGGTCCGCAAAGGCGAACCGCAGACGCCGACTCGCCGTCGTCTTCGGCCGGAACACGTAGCCACCTTGGCTATCGGTCTTGACGGTCCCGATCTTCTGCCACGGCGCCGCCGTCAACGCCAGCTGCTCAAAGACATCAACCTCGGCGTCCGCTATCGGTTGACTGTTGGCGTCCACGAGACGACCCGTAATCACGATCTTGGCTCCATGCCTGACCTCCACGGTGCGCTGCTCTCGATCAACGACCAACTGCGCCGTGTTGACATCGCCGCCGCCGCCGCCGTTGTCCGGGGGAGTCGGGGCGCCTGGAACGTCCTTGGTGTCGATCGTCTCGCCAGTCCTGACCTTGACCGTCGGGGCACTCTCCAGCGACGCCTTGCCTCCTGTGTTCGTCGCCGTCACGACGACTCGCAGGTACTTGTCGACGTCTTCGTTCGCGACCGTATAGCCAGGATTCGCCGCGTTCGCGACGGCAGTCCAGGCCACCCCATCGTCGCTTCGCTCCCACTGGTAGGCGAATTGCACGCCCACGCCGCTCCAACTCCCAGGAGACGCGGTGAGCGTGTCCTTCGGACGCGGATCTTTGACCTCTGCGGCATCGTTGCCGGGAACCTGGGTCGTGATGCTCGGCCGCGTGACGTTGCGTGGAGCGTTGGCGAGCTTGATTACGTCATCCCTAACCGTCGTGACGTTGCCTGCGGCGTCCTCGAGCCAGACCTTCAGGGTGTGTCGGCCGTCTGAGTACTTCGTGGAGTCGATCGAGAAGTTGGCCTCCACCTCGTCCGTCGTACAGGGCTGGAAGTGCCGATAGTCCGGAGTGCCTGACGACCCCACTCGTGCGCACGAGCCGTTGTTCAGCGGGTGAAGACTCCCGATCTCCTTGCCGTCGAGTGTCGCAGCGACCTGGTAGAGGCCGCTCCCCCAGTCCTGAGCGCGCAACTTGATGGTCCGCGTTCCATCCTGTTCGCCCGTGTCAAGCAGACTTCCGGTCACGGTGTTTGCGACGACTCTCGGCACATCGCTGTCCTCCGCGTTGAACTCAAACCGATGGAACGCCGCAGTCACGCGCTCGCCTCCGCCGTTTACGCAGAACGTATCCCCCGGGCCACCGCCGCAGTGGACGAACAGCTCGAAGGAGTAGGTGTTCGCGGGGAACGGCCACGTCACTTCGTTCTGCGAGGCGTCACCCGCTCCGTGCGAGCCGATCTGGCAGCCGTTCGCGAGACACGTCTCCAAACCGCCGCGGTTGTAGCTCAGCGCCGCCTCATACAGCGGCGTGGCCCCCTGATCGCCGGCCATCGATCGCGTTGAGACGCTGCGCCATACCTTTGCCCCGCTAATCGGTACGGGCGCATCAAGCCGCCACGTCGCCGCACGCCCCGGGCGGTAGTTCTCCACCGCGGGCGACGTGCCCATGTACAGCGAGATTGGGTTGCCAGCTGCGCAGCCCTCAGCGGCCGTCGAGTAGTTCCGCTCGATGATCGAAGTCCACTGGCTGCGATCCAGCGGGATCGGCGTGCCGCCGGGCGTCTTGCACGCGTAGACCTTGTAGGTCTTGGCGCCAGCCACCGGCGCGAAGCAGGCGACGGCTGCCACGGCCAGCGCGAGCGTCGACAGGGTGCGTTTGACCGCCTGGCGGCGGCGAGAGATTGGTACGAATCGGGACACAGGTTCCTCTTGGTCGAAATGAGCCTCTACCTGTAAGAGGCTCTGGCGAACCAAAATTCGCCCCCCTAGCGATGGACGGTTTTGTCACACAACCGGAAATTGGTCAAATCAGCGCCTGGCATAGCGCCGCTATATCGGCCACAGCTATTGACGAAACGCCCAACGCCCACAGGCATTCCCCGGCTTATTGACGGACCGCAAGCAATTACCGAATGAACGTTTGGCAAACCACTGGGTAACCCAGCTTCCGGCTCGCCTCCCGGCGCGGGCTAGCCTCCTCTCCGTGCCGACTCCCCCGGATCCGTCGCCCGCTCCGCTCCTGGTCCTCACCCCGCGCGAGGTCAACCGCGTCGCCGTCGACGCCCACCCTGAGCTGACGGCAATCCCGTACGACCCGACGAGCCCGGTCCCCGCGCAGGACGCGCGCGAGGCGCAGGCGATCATCGTCCAAACCGAGCACGCGGTCGCCACGCTGCAACTGCTCCAAGAGCTGCCTCGGCTGCGGCTCGTGCAGACGCTCAGCGCCGGCATCGACGCGTGGGACGGCAAGGTGCCCAAAGGCGTGCAGATCAGCAACGCCCGCGGCGCCCACGGCCAAGCGACGGCCGAGCTCGTGATCGCGATGCTGCTCACCTTCTACCGCGAACTGCGCGAATTCACGGAGGACCAGCAAGGCCACGACTGGGCCCAGCGCATCACCGACTCCCTCCACGGCAAACGCATCCTCGTGCTCGGCGCCGGGGATCTCGCCACCCACGTGCAAGCGATGCTCGCGCCATTCGGCGCCACCGCCACCCTCGTAGGCCGCACCGCCCGAGGCGACGTCGCAGCACTCAGCTCCGTCGGCAAACTCCTGCCCGATCACGACGCCGTCGTCGCCGTCCTCCCGCTCACGCTCGAGACGCGCCACGTGATCGACGCCGCCTTCCTCGCCGCCCTCCCCGACGGCGCGATCGTGATCAACGCCGGCCGCGGCGGCCTCGTCGACACCGACGCCCTCCTCGCCGAGCTGCAGTCCGGCCGACTGCGCGCCGGACTCGACGTCACCGACCCCGAACCGCTCCCCAGCGACCACCCGCTCTGGACGGCGCCCGGGCTGATCCTCACCCCGCACGTCGGCGGAGACACCCTCGGCAACGAAGAACGCTCCGCCCAGATCGCCGCCGAGCAACTCGCGCAGTTCGCGCGCGACGGCCAGCCGGCCAACCTCGTCGCCCGCTAGCGCCGGCTCGCGCTCGGAGTCGCCTCGGGAACCCGACAACCAGCTCTCCCTGGCAGATATGATGGCTTGCATAGTTACACCTTCGTAACTATGCTCCGCGGCATAGCGCCGGTCGCCTCCCCGTGGGCCCGGCCTGCAGACCACGGAGATGAGCCAGCCATGACACGTGCACGCACGCGGACCACCACGGTGGTCGCCCGGCGCCGGATCGACGCACCGATCGATGACGTCTTCGATGCCGTCACCAGCGCCGCCACCTACGCCCAAGTCGCAGGCGTACGCAGCGCCAAGATCCTCAAGCCCGGCGCCGCCGAAGACGACCTCACCGGCGCCACCCGACGGATAGAGCTCACCGGCCTCGGCTTCGACGAAGAGATCACCGAGTACGCCCGCCCGAGCCGCATGGCCTACCGGATCGCCAAGTCGTGGCCCGCCACGATCGCCGATCAGCACGGCGCCATGACGTTCTACGAGACGCCCACCGGCGTCGAAGTCCTCTGGCAATCGACGTTCCGCATCGCGATTCCAGTCGTCGGCCCGCTGCTGACGGTGCTGATGGGCCCCCTCACCAAGCTCGGCTTCGGGCAGGTGCTGCGCGTCGCCGAACGCATCGCGACCCGCCGCCCCAGCACGCAGCTGCCGCTCCCGCCCGGCCCCTCACGCCTCCAAGCTCCCCGCTGGCTCGACCGCTTCGGCAAAGACACACTCGGCACCCTCGAGGCACTCGCCGACGAGTACGGCGACCTGGCGATGCTCCGCGTCGGCTCCCAGAAGATCGTCGTCGCGCGCGGCGCCGAGGCGGCCAAGCATGTGCTCATCAGCGCGCAAGACAACTACCCCAAGTCGCACCAGTTCGACCTGTTCGTCCCCGTGCTCGGCCAAGGGCTCGTGACCAGCTCCGGTGAGCGCTGGCGCACCTCCCGGCGGATCGTGCAGCCCATATTCGCCAAGCGCCACCTCGCCGTCTACGCCGATCACATGGCCGGCGCCGCGGGCCGCGCACTCGACACGTGGGAGCGCGACTGGCCCGACGGCCACGTGATCCCGCTCGACCTGGAGATCCTGCACGTCGGCCTCGACACCGTCGGCCGCGCCCTGGCCACCCACGACTTCAGCGACGACGCCGAGACCTTCGAGACGTCGCTGGCCGGCGCACTCAACGAGATCAGCGAGATCAGCCGCCGGCCGATCCCCTTCCTCGGGCAGGACGTCAACGGCGTCGGGATCGTCCGCGCCGCGAAGCTCGGCACCCCGCGGCACTGGCGGCGCTACCTCGAGCACGCGAATACTGGCGTCCCGGTGATCGAGGCGCTCGTCGACGAACGCCTCATCAACGGCCACGGCGACCGCGACGACCTGCTGCGGCTGCTGATGGACACGCCCGACCCCGAGACCGGCGAATGCCTGGACCGCCAACAGGTCGTCGACGAGGTGGTCACGTTCATCGCCGCCGGCCACGAGACCACCGCCCACGGCCTCACGTGGATGTTCTACCTGCTGGCCCAGAACCCGCAGGCCAACGAGCGACTCCAGGCCGAGCTCGACGACGTCCTCGGCGGCCGCATCCCAACGGCCGCCGACGCCGAAGCGCTTCCCTGGCTGGAGGCGTGCTTCAAGGAGGCGATGCGCATCTACCCGCCCGTCTGGCACCTCCCGCGGCTCGCCGCCGAGGACGACGAGATCGGCGGCTACCGAATCCCCAAAGGCACGCGCGTCCTGTTCTCGGTCTGGACGACGCACCGCGACCCGGGCGTCTACGAAGACCCGACCGCCTTCCGCCCGGAGCGTTGGCTCGGCGACGAGCCGGCCAGCCGCCCGCGCCACGCCTACCTGCCATTCGGCGGCGGGCGACGCGCCTGCGTCGGGCAGGGCTTCGCAATGCTCAACGCCATGATCCTCGGCTCCATGATGGCCCAGCGTTACGCCTTCGAATCCACGTCGACCGAGCCGGTGCGGTTCGTTCCGTCGATCACGCTGCGGCCCATCGGCGGAGTCCCGATGGTCGCCCGGCGTCGCGTGCACGCCACGGCCTGACCGGCGCGCCCGGGGCCCGGCTTCGAGCGCCGGGCGCCGAGTCGCGCAGAACCCGCCGGGCGTGCGGCGGGTTCTG
>JAUMFO010000085.1:36195-71394 GCA_032119795.1 Solirubrobacteraceae bacterium
ACCTCAGCGACGCCGAGATCGAGTCCTATGTGGCGACCGGAGAACCGCTGCAGTGCGCCGGCGGATTTGCCCTGGAGGGCCGAGGCGGATGTCTGGTGGAGCGCCTCGATGGCTGCTTCTCGAACGTGATTGGTCTGAGCCTTCCCTGGTTGCGGCAGTGGTTGAGCGCCCCGCACGAGAAGTCCAAGTGCGGCGGGTTCTGCGCGACTCCGGCCTCAGCCCGAGTGCTCGCGCACGTTCGTCGGCTCCAGCAGATCCGCTGGCACCGGCTCCACAGCCAGCCCACCGAGCAGCATCTCCCGGCCGCGCCTGAGCGCGCGGCGGGCCGTCTCCGGCGGGATCGCGAGGTGATCGCAGCGGGCGACGCTCGTCGCCACGCCATGCCACGCGCCCCAGACGAAGACCATCGCCTCGTCGATCGGTGACTGCGGAATCTCCTCAGAGTCCATCGACTCCTTGAGATCGGCCGCGACGCCCATGAGCGTCGTCACCATCCGGCGATCAAGCTTCTGCGCCGCCTCATCCTGGTGCTCGGCCGGCGGGTAGGCCGCGCGCACGCTCGCCATCCGCGACGCCACCGGGTAGTCGATCACGTGCTGCACGTAGATGTCTCCCGCGGCCAACACCCGGCGAATCGGCGACGGCTCGCCGCGGATCGTCTCCAGATCACGATCCAGAAGATCGAAGATCGCATCGAGATACGCGACCGCCAAGCCGTCCTTGCTGCCGAAGTGCGAGTAGATCGTGCCGACGGAGACGTCGGCGAGCGTCGCGATCTCGTCGATCTTCGCGCGCTCCACACTCTTGGTGGCAAAGACCTCACCGGCAGCCAGAATCAGCGCTCGACGAGTGCGCGCACGCTTTCCCCGAGGGGCGGGCCAGGGGTCGGGGGACAACTCGACCATCACCCGACCGTAGGACGACCCGGCGGCGTGGTCAACCCAGAACTGAGGAAAGTTCGATTTCCGTCGCGGATTCAGTTTTGAGGCTGGCGCGGCCCCAAGCCCCGATCAAGCCTGCGCCGCGCCAGCCAAACCCTCGCGCTAGGCGCGGTGGTCGTCGCTCGAAGAGAGCTTGTCCTTCACGGCGTCGGCCGCGCCGGCAACTTTGTCCTTGGCGCCCTGGATCGCGCCCTCGACCTTGCCGGCGTTCTTCTGGCCCTTGCCCTCACCCTCAAGGCGGTCGTTGCCCGTCGCCGAGCCGACCTTCTCCTTGACCGTGCCTGCGAGCTTGTCGCCTTCTCCAGCCATGACAGCCTCCTTCGATGGGAAATCCGGGCACCGACCGCGCGTAGCTTGCCGGCGCCCTCACCCATGACTGAAGCAGCACCAGCTGCGCGGGCCCGCGCAAAACAACGGACAAGCCCGGGCGGCGTTGGCCACCGGCGGTCGGCACCGCTCCCTGGGCTCGCCGGAGTCGCTTCGGCGTTAGCCGTCGGTCGGCGCCAGCCCCTCGGGCAGGTTGCCGCCGAGCCCCTTGATCAGGATCGCCCGCCCCCGCGCCAGCGCACGCTGCCCGAGCTCGGGGCTGATCGCGAGCGCGTCGTCGCGCAGGACGAGCCCCGCGACGCCGTTCCACGACCCCCACACGAACGCCATCGCCTCGTCGATCGGAATGCGATCGATCTCGCCGTCGTCCATCGCCTGCGCCAGATCGCCAACGATGCTCGCGATGAACTCGCCAACGCGCCGAGCAATCTCCCGCGAGACCTCATCCTCGACCCCGCTGCCGTCGGCGCCCGCCGAGTCGCTCGCCGTGCCCGGCAGCCGCTCCGTCACGAACCGAAACGACACGCTCTGCTCGGTCGCGAACCGGTAGTACACGTCGCCGGAGCGCAGGACCCGCTCCAGCGCCGAATCGACCTGGCGCGCCTCCGCAAGGTAGTCCTGCGCGCGATCGAGCACCCGCGCCACGAGCGCCAGGACGACACCGTCTTTGCTGGCGAAGTGGAAGTAGACGGTGCCGACGGAGACGCCGGCGGCTGAAGCGATGTCGTCGATCGTCGTCTGCTCGATGCCCTGGCGCGAGAAGAGCTCGGCGGCGCCCGCGATGATCGCGCGGCGCGTCTTCGCCCGGCGGTGATCGGGCTTACGGCGCTTGGGCCCCGCGGTCTCGGGCCCGGGGTCCTCAGATGGGGCCTGGTCGCTCACGCTGCCAACAATCTCATATCTGGAGCGTCGCCCTTACGCCGTTCCGTCTCCGCGCTTGGCCTGCACGAGCCGGCGGTCGGCGATCTCAAGGAGCTGCGCACGCGTGGCGGCGTCCTCTGGGTAGGTCGCCACCCCCAAGCCGCCGCGCAGCGCCTGGCCGTCGATCAGGATCGCCGCGAGCGCCGCGCGGACGGCATCGACGACGTGGCTGACCTCCTGCGCCGGCGTCTCGGCGAGGATCAGGCAAAACTCGTCGCCGCCCTGCCGAACGACGGCATCGCCAGGGCGCACCACACCCTCGAGCGCGGCCGCGACCTGGCGCAGCAGCTCGTCTCCGGCGGCGTGGCCGACGGTGTCGTCGAAGGCTTTGAAGCCGCTCAGATCGAGGGCAACGACCGCCAGCGGAAGATCCTGCCGGATGTGGCGCTCGAGCTCCGCGTCGAGGCGTTCGAGCAGCATCCGGCGGTTTCCGACGCCCGTCAGGGGGTCGCGGCGAACCAGCCGCTCCAAGTCGTCGCCCTGCGCCTCGGCGGCCTCCAGCGCGACCATGCAGGAGAACCCGAGGCACCAGATCGAGAAGGCGAGCAGGAGCATGGCGACGAGGGTCGCCTCAGTCAACGCGCCCGTGAGACCGCCGACGACCCCGCCGACCCCCAAGAGCACGGTGGCCGCCGAGAGATGCGCCACAAACGCCCGGCGCGCGTCGAGTCGCGTTGCCACCAGCGGCCCGACGAAGATCGAGATCGCGATCGCCACCTCCGGATGCGGCTGGAACGCAAACAAGGCCGCCATCATCGCCACGTAGGTGCAAGCCAAGACCGCGTGGTTGCCCCACGAGCCGGTCGCCGGCGGACGCCCACGCAGCACCGCAATCGCCACAGCGAGCATGCCAGCCAAGAAGACGAGCCGCTGCGTCTGGTGCTCGCCGCCGCCAACGGCGAGCATCCCGATCGTCGCCGCGCAAAACACGCCATACATCGCGGCCGTCGCCCGCCAGACCATCTGGTTCTGGGCCAGGTCGCGGCGCGAGATGCGGCGCAGACCGGCCGAGAGCTCGGCCGTCGAGGCCGTCATGCCGAACGCCGATCGTCGGGGAGGACACGCAACGGCGACGCCGCTGCCTCGGCGCTACCGCCGCGCCCGTGCGCAGCCTTGTCGTCGCGCTGGCGCTGATCGGCGAGGTGCATCAGGATCTTGTCGTGGACGGCGTCTCGCGGGAACGACGCGACGCCGATCCCGGCCGTCGCCCGGCATTGCACCAAGCCCGCGCGGACCGCTTCCGCGATGCCCCGCGCATCCTCCGGTGAGGTGTCCGGCAGCAGGATCCAGAATTCGTCGCCGCCCGGCCTCGTCACCACGGCCCTCGGCGGCACGGCGCCCACGAGCGCTGCAGCGACGCGCTGCAGCAGCGCGTCGCCCGCCGCGTGGCCACGCGTGTCGTTGAGGTCCTTGAAGCCGTCGAGGCCGATCGACAGCACCGAGAGCGGGCGCCGCGTGCGCTGGTGGCGCCGTAGCCCGCGGCCGAGCTGCTCGGTAAACATCCGCCGGTTTCCCACACCGGTGAGCGGGTCCCGCCGCACCAGCTGCTCGAGTTCCTCACCCTGCGCCTCTGCCGTCTCCAGGACGAACACACAACAGCCGCCGAGCACCCACACACCGATCACGAGGGTCGCCATCCCGACGATTCCTTGCGCGGTCGCATGGGCGTAGATCGCGGGGGCGACGACGCTGGCCGTCGCCAGGACGAGGTGGCCGGTGATCTGGCCGCGGTCGACGAGCCGCACGGCAGCCAGCGGCCCGGCGAACATGATCGCCGCCACCACCGCCACCGTCTGCGGGGCAAACGCAAACATGGCAGCGCTCGTGCCGACGTACGTCGACGCCACCGCCAAGTGGTTGCCCGGCGAGTCGATCGGCTGCGGCGACGTGAGCAGCAACGTGATCGAGACCAACGCCAGGCCAGCAGCCAGACCCAGCAGGCGCACGGCCTCAAAGCCGAACGGCCCGACGGCGAGCGCCACACTCGACACGGCCAGCACCCCAAACATCGCGGCCTGCGCGAGCCAGATGCGCCGGTCGAGCGCAAGCTCGCGCCGGGAGACGCGGCCGGCTAGGGCGTGTGGGGCGTCCACCAGATCTCCGCGAGAAAGTTTTGCACCGTGCCTCAGTATGCGGCAGATGGCACAGAGACGCGACCGGTTCCCTCGCGGAGCCGTGGAGCGCCGCTCAAACGCCCGTCGGCTAGAAGCCCAGGACCGGGCAGCTCGCCGGTGTGTACGCCGGAACCGTCTTCGAACCGTTGACGCTCGTGCCGTCCTTGAACGTGACCTTCACGCTGTAGATGAAGTTGCCGAAGCCGGTCGTCAGATCACGGCGGGCTCCGATCGAGCTGAGCGTGAACTTGTTGGTGATGGCGCCGCTCGTACGGTTCGTGACCGTCACTTCGGCCTTGGCGGGCACCTGCGGTGAGAGCCCCTGCGCGCCTCGCAGCTCCAGGCTCGGGCGGATCGACGCGATCGGCGGCCAGCGGTTCGGGTAGCCCTTGCAACCCTCATGGAGGGTCAGGTAGTCGATGGCGGGCCGCGGCCCGATCGGCGGGACGACGACGTTTGCGCCGGGGATCGGCGTGGTGCCCAGCTGCGCGACGACCTGGCCGGTGCCGGCAAACGCCCAATCCGGCGTGACGGCCGCGTTGCGAGCACCGGACCACGGCAGGTCGTTGCCGAGCTGCGCGATCGCGCCCGTCCTCAGATCAACCGTGCCAAGGACCAGGCGGAGCCCGAGCGCGGAGCCCCGCGACAGGCTGATCGCCACGAGCGCCTTGGTGCCGTCGGCGTTGACGTCGACCAGCTGCGGGAACTGCTGCTGCACCCAGCTGGGGAGCGAGATGGTGCGCGCCACGCCGGTCGTCAGATCGATCACCTTGAGCGCCGCGGTGTATTCGTAGCCGGTGAGCACGGCCATCACCGACCCGCCGTCGGCGACCTTGCTGGCATAGAGGCCGCCCAAGCTCATCGCGCCGGGGTTCGGGACCTTGCTGGTGCCGACGTAGATGCCGTCCTCGGTCGCCACGACGGAGCCGGTGCGGTCGACGCCGCTGGCGAAGCTGAGCTGCCTGGCGGACGTGATCTTCTGCACCGCGCCCGTGTCGACGCTTACGCGGAGCGTGCCCGAGTCTCCATTGGAGAAGGTGACGACCTTGCCGTCGCCCGAGAGCGCGGCTTGCACGGCGCCCGCGCCAGTGGCTTGGCCGTCGAGCCCGCGCGTGGCGAGCATCCCGCGCGCCGTCGGACGGTCATACACGTAGAGGTCGGTCTTGCCGTTGGCGTCGGCCGCGTCGTAGCTGGTCTCGGTTGAGATGAGAATCCGCTGGGTGTCGTCGCTGATGGCGTAGACGTCGACGCTCGAGGAGAGGACCGATCGCGTCTGGGCGGTCACGAGGTCGCGGACAGCCAGATGCTGCGGCCGCGACGCCTGAGGAGAATCCGGCTGCATGAGCAGGACCTCGCGGGCGCCGGGCGCGACCGCGGCAACGGTGCCGCTGGCGCGCTGCCCGGCTTCGTCGAGATCGACGATCCGGGTGGGCGCGTCGACGGCGCTCGCGGGCGCCGCGAGAGCAAGGGGAGAGAGCGCGGCGGCGGCGAGCAGCAGTGCTCGCGCCGGGCGGCGGCGGAAGGGAGACATAAAGGGACCTGGTGCGGTGACGTTCGCGGTTTGGCCTGGGACGCTACGCACCGTAGCACTAGGCAGGCGTGGGGCCAAGCGAAGGCGCTGGTCGGCGTGGCGCTTCGCCGCTACCCTGCGTCGCGTGAGCGCTTCGCCTTGGCCCCTATCTGCAGCTGCCACCCAGTTGCTTCTCGACCTACGAACCGACGGCGCGCCGCAAACGAGTACGCAGACGATCTCGCGCGTGGCCGTCAAAGAACTCGTCCTGCGTGGCCACCTCCGAATCGTGGGGGTGCGCAAGCGACGACTGCGCTCGACCGTAGTGACCGTCGCGTGCCCCGGCCCCGCCACCGCCAGCCAGCTCCCGGCACCCCTTGACCTCCTCGCGCTCCACCTGCCGGCCACCCACGGGGAGGAGCTAGCCAAGCTCGTTCGCGCGGGGGCCAAGAGCAGCGCGAGTCTCTATTCCAAGGACCTCAAAGCCGCCGGACTCGCCGAGCTTCGCCGCCAGGGACTCACCGAGGACCGCGTGAAGAAGAGCTTCGGGTTCTGGCCGACGACCTTCCCAGCCCCGACCGCATCCGGCGCGGAGGCGGCGGCGAGGGCTCGCCAGGACGTCGCCACGGCGAGCACCTTGGCGGATCTGGCGCGTGGCGACGAAGCCACCGCACTGCGCGCCGCCCGCGCCGTCGGCGTCCTCATCCTGCTCGTCCCCGGCGGCCTCGCCGTGGTCGCCTCGCTCGCCAAGCGCTGGCAGCGCGGCGGCAGCAGCCGCGCGGCCGACTTCGACTTCGACGGCTTCGACGTGCTTGCCGCCTGCGTCGACGGCCTCGGCGACGCCGTCGACCAGCTCGGAGATGCCGGCGGATTCGAAGGCGCCTTCGACGCCGTGGCCAGCGCCGTCGACTCCGGCATCGACTCGGGCGTCAGCGAGGGCGGGGGCGACGGCAGCAGCGGTGGAGGAGACGGCGGCGGTTGCGGAGGCGGCGGCGACTGACCCCGCCCGGCCTCACTTGATCTGCCGCTTGGGACCCTTGGGTGGGCCGACCAAGCGCAGCGCCGCCTCGTGGGGCGTGAGCTGCGGAGCGACGCCCAGCACGCCTTCGAGCAGCATGATCGCGCCGACCTTGGAGAGCGGCTCGTTGAGGTTGCCGCACTTCGGCGACTGCACGCACGAGGGGCAGCCGTGCTCGCACGGGCACTGCTTGAGCAGGGTGAGCGCGCTGAGGCAGAGTTCCTCAAAGCGCCGGTAGCCCTCGCGGGTGATGCCGATGCCGCCGGGGTGGCCGTCGTAGATGAAGATCGTCGGGCCGGCCGTCTGCATGTGCAGGTTGGTCGAGAGGCCGCCGATGTCCCAGCGGTCGCACATCGCGAGCAGTGGGAGAACGGCGATCTGCGTGTGCTCGGCGGCGTGGAGGGCGCCGAGGAGCGCCTCCATCGGTAGGTCGCGCATCGCCTCATGCGTCGGCTCGTACCAAAGGGCCTGCGTGGAGAAGGTCGTCGTCGGCAGATCGAGGCCGATGAGGTCGATCGCCTCATGGTCGCCGTAGCGCTTGCGCTGGTAGCCGATCACCGTCTCGGTGACCGACACCTCGCCGAAGCTGAGCTTGGCCCCGTCGACGTCGCGCCGCTCGAGCAAACGGTCGATCGTGGTAGTCGTCTCCGTCTTGGGCTGCGTGTACCACTCGCCCTCGAACGGGTCGACGACCGCCCGGCCGTTGACCACATCGAGGTCGCGCACGAGATACGACTTGCCGAGGTGGAAGTAGATCGCGCCCTTGTGGACGGTCGAGAAGGCACGGCCCAGCTCGACGCCGCCCATCACCTCGCCGGAGCGCCCGTCGACCACGACGACCTGCTCAAAGCTCGCCGACCGCAGCGACGTCTTACTCGCCGGGTAGCTGTCGGCCTCGGCCAGCCCGTAGCCCGACGGCCGCTTGACGAGCCCACCGCTACTCACGAGCGCCTCGATCGCGGCGGGCGTCTCCGGCCCGAAGAACGGCAGATCGGCCGGCGTGATCGGCGCCTCCAGCGCCGCGCAGAGCAGGTGCTGGGCGTGGATCTGCTCGCTGAACGGATCGAGGATCGCATTCTCGACAGGGCGGTCCAAGAACTGCTCGGGGTTGCGGCAGAAGTACTGATCCAAGGCGTCGTCGCCGGCGACGTAGAGCGCGAGCCCCTCCGTGCGGCGGCCCGCGCGGCCCCACTGCTGCTTGAGCGAGGCGACCGTCCCCGGGAACGTGACGACCACGCAGGCATCGAGTGCGCCGATGTCTATCCCGAGCTCCAGCGCGTTCGTGGCGATCACCGCGCGCAGATCGCCACGGGTAAGACGCTGCTCGATGTCTCGCCGCTGCTCGGGCGTGTAGCCCGCGCGGTAGGGCGAGACCTTGTCGGCCAGCATCGGAGCCTGGTCCTCGAGCTGCTCGCGGACCATCCGGCTGATCATCTCCACGCCCTTGCGCGCCTTCATGAAGCAGATCACTCGCGCGCCGCCCTTCACCAGGTCGACGACGATCTCGGCAGCCTCGGTGACGGCCGAGCGCCTCGCGCCGGAGTCCTCGTCGAGGAGCGGCGGATCCCACATCGCGTACTGGCGGGGCGCCTGCGGGGAGGCGTCGTCGTCGACGAGGGCGATCTGATCGATGCCCGTCAGCGCCGCCGCCAGCTCGACGGGATTGCCGATCGTCGCGCTCGCCATCAGGAACCGCGGCGCCGTGCCGTACCGGGCAGACATCCGGCGCAGACGACGCAGCACGTTCCCCACGTGGCTCCCGAAGACGCCGCGGTAGACGTGCGCCTCGTCGATCACGACCACCGCGAGGTTGGCGAACAGGTCGCTCCAGGCGGCGTGGTTGGGCAGGACGCCGACGTGGAGCATGTCGGGGTTGGTGAGGATGATGTTGGCCTCGCGCCGGATGCGCGCCCGCTGCTCCTTGGGCGTGTCGCCGTCGTAGATCGCGGGGCGCAGGCCCTTGAGCCCGAGCTGGTGGATCCGGCGAGCCTGATCCTGAGCGAGCGCCTTGGTCGGCGCGAGGTAGAGCGCCTTGGCGCGCGGATCGCCGAGCAGCACCTCAGCCGTCGGCACGAGGTAGCAGAGCGACTTGCCGCTGGCGGTGCCGGTGGTGGTGATCGTCGCGCCATGCCAGGCGGCCTCGATCGCGTCGGCCTGGTGCTGGTAGAGCTGGCCCATCCCCTGGCCGATCAGGGCGTCGCGCAGCGCCGGAGAGAGGTCGTGTGGGATCGGCGCGAACCGCGGCTCGCGTGCCCCCTCGCGGGCCTGGTGTACGAGCGTGCCCTCACCGCGGCCGCGCGCGAGCAGCTCGGTCCAGGGGCGCTCGCTGGCATCGACGACGGCCATGAAGAGTCAGCGTAGGGGGCGAAGGCCTCGGGTCGAACTCCGCCGAGCACGCTAGGCCGCACCGAGCGGGATCGCCGCTCAGGCAAGCCGCGAAAGAACGCGTGCAAGCCCTGCACGATCGAGCGCGAACGCGCCAACGAACACGACCCGACACGGACCGCCGCGCAAATGGTCTTTCTCGCCCAGTACTTAACTCCCTAACGGTGTACGACTGGCGGCATTCCATGACGACGCAATCGTTCGCTGCCCTCTTCCGCGCCTCCCTGGTCCTGTTCGCCCTCGTCGCGTTGGCCTCCGTGCCGGCCGGCGCGCAGGCAGCCGGCACCCCGGACATCACGTTCGCGATCGACCAGCCCGCGACGGTCCTCCAGGGCGAGACGGCCACCGTCGAGCTGCGCGCAGCCAACCCCGTCGGGCAGCCCATTGGCTACAACGTCTCCTACCGCGCGGTCCTCCCGGCTGGGGTGAGTTACGCCCCCGGCAGCTCCAGCAGCGGCCTGGGCGAGCCAACCGTCGTCGCCGACAGCCCGGCCGCCGGGCAGACGACCCTGCTGTGGGTCAACGTCGGCGATCTCACGCCGAACTCCACGAACACCGGCACGTTCGGCGTCACGCACGACCCGCTCGTGCACTTCATCAGCTCCACGTTCTCGATCGCCGCCGGGGCGTATCTGAACACTGACCCGCGCTACGTCCCCAAGTTCGCGGCCGACGGCACGCCCGATCCCAGTGCTCCGTCGGCGACGTCGTACACCGGCTACGCCACCGGCGTAGACATCACGCTGGTCACCGCGATCGAGATCCGCAAGAGCGAGCCGTCCCCGGAGGGCGAGCTGCTCCGCGGTATCCACGATCACCAGACGACGTACACGCTCACCTACCGCAACAACGCGATCGAGCCGACCGACAACCTCGAGATCGACGACTATCTCCCGGCGAACCTGGAGTTCCTGGGCTGCGGCGGGCCGGGGGCCGACAACACCACGGATGCGCCGACGAACTCGCCGTCGGCGCAGGAGTACCCCGGCTCGGGCCCGATCACCGTGCCGGCCGTTGCCGGCTGCCTCGCGCCGTCGCTCGTGGAGACCGTGCTGACGGACCCCGACGGCCCAGGACCGCTGGCCTTGGGCGTCTACACGCACGTGCGCTGGACGGGGCTAGGCTCGCTCGCCCCGGGCACCAGCGCGACGATCAACTACCGCGCCGGCATCCCGATGCGCGCCAACGCCATCCTCTTCAACGGCGGCACCCCGCCCACGACGGGCGAGCAGACCGCCAACCTCAACAACAACCGCGGCCCTGAGGCCACCGACGAACAGGCGCTGACGAACGGGGCCGCGATCACCGGCGACTACAACGGCTCGCTGCCCGTGAGCGACGAGCACACCCTCACGCGCACCGCCGAGGACCTCGCAATTCAGAAGTCTGTCGACCTCACCTCGCTCGCGCAGGGCCAGCTCAGCGAGTGGACGCTGCGCCTGCGCACGTCTGAGTACCGCTTCGCCACGGGCATCACCATCACCGACACGCTGCCGGACGGCCTCTGCCCGCTCGGCGCCAGCAACTTCACCACCGCGCCCTCGGGCTCCGACAGCGAGTGCGACCCCGTCGGCGGACGCACCCCGAGCACGCCGTACACCTCGGCGGTGGAGCAGGCCGACGGCACCTTCGTGCTGACGTGGAACGCATCGACCTACCCCGCGCTGGCGACGATGCAGCGCAGCACGGTCTACACGCTGACGTTCCCATCGCGCACACGCACCGCTTACCAGCAGGGCTTCGCCGACGCCACGCCGATCCTCGCGGGTGACGGCGTCCGCAACGACGTGGCCACGAGCGGCACCGCCAACGTGATCTGCGCGCCTGGCGCCAGCGACTGCTCCGGCGCGGGCACGCCGATCGACCACGACGGGCCACTGGCGACGGTCATCGGCGACGACTCCTCCGCCGGCCAAAGCACGACCCTGCCGACGCTCGAGAAGAAGGTCGCGTCGTCGTCGACGAACTGCGCCGCCGACACCTACGTGACGACCGTGCCGACGTACCGCCCCGGCGACCGCATCTGCTGGCTGCTCGGTGTCACGTTCCCGGTCGACCTCGACACTCGAAGCTTCGTGCTCTCGGACTTTCTCCCGACGACGCTGAACTACGACCCCACCCTGAACGTCGGCGCGGGCGAGATCATCACGCCGGCCGACACGATCCCCGGCACCACCCTCGACAACACGACGGCGATCACGCCCGGGACTCCCGGCGGACAACTCCGCTGGACCCTGCCCTCGGGCGGGCTCGTCGAACCGACCCGCCGCTTCGAGCGCCAGATCGCCACCACGGTGACGCTCGAGCCGACCACCCAGAGCGGAGACATCAAAGGCAACCTCTTCAAGACCGCCGCGCAGAACACCGCCGGCCAGACGTTCCCGCTGCGCGACCAACGAGACTTCACGGTCGTCGCGCCGGAGATCACGCTGCAGAAGCGGATCGTCGACCTGAGCGGCAGCCCCGTCGGACCGACCCAGACCCAGGCCGTGAGCGGCGGCGACGTGGTGACGTACCGCGTGCGGCTCACCAACTCGGGTGGGCTGGCGGCCGAGGAGACCGAGACCTGGGACAACCTTCCGGCCGGGATCACCTGCGCGATGGTGTCGGTCATCTCCGACGGCGGCGTCTGCGCGGCCGGCACGATCAAGTGGGGCGCGGCGCCGGCCATCGGGCCGACCGTCCCGGCGCTCGGCACCTACGACCTGACGTACCGCGTGACCGTCCCGACGACCGTCACCCCGACGCAGGCGCTGACGAACACGGCGGGCGTGCGCGAGTTCCAGACGCCGACCAACCAGGGCGGCTCGTTCACCTACATCCCGGCCAACAACATCGACCCGACGCAGAACGCGTCGGCAAACGTGCCCCAGGCGCGCGACACCGCCACGATCACGGCACGCGGACTGGCGATCGTCAAGAGCCGCACGTCGCCCGTTGACGGCGCCAACAACACGTCGGCCCGCGCAACGATCGGCGAGGTCCTGCGCTACACGATCGCGCTCACGGTGCCGCGCGGGGTGACGGTCAACGACCTCTCGATCGTCGACCCGTCGCTGCCGAGCGCCCGCCAGCCACTCATCGCTGCCAGCACGACCGCGACGCTCAACGCTGGCGCGCTCCCGGGCGGGTTCACGCTCGCTGAGACTGGCGGCACCCCCTCGCTGATCTTCCCGACCTCCTACACCGCCGGGACCGGCGCCGACGAGGTGTTCCGCGTGGAGTTCGACGTGACCGTCGCCGACGTGGCCGCCAACGTCCGCGGGGGCGCTGCCCTGTCGAACGTCGGCCGCGCGAACTACGACAACCCGTCCGGCACGCCGACGCAGCTGAACTCGTCGACCATCAACACGACGATCGTGGAGCCCGTCATCGGCGTGACGAAGGTCGACAACACCGGCGGCACGCGCGTCGTCGGCGGGCAGGACGTCGTCTACACGGTGGTGCTGCGCAACGGCACCGCCGGCACGCCCTCGTCGCCCGCGTCGAACGGCACGATCTCCCCCGCGCACGAGAACACGCTGGTCGACACGGTGCCGTCCGGACTGACGCCGCTCAACACGCTCGGGAACCCAATCTCTGACGGCCAGTCAACCACGAGCGGTGGCGTCTGGAACCTCGCCGCCCGGACGCTCACCTTCGCCCCGCCAGCGACGCTCGAAGCCGGCTCGACCGCGACCTTCACCTACACCGCGCGGGTCAACAGCCCGGCCACAGGCGGGGCATCACTGCAGAACACGGTGGCCACCACCACGACCAGCCTCGCGGGGAATGTGGCTGGCGAACGGACCGCGACCAGCCCGACGTCGACCGGGTACTCCGCCTCGGCGAGCAACGCTCTGCTCGTCGCGCTCGCCACGATCAGCAAGGGCGCCGATCGCTCGACGCTGACGATCGGCGACACCGTGATCTACCACCTCGACGTGAGCTACCCAGCGAACGTCGACTTCTTCGACGCGACCGTCCGCGACACGCTCCCGGACTCGATCGACTTCGACAGCTACGGCGCAGCCACGTGCACGTCCGGCTGCCCGCCGGAGGTGCTCCCGACGATCAACCAGTACACGCCGGTGATCAACGGCAGCGGCACCACGACCATCGCCTGGGACCTCGGCGACCTCGGCCAGACGGCCGTCCCGAGGACCATCCGCCTGACGTACCGCGGCCACCTGCGGGCCACCCACCGAAACGGTGGAGCGAACGTCGTCGCGGGCCAGACCTCGATCAACAGCGCCACGGCGCAGTCCAACCGCACCGACAAGAACGGCGGCTTCGACGCGGCCAACATCCCCGCCGCGGGCACGTTCGACGACACGGCCGGCCCGGTTACCCACACGCTCACGGCGATCGAGCCCGCGATCGCGCTCGACAAGCAGATCGCCGTCGGCGCGGGCGCCTACGGCAACGGGCCCCAGCTCGTGCACGACGGCGACGCGCTCCGCTACCGGATCACCGTCCGCAACACGGGCAACGCGCCGCTCTACGACGTCACCGTCAACGACCAGCCGGATGCGGAGCTGACGGGCGTCACGCTCACCACCAATGCGTCGCTGAGCACCGACGGCTGGACGGCCGGCAACCCCGCGATGCGCTGGCTGATCCCCGGCCCGATCGCGCCCGGCGGCAGCGTCGTGCTCGGCTACGACGCCGGGCTCATCGCCATCACGTCGCTCAGCGACGGCCAGCTGATCGACAACACCGCCACCGCTCCAACGGGGTACGGCGTGCCTGAGGCCCAGCGCCTCACCGACGGCTTTGTCTACCGCTCCTACTCAGCGACCCCGGACTCCGTGCAGGCCGTCGTCGACTCCCCGACGATCACGCTCGTGAAGACCACCGGCGCAGCCGGCAACCCGGACTCGGCTCCGGCGCAGGTCGGGCAGGCGTTCACGTGGCGCGTCGTGGTGACGAACACGTCGGCGTCGGCCGGAGCCACGGCGCTGGCCGTGCGTGACACGCTGCCGCGCGATTGGGTCTACGTCGCCGGCTCGGCGTCGTTTACGACGGGCGGCCCGATCGAGCCGACCATCACACCTCACGCCGCCGGTGACGACCTGGACTGGGCAACGCCGATCGCGTTGGCCGCAGGCGCCTCGACCACGCTGACGTTCCAGGCACGGCCACTGCTCGCCGCAGCGACGTCGATCGGGACGGGCGCTGGCAGCCCTCACGTGAACACCGCCTCGGCGACCGTCCGCAACACGGCCGGGAACGCGGCTGACGCTGGCGGGCCGTTCGCGGCCGCCGCAGATACCGCCGCGGCCGTGCTGACGATCCCGACACTGACGATCAGCAAGACGCCCGACGGCGGCTCCGCCGTCGCCGGCACGGTGACGAACTTCGGGATCCGCGTGCGCAACACGGGGACCGTCCCGGCGACCAGCGTGGTGGTGAGCGACACGTTCCCGGCGGGCACCAGCTACGCCGCAGGCGCCGCGACCGCGGCGCCTGCGGCCGGCTTCACGGAGACCTCGGCGACGCCGACCTCGGCGAGCTGGACGATCGCGAGCATCGCCCCCGGCGGGCAGGTCGACCTGACCGTCCCGCTCCTCGTGGCCGCCTCGGTGCCGGCCGGAACCAACCTCGTGAACGGCTCAAGCGCCGTGGCGGCGGAGACGCCGACGCCCGTGACCGATCCCGGCGACGTGACCACCACGGCCAGCGCCGACCTCGTCGCGAGCAAGAGCGCGGCACCGAACCCGGCGACCGCCGGCCAGACGCTGATCTACACGGTTGGCGTGCAAAACAATGGCCCGTCCGACGCCCGCGGCGTGGAGCTCACCGACACGCTCCCGAGCACCGTCACCTTCCAAAGTGCGTCGCCCGGGTGCACCGAGGCCGGTGGCGTCGTGACCTGCGTGATCGGCGACCTCGCCAATGGTGCGAACGCGACCCGGACCATCACGGTCTTCGTGAACGCCGGCGTGGTGACGAACGCCGACAACACTGTCGTGGCGACCGGCACCACTCCGGACCCGAACCCGGGCAACAACACCGCCGGGACGCTCGTGCCCGTGGGCACCGACTACGACCTCTCGATCGTGAAGACGACCTCGACGCCGGCGATCCTCAACGGCGCAACGGGCACGTTCCGACTGGCGGTGGCCAACGCCGGGCCGTCGGCCGCGGTGGCCGTCACCGTGACGGACACCCTGCCGGCCGGCCTGGTCTACGTCTCCGATGACCGCGGCTGCGCGGCGGCAGGTGCGGTGATCAGCTGCACGCTCGGGACGATGGCTCCGGGCGACACGCAAGACATCCTGGTCCAGGTGCGGGCGACCGCGACCGGCGCACACACCAACGCTGGCGTCGTGAGCGCGCTGGGCAGCGGGACCGCCGACCGCGACCCGTCGAACAACGACTCGCAGGCGACGATCACCGTCGCCCCCGCCGGTGATCTGCAGGTCGTGAAGACCGCGCCGGCGACCGTCGTCGCGGGCGGCTCGCTGACATACACGCTCGTGGCCACGAACAACGGCCCCGACGACGCCACCGGCGTAGTCATCGACGACACCCTCCCGGCCGGCACGACCTTCGAGTCGGCCGACCCGGGCTGCACCCCGAGCGGAACGGCGACCGTAGTCGTGCGGTGCGCGATCGGCAACCTCGCCACGGGTGCCAGCGCCACGCGCCTCATCACCGTGCGCGTGCCCGTCGCGCTCGGCACGACCGCGCTGACGAACACCGCCGTCGTGGGCGGCAACGAGGGCGATCTCGTCCCTTCGAACAACACCGACACGGCGATCACGCAGGTCGGGCCGGCCGCCGATCTCGACGTGAAGAAGACCGGCCCGGCGACCGTCGGCGCAGGCGGCACGCTGACGTGGACGATCGTGGTCACGAACAAAGGCCCCTCGCCCGCGACCGACGTGAAGCTCAGCGATCCCGTCCCAGCGGGGACGACGCTCGTGGGCGTCGCGACGTCGATGGGGACCTGCCAGGGCGCGCCGGGTGCGTCGAGCGTCACCTGCGACCTCGGAGCCATGGCGGTCAACGACGCCGCGCAGGTCACCGTCACGGTGTCGGTGCCCGAGTCCCTTGGCGGCCAGAAGGTCACGAACCGCGCGTCGGTCACGGGGACGGAGCCGGATCCCGATCCGACGAACAACGAGTCGACGGCCACCACGGACGTGACCGTCAAGCCAGCCGAGACGGCCGAGCTGTCGATCACGAAGACCGCGAACGGCCCGGCGCGAGTGGGATCGACGCTGACGTACACCATCACGGTGACGAACCGTGGGCCTGCGGCCTCGCAGGACACCGTCGTGACGGACGCGCTCCGCGGCAGCGTGGAGATCCGTGAGGCCACGACCGAGCAGGGCACCTGTACCACCGCCGACGGCACGGTGACGTGCAACCTCGGCACCGTCGCAAACGGCCAGACCGTCCGGATCAGCGTGACCGTGATGGTGCTCGCTGCCGGCGTCCTGCCGAACACCGCCACGGTGTCGTCTCCCCAGTCGGACCGCGTCGACAACAACAACGTCGCCGGCGCGGTGGTGAATTCGACGCAGGAGGACACCCGCCTGGCGATCCGCAAGTGGCTCGTGCAGCGCCGCCTGATCGCCGGGCGCGACGCGTCCTACCGCGTGGAGGTGCGCAACGTTGGCCGGGAAGTCGCGACGAACGTGGAAGTGTGCGACATCCTCCCCCGCTCACTGACGCTGCGCGCGGCTGGCAAGGGCAAGCTCCGCAAGGGACAGCTGTGCTTCGACATCCCGCGTCTGGGCGTCGACCGCAAGCGGGTCTTCCTCGTGAAGGTGCGCGTCAGTGCGACGACCCAAAGCACGACGGTGCGCAACCGCGCGACGGCTGAGGCCGACAACGCCGACCTCGTCGGCACGAACCGGATCGACCCGCTCGTGCGGGTCCGGTCCGCTCGGACCGGTGGCGTCACGGGCTAGCCGCGGCGGGCAGCCGCCCCGCCGCCTGGCCGTCCTCTTCGCGCTCGTCGCACTGGCCCCCGGCACCGCCTGGGCTGCTGCGTCGACGCCGGGCGCCACGACGCCTGCACCCACGACGCCCGTCGCCGCCGACTCGACGCCCGACGCGCCGACGGCCAAGCAGGCGTGGGTCGCGCGGATCGTGCTGCCCGTGACTGCGTGGAAGGCACCGCGCGAAAGTTCGACGCGCCTGGGCACCGTCGACCCGCAGTCGCCGTGGGGCGGCACCAATCGACTCCTGGTGCTGGCAAGCCGGGTCGTCGACGACCGCCGCTGGCTCCTCTTGCGGCTCCCGGGACGGCCGAACGCGAACCAGGGCTGGGTGCTTGCCGAGGGCGTCGACGTGTTCCCCAACCGCTGGCGGATCGAGGTGTCCCGCCGCGCCCGGACGCTGACCGTCTGGCATGACGGCAAGGCGGTTCGACGCGTCCGTGTGGTCGTCGGCAAGCCAGCCACCCCGACGCCGGCCGGCACGTTCGCCATCGCCGACAAGCTCCGCCAACCGACCTCCGGCGAGTTCGTTGGCGCGTGGGTGGTGCCGCTGACCGCCCACTCCAACGTGCTGCAGTACTACGACGGCGGCGACGGCCAAGTCGCCCTCCATGGCCGCGGCGGCGCGAGCCTGAACGACCCGCTCGGCTCGGCCCGATCGCACGGCTGCATCCGGCTCGCCAACGCCGATATCGCCTGGATTGCCGCCCGCGCCGAGGCGGGCACGATGGTCCGCGTACGCTGAGGGCGTGATCGTTCCCGAAGCCATCCTGCAACGGATCGCCGACGCCACGGCGCGCGCCCAGGGCGGGCAGCCCGAGGCGGCCGCCCAAGACCTCGAGGCAATCTGGAACGAACTCGGGCCGTCGGGTGATCCGCTGCACCGCTGCGCCGCCGCCCATGCCTTGGCTGATCTGCAAGACGAGGTCGCCGACGAGCTCCGCTGGGATCTGCGCGCCTTGGGTGCGTACGACCTGATCACCCCCGACCGCGCCGCCGAAGCTGGCGTCGCCGGGCCCGTCTACGGCTTTGAAGCGTCGCTTCATCTGAATATCGCCGACTGCTATCGCCGCCTCGGCGAACCATGGGACGCGCGGGACCACCTCGAGCTCGGTTGGGCCGCCGTCGAATCGCTCGGCAACGACCGCTACGGGCAGATGATCCGTGCCGGTCTCGACCGGCTGCGGTCGCGGCTCGACACCGAAGAGGGCGGCGGCTAGCGCCAGCAGCCCACGATTAGCTCGTGGGCGAAGGGTCCGCAGCGCCCGCGCCCAGGCCGGGCCGCCAGCGCGACGACCCGGCGGGCAGCAGGGCAGGTCCGCAGACCCGCAGCCCGTCGCCGTCACCGGCGGCCACGAGCATCGGCGCCGCATCCGCGGGGGCGTAGAGCGGATGCCTCGGCGCGCCGTCTTGGGTGAGCCCGAGCACCGCCCGCTGGGCGCGTCCCTCCAGGAGCGCCCGAACGTCAGCGGCGCGCACGGCGGCGAGCTTGTGCGCGCCCCACGCCTCGATCACGAGCGCGGCAGCTTCGCCGATGTCGCGCAGGGCGTTGTCTGCGCCGAACGTGAGTGGTCGGCGCGACGCGGCCAGCAGCCGCGGATCGGGCGTACGCAGCGTGAAGAGGTTGCCGACGAGCACGCCACCAAAGCCCCACGTCCGAGCGAACCCGATGCAGCGGCGCACCGTCGCGTCATCCTGCTCGGCGTCCGCCGTCGACGGATTGAGCCCGATGAACGCCACCAGCGGCCCCTCGGCCCAGCGCCGACCGAGCAGCAGCCGGTGGTCGCCGTCGGCAGACAGGTGCGCCCAGCGCCGCATCTCCCCCGTCTGCTCCGGTCCGTCCACCATGGTCAAACCAGGGTACGGACGGGCCGGTAGGAACTCAGGCACAGCCGGCGGCTCCGGGGCGCACGTCACCAAGCGGGCGCGGCGCCCCGCGCGGCGCTGCGCCTACCGCGAGCCCGTCGGCTCGCGCACGGCGTGCAGCGGCGGCACTACCGGTGCGGGCAGCGCCTCGCCCTTGCGGGCGGTATGGAAGTCGGCGAGTTTGAAGCCGCGCATGCGGCGCTGCAGATCGAAGGTCGTCCACGGGTAGATCGTGGAGTTGGTGCCCGTCGCATCGAGGTAATAGGAGGCGCAGCCGCCCGCGTTCCAGACGGTGCCTTGGAGGCCGCGCTGCACCGCCTTGTTCCACGCCTCGTGCACGTCGCGGCGCACCTCGATCGCCTCGATGCCCGCCTGCTTGGCGGTGGTGATCGCGTCGGCGATGTAACCAGCCTGTGCCTCGACCGGGAGGAACACGGAGGTGTGGCCGTTGCCGAGATTCGGGCCGACCATCACGAACGCGTTCGGCACGTCCGGCGCCATCGTCCCCAGGTAGGCCTGCGGACTCTCGCCCCAGCCCTCGGCGAGCGTGGCACCGCTACGCCCGCGCACGGCCGAGGCGACCGGCGGGTTCGTCACGTTGAAGCCCGTCGCGAAGATGATCGCGTCGACCTCATGCTCGGAGCCGTCGGCCCCGACCACCGTGTTGCCGCGCACCTCAGCCAGCGCGTGTGGCACGACCGTCGCGTTCTCCGCGGTGAGTGCCTTGTAATACGTGTTCGACATCATCAGCCGCTTGCAGCCGAGCGTGAAGCTCGGCGTCAGCGCACGGCGCAGCTCCGGGTCGGCGACCTGTCGCTTGAGGTTCCAGAGACCCATCTTCTGGGCCTGCTGCATGATCTTCGGGTGGCGCTGGCCCAGCTGCTGGCCCTCGAGGACCACCCACAGGATGTTGCGCACCAGCCGCTGCAGGCCAGGCACGTGGCGCAGGGCGAGCTTCTCGAACTTGGTGATCTTGCGATCGGGCCGCGGGAGCACCCACGACGGCGTGCGCTGAAACAGGACGAGGTCGTCGACGTCGCGCTGGATCTTCGGGACCAGCTGAATGCCCGAGGCGCCCGTACCAACCACGGCGACGCGCTTGCCCTTCGGATCAAAGGACGCGTCCCAGCGAGCCGTGTGGAACACGCCACCAGGGAAGGCCGACAGCCCGGGGACGTCCGGCAACGAGGGCTCGTTGAGCGGGCCGGTCGCTGCCACGACGTACTGCGCGCGGTAGAGCCCAGTCGTCGTCTCGATGAGCCAACGCTGCGCCGCCTCGTCCCAGTGAGCGGCCGTCGCCTCCGTTCCAAAGCGGACCCGCCCGTCGAGCCGCTCGTCGCGTGCGACCTGCTTCACGTAGGCCTGGATCTCCGGCTGGGGCGCGAAGAACTCCGACCAGTCTGGATTCTGCGCAAAGGAGAACGAGTAGAGCAGCGACGGCACATCGCAGGCGCAGCCGGGGTAGGTGTTGGCCCGCCACGTGCCACCGAAGTCGTCGGCAGCCTCAACCATCGCGAAGTCGTCGATGCCTGCCTTGCGGAGGTAGTGGGCGACGGTGATGCCAGAGACGCCGGCTCCGACGATCAGGACGGTCGTCTCGCGGACCGGATCGCCGCCGGCGCCAAACGCTTCGCGATCGGCGGATGGAACGTCTGTGCGTGGCGTGCTGGTGCTCATCGTGGTCTCCCCGTCCGTGGTTGTCGCGGTAAGTGGCGATACCTACGGGTGCGTAACTTACACCGATGTAATGCAGCTGTCGAGTCCCAGAGGGCCGCGGGCCACGCCTCGCCGCTAGCGTGCCGGGCGTGTTGCGCTGCGTGTACGTCGACCTCGACGGGACGATGGTGGGCCGAGGCGGCTCACTGTTCCACGACGAAGAGGGCGCCGTCTCGCTGATGGGTGCTCGCGCGATCGAGGCTGCGCACCGCGCCGGCGTGGAGATCGTTCCCGTGAGCGGCCGCCGCCGCGACACCGTCCGCGAGCCCGCCCGCGCCCTCGGAGCCACCGCGTTCTCGTTTGAGATCGGCGGCGGCCTCGTCGTCGACGGCGAGGACTTCTGGCAGACCGGCGAGATGCAGCCAGCCGATGGCCGGTCGGTCTACGACCAGATGGCCTCGCGGGGCGTCGTCGATCTGCTCACCCACCACTTCGACGGGTTCCTGGAGCTCCACACGCCGTGGCACGTCGGGCGCGAGGTGTCGGTGCTGTTCCGCGGCGACGTCGACGTGGCCGTCGCCCAGCAGCTCCTCGCCGACCATGGCAGCAGCGATCTTCGACTGATCGACAACGGCTACGTCGGCGGCCTGCCGACCGGCGGCACCGGCTTCCAGGGCGGCCCCGGCGAGTCGACCCTCGACGCCGAGGTGAAGTTCCCGCGCAGCTACCACCTGGCCCCCGAGGCCGTCTCGAAGGCCGCCGCCGTCGACCGCCACCGCCGGATCCGCGAGTACGACATCGCGGACACGATCAGCGTCGGCGACTCCGCTGAGGATGTCGGCATGGCCGCCGCCACCGGCACGTTCTGGCTCGTCGGCGGCGCCGCCGAGCAGGACCCAGCGGTGACGGCAGCCCGCGCCGAGCACGACAACGTGCGCGTCGCCGAAGGCGGCCCAGGCGCGGCCGTCTACGAAGCGATCGTGACGACGCTGATGCTCGGCAAGCAGAGCTAGTCGGCGACGAAGCGGTAGCCGATCCCTGGCTCGGTGATGAGGTACCGCGGGGCCGACGGCTCCGGCTCGAGCTTGCGCCGCAGTTGGGCGACGTACTGGCGCAGGTAGTTGAGCTCGGTGCCGTATTGCGGGCCCCACACCTCGTGGAGCAGCTGCGGCCCGGTGACGAGCTTGCCGCCGGCGCGGACGAGCACCTCGAGGAGCTGCCACTCCGTCGGCGTGAGACGAACCTCCTCGTCCGCGCCGCCGTGGCGAGTCACCCGAGTGGCGGCGAGGTCGATCGTGAAGTGGTCGGTCTCGACGACGGGTTGCTCGGAGCCAGTGCCAGCTTGCGCGCGGCGCAGCGTCGCGCGGAGTCGGGCCAGGAGCTCGTCCATCCCGAACGGCTTGGTCACGTAGTCGTCGGCGCCAGCGTCGAGCGCGCTGACCTTCGCCTCTTCCGTGTGGCGGGCGGAGAGCACGATGATCGGCACCTGCGTCCAGCCGCGCAGACCGGCAATCACCTCGGTGCCATCCAGGTCGGGCAAGCCGAGATCGAGAATCACGACATCTGGGTGTGACGAGGCGGCGAGTTCAAGCGCGCGGCGGCCCGTCTCGGCGAGGTCGACGTCGTAGCCGCGGGCACGCAGGTTGATGCTCATCGCCCGCAGCAGTTGGCGTTCGTCGTCGACGACCAAGATGCGCGTCATGGCAGCTCGGCTCCCAGCGCCGGAAAGACATCGGCGTCGACGTCGGCGTGCGCGTGCGAGCCACTGGCGATCGGCAACGACAACACCATCGTCAAGCCACCGCCCGGCGTCGTGTCTGGCTCCAGGGTCGCGCCGAGTGCCTGCGCAAAGCCCCGGGCCACGGCAAGTCCAAGACCGATGCCACCGCCCGCCGCGTCGCGATCACCGAGGCGCTGGAACGGCGCAAACATCTGCTCACGTTGGGCGTCGTCGACGCCGGGTCCATGATCGATCACGCGCACCTCGACGGTCTGCCCAAGGCGGTCCGCGCGCACGCGGATCGGGCCGGCCGAACCGGCATAGCGCACGGCGTTCGACACGAGGTTCGCCAGGACGCGCTCGAGCAGCACCGGATCGGCCTGGACGGCCGGAAGCGCCTCATCGATCTCGCGTTCGAACACGACGCCTTCAGCGGCATGCTCGGCGAGGACCGGCCCGACGACCTCGTCGAGCCAGACGGCGCGCGAGGTCGGCCGCACGGCACCGGTCTGAATGCGCGACATGTCGAGCAGGTCACGCACGAGGACGTCGAGGCGATCCGCCGACTCCTCCACGGTCGCGAGCAGCTCGGCCTCGTCCTCCGGCGAGAAGTCAACGTCGCTCTGGCGCAGGCTCGAGACCGCCGCCTTGATGCCGGCCAGTGGCGTACGCAGGTCGTGGCCGACCGAGGCGAGCAGCGCCGCGCGGACGCGGTCCGTCTGCTCGAGGGTGCGGGCAACGGCGGCGTCTTCGGCCAGGGCGGCGGTGTCGAGGGCGACGCCGATCTGTGCCGCAAACGCGCCGAAGACGCGCAGGTCTGACGCGGCGAGTCGCCGGCCGACGATCCTCAGCCGGCGGCGGTCGTCCACCTCGACGGTGGTCACCTCGACGTTCGCGTCGGTCGCGCGCGTCCCCGAGCCCACCACGCTGACCTGCTCCCAGCGAGCGTCGCCATCCGGCCCGCCGTCGACGAGCCGCTCCAACTCCACGCGCTCCAGGCCAAACGACTCACGGAGCTGGCTCAGCAGCGCCGCGGGCGTGGTGCGACCGCGCAGGACGCCGCCGGCAAGCTGCCCCAGCACGTTGGCCTCCGCCGCAAACCGCGCGGCCTGCTCCGCACGGCGTGCGCCCGCCTGGACCGCCCATCCGAGCACCAGCCCAAACGCCAGGAACGCGAGGAGCGCGACCACGTTCTCGGGACTGGAGATCGTCAGCGTGTGGACGGGCGGCGTGAAATACCAATTGACGAGCAGGGCGGCGACCAGCGCTGTGATCCCGGCGGGGACGAGCCCGCCGATCAGCGCGGCCACGAAGACCGCCCCCAGGTAGAGCAGATAGGTGGTCTGCACCGCCGGCGGATCAACGACGCGATCGAACAGCGCCGTGATCACGAGGAGCAGCAGCGCGCCCACCCCGAGGCCGATGGCCATGCGAGCCGTGCCGAGCCCAGCGCCGAGACCAGGGAGTCGACGCCGAGGACCGGCCGCTTCATCGGCGACAATGTGCACATCGATCGGGCCGGAGAGCCGCGTGGCTCGCTCGCTGACGGACTCGCCGCCGAGCAGGCCTTCGAGCTTTGAACGACTCCGCGGGCCAAGCACGAGCTGGGTCGCCTCAGCGGAGCGGGCGAAGTCGACGAGCGCCTCAGCCACATCGTCGCCGACGACCAGGTGGTAGGTGCCACCGAGTTCGGCGGCGAGCGTCGACTGGCGGGCGAGCGCCTCGGGCGAGCCGCCGCCCGCCAGGCCGTCGGAACGGGCGACATGGACGGCCACCAGCTCGCCACCGCTGCGCTCGGCAATGCGCGCCGCGCGGCGCAGGAGCATCTCGGCGTGCGGCGTCCCGTCGATGGCGACGACCACCCGCTCGTGCGTCTCCCAGGCACCCTCGATTGCATGCTGGGCGCGGTAGCGGCGCAGCGCCTCGTCGACGCGACCGGCCGTCCACAGCAGCGCCAGCTCGCGCAGGGAGAGCAGGTTGCCCTCGCGGAAGTAGTTGGCCAGGGCGGCGTCGATCTTGTCGGCCGAGTACACGTTGCCGTGGGCCAGACGGCGACGCAGCGCCTGGGCGGCCATGTCGACGAGCTCGACCTGCTCGGCGCGGCGGACGATCTCGTCGGGAACCGTCTCGCGCTGGCGGGCACCGGTGATCTCCTCGACCACGTCGCCCAGCGACTCCAGGTGCTGCACGTTGAGCGTGGAGATCACATTGATCCCGTGGTCGAGCAGCACGTCGACGTCCTGCCAGCGCTTGGCGTTGCGGGAGCCGGGGATGTTCGTATGAGCGAACTCGTCGACGAGCGCGATCTGTGGCGCGCGGTCGAGGACGGCCTGGAGATCCATCTCCTCGAACTGCGCCCCGCGATGGTTCATCGACCGCCGCGGCACGACCTCCAGGTTGCCGAGCTGCTCGGCCGTCCGCTTGCGGCCGTGGGTCTCGACGACGGCGATCACCACGTCGGCGCCGCGCTCAGCGCGGCGCCGACCCTCCTCGAGCATCCGGTACGTCTTGCCGACGCCCGGTGCTGCGCCGAGGTAGATCCTGAGGGTTCCGCGCGCCATCGCTGCGACCCTTTCTACTCCGTCATCGCTTGACGCGTTCCAAGGCGAGATTGAGCTCGAGCACGTTGACGCGCTCGTCGCCGAGCACTCCGAGGGTGCGGTCCTTGGTCCGGTCGGCGATGAGCGCGTCGACCTGTGCGGTCGACAAGCCCCTGGTCCGGGCGACGCGGGCCGCTTGCAGGCGGGCGTTCTCCGGACTGACGTCCGGATCCAGGCCGCTGGCGCTGGCGGTGAGTGCGTCGACCGGCACGGCTGCGGGGGCAACGCCGTTCGTCTCGGCGTAGGCCGCCCGGCGCTCCTTGATCGCGTCGACGAGATCGGGACTATTGGGTCCCAGGTTGCTCGCAGCCGACGCCAGGGTGTCGTAGCCGTCCTCTCCGGCGGCCGAGGGGCGCGGCTGGAACCACTGGGGGCCGTCGAACGGCTGGGCGATGAGGTCGGAGCCGACGGTCTTGCCGGCGACCTCCACGCGGGAGCCGTTGGCGTTGCCGGGCGAGACGACCTGGGCGACCGCGGTGATGGCGAGCGGGTAGAGCACGCCGACCACGACGGTCAGGACGAGCAGGACACGGAAGCCGGCCAGGAGCTGGCGGGCTGAGCTGGTGAGGGTCATATCTATGCAATCCCCGGGATGAACTGGACGATGAGGTCGATGAGCTTGATCCCGA
This sequence comes from Solirubrobacteraceae bacterium, assembly GCA_032119795.1. Classification (GTDB taxonomy): domain Bacteria; phylum Actinomycetota; class Thermoleophilia; order Solirubrobacterales; family Solirubrobacteraceae; genus JAGIBJ01. The sequence continues at coordinate 61,817 of JAUMFO010000085.1, forward strand.
TGAATGGGGCGATCAGGCCGCCTGCGCCGTAGATCAGCAGGTTGCGGCGCAGCAGCGCCGAAGCCGACGACGGCGTGTACTTCACTCCGCGCAACGCCAGCGGGATCAGCGCGACGATCACCAGCGCGTTGAAGATGACGGCCGACAAGATCGCCGACTCCGGGCTCGCGAGCCCCATCACGTTGAGCTGGCCGAGCCCTGGGTAGAGCACCGCGAACATGGCCGGCAGGATCGCGAAGTACTTGGCCACGTCGTTGGCGACCGAGAAGGTCGTGAGCGAGCCGCGGGTGATCAGCAGTTGCTTGCCGATCTCGACGATCTCGATGAGCTTCGTCGGGTCGCTGTCGAGGTCGACCATGTTGCCCGCGTCCTTGGCGGCGCTGGTGCCGGAGTTCATCGCCACGCCCACGTCGGCCTGGGCGAGCGCGGGGGCGTCGTTGGTGCCGTCCCCCGTCATCGCGACGAGCTTGCCGCCCTCCTGCTCCTTGCGGATCAGGGCCATCTTGTCTTCGGGCTTGGCCTCGGCAAGGAAGTCGTCGACGCCGGCCTCCTCGGCGATCGCGGCGGCCGTGAGGGGGTTGTCTCCCGTGATCATGATCGTCTTGATTCCCATCGCGCGCAGCTCCTGGAAGCGCTCGCGCATGCCCTCCTTGACGACGTCTTTGAGGTGGACGACGCCCAGGGCGCGGGCCTCGCCGAGATCGACGGCCTCAGCCACGATCAGCGGGGTCCCGCCGCGACGGGCAACGTCCTGGGCTGCGGCATGGAGCTCGGGCGGGAGCTGCGCGTCGAGCTCCGAGAGCCACCGAGCGACGGCGTCGACGGCGCCTTTGCGCACGTGGCGCCCTTGCTGATCCAGGCCGCTCATGCGCGTCTCGGCGGAGAAGGGCACAAACTCGCCACCGTGGCTGGAAACGGACCGCGGTCCAGTGTTGCTCTGGAGCAGTGGACCGCGGTCCGTTTCCGAATCGTTGCCTAGGGCAGCGTCGGCAAGGGTCACGATCGAGCGGCCCTCGGGGGTCTCGTCGGCAAGGCTCGAGAGGCGGGCGGTCTCGGCGAGTTCGTGGGCTGTCACGCCAGGCGCGGCGATGAACTCCGACGCTTGGCGGTTGCCATAGGTGATGGTGCCGGTCTTGTCGAGCAGCAGGGTCGAGACGTCTCCCGCGGCCTCGACGGCACGGCCGCTCATCGCAAGCACATTGCGCTGCACCAGGCGATCCATGCCCGCGATACCGATCGCGCTGAGCAGCGCGCCGATCGTCGTCGGGATGAGGCACACGAGCAAGGCGATCAGGACGATCACCGGCTGCGCGGCGCCCGAGTATGTAGCGAGCGGCTGGAGGGTGACGACGGCCAGCAGGAAGATGATCGTCAGCGACGAGAGCAGGATGCTCAGCGCGACCTCGTTCGGCGTCTTCTGGCGGGCGGCGCCTTCGACGAGCGCGATCATGCGGTCGATGAAGGTCTCGCCGGGCCGGGCCGTGATCCGCACGATGATCCGGTCGGACAGCACCTTCGTGCCGCCGGTCACGGCGCTGCGATCTCCCCCGGACTCTCGAATCACGGGCGCGGACTCACCGGTGACGGCCGACTCGTCGACGCTGGCGACACCCTCGACGACGTCGCCGTCGCTGGGGATCACCTCGCCCGCTTCGACGACGACATGGTCGCCGACGCGCAGCTCCGACGCGGGCACGAGCGTCTCGACGCCATCGACGATGCGCCGGCCCTCAGCGTCGGTCTTGACCTTGCGCAACGTATCCGCCTGCGCCTTGCCGCGGCCCTCGGCGACGGCTTCGGCGAAGTTCGCGAAGAGGACGGTCAGCCAGAGCCAGACGGTGAGCAGCCACGCGAACGTCGTCGACTCGCTGACGGCCAGGATCGTGGCGTAGACGGCGCCAACCTCGACGACGAACATCACGGGCGTTCGCGCCATCAGGCGCGGGTCGAGCTTGCGGACGGCCCCGGGAATGGCCGAGCGCAGCAGCTCAGGGTTGAGCACTGAGGAGGAAGGGGAGACAGCGGTCATCGGATGCCCTCCGCGAGCGGCCCGAGCGCAAGCGCGGGCAGGTAGGTGAGACCGGCGACGATCAGGACGACGCCGAAGAGGAGCCCGGCGAACAGGGGCGTGTTCGTCGGGAGGGTGCCGGTGGTGGCCGGGGTCTGACGCTGGCGCCCGAGGGAGCCGGCCAGAGCGAGGACGAGCACGATCGGCAGGAACCGGCCGAGGAGCATCGCGGCGCCCAACATGAGGTTGTAGAACGTCGTGTTGGCGCTGATTCCTCCGAACGCGCTGCCGTTGTTGTTGCCCGCCGAGGTAAACGCGTAGAGCACCTCGGTGAGGCCGTGCGGCCCTGGGTTGAAGATCGACGCTTTTGGCCCGTCGAATGACATCGCGATCGCGGTGCCCGTCAGCACGACGAGCGGCGTCACGAGGATGGAGAGTGCGACGAGCTTGATCTCCTTGGGGCCAAGCTTCTTGCTCAGGTACTCCGGCGTGCGCCCTACCATCAGGCCGGCGATGAACACCGCGACCATGACGAGGATGAGCATCCCGTAGAGGCCCGAGCCGACGCCGCCTGGAGCGATCTCGCCGAGGGCCATGTTGAGCAGCACCGCGCCGCCGGCGAGCGGGCTGAGCGAGTCGTGCATGGAGTTGACGGCACCGGTCGAGGTGCCGGTCGTCGCCGACGCAAAGAGCGTCGATGCCGGGACGCCGAAGCGGGTCTCCTTGCCTTCCATCGCCGCGCCCGCCAGCTGCGAAGCGGCGCCTGGGTGGGCCAGCTCGGAGACCGTGGTGCCGAGCACCATCAGTCCGAGGATTCCAGCCATCACGGCCATCACCGTGCGGGCCTGCTTGCGATCACCGACGAGCTTGCCGAAGGCCGACACCAGCGCGAACGGGATGAGCAGGATCGCGACGATCTGGAGGTAGTTCGTCCACGGGTTCGGGTTCTCGAGCGGGTGGGCGGAGTTGGCGTTGAAGAAGCCGCCGCCGTTGGTGCCGAGTTCTTTGATCGCTTCTTGCGAGGCGACCGGTCCGCCGAGCAGCTGCTGCCTGGCGCCAGCGAGCGTGGTGATCTCGTGGGGCCCGACGAGGTTCTGGACCACGCCGCCGAGCACGAGCAGGACCGCGAGGACGGCCGAGAGCGGCAGCAGCACGCGGATGACGGCGCGGACGAGGTCGACCCAGAAGTTGCCGAGGCGATCGGTGCCGTTGCGCGTGAAGCCGCGGATCAACGCGACAGCAACGGCGATACCGACGGCGGCGCTGAGGAAGTTCTGCACGGCGAGGCCGGCCATCTGCACGAGGTGGCCGAGCGCCGACTCGCCGCTATAGCTCTGCCAATTGGTGTTCGTGACGAACGAGACGGCCGTGTTGAACGCCTGGCTCGTCTCCATCGCGCCCATGCCGAGCGAGAGCGGAAGCGATCCCTGGAGCTTGAGGAACGCGAAGAGGAACAGGATCGACGCGAGTGAGAACCCGAGCAGCGAGGCGAGGTAGACGCTCCACCGCTGGTCGGCGCGGGGGTCGATGCCGCCGACGCGGTAGATGAGGCGCTCAGGCGCGAGATGGTGCTCGGAGGTGAACGTCCGCGCGAGGTAGTTGCCCAGTGGCCCGGCGAGCAGCCCGACGGTGACCCCGACCAGCGCGGCCTGAAGCAGGGCGGAGAGCGCGACCGACATCAGAACTTCTCCGCCCGCGCGATGGCGTAGACGAGGTACACGAGCAGGAGGAGAGCGGCGACCAGTCCCACGCCATTGGCGGAGGAGATCGCGACGACGAGAGAAACCATGGCTCGTGCACCATGCGCCCAGAACGATGCGTCCTGGGCGTTCTTGACGGCGTCTTGACGGCCGCCGCCCCGATCAATGCGCGACGGCTACACCCGCCGCAGCGCGTTCGTCGCCGCTCAGGCGTGCGCGGGCTGGCGGACGGGCGGCAGCGTGCCCTCCTGCTCGGCGACCGTCCGGGTGGCGTCGTCGATGAGCTGCTCCAGCGTCGCCTGCATCTCCTCTTCCTGCTTGCGGTGCCGGCGGGCGAGCTGGGCCGTCTTCGTGTCGCCCAGGTGGCTGGCGATCGACGCGATCACGCTGTAGTGGGCGATCTCCTCGGCCTCGTTCCAGTAGCAATCGCGCAGATTGCGCACCTCGTTGTCTGCCGGGCTCGTGCCACGCAGCAGCTGCACGGGGCCCTTGGCGAGCGCCAGCGACTTGTTGGCGACCGTGGAGACGAGGCCTGCGCCGGCCTCGAGCGCGGCGACACCAGGCAAGGACGACGGCTCAGCTCCGAGCTCGGCCAGGCGCTGCTCCAGCGCGCCGATCTGGTCGCGCGTCACGTCGAGGTGATCGACGAGCGCCTGCTCGACCTCGGGCGCTTTGGCGCCGGCAATTTGCGCTCGCAACGCGGTCTCGAGCTGACGCTCTTTGCCGTGGGCCTCAAGGACGTACTTCGCGATGACGGCGCGGTCTTGGGCGGTGGTCTTGTGCGGCATGGGCACTCCTGCGGTTGGCCGTGGTGCCTCGACACTAGGCCCGCCAGGGCGGGCGACTTTGCGGTCAAGCGCGGACGCGGAGCCGCCCACCCGATGCACCACGGAGTGGGCCGAGCACCCATTGGAGCGGCCGCTTGGCCTCGGCCTGGCCCCGGTTCAGGCGGCGATGCGCGCGGTACGAGCCGTGTACATCGCATGCTCGGTGGCGCGCCAACGGGACTGGCCGACGGCGGCGCCGCAGGACTCGACGAGGCGATCGGCCTGGAGGGTGAAGAGCGCGGAGGCGAGATCGGTCGCGTCGCAGCCACGGGAGAGCGCCACCGCGCGGACGAGCCGCTCGGGCGTCAGGAACGCGCCGTCGGAGAGCTGCGCCGGGAACTGCTGGCGGCGATCAACGAGGAAGGTGAGCACGGCGTGCATGAGACCCTCGGCTCCGTCGGCGGGCCGTGCCCACGGGCCGTCGGTCCGCAGGACCGACAGCAGGTCACTGTCGTGACGCAACTCAATCAAGGTGGTGTTCGGGCTCATGGCGGTTCTCCCCAGACGGCGGCCTGATGGAGCCCAAGGTAGACCCAAAAATCGGTAAGTCGCAATACCCGGGGAAATGTCACAAAGCGGCAAGAACTCCAATGCGGACGGGCGATTCGCGGGGTTTGGCGCGTACCGGGTAATCGCCGAATCTGGCCGCAGGGGTCGCTAGAACATCGTCTGATCGGCGGTCTCGACGACCGGTTCGTAGTCGACGAGCCATTCCAAGAACCGCGCCGCCGGGACAGGGCGCAAGAGCAGGTATCCCTGGATCGAGGTGCACCCCTGCTCACGCAACACCGCCAGCTGATCGGTGGTCTCGACCCCCTCGGCAACGGTGTCGAGTCCCAGCAGCGTCGCGAGCCCGAGGGTGGCCTGCACGATCGCCAGGTCGACCGGGCGGGAATCGATGCCGCTGACGAACGACCGGTCGATCTTGAGTGCCGAGACCGGCAGGCGCTGCAGCCACTGCAAGGAGCTGTGGCCGGTGCCAAAGTCGTCCAGGACCACGCTGACGCCGAGATCGTTGAGCGAGAGGATGCGCTTGGCTGCGACGTCGAGGTCGTCGAACACCCCCGACTCCGTGAGTTCAAGGCACAGCTGCGACGCCGGCAGGCCAGAGCTAACGAGGGCATCGCCGACGTCGTCGACGAGCCCCTCGTCACGAAGCTGGACGGGTGAGATGTTGACGTGCACGATCAGCGGGTCGCGCTCGACCGGCCACCCGGCAGCGACCCTGCACGCCTCCTGCAGGACCCACCGCCCGAGCGGCAGGATCAGTCCGCATGCCTCCGCGACGGGGATGAACTCGTTCGGCCCGACCGGCCCCCGCTCTGGATGCGTCCACCGCAGCAAGGCCTCGGCTCCCAATACGGCGCCGCTGCGGATCGAAGCAATCGGCTGAAAGGCCAGCGTCAGCTGATCGGTGCCGATGGCATCCCGTAGGTCGCGCGCCAATCCGTCTTCCTCCTCCGCAGCCGGCGCCACATCGGCGTAGTCGGCGGCGGTGGCCCCATCGATCGCGGCGGCGCCGGCTGCTCGCGCGGCCTGCGCCAGGGCGGTGCCTGGGGCTGCGGCGGGGTGGGCGTCGGCGCTGCCGACCACCGGGCCGAGCAGGTACTCGTGGCCGTCGACGACGACGGGGCGCTCCAGGCCGGCGACGAGCCGTGCCGAGAGACGGCCGGTCTCCTGCGCCTCAGGGCCGTCGACGAGGACGACGAACCGGCGACTTCCAATACGCGCGATCGTCGACTCGGCGCCCGTCAGCAGCCGAAGCCGATCGGCTACCTGCAGCAACACCGCCTCGGGTACGGCTCCGTCGGTGCTCTCTCCGAGGCCCGTCAGGCTCACGAGCAGCACGGCGACGCGTCGATCGCCGCGCTGAAGCGCGTCGGCTACCGACGCTTCAAAGCCGCGGCGGTTCGGAAGCCCGGTGACCTCGTCGTGGAGCGCCAGGTAGGCGAGCCGGGCCCGGCCGCGCTCGCGCTCCGTCACCACGGCCCCCGCAAACACGGCAAGCAGGCCGCCGGACACCATCGATGCCGAGATCAGCCGTAGCCCGATGTCGTTGCTGCCGAGCGCAAACGCGACGACCGCCGAGATCGACCACAGCAGCAGCGCCACGCTTGCGGCCGGCATGCCCAGTCGTAGCGCCACCCACGCCATCGGCAGCGGGGCGACCGGGAGCAGATTCCCGGGGCCTTGGATGGCAATCGCCGGCACCAGAAGGGTCGCGGCCAGCATTGCCCAGAACTCGGCGCCGAGTCCAACCGCCTCCCGCACGGCTGCCGCGGCCTGCGGTGCGCGCTTCGGCAGCCCGGCAACGATGAGCAGCGCTGGAGTGACGGTCAGGATGCCGATCGCGTCGCCCACGAAGTAGACCCTCACCATCCCCTCGTAGTCGCTGGCGTAGCTGAGGCCGTCGAGCAGCTCCACCAGGAGTGCGGCGCCCGCCAGCGCTGCCACCGCGGACCCAGCGATCGTGGCGACCGCGAACCAGAGCACGTCCCTGAGGCGACTGAGGGCAGGCTCAACGGTGAGTCTGGGGCGTAGGAGCAGCCCGGTCGTGCCCCAGAACGCAGCCTGCGCAAGGCCTTGCGCGACCGCATCGAGCGCGTCGTCGCCGCCCGCCCTGACGAACAGCTGCAGGCTGTCTGCAACGAACACCCACGGAATCGCGCGCCAGCCGCACGCGAGCACAAGTGCGAGGCTCAGCCCAACCGGTGGATACCACGGCGAGACGCCCTGAGCCACGGCCAACTCGACCGACAACTGGGCAACCAGGCCGTACCCGACGACGAAGACGAGGCCAAGCCACAGCGGCACCGCTTCGCGCTTCCACGCAAGTTGCGCGGTGGGGACATCGCCGTTTGGCTCAAGCGCGCCGAAGCGCGAGGGTCGCGTGCCAGCGACCGGCGGGACCGCTGGAGCAGGATGTGGACTCACCTGTCCAACCTATTCCTGCGGTTCTCTCGGGTAAAGCGGTTGCGCGGCGATGCCGCTCCAAGCCCAGAATCTCACGCGATGGTCGTCCGGGATGTCCCGCGACGATGTGACCTGCGAGGCGGACGTCGATTGCTGGGCCTTCGGTGGGAACTCGGCAGGAAGCGTGCTCAAGCGACTCGACGTTTGGCCGATCTGCTTGATTCCGGTCCCTAAGCTTCCAGATCAAGTCGCACTTCTCGACTGCTCCTGGGGCTCCGGCCCGATCGGCTCTCAACTTGCACGCACGCACCCTCAGTCCTCTCCTCGCCGCCGCGCTCGTTGCACTGGCGGTAGTGCCGACGTCGGCCAACGCTGGTCGTCGAGGCTCAAGCACCCCCGTGAAGGCCGTGGCCACCCCAGTCGTCACCGCCGTGACCGCACCAGTCACGGCCGTGGCCGCCCCCGTTGTGCCGGCGACAACGGATGCCGCAACGACGGCCGCGGCTGCAGCCGCCGTGACGGCCAACGCCGTGAGCGAGATGACGGAGACCTGCGCCGACACGCCCACCTTCAAGGCGTTCCAGGCGTTCGGCGACACGGCCGACTACGCGTTCGCCCCGGGCGGCAGCTTCGAGGGCGGCGCACCCGGCTGGAGCCTCGACGGCGCCAGCGTCGTCAACACGAACGAGAACATCGGCGTCTTCGCCGGCACCAAGGCGCTGAAGATCAACGACAACGGGCGCGTCGTGTCGCCCTGGTTCTGCGTCACACCCGCTAACCCGCATTTCCGCTTCGTCACGTATGGCGGCGAAGTCGAGATGGAGATCGATTACAAGGTGATCGGCGAGTCCGACATCGACGACGATCTCGTCGGCGAGACCAACGGCAATGCCACCAAATGGGGCGCCTCGGCGAAGCACGAACTCGCCACCGAGATCCCGGCATCAAAACTCGCCAAGGGCGTCCTGGCCCGCATCATCTTCGAGGCCGAAGACGACATCTACGTCGACAACGTCCTCGTAGACCCCTACCGCCGCGGGTAACTGCGGCGGGCCGGACCGCGGCCCGGGGTGATCCTCGGCCTGGTCGCAGCAACGGCGCCTGAGCGGGTTGGTGGCGGCGGGACTTCCCGGCCCCCACGGCGTTTGAGCGGGTTGGCGGCGACGGAATGGGGATCGCTTCGGGGCCGGTGGGCGTCTGATCAGCGAGGGCGGAGCGTGCTTCAGCGAGGCGGGCCTACCGGTGTCTGAGCGGGCGGGCGGGCCGCAACCTCTGGCGGTTGCATTCGTGTCGCCGAGTCGGTGAACGTGAGAATTTCGGGGTCAGGGCCCCCAAATCGACACGTTCGTCGATCGCGCAACCGCTAGGGGTTGCATCTACCTGACATAACGCGCCCCGTGGCGGTCTTCGCGTTGAAACCGCCGCACGTCCGGCGGGTTCGACGCGACTCCGGATTCGCGCGGCGCTCAGGCCGGCCAATGCAACCCCAGGCGGTTGCATCTACCTGACATAACGCGCCACCGAGCGCTCTTCGCGTCAGAGTTACCGGACGTCCGGTAACTCCAACGCGAAGGCCAAAACACCGCAACCCCCACAGGTTGCGCCGCGCCCGGCGCCCGCCGGCGCCGCAGCGACCTCAAATCCACCGCCGCCAACCAGCTCAAACGAGGACTCCGCCCGCCCTCGGTGCGGCGGCGCCCACCGGCCCCGTAGCGATCGAGATTCCGCCGCCGCCAACGACTCAAATGCCGCAGCAGGGGCGAGATTCCACCGCCGCCAACGACTCAAACGCCGCAGCGGCCGCGAAGTCCCGCCGCCGCCAACAGGCTCAAACGCCGCCCCGCCAAGGACCCCGACCCCACGACGACGAGAACGCCGCCAACCGCCCAGGCCCCCATGAGAAGACGCCGGCGTAGCCAACGGCCACTCGCGGCGCATGGGCCGGCCGCGCTGGCGCCGCCAGCAGCAGGCCCGGGTGGGGTGGTCGCTTCAGGGAGAGTCCGCGTCGCGATGTACGTTTCCGGCCGCCAGGCCGTAAACGGACCTCGCGATCCGCGTCCCAGAAGCGACCACCCCACCCCGACCGAAACCCTGACGACGCCAGCGCAGACGCCCCAAAGCGCCCCGACC
>JAUMFO010000086.1:0-1882 GCA_032119795.1 Solirubrobacteraceae bacterium
CTCGTCGCCCACCAGATACCAATGTAATCCGACACGCCCAGAACGTAGCGCCCCGCGCGTTGGGACCGCGGACAGCGCCGGGCCAGACCAGCTGTGAAGCGCCACAACGCGCCACGCGAACCGGCAAACGGTACGTTGGGGTACCGAATCCGCTGCGCGGCCGTTATGCTCGCCGTTATGGCTGCTAAGCGCTATGACCTCAACGGCCGCGTCGTCCTCGTGACCGGTGCCGCGCGCGGCATCGGCGCGCAGATCGCACGCGCCTCCGCAGCCCGCGGCGCCAAGGTGGCGCTCGTCGGGCTGGAGCGGGACCTCCTGGGCGAACTCGCCGAGGAGCTGGGCGGCCTCGCCCTCTTCGCCGACGTGACCGACCGCGAAGGGCTGAAGTCCGCCGTCGACGAGGCAGCCGAGCACTTCGGTGGCATCGACGTGGTCGTCGCCAACGCGGGCGTTGCCCCCGTCGGCACCCTTCGCGAACTCCAGGACAGCGACTGGGACCGCACGATCGCCGTGAACCTCACCGGCGTGTGGAACACCATCCGCGCTGCCGTGCCCCACGTCGTCGAGCGCAAGGGCTACATCCTCAACGTCGCGTCCCAGTCGGCGATCTCGCCGCTGCCGGCGATGATCCCCTACACCGCCGCCAAGGCCGGCGTAGACAACATGTCTCGCGCGCTGCGCATGGAGCTCTACCCCACCGGTACGCGCGTAGGCACCGTCTACTACTCGTGGGTCGACACCAAACTCGTCCGCGACACCGTCGACAGCGAGGCTGGCGGCGGACTGCAGGGCGTCCCGGAGTTCTTCAAGAAGCGCCTCTCCGTCGAGGAGGCCGTCGAGATCACGATGGAGGGCATCGAGCAGCGCCGCCAGCTGATCTTCGCGCCGCGCTGGGTGCGATTCCAGTTCGCGATCCGCGGCCTCATGCCGCTCATCGAGCTCGTGATTGCCCGCGACAAGAACAACAAGCGGATGGTCGAGCGCGGGATGTCGCAGGCCGTCAACGACCCCTCCGACGCCAAAAGCGAGACGCCCGCCTAACCGCGGACGCCTCACCCCGCCGACTACTGGTCGGCGGGGACGCTCGTCGGGATCGGCGCCAGCGAGTTGCCGGGGGCAATGCTCGCGCAGTTCTCGGGTGCAGCGACGCCCGCAAAGCGCTGGCGCAGCCAGGTCGTCGCCGACGGCAGGAACGCGAGCATCGCGCCGACGTGGCTTGCGTTGTCGTACTGGCGGTACTGCACCTTCGTGCCGTCCTCGCAGTAGCTGCGAGCCAGGCTGCGCACGTCGCCAGCGATCATCACGCCGTCGCCGGGGCCAATACCGGGCTTGTTGCCGGGCGTGCCCTCGAGCTCACCCTTGGCGCCTTGGCCGATGAACATCGGCGTCGTCGGAGAGCCACCCGCGCTCATGATCAGCTGGTTGACGATCTCGACATAGACGGGCACGTCCTCGGGCGTTGCGTACTCGGGCTTGGCGAGTTGCTTCCACTTGAGTCCAGGGTAGGCGCCGAGTACCTCCGCAATCGAGGCTTTCTTCATCTTGTTGTAGACCTTCATGCCGTAGGCGCTCAGGTACGGCGTGATGTCGACGCCGAAGGCCCGCGAGGCGCCGATGATCGCCATCGGCATCACGCCAGCCCAGATCGTGCTGCCCTCGACGTAGTGCAGGTTGTGCGCCGGGCTGACGAGCACGCCGCCCATCGCCGAGCCGACGATCCGCGCGTTAACGTCCGGCGCGTAGGTCGGGGCGAGCTCAGCCGCCCAGCCGGTGGCGATGGCGCCGCCGGAGTAGCCGAAGAGGCCCGCCTTCGTGGCGCTCGGAAGCGAGAGCGTCGTCGAGGAAAAGACCGCGCGCAGCGAGTCGAGCGTGTTGATTCCGT
>JAUMFO010000087.1:0-1538 GCA_032119795.1 Solirubrobacteraceae bacterium
TGGTACCCGACGGTGGTGATCAGGCCGTGCTCGGAGCGGACGGCCTGCTGGCCGGTGTTCATCAGCAGGAAGTTGCCGGTGCCGTAGGTGTTCTTGGCCTCGCCGGGCGCGAAGCACGTCTGCCCGAAGGTGGCGGCCTGCTGATCGCCGAGCGCCGCTGCGATCGGCACGCCGGTCAGTGCGCCGACGCGCACCTCGCCGTAGACCGCGCTCGACGGGTGGATCGCCGGCAGCATCTGCGCGGGGATGCCGATCTCCGCTACGAGTTCGGGGCACCAGTCGAGCGTCTCGAGATCCATGAGGAGGGTGCGGCTGGCGTTCGTCACGTCGGTGACGTGTTCGCCGCCGGCCGTCCCGCCCGTGAGCTGCCAGATCAGCCAGGTGTCGATCGTGCCGAAGAGCAGGGCGCCCGCCTCGGCCCGCTCGCGCGCGCCGGGCACGTGGTCAAGGATCCAGCGCAGCTTCGTCCCGGAGAAATAGGGGGCGATGGGCAGACCGGTCGTCTCGCGGAAGCGGTCTTGGCCGCCGTCCGAGGCGAGCTGTTCGCAGATCTCGTCGCTGCGGGTGTCTTGCCAGACGATCGCGTTGCCGATCGGCTCGCCGGTGTGGCGATCCCAGACGACCGTCGTCTCGCGCTGGTTCGTCACGCCGAGCGCGGCGACGTCGCGTGCCGTCGCGCCCGCCGATTGGAGCGCCCGGCGCAGCACCTGGTCGCTGCGGAACCAGATCTCTTTGGCGTCATGCTCGACCCAGCCCGGCTGCGGGTAGATCTGCTCATGCTCGCGATGCTCCGACGCCACTATCCGCCCGCCCCGGTCAAACAGGATGCAGCGGGTCGACGTGGTGCCCTGGTCGAGTGCGGCGACGTACTTGGGCATCGAGGACGAACCCTAATGGGCGCGGGCGCGGCGCCTGCCGGTGGCGGACTACTCGGCCACGCTCCGCGACAAGCCGCAGACCGTCGTGGCGCACTCCTCGACCGGCCGCTGAACCGTTGACCGGTCTGCTGCCCGGGGCGGACAATCCTGGTGGGCCATTCCCACCACGCCCGGACGGACTCGATGCGCGCGCTCACTCATCCAGCTAGGACCCTCGCACCCACCCGAGCCCGTCGCAAAGCGCCGCGCCTCGCGGCTCCAGAGGCTCCAACGCGGCCTCCGCAGCAGCCGCGGCGGCTCGCGGCGATCGTCGGCTCGGGGACGCCGATGCTGCTCGCCGTCGCACTGGCGGCGGCTCCCAGCTCGGCGCAGGCGGCGACGACCGCAACCCGGCACTTCCAGGGGCCGGGGCTGATGGCCGTCGGGAGCCCGCTCGCCGCCGACGCGAACGCGATCTACACGGGCGTCGGCGTGAACGGCAAGGGCACGTTCAGCCTCCAGACCAACGCCGCCGGCGAGGTCTCGTATTACAACGCCGAGTGGAACAAGACCGTGTGCGGGATCCCGGGCTTCAGCCTCTACTACGACGCCGCGGGCGACCCCGGAATCGTGGTCGACGGCGCCGGCATCTTCATCGAGGAGTACACGATCACCTACCGC
>JAUMFO010000088.1:0-2116 GCA_032119795.1 Solirubrobacteraceae bacterium
GCTCGCTTGGCGAGCACCATCGCGATGTTCGTCGCCTGATCGCCATGGCCAGCCTGCTTAGGCAAGCTCAGCGCCACCGTTGCCGGATCGACGTCCAGCCCGGAGGCGGAGCTCGCGCGCAGCGCGAGCGCAGTACGCAGGCGTGCGTCGATGCTGAGCGCGGCGTCGGTCACGGGATCGGTCGGCATAAGAAGGGGTTCAGCTCCCGGGATTGTCTGCGTGGTGGTACGGCGAGCCAGCGAGGATCGACAGTCCACGGTACAGCTGTTCGAGCAGGACGATCCGCGCCAGCTGGTGGGGCAACGTCATCGGGCCGAAGCTGATCGTCTCGTGCGCACCAGGCAACTTGAGGCCGTAGGCCCCGCCGACCACGAAAACCAGCGGGCGGCCGTCGAGGCGGCGGTCATCGAGGAAGCGGCTGAAGGCCATCGAGTCGCGGCTCTTGCCGCGCTCGTCGAGCATCACCACGTAGGCGCCAGGCGGGATCCGCTTCTCCACCTGGTCGTCGGTCTTGACCTCGATCATCTCGACCTTGGCATGGCCTTTGAGCCGACCGAGGTAGTGGTCGGCGTCATCCGAGTACGGCGGACGCAGCTTCCCGACGGCGATCACGAGGTAGCGCACGGGGCCGATGGTAGTTTGCGGGCCATGGCCGACGGCGAGAACCCACCGCGCTACCGACTGCACGCCGCCGACGGGCTGCGCGCCGACTACGCAAACTTTGCCGACGTGACGGTCTCCGAATACGAGATCACCCTCACGTTTGCGCACGTCGACCGCACGCCCGATCCCGCCGGCGGCGAGGCCGTCGGCATGGTCACGTCGCAGATCATCCTGTCGCCACCGTTCGCCGGTGAGCTGGCCGACGCCCTCGACGACGCCGTCGAGCGCTACCAGCAGCAATTCGGCGCCGGCGCTGCTCCAGGAGCGTGAGGGGGCTGCGGCCATGAGGGTCGCAGTGCTCTCAGACGTCCACGGAAACCTCGAGGCGCTGCAGGCCACCCTTGAGGCGATCGACGCGGCGGGCGTCGACGCCGTGTGGTCGCTCGGCGACGTGGTGGGCTACGGCGCGCGACCGTCTGCGTGCATGGCGCTGCTGCGCGACCGCTGCTCCGTCAAGCTGGCCGGCAACCACGACCTCGTCGCGGCTGGTGCGTCATCGGCCGAGGGCTTCTCGCGCTCGGCCCGCATTGCGATCTCCTGGACGGCCCAGCAGCTCTCCAGCGAGGAGCGCGACGAGCTGCAGTCCTGGCCCAGCTCGACGCACCAGCTGGGATACGGCCTGGCGCACGGCAGCATGCGGGACCCGGCGTGGGAGTACGTCGTGGAGCCGGGCGTCGCTCGCGCCTGCCTGGAAGACCAGATCCAGCAGGTCGTCCTCGTCGGCCACTCGCACCTGGCGCTCTCGTGGCGACTGGATTCGACCGTCTCCGGCGGGGCCGCCGGCATCCTGCGGACCGACGGCGACGTCATCGAGCTGGGCGAACGCAACTGGATCCTCAACCCCGGCAGCGTCGGGCAACCTCGCGACCGCGACCCGCGCGCCGCCTGGCTCGAACTCGACATGGAGGGCCGAACGGCCCAGTGGCACCGGGTGGAATACGACGTGGTGACCGCCCAGGCCGCCATTCGAAACGCGGGGCTGCCGGACGCCCTGGCGGACCGTTTGGGAGCGGGCCTATGAGGAACCGGATGCCTCCGGCCGCTCAACCAGCGAAGATGCGCGATCGATGACGGCCTTCCGCTGGATCCTCTTCTGCCTGGTTGCGTTTGGTGTCGGCACCGGCGCGGCCTTCGCGATGCACCCGCCGACCACCGGTATTCCGGTGGCGACCGCCCAGAAGCTGGCGGGTGACCTCGACGCGATCAAAGGCTACGCCGCCGAAGGGCGGTGCGATGCCGTGCGCGGCCGCCTCGACGGCGCGCAGAGCCGGATCTCCAAGCTCCCGCCGGACACCTCCACGGAGCTCGTCAACCAGCTCCAGCAGGCGCTGCAGGACGTCTCCTCCGCGGCTCGCGCCACCTGCCAGCAGGTCGCCGACGCTGAGGCGGCCGCCGAGCAGAAGCGGCGTGAGGCCGAGCAGGCCGCAGAGGAGGCCGCTCAGGCCACGACGCC
>JAUMFO010000089.1:0-2579 GCA_032119795.1 Solirubrobacteraceae bacterium
GGGCCGGCGCTCGGCGGGGCGGTCGTGGAGGGCATCAGCTGGGAGTGGATCTTCTGGCTCAACGTGCCCGTCGGCCTGGTCCTGATCCCGCTCGTGCTGATCTTCGTGCGCGAGTCCAAGGGCCCCGAGTCGCGGCTGGATCTGCCTGGCCTGGCGCTCGCCGCCGGCGGCCTGTTCCTACTCGTGTTCGGCGTCGTCCGGGCGCCGGCGACGGGCTGGGAATCGTCGACGGTGATCGCCAGCTTCGTCGGCGCCGCCCTCCTGCTCGGCGGCTTCATCGCCTGGGAGCGCGTCGCGCCAGCGCCAATGCTGCCGCTGCGCTTCTTCAAGAGCCGCGCGTTCTCGGGCACCAACGTGCTGTCGGTCGCGATGTTCTTCGGGATCTTCGGCGCGATCTTCCTCCTCAGCCAGTTCTTCCAGGTGGTGCAGGGCCGCGGGCCATTTGAAGCCGGCGTGATGACGCTCCCGTGGACGGGCATGCCGCTGCTCGTCGCCCCGATCGCCGGCGCCGTGCTCTACCCGCGCTTCGGTGGTCGTGCCGTGTTGACGGTCGGCCTGGCGCTCCAAGCGGCCGCGATGGCCTACCTGTGGATGACGCTCTCAACGGACGTCGGCTACCTCACCCTGGTGCCGGGATTCATCATGGCCGGCACCGGCATGGCGCTCGTGTTCGCGCCGTCGGCGTCGATGATCCTCGACTCGGTTCGGCCAGAAGAGGCCGGCCAGGCGTCAGGCTCGATGTCTACGTTGCGCGAGGTCGGCGGCGTGCTCGGCGTTGCGGTGATGGCGACGGTGTTCCAGTCGCACGGCTCCTACGCGAGCCCGCAGGCCTACACCGACGGCGTCAGCGCCGCGCTGCCCGTCGCCGTCGGCGTGCTGGTGGTCGGCACGATCGCCGCAGCGCTGCTGCCGAGCAAGCGAGCGCTGGCCGAGCAGGCGAAAGCGGCGGCGTCGGCGGACGAGTCGGCCGGCGACACGCGCGCTGCGGCGTCAGCGGGCGAGGGCAGCGACGCGTCTCGGGCGCGCGAGGTCGTCGCCCATTGATTCGGCGCACGGGCTGGCCGATGCGTCCCGTTTGGCAATAGACCACTTCGGGGGTACGTTGGCGTGATGCGCTTGCGGCCTGTCCTGGCTTCTGCCGTCGTTGCCCTCGCGGCGGTCGTCGTGCCGTCGAGTGCGTCGGCGACGGCCGTCCGCGCGTGCGCCGGAGTCGGGCCCGTCACGACCGTCGTGGCGGGCGGCCAGTTCCTGGAGAGTTCCGCGTTCGACGCGGCCGGGCGACTGGTCTACGACGACTGGATCAGCGGCGCCATCCGCGCGCTTGACGCGCCGTCATCCACACCGAGGAGCTTGGGCCGTCTGAGCTTTCCCGGCGGGATCGACCAGGGGCCCGGCGGCCGACTCGTGATCGCCGAGGGCAACTCGTTTGGGCGGCTGATCGGTGGGTCGTCGGTGCTCTCGCTCGACCCGGCGACCGGGGCCAAGACGCGGCTGGCGTCGAAGATGATCGGCGGCAACGGCCTCGCGCGTGCCGCCGACGGGACGCTCTACGCCTCCGACACACCCGACAGCCAGATCGATCGCGTCGCGCCCGACGGCACCGTGAAGAAGGCCTGGTGGCGAGGTGGGGGAGGCCCGAATGGCCTGGCGCTCTCCGACGACGGCGCCACGCTCTACGCGAGCCTGTCGTCGACCTCCCGGATCGTCGCGATCGACACCGCCACGAAGGCCGTGCGCACCGTCCACCGCTTCGCCGGCCTTGCGCCCGTCCCCGACGGGATTGCCCTCGGTGACGGTGGCCAGCTCTACGTCGCCCTCTACTTCGCGGGTGAGATCCACCGGATCGACCTTGCGACCGGCGCGGCCTGCCGCCTGGCCCGCGGCTTGACGCTGCCCACGTCGATCGCGCTGGCCCCGCCGGCCGGCGATTTCGACGAGGCCAGCGCCTACGTCACGAGCAGCGGCGCCGTGAAGCGCATCGCCGGCGCCGTACCGACTGCGCCAGCCGCCCGGTAGCGCCGGCGGCGGTTCGCGCGCTGAGCGCCCGTTTTGGGCGTTCCGGGCGCGGGCCTCGTTGGGTCGAGCGGGGTTTGCGCGCTGAGCGCCCGTTTTGGGCGTTCCGGGCGCGGGCCCCGCCGAATTACCAATCCCCGGTCTGCCTCGGTACGCTCGGCGCGTGATTCATCGTCGGGGGACGCTCATTGCGTTGCTGGCCAGCCTCTTGGCTCCAGCGAGCGCTTACGCAGAGGTACCGCGTACCGGCGACGTGCTCAGTCCACGCGACGGGGCGGAGCTGCTGGAGGCCGCCGACCTCGCGTCGGCTGCGGCGCGCGATCAAGGCGGGCCGTTCCTCACCATCCAGCTGGCGAGTGCGTCCTATGAGGTGAGCCGGCCGGTCGTGCTGTCTTCGCCGTCGGCGATCGCGCTTGTCGGCCCCGAAGTTGGCGAAGCGACGATCACGAACGTCTCCGGCACCCCCGGCACCCTCTTGCGCGTCAGCTCGCAGACGCACGTCGGCCGCACCCGCGCCGACCACAAGCCGCGCATCAGCAGCGTCGCGTTCCGCGTTACCGGCGACG
>JAUMFO010000090.1:0-3916 GCA_032119795.1 Solirubrobacteraceae bacterium
GTGACCCTCAGCCGCTAGGAGAAGTCCAGGCTGACGACCTGCTTGAGGGCCCACTTCGTGTCGGCGGCCTCTGGGCTATCCGGGTCGGTGATGTAGTCGCCGGTGATGAGCTTCGCTCCGGTGCGCGCGGTCGGCGACACCGTGGCAAAGCCGCCCTTCACGGTGGCGGTGGACACCTTGCCGCCGTGCGCATCGGCGCGCTCGATCTTGCCGCCGGAGTACGTCCGAAAGCCCCAGAGAACGTCGTCGCCGATGAACGTCGGCGACACGATCGTCTGCGCTTCCAGCCCGCAGCCGTGGGTGACGAGCGTCTTCGTGGCGTGGCCATCGACGCGGACGACCTCGACCGCCGGCCGGCCGCAGATGCCGTACGTCGACTCGGTGTCTCGCACCTGCGCGACGCGGCCGCGGTTGAGGTTGATCTGCTGGCCACCGTTGGTCGTGAGAATGCGAGCCGTGGCGCCGAATGCGCGGTAGGCCAGCGTCGTCGTCTCCGCTCCGAAACCGCCCTCGCCAAGCGGCGACGGGTCCTGTGCGGCGGTCCAGCGGGTAAAGGCAATCGCGCCGCGGTCCATCGAACCCTCGGTCTCTCCCACCCCCGGAGTGTTCACGCCGGAGACTTCGGCGTCGGTGTTGCTCAGCACGTCGTAGACGCGCAAGTCGCAGGTGGCAACCACGGCACGATCCGTGCACGACGGATAGATCACGACGGGCCGGCGTTTGGCGCTCGTCCCGACGTGCGGCTGGCCCCAGTCTGGGATCGCGCGAGCGATCGTGACCGGCTTCGGCAGCTTCCCGCTCTTGCCGACCCACAGCGTCGACGCGTCGCCGTGGACCTGCGTGAGCGCGACAACGGCGCCGCGCGCGGAGATCTGCCCGCGGACCTCGAGCTCGGTGAGCTTGGTGACTTTGCCCGCGCCAGCAGCCGGAGCCGCCGGGACGAGGCTGGCGGCGAGCAGAAGCCCCGCGACGGCGGGACGGGGGAATCGAGACATGGGACCTTCGGAGGGTGGGTGGTCCGCGGGAATCGATGGGCAGCCGTATTCCAGCGGGGTGTCGACCCTAAGACACGTTGCCGTTCGAAGAGTTGCGCCGCGCCAGCCGCGGCGCACGTGCGGGGGGACACCGGCCGTTGCCGCCCCGCACCTCGCCGCCCCGCGCTAGAGGCCGGTGGGCGGCTCGACGGGCTCGATATCGCCGTTGTCGTAGGGGACCTCGTCGGTGATGCGGAAGAGGTGCCAGAGCTTGCCCTCGCCGGGCGGCCGATCGAACACGCCGATCTTGCCCTGGTCGGGGTAGGCGACAATGTCTGGCTCGCCGCTCGTGCTGATCGAGAGGAACTTCAGGTTGCCCGGGCCGTCGTTGTAGAGCTGGTGCCCGCCCTCGGCGCCCGGCATGAACGTGACGACCGCCCCGCGCTCCAGGCGCCGCCAACCGCTGGCGTCACGCAGCAGCGGCGAGCCCTCGAGCACGATCAGCTGCTCCTCTTCGACGTAGTGGAAGTGGTAGGGGTAGGCGCCCTGGCCAGCGGGGACGTCCCACACGCTCGTGCCGATCCGGCGGCTTCCGGCAGCATCGCCTACGCGCTGGCGCAGCGACGCGTAGCCGGGGATGCCCCGCGACTCCGTGCCGACGTCGTAGATGTTGGGGTCACGCGGCGTGGACATGAGCGGCGAAGCCTAACGCGCTACGCCACGTCCAAGCCATCCGGCGCCGCTGGGGTTGACGGCGCCGTCCCCCAACGGCGCCGCCCCGGAGCAGTCGGCGCTACTTGCTTGCGCCGGCCTTCTCGGTCTTCTTCGCGCTGCCGTTCTTGGCGGCCTTGGAGGCGGCGGTCGCCTCGGCGGCGCGGTCGCGAACCTGCGCCTGCTCGGCCTGGCCGAGCGCCTTGAGGATGCGCCCCTTGGCGGCCAGCATGCGCTTCTCGGAGAGCGGCTGGGCGATGCCGCGGCTGGCGAGCACGCCGCCGACGTACTTCGGTGCCCACGTGCGGTCGCTGCGCTTCAAGACCGCGCGCTCAATGGCATCGACGGCGTGGTCGACGGTGACGGTCTTGCGGATGAAGCCCGGCATGAGCTTCTCCAGCGTCTGCGATGACTCGTCGTTGAACGCGTCGCGGACCATGTCGGTGTCGATGAAGCCGAAGTACGCGCAGCCCACGCCGACGCCTTGCGGCGCCATCTCCACGCGGATGGAGTTCGTGAGCGCCTCGACGCCGGCCTTCGACGACGCGTAGGCCGACATCAGCGGCGCGTGCGTCGCAGCCGCGAGCGACGCAATGTTCAGCAGGTAGCCGCCGGACTTCAGCAGCTCCGGCAGGACGACCTTGTCGGTCCGCACGACGCCGAAGAGGTTGATCTCCAGCTCGCGCTCGATCTGCGCGAGCGGCGCCGTGTTGAACGCGCCGACGTAGTGCACGCCGGCGTTGGCGATCGCGACGTCGATGCCACCGAACTTCGCCACGGTGCCGTCGACGGCTGCCTGAAGCTGCTCGACGTTCGTCACGTCGGCCTCAAACCACGCCGCGCGGTCCTCCCCCAGGCTCTGCACACGCTCAGCAAGGAGATCTGGTTCCAGGCCGACGAGCGACACCTTGGCGCCACCGGCGTGCAGGCGCTTGGCCGATTCCCAGCCGATGCCGCGCGCCGACCCGGTAATCAGGACGGTCTTCCCCGCGTAGGACGTGCTCTTGGCCATTCGAAAACTCTTCTCAGCGTAGTTTCACTGGTGTAACTACGAGTCTGCCACAGCCCACCCCACCTGCGCTACCCGGCCTTCCGTCCAGGCGCGTGAGCAGGGCGCTCGGCTTCAGCGCATGCCGGGAGGCGAGGCAGAGAAGGCGCGACTAGGGCGCAGGGAGCGTGATCAGGGTGCCGATGAGCTGCGTCTGGAAGATCGAGCCCGTCGACCCGCTCAGCGCGACGTAGACGCGGTCCGGCAGCGTGATCGAGCGCTGCAGCCGCTGCTTGGAGTTCACGAAGACGGTCAGCACGCCGGCCTTGTAGATCACCTGGACCTGCACCGGATTGCCGCGCAGCCGCACGCCCGGATCGGCGCTGGCCACGTAGTTGAGCTTGTTCGCCGTCGAGTTCTGCGCGATGCCGACGAAGGTGTTCGCAGGGTCGCCGGGGTTGCCGTACGCGTCGAGGGCGACGGTCGTCGCGGGGACGCCACCGATGCCCAGGCCGCCGCCGTTACCGCCGAGCGGTGTCGACCCGGCCGGTGGGAGGACGGTCGTCGCTGGGATGAACGAGAGCGCGACGCCCTCGGCCTGGCCGGTGCCACCGCTCATCGTCGAGAAGAAGCTGAACTGCCAGCCGTTCGGGTCGACCGGGTCAGGCCAGACGAGCGCGCCGGACTCGTTGGCTTTCGTCGTCATCGTCGCCGTCGCCGTGAAGTTCGGAAGGGTGGCACTGCCGTAGGTCTTCCAGCGGTTGGTGGAGAACTGCCCCGGCGGGGGTGTGGTCACGTACCGCCCTCCGGTGCAGGCCATCGTGGTCTCGTACCGGTTCGCCCCACCGCTCAGCGCGCGGCCACCGGTCCCGTCCGGCACCGCCACGCCGTTCAGGGTCGAGGCATAGGTCCAGGTGCACCCGGCGACTGAGCCGGGCTGCTCGGCAAGGGAGATGAAGAGTCCGCACATGGTCCCCTCGTACCGCGGCCCGCCCGTCACGTCGACCGTCGTACCGGACGTGATCGTCGGCAGATCGGTCGTGAACCCGTCGTCCGGGCTGCGTGCGCAGGTCAGCGAGCCGCTGGCGGTGCCATCGATCTGGCGGCCGTCGGGGCCGTTGATCACTGCCTTCACCGTCACGGTCGCGGGCGCGACCGGTGCCGAGGAGGTCACCGAGAAGTCGACGGTCCTCGTGGCGCCGGCGTTGCCGGCGGCGTCCCTGGGCGTCAGCGCGAGCACGTA
>JAUMFO010000091.1:0-78671 GCA_032119795.1 Solirubrobacteraceae bacterium
TGTAAGGGCCAGGGACGTTGTTCCCTGGTGGGCGTCCGCCGAGAGCGGCGTGGGGTCTGCGGTAGTTGTAGTGGCTGAGCCAGCCGTTGAGGGCTTTTGTGCGTTCGGCTGAGCTGCCGTAGATGGCGCCGTAGGCCCAGCCGCCGAGCATGGTGCGGATGAATCGCTCGGCTTTGCCGTTGGTCTGGGGGCGGTAGGCGGGGCTGCGGCTGTGCCGCAGCCCCGCGTGGCCGCAGGCCACGCGGAACGCGGTTGAGCGATAGCCCGAGCCGTTGTCGGTGTGCACTCGGCGAGCACTGATTCCGTGCTGCTCGTAGAACGCCAGCGCTCGCTGCAGGAACGCCACGGTGGTCACCGCGGTTTCGTCTGGGAGCACCTCGGCGTAGGCCAGGCGGCTGTAGCCATCGACGGCTACGTGCACGCATTCCCAGCCGGCTGTCCCGCGTCGCACCCCACCGGCATCGGTGGCGGTTGCGGCCCGAGCGCTGCCAAGCGTTCCACCGATTCGCTTGCCCGCACCGCGCGTGATTCGCCCGAGTTTCTTGACGTCCAGGTGAATCACCTCGCCTGGCTCACTCACCAAGAAGGGCTTGACCGGCTCCATCCCAAGCCGCCCCAGCCGGCCCATTCCCTCGCGCTTGAGCACGGCCGATACCGTCGACGGCGGCATCGCCAAGAGCTCGGCGATCTGCGGCCCAGACATCCGAACCCTGCGCAGCTTCCTGATCGCATCCACGCGCTGCGGAGGCGTTTGGTTGGGCGAGCGATGCGGGCGGCTGGAGCGATCCAACAGCCCCGCGACCCCCTCAGCCGCAAACCGATCGCGGTACTTCCTGGCGGTTCTCGGGCTGACGCCCGCGGCCTCGGCCGCGGACGTCAGCCCGACCACCTCAATCGCCTCAACAAGACGCTTCCTAGCAACGAACGAGAGCGCCGCGTTAGCGTGCTGTTCCATCCGGGTGACCTCTGAATAGCTGGTTGGCTTCGCAACCCCAGCTTCTCTCAGACGGTCACCCGGACCTCAAGGAACAACGTCCCTAGGACCTACAGCTAGCGCTCGTCAGAAGGCCAGCGGAAGCCGCGCAGCGACTGCGGCGCCGGCAGCGGCGAACTCGGAAGCGCGCCACCGGGCTGGAAGCTGTGGAACGCCACCGGGGCGGTGTCGTTGGCGCCGTGCGGATGCACGAGCGAGGCGAGCAGAATGATCTGGCCACGGCCGATCGAGAGCTCGAACTGGCCGCCGCCATACATCTCGGCGCCGAGCGCCTCAAGGCGGTCGTAGACGGCAAGCAGCTCCTGGATTGAGCCGATCCGCGACGGCTTCACGTTCATCCGCTGCGGAGTCACGGGCAACGCGTCGATGTCGGCGACCGAGTGGATTGGCGCATCCCACGCGAGGCGGTGAGCATCGTGCTCGGCCAACAACGCCGTCGTCTCGCCGGGAGCGGCATCCTCGAGCGTCGCGCCCGGGACGGCACGCGCGATCTCCACGACCTGCGCCGGCGGGATGTCGGTGTCGACGACCGTCCCGGTATAGAACGCCTTGAAGTCCACGCAATCCGCGCGGTCAAGCGCGGCGAGTTCCTTGAGGAACGCGGCATCCCAGTCGGCACCGGCGTCGAGCTTGAAGCGCAGATCAGGGATCGCCTCCAGAAGCGGCTGCAGGTTGGCGACCGTCGGTGGCGACCCGACGCGCGCAGAGCTGACGAACGTGACCGGTCGCGGCGCGCGGTCCAGCGCGGTCGCGAGATCCGTGTCGGCCTGGCGCAAGGCGAGGTCGAGCGCGGCAGATTCCCAAGCCCACCGGCGGTAGTCCCGCGACGCCTCGTGGGCCGGTGGCGTGCCAGGGAAGAGATCGGTCTTGCCGACGTAGGCACAAAAAGAACCGAGCGTCCACGTGCCGACAGCATCGACGGCTGGGCCCTGGTGGCGGGCGAGCTCATGCTCGTCGGCGTCGTAGTTGACGTCCTCGCCGAGCCCCTCCTCGCCGAGTCCGCGGAGCGAGAAGATCGTGGTGACCCGCTCCCACTCCGCCAGCGGCAGGCGCTGGAAGGAGAAGTCGACGGTCTCGACCGTCAGCGGGAGGGCCTTCAGGCGCTCCCATGCATCGGAGCCCCAGCCCATCGGACTAGGCGTCGGCCGGTGCGGGCGGAGCCAATGACTCCATGTGCGGCAGACCCTCGACGTGCGCGGTGCCACGTTGCTCGCCGGCAGCCGCGAGCTGGCGAAGTCGCTCGAGCTCTCGCTCACCGAGGCGCCGAACCGGGTCAGCCGGATCCAAGCCGTCGATCAGACGCGCCACGCGACCGCGGAGCTGCAGCGCGAAGTGCGGCGTGGCCGGGCCAGACAGCTCGAGGATGTCGTCGATCGTCGGGGCGCGCCCGAGGCGGGCGCTGGATTCGGCTTCGCTCATGGCGTGGCCTCCGGGGCCGTCTGGGTATCGGCAGAGTCGCCGAGGGCGTTGGGATTGTCTGAACGGACGATCTCCAACAGCGAATCTATCCGGGCTTGGGTAGAAACCTCAATGGCGGTCGTCGGCCCGATCAGCCAGCCACGGTTCTGGAACGTCTGCGTGGGCGGATGCTGCTCGTCGTAGCCCGGCTGCACGTCGAGCAGGTAGCTCCGCAGCGCGGGGGAGACGTGGTCGGGCTCGTCGACGTAAAGCAGCGCGGGGTAGGTCCCGCCGGACGACAGCGCCGCCGCCGCCATTGCCGACGTCGGGTCCTTCGTCGGCGCAAACACGAACGCGTGGCCGGGCAGCCGGTAGTTCCAGCCGAAGTCCTGGTCGGAATACCGCGCAAACTCGATCGCGAGATCGGCCGGGCCGCCGTCGTCGTTCGGTGGCTGGATCCGGTAGACGCTCGTCCCGGGGATGTCCTTCAGCGATCGGATCACGAAGCTGCTGACCACGTCCGAGCTCCCGAGCACGTAGATCCGCGGGTTGTCGTGCTCGCTGATCGCCTCCTTCGTGTCGGCCGGGAGCGTCCCCGCGCCCGTGAAAAGGATCGGATCGCCCGAGCGCGCCGCCCACGCCGCAGCCGGCGCTGCGCTGGCGGGATCCTCGCTGTTGACCACCAAGATTCGCGACGACGCGCGCCCACGCGTCTTGGTGAGCTGGCGATCGACCGCCTTCGCCAGGCCAGCCGGCGTGGTCGCCGTGACGTAGCGGTACCGCATGCCCTCAGGCCGAGCGGCCGTGCCGATCCGCAACACCTGGGCGCTGTTCATCACCTTCGCGCCCGCGGGCTGAAGCTGGCGCAGCGCCGCAGACGAGACGGCCGGCAGATTGCGGCCGTCGGCAAGCAGCAGTGGGAACCCGAGCGGCTTGGCGGCGAACGGTGCCGCGAGCAGGATCGCGCGCCAATCGTCGGCGCCGGCGAGCGTGATCGCGTCGGGACGCAGGTCACGAGCCGTCGACGGGAACATCGTCAGCGCGGTCGTCGCCGCTACCGCCGCCGGATCGACGGCGTCGACGCGCATCGTGTTCTTCGTGAGCATTCGCGGCACCGGAAGGGCGGTCGACGACGCGGTCGTCGACCCCTCCGTCGTTGGCGTCGTCGGCGACGGAGTTGAGGTAGCTGGGGCCGGATCGTCGCCGCCGCACGCTGCGAGCGTGAGGCTCGAGAACAGGGCACCGGCGAGCAGCAGGACCGGGAAGGCACGAGGCATTGGGGCCACGATATCGAGCGATCGTGGCGTGAAGTCGCGCACACTCGGCTAAGGGTCTTGCCGGGAGCTGCCGAACACCCAGTCAACAACGGGCATACGCCATTACTGGTCTGCGGATGCGGGAACGCGTCGGTGGGCCATGGGCGCCAGTCGCACGATTCCGCCCAACCCTTGTGGTACCGTGCCCGTCACGCCGAATTGATCCCTGTGGGGATCGACCGGGGGAACCAAACCCCCATTGGGCCTAATCCTCACGCTGGAAGCGAGAGGACGCGCACTGCGCGAGGCCGTCAGCTAACTCCGGAGGCGCCCCCCATATGCATCTTTCTGCCTTTTCCGTCCTGCGTACCCTCACGCTCGCTGTCGCCCTCGGGCTGACCGGCGTCGGTACCGCCTCCGCTGCTCGCACCGGAGGTGTCACCCTTGAGTCGCCCGCCGCACCGGTGGAGATCACCAAGCCGACGGTTCCAGGCAACGTTGCCAAGCTTCTCGACGACGGCACCGCCGCCGCTCCGCTCGACGCGCCCGCTGAGGTTCAGCAGGCCGTCTGGGCTGCCAACAAGCTGATCGGCAAGCCGTACCGCTACGGCGGCGGCCACGCCAAGTTCAACGACACCGGCTACGACTGCTCCGGCACCGTCAGCTTCGCGCTCAAGGGCGCCAAGACGCTCAAGTCGCCGCTCGACTCCTCCTCCTTCATGTCCTGGGGCGAAGCAGGCGTCGGCACGTGGATCACGGTCTACACCAACCCCGGCCACGCCTTCGTCGTCATCGCCGGCCTGCGCCTCGACACCTCCGCGGTCAGCGACCCGGGCGGCCAGAAGGGCCCCCGTTGGCGCCCGGCCCTCCGCGTCACCAAGGGTTTCAAAGCCCGCCACCCCGAAGGCCTCTGAGGCAGCTCTCGCTTGCATCTCCCGCCCGCCTGAAACTGGCCCGGCCTAGAGGCCTAAACCAGTTCCAGTCGAGCGAGATCTGCGGCGCGATAGCCACCTCAGGTGCTTGAACGACGTTCTTTTTGAGACCGGCCGCGCGCCGGTCTCGCTCGTTCTGGGGCAGGACGTTGGCGCGATCTGTCGAATTCCGGTCCTAGCGCAGGGCATCCTGCGCGCAAAACCCCTGCTCCTGCCAAACTCATCTGTCTGATGCGTCGCGTCGTTCTCACCGCCGGTGTCGCCGGCTCCTGCCTTGGCCTGTGGGCCGTCGTCCCATTGATCGGGACCGGTGCCCCGACGGCCGCCGAACTCGAGAAGAAGATCGAGAAGACCCAAGGCAAAGTCGAATACCGCAAGGGCAAAGAGAAAGTCCTCACGCAGGACATCGCCAAGTACTCGGGACGCGTGGCGACCCTTGAGAAGCGCGTCGAGTCGCTCTCAGCCCGACAGAGCACCCTCGAAAAGGACCTCAGCGCCAAACGCGAAGTCCTCGGTGCCACCCAGGCCGAACTCCGCGCCGAGCGTGCGCGCCTGATTCGCCTGCAGAAGCGCTTCCGCGAGGTCCGCGAGACGCTCGAGGCGCGCCTCGTGGAGCAGTACAAAGACGGCCGCACCGATCTGGCCTCCGTCATCGTCGAAGCCGACGGCTTCACCCAGCTGCTGGAGCGCGGCGAGTTCCTCGGTCGCCTGGCGCAAAAGGACCAGCTCGTGATCAAGGTCGTCGCCGAGGCGAAGACCGACGCCACCCGCACCGAGCAGCGCCTCGACGCACTCGAGAGCAAGCAGCAGAAGGTCACCGCGACCGTGGCAGCACGCCGCAACGAGGTTGCCCGCGTGCGCAGCAACGTCGCCTCCACCGAGGCGACAGTCCGTGAGGCGCGCAACGACAAGCGCGCCCTGCTTTCGCAGGTCAAGGGCGAGCGCCACGAACTCGAAGAAGACCTCTCCGCGATGCAAGCGCAGCAGGCCAAGATCAGTGGCGCCCTGCGCGGCGCGCTGCCGGCCGGCGCAATCCGCAAAGGCACCGGCCAGTTCATCTACCCGATGAACGGCACGTTCACTTCGCCGTTCGGCTCGCGCTGGGGCCGGCTGCATGCCGGCATCGACATCGCTGCCCCGATCGGCACGCCGATCCGCGCCGCCGACGGAGGCCGCGTCGCCATCGCCGGCTCCGTCAGCGGCTACGGCAACTACACCTGCATCCAGCATTCGAACTCCCTCTCGACGTGTTACGGCCACCAGTCGTCGATCGCCGTGAAGGTCGGCCAGACCGTCACCAAGGGGCAGGTCATCGGCCTCTGCGGCAACACCGGTCGCTCGACCGGGCCCCACCTGCACTTCGAGGTGCGCGTGAACGGCACCCCGCAGGACCCGATGGGCTACCTCTAGGCCGCACTCGGTCCGGCTCGCGGCGTCGCGCCGCAGGGCCGGGGCCTGGCGTGGCCGTCCTCGGTACTGTCGTCGCCGTGGTCTCCTCCCTCGAACTTGGGCCGCTCACGATCCAGACCTTCGGGTTGTTCGTGGCGCTGGCGTTCCTGGCAGCCGGCGCGCTGCTCTACCGCCGCTTCGGCGAGCTGGGCTGGGATCCAGAGCTCGCCTACGAGGCGACGGGCGCCGGGCTCGTCGGCGGCATCGTCGGCGCGCGGCTGTGGTGGGCGCTCGGTGACCCAGGTGAGATCTTCAGCGATCCGGTAGGGCATCTGATCGGCGGCTCCGGCCTGACGTGGTACGGCGGCGCGATCGGCGCGACCCTGGCCGTGCTGCTCTGGGCGCGGTGGCGAGACGCCGATCTCTGGACGCTCGCCGGCACTGCCGTCGCGCCAGTTGCCCTCGGCTACGCCTTGGGCCGCATCGGATGCCAGATCTCTGGAGACGGCGACTACGGCATCCCGACCGACGTGCCGTGGGGTATGGCCTTTCCCGACGGCGTTGTGCCGACCAACGAGATCGTCCACCCAACGCCGATCTACGAGACGCTCTGGATGGGGCTGGCCGCCTTGGTGCTCTGGCAGCTGCGTGACCGGCTCAGCCCCCAGAAGCTCGTGGCGCTCTACCTGGTGCTCAGTGGGCTTGAACGGTTCGTCGTCGAGTTCTGGCGCCGGAACCCCAGCGTCGAAGGCGTCCTGACCGTCGCGCAGATCACGGCGCTCGTCGTGATCGCCGCCGGCGTCGCGCTCTACGCGTTGACCCGCGGCCGCTCACCCAACCCCGTCTGACGCGCCCCCGGCCGTCGAGATTCACGGAGTTTTTCTCGGTGAACTTCGACGGGCGGTTTGGGGTCAGTGGCGGATGGCGAGCGCGGCGAGGCCCGGGAGGCCAGCGGCGAGGGCGACGGCGGCGCCCGAAGGCACGTCGACGTTGGCCGACACGACCAGTCCGGCGGTGACGACGACCAAACCGATCGCGGCCGACGCGAGAATCTGCGCGCCGACGCGGTGACCGCCGCGGGTCGCAACGGCTGCCGGGCCGACGACCAACGCGAACGTCAACACGGCGCCGACCGAACCAGCCGCCAGGGCGACCGCGACGGCGAGCGTGATCGTGGCGATGGTCTCAACGCGGACCCCTGAAACGCCAGCGGCACGCGCAGCATCGGCGCCCAGCGTCGACGCCAGCAGCGCCCGGTGCCCCACCATCGCGAGGCTGCCGACTGCCGCCGCCCCGGCGAGCGTCCAGAGCAGCGACGCCGTCGTGGCGGCCAACGGATCACCAAAGAGCAGGCGTTCCAAACCGCGTGTCCCAGACGCCTGAATCACCAGAATCACGCCGAGACCGGTCGCCGCTCCAAGGACGGTGGTCGCGGCGCTATCGAGGTCACGGTCGTCGGTCGATCCCGAGCGCCCGAGTGCGGCGATCGACGCCGCGCCCACGAGCGCACCGACGAGACCGCCGAAGGTGACTCCGAATCCGAGCAGCACGGCGGCGCCGGCCGCGGGGATCATGGCGTGCGGAATCACTTCGGCGGCGAAGAGCGCCCGGCGATGCAGCGCCCATACGCCGACGGGCGCCACGAGCAGAGCGATCGCCGCGAGCTCCAGCCAGGCCGTCCGGAGCGTGGGGTCGAGCGGGAGCGTCACCGGGCGAGTTCGTCGCCGGGGGCGCCGTGGTCGCACGGGCCATGGCCATGCGTATGCCCGTACGTCTGCTCCAGGAGTTCGGCGTCAAGGGCCGACGGGTCATCGAAGGCAAGCTGGCGCCCGCCGCCGAGCACGAGGACGCGGTCCCAGCGGTGCAACTCGCTGAGGTCGTGCGTCGCGACGAGGAGCGTGCGCCCGCCATCCTTCTCTTCCTCGAGCACCTCGTGGATGCGCTGAGCCGAACCCGGGTCGATCGCCGAGAGCGGCTCGTCGAGCGCGAGGACGTCGCCGCCGTGCACGAGCGCGCGGGCGAGCAGGGCGCGCTGGCGCTGCCCACCGCTCAGTTCGGCGACGGGCCGCCCTGCGACCTCGGCCAGCCCGACGCGCCGCAGCGACTCGACCGCCAGCGCGCGATCGGCCTTGGAGATCCGGCGCAGCAGCGGAGTGCGGTGGTAGGCGCCCATCACGGCAAGCTCGGCGGCCGTGATCGGAATGTCTCGGCGCAGCTGCTCATGCTGCCCGACCGCGGCGACCTTGCCGGTCACCGTCAGCTCGCCGGCGCCCACCTTCAGCTCGCCGGTGATCGCCTTCAGCAGGGTGGACTTGCCAGAGCCGTTGGCGCCGAGCAGCGCGACGGACTGCCCGCGGGCGACGGAGAACGTCGAGCCGCACAGCGACGGCTGCGCCTCACCGGGGTAGGTGACTTCCACGCCTTTGGCGACGACCGTCCACTCGGGCGCGGCGCTGCCAGCTGGCGACGGCGCGGATGAGTTCGTCGGCTGAGGATTGATGCTGCTCATGCGACGGCGACCGCCTCGCGGGAGTTGGTGCGGCGCCACGCGACCACGCCAAGGGCGACGACCACGTCGACGCTCGCCGCGACGAGCGCGGCGGTCGCGCCGGGAGCCAGATCGGTGGCGTCGGCGAGCAGGAGCGCGACGAGCATCTCCACCGTCGCGAGCGCACCCGCGAGCGGGACGAGCCGGCGTGGGTGCGGGGCGATCCGCTGGGCAGTCGCGGCCGGGACGACCAAGAGCGTGCCGGCCAGTAGCGCACCGGCGACCGGCAGCAGGGCCGCCGACGCCACGCCGATCATCAGCAGCAAGACGAGGTCGGCGTTGCGGGGAATCCAACCGGCGCCCGAGAACGCGCCGCTCGCCGCCGACCCGCTCGGATGGATCGCTGAGGCGAGCCACCAGCGCCCGAGCGCGAGCGAGAGGACCGCCGCAAGTGCGGCGACGGCCAAGGCGGTGAAGATGTCGGCGTCGCTGGCCAGCAGGGTGGAACCCAACAGCACGGAGGTTCCCGTCTGCGGAGCGCCGGTGCGGGTGGCGATGACGCCGATCGCGAGGCCGCACGAGAGGGCCAGCCCGGTGGCGACCTGCGCGGCCTCAGGCCGGCGGAGAGCAAGACGACCGGTGAGGGCCGCCACGAGCGCCGACGACGCCAGCGCGACGGGCAACACGGCGACGGAGAGGGCCGCGGCCACACTGGCTCCGGCGAAGGCCGTCGCGCCCGAAGCGTGCGCGAGGAAGGCTTGGCGACGCAGCACCACCCAGCTGCCGAGGGCTCCGGCGAGCACGCCGGTCGCCACTGCCAGCAGCGCCAATCGCACCGTTGGGTCGTCGAGCGTCACACGGGCGAGCATACGGAGGGGGTGGCCGGTCATACTCCACGGCTGTGTCTGACGTCGCCGTTGCACTCACTGCAGCCTGGCCCGCCGGAGCGAGCGTCGGTGTCGACGGTCTCGTTCTCGGTGGTGTGCCCGCTACCCAGCTTGCCGAGCAATACGGCACACCCGCGTACGTGGTCGACGAGGTCGACCTGCGCGCCCGCGCTCGCGCCTACAAGGCGGCATTCGCGGCGCACCCCGGCCCGGTGCAGATCGTCTTCGCGAGCAAAGCCTTCCCGTGCACGGCGGTCGTCCGTGCACTGAGCGAAGAGGGCGTTGGCGCCGACGTTGCCTCGGCTGGCGAGCTGTTCATCGCGCGCAAGGCCGGCGTGAAGCCATCCGAGATCGTGGTGCATGGCAACGGCAAGTCCCTCAAGGATCTTGCGGCCGCCGTCCGTGAGCGGGTCGCGTTCGTCGTCGTCGACAATCCCGACGAGATCGGCCGCCTCGCCGAGGCCGCGTCCGCGGAAGGCATCGTGCAGGACGTGCTGATTCGCGTCACTCCGGATGTGCGCGGGGTGACGCACGACAAGATCTCCACAGGCCAGGCCGACTCCAAGTTCGGCCTCTCGCCCGACGCGGCAATCGAGGCGCGCGAGCGGATCGACTCGGACTACGGCTCGCTGAACTTCCGCGGGTGGCACATGCACATCGGGTCGCAGCTCTTCGAGCTTGCCGACTTTGACCGCGCGATCCGCACGGTGGCCGCGTCCGGTCCGTGCGAGGTGCTCGACGTTGGCGGGGGACTCGGCGTCGCCTACGGAGCGGACCAGGAGCCGCCGACGCTCGAGGAGTACGCCGCGGCCATCTTGGGCGCCGTCCATGAGACGGTCGGCGACCAGATCCACCTGATCGTCGAGCCCGGCCGCTCGATGACGGCCCGCGCTGGGGTCACGCTCTACACCGTCACGTCGGTGAAGCAGAACATCTCCACGTGGGTCGCCGTTGACGGCGGCATGTCAGACAACCTGCGGCCGATGCTCTACCAGGCCAAGTACGAGGCGGCGATCGCCGACCGGCCGCTTCCGGACCCGGCGCAGACGCCGCTCACCACGAGCCGGCTGTGCGGACTGCATTGCGAATCCGGCGACGTGCTGATCGACGCCGTTGATCTTCCTGCCCCGGCCGCCGGCGACATCGTCGCGATGGCGACCACGGGCGCCTACACCTTCAGCACGGGCAACACCTACAACGGAACGCCTCGCGCACCCGTCGTCTTCGTGGGCGACGGCGAGAGCCGCGTTGTAGTGCGCCGAGAGACCATCGAAGAGCTTGGAGCACGCGATGTCGAGTAACCCCGGGGGCGACGACGGCGTCGTCAAGATCGGCGTCCTTGGACGCGGAACGGTCGGCAAAGCGCTGATCGGACTGCTCGAGGAGCGGGCCGACGTGATCGAGGCCGAGACCGGGCTGCGTCCGGTCGTGAGCGGTGTCCTGACGCGCTCCGTCGGCAACGGCGAGCAGATCGTCGACGAGGCCGACGTGATCGTCGAGCTCATGGGCGGCCTGGATCCGGCTGAGGCGCTCGTGCGCCGAGCGCTGGAGGCTGGCAAGCCGGTCGTCACCGCCAACAAGCAGCTGCTGAGCCGCAAGGGCAACGAACTGTTCCCGCTCGCGGCGGAGAACAACGCGCCGCTGCGGTACGAGGCCGCCGTCGGCGCTGCCGTGCCGATCGTGCGCGTCCTGGGCGACACGCTCTCGGCCACGCCCGTCGATCGCGTGCACGGCATCGTCAACGGCACCACGAACTACATCCTCACCGCGATGGCCAAGCGTGGGGAGTCCTACGCCGAAGCGCTCAAGGACGCCCAGGACGCCGGCTTCGCCGAGGCCGATCCGACGGAGGACGTGAGCGGCTCCGACGCCGCCGCCAAGATGGCGCTGCTGGCGATGCTCGCGTTCGGCACGTGGGTCTCGATCGACGACGTCGACCACTCCGGCATCGACAAGCTCGCCCTCGAGGATCTGGAGTACGCCCGCGAGTTCGACCTGGCGCTCAAGCTCGTCGGCACCGCGGAGAAGCTCCCGGACGGCAGCGTCTCGGTGCGTGTGCACCCGATGTTCCTGCCGATGACGCACCCGCTTGCGTCGGTCGACGGCTCCTACAACGCCGTGACCATTGAGTCCCCGCACGTGGAGGAGATCACCTTGCAGGGCCCCGGCGCCGGTGGCGTACCGACGGCCAGCGCGGTCCTCGGCGACGTGATCTCGGTGCTGCATGGCGCCGACGAGCCCAAGCACGCGTGGGTTGATCTGCCGAAGGCCCCGGATGTCGATTCGGCGTTCTACCTGCACTTCGAGGTCGACGACGAGCCGGGCGTCCTCTCACAGGTCGCCCAGGTCCTCGGCCTGCAGAAGATCTCGATCCGCTCGGTCGCCCAGAAGGGCAGCGGCGACGGCGCACGCCTCGTGATGATCACGCACCGCGCGCCGGAGTCGGCGATGGCGGCAGCGATCGGCATGATCGGCGGGCTTGGCTTCGTGCGCGGCGAGCCGCGTGCCATCCGTGTGTTTGACGAGGAGAACGTCTGATGTCCCGCGTTGGCCTGATCGATCGCTGGCGCGCCGAGCTGCCGTTTGAAGACAACGACCCGGTGATCACCCTCGGTGAGGGTTCCACGCCGCTCGTCCATGCGCCGAAGCTCTCCGAGCGCGTCGGCGCAGAGGTGCACCTCAAGCTCGAGGGCATGAACCCGACCGGCTCGTTCAAGGACCGCGGCATGACCGCCGCCGTGAGCGCCGCCGTCAAGGAAGGCGCCAAGGCCGTGATGTGCGCGTCGACGGGCAACACCGCCGCCAGCGCCGCCGCCTACGGCGCGCGCGCTGGGCTCACGTGTGCGGTGATCGTGCCGTCGGGCAAGATCGCGACCGGCAAGCTTGCCCAGGCGTTGATGCATGGCGCCAAGGTGATTGCCCTCGACGGCAACTTCGACCAGGCGCTCGACCTCACCCGCGAACTCTGCGCCCGCCACCCGATCGGGCTCGTCAACTCCGTCAACCCCTGGCGCCTCGAGGGGCAGAAGACGGCCGCGTTCGAGCTGCTCGAAGATCTTCCGACGATCGACGGCCTCTGCATCCCGGTCGGCAACGCCGGCAACGTGACGGCGTACTGGAAGGGCTTCCAGGAGCGCGGCCACGACCTCTACCTCTACGGCTTCCAGGCTGCCGGTTCGGCGCCGCTGGTGGAGGGGCACGTGATCGAGAACCCGGAGACGATCGCCAGCGCGATCCGCATCGGCAACCCCGCCCGGTGGGAGGAGGCCGTCTCGGCGTTCACCACCTCGCGCGGGCAGGTTCGCGCCGTGACCGACGACGAGATCCTCGCGGCGTACCGCTTCCTGGCTCGCGAGGAGGGCGTCTTCTGTGAGCCCGCGTCGGCCGCCTCGGTGGCTGGCCTCATGAAGTACGGCCGCGGCGACGCGACCACCATCGCCTGCGTGCTGACGGGCCACGGCCTCAAGGACCCGGACAACGCCCTCAAGCAGTCCGGCTCCGTCGTGCCGTGCAAGCCGACGATCGAGGCGGTCGAGTCGATCGTCATCGGCGCGGCCTAGCTCGATGAACGGCGTCCGCGTTCGTGTGCCGGCGTCGTCGGCCAACCTCGGCCCGGGGTTCGACGTCCTCGCCGTCGCGCTGGATTGTTGGCTCGAGCTCGAGGTCCGGCCGGCGCGGGCGTTCTCGTTTACGACCGACCTCGACGTACCCAAGGACGGGACGAACATCGCCGTGGAGGCGTTTGCGGAGGTCGGTGATCCCGGCCACGCGGCGTTCACGATGCGCTCGGAGATTCCGATGAGCGGAGGGCTTGGATCGAGCGCGGCCGCTCGCGTCGCCGGCGCCTTTGCGGCGCTGGTGATGGGCGGCGAGGAGCCGCGCGAGGCACGCCACGCTGCCCTGGCGATCGCTGCGGAACTCGAAGGCCACGCCGACAACGCCTCCGCCGCTGTCCTTGGCGGCGTCAGCGTCGAGTTGCCGGACGGCGCACTCACCCTGACGGTGCCTCAGCGCCTGGGCTTCGTGATCGTCGCCCCGCACGAGCCGGTCGAGACGTCGAAGGCACGCGCCGCGCTTCCGGCGAGCGTGCCGATGGCCGACGCGAACTTCAACGTCGGGCAGGCGATGGCACTTGCCGCTGGCCTGGCCTCACGCGATCTGGAGCTCTTGGCGCGCGGGCTCGGCGATCGGCTGCACCAGCCCTACCGCGCCCACCTCTACCCGCGCTCCGCGGATCTGGTCGCGAACGCGAAGGAGCTGGGCGCCCTCGACGCGACCATCAGCGGCGCTGGCCCAACCGTGCTGCTGTGGTGTGAGCGCGACGCCATTCCAGGCGTGGTGCAGGCCGCCAAAGAGCAGACCCGCGGCTGGGCCGACGTCTTCGCCGTGGATCCCAGCGACCGCGGCGCCGAAGCCACGCTGCTCTAGAACGCCGAAGCCACGCTGCTGTAGAACGCCGAAGGCGCAGCCTGTGGGCGCCGCAGCCAATCGGCGCAGCCCCGGCCTCGAACTGCACCAACATGGCTCGGCAGCTGCGCCGATTTTGCGCAAACCGCCTTCGGCCTAGCGCACGCGTGGGACGGTCCCGCGCATGGACCGCGCCAGTCAGACGACGCTCACCCTGGGGATTGCGATGCGTTCGCCGAGGTGCATGTATCTCGATCAACGTTTGGTCACCGCCATCACCGACTGCTGCGCCGGAGCCGCGCGAGCATCGGGGGCACCGCCTCCATGTGAGACGTCGTTCAACGGCACCGCGATGATCGGGCCGCTCACGCCGCGTGCCCTCCTCACCGCGCTCGACATCTGCGCTCAGCGAGACGACGTGGTCTGCGGCGCCTGGGTCACGCCACCAATCAATCCGCGCCTCTCCGGCCACCGCGTGATCACGCGGGCTCGACAGACCAGGGTCGGCTTCGCCATCGGCCCCGATCCCGGCGGTCGCGAACGGAGCGCCGCGGTCGGGGCAGTCCTGAAGCTCCATATGACCATCGCCAAGGCACGGACCCGCGCCCAATGGGCGGCGATCGTTGCGGTCGCCCAGCACGGGACGACCGTTGCCGCTGCGCAGGAGCTTGGCATCTCCCACCAGGCCGTCAGCAGAGCGCAGCTCCGCGCCAACGCCGACGCGACCGCTGGGACCTGGCTGGCACTGGTGGAGCTGCTGCGAGCTGAGAGCCCGGTGGTCTAAAAGGGTCGATTCTCGCCGCAGCCTGATGCGGTTGCAGAACCGAGCGTACGTGCGCCAAACGGCAACCTCCAATGGTTGCGAGTTGGCGCAACCTGTGGCGGTTGCAGAGCGGCGGCAACCCTGAGCGGTTGCGCCGATCGGCAACGCCCAGAGGTTGCGATTTGGCGCGCCGCCACTCCGTTCTGCAACCGGATCGGGTTGCGGCCCAAAAACGCGGTTTTGCGCCGTGGTACCCCGGCGGTGCGGTTGGGTGGGAAACCCGCGCCGGCCTGCGCTGGCCCGCGCCGCTACGGCCGGACGAACACGGTGGTGCCGGCCGGCACCTTGCGCACGAGCCAGCGGGATGCCTCGTCGCCGACGCGGAGGCAGCCGAGGCTGGAGGCCAGCCCGATCGACTGCTTGTTTGGCGTGCCGTGGATGGCGATGCGATCGCCGCCCGTCCAGCCGGCCGGAAGCTTCGTCTGGCGGGCAGAGAGCACGAGGGCGCAGCATCCGTAGGGGCCCCGGACCTTCTGCTTGAAGATCAGGCCGTCCGTCACCGCGTAGCGGCCCGGGGGAGTGGGGTGGGTGACCTGGCCGATCGCGGCCTTCATGCGCCGGATCACCTTGCCGTTCCTGCGCACGATGATCGAGCGATCGCCCAGGCGGATCGCGATCGAGTACTCGACGGCCACGAACTTGGCGTCCGGCTCGACCTTGGTCCACGTGACGCGGTTGTTCTTGCGGTACGGGCTGACGACAGCAACCCAATCGCCGCGCGCCTTCAGGATTGGAAGGATCGTCTGGCCGCCGTACGGCGTCTTGCGGCCCACGCGCGCGACGAGCTGGCCCTCGGGATCTGGACGCGTCCGCAGGAGCTGGCGATCGGTGACCTTCAACGCGACGTGCCCGCTACCGAGCTGATCCTCGGCGGTTGCCGGCTCGAGTTCGCGAGGCTGGGCCGCGTCCGGCGGCGTCGTGGGTTCCAGGATCGTCGGCGTGGTGGCGACGGGGACGGGGCTGGCGTTGTCGTCGCCTCCGCCGAGCAGCACGACACCGCCGACGACCAGCACCAGCGCCAGCGCCGCGCCGAGGGTGATCACGCGCCTGCGGCGCGTTGGCGAACCCGGCGGGGGCGCGTCAGGCTCGGTGAACTCGGGCATCGGCGTCGGCTGGCGACGGAAGCCAAAACGCCGCTTCGGCTCGGCGAAGCCCTCCTCCGTCAAGCCGTCATCGGCCGTGCCCCAGGCGATCCAGGGTGCCGCCT
Source organism: Solirubrobacteraceae bacterium (assembly GCA_032119795.1). Lineage (GTDB taxonomy): Bacteria > Actinomycetota > Thermoleophilia > Solirubrobacterales > Solirubrobacteraceae > JAGIBJ01. The sequence goes on from JAUMFO010000091.1 coordinate 15,782, forward strand.
TTTCTCCCGAACGCTTCGGGGTTCCGGACTGGCCGGGTGCGGCGTCGGTCACGCCGGCGCGGGCAGCATCGCCCGGACCTTGCGACGAGCGGCCGTCAGCTTCAGGCGGCCGAGGACCTCTTCGGCGAGCGAGATGTAGTCCACGCCCCGGGCAGGACGGTGGTCGAGAATCGACACGCCGCGCTCAGCAGACTCCGCGTACGCGATCGACGCGCGGATCACCGTGTCGAAGAGCTTGTCTCCGATGTGCTCCTTGAGGTTCTCGCGAGCCTCACGGGAGTGGGTCGTACGCAGATCGGCGATCGTGAGCACCACACCGAGCCATTCGAGATCCGGATTCAGTCCGTCCTTGGCGAGTTCGATCAGCGCCGTGGCCTGATCGACGCCCTGCAAGGCGAAGTACTGCGCCTCAGCCGTCAGCAGCGCGGCGTCGGCGGCGACGAGCGCGTTCACGGTCAGCAGGCCGAGGGTCGGCGGGCAGTCGAGCAGCACCACGTCGTAGTCCTTGGCGACCGTGCGCAGCGCCCGGCGCAGCGTGAGCTCGCGGCCCATCTTGCCGGCCAGCGCCAGCTCCGCCTCGGCGAGCGTGAGATTGGCTGGCAGCACGCCGTTGACGACCGCATCCTTGGCTTCGGCACGGCCGATCAGCACGTCGGCGATCGTCGGCGAGGCATCCGGCGGGACGTCGAAGTAGTCCGACAGGTTCCCCTGCGGATCGAGGTCGACGACGAGGACCGACAGGTCGGCCCGGCGGAAGACGTCGGCGAGCGTCCGCACCGTCGTGGTCTTGCCGGTGCCGCCCTTCTGGGACAGGATCGCGATGGTGACGCTCACGGGCGCCGATGATAGACGGCGCCGCGGTCGCGAGCGCCGTCTGGAGGCGTCGCGCTAGTCGTTGATCAGCAGTCGCAGGACGAACCCTGCGATCTGAACTTCGTCGCCGTCGCTGAGTGCACGCTGCAAATTCACGCGCTCACGATTGACGTAGACGCCGTTGAGCGACCGGTCGTCGAGGACACGCACGCTGCGGCCTGCACGCTCGATCACGGCGTGCTTGCGCGAGATCATCGGATCCTCGAGCTGGATATCGGCCGTAATCGAACGGCCGATCCGATGGCTGCCCTCCGTGAGGTCGATCTCCGTGTGGTCGCCACCGTCAAAGAGGATCAGCAGCGCAGCACGCGAAGTCGACGCACGCACCTGCCGGGCGACGACGTCCCTGGATTCTCGCGTGGCGAACGTCTCCGGGGTGCTGGTCGCGGCGCGAACTGCGGTCGCGTCGATATGCGTCGTGAGCTGGACGAGGTCCATGGTCTCTCTCCTCAAGCAAGAGCTCACCCCAGTGTCTAGCAGCAAACGGTGCACACCAAACGCAGTTCGTCCCCCGAACGGAGGCTCGTTTACATGTAGTGCACGTCCCCCCAAGTGCTGCCAAGGGGTCGCGGTCGCGGGCTCTCACCTTCTCACGGATAAGTGCGTTGCGTCACGCTTCTCAACGGATGATCGGGTGGTCAATCCGGTGCAACTGAGCGCCAAGGCTCCTCATGAGCAGGAGTTGGGCGGACGGTGGAGAACGCCGAAGGCATGGGCATCGCCACGCGAAAGACCACCGAGCAAGCCGCCCCCGAGCAGACGCGCGCCGCGGGCGCGCAGGCTGACCCGCGCCGCTGCGACGGCTGCGGCCGCGTGCCGCTGGTCGGCGAGTCGATCGCGCACTACAAGAGCGGCGCCGTGCGCTGCGACCTGTGCCGCAGCATGCACCACCGCGAGCAGCCCGTCAGTGAAGCGCTCGTCAAGCACGCCCCGGATGGCCCGCACTCACGAGTGCGCGTGATCCGTCGCCTGCCCAGCTAGCGCGCGCCAGCTCAGTAGCCGCTCGGCAGCGCCCTCCCGATCGCATACGATGGCTCGCGAATGGACGCGCTGAAAGCCCAGGTCACGATCGAACGGCCGCCCGCCGAGATCTACGACTACCTGATCGACATCGCCAACCACCCCGAATTCTGCGACCACTTCCTGGTCGACTGGCACCTCACGCGTGAGGACACCATCGGAATCGGAGCTGGCGCTCGCTTCAAGGTCAACGGCCGCGACCGTTTTGCCTGGGGTGAGTACACGATCGTCGACGCCCAGCGACCGCGCGTGATCGCGGCCCGCGGCCGCGGCGGGCGCTTCAACCGCGTCCGCAGCGTCTACACGTGGACCCTCACGCCGAACGCGATGGGAACCACCACCGACGTAACCCTTGAGATCGAGCGTGACGCCCAAGCGCCGTTCGACCGCATGCGCGATCGACTCGGTGGACGCCGTGCCGACGGGCGCCACTGGCGCCGAGCGATGGGGCGTCTGGAGGCGATCATCGAGACCGGAGAACGCCGTGGTTCTCGGGCGACCGTGAGCGGTGGAGCGCGCAAGCCGGCTACCGGCTCGCCGCTCCGGTAAGGTCTCGCCCGCAATGCCGCGCCTTCGTCCTGTACTTGCCCTCCTCTCGCTGGCCTTGGTCATGCCCTTCGCAGCTTGTGGAGAAGGCAACGACCCCACCGCCGAGGGACACACCGAGGCCGTTTACGTCACCACGGGTGGCCTGCGGTACCAAGTCCAGATGTCCCGCAAGCTCAACCCGTACGACGTTGAGGACCGCGACTACCTCGTCGGCATCAAGGATGCCGCTGGCGAGGTCGCCAACCCCGTCGACACGTGGTTCGGCGTGTTCATCCGCGTCGAGAACATCACGAACAAGAACGACGCCAAGCCGCAGACGATCAGCTCGGCGACCGAGTTCAAGCTGATGGACAACGAAGGCAACGAAGCCGAGCCGATCGAGCTTCCGGCCGAGAACATCTTTGGGTACCGCGCTCAGCCGATCATCCCCGGCGGCCAGCTGCCGAAGGCCAGCTCCACGGCGATGCAGTCGCCGATCAGCGGCTCGCTGATCCTCTTCAAGGTCGACCAGGCCATCCTGGAGCGCCGCCCGACCAAACTCCACATCGAGTCCGCCGACGGCTCCGAGGCCGAGGTCACCCTCGACATCTAGCCAGCGGCGCCGGCCTTGCCGGCACTCCTGCTTTCACGACGGGCGTCCCTTGGGGCGCCCGTCGTCGTTCCGGGGCCTTCGACTTGATGGTTGGCGCCGTGCCTGGTGGGTTTCCGCTCGGGGGCGGGGTAGCGCCTGTCGGCCCCACTCCCGCCGCTCGCAGGGCTCGCTCTGGTCGCAACGGTGCCGCCAGCCGCTACCCGCCCCCGAGCTGCTGGTTGGCGGTATTGGCGCACTTTGGTGGGTCTCAGGCCCCGGAACGACGTCGGGGCCCCTGCGGGTCGCCCGTCGGGCAAGCCGTGGGCCGGGCGAAGCCGGCGCCGCTGGCTGCTGCCGAGGGTGGTCTCGTTCTCAGGGCCGTCGGCGTCTCGGGTGGGGTTGGTCGGGTCGGTGCTCTGTGGGTCAGCCTTCTCCTTGGCGTTTTGACTGGTTGGCGGCGGAGCGGTCGGCCGTGGCGGAGAAGACGCAGGCTGGGTGCGCGACACGCCGCAATGCCGCTGGTGCGTCGACCCGTGCAGCCAGGGACGTGAGTACCGGCGCATCGCCACTGAGCCCGCGACCGCACACGCCCAGACCCCGGCCAGAGCCAAGGGCGGCGACACCGCCGCACCCGCCGACCCAACCAGTTGCTCAGGCACCGCAGAAGAAGAACGGCCATCGATGCAGGCGGCGAAGACTCCGAAACGGCGCCGGCGGGGGCAGGGTGACCCCGGGCGGGGCGTTGCGACCAAAGCGAGCCCTGCGAGCGGCGGGAGTGGCCCGAACGGGGTCACCCTGCCCCCGCCGGCACAACCAACCAGGAGCCACGCCGCCCGCCAGCGAACGCCCGGAACTACTTCAGTGCAGCCGCAGCAACTTTGGCGAAGGCGGGCGCGGCGGTGTCGCCGCCCTTGCCCTGGCCGGGCAGCTGGACGGCGATCGCGACTTTGGGGGTGCCCGCCGGTGCGAACCCAGCGAACCAGGCGGTGGTGTCGGTGGTGTCGTCGGCCGCCGGGCAACCGCCCGGCGGCGGGTTCTCCGGGTCGCATTCGCCTTGGGTAGTACGCAGTTCGGCGGTGCCGGTTTTGCCGGCGACCTTCACGCCGGCGACTTTGGCGAGGCTGCCGGTGCCGCGGGAGACGACGCCGGCCATCATCGACGTGACCTGGCTGGCGACGTCACGTGGGATTACGCGCTCTCTGCGGGCCGCCTGGCCGGCTTCGAGCGTCAGCTGGGGGCGCATCCCTCGCTCGGCGATCGTGGCCGACACGAGCGCCATTTGGAGCGCCGTGGCTTGGACCTGGCCTTGGCCGATCGCTGTGGAGCCCAGGACGAGGTCGTCGTCGCCGAGCGCTTCGGCGTTGGGGATCGAGCTGGTCGCGGCGCCGGGGATTCCAAGGTCCTGGTTGAACCCGAAGGCCTCGGCCGTCTCGACCAGGTGTTCGCCGCCGACTTTGGCGCCCAGCGGCGCGAAGACGGAGTTGCACGAGTGAACGAAGCTCTCGACGAGCGTGCCACCGCAGGATTCGCCGTCGGCGTTTTGGAGTTCCACGCCGGAGAGCGTCGCAGCGGTCTCGACGGGGTAGACCGTCGAGCCTTTGGCGGCGTCGAAGCGCAGGCCGGCCGTCACCGTGACGATCTTGAAGGTGGAGCCGGGCGGCTGGAGGCCCGAGAACGCGGCACCGGCGAGGGCGAGGATTGCGCCGTTGCTTGGCTTCACGACGGCAATGCCTCCCAGGCGCCCCGCGAGGGCCTCGACGGCCGCACGCTGCGCGCTGGGCTGGATCGTGGTGCGCACCGCCGAAGCCTCAGCGGGCTCGGTGCTGGCGATCTCGCGGTCGCCGGCGTAGAGCGTGCCGCCAGGCTGGCCGCGCAGGCGTGCGTCGAAGACGCGCTCCAAGCCGGTGAGCCCGACCGACGCGTCGGCGGGGACGCCGGCTTTGGCGTAGGCGCTTTTGTCGTCGGCGGGGACCGGTCCCATCTGGCCGACGATTGAGCTGAGCGCCGTGTCGGTGTTGGGTACGCGATCGGCGCCCTTCACGAGCACGGTGCCGTCGCTGGCGAGGATGTCGGCGCGGGTCGGCAGGGTGGTGGTGCGGCGTAGCTCCTCATTGGCCTTGAGCCCCGGGAAGCTCAGGGCCTGAGACCAGTCGACGGCGGAGGTCTTGCCGTCCTTGACGATCGGGAGGAGGAGGTCGCCGGAGAGATCGCCGAAGAGGCGCGTCTTCACCTTGACGGGCACGCGGTAGCGGTCGTCGCCCGCCTCGGTCACCAGTCCCGATCGAATGCTGGAGACGGTGGCCGTCTCGCGCGCCTCTCGCTGAAGCTCGGCAAAGCGCTCGACGGTGATCGCACGCCGATCGCTGGCCGAGAGCAGCGCGTACATGCCGGCGTAGTCGCCCTTGGAGTAGGCGGCGCCGTATTGCGCAGCGACCTGGCTGCGGTCGTCTCCGCCGAGCAGGACCACCGCGCCGACGGCAAGCGCAACGCCGACGGCGGCGATGGCGAGCGGCGGCAGAAGGCGGCGGCGACGACGACGGCGAGCCGCCGTGCTGCTCGGCAGATGCGGGCGTGAAGGGGCGGGGCGGGTCGACACTGGGCCCCTATCATGGCGCGCCGGGGGCTTCCATCGCGCCGTCACTGCGCTCTTGGCCCGCACCCGCGCTACGCTGCCCCCGCTGTGAGCCGCATCCTCATCATCGCCGAGAAGCCGTCTGTCGGGCGCGACGTTGCCCGGGTGCTTCCTGGGCCGTTCAAGAAGGGTGAGGGGTTCCTCGAGGGTCCTGAGCACACGATTACGTGGGCGGTTGGCCACCTCGTGCAGCTCGCCGAGCCCGAGGAATACGGCGAACAGTTCAAGAAGTGGCGCATGGCCGATCTGCCGATCGTGCCGCCGGAGTTCAAGCTGGTGGTGCGCGATGAGCGCAGCAAGAAGCAGATGAGCGTCGTCACAAAGATGCTCAAAGACGAGGACGTCGACCTCGTCATCAATGCTTGCGATGCCGGCCGCGAAGGCGAGCTGATCTTCGCCTACCTGTTTGAGAAGGCTGGCGCGAAGAAGCGCAACCTGCCGGTGAAGCGCCTCTGGCTCTCGTCGATGACGAAGGCCGCCATGGAGGACGCGTTCGCGAATCTCCGCGACGCCGCTGACTACTACACGCTCGAGCAAGCGGCCCGCTCTCGCTCTGAGGCCGACTGGATCGTCGGCATGAACGCCACGCGCGCCGCCACGATCCGCCTGCGTTCCAGCTTCGACGGCGCCGTCTCCCTCGGCCGCGTGCAGACGCCGACCCTGGCGATCCTCGCTCGCCGCGAGGAAGAGATCAAAGCGTTCGTCCCCGAGCCCTACTGGCTCGTTGATGCCCGCTTCGACATGGCCGACGGCCGCGGCTACGACGGCCGTCTGCACCAGGGCGCCCAGCCGCGCCTGCCCACGGCCGAAGAGGCCGACGCGATCGCTGCCGCCGTCAAAGACGGCCAGGGCGAGATCACCAAGCTCGAGAAGACGACGCGCAAAGAGATCGCGCCGATGCTCTACGACCTCACGTCGCTGCAGCGAGATGCCAACACCCGCTTTGGCTTCTCGGCGCGCCGCACGCTTGGCGCTGCGCAGAAGCTCTACGAGGAGCACAAGGCGCTGACCTACCCTCGTACGAGCTCCCGCTACCTGACGACCGACATGATTCCGGACCTCAAGACGATCGCGTATCGGCTTGAGGAGCGCACCGAGTTCAAGAAGGCCGCCAAGTTCGTGCAGGCCCTTGAGCCGCTGCCGCTGGCCCGCGTGGTCAACGACGAAAAGGTCGGCGACCACCACGCCATCATCCCGACCGACTCGACCCACCCCGTCGACAAGATGGGCGAGGACGAGAAGAAGATCTACGACATGGTGTGCCGCCGGTTCCTGGCGATCTTCCATCCGGTCGCCGTCTTCGAGAACACCCGCATCGAGACGACGGTCGAGGGCCCGACCGCGCCGTCGAACGAGGTCATCGGCCACATCTTCCGCACCCGCGGCAAGGTGCTCGTCGAGGCCGGCTGGCGCGGCGTCTACGGCGAACTCACCGAAGGCGAGACGGCGGCCAGCGACGATGACGAGCAGCGCGACCAGACGCTGCCGAAGCTCGAGAAGGGCGAGACGGCCAACGTCACGCACATCGAAGCGCTGGAGAAGGAGACCAAGCCGCCGCGGCGCTACTCCGACGCCTCGCTGCTGGGTGCCATGGAAGCTGCCGGCAAGCTCGTCGACGACGACGAGATGCGCGAAGCGATGAAGGAGTCCGGCATCGGAACTCCGGCCACGCGCGCCGCGATCATCGAGCGTCTGATCGACGTCGGCTACACCGAGCGTGACGGCCGCGCCCTCGTCGTGACCGAGAAGGGGACGAACGTGATTCGCCTGCTCGGCGAGCACATGCTCACTTCGCCCGGGCTCACCGGCGACTGGGAGAAGCGCCTGGCGGCCATCGAGGCCGGCACGGAGAAGCGCGAGGCCTTCATGGCTGACATCGCCAAGTTCGCCGAGTCGACGGTCACTGAACTCGACACCGTCCTCAAGGACGTCCGCATTCCGCGGGCCAACCTCGGCCCGTGCCCGGTGTGCGGCCACGACATCATCGAGAACCGCAAGGGCTACTCCTGCTGGTCGCGCGAGGATCCGGGCTGCGGCTTCGTGATCTGGAAGGCGAAAGCCGGCAAGACGCTCAACGCGCAGGTCGTCCGCGAACTCATTCGGTACTCCCGCACAGCCCAGCAGGTCACGGGCTTCCGCGGTCGCAGCGGCCGCCCGTTCCGCGCCAAGCTCGCGCTGATGCAGAACGAAGAAGGCCGCTGGCGCACCGAGTTCGACGAGGCGTGGGCCAAAGAGGGCGAGAAGGCCGGACCGGCCACCGATGAGACGCCCGAGGCGCTCGACGCTGCTGCTTCGGCCGCGGCCGCCGTCAGCGGCGACGCCCCGGCGCCGGTCGCCTGAGGCAACCCGCGTGAGTCTTGCGGACGCCGCCGTACGGGCTGCCGTTCGCTTTGAGCGTGCGCCGCTCGGCGCCGACCCGACACTCGCGCAGGTCGTGGCGGCCGTCTGCGGCGAGGAACGGCCGTTCGTCCTGACCGGCCGCTGGGGCCTGCCGGAGAACGCCTCGCCGCAGGCACGAAGCGTCGTGGCTGGCGCCTCGCCCGTCTGGCAGCTAGGCCCGGGCGCCGACCCGCTGCTCGCCTTCGATGAGGTCCCGCCGCTGCACGGCGAGGTGCCGCCTGGCGCGATTGGTGGTGGCCTCGTCGGCTGGCTCGGCTTTGACCTCAGCCGCACCGTCGAGGCGACCCTCGGCCCGCAACCCCCTCGGCCGCGGCCGCTCCCAGCGGCCCGGCTCGCTTGGTACACCAACGTGCTGCGGCGCGACGAACACGGCACCTGGTGGGTCGAGGCGCTGCTGCCGTCGGCCAACGGCGCGGCGTCGGTGGACACCGCCTTGGAGCGCTGGCGCCGCAGACTCGCCGACGCGCAGCCGCTCGCGCCCGCGCAGCTCGGCACGATGCGCCCGCGTGGCGGCGCTGAGACGCACCTGGCGGCGATCGGGGAGACCATCGAGCGGATTGCTGCTGGCGAGCTGTTCCAAGCGAACGTCTGCCTGCGTCTTGAGGGGGAGATCCAGGGCACGGCGGCAGGCCTCGTCGATCGCGTCCTCTCGGCGACCGACCCCTGGTACGGCGGCTGGATCGACGGTGGCAAAGGTCGCGCGATCGTGAGCGCCTCACCCGAGCTCTTTCTGCGTCGGACGGGCCGCGAGGTCGTCACCCATCCGATCAAGGGCACGGCGCCGCGGGCCGCCGGCATCACCGATCCGGGGGCCGATCCGGCCGCGGCTGGGCTCGTCGCCTCCGCCAAGGACCAGGCCGAGCACGTGATGATCGTCGACCTGATGCGCAATGACCTCGGGCGCGTCTGCGACTACGGGTCGGTCCGATGGGAAGCCCGCCCCAGGCTCGAGGCGCACGCGGGCGTCTGGCACCTCGTCAGCGAGGTCGGCGGCCAGCTCCATGAGGACTGGGGCGACGGGCGTCTGCTGCGTGCCACCTTCCCGCCCGGCTCGGTCACCGGCGCTCCAAAGGTGCAGGCGATGCGAGTGATCGCCGCCGTCGAGGGCACAGCGCGTGAGGTCTACACGGGGGCCCTTGGGATCTCGAGCCCGGCCAGCGGACTGGAACTCGCCGTCGCGATCCGCACGCTGGAAGTCGACGGGCCCAGTGCCTGGCTCGGCGTTGGCGGCGGCATCGTCGCCGATTCCCGGCCTGAGTCAGAACTCGCCGAGGCGCTTGGGAAAGCCGCGGCGCTCGTGGCCGCCGCCGGTGGGACGGTCGAGGCGCAGCCTCCGCGCCCGCCGGGAGACCGACCCACGAGTTCGGGCGGCAGCGGCAGCGCCACGACGCGCCGCGCCCCGTGGCTCCCGTCCGCGAGCATCCGCCCCGATCCCCACGCGGGGCTCATCGACACCATCTCGGTCGTCGACGGCCAGCCGCGCCACCTGGACCGCCACCTCGCGCGCCTCGAACGCTCCTTGCGCGAGCTGGGGCATGCGCCCCTCGAGGTCGGCACCGCCCAGCGCGTGCGTGACTTCGCGGCGGGGCAGGCACCTGGCGTGGACGGGCGTGTGCGCGTGATCGCCGTTCCCGATGACGCCGACCGCGGCGGCCGGGCGTTGGTCCCGCAGCTTCAGTTCGTGCCGCGTGATCCGGGTGCCGGTCCGACGTTGCTCGCCCCACTCGTCGTCCCCGGGGGGCTTGGGTCGCACAAGTGGCTCGACCGACGCTTCGTCGACGCGACCAGTGCGCAGCTCGGTGCGACCCCGCTGCTCTTGGACTCCGACGCCGCCCTTCTTGAAGCTGGGTGGGCGAACATCTGGTGGGTCGAGGACGGCGTGCTATGGACGCCGGTGCTCGACGGCCGCCAGCTCCCGGGGGTCATGCGAGCGCTGCTGCTGGAGCGCCGGGCGCAGGCACCGCTGCCGATCCGGGAGCTGGCGGGGCGGCGTTTCGATGAGGACGTTGCGGACTTGCCGCTGCTCCTCACCAGCGCGCGTGGCGTGACCCCCGCTCGCCTGGAGCAGACGCCGGCGGCGGTGGTCGAGGACGCGATCCGTCTGGCCGCGGCGCTCCAGCCGTTGGCCGACGAACCTGCCTAGCGAGCGACGCGGCAGATCTGTGGGAGGCGGACCGGCGGGTGGAGGGGGAGCTACCCGCCGGCCCGCCTCGCTCAGACCCGCATCTGCGCTGGCGTGGCCGGCTGGCGCTCCACCGCGGTGGCGGGGTGGAGCAGGTCCGAGCCGGTCGCGACGTGTCGACGCGCCGGCCGGCCAGCGGCGGTGAACTCCATCGGCACGCCGATCTGGAATCCCTGCGCGAAGTCGATTCCGATCTCACCGAGCCGCTGGAGGCACGCCGGGGTGTCGACGTACTCAGCGACGGAGCGGACCCCCAACCCGCGGGCGGTCTGCGCGATCCCTTCGACCATGATTGCCGCGCGCTCGTTCGTTGCGGTGTCGCGCGTGAGGCTGCCGTCGATCTTCACGTAGTCCAGTGGCAACTCACGCAGGTGAATCAGCGAATTGAAGCCGGCCCCGAAGTCGTCGAGGGCCAGTGGGCAGCCGAGATCGACGAGCTGGCGAGCGAAGCGCTGGGCGACGTCGAGGTCGATCAGTTTGGACGTCTCGGTGAGTTCGATCACGAGGTGGCCCGCCGGCACCTGGTGGCGACGCATCTCGTGGCCGAGCTCCTGCAGGATCTCGGGGTGCTCGACCGACCGCGCCGACATGTTCACGTGGAGCTTTGGCAGCGATTTGCCCTGGGCCCGCTGGGCGCCGAGCAGTTCGACACTCCGCCGAAGCACCCAGCTGTCGAGCTCGGAGATCAGCCCGTGGCGCTCGGCAACCGGCAAGAACTCGCCGGGTGAGAGCGTCGCGCCGTCGTCGCCGCGCAGGCGAGCGAGCATCTCGTGCTGGGTCACTTTGCCGCTTCTGAGTTCCAGGATCGGCTGGGCGTGCAGCAAGAACCCATCCGCAGACACGGCCTGCCGCAGCGCCGTCAGAACGCGATCGGCGCGTCGCGCTGCCCCGCCGGCGATCCCGGATGAGGCCTCCACGATGCAGTCTCGGCCCCACTCCTTGGCTTCGTAGAGTGCGAGGTCGGCGCGCATCAGCACGTCGTCGACGGTGTCCATCACGGGGTCGACCTCCGCGATCCCGATCGAGACGCTCAGCGGCGGCCGACCGGCAGTGCGAGCCTCGGCGGCACGCGAGCGGATGAGTTCCAGCAGCGCCTCGGCGCTCGCTCGCGCGCTGGTCGGCCCCTCCACGCAAAGCACGGCGAACTCATCTCCCGCGATGCGGGACGCCGGGTCACGCGGATCGATCACGGCGCGGATCTGGTCGGCCACGTCGCGCAGCATCGTGTCGCCGACGGCGTGCCCGTGCAGGTCGTTAATGGTCTTGAAGTGGTCGATGTCGATCAGCAGCAGCGTGCGGGCCTCGTTGCGCCGGCGGCCGGTACTGAGCGAATCGGAGACGCGCTCGCGGAAGCCGCGTCGGTTGAGGAGTCCCGTGAGTGAATCGTGGTTGGCAACCTGCCGGAGTTCGGCTTCGTACCGGTCGCGCTCGGTCTGGTCGAGCACCTGCACGATCGTGGTGGCACCGAGCGTCTCGTCGGCGAGACCGATCATGTGGACGCGGCAGTGCACGCTCTCGCCATCTGGGCGCAGCAGCCGAGCCCCAGCGGCGTGACGGGCCCCGCTTCCTGGGCCGGTCGGGCCGCTGCCCGTCATCTGAATCGCACGATCGATCGTGGCGGCATCGCGGGGGAGGATGAGCTCGCGCAGCGGCGTGCCCGGGAGGTCGTCGGCGCTGCGCTGGAGCAGCTCCGCGAACGCCGCGTTGACGGTTTTGACGGCGCCCTTGGCATCGAGCAGCGCCTGCGGGATCGGAGCGAGTTCGAAGGAGTCCCGGAACGACTGCATCACCGCAGCGCGGGCGTGCTCGGCCGCCGCCTTGTCTGACACGTCGTGGGCGATCAGCACGATGCCGACGACCGCGTTGGTGAACGAGTCGGTGATCGGCGCCGCTTCGGTCTCATACGTCACGCCGCTCGGGTCGTCGTAGCGCCAGTCGACCTTCTCGCCGCGGGCAGCGCGCTGCAGCAGGGCGCGCAGCCGCTCGGCCTCAGGCTCAGGGATGCCCGCGAGGATGGAGACGTCGCGCTGCTGCTGCACCGCGTCGTCGCTGATCCCGGTCACGGTCGAGGAGATCTCCACGGCGACGAACTCCAGGTCCAAGACGGCGACCACCAGCCCTGGGAGGTGGCGCAACGCCTGGGGCGTCAGCCCGGTCGAGCGCTCCAGCGTGGAGCGCAGGCGGTTGCGGTCAACGAGCGGTCGTCGGCCGGTGCGGTCTCCGGCGTCGGGTCCACCGGGTGCGGCATTCTCGTGCATTGACTCTCCCCTGTCGGTCCATCAGTGATCTCGATGGCGGATCCCAGGGGGAGGAGACCGCTCAGCTAGTCCCGTGCTCGGCGCCAGTGGTCGAACCTTGAGCAGGTTTGGCCAGAACGTCCTTGTTGGCGTGGTGTTGGCGCGCGCGGAGTCGGCCGCGGCCCGTGGCTGGATTTGCAGACTGCCGCTGCCAACCAGAACGGGCCGGTCGGCAGCGCAGTCGTCCTACGGGTGCGCAAAGGTGGAGGGTCGTGGCGCTTCAGCTGATCCTCGGCCCGTCGGGTGCCCATAAGGTGGGTCGGCTGCTCGACGCCCACGAGGCGGCGTCCCGGGAAGGGAAGACGGCGTGGTTCGTCGTGCCGACGTCGGCCGGTGTAGAGCGGTTCCAGCAGGAGCTTGCGGGACTCCAGGCGCCGCCCGGGCAGTCCCTTCGCACCGGGACGCCGTTCGGGCTCGTGATGGCGGCGGCGCGACTGGAGGGAGAGCTCCTCGCCCGTTTCGGCGCTGGGCAGCAGCTGCTATCGGGCGATCACCGGCGCGCGGTCGCCCTCGCTGCCATCCACGGGACCGAGCTCACGGCGCTGCAGCCGGCGGCCAGATCGGGCTGGCTCGCGGACGAACTCACCGGTCTGGCCGACGAGCTGACGGCGACCGGTGACCTCGGCGCGGCGGCCGAGGCGGGCCTGGAATCGTGGTCGGCGCGCTCGAGCGATAGCCGCGGCGATGAACTCGCGGCGCTGCTGCGCGCCGACGCGGCGATCCTGGCGCGGCTGGCGAGCAGCGAGACCGATCGCCACGTGAGCCGGGCCACCGCGGCGGCGATCGTGGCCGAGGCGCTCCGGGTCACCCCGAGCGCTGCGAACGACCTCCACGTCGTCCTGGCGGGGTTTGACGACCTCGACCCCGTGCAGCGCGCGCTCGTGCTCGCCCTGGCGCGCTCCGGCGCGCAGGTGCTCGTCGCACTCCCATACGAGGAGGGGCGAGAGGCGCTGGCCGCCGCCAAGCCGCTCGTTGAGGCGTTGGCGGCCGTGGCCGACGGCGCCCAGACGCCCGAGGTTGCGGCGCCCAGCTCGCCGCTGGAGCGCGTCAGCGCCCGGCTCTACGAGCACGCCGTCTACGTCGCCCCGGAACCCGCCGCTGATCCCGATCCCGACTTCAGCCCGTTCAGCGACGCGCGCCTGGGTCCACTCGTCGACTACGACGCCGTCGACCGCCCGAGCAGCGAGTTCGCGTCGTCGCCATCGCCGGCTGACGGTGGCGACGAGGCGGCCGGGGGCGCTGGTCCGCAGACCGACGACGGGACGCAGCTGGGCACGCTGGGGACTCCGTTCCTCGAGCTTCGTGGCGGCGGTCCAGACGAGGAAGCCGCGCTGATCGCCGAGCACGTCGCGGCCCACCTGGAGGCGGGCTGCCCGCCGGACAGCGTCGTGGTGGTCGTCGGGCAGCCAGCTGCGCAGGGCCCCGTCCTCGAAGCGGCGCTGCGGCGTGCCGGGGTGCCGGCGCACCTCGTGGCGCGTCGACCGTCACGGGTCTGGCCGTCGATCGCCGCGGTGGTGGCGTTGCTGCGCGCCGTGGGTGAGGGTGGCGAGCCCCGTCATCTCGTGGACTGGGTCGCCGGCCCCGGCGGTCCTGGCACGGCCGACGCCTTCGACGCGGCCGTACGGCGCCGCGGAGCGACCGGCTTCTGGGATGCCCTCGGCGTCTGGGCATCGCTCGGCAACGCGCGGATGCAGGAGGTCGACGACCTGCGCGCCGCGGCCCGTCGACGCGAGCGCGACCAGGTGGCGGCGGATCCACGCGGCGACGATCAGCTCGGCGGCAGCACATCAGCTGAGCCTGGAGCCGAGTCGCTGGAGGCCGTCGTCGCACGGATTCTGCGCGCGCGGCTCGCGGCGGCGATGAGCCAGATGGGCATGCCGACGCCGGAACAAGAACGTGACCTGCGTGCGGTCGGCCGGGTCCTGCGAATCCTTGACGAGCTCGTTGCCCTTGGGCGTAGCGCCCCCGACCTGGGCCTCGGGCTGCGCCAGCTCGCCGAACTGATCGAGGCGGCACCCTCGCCGCTGGACCGCGAGCCGGTCGGCAGCGTGGCGGTCGTCGGCCCGCTCGACGTGCGCACCCGCTACCCCGAGGTCGTGATCGTCGCCCGCGCGGGGCGCAGCAGCTACCCGGCCGCCGAGCCGATCCGCCGCGTCCTCACCAGAAGCGATCGCGCCGCGCTCCGCGAGCACCACGGCTGGCCGGCCCCGGCGCGCGCCGATCATGCCGCGAGCGAGCGGTACCTCGCCTACGAGGTCGTGTCGCGCCCCAGCCGCCAGCTCGTGCTCGCCTGGCACAGCGGCAATGGCGACGGCAAACCGGCCGAGCCCTCTCCGCTGATCGCCGAGGTTCGCCGCGTCGCCGGCGAGCCCGTGCCCGAGGTGTTCCTCGCCTCCGGCGCCGCGTCCCGCCACGCGGCCAGCGCCGAGCGGATCACTCGCCTGCTCGAGGCCCGCGGCGGAGCGCGCCACCGCGAACCGACGCCCCTCCAGGCGCCGCTGCTGGCCGCCCAGCCTCGCGACCGCTACGCCGTGCGCGAGCTGCAGACGGCGTCGCGGTGCACGGCGCAGTGGTTCGTCGATCACCACCTGCGCCCTCGGCCGCTCAGCCCGGACTCGGCACCGCTGACGGCCGGCCGCCTGCGCCACGAGATCCTCGCCGAGGTGGTGGGAACGGTGGTCACCGGTGGAGAGCCGCTGGGCCCGAGCGCCGTGCCAGCGCTACGGCAAGCGCTGGCCGCCGCGGCTGATCGGCTCGCGGCACGTGACGCCGCCCACGAGACCCAGGCCGAGCGACTCATGCGCGAGCGGGTCGTGGCCGAGGTCGACGCGACGATCCCCGGCCTCTGCGGCGAAGGGGTCCTGGCGCACCAACCCGAGGCGTTCGAGCTGCCGTTCGGGACGGGCGTGACGCCGTCAACCGATGACGGCCGCGACGAGCCTGCTGCGCCTGGCGCCGACGAACCCGACGACGCACGACCCCCGGTGGTCGTGGAACGCGCTGGCGAGCGGCTCGTGCTTGCCGGCCGGATCGACCGACTCGATCGCTCCGAGCGCACGGGCGAGCTCGTCGTCGTCGACTACAAGGGCGCCAACGTCGACCAGTACCGCAGCGGCGGCTGGGTCGAAGGACGCGAGCTGCAGGCCGGCCTCTACGCCCTGGCGGCCGAGCAGCTCGCGGGTGAAGGCAGCCGAGCGGTCGCCTCGCTCTACCAGCCGGTGCCGGGCCCGGCGGGCCAACCGGCGCGCGGAGCGACCTCGACCGACCTCCCCGGCCGCGGCGCGCTCTCACGCAACGACCAGCTCTCCAGCGACGACTGGGACGAACTCCTCGACGAGCTCGTCCGCCTGGCCGGCGAGGCGCAGCGGCGCATCGACGACGGCATCGTGGCGCCCGACCCGCTGCGCTGCAGCGCTGGTGGCTGCCGCTACCCGTGGCTTTGCCGCGAGGTCCAGGCGTGAGCTACCAAGAGGAGAGCCTCGCGCCACCCGCGACGCTCTACGCCCCCGGCAAGGAGGAGTCCTCGGTCGTTCCGTCGGCTGAGCAAGAAGCCGTCCGCGAGCGCCGACACGCATCGAACGTGCTCGTCGCGGCGGCAGGCAGCGGCAAGACGCGCGTCCTCACCTGGCTCTACACCGACGCCCACCTCAAGGACGGCGTCCCGCTTGAGGCGCTGCTGGCGATCAGCTTCACCGACAAGGCCGCCGGCGAGCTGCGCCACCGCATCGCCGCCGAGCTGGCCAAGGCATCGCTGACGGGCACCGTCGATCTCGCCGACGCGTGGATCGGCACGTTCCACGGCATCTGCGCACGGATCCTGCGCGAGTTCGCCCACCGCGCCGGGCTGGACCCGGCGTTCGGCGTCATCGAGGAGCTGCAGTCGCTCGAGCTTCAGGCCGAGGCGTGGGATGGCGCGGTCGCGGGGCTGCTCGACGAGCACGGCGGCGACGCGGCTTCGCTGATCTCGCAGGTCGGCGACCGAGCGCTGCGCGCGGCGATCATCGAGTGGTGGACGGCGCGGCGCAGCTCCGGCGAGGTGCACCCGGAACTCCCCACGCCGCAGACGTCGGCCGCCGACGTCGGCGCAGCGGCCCAGCGGCTGCTGCGCGCCTGCGATCGCTACGCAGCCGCGGTCGACGACGTCCAGTCGGCGCGCGCCAACCCATCGAAGTCGCTGGTCGAGCGGCTCGAGATCACCGAGGAGATCGCGACCCACGCCCAGAGCACCGCGGAGTTGGCCGTGGCCGACGACCTCGGGCCGGTCCAGGTCGCCGCGTTGCAAGCGGCACTCGAGGCGCGCAAGCCACGCGCGGGCAACCCGATGCCACCCGATCATGAGGAGCTGGCCCAGCTGCTCGACGCCCGCACCGCGCTCGTCCGGCGGCTCGCCGAGCACGTCGCCGCGCCGCGCGTGCTGTTGCTGGCGGATCTCGTGCGCCGGTTCTCCCATGGGTACGAGGCCGCCAAGCGCCGCCACGAGCTCCTGGACTTCGACGACCTAGAACTCGAGGCGCTGCAGCTCCTGCGCGAAGACGACGACGTGCGGGTACGGCTGGTGGAGCGGTTTGAGCGGATCCTCGTCGACGAGTTCCAAGACACCAATCCGCGGCAAGCCGAACTCGTCGACTACCTCGCCGGCGGCCCGATGTGGATCCCGATCGGCGGCGACGGCCGACCTGCCGTGACGGTGGTGGGCGACCCGCGCCAGTCGATCTACGGCTTCCGCCACGCCGACGTGCAGCTGATCTCAGGCGCCGCCGACCGGATCGACGCCGAGGGCACCTTGCGGCTGTCGACGAACTACCGCAGCGATGCCGAGGTGCTCTCGGCGATCGACGAGGCGTTTGCCAAGCTCGACCCCTCACACGAGCCGGTCAACGCCCATCGCGGCCCCGACCGGCTGCCGGCCGGCCAGGCCCGCGTGGAGATGCTGATCACGAAGGAGGAGCCGGGGACTCGCGACGCTCCGCTGCCGACGTGGACCGACGTCGATCTCGGCGCCCGCATCGGCGAGAAGTCCGGCGCGGCGCTGGCCGAGGCTCGGCTGATCGCCGTCCGGATCCAAGAGCTGCGCGCCGCCGAGCCGGACCGCTCCATCACCGTGCTCGGCCGCGCCCGCAGCGTGCTGTTTCCGATTGCCGAGGCCCTCGGCGACCTGGAGATCCCCGCGTTGATCGACGGGGCCGAGGGGTTCTGGGAACGGCTCGAGGTGGCCGACGTGATGGCCTGGCTGCGGCTCGTGCGCAACCCAGCCGACGACGCGGCGCTGATCGCCGTCTGCACGTCGCCGCTCGTCGGCCTCTCGACCGACGCGGTCGCCACGCTCGGGCTCCTCACCGGCGACCGCACCGACGGCGGACGCGCCGCCGCCCTGCAGCGCGAACTCACGAGCGGTGGCGCCTTCGGTGCGGATGACGCCGCGCGGCTGCGGGGGCTCTTCGCGCTGTTGCGACGCCAGCGCGAACCCGGGCGCGCCGCCGATCCCGCCGGACTGATCGACGAACTCGTCGAGGCCACGGCCTACGACGAGCACCTGCTGCGACTGATCGGCGGCGACCGCCGCGCCGCCAACATCGTGCGGCTGCGGCGCCTGGCCGGAGAGATCGCCTCCCGTGGCGGCGACCTCACCGACGTGGTCGAACGGGCGGAGAAGGAGCAGGGCCACGAACTGCGCGCGCCGGAGGCGTCGGTCGCCGGGAGCGGGGCGGTGGTGTTGATGACGGTCCACCAGTCCAAGGGCCTGGAGTTCGACACGGTGATCGTTGCCGGCCTCGGCTCCCAGCAGCGGCTCTCCACACCCGCACTGATCGGCGCGCCCAAGGGCGACGACCGCCGCCTCGGGTTGCGACTTCGCCCCTCACCAGGGGCCCCAGCGCAGTCGCTCTTCGACCACGACGAGCTCGTCGACGAACTCCGGGCCCGTGAAGACGAGGAGCTGCGGCGCGTGCTCTATGTGGCCCTGACCCGGGCGAAGGAGCGACTGATCGTCAGCGGGCTGGCCCGGTGGACGCAGAAGGGTTCGCCGTTCTCGCGCGAGCCCAGCCGCAACGCTGCCGTGCTCACGTGGTTGGCGCCCGCCATGGCACCGGAGATCGACGCCGTCATCGAACAGGCCAGCGAGGGGCCCGTGCGCACGTCGACCGGGATCGAGCTGCGCGTCAGCACCCCCGAGGGGCCGACGCTGCCAGCCCATCTCCGGGCTCCTGCGATCCCCGACCTCACCGTGCACGTGGGTGACGGACCGCAGGTCGATCGGCTGCCGCACACCGGGCCGCCGGCGCTCACCGCCCCGCGCGGCTTGTCGTTCTCCGCGCTCGACGCCCACGCACGGTGCGGCCTGCGGTTCTACGCCGAGCGAGTGCTGGGCCTTCGCCCCGTCGAGGAGGAGCGCAGCGAAGGCGTCGCCTGGCCCGACGCACGCTCGACGCCTTCGCCCGCGCACGCTGCCGGTGTGCAGACGCCGATGGCCGCCGTGACTGGTGCGCTTGCGCCCGGTGCACCCGACGGTTCGGTCTCGTATGCGTCCGAGAAGGCGCCGGTCGGGCAGGACGACCTGTTCTCGTTCTTGGACGAGCCGGCGACGCCAGGGCCGCCGGAGCCCGCTCCCGCTCCCGCGGTCGTCGCTGCGGCCGCTTCAGGCATCTCCGCCAACCTCCTGGGAAGCGCGGTTCACCTGGTCCTCGAGCGCGTCGGCCCGGATTCAGGCGCCGTCGCCTTGGATCAGGCGGTGGCGGCGGCGACGGCCGACGCCATCTGGGAGGCCTACCCGCAAGACCGCGCGAGCGTTCGCGTCCTGGCACAGCGCGCGCTTGCTGCGCCTGCCGTCCGGGAGCTGTGGGCCGCCGGGCCGCCTCGCCGGGAGTCCGCGTTCGCGTTCGCCGTGGGGGATTCCGGCTGCCTCCTGACGGGCAAGCTCGACGCCTGGGCGTTGCTGCCGGGGGGCGACGCGATCGTGGTCGACTACAAGACCAATCGCGTCGAGGCCGGCGAGGACCTCGCCGCCAAGACGGCCCGGGAGTACGGGCTGCAGCAGCGCGTCTACGCCCTGGCAGCCCTGCGAGCCGGAGCCCACCGCGTCCGCGTCGTGCACCTCTACCTCAGGGCTGAGACGGGCGGCGCGATCGAAGTGGCCTGGGACGCGTCGACGGTCGACGAGCTCGACCGCGAACTCGCGGGCGTGGCTGCCGCGGTGGACACCCCCGAGTCCCGCGTGCCAACCCCCGACCCCAATCGGTTCACCTGCGACGGCTGCCCCGCCCGGGGGACGCTCTGCGCTTGGCCGGTCGAAGCCACGCTCGCGTTCCCTACGAGGCGGTAGGCCGGTAGTCCGCGTCGTCCTTGGGATCCGGCAGGGCGCCGAGGGGATGCCCCGCAATGCTCGGATCATCGGCGCCGGCGAGCCGCAGCGGCTGGTGGTCGTCGCCGCGGCGCTGCGCGAGCGTGCCGTTGAGCGCGGCGCCGAGGAGGACGACGACGCCGCTGAGCCAGAGCCAGAGCAGCAGGATGATCGGCGTGGCGAAGACGCCGTACGTGGCGCCGATGTTCGCGAGGTTCTGGACGTAGAACATGAACCCGGCCGTCGCGAGGACCCAGCCCAGGCCGGAGAGCACGGCGCCCGGCAGCAGCGCCCGAATGGGGCGGGGGTTGATGCGGTCAGGCGCGACGCGGAAGAGCACGAGCATGGCGCCGACGATCCCCGTCAGCACGAGCAGCGGCTGCAGCACCGGCCAGACGCCGGGGGCGCCTGAACTCCAGCCGAGGGCTTTGAAGACGTCGTCGGCCAGGTCGCCGCCGAGGCTCAACAGCACCAGCGCCACCACGAGCAGGACCAGTAGCAGCAGGGTCCACAGCGAGAAGCGGATCTTCCCGACGATGAAGTTGCGCTGCCTGCGGCGCTCGGGATCTGGCTCGATCGCGCGTCCGGCAGCGGCGAGCCAGCCGGAGGCGCTGTAGACCGCGGTGGCCGCGAGCAGCACGGCGGCGAAGCCCGCGCCGCTACTGGCCCGGGCTGCCGCGTCCTGAAGCGTGCGGTTCAGTGAGGTGGCGAGCGCTTCGTCCATTCCTTGATCGACCGCCCAGTCGACGACGTTCGTGACGGCGTCCTCAGAGCTGAGGAGCAGCGAGACGATCACGACGACCAGCATGCCCGGGAAGAGGGACTGGATCGCGTAGTAGGCCATCGCCGCGGCACGGTCGGTGCCACCGTCCGAGAACCGCTGCACCGTCGTTTTGGCGACCTCGAAGGCGCTGCGTGCCCGGCCTTGGCCGGGTTTGATCGACGTTTCGTCCATGTTGGGCAAGCGTAAACGGCGCGAGAGGCGTACTACTGAACAGAGCAGGGCGCGGAATCTTGGTTCCGCCAGCTGGGCGCCGCCGTTCACAATTTCGTTGCATTTGCAATGACCGGTCCAGGAATAGTTGCAATTGCAAAGATGTTGCGCCATACTCCTTGATCAGGCGTGAAGCAGAACATCGAGAGAGGGAGACACGATGGAACCAGGCGATCAGCTTGATCAGATCCTCAGGGCTGCGGAGCGTTACCCGCTGCTCAGTCACCCCGAGGTCATTGAACTCTCCAAGCGGATCGAGGCCGGCGACCTCGATGCCAAGGAGAAGCTCATCAACTCCAACCTGCGGCTGGTCGTTTCGATCGCCCGCAACTATCAGGGGCAGGGCCTACCGCTCGGCGACCTGGTGCAGGAGGGCATGCTCGGTCTGATCCGCGCGGCCGAGAAGTTCGACTTCCGCAAGGGGTACCGCTTCTCCACGTACGCAACGATCTGGGTCCGGCAGGCACTCCAGCGTGGCTTGGACAACAGCGGTCGGACGATTCGTCTGCCCGCGCATGTTGCCCAGCGCGTGCGCCGCATGCGTCGACTCGAGCGCGAACTCTCGACGCAGCTCGGCCACGTGCCGACGGAGCTGCAGCTGGCCGACGCGCTGGCGACCGACCTCGAAGAGGTCGCGAAGCTGCGTCACCACGACCGCACGATGGCGTCGCTCGACGCCGGCGTGGGGGAGGACGGCGAGACGCCGCTCTCGAGTCTGCTCCCGGATGACGCTCCCGCGATCGCGGATGTCGTTGCCGACGAGTCGGTCCGTGAGGGGCTGCGCAGTCAGATCCAGTCGCTGCCGAGCGACGAGCGTGATGTGATCACGCTGCGCTTCGGGACCGGCCAGGACGGCGTACACACCGTCGAGCAGGCGTCCCGCAAGCTCGGGATCCCGGCGTCACGCACGCGTGACATCGAAGCCCGCGCGCTGGACCGTCTCTCGCGGCAGCCCGAGGTTGTCGCGCTTCGCAGCGCTGCGTAGGTCGACCAGCAGCAAGAAATGACGGGGCGGCCGCGGTGTGCGGCCCGTCACGTAAGGCCCGGGCCCGGTGCGTACGCGCGCCGGGCTCATGTCGTTTCCGGGTGGAAATTCGCCACCGTTGGTAAACTTCGCCGACCTCACGCGTCTCGTGCGCGCTGGGGGCAAGCCCCGGAGCCTTCCCAGCTCCGGGAATCCACCCCAACCACGACCTTTGCGGACTTGCATGACGCGACCGGCGGACGGCCTCTACGACCCTCGCAATGAGCACGACGCCTGTGGCGTCGCGCTAGTGGCCAAGCTGGATAACCGCCCGACGCGTGAGATCGTCGAAATGGCGATCCAGGCGCTCGACAACATGGAGCACCGCGGTGCCGAGGGGGCTGACGCCAACACCGGCGACGGCGCCGGCATCCTGCTCCAGATGCCCGACGCGTTCCTGCGCGGCGTGGCCGGCTTCGATCTTCCCGAGGTGGGGCAGTACGGCGTCGGCATGTGCTTCCTGCCGCAGGACGACGCGCTGCGCGCCGAGATCAAGGCGTTCCTCGAGCAGACGGTCGTGGGCGAGGGGCAGACGTTCCTCGGTTGGCGCGACGTGCCGGTCGTGCCCGAGTCGGTCGGCGTGACCGCCAACGAGAGTCGCCCGGTCTTCGAGCAGCTCTTCATCGGCCAGGGCGCCGGCGTTGCCGATCAGGAGGCGTTCGAGCGCAAGCTCTACGTCATCCGCCGCATCGCCGAGCTGCAGTTCGGCAGCGACCTCTACGTCGCGTCCTGCTCCTCGCGCACCCTGAACTACAAGGGCATGCTGATCTCCGGCCAGCT
The DNA here is from genome assembly GCA_032119795.1 of Solirubrobacteraceae bacterium. Lineage (GTDB taxonomy): Bacteria > Actinomycetota > Thermoleophilia > Solirubrobacterales > Solirubrobacteraceae > JAGIBJ01. Next base: position 38,440 of record JAUMFO010000091.1, read on the forward strand.
CATGAAGTTCTTCCCGGATCTCGCCGACGAGCGCGTTGCCAGCGCCGTCTGCCTCGTCCACTCGCGCTTCTCGACGAACACGTTCCCGAGCTGGGATCTGGCACACCCGTTCCGCGTGATCGCCCACAACGGCGAGATCAACACGCTCCGCGGCAACATCAACTGGATGCGGGCTCGCGAGAGCCAGCTGCGCTCCGAACTCTTCGGCGACGATCTCCAGAAGATCATGCCGGTCGTCCGCCCGGACGGCTCCGACTCGGCCACGTTCGACAACGTCCTCGAACTCCTCATGCTCAGCGGCCGCTCCCTGCCGCATGCCGTGATGATGATGGTCCCCGAGGCCTACGAGCGCCGGGCCGATTTGCCCGAGCACCTGCACGGGTTCTACGCCTTCCACGCCGCGCTGATGGAGCCGTGGGACGGCCCCGCTGCCGTCTGCTTCACCGACGGCCGCGTCGTCGGCGCCACGCTCGACCGCAACGGGCTGCGCCCGGGGCGCTGGGTCGAGACCACCGACGGCATCGTCGTGCTCGGCTCCGAGACGGGCCTGCTGCCGGAGATCACCACCGATCGCATCAAGCGGCTCGGTCGCCTGCAGCCGGGCAAGCTCTTCTTCATCGATCTGGAGGAGGGGAAGATCATCGACGACGCCGACGTCAAGTCGAAGATCTCCCAGCAGCAGCCCTACGGCGAGTGGTTCCGCGAGCACAACGTCAGCCTCGAAGATCTTCCGACCTACGACGCCGTCAAGCCGGAACTCTCGGTGCGCCAGCGCCAGCTCGCCTTCGGCTACACCCAGGAGGACGAGCGCGTCCTCATCGGGCCGATGGCCAGCAAGGGTGAGGAGCCGCTCGGCTCGATGGGCAACGACACCGCGCTCGCCGTGTTGTCGGATCGCCGCCCGCCGCTGTACTCCTACTTCAAGCAGCTCTTCGCGCAGGTCACGAACCCGCCGATCGATCCGATCCGCGAAGAGGTCGTGATGAGCCTCACGACCCAGCTCGGGTCTGAGGGCAACCTGCTCGACGAGGATCCCGAGCACGCTCACCAGCTCCGGCTCGAGCAGCCGATCCTGCGCAACGCCGAGCTCGAAGCCGTCCGTCACATCGACCACGGCCTGCTCAAGGGCCACACGCTCGACGCGACGTTCCCCGTTGCCGGTGGTGAGCAAGCCCTGCGCGGTCGGCTCACGGAGCTCTTCGCCGAGGCCTCAGCTGCGCTTGCGGCCGGAACCACGGTGCTGATCCTGTCGGACCGCGGCGTCTCCGCTGAGCGGGCGCCGATCCCGGCACTGCTCGCCGTCTCCGGTGTGCACCACCACCTGGTCAAAGAAGGCACCCGTCTGCTCGCCGGCCTCGTGCTCGAGTCGGGCGAGCCGCGTGAGGTCCACCACATGGCGGTCCTCCTCGGCTTCGGCTGCAACGCGATCAACCCCTACCTCATGTTCGACACGGCGGATCAGCTGCTGTCGGAAGGCCGCGTCGCCGGCGATCTCACGCCGGAGCAGGCGGAGAAGAACATCGTCAAGGCCATCGGCAAGGGCCTGATGAAGACGATCTCCAAGATCGGCATCGCGACGGTCCAGTCCTACACGGGCGCTCAGATCTTCGAGGCGATCGGCCTCTCGCGGTCGCTCGTCGACGAGTACCTCACGGGCGCGGCTTCGCGTCTGGGCGGCATCGGCCTCGACGTCATCGCGAAGGAGACGATCGACCGTCACGCCACGGCGTTCCCGACGCTCGGCGACGACCTGCTGCCCGTCGGCGGCATGTACGCCTGGCGCCGCGGCGGCGAGCACCGCGCGTGGGCGCCGGAGTCGATCTCCCTGCTGCAGCACGCCGTGCGCGGTCAGGGCGGCGATGCCCAGGCGACGTACGACAAGTACGCCAGCGAGGTCAATGACGAGAGCAACAAGCTCGGCTTCCTGCGCGGACTGCTCAAGTTCGCCGACGGTGCCACCCCGATCGACATCAGCGAGGTCGAGCCGGCCTCCGAGATCGTCAAGCGCTTTGCGACCGGCGCCATGTCGCTGGGTTCGATCTCCCGTGAGGCCCACGAGAACCTCGCCGTCGCGATGAACCGCCTCGGCGGCAAGTCCAACACGGGCGAGGGTGGAGAGGACCCGATCCGCTTCAAGCCCGAGGCCAACGGCGATACCCGCCGCTCGGCCATCAAGCAGATCGCCTCCGGTCGCTTCGGCGTCACGATCGAGTACCTGGTCAACGCCGACCAGCTCCAGATCAAGATGGCCCAGGGCGCCAAGCCCGGTGAGGGCGGCCAGCTGCCCGGCCACAAGATCGACGAGTACATCGGCAAGATCCGGCACTCCACGCCGGGCGTCGGCCTGATCTCGCCGCCGCCGCACCACGACATCTACTCCATCGAGGATCTCAAGCAGCTCATCTACGACCTGCGCTGCGCGAACCCCAGCGCGTCGGTCTCGGTGAAGCTCGTGTCCGAGGTCGGCGTCGGAACGGTCGCCGCCGGTGTGGCCAAGGCCAACGCCGATCACGTTCTCATCGCCGGCCATGACGGTGGCACCGGCGCTTCGCCGCTCTCGTCGGTCTACTCGGCCGGTGTGCCGTGGGAGATCGGCCTCGCCGAGACCCAGCAGACGCTCCTCAAGAACAGCCTGCGTAACCGCATCACGGTGCAGACCGACGGCCAGCTCAAGACGGGCCGCGACGTCGCGATCGCCGCGATGCTCGGCGCCGACGAGTTTGGCTTCTCGACCGCTCCGCTGATCGCAACGGGCTGCATCATGATGCGCGCCTGCCACCTGAACACCTGCCCGGTGGGCATCGCGACGCAGGACCCGGTCCTGCGCGAGCGCTTCAAGGGCCAGCCCGAGCACGTCGTGAACTTCTTCTTCTTCGTGGCGGAGGAGCTGCGCGGCATCATGGCCTCGCTCGGCATCCGCACGGTGAACGAGATGATCGGCCGCACGGAGCTGCTCGTCGCCGACGACGCCATCACCCACTGGAAGGCGTCCGGCCTCGACCTCACGCACCTCCTCGCATTCCCGAACGACGTCGACCCCAGCGCTCCGCGCTACCGGGTCGAGGCTCCGCCGGCGGTCCTCGGCGACCACCTCGACTGGGGTCTTGTCGAGCAGGCGCAGGATGCGATCAACGCGGCCGAACCGGTCGTCCTCGATCAGGCGATCCGCAACCTCGACCGCTGCACTGGCGGCATCCTCTCCAGCCACGTGGCCGCGCGCTACGGGCAGGCCGGTCTGCCAGACAACACCATCGCGGTGAACTTCACCGGTTCGGCAGGGCAGTCGTTCGGCGGCTGGCTCGCTCACGGCGTCACGTTCTCGCTCGAGGGTGATGCCAACGACTACGTCGGCAAGGGCCTCTCCGGCGGCGTGCTGTCGGTCCGTCCGCCGGCAGACGCCACCTACGTGCCTGAGGACAACGTCATCGTTGGCAACACGCTGCTGTATGGCGCGACCGAAGGCCGCGCCTTCATCCGCGGCAAGGCTGGCGAGCGGTTCGCGGTGCGCAACTCGGGGGCCCACGCGGTCGTCGAGGGCGTCGGCGATCACGGCTGCGAGTACATGACCGGTGGTCGCGTCGTGATCCTCGGTGATACGGGGCGCAACTTCGCCGCTGGCATGAGCGGCGGCCTGGCGTTCGTCTACGACCCGGCCGGCACCTTTGGCCAGCGGGTCAACCCGACGATGCTCGACCAGCTCGAAGAGCTGGCCTCCGAAGACCAAGACGAACTCCGCAGCCTGCTCGAAGAGCACGTCCAGCGGACGGGCTCGACGGTCGCCGAAGGCATTCTGAGCCGCTTCGACGAAGCGGTGTCTGATTTCGTGAAGATCTTCCCGACCGACTTCAAGCGGGTGCTCGCCGAACGAGCCGCCGCCGCGGCCGGGACTACCGGAGGCGCTGCCTGATGGGTGAACTGGGCGGCTTCCTCCGCATCGAGAAGCACAACTTCGAGTACTCCGACCCGGCGCAGCGCGTCGGGCACGTCAAAGAGTTCATCGAGCGTCTGCCCGACGCCGAGATCTCCCAGCAGGGCGGCCGCTGCATGGAATGCGGCGTTCCGTTCTGCCACAACGGTTGCCCGCTGGGCAACCTCATCCCCGACTGGAACGACCTCGTCTACCGCGGCCGGTGGGATTCGGCCGTCCGCCAGCTCCACGCGACGAACAACTTCCCGGAGTTCACCGGCCGGCTCTGCCCGGCGCCGTGTGAGGCTGCCTGCGTGGTGGAGATCAACGAGGGTCAGTCCGTCACGATCAAGCAGATCGAGCTGGCCATCTCCGATCACGCCGTCAACGCGGGCCACCTGGCTCCGCAGCCGCCGGAGCACGAGACGGGCCACAAGGTTGCCGTCGTCGGCGCCGGCCCGGCCGGCATGGCCGCTGCCCAGCAGCTGCGCCGTATGGGTCACGCCGTCACGCTGTTCGAGCGCGACGAGGCCCTTGGCGGTCTGATGCGCTTCGGCGTGCCGGACTTCAAGATCGAGAAGGACGTCATCGAGCGTCGCGTCGTCCAGCTTGTGGGCGAAGGCATCGAACTGCGCGTCGGCGTCGACGTGGGCGTCGACGTGACGGTCGAGGAACTCCGCGACGAGTTCGACGCCGTCATCCTCGCGACCGGCTCGCGCGTCCCGCGTGATCTGCCGGTCCCCGGCCGAGAACTCGAAGGCGTGCACTTCGCCATGGAGTTCCTCTACGAGCGCAACCGCCGCGTCTCGCGCGTCGACGGGCCTACGCCGCAAGGCACGATCCCGGACGACACAGGACTCACCGCTGCGGGCAAGAAGGTCGTCGTGATCGGCGGCGGCGACACCGGCGCGGACTGCGTCGCCAACTCGCTGCGCGAAGGCGCCGTCTCCGTCGTCCAACTCGAGCTGTTGCCCGAGCCGCCGACCAACCGCCCCGACGACCGCACCCCGTGGCCGCTCTGGCCCGCGAAGTACCGCAAGTCGTACGCCAAGGAAGAGCTGGACGCCCTCGACAAGGGCGAGCAGGACTTCTCCGTCGTGACGACCGAGTTCCTTGGCGAGAACGGCAAGCTGCGGGCGCTCAACGTGTCCCGCGCCGCCGACGCCCCGCCGTTTGCGCCCGTCGAAGGCAGCGAGTTCGAGATCGAAGCCGATCTCGTGCTGCTCGCCATGGGCTTCCTGCACCCCGAGCAAGAGCTGCTCGACAGCCTGGGCGTCGCCAAAGACGCGCGCGGCAACGTAAAGTCCGTCAAGCCGTACACCTCGTCGGTCGACGGCGTCTTCGCCGCTGGCGACTGCCGCCGCGGGCAGTCCCTCATCGTCTGGGCGATCAACGAGGGGCGCCGCGCCGCGAACATGGCCGACCGGTTCCTCGGTACTCGCGCGAAGGACGTTGCGGACGCTTTGAGCGTCTAACGGCAGTACTTCTAGGTTTCCGCTCGGGGGTGGGTGTACCCCCGTTCGGACACCCTCACGCTCGCTGGCGCTCACTCCAGTCGGGAACGGTCCGCCCGGGGGTACACCCACCCCCGAGCTGCTGGCTGGCGGTGCCTTTGATGCTCGGTGCGTCTTGGATTCGTTCTCCTTCGGTGTTTTAGCCGAGGGTGGGGTTGGCCATGTTCGCGGCCCGTCGCTGTTGTTGATCGCCCAGGCGATCTCGGCTGCCCCGCGGCGGCAGTTGCCGCTGCGAAAACGCCGTCGACCGGTGATGTGGCCGCTTGCTGGCTTGACGTTGTTGGCGACGCGATCTCGCTGGTGGGTTGCGATGCGATCTTGCTGGGTGAAGAGGTTGCGGGGTGCGCTTGTGGCGCCGGTAAGGTGGGGCAGGTGACGGCTGCTTCTCGTCCTAGCGTGTTGGTGGTTGGTGCTGGGTCGGCGGGGATCGCCGTCCTCAAGACGCTGCGCGATCGAGGTTTGGACGCCGTCGCGATCGATGCGGCCGAGCGGATCGGTGGGCGCTGGGTCAACGACGACGCGTCACTTGGGCCGATCTCGTACCGGACGCTGCACTCGAACACGTCGCGCGACGCGCTGGCGTACGCCGACTTCCCGGCGCCCCGCTACCTACCGGTCTTTCCAAGCGCGCGACAGGTGGGGGAGTACTGCAACAGCTACGTCGACGCCTTCGGGCTCCGGGATCGCATCCACCTCGGGGAGCGCGTCCTTTCGGCGACGCGGGCCGACGCGGGCGGCTGGACCGTTCAGACGAGCAAGGGCACCCGCGAGGTTGGGGCGCTCGTCGTCGCGACCGGGCCGTTCGGCAAACCGCGCATGCCCGAACCAGATTTGCCCGGGGTCGCTGGCTTCAAAGGCGAGGTCATGCACGTCCACAACTACCGTGGCCCGAGTCAGCTCGAAGGGCGCCGCGTGGTGGTCGTCGGCGTCGGCACGTCGGCCGTGGATCTGGCCTGCGACGCCGCAGAGCACGCCGACGTTGCCCTGCACTCGATGCGCCGGGGCGCATGGTTTCTCCCCGAGATCCTCTTCGGGCGCCCCGCCGACCGGTACCGGCCGCCCGTGCCGCTGTCCTGGAAGGCCCGCCGAGCCCTCTTCGCTCGCGCTGCCGCCGCCCAGCTCGGCCCGCTCGCGACCTACGGCATCGCGCACCCTGGCCACGGCTACGGCGAAGTGCATCCGCTGCGGTCCGGGCGGCTGCTGTCTCACCTGGCCCACGGCAACCTCGAGACCCGCCCGGCGCTCGCCGGCTTCGGGACCAACACCGTGGAGTACGTCGACGGCCGCGCCGATGACGCCGACCTCGTCATGTTCTGCACCGGTTGGGCCGTCGAACACCCCTTCTTGCCCGAGCAGTACCGCGGCACTGACGGCTCAGGCCCCTCGCTGCTGGCGCGAATCTTCCACCCCGGCGCGCCGGACCTGGCGTTTGTTGGTCTGATCGACGCCGGCACCGTCGCCATGCCGATCGTTGAGATGCAGGGTCGCGTCATCGCCGACCACCTCTGCGGCGACTACCACCCGGCTCCGGAGGGTGCACGCGCCGACCAGATCGCGCTCGAAGAGGCGATCAGCCGTGAGCGGTTCCCAGCTGCTCGGCGTGTGCGACTCCAGGTCGATGCCGTCGACTACCCCGTCGCGCTCGAGAAGGAACGCCGCGCCGGTCACGATCGCGCCCGCGCGGCCGGCCACACCCTGCCCGTGTAGCGGCTCCCAGCAGGCGGTTCGTCGACGAGCGTGCTGCGTTCGCGCAGGCCGCCGTACAATCCGCGCCGTGCCCACCTTCTGCCGTCACGGTCGCTTCGAAGCCAGCTGCGCGATCTGCCGGAACGAGAAGGCCAAAGCCGAGCCGCAGACCAGCCGCCCGGCCTCCAAAGGCACCTCGGCCCGCCGGCCCGCGAGCAGTTCCGCCTCGGCTACTCCGACGGGCCGCACACGCTCACGCACCGTCGTCACCGGAAAGCTCACCCGCAACGCCGACGACGGCTACCGCAGCGACTTCCTCCCGGGAATCCGGGCGAGCGCCGACGTCATGGTCTTCGCGCAAGAACTCACCGTCGCCGAGGCACGCCTGAGTTCCATCGCCACCGATGATGCCGGCCCATGGGCCGTCGTCGCGGAGCATGCGGCGGATCCATCGAAGGCGTTCGTCGCCGCCCTGGTCGTCGCCGTCGCCTCACCGGACGACGCCGCCGGATCACTCTCGACCGCCGTCAGCGCACTCGCCGCCCTTGACGAGGCGCTCGCAGCGCTCGACGACACGGGCGCGGTGGTCGGCGCCAGCGCCGTCGCCGAAGTGCTCGACGCTGGCCCGCGTGGGCCGCGCGCGCACGACGCTTCGGGTGCGGCGCTCGCCGTTCCCGCCCAGCTGGCGCAGCGCAGCGCTGGCTCGCTGGCCGCCGGTTTGCAGGGCGAGGCGAGCTGGACCCCCGAGCGGCGGTTCGCCCGGCTGCTTGATCGCCTGGCGCTCAAGGGGCTGCCGCGGGCCGTCCGCTACGACCTGCTCGTCGCGCTCGGGCGCTCTGGTGCGCTGCCCGTGCGAGCGGACGGCCTCCACCTTGGCTCCGACCAGGTAACGGACGCCGCCAAGCGCCTCTTCGCCGTGGCCGACGTCACGCTGCTTGAGAAGCGCGCCGCCGCAGTGGTCGAAGCGACCGGAATCGCCTGGGACGCCCTGGAACTTGCCCTCTGGAACATCTCGGGCGCCGACGCGACCGGCAGCGGTGCCGCGGCTCGTTGGTCGACGGCGAAGCCGGCAACGACACTCGGGTTGCCCGGCGAGGTCGACTATGACCAGGCGCTGACGATCGCGACGTTGTTGCAGGACTAGCTGAGCTCGCCCGCCGCTCGGCTGCCGGTCACTGGCCGGGCTGCCTGGGCGGGCGCTCAGTTAGGCCGCAGGTGGCGCTGGTGGAGTGTCGTCGGTTGGCGCCGGTGCGCCGGTCCGCGAAACGGGCATCCCCAGGAAGCTCCGCGGCTTCTTGACGGTCGTTGCTGCTGCAGCAGCGGCCAGCATGGCTTCAGCCTCAGCGATCGCTGCCGCGTGCTCCGGCGGAAGCTCGGCGCGGGCCGGCGCTGGCGGGCCGGCCGGGGCCGACGGTGGTGACGGCTGTTCGGGCACGAGATGCGGGACCGTTGGGGTGGGCCCGGCTGCCTGGGCTCCAGCGAGTTGCGGCGTGCCGGCATGAGGTGCGGCGGGCGCAGGAGTGGGGACCACGTGCGGCGCCGTGGGGATCGGCTGGCTCGCGTGCGGAGCAGGCACGGCGTGGTGCAGCGGACTCACCGGGCTGGGCTGGGGAGCCGCGACGGGGGCCGGCGGCGCTGCAGCGGCCGGCTGAGGCGCCGCCGGAGGGGGCTGCTGGGCAGCGGGTACTGGGGCTGCCTGAGGCGTGGGAACGGCGTGAGGAGCCGGATGGACGGCCGCGGCAGTCGTGGCGGCCTCGCCTGGGGCGAGCGTCGGGGCCGGGGCGTGTTCCGGCGCTGCCGCGAGATGCGGGGTAGCTGGTGTCGGTCCGCCGAGCGGCGGGGCAGGCGGGGCAGGCGGATGCGGAGCCGCGGCCAACGCTGTCGGTGCGCTCGGAGGGGCCGCAGGCGGAGACGCCTGACCCGGATGCCTCAGTTGGTGGGCGGCCGCCGGGTGCGTGAGCTGGGGTGCAACGGGTTGCGGTGCTGCGATCGGTTGGGGCGCCGGGATCGGTTGGGGCGCCGGGATCGGTTGGGGCGCAGCGATCGGCTGAGGTGCGACGGGCTGCGGTGCCGCGATCGGCTGGGGCGCAACGGGTTGCGGTGCCGCGATGGGCTGCGGTGCCGCGATGGGCTGCGGTGCCGCGATGGGCTGGGGTGCCGCGATCGGCTGGGGCGCAACGGGTTGCGGTGCCGCGATGGGCTGCGGTGCCGCGATGGGCTGGGGTGCCGCGATGGGTTGCGGTGCAGCGGGTTGCGGTGCCGCGATGGGCTGGGGCGCAACGGGCTGCGGCACAGCGATCGGCTGGGGTGCAATAGGCCGCGGCGCAGCGATCGGCTGGGGCGCAACAGGCTGGGGTGCGATGGGCTGGGGTGCCGCGATGGGCTGGGGTGCAGCGACCGGGTGGGACGGAACCGATGGCGCCTCTGGGTTGCCCGGCAGCAGCGGGTCGACCTCGCTCAGCGCATGTGGAGCTGCGGCAAGCGTGGCATCGGGCGCCGCAGCGGCCGTCCGCATCTCCTTGCGTGACAGGGGCATGCCCAGGAACGTGCGCGGCTGCCCTGCGGCAGTTGGCTCCGGCTTCGCCTTCCCAAGGTTCTTTGCCTTTGGCTCCTTCTTTGCCTTTGGCTCCTTCTTTGCCTTTGGCTCCTTCTTTGCCTTCGGCTCCTTCTTTGCCTTCGGCTCCTTTTTTGCCTTCGGCTCCTTCGACTGTTTCGCCTTCGGTGCCACATCCTTCCGCGACAGCGGCATCCCGAAGAGCTTGCGCGGCTGGGCGTCGCTCGGAGCGTCACCGGTGGCGGATGCTGCTTCTGGTGCTGTCTCGGCGGGCTGAGCCAGAGGTGGCACGGAGTGCTCTGCGACGGGCACGGTGTCGACGGGCAGCTCTACCGGCGCCGCCGCAGTGGGGAGGCCGAGTTCGAGCGGCTCGCTGGCGGTTGAGTCCGATGCCTTGGCCGCGGCGACCGCTTGGGCGTCGGCGCGGCTGACCGGGAATCCGAAGAACGTCCGGGGAGCAGGTCGGGCCTCAGACGCTGACGCACCTGCAGCGAGAGTCGTCGCGGCGGCAGGCGTCGTCGCGCCGCTCCCGCTTGTCTTCTTGGCCTTGACGGCCTTCGCGGCTTTGACCTTCTTGGCCTTCGGCGCTTTGGCCTTCTTGGTCAGGCCGAAGCGCCCTGCGGGCTCTTCAGGAGAGGCGGACGGCTCAGGGGTGGCGTCTGGAGTCGTGGCCGGAGCGACGACAGCCGCTTCGTGAGCGGGCGCGTGAGCGGGCGCGGCATAGGCGCGAGGGGCCGGAGCGAACCCCAGCGATGGTGGGGCGACCGAATCGCCTTCTCGGCGTCCCGGGGCTGCTTGCCGGGCGGCCGGGCCCGCTGCGGGGTTGGGCAAACCCGGGTGCTGAGGAACAGCGCGGGGCGGCTCTGCGGCGGCGGCTGGCGCGACCACCGGTGGAGCTGGGGCCTGCACTGCCGGAGGCTGATGGGCGGCCGGGGCCGCCGGCGCCTGCGCGACGGCAGGCTGGGGCGCCGCCGGTCGGGCTGGGGCGGCAGGAGGCTGAGGCGCTGCGGGCGGCGCAGGACGAACCGGTGCCTGAACCGCGGGCGGCCGCGGTGGCGCAGGGGGCTGTGGGAGGGCCGGCGCTACGGGCGCGGTTGGCGGCTGAGCGGCGCTTGGCACGGGCGGAGCCGGAGGTTGGGGCGGGAGGGGTGCCGACGCAGCCGGAACCGGCGGGACGGCGCGGGCCACCGGAGCCGGGGCGACGGGGGCCGTGGGCGCCTTCACGAGCGGTGCGGATGGTCCGGCGGGCGGCTGGGCGGCGACTGGCGGCTGGGGCGCTGCTGGCGGCTGCACGGCGGCTGGCGGCTGGGGTGCGACTGGCGGCTGGGCGGCGACTGGCGGCTGAGGTGCGGCTGGCGGCTGCACGGCGGGCGGCTGGGCGGCGACTGGCGGCTGGGTGGCGACTGGCGGCTGGGGCGCTGCGGGCGGCTTGGGCGCTGCTGGCGGCTGCACAGCGGCGGGCGCTGCTGGCAGCTGAGGTGCGACTGGCGGCTGGGCGGCGACTGGCGGCTGTGGTGCGGCTGGCGGCTGCACGGCTGCAGGCAACTGCGCGGCTGCAGGTTGGGGAGCCACGGGCTGGCGTGCAGCGGGTTGAGGAGCCGCGGGCGCAAAGTCCTCAAGCGACGCCGACGATGGCATGCGATGGCGGACAGGGGCCGAATCCGGGGTGGAGGGAACGGCGGCGATCGCGCCGCCCGCAGCCTCGATGGCGGCACGCTCTGCTGCCCGCTGGGCCTCGGGCGAGTCGTCTGGGCCGCCCGTGGGGAGCGGGACCTGGGCGAGCGGGTCGGAAGCGACTCGCGGAACGAAGACGTCGGGGCTACTTGCGCCGCTGGGCGTGTCGGAGTGCATGTCTGAGGTCCTGAAGCGGGAGAGAGATCGCGCGCGCTGCGGGCGCCGCGCTCACTTCAGGAATCGGATCGGGGCGGGATCGCTTGAGTCCCCAGCCGAAAAGCCGACGCGGTGCCCCTCGAACAGCAAAGCGGCGGTTCGCCCCACTACACCGGAACTTGAAGCTGGTCCGTTCGATGCGTACCGTTGCACGTCCGCAGGTGCCCGGTGAGGCCAATTCACGATCTAGGGGGGCGAATTTTGCCTCGCCAAACCCTCTTATAAGTAGTGACTGTCCTCCCAACGTCCCTTCCCACCAACGAATCGGCCGACCTCAGCGACGGGATCCCCGACGTTCCCGCCTGCACGGGAGCTGGGGTTCGAGAGCGGGTCGCGGCCCACGCGCTCGTCGTCGAAATCGCCCGCCTCCACGGCGACGCACTCCTGAGAACCGCCCGGCGATCCTCAGCTTGCGCCGACGACGCTCACGACGCCTATCAGCGCGCGATGGAACTCCTGCTCGCCCACGCGGCCACGATCGATCGTGGAAAAGCCGTCAGCTGGCTGCATGTGGTGGTTCGCCGCGAGGCCGGGGTAATCCGGAGGGCGCACGACCGCAACGTGCCGCTTGACGATGAAGACGTCGAAGAGGTGACGGCCCGGCTCGCCGAGCAGACGGACGAGCGGCTCCACGCGATCGATCTTGCCCGCCGCGCCGGCGAGGCGCTCGCCACCCTCAAAGAGGCTCAGGCCCAAGCGCTCTGCCTTCGTGCGCAAGGCCTGAGCTACGACGAGATCGCCGAAGCCAGCGGCTGGTCCTACACCAAGACCAATCGCACGATCACCGAAGGGCGCCGGGCGTTCGTCGATCACTACTTGGCCGTCGAGCGCGGCGTCGTCTGCGGCGACACGGCCGAACTGCTGGCGAAGTTCGTCGGCGGCGAACTCAAACCCCGAGTCGCGCTGAAAGTCCGTGCGCACCTGGTGCGTTGCAGCGCATGCCGATCGCAGCTCCACGCCGAGCGCCAAGCCGACGCCTCGCTCCGTGCCCTCCTGCCGACCGGGACGCTGGTCGCATCCACCAGCTCCAGCAGTTGGCTGCACGATCACCTCCTCGGCCCGCTCGGGCACCTGGCAGGTCGGCTCCAGCCCGCGGCCGACCACCTCATCGGTTCGAAGCTCGGCGTCGCGGCGGCCTCAACCATCGCGCTCGCCGGCAGCGGCGTCGCCGTCGAACGCCAGCTCACGAACGACGTCGCACCGCCCGCACTCCGAGCCGCACTTACCGCCGACCGCGAACCCTCCCCAAACGCCCCGGCCACCGCGACTCCGTCGATCACCCTCCCGGCCGCGCTCGCCACGGCGCAGCGGCGTAGCGGAGAGCTCGCCGAGGCGGCACGCAAACGCGCCGCCGCCAAGCAACGGGCCGCCGCCGCCAAGCGGGCGAAGGCGAAGCGTGCCGCCGCGAACCGCGGAGAGTTCGGTCCGGCCGGCGGCGAGTTCGCCAGCACCACCAGCGGCACCGCCCGGGCCGCGAAAACCTCGAGCCAACCGGGAGCGAGCGCGGCGACCACCGCGCCAGCCGCGGAGGTCCCGGTCGACGGCGGAGGAGGCGACGCCACGGTCGACGTCGTCGCCGATGCACCGTCCGCGTCGGCGCCGTCCTCGAGCTCCGTCAGCGACGAGTTTGGGCCCTGACCAGGGCATTCCGACACCGACCCGCCAAACCCTTCCCAGGACCCCCGGGTCCGTCCGACCGGACGCCTACGGTGTCCTCAACGTCAGGCCCACCTGAATCGACCAAAACACATGCCTCTCTGCTTCATCGAACCCCACGACGCGATCCGCGTGATCCTTGAGTCGGTGGGCCGCGAAGCGCGCCGGCAGCTCCTCGGCGAGCTGATCCGCGCGTGGGTCGACGACATCCCCGAAGAACAGCTCTCCGCGCACTACGCGCGGGCCGTTCAAGACCTCGACGACGCCGACCTCTCCATGCTCGCCGCCTGGCACGCGTCGCTCGAGATCGGTCAGCCGATCCCCAGCCGCGACTTCCTGCTCCGCGTCTTCCCGACCCTCGGCGAAAACCGCCGCGAAGCCCTCAAACTCGCCGCCGGCTTCCGCGGCGAAGAAGCCTTCGAATCCGGCATCTCCGAAGAGCAGGCCCTCAACACGGTCCTGCCGTCGCTCTCCCGCAGCAGAGCCGAAGAACTCGTCAACGAGTCCCTCGAACTCTACGTGTGGGACCGCATCGGTAGCGACAACTAACGGAGCTGAGCGACTCTCGCTTGCATCTTCCGTCCGCGCGGATCCGGCCCGGCCTGGCGGCCTAAACCGGCTCCGCCCGAACAGAATCTGCGGCGCGATAGCCTGCTCAGCGGCCAGCTTCGAAGGTGTTAACGGCCGCGCTGGCGGGGGGCCTTCGCGCCGCCGGAACCGGCTGCGCCGGGGGTCTTCAGGGCGTTCGCGGCAGCCTGAACCTTCGAACCCGTCGAACTCTTGCTCTTGGCGATCGCCTTGATCTCCTCGAAGTCACCCTTGAGTGACGCGGTGCCGCCACGCTTCTCAACGGCCTTTTCGGCCTGCTTGCGAATCTTCTTGAAGTCCATCTGAAGTCCCTGGGTAGATACCGCTCGCGCAAACGTGCGCGGTCACGCCAACTCTAGGGCCCAGCCTGTCATATCCACGTCAGCAATCCAGGCAAACCCGGCCCAACCCGTCAAAGAGGTCGCCTAGGCCGACCCAGTAGCCTGGAGCCCATGGCGACCGCTGACGAAGTCGAAGAAGCTCTCACCAACGTGATCGACCCCGAACTCGGGCTCGACTTCGTGGAACTTGGCCTCATCTACGGCATCGAGGTAGAAGGCAGCCACGTCCACGTGACGTTCTCCCTCACCTCGCCCGGCTGCCCAATCGGCCCGCAGGTCTCCGAGCAGATCGAAGAGTTCGCCGGCGAGCTCGACGGCGTCGAAACCGTCGAATCCAGCCTCGTCTTCACCCCGCCGTGGACCCCCGACCGCATGTCTGAAGACGCCAAATTCGCCCTCGGCTACTGAGGGCCTCTCGCTTGCATCTTCCGTCCGTGTGAATCCGACACGGCCCAAGGCCTGAGTCGGCTCCACCCGAACGGAATCTGCGGCGCGATAGGCGCCTCAGTAGCCGAGGGCTTCGCCCCTTGCATCTTCCGTCCGTGTGAATCCGACACGGCCCAAGGCCTGAGTCGGCTCCACCCGAACGGAATCTGCGGCGCGATAGGCGCCTCAGTAACCGAGGGGCCCTCGGTGACTGGGGTCGTTTGGTTCTAACGGGTGACGCCGTAGGTGCCGGCGAGCGCCGCTGACTTCATCGCGCGGGCGGCGCGCAGCGAACCGATCACGCCGTGCACGCTGCGCTGGTCAACAACCTTGCCGTGCTGTTTCTCGCGCAGCACCACGGTGTGCTGCTTGAGGCCGACCACGAGCGCGAGGACCGTCAGCGGAATGATCAGCGCGATCACCACGGCCAGCTCTGCGACGAAGATCAGCAGCGGCACCACGAAGATGATCAGCAGGATCGCCAGGATGAGGACCCCGAAGACGACGAGGATGCCGAGCGCGTCGTCGCCACCGAGATCGCCGAGGCCGTCGCCCATGCTGCCGAGATCAGGGCTGTGGAGATCGGGCTTCCATCCGAGCTTCGGCAGGTGCCGCTCGATCGCGAACTCCTGACCGAGGCTCGTAGAGAAGGAACTCATTGGCGGTTTAGCCGAAGGCGTCCGAGCCCTGATGCTCGTGCGCGAGCCGCACGAGCTCAGCCAGCGACTCCGTGATCCCGTCGGAGATCACGTCGATGTCGGGGATCGTGTCGAAGTCCGCCAGGAGCCCGAAGTCGAGTCCGCCGTCGTACGAGAACACCGCCACCGAGAGGCCGTGGCCGTTGGGAAGGAACGCGATCGGGAAGATGTCGAGCAGCTTGCGACCGACCATGTAGAGCGGCAGCTGCGGCCCCGGCACGTTCGTCACGAGCAGGTTGAAGAAGTGCGTCGAGAACTGCAAACGCGACGCCTGCGCCAGGAGGGTCGGCGGAGCAAGGTTCTGCACGCTGGCCAGCACGCCGGCACCTAGTGCCTGGCCGGAGGCCTTGAGCTCGTCCATGGCTTGGCGCACGATCAAGTAGCGGTCCAGCGCATCGTCGACGTAGACCGGCAGCGGCCCCTGCATCACGGCGAGCTTGTTGCCGAACTCACCGCGCTCGGCGTCAGCGCGGACGGACACCGGCACGAGCGCCCGAAGCTCAAGGCCCTCGGTCCGCACGCCGCGAGAAACGAGCCACTTGCGGAGAGCGCCGGTCACGATCGTCACGACGACATCGTTGATCGAGCCACCGAACGTGTTCTTCACGAGCCGCAGATCGGTCAGCTGGGTGCGCACGCCGCGGTAGCGACGGTGGGGGCCAGCGAGCTGGTTGAGCGGCGACGACGGAGCGGGCGCGAGCGACGCCCACGCGATCGAGCCGACGCCCCGAGCGACCTCGCGAACCTTGCGCGCAGCCTGGTCGGGCTGCGACACCGCATGCAGCGCGCCGGTGGCGGCGCCGATCACGTCGCGGGCGGTGCCCTGCAGTGAGCGGCCGAGAAGATCCATCGCGCCCGGCGTGGGCTGCGGGCTCCACGGCTTGAGGTCGGGCTCCTCCGGCATCTCGGGCCCGAGCGTGCACAGGACGGTCGCGAGGTCGACACCGGAGACGCCGTCGATCAGCGCATGGTGCGTCTTGGAGATCAGCGCGAAGCGGTTCTCTTCCAAGCCCTCGACGATCCACAGCTCCCACAGGGGGCGGCCGCGATCCAGTCGCTGGGAGAAGATCCGCGCCGCGAGCTTCATCAGCTCCTCCTCGTTGCCCGGCGAGGGCAGCGCGGTGTGACGGATGTGATCCTCGATGTCGAAGGACTCGTCGTCGATCCAGTACGGGCGGCCCGCCTCGCGCGGCGGGTAGTGCAGCCGTTGGCGGTAGCGGGGAACCAGATGGATCCGCATGCGAACGGAGTCCAGTACGTCGGCGAGCTCAGGTGGTGGCCCTTCGCAGACGGCGATCGCGCCGATATGCATCAGCGCAGCGTCGTCCTCCTGGTGCAGAAAACCCGCGTCGATTCCGCTGAGCTGGTCCAGGTGCTGCTGCGCCACGAGGGCGATCCTAACCGGGCCCGCGGGCGCAAGTCGCACGGTGCGTCACACAGCGCAGGCTGCCGCTCGCCAGCGCCTTCTCCCCGACCCGTTCGTGACCCGGATTTCTGCCGATTGCGGGAGGTCCGCTGGCCCCCGAGCGGCAGGCGATGTGCGACGCTGAACGAGATGAGCGCGCCCACACCTGCCTCCGGCGAAGAGCCCGCCAAGCTCTCGTATCGCGTGCTCATCATCGTGCTGATCGCCCAGTTCGTGATCGGCGCGGCGCTGCTCACTTGGGTCGGGATCGGCCGGCCCGTGCCGGGGATGGCCAAGGAGTCGACGACCGGCGCGCCAGACTCCGTGGCTCCGCGCGCCAAGGTGAATCGGTTCGATGGACCTCGCGCCTTCAAGCTCCTCGAACGCCAGGTCAAGGTCTACGGCTCGCGGCCAGCTGGCTCCGAAGCCTCCAGGCGGCTCGGCGACGACCTCGTCAAACGCCTTCCAGGTGGCGCGTTTGAAGCGGTGCCCGGCGGGCTGCGCAACATCGTCGGCACGCTGCCCGGCACCGGTGCCCCGATCGTCGTCGGCGCCCACTACGACACCGAGGCGACCATCCCCGGCCACGTCGGCGCCAATGATGGAGCGGCGGGGACGGCGGCCGTCGTCGAGCTGGCCCGCGCCCTCAGCAAGACCGATCGCGGCGACGACGCACCCCCGATCCGGTTCGTGCTCTTCGACGGGGAAGAGGAGCCCGCCGGCGCCGAGGACGAGCCGTTTGAGGAGGTCGCCTTGCGCGGCTCCAAAGTCGAGGCAGGGAGGGAGCCCAAGGCGCGCGCGATGATCCTGCTCGACTACATCGCTGAGCGGCGAGGCCTGCACCTCCCTCGCGAAGAAAACTCCGACCGCGCCCTCTGGTCGCGCCTGCGCACGGCTTCCAAGAACGTCGGCACCTCGGCGCTGTTCCCGAAGAAGTCGACGGTCGCGATCATCGACGACCACATCCCGTTCGTCAGGCGCGGCATCCCGGCGATCGACCTGATCGACTTCGATTACCCGCAGCGCGACAGTACGGCCGACGATCTCGCGCACGTGAGCGAGCGCAGCCTCGACGCCGTCGGCGAGACGGTGCTGCAGCTCCTGCGGACCTGGTGAGCGGCGCCCGGGGCGGCCCGGGCTGTGTGCGCGGAAGCGTCGCCGCCGGAGCGCAATCCGCCTACACTGGTAGGAGATGTCGATCGAGAAGATCCTGCTTGCCTGCCCGCGCGGGTACTGCGCCGGCGTGAGTCGTGCCGTGGAGACCGTCGAGCGTGCGCTCGACCTGCACGGCGCGCCCGTTTACGTGCGCAAAGAGATCGTCCACAACAAACACGTCGTGGAGACGCTCCGCGACCGTGGCGCCATCTTCGTCGACGAGCTCGTGGACGAGATCCCGGAGGGAGCCATCACGGTCTTCTCCGCGCACGGCGTGTCACCGGCCGTCCACGCCGATGCTGAGCGCCGCCAGCTGCGCACCATCGACGCGACGTGCCCGCTCGTGACGAAGGTCCACCGCGAGGCCGTCAAGTTCGCCGCCGAGGGCTACACGATCGTCTTCATCGGCCACGGCGGCCACGAGGAGGTCGAGGGCACGATGGGGGAGGCCCCCGAGAGCATGGTGCTGGTGGAGACCGAGGCCGACGTCGACGAGCTCGACTTCGCGCCCGACGCCAAACTGGCGTACCTCTCCCAGACGACCCTGGCCGTCACCGAGACGCGCGACATCATCGCCCGCCTGCGCGAGCGATTCCCGAGCATTATCGGCCCCCGCACCGACGACATTTGTTATGCCACGACGAACCGCCAGGCGGCCGTCAAGGAACTCGCCCCGCATTGCGATCTCGTGCTCGTGATCGGCTCGCAGAACTCGTCGAACTCCAAGCGCCTCGTCGAGGTGGCCAAGGAGAACGGCGCCGACTCCTATCTGATCGACAGCGAGACCGAGGTCCAGGAAGCGTGGCTGGACGAGGTCGAGGTCATCGGCATCACCTCCGGCGCGTCAGCTCCGGAGGAGCTCGTCGAGCGACTCGTGGCGTTCCTGCGTGAGCGTGGTGCCCCGGAGCCTGAGGACTTCGAGGTGTTGCGTGAAGACGTGCGCTTCATGCTCCCCAAGGAGATCCGTAAGGGCATGGCCGCCGCCGCTCAGAGCTAGCGCGGGCTCGCTTCGTGGCCACCACGCTCCTGATCTCCGACCTCCATCTCGGAGGGCGGCTGAAGACCGACGTGCTCCGTGCGCCGAAGCCACGCGAGGTCCTGAAGGAGCGCCTCGCCGAGGTCGACCGAGTGATTCTGCTTGGCGACGTCATGGAGTTCCGGCACTCGCCGCAGCGTGATGCGCTGCGGCAGGGCCTGCCGATCCTGTCTGATCTGGCGACCTCGCTGCGCAAGGGCACGGAGGTCGTGATCGTGCCCGGCAACCACGACTGGGCGCTGCTGGAAGGCTGGCATGCGCGCCGCGCAGCCATGGAACTCGGGCCGCCCGCGATGCGACTCGACGAGACGATCGGCGCAGCCGAGGCTTCCGAGGCCGCCGCCGCCATCGAGGCGGCAATGAAGCGGCCGGTCGAGCTTCGCTACCCGGGGCTCTGGGTCGAGGACGGCATCTACGCCACCCACGGCCACTACCTCGACGTGCACGCGCTGCTGCCGACCGTCGAGCGGCTCGGTGCGGGCGCCCTGCAGCGCCTCTCCGGCGAGATGGTCCCGCTGGCCGCAAGGCCCGCCGACTACGAGCGGGTGCTCGCGCCCTGGTACGCCTTTATCGGCGCGAGCGTGGAGCGGCTCTCCGCCAACGCCTCTACGCGCCGAGCCACGAGCAGCGCGCGGGCCTACGAGCGTCTGCGCAAAGGCACGCCCCGCGCCAAAGCGTTCGCCGTCGGGCTTCGCGCCGGCGTCGCCGCGCTCAACGTCACGGGAATCGGGCCGCTCTCAGCCGAACTCTCCGGCCAGGCGATGATCGCCAGCGCGATGCATGCCATCGACGAGGTCGACGCGCGCCTGAACATCGGCGCCGACCACCTGATCTTCGGCCACTGCCACCGGCCCGGGCCGCTCGAAAGCGACGACCCCGACGCGTGGCTGACCCGCGTCGGCACCCGCCTGTGGAACACCGGCAACTGGGTCTACGAGCCCCGCTTCCAGACGCCCTCAAAGATCGACAGCGCCTACTGGCCTGGGACTGCCATCGTCACCGACGGCAGCGGCGCGCCGCGGACCGAGCGGATCCTGAGCGAGATGGCCTCCACCGAACTGCTCGGCGACCACGGCGATCTCACGGCACCGGTGCGGCTGGACCCGCCAGAGGACGGCCAGCCTGCGGCGCCGAATCCGGCCTCCGGAGTCGACGTCGATGTCGACGCCGTCGCGGCCGAACCGGCTGCGCCGTCCTAGCCGCTCCCGGCACCGCCGGGAGCAGGGCTTAGCTGATCGGCGTCGCCGCGATGCCCGGCTCGAGCTGGATCGCCTCGCAGGACAGGCCGTCCGTCAGCGAGAGGTCGGCGAGCGTGCCCTCGGCGTCGAGGCCGTGGTCGATCAGCAAGTACGTGCCGTCACCGTCGGCTTCGACGGACGCGGCCCCGAGCGACGCCGTTCCGCTGCCGCGCAGCTGGAGCCAGACGGCGCCGGCGGCATACGCGCCGCGGTAGTCGCCTTCGACGAGTTCGCCGGGCTCCGGCGCGACGTACTGCGCGGTCTCTGGGATGGCTTCCGGCAGGTCGGCAGTGGCGGGCGCTTTGACGATCAGCCGTGGCTGCTTGGCGGCCGGCACCGAGGCTCCCTGGTCGCAGCTCTCGTCCTCCTCCGGCTCCGCCGCTGGCTCGGCGGCCGCGACGGCTGCATCGGCCTCACCCTGAGCGCGGCGCTCAGCCAGCGTGCGCTCGCCGTGTTCCACGAGCGCCAGGAGGAGACGCTCGCCGTCGGCGTAGCCGCCGAGCCCGTAGTGGGCGTCGACGAGCTTCAGTCCCTGATCAAACGTGTAGCGCGACGGGACGCCCTTGAGGCCGTACGCGTCGGCGATCAGCAGGTCTTGGTCGATCACGACCGGCATCGTGAGCCCGAGCCGCGTTACGGCCCGCTCGACGTCCTGCGTCGTGGTCCCCGCGCCGTCACCGTCGACGTGCACGGCGATCACGCGCGCGGCGCGTGGGCCGTACGCCTGGTGCCAGCGCTCGAGCTCGAGCAGCGGCCGGATCGAGACGGCCCGTCGGCAGTCCCAGAAGGCGATCACCAGCGGGCGACCGAGCTGCTTGTCGATCCGCAACTGCTGGGTATTGATCCACGGCAGACCGCGTGGGAAGGGTGGGCAATGGATGGTGTCGGTGGCCGGACGCACCGGCGCAAGCTAGCACCAGAGCGCGCAGCAGCGCGAACGCGCCTACTGCCCTGGCTTGACCTTGCCCCGCCGCAACTTCTGAGCGGCTCGGGGTCTTGAATCACTGTGATAGAAGTCACCGACGGTTCGCCGCTGCCCGCACGATGCGAGGCGCGTCGCGACCTTTGGGACACCCCACGGAGGAACTCGATGAAGAAGATCGCCCTGCTCTCTGCTGCTACCGCAGCCGCCTTTGCTCTCGCCCCGGCCGCAGCTTTTGCTGAGCCGCCCGCGCAGAAGCTCGAGGTGAAGCTCACCTCGGCCAAGTCCGGCACGAAGAAGAAGCCGAAGTCGGTCGGCCTGACGATCAACACCGGCACGACCACCCAGACGGGTGACCCGAAGAAGAAGCACACGATCACGTACGCGAAGATCTCGATGCCGAAGGGCATCAAGCTCAACTACAAGTCGTTCGACGAGTGCAAGCTCCCGGCAGGCGAAGAGGAGAACGGCGCGTGGTGCGCCGACAACGCTCCGAAGAGCCAGATCGGTACCGGCAGCGCTGAGGCCTCCGTCGTCGACATCGACTTCCCGCCGAAGGGCATCCTGACCCCCTACATCGGCAGCTCCGGTCGCCTGCTCATCCGCACCCAGTTCGACTCGCCGGCCGTGATCGACCAGCCGCTGATCGGCAAGATCGGTACCGCCTCGGGTGGGTACACGTTCGACTTCAACGTGCCGACCACGCTGCAGACCCCAATCGAGAACGCTGATCAGCAGATCAACGAGTTCAAGCTGAACTTCAAGGCCAAGACCGCCAAGGTCAGCAGCTCCAAGAAGGTCGGCCTCATCGAGCTCGTGTCCTGCCCGAAGGGTGGCTACGTCTTCAAGGGCGAGTTCCGCTTCAAGGCTGGCGAGACGGTCACCACCTCCACGACCGTCAAGTGCACGCAGGGTAAGTAACCAGGACTCCCACTGAGTCGCCTCGGCGGCTCATCTGAGAACCTATGCGGGGCGGCCTTCGGGTCGCCCCGCTGCGTTTCTGGGGCCGTTGCTCGGTCACGGCGCACGCGCTACTTACACATGCGTAACATCGTTCCCGTGCTCCGGCGGATCGCCCCCCTCGCCGCCATGCTGCTCCTTGCAGTTCCGGCCCTCGCCGACGCCCACGGGCTCGTCGGCCGACGCGACCTCCCCGTCCCTGCCTGGCTGTTTGCGTGGGCGGCGACCGCCGTGCTGGTCGTCTCCTTCGTCGGCCTTGGGGCGCTCTGGCGCAAGCCGCGCCTGCGCCGAGCCGAAGAGCAGCGCCTCTTCGCCGTGCCGAGCTGGCTCGAGATCCCGATGGGCGCGCTCGGCGTCGCGCTGCTCGGCCTGCTGATCGTCTCGGGCCTCTTCGGCGTCCAGATCGATACCGCCAACTTCGCCCCGACGGCGATCTTCGTCGGCCTCTGGGTTGGTGTCCCGTTCGTGTCGTTGTTCGTCGGCGACCTCTATCGGGTGCTCAATCCACTGCGCGCGCTCGGTCGCGCCTTTGGTTGGTGCGTGCAACGCGTTGTTGGAGCCGACCGCTTGCCCGAACCGCTTGAGTTTCCCGAGCGCCTCGGCCGGTGGCCTGCCGCGCTCGGTCTGCTGGCGTTCGCGTGGGTAGAACTCGCCTTCCCGGGTCGCAGCGACCCGTCGCAGCTTGCGGTGATCGCGGTCCTGTTCTGCTTGGTGCAGGGCGTGGGCATGAGCCTCTATGGCACCGAGCGGTGGGTCGATCGCGCCGACCCCTTCGGTGCCTGGTTTAGCTGGATCGCGACGCTTGCGCCGCTGCGCTGGGAAGACGGCGTCGTGTACCTGCGGCCGCCGGGTGTCGGCACGGCCAAGCGCACGGCGATCGCTGGTGACGCGGCCCTGGTCGTCGTGGCGATCGGCACCACGACCTGGGACGGGCTCTCGGGCGGAGAGATCCTCGGCACCACCCTCGCGGACCTGGCCAACACGGTCGCCGAGACGGGGCTGTCGGTCAGTTGGAGCAACGCCCTCGTCTCGACGGTCGGGATGTTGATCGTCGTCGGGCTCGTCGCGCTGCTGATCTATGGCGGGGTGCGCGGCATGGTCCCGCACTCGGCACGCGTGCAGGCGGCGAAGGCCGCCGCCGAGGCCGGCGACGACGCGGCGCCCAAGAGCGGGCCGCCGAGCGTCTCGAGCCTGATCCGCGACTTCGCACCGGCGCTCGTGCCGATCGGCGTCGCCTACGCCGTCGGGCACTACATCTCGCTGTTGGCGTTCCAGGGGCAAGCGATTCCACAGCTTCTGGCCAATCCACTCGGCCACCAGCTCATGCCCGGCGAGGGAGGCTGGCTCGGCACCGCCGACTGGACGATCAACTACGGCTGGCTCAGCTCCAATGCGATCTGGTACCTGCAGGTTGGCGCCCTTCTGATCGGCCACGTGCTGTCGCTCGTGCTTTCCCATGATCGGGCGCTTGAGCGCTTCCCCAAACGTCGAGCGGCTCGGTCGCAGCGTGCGATGCTGGTCGTGGCGGTCATCTTCACCTGCACCGGCCTCTGGCTGCTCTCCTCGGTCTAATTCATGTTCGTTGTCGCTCACGTCGGCCATTGGGCCGTCAATCTCCTCTACGCACTGCCGATGGCGATCATCGGCGGCGTGCTCTGGTGGACGTCCCGCAAGGAGCGCCTCGCTGGCGGTCCGTCGGAGGACGAGTACTGGGAGGGGCAGGACGATGCCCAGTGGGGCGACGACTCGGCCGAGCGCCCCAAGCGGTGACGGCCACCTTGGCGCCGATGGCGGCGCCTGAGCCCGGTCGGCTGCCGTAGCCTCTAGCGCCGGATGAGCGCACGCGTTCGACTTACCGTCATCGGCTTCGGCATGGCGTTCATGCTTGGCCTGACGGCCTGGCTGCTGGTTGGTTCGCCGGGAACGGCGCGCTCATCATCGGTCGATTCGACGGGCTGGGCCGGAGCGATCCGCCCGGATATCCCGCCGCAGCCGCTCGACGGCCTCAAAGACCAGGACGGCAAGCCTGCGACGCTGGAGGACGACGTCACCATCGTCACGTTCCTCTACACCAGTTGCGAGGACACCTGCCCGACGACTGCGCAGCAGATTCGTGGTGCGCTCGACCGAATGGGCAAGGACGCGCCGCGGGCGATCGCGATTAGCGTCGACCCTTCGGGAGACACCGCGCGCAGCGCCCAGGTGTTCCTCGCCGACCAGGGGCTCAAGGGCCGCATGGACTACCTCCTGGGCCCGAACGTCGCGCTGCAGCGCCAGTGGACGATCTACGGCATCCAGCCCCAGCTCAAGGACTCCGAGCACTCCGCCTCCGTCGTCCTCCTCGACCGCACCGGCAAGCAACAGATCGGCTACCCGGTCGACAAGCTCACCCCCGAAGGCCTCGCCGCCGACGTCGAGAAACTCAGAACCCAGCAGCCCAACGCCTAACGCATCGGGCCGCCGAGAGAGCCCACCCCGCAGCGGGCTCATTCCACCCGAGCAATGACGAGCGAGCCGACGCACAGCAACAAGAAGCGTCGAGTTCCGACACCGCCGAGAGGGCGCACGGAGCCAACGGCGACAACCGCCGGGCAGGCGCGGGCATGCGCGCCCGCGGCGAGCGAAGCGAGCACGCGAAGCGCCAAGGGCTGATCGAGCCCAGCCGGCGAAGACGCCGAGGGGCCGCAAGCCGGGGAGGTGGGTGACCCCGGGCGGGGCGTTGCGACCGGAGCGAGCTCTGCGAGTGGAGGGAGTGGCCCGAACGGGGTCACCCACCTTCCCGGCGCGACGACCCAACGGCCGCGCTACGCCGCCTATGGCTCGATCAGCCCACGGCGAATCGCGTACCGCACGAGTTCGACGCGGTCACGCATGCCGAGTTTGCGCAGGAGGTTGCCGCGGTGACTCTCGACCGTCTTCTCGGAGAGGTGGAGGATCTCGGCGATCTCCTTGTTGGTGTGGGCCTCGGCGATGAGTTTCAGCACCTCTTGCTCGCGGGCCGTGAGCGGCTCGTCGGGCGCTTGGCGACCCGGTTCGTCGCGCCAGCTGCGCACGAGTGAGGCTTCGGCGGCGTTGGTGAGGAACGACTCTCCGGCCGCGACGGCGCGGACGGCGTCGACGAGCACCTTGTCGGCTTCGCGCTTGAGGACGTAGCCGGACGCGCCGGCCTTGAGCGCCTCGAAGAGGTAGCGCTCGTCCTCGTGCATCGAGAGGATCAGGACCGACGTCTCAGGAAGGTGCTGGCGGATGGTGCGCGTGGCTTGGAGGCCCGTGAGCTTTGGCATCGCCACGTCGAGCACGCAGAGCTGGGGTCGTTCGCGGAGGGCGACTTCAACGGCTTCGGCTCCGTCGCAGGCCTCGGCGACGACCGTGATGCCATGTTCGCGCTCAAGGAGCAGGCGGATACCGCTGCGGACGACACCGTGGTCGTCGGCGATCATCACGCGCAGATCAGCGGTGGCAGCGAGTGTGGAGGCGGAGGCGGCCGTTGTGGCAGCGTGAGTCGGCATCAGAGGGAGAGCTCCACGGTGGTTCCGCTCGAGGATGAGCGCAGGTCGAGATTGCCGCCGACGAGAAGGGCGCGTTCGCGCATTCCGGTGAGGCCGGCGCGGTCGCGCTCACCGGGGAAGGATGGGTCGCGGCGATTTCCGATGCCGCAGCCGTCGTCGGTCACGCGCAGCTGAACGCCGCAGTCGCCGCTGGCAATCAGCGAGAGCGTCACGGAGCTCGCTCCGGCATGCTGGACGACGTTGGAGAGCGCCTCTTGGGCGACGCGGAACAGGACCGTCTGTTGGTCGGCGGTGAGTGTCGGGAGGTCGCAGGCGATCTCGGAGCGGACTCGCAGTGAGGTGTCGACGCCGAGGCGCTGCAGGCGAGCTTCGAGCGCAGCGGTCAGCCCCAGGTCGTCGAGGGCCGTTGGGCGCAGGTCGTGCGAGAGGCGCAGCAGCTCGGCCATCGCGTCCTCGGTCAGGTCGCGAACCTCGCGCAGGGTTGCGCGCGCCGCTGGGTCTTGCGTGTCGGCGGCGATCGCGGAGAGTCGGAGCATGATGCCCGTCAGCGACTGGTTGACCTCGTCGTGGAGGTCGCGTGCCAGACGCGCACGTTCGGCCTCCTGGGCGGCGAGGACGGCGCCGGCCCGGCGTCGGCGTTCCAGATCGAGGCGCGCAAGCATGCCGACCACGGCGTTCCGCAGCATCGCCACGTCGGCCGGTTCGCCCTTCTCGGCGTGCGTGTGCAGCCGTGGGCGCTCCAGATCGACGTCTTCGAGGGCGTGGATCAGGCGTTCGAGTGGCCCGAACCGGCGGCGCAGCACCCACCCGTTGACGAGCACGGTCACGAGGATGGCGAGCATCGCGACGAGGAAGCTCTTGAGGCCGTCGGGCGTATGGATGTCGAGCCGAGCCGCGACGCTGGCGGTGAACACCGTGGCGATGATGATCGCCGTGTTGACGGCGAGCACCTGAGAGAACAGCGATACGCCTGAGGCGCGCGGGCGCGCGATCGACGGATCGGTGCGCCAATCCGCAGCGCCGTCGGCGGGCACGGGGGAGGTCTCGCCTGGTGCGAGCGGCGAAGAGGAAGCGGAGTCGGTCGGCAGGTACAAGGCGGTTCTCTCCCCAGGTATCGGTCGGCACGCCCGGCAAGTGCAGTGTGAGATCGGCAGATTTCTTCAGGATGGGGTCCTGACCCGATGGATCGTCCCCCCGTTGGCGCCGATACCTAGAACAGCGGTCAAGGACTCGATCCGGGGGGATCGAAGCAGCCACCGCGATACGAACGGCCTCCGGGCAATTCGGATTAGGGACACCGCACGATGGGACGCCGGGAAGCAGAACCGTCGTGCGAGCGCGAGTCCGCCCTTCTCCAGGGGTTGGCTTGCAGGGAATCAGATGGAGGCGGCCGGTGAGGAATCACCGGCCGCTCCTCTTTTGGGGTGCGAAACCCCCGACGGCAGCAGGCGGGATGAGTCTTGCGCGAGCGGGGCGCTATCGTGCCTGGGGCACCTTAAGCATCAAACCCCTCCGGGTTTGAGGCATTCGCTCGGGAAGGAGGGTGAGATGGCCCCATCCGGCGCCGAATACATCCGGCAAATCAAGTCGCAGATCACTGAGATCGACCCCAAAGAGGTCGACGCCGTGCGCGGCGACGCAGGCGTCACCGTGGTCGACGTCCGCGAGGCGGACGAGGTCGCCCAGGGCAAGATCCCTGGCGCGATCCATATCCCTCGCGGTTACCTGGAGTCGCGCATCGACGGGTTCGTGCCCGATCGCGACTCGAAGGTGATTATCAACTGCGCCTCGGGCGTGCGCTCAGCCCTCGCGGCGAAGACGCTCCAGGACCTGGGCTTCACCGACGTGACCTCCGTCACCGGCGGATTCACGCTGTGGAAGGACCGCGGCTACGACGTGGAGAAGCCCTTCACGTTCACGCCAGAGCAGCGCGACCGCTACTCGCGCCACTTCCTGCTCAGCGAGGTTGGCCAGGAAGGGCAGCGCAAGCTGCTCGAGTCCAAGGTGCTGCTGCTCGGCGCAGGCGGCCTCGGGTCGCCGATCGCCCTCTATCTGGCTGCCGCTGGTGTTGGCACGATCGGCATTGTCGACGACGACGTCGTCGACCTGTCGAACCTGCAGCGCCAGGTGATCCACAAGACCTCCACCGTCGACGTGGCCAAGGTCGATTCGGCCGAGCAGGCGATCCACGACCTCAACCCGGGCGTCAACGTCCGCAAGTACGAGACGCGCCTGGATGCCTCCAACATCATGGAGATCATCAAGGACTACGACGTGATCGTCGACGGCGTCGACAACTTCCCGACGCGGTACCTGCTCAACGACGCCACCGTGCGCCTGCAGATCCCGGTCGTTAGCGCCTCGATCCTCGGATTCGACGGCCAGATCGCGGTCTTCGCGCCGTACGACGGCCCCTGCTACCGCTGCCTGTACCCGGTCCCGCCTCCAGCCGAACTCGCCCCGTCCTGCGGCGCCAACGGCGTGCTCGGCGTCCTGCCGGGCACGGTTGGTCTCCTGCAGGCCACCGAGGTCATCAAGCTGGTCGTCGGCATCGGCGAGCCCCTCATCGGCCGCCTGCTGCTGTACGAAGCGCTCAGCGCGACGTTTACGCAGCTCAAGGTCCGCCGCGACCCGGAGTGCCCGATCTGCTCGCGCGCGCCGGAGAGCATCTCCGACGCCGAGATGGGCGTCTTCCCCGACTACGAGGCCTTCTGCGCAGCCGCCGGCTGAGCGCAGAACCGCCCCAGGAGTTACAACTCACTCATGGCCACGATTCGCATCCCGCCGGTTCTTCGCCCCTCCGTGGGCGGAGAGCGTGAGGTCTCCGCCGACGGCAGCAACGTCGGCGAGGTCCTCCGCGCGCTCGTCGAGCAGTACCCGGACACGTCCTCGCAGCTCTTCGGCGCCGACGGCGACCTGAACCGCTTCGTGAACGTCTACCTCAACGACGAAGACGTCCGCGTCCTCGACGGCCTCGACACCACCGTTGGCGGCACCGACGAGCTCGTCATCCTCCCCGCGATGGCCGGCGGGCGCTAGCCCAAGACCCCTCGGAACCCGGCTGACCACATTGCTGGCCAGCCGGGCTTCCACACCCTCTAGACTCCTGTCGTAATGAGCGTTCCTCCGCTGCAGAACAAGCCGTGTGGTGGCCGCTACGGCGACATCGTCGAGGCCATCGGCAACACGCCGTTGATCGAGCTCAAGCGCTTGTCGCCCAAGCCCGGCGTCCGGATCTGGGCGAAGATGGAGTCGTTCAACCCGACCGGTTCCGTGAAGGACCGCGTCGCCAAGGCGCTCATTGAGGACGCCGAGGCCAAAGGCGCGATCGGCCCGCACACGACCATCCTGGAGCCGACCTCCGGCAACACCGGGATCGCGCTCGCGATGATCTGCAGCCGCAAGGGCTACAAGCTCAAAGTCGTCATGCCAGACAACGTCACCCAGGAGCGCACGCAGCTCCTGAAGATGTATGGCGCCGAGATCGTCTACTCGCCCGGCAACCTCGGCAGCAACGGTGCTGTCGCGATGGCGGAGGAGATGGCCGCGGCCAATCCCGAGTACTACATGCCGTACCAGTACGGCAATCCGGCCAATCCGCTGGCCCACTACAACGGCACCGCCGTTGAGATCCTCGACGAACTCGACGGCCAGGTCGACGCGTTCGTCGCGGGCCTCGGTACGGGTGGCACCTTGATGGGGCATGCCCGGCGCTTCAAGGAAGAACTCGGCGATCGCGTGACGATCGTCGCCGCCGAGCCGATGCAGGGCGAGCCCGTCCAGGGCCTGCGGAGCCTCGACGACGGCTACATCCCGCCGATCATCGACCTCTCGCTGCTCGACCGCAAGATCTTTGTGACGAACCGCGACGCCGTGGTTTGGACGCGCAAGCTGCTCGACGAAGAGGGCCTCTTTGTCGGCGTCTCCTCAGGAGCGATCGCTCGGATCGCCGTGCGCATCGCGAGCGAGATGGACGAGGGCAACGTCGTCTTCATCGTCTGCGACGACGGCTGGAAGTACCTCTCCAGCGGGGTTTACACGCTCCCGGTCGATGAGGTCGCCAACCTCGACTCGACCGTCTGGTGGTAGCCAGCTCATGATCCCGAACGTCGGCCCCATGGAACTCGTCGTGGTCCTTGTGATCGCGCTGCTCGTCCTTGGCCCCAAGAAGTTGCCAGAGGCCGGCCGCTCGATCGGCCGCGGTCTGCGCGAGTTCAAGGACGGAATCGCCGGCAAGACCGACGATGAAGACCAGATCGGTCGGCATCCGCACGACCCGATCTCCAAGGGCTAGCGGCCCTGCGGGCCACGTCGCATGCAGATCTCCGCTGAGCTTCTTGAGCTGATCACCGAGCACGCGGTCCGCGATGCTCCGGACGAGTGCTGCGGGTTTGTCGCCGTCAAGGACGGCATCGCCACCCGCGTGCTTGAAGCCGAGAACGAGGCACACAGCCCGCTGCGGTTCGAGATCTCCGGAAAAGCCCTGTACGACTTGGTTACGGCCATCGAGGACGCGGGCGAGGAACTCGGTGCGATCTACCACTCGCATACTCGCAGCGCCCCGTACCCGTCGCAGACCGACATCAACTTCGCCGCCGGCTGGCCCGGCATCGAGTGGATCATCGTCGGGACGAAATCCGGTACCCCCGAGGTGAAGAGCTACCTCATCGCCGATGGCCAGGTCAGCGACGTACCTGTCGCGATCGCCGGCTAGCGCCGCGACCCGAGCAATTCATGGGCTTGTGGCACCGGCTGTTCGGCAGCAGCACCGACGAACCTGATTTCGTTCGCGTCGCGGTCGCGCGCAACCAGCCCGAGAGCGAACTCCTCCTGATGCTCCTGCGGGATGCCGAGATCCCGGCCTGCTTCGGCCGGACCCGCGGCTTCGACGTGCCCGACATGCTCGCCGCTGGTCCGCGAGACATTCTCGTGCCGTCCCATCTGGAACTCGATGCGCGCGCGGTTCTGCAACCGGTTCTCGACGACCTGGAAGCCGAGCAGGAATGACTGAGGGCAACGAGCGTCTGAGCGAAGCCGCTCGGCGCTAGCGGCCGCGGCGCCGGGCTGCTGAGCGCTCTGCTGCCCGCTCGGCAGCGGCGTCGAGGTCGGCTTCGTCGGCCGCTGCAGCTGCGGCAGCCTCCGCTGCGGCCTTCGCGATACGGGCCTCCAGGATCGCCTGCTCTGTCGCTTCGTGCTCTTCGCGCTCGGCCGCTGCCGCGGCCAGGTCGGCGGCCGTCCGCTCGGCGAGCACCACGCTGCGCGCTTGATCGAGTTCGTCGAGCAGCATCCGCCAGTGAACGTCGCGCTCGGTTGAGCCAAGGCCCGGAAGGGCATGATGGAGCCAGTCCTGAGGCCGCGAGGGCAACGGCTCTCGCAGGAGCTTGACCAAGGCCGTGAGTCCCCGCTCGCGCCGCACGAGCTCGACGAGTGAGCCGCCGAGCGCTACCGCGTCGCGTGCCGGCGGTGGAATGGTCAAGGCTCGCCGCTCGCGCCGCCGCGCCGCGATGGTGGACGCGAGCATGGGGACCTGGCCGACGAGCGTCTGCCCGGCGCCCCACGCGAGCCAGAACCAGGCGCGCTTGCGAACCACGCGGTGCAGCGAGAGCGCCGGGTTGACATGCCCGAGGGCGAGGTGCGCCAGGCCGCAGGCGGGTGCGCGTTCCAGGGCGTCACGCATGCTGATGTGGCCCTCGGTGCCACGAGTCAGTCGGTGGGGCGCGATGAGGTGGAGCGTGGAGCCGGCGGTCCAAGACGCGAGATAGCGCCGGCCGTTGGACTCGGTGAACGACTGGGCCACCAAGAAGGCCGGCTGTGCCATGCCAAGTGAGAAGGCGGTCGGGTGGACGACGATCGTTGGATGGTCGGGCAAGACCAGGCCGTGGGCTTCCAGTCGGGCCGACACCGTCTCGAGCACGTGGACCACCTCCTCGACCTCGGTACGTGCCTCGTCGTCGAACCGCACGCGGAAACGGGAGGAGCTGGATTCAGTCCAGGTGCCCATGGTTGGAACTCAGACTCAGCCTAGAAGGTCGTCGGGGGAGCAGGGTGCGTTGGGCCAGCTGGCCCTGAACGCAAAACGGGGCCGCTCCGCCGAAGCGAAGCGACCCCGTTGCAATCAGGTGGCGCGAGTTATGCGAGCGCCGGAACGGCAGCGCCGCGGCAGACGGCCTCGATCTCGCTGGCGGCACGCTCGAACTCGTCGTCGCAGAGCACCGGGGTGCCCTCAAACGGCAGATCGCGGGCGATCTCGAGCCAGGAGCGGGTCGAACCGAACTCGTCCTTCACGCGGACGGTGACCGGACGCGGGATGCGGTAGGCGCGCAGCAGCATCACATGAAGCGGCTCACGCGGCTTCCACTGCAGACGGCGCACGGCGTACGCGGGCGTCCACACGTAGAACGGCGACAGCGCGTCGACGATGCGGGGATCGCTGATCGTGAAGCTGGCCGTGACCTCGGCCCATGCGCGGATGCGCACACGCTCAGGCTGGACGATGCCACCGTGAAGGACGTGCTGATCCGACGGTTCACCGTCGGGCCAGACGCCCTCTTCGAGGGCGCGACGCAGCTCAGGCTGATGCGACTCGCGAACGAGATCGGCACGCTGGTGGTCAAAACTCGGGTACAGAAAGAACCGCGAGTGATCGAGTTTGAATCGGTCGGCACCGTTGGCGCCACCCTTACGGAGGGTGAGCAGTTGCTCACCTTCGGCGAGCGCGCGGACGGTAACCGCCCATTCCTTGAAAGCAATAGGCATATCGGAGCGGGGGATGTGGAGGTGCGGGAGCCGTGCGCAGAGAGCGGGCACAGCAGGCCTGCGACACTAACGAGTCGGTCACAACTTTCCAAGCGGCGAGTGGGGGATAACTCGCACACAAGGTGCCCAGACTGGACGGTCGTTCGATGTTTGGTCGGACGTCCGTCCCGTCGTTGTGCCGGAACGCCGATCAGTCTGTCAGTTAGGGCGGCGGAACTCCAGGAATTCTTTCCGGTGTACCGGCAAACGCCCGAGAACGCTGGCGATTCGGGCGCCACGCCGTTCCTGACGAAGGGGAGGCGCTACGGGGTGGAGGCGGCGGTCGAAGCTTCCCGGCGGCACCGCAAAGCGGTTCGTCGCGGGTCCGAAATGCGGCGCGCTCGCGGTGGCTTGGCGCGAGTGTCCAGGCGCTGAAACACGGACGAAATGGCAGTGCCCGGCGGAGAGTGCCAAGACGCACAGACCTCGGCGACGTTCTGGTGGGCGTGCTGGAGAGCGGCGGTTGGCCGGAGCAGTCCCACCCATGGTTGCTCCGGCCTTAGCCCGCCGCAGGCGTTCCCGTGATTGGGCGCCGCAAGTTTGGTCGCAGAACGACGGTTGGCCGGAGCAGTCCCACCCATGGTTGCTCCGGCCTTAGCCCGCCGCAGGCGTTCCCGTGATTGGGCGCCGCAAGTTTGGTCGCAGAACGGCGGTTGGCCGGAGCAGTCCCACCCATGGTTGCTCCGGCCTTAGCCCGCCGCAGGCGTTCCCGTGATTGGGCGCCGCAAGTTTGGTCGCAGAACGACGGTTGGCCGGAGCAGTCCCACCCATGGTTGCTCCGGCCCTACCGCGTCGTCCCGCTGAGCCCCCGGTGTCCCGACCGAGGGGTAGCGATCGCTGGTGGCCGTTAGGCCGCGATCGCTGCGAGTTCGTCGGTCTCCGCGAGGTGCTGATGCGACGGGCAGTAGCCGTTGCGGGGGAGACCAGGTCGTGCGCACGGTGCTCCGCGGCGCGTGAAGGCCCGGCACTGGATGTGCCGGCCCTGGCTCGCGGCCTCGGGGTGCTCGTCGATCCAGCGGGTGATTGCGCGCATATACGCCGAGATCGTCTGCCAGGCTTGGGCCTGATGGTCGATCGGGAAGTGTGCGCGCACCTCTTGGAAGAGCCACCGTGAAGGGTTCTTGAAGTAGTAGCGGTCGGTGACCAGCCGCTCCGTCGCTGCCTCGCAGGCGTGCAAGACGGCCTCTCGGGACTCAACGGTCCGGTGGGTGCCCTCGTCTCGGATGAGCGGGGCGAGTTCTCGATAGATAGCGCGGCTGAGCTGGTGCATAGTGTCCTCTTGGGGCACGACGCATACTGCGGCGCTGGTGTTCGCGATCCGTAGGGGCTTCGTTAGGGCCGCGTTAAGAGCCCGAAACCCCAAAATACGGAGTGACTGAGGGCGTTGGGGCTCAGTCCCAGCGTTCGTATCGGGCGGTCTCTGTGATCGGGTCGAGCACGGTGTGGAGCCCGTCGAGTTCGGCGTCTTGGGCGCCGGCGTCGCGGCGCCAGTGGGCCCCTCGAGATTCCTCGCGGTGCAGCGCGCACTTCGCGACCCAACGGGCCATTGGGTGGTCGCTGGCCGCCAGCAGATGGAGTTCGTCGGAGCGGCGCAGGACGCCGGCGTAGCGCCAGACGGCGTCGCGCGTCGGGCGGTCAGGGATCCTCAGCGGCTCGGGCGAACCGCTGCGCGGTGGCGGTACCGGTGGCGGTGCCGGCAGATCGACGGCAGCTTGGGCCGCCCGAGCGCCCCAGACAAGGCATTCCGTCAGCGAGTTTGAGGCCAGACGGTTAGCGCCGTGGAGGCCGGTGCACGACGTCTCACCGATCGCGTGGAGTCCGGGGACGGTCGTGCGTCCGTGGAGATCCACGACGACGCCGCCCATCATGTAGTGGGCAGCAGGGCTGACCGGCACCAGGTCGCGGGTCGGCTCGACGCCAGCATCGCGCAGGGCCGAGACGACATTCGGGAAGCGGGTTGGCTCGACCATGCGCATGTCGAGTGAGACGGAGCTGGCGCCCGTCTGCTCGAGGAGAAGGGTGATGGCGCGCGCGACTTCGTCTCGGGGCGCGAGTTCTTCGACGAACCGTTCCCCATCGGGCCCGTGCAGGGTCGCACCCTCTCCACGGATGGCCTCGGTCACGAGGAAGCCTTCGCGCCCAGGCACGCCGGCGAGCGCCGTCGGGTGGAACTGCAGGAACTCAAGGTCGGCGAGCTCGGCGCCGGCTGCGGCTGCCAAGGCCATGCCGATGCCTTGAGAGCCGGGTGGGTTCGTCGTGCGGCGCCAGAGCGCGGCCGCTCCCCCGGTGGCGAGCACGGTGGCGCGAGCGTAGACGGATTCGCCGTCTTCGAGGATCACGCCGATCGCTCGCCCGTCGGAGGTCCAGACCTCGGCGGCGCGGCGGCCTTCCAGGACCGCGATACGCGGGTGCTCGGCGACCAGCGCAGAGAGATCACGGACGATGCGCCGGCCAGTCGCGCTTCCTCCGGCGTGGACGACTCGGCGGTGGCTGTGGCCACCCTCCAAGCCCAGCGACAGGTGGCCGGCGCGGTCGGCGTCGAAGTGGACCCCTAGCGCCTCAAGTGCTCGAACGTGGTCGGCGGCCTCGTTGACGAGCACCTCGGCGGCGGAGCGGCGGGTCAACCCTCGGCCTGCGATCTCGGTGTCAGCGAGGTGGGCCTGCGCCGAGTCGTCGAATGAGAGGGCCGCGGCGACGCCACCCTGTGCCCAGTAGCTCGCCGTCTGCGCCAGCGGCGTTGCGGAGACGAGGGCGACGTCGACGCCGGATGCGGCCGCCTGGAGCGCGCAGTAGAGGCCGGCCGCTCCAGCGCCGACGACCACGATGTCGGCGCGCCTGAACCCGAGGTTCACGAAGTCGGATCGGCCGGGGAGGCGGGAGCTGGCTCGCCGCCGGCTGGCCGAGGCGTGCCGCAGTGGGCGCAGAAGCGATCGCTTGGGCCGACCAAGGCGCTACAGCTCACGCAGCGGATGGCCCCGAGAGCGGCGACGGCGGCGGCTGAGGCGTGATCGTCGAGGGCATGCTCGATGGCGGCGATCTCGTTGTCGAGATCGCCGAGCTCGTCGGTGCGGCGGCGCAGCAGGGCGCCGGCGGTGGGATCCCCGAATCGGCGCTGGTCGAGCACGATGGCGCCGAGTTCGAGGAGTCCGGTGTCGCGGCGAGCGCGCAGCGTCTTCGCGCGGCGGCGCAGCGCCGCTCGCTCCGAGAACGACGGCTTGGCGGACGTCTGTGGCTCGACCACCGGGACCGGTTGCGGCGCCGGAGTGGGCTCCGGCGCCGGTGCAGCCGCCACGGGATCGGCGGTGGCGGTCGCGGGTTCCGGCGCGTCGCGCTCATCGACCGGGGTCGAGTCCGGCGACGTGACTCGGCGGCGCAGCGCGGCAAAGCGGCCAGTCAGCGAGAGTCGTTCGCGAGGCGATGCGGGCTCGCTGGGCTCACCGAGATCGGGTGCTTCGTCGGGTTCGTCCGCGTCCGAGGGGCCGGCCTGCGTCGTTGGCTGCGGCGTGGCGGGCTCGTCGGGCGACGGCGACACGTCGGTTGCCACATCGTGGAGAACGGTGACCGACGGAAAGACGGACGTCGGAGCCTCTGGCACCTCGACGTCGGGCGATTGGATGGGCTGGACCTCAGGCTCGGCAGCGGAGGGCGGCGTCTCGCTCGGCTCGTCGGGGAGTGTGAGCGCCTCATGCAGCTCCGCGGACTTGCTCAGGGTCGGTGGCGACAACGTCGGCCCACTGGTCGTTGGCTCGTCCGTCGCTGGCGGGCGCTGCGTCTCCGGCGGTGAGTCGGTCCAGATCGGGGCCGGAGGTGCAGGCGGAGCTACCGCGTCGTCGCGAACCGGAGGTGGCATAGGCGCCGGCGGGGCAGGCTCGCGGATCTCCCACACCGGCGCAGGAATGGGAGGAAGCTCGGTGGAGAGGTCGGGCTCCGCGACTCGCTCGGCGGCTATCCCGGATTCAGTCTCTGGTGCAGCAGGGGACTCTGCGCCGGACGGCGCAGGCACCTCAACGGGGACGCCTGCGGCGGACGCCTCGATTGGCGGAACCTCGGTGACGGCCGGGAACTCACCGGTCGGGCGGTCGTCGGCCGGGGTATCGGTCGGCGCGACGGCCGCGAACTCGCCCGTTGGCCGCTCATCGTCGGGGGTGGACGTCGGCCCAGACGTTCCTCCGGTGGGCGACGCACCCGCATCAACGGGTAGGCCGGCGCGGACCGCGAGCGCCTTGAGTCGCTGTGAGAAGGGGCTGGAGTCTCGAGCCATGACGGAGGGCGGCGCCAGGCGCCAAGCGGCCAGTCTACCCCTGGGGCTGGCGGCGCGATCCGCTCCTTCAGCTCCAGGCCTCCACGAGGCGCTCGGCCATCACGTCGGAGGACCACGGCTGGGCATGGGCGGCGCCGTCGCCATGCTGGAGATCTGCGTCGACTGCGTCGGCGACGGCCTGGCGCCAGGCCTCGGCTGAGAAGTCCGAACACGTCGCCCATGGCACGTCGTCGAGCACCTCCGTGTGAACGCCGGTGCGTGTCGCGATGACCGCGGTTCCGCAGGCGACGGCTTCCACGGCGGCCATACCGAACGTCTCCCAGTCGGCGGGGCAGATCACGACCGAGGCGGCGCTGAGCCACAGCCGCATCCGGTCGCGTGGCTCGTTGCCGAGTGTCCGCAACGGATGCGGCCCAGCCGCTTGGAGCGCGCGGTCGTACCGCTTGACCGCGCGCAGGGGGTCGTAGGGAAACAGAGCGAAGGCAGCGCCCGGGTCGAGGCCGAGGGCGACGCGAGCCTCGCGTCGGTCGATCGGCACGAAGGTGTGGAGGTCGACGCCGCAGGGGAGCACGCGCGCACGTGAGGCGTGCGGCTCCGGCAGCAAACTGCGGGCCCAGGTTGAGGGAACGGCGACGAGGTCGTAGCGGGGGAGGACGGCGAGCGTGGCACGCCGCGATCGCGGCGCGATCAGGTCGGTGCCGTGCAACGTGACGCCGCGCAGATTGCCGCCAGCGGCCAGCGCGGGCCAGGCGGTGAGGCCGAAGTGCGCGTGGACGACGTCGTAGCCCCGTCGTCTGGCCAGCCCTGGGATCGCGGTGAGGTAGTGGTGGCCGCCTGGCGAGAACGTCGCGACGTCCACGTCGACGGACCCCAATCGGCGAAGCGCCTCGACCTGGTCGACGACGAAGGTGCCGAGCGCGGGGCGCTCAGGTGTCGGCCACATGTTGCTGACGATGAGCGCGCGCACCGCCGCATCTTAGGAACCGTCGCGGCGCGGCGTGGCCAGGACGAGCTGCGCGGCCGTCGCGCGAAGGCTGCGCAAAGTTGGAACGAACTGCGCGCCCATGGCACATCTAGGTCGGCAGCGTGAGGAGCGTCAATCGCATCCCCGTTTCAAGGAGCCCTCGATGCAGGCCGCCGACTCACCCACTCCTCACGAGCGCGCTTGCGCACCAGGGCCACTTGCCCGCCGCTCGCCCGAGCTGCGCCCGGCGCTCGTACGTCCGCGCCGTCGCTGGCCTGTCCGTCGAGGCGGGCGCCGTCCCGGGGCGGTCGCGCCCCCGTCGGGCCGCCGGCGGACGCTCCGGGCGCTCGCCAGCGAGGTGGGGCAGGGCACCGTGGAGTACGTCGGTTTGCTGCTGCTCATGGCGACCGTGCTGGCAGCCGTGGTGGCGGCTGCGGGCAATCTGGGGGGCGATGAGAAGATCGGCAAGAAGGTCGTTACGCAGATCGGGGAGTCGATCGACAAGGCGGGCGGCAGCCGGTAGGGCTCGCGTCGGGGGCTGCCGCGGTGGCGTCCCCTGGCGAGGGGGTCGCCGGGCGGACCTGCCACGATGGGTCGGTGGCGTTCGAACCATCGGCAGATCAGCCCATCGGCGTTTTCGACTCGGGTGTTGGCGGGCTCACCGTGCTCCATGAGCTGCTCGTCGACCTTCCCGAAGAGGACTACCTCTATCTGGGCGACACGGCGCGCTTTCCTTACGGACCTCGCTCCAAGGAGGAACTCGCCGCCCTCACGATCGAAAATGCCGAGGAGCTGCTCGCGCGCGGCGCCAAGCTCTTGGTGATTGCCTGCAACTCCGCGACGGCCGCCGGGCTCGACGCGCTCCGTGCACATCTCGCAGCCAAAGGGTCGCCCGTGTCGGTGCTCGGCGTGGTGGATCCTGAGGCGATCCAGGCCGTGGAGGCGACCCGCAATGGCCGAGTCGGCGTGCTGGCCACTGAGGCCACCGTCTCCAGCGACGCCTATGGCCGGGCGATTCGTCGCATCGACGACATGATCGAGTTGACGAGCGTGGCCTGCCCCGAGCTGGCCGGCTTGATCCAGTCCGAATCACCGATTACCGACGAGGTGCTGGGCCTCGTGCGGGCGTCATGCGCGCCGCTCATCGAGGCCGGCGTTGACACCGTCGTGCTTGGGTGCACGCACTACCCGTTGCTGGAGCCGATGTTTCAGCGTGTCCTGGGGCGCGATACGCGAATCATCACCAGCGGCGTGGCGATCGTGCGGCGGGTCGAGCACCTGCTGTCGCTGCGGGGGCTGCGCAGCCAGCGATCCGCAGAAGGGCAATACCGGTTCCTCTCGACCGGAGATCCGGCAACCTTCTCGGCGCTCGGTACACGCTTTTTGCAGCTCCCGATTGGCGAGGTGGAGCAGGTCTTGGTCTCAGAATCGGCCCCTTCCGGCGCCATCCAAGCGACGGCGTAACCCGACATGCGCTTCGTACTGGCGACCCGCAACGCCCACAAGGTCCGCGAGCTCGCCGCGCTGCTGCCCGCGCATCAGCTGGTGGCGCTCCCGGATGACGTGGAACTCCCGCCCGAGGATGCCCCAGACTTCGCCGGCAACGCGCTCGGCAAGGCCCGAGCGGCAAGTCAGGCCCTCGGTCTCGCGGCGATCGCCGACGATTCCGGGCTCGAGGCCGAGGCTCTCGACGGTGGGCCGGGGGTGCGTTCGGCGCGCTACGCCGGTGCAGGCGCGACCGACGCCGACAACCTGCGCAAGCTCATCGCCGAGGTACCGGTGGGCTCGCCTCTGGCCTACGTCTGCGCGATCGCGGTCGTGCTCCCAGACGGCACTGAGACGACGGTCGAGGGGCGGTGCACCGGTGTGATGGCGGCAGCTCCAGAAGGCGATGGAGGCTTCGGCTACGACCCAGTCTTCGTGGCGGACGATGACCCGCAGGGCCGGACCATGGCACAGCTCACCGACGCGCAGAAGAGCGCGATCAGCCACCGCGGGCGCGCGGTCCTCGCACTCGGCGAGGTACTCGCCGCCCTCCCAGGCGCGTAACAGCGTTTGGATCGTGGGAGGTCGTGGCGACCGCGGCCGACCTGGCGCGGTCGAGCACTGGTGTATTGATCGATCCCCAAATCGGGGAGTTGTCGCCGGGCTTCTGAGGTTCTTTAGCCCGGAGAATCAGGGTTTCTACGGTCCAGTCCTGTCCAACGGCGGCTAAAGCGGGAATCGGTTCTACCGAGAACCTGACTGGGTTCCACCCGATTCCATGACTCAGCAAGCCAGCTTCAACGACCCCTCTGCGGCTCCAGCGCCGGACGACACCGAGAACGAATGGTCGGTCGAGGATCTCGCCGGCGAGGACGACGTCGCGGACGCGGAAGCCGGCCGTCGGATCCACCCGCTCGCCAGTATCGGCGTCAAGCTCGCCCTGCTCAACGTCGTAGCGATGATCATCCTGGCGCTCGTCGCGAGCATCGTCTTCACCCGGCGCCTTGAAGCCTCCTACCGCGAAGCCGGAAAGGCCCAACTTGGCGGCATCGCCGAGACCTGGAAGCAGACGTTCAAACTCGGAGGCCTCGAAAGCGAATCGGAGCGCGTGCAGCGCCGCCTCGACGCAATCCGCGAAAACAATCCGACGCTGCACAAGATCAACGTCTCCTGGAAAGGCGAAGACGGAACGTTCCGCTACATCCAGAGCGGTCACGTGCACGACCCCGCAGGCATCAAGCG
>JAUMFO010000092.1:0-12087 GCA_032119795.1 Solirubrobacteraceae bacterium
GTCACCGGTCGTCGGCGGCGGCGCCGGCGCGGCCCACGGGCTCTGGGTCACCGGAGGCGACGCGGCGGGCGGCGTTTGGTCGAGGGGGTCGTTGATGGGACCGGTGGGGCTGGTGGGACGGCGCGTGTGTCGGGAACGCGACGACGACTCGGTGAGGCGATCCTAAGCTGCCGGTCGGGCTCCAGCCCTGGACATGGGGCGCAAAGCCCCCTGCCGTGATGGCGGCTCCGCGCGACGGGCCACGCGCCTCCCGTTACGCTCGATCCATGCGCTCGGCGCCGCAACCTCTGAGCTGCCGGCGGGTTCGGGCAGGTGTGTCGTCCCACCGCCTCGTCCACCTGCGCCGCCAGCTCGCCGCGGCGTCTGCACTGCTTGCCAGCCTGACGGGGGCAGGGCTCGCGGTGGCTCCGGCGCAGGCCGCCGCACCCGCGCTCACGCCGTCGGTCGTTGGTGAGCCGCCGCAAGGCGCAGGGGTGTTCCGCTTTCCGCAGGCCGTCGCGGTGACGGACGGCGGGTCGCGCGTCTTCGTCGGCGACCAGTACAGCTCGATCGTCCAAGCGTTCGGTGCCACCGGCGAGCCACTGTTTCGCGCAGGTCGGCGGGGGACGCGAGGCGAACCAGGGCGCCTCGGCGTCGTCGGCGGTGTCGCTGTCGACCGCAGCGGCCACCTCTACGTGCTCGACACCGAGAACGACCGGGTCCAGATCTTCAGCGCCTCCGATGGCCAGTACCTCACGTCGTTCGGCGACAAGACCCAGTTCAACCTGATGACGACCGCGCCGTCGTCGGCCGGCGGCATCAGCGCGGGCGGCATCACGGTGTTTCAGGCGCCCGGCGGCGCCCCAGTCGTCTACATCGCCGACAACGGCAACGACCGTGTGGCCCGGATCCCGCTCGACCCGCAGACGCTGCAGCCGACAGGCCCGCACCAGCTCAGCAACCCCGCGATCGGGATGCAGGCGCCGCAAGGGCTCTCCGTCGACGCGACCGGCAGCCGGCTCTACGTCGCCGATGACGTCAACCACCGGATCCTTGTGCTCGACGCGACCACCCTTGGGCTCATCGCCCAAGGCGGCGCCTTTGGCAAGGGCGCCGGCGAGTTCCAGTACCCCTACGACGTCGCCGTCGACAACTCCACGCCGCCGCGGCTCTACGTCGCCGACAACCTCGGCGGCCGTGTGCAGGTCTTCGACGCCAGCACCCTCCAGTTCCTCTCGACCTTCGGCTTCGTTGGCTACGGGCCGGGGCTCGGCAACCTGGAGATCGTGCGCGCGGTCGGCGCACTCGCCGACGCCCCAGGCGGCAAGGTCTACGTCGGCGACACCGCCAACAACCGAATCCAGGTGTTTGATGCGGCCGGCAACGTCACGGCGGCGTGGGGGATCGCCGGGCGTGGGCCCGGCTACGTCACCCGGCCTCGCGGCGTGGCGTTCCGACCCGACGGCGGGATCTCCGTCGCCGACAGCTTCGATCACCGCATCGCCGGATTTGCCCCCGACGGCACCTACGACGGTGAGCGAGGGCGCGTCAGCGCGCTGACGCGGTTCACCTACCCGGGGCCAGAGACTGGGCAGTTCGAGCTGCCGCAGGGCGTGGCCTACGGCAGCGACGGCAGCCTCTGGGTGGCCGACACCGGCAACCACCGCGTCGTTCGACTCTCCCCGGACGGCCAGGTCCTCGCCACCACCGCCGACGGATCGATCCGCGTTCCTCGCGGCCTCGCGCCGCTGCCCGACGGCGCCATGCTCGCCACCGACGGCACCGGAGGGCACGTCTCACGCGTCGCGCCCGACGGCTCGATCACGGTTGCGCGCAGCGGCCTCACCAACCCCGCTGCGCTTGCCCTGGATCCCTCCGGCACCGCCTGGGTCGCCGACGACCACGCCATCACCAACGTCGTCACCGGATCGACGATTGCCTCGCCTGGGCCAGGAGTCTGGGACCGTCCCGCCGGCCTGGCCTTTGCCGGCGACGGCACGCTCTACGTGGCCGAGCGACGGCCTGGCACGCCAGACGGCGCGCGCGTGGTGCGCGGCACGCCCGACGGCGCCGGCGGCTACACCTGGGACACCCTGGCGACCGAGGGCGACGGCCCCAGCGAGGTCATCGAACCCGCGGGTCTGGCCGTGAACGCGGCGGGCACGACGCTGCTCGTGGCCGACGCCGGCAACAACCGCCTCCTGCGGTTCGACGCCCCCGGCAGCCAGCCGCCGGCGATGGCGCGCGTCACCGTCGGCATCAACGACCCGCTGCGCGGCACCGTCGACAGTGACCTGCCCGGTATCTCGTGCGTCACCGACTGCACCCAGGCCTACGGGGTAGGGCGGGCCCTCACGGTGGTGGCGACTCCCAAGTCGGGCAGTCGGTTTGCCGGTTGGACGGGCGACTGCGCCGGGGCGGGCACCAACCCGTCATGCACGCTTCAGACGTCCGCCGCCCGATCGATCGGGGCGCGCTTCGAGGCCATCCCGGAGGCACCGGTGGTCGCTCCGCTCACGCTGACCCGCTTCACGATCAGCCCGAACCGTCTGCGCCCCGCCCGCAAGGCCAACCGCCGAGCGCGCGTCAAGGCACGCAAAGCGACGAAGGGCACGGTGCGCGTAGCGACGAGTCGACCGACGGCGCTCGCCGTGGCCGTGTTGGTCGGCAAACCGGGGCGGCGCCAAGGCGCCGACTGCCGGGCCGTCACGAAGAAGAACCGAAAAGCCAAGGCCTGCACCCGGTTCGTGCAGAAGGCCGGCAAGCTGACCAAGCCGCAAGCGACGGCCCGCCGCTTCACGCTCTCCACCACGTGGAACAGGCGGCAGCTCCCACCAGGGAACTACCGCCTGTCGATCACGGCGACCGCCGCCGACGGAACGCGCCTGGCGCCGGTGACCAGGGCGTTCCGCGTCGTCCGCTGACGCGTCGCTACTTC
The DNA here is from genome assembly GCA_032119795.1 of Solirubrobacteraceae bacterium. Taxonomy (GTDB): domain Bacteria; phylum Actinomycetota; class Thermoleophilia; order Solirubrobacterales; family Solirubrobacteraceae; genus JAGIBJ01. Next base: position 2,918 of record JAUMFO010000092.1, read on the forward strand.
TTGGGCACCAAGACCGGCAGCGTCGTGAAGGTCGTGGCCTTCCCGCCGGCGGCGGGCGTCAGCGTGACCTTGCAAGAGATCTTCTTGCCACGGTCGGCCTTGGCGAGCTTGTAGGTGCGTTTCGTGGCCTTCTTGATCTTCTTGCCGTTGCGCAGCCACTGGTACTTCAGCTTCTTGAAGCCCGCGACGGACTTGGGCACCTCGAGCTTGGCGCCGGTCTTGAGCTTGGTGGGCACCTTCACCGTGACGAGCTGCGGCTGCTGCTGCTGCGGGGGCTGGTTGGCTTGCGGCTGCTCCTGCCCGGCGCCGGGTTGGCCGACGGGAACCTCGCCGGCGGGGACGGGGTCGACGACCGGCGGCGGCGGGTCGGTGATGACGGGCGTGAGCCCGGAGAACACCGTGGTGACGCGGTTCTGGTTCGGGTCCTTGGCGATCGCCTTGACCTCGAGCTTGAGTCGCTTGCCCATGTCGGCCGCGACCACGGCGTACGTCGAACCGGTCTGCGTCGGGAACGCCATCGGGTTGCAGCCCAGGCCGTCGGCCTCGCAGCGCAGCCACCGGCGTTCGTAGGTCATGTTGAAGCCGCTCCAGCCGCCCGCGGTAGAGCCGAGCGTGCGGCCGAGGTAGGCCTCACCGACGATCGACGGTGGGTCGGTGTTGACCGGGAACTTGTTGAGGATCGTGCTCGACGAGTTCACCAGGCGCCAATCGCTGCTGATGCCGGCGAACGTGCCGCTGACGTAGGCCCGCAGGAAGTACCCGATGTCTCCCGTCTGCACCTTGTAGCTCGCGGCCGTCGCGCTCGGCAGGACGGTGCACGTGGCGTTCAGGCAGCGCTCCCACTTGTACTTGAACGTCGCGGCGATGGTGGTGTTGGTCGCGTCGTTCGCCTTCTTCCATGTGCCCGGCGAGATGGTGAACGTCGAGTCCCAGTACGGCTGGCCGGCCGGGCTCTGCGTCCACGTCGGGGCGGCGCCCGACTTCGGAGTGGGCTCGGAATCGGGCAGCGCGGCCACGCCACCGGTGGTGAGGGGAGACGTCACGGCGAGCGGCTGCGGAGAGACGATGTTGCGTGCCGTGACCTTCAGCGCATACCGCGCGGTGGTGTTCTCGTCGGCCTCAGGAATCACGTACGACGTGCCCTTGGCTCCGGCGAGGTCGATGCAGTTGGCGCCGGCCGCGTCGCACTTGCGCCACTGGTAATCGAAGAAGTATGGCTTGGTGCCGGTGAAGCCCAGGTACTTACGCTCGTCGAGGTTGTTGTTGGTCTCATCGAGGTTGGAGACCTTGAGCTCCGTGCCTGCCTTGAGCCCTGAGGTCGGCGTGATCACCGGGGCGCCGCCGCCGATCGGCTTGATGCCGACGTTGAACACGCCAAAGCCCGAGGTGCCGGCCATGATCACCGGGGTGGTGAAGCCCAGGCCCAGCGACCAGACGATGCGGTCGCGCATCGGGAGGCTGGAGTCGGGGAGCAGCGTCTTGCCGCTCATCGGCTTCCAGTGGTCGCCGTTGTCGATCGTGGCGTAGACGCCCTGATCGGTGCCAACGAGGGCCCGCGCCGGGCCGAACTTGCCGCTCAGGTCGGGCGTGAGCAGGAAGGCGCGCTTGCCGCCTGGCGGGAGGTGCTGGCCGTCCTTGCCGGAGGCGTCTTCCCACGTGACGCCGGCCGTGCCCGAGCGGTAGACGCCGCCGGAGGTCGAGGCGTAGAGGTCTTTCGGGTTGGTCGGGGAGACGGCGACGCGCAAGGTCGTCTCACCGGGCGGGATGCCGTCGGACGTCAGGATCCAGGAGCGGCCGAAGTCGACCGACGCGTAGACGCCATTGTCTGCCGCGGCGTACATCGGCACCTGCAGCGGGCCTGAGGTGAGGTGGTAGACGGCCTCGGGGTCGCTCATGCCGGAGGCACGGTCCCAGTGCTCGCCGTTGTCTGAGCTGTAGTACACGCCCGCGCCGCCGGCGCCGGCGACCGCCACGGTGATGTCGGTGCCCGTCGGGCCGTTGAACATGACCGACTGGATGCCGCCCATGTTGAGCTTCCGCGAGCCGACGCCGCCGCCGACCTGCGTCCAGCCGCCTTGACCGGCCGGCGAGCGGAAGAGGCCGGCGCTCGTGGCCGCGTAGACCAGGCCGTTCGGAGCGACTTTCACTTGGCGGACGTCGTCGGCCGCCGCCGTGGAGTCCAGGCCGCCGTTCTGCTGCGACCACGGGCCGATGGCCGTCGGCGAGGAGAACACGCCGTCGGACTCGCTGCCGGCAAACAGCAGCGGGCCGATGAAGTCGAGCGAGCGGACGGTCGCCTCGCGGGGCGAGCCGCCCCAGCGCAGCCACTGGTCGAATGGGTCGGCGTCGCCCGCGGCAAGCGCGGGCGCAGCAAAGGCGGTAGTAGAGAGCAGGAGGGTCGAGAGAACAATCCCCGTCCGCTTGCGGAAAGACAGCATGGACGGGACAGTACGGACGCGATTTGGCTGTGTCTGGCGGAAAGCCGCTCACTTGGACGACCGCCGGTATCCGAAATGGGGTACACGCCGCGAACGGCCTAGACTCCGCTCCATGGCCTGGCCGGACGCGCAATGACGCCAGACCGAAAGCGCCTGGCGTTGCTCGCCGCGATCATGGGGTCGTTCGTCGTCGGGCTCGACGCGACGGTCGTCAACGTCGCGCTCCCGGCGATCTCGCAGGACCTCGGCGGCGGTCTCGCCGGCCAGCAATGGGTCTCCAACGCGTACCTCCTCACGCTCGGATCGCTGATCCTCGTCGGCGGGTCCCTCGGCGACGTCTACGGTGAGAAGACCGTCTTCTCGCTTGGGCTGGGAGGCTTCGGGGTGGCGTCGCTGCTCTGCGCGCTGGCGCCCACGGTGGAGGTACTCGTCGGTGCCCGCGGACTGCAGGGGGTGTTCGGGGCGCTGCTCACGCCGAGCGCGCTGGCGGTGATCGTGGCCGTGTTCCCCGCGGCCGAGCGCGGTGCCGCGATCGGCTCGTGGACGGCCTGGCAGGCGGTGTCCGGGGTCGTCGGGCCGTTCGCGGGCGGCTTCCTCGTCGACCAGGCGTCGTGGCGTTGGATCTTCGCGATCAACGTTCCGTTCGTCGTCGCCACGATCCTCCTGATCCGCGTCGCCGTGCCAGGGCGCGACCGCTCGATCGCGCGGCGTCGCGTCGACTGGCTCGGCGCCGGGCTGTGCGCCCTCGGGCTGGTCGGCCCCGTCTACGGGCTCATTCGCCAGCCGGAGGCGGGGTGGGGGTCGGCGCAGGTCGCACTCCCAATCCTGGCCGGACTCGTGGTCTTCGCGGTGTTCCTCGTGCATGAGTCCCGCGCCGCCGATCCGATGCTGCCGCTGAGCCTCTTTCGGCGACGCAACTTCTCGGCAGGCAACCTGCAGACGCTCGCCATGTATGGCGGGCTGGGCGTCGTCTTCTTCCTCCTGGTGCTCTTCCTGCAGCAGGTCGCCGGCTTCTCGGCGCTGGAGGCTGGGCTGAGCACGCTGCCCGTCACGGCGGTGATGGTGCTCGGCTCCAAGCGCGCCGGGGCCCTCGCGGATCGTCTCGGGCCGAGGCTGTTCATGGGCGGCGGGCCGCTCATCTCCGCCGTGGGCCTGATCTGGCTGGCTCAGCTGACGGCCAACGTCGACTACCTGACGGACCTGCTCCCGGGCCTCTTGATCTTTGCGGTGGGGCTCGCTCTGACGGTCGCGCCGCTGTCGGCCACGGTGCTCGCTGACGCCGACGAGCACAACGCCGGGATCGCTTCGGCGACGAACAACGCGGTCGCGCGAGTCGCCGGCCTGGTGGCGATCGCCGGGCTCGGCGCGATGGTGGCCGGGTCCTTCGGCAGCGCGATCGACGAGCGCATGGCGGGACGCGCGCTGAGCCCGGCCGCCGCCGAATCGGTTGCCGACGCCAAGGCTCGCACGATGACTCAGGCCGACACCACCGGGTTGGAGCCAGAGGAGGCCCGCCAAGTTGCTAGCGCCGTCGAGGCGGCCTCGGTGGAGGCGTTCCAGCGCGGGATGTGGGTCGCGGCCGGCCTCCTCGGGCTTGGCGGCGTGATCGGTCTGGTCGGGATCCGCAATCCGCTCCGAGCGGTTCAGGCCGAGGGCTGCGCCGGGGGTCCGCTCGCCGGGGCTCCCAGCGAGGTCGCCGGCTGCGAGCAATCCGGCGAGATCGTGCCGCTTGCGCCGGTCGCGGCTGGCGACGCGCGGTAGACACGGAGGGCGGGCGGTGCTGGAGACCGGCGGTATCGTCATCGGTGCCGAGCTGCACACGCCGGTCGGCGGGCGTGCGATGCTCCCGCCGTGCCTAGCCATGGGGACGACGCGGTGCCCCGCAGCACTGCGCGCCAGACCGTACGTATCAAAGACTCGGCTGAACGCTCGCCGCTGACCGCCACCTTCGTCCCGGAAGCCGGGATGATCGGCGTCTCGCTGCGCGACGGGGCAGACGAGCTGCTGGGCCAGCGCCGAGGGCTGCAGGCCTACCTCGATCTTGGCAAGACCATGGGCATCCCCTTCCTGCACCCGTGGGCCAACCGCCTGAGCGGCCAGGCCTACCGCGCCGGCGGCGTGCAGGTGGAGCTCCAGGGCGGGGCGCTGGGCCTGCGCTACGACCCGGGCGGACTGCCCATGCACGGACTGCTCGCGGCCAGCTCGGGCTGGAGCGTTGAGCCGCCGCTGGTAGCCGGAGGCGACGAGCGAGAGGAACTCGTCGCGTCGTTTGACTTCAGCGCCCCCGAGCTGCTGGCGTCGTTTCCGTTCCCGCACGAGGTCGAGATCGCCGTCACGCTCGATCGCGGGCGGTTGGAGGTCCAGACGACGGTGATCCCCACGAGCGATCGCCCGGTGCCGCTGGCATTCGGCTTCCACCCGTACCTGACGCTTCCAGGCGTCCCGCGCGAGGCGTGGCAGATCGAGCTGCCAGCAATGACGCACCGTGCCGTCGACGAACGCGGGCTGCCGACCGGCGCGACGACCCGTGCACCGGCGGAGGCCTTCACGCTGGGCGAGCGCACGTTCGACGACGGGTACGGGGGTGTGGCCGACGGCGCCGCCTTTGTGGTCAGCGGAGGCGGGCGACGCGTGACCGTGGTGTTCGAGCAGGGCTATCCCGCGGCGCAGATCTTCGCCCCGGCGGACGACCCGGTGATCTGTTTTGAGCCGATGGCTGCGCCGACCAATGCGCTCGTCAGCGGCGAGGGACTGCGCTTCGCGGAGCCCGGGCACCCAGCGGTCGCGACGTTCTCGATCACGGTTGAGTCCCAGGCCTGACGCCCCCGTGGGCCCCGTCGCCATCCGCAAGGGCGATGGACTGACCGGTTTCGCGTCCATCGCGGCCTGGCCACCCTCAATCTCGTCTTGAGACCGCCGAGTACCGGTGCAGCCCAGGTGTGCTGGCCGTCCCAGCTTGCGCGCTCACGGCGATACCGCCACGCCAACCCACCCTTCCCCCGAGGCACGACTACCGATGGAGAGGTCCTCCGCGATCCGCCGCCCAGCGGTTCCGCACGCCCTAGACGCTCGCGCCGAATCGCGTGGCCTCGCGCCGCGTCCCAGGCTCGTCGCTGACCCGGTCGCCGAGACGGCCCACGAGCGCTTGCAACACGAGCGCCTTGCCGTCGCCGCGCGACTGTCGTCGCAGCTGGCGCCGCTCCAGCGCCCCGCTGAGATCGCCGGCTTGGCCGTCGCCGAGCTGCACACGGCGTTCCAGTTCTACCTTGCGGTGATCCAGCGGCTCGACGGCGACCGACTCCGCGTCGTGGCCGCGGCCGGCCCGCTGGTCGATCAGGAGGGGTTCCTCGCTTTCGAGCAGCACATCAACGACGGCGTCAACGGGCGCGTTGCTCGCACCGCCACGCTGGCCTGGGTGCCCGACACTCGGCTCGATCCCGACTACCTCGGCCGCAACGATGAGACCGATCCCGGCTCCGAACTCTCCCTGCCAATCACCGTCGACGGCCGTGTCTGGGGCGTACTGAACCTCGAGCAGGTCGCCACCCACGCCTTCGCCGCCGACGATGTGCTGCTGGCTGAGGCCGTCTGCGCCCAGGTCGGCGCAGCGCTGCACCGGGCCGAGTTGGCGGCGGAGGTCGAAGCGACCGTCACGAACACGCTCGGCACCCTCATCGACGTCCTGGAGGCCAAAGATGCCTACACCGCCCAGCACGCTCGTGACGTCGTCGAACTCTCTGAACGCGTCGCGTCACGCCTCGGAGTTGAAGGGCGGGAACTCCGCGACGTGCACTACGCCGCGATCCTGCACGACATCGGCAAGATCGGTATCCCGAGCGACATCCTGCGCAAGCCGGGCAAGCTGACGGACGAGGAGTTCGAGGTCATCAAGACCCACAGCGACGTGGGTGCGCGGCTGCTGGAGCGGATTCCGTTCACGAGGTCGGTCGCGCCGCTGGTGCGCGCCATCCACGAGCGCTTCGACGGTCGCGGCTACCCAGACAACCTCGCGGGAGAGGGGATTCCGCTCGGTGCTCGCATCGTCGGCGCCTGTGACGCCTACGACGCGATGATCAGCGACCGCCCGTACCGCTCCGGGATGGGGCAGGACGCGGCCGTCCGTGAGCTGCACCGGTGTGCCGGGTCGCAGTTCGACCCGGGTGTCGTGAGCGCGCTCGTGCAGGAACTCGCCAGCGGCTGAGCGCCCCGAGCGCGGGAGCGCTCTCGCGAACCTCTCAGCAAACCGCCGCGCGGCTCCCACACGCGCCGCCGAAGGTGGCTCCAACGCAAACCGCCGAGGAGCCACCCGAGATGCCTGCCAGTCCAACCGCCCACGCCGCCGCTGCTGGCGCGGCCCCACCAAGCCGAGTCGATTACGCCAGCGCACGCTGGCGTGCGCTGACGCTCTCGCGCGCCGATGTGCCGCGGTGGTCTCGCCCGGGCCTGGCAGCCGTCCTACTGCTGGCGGCGTTCCTCACGATCTGGGGACTCTCCAAGAACGGCTACTCCAACGAGTACTACGCCGCCGCAGTGCGCTCGGCGACCGAGAGTTGGAACGCCATGTTCTTCGGGTCGCTTGATCCGAGCAGCTTCATCACCGTCGACAAGCCGCCGCTCTCGATCTGGCTGATGGGACTCTCCACGCGGGTGCTCGGCTTCTCGAGCTTCGCGATGCTGTTGCCGCAGGCGCTCTGCACCGTCGGTGCCGTCGCCTTGCTGCATGCAACCGTCCGGCGGGTCGCGGGTCCGGCCGCCGCGTTGGCCGCGGCGCTCGCGTTCGCGCTCACCCCGATCACGATCGCGATCGGCCGGGTCAACAACCCGGACGCCCTGCTGATCCTGCTGCTCGTCGGCTCGGCCTACCTCACGGTCCGCGCCGTGGAATCCGGCAAGACCAAGCACCTGGCCTGGGCCGGCACGCTCGTCGGCTTGGCGTTCATGACGAAGATGCTTCAGGGCTGGATGGTCCTGCCGGCGCTGGCGATCACCTACTTCGCGTTTGGTCCGGGCTCCACGCTGCGCCGCACCGGCCAGCTCGCGATCACCGCGGTCGTGACGGCCGCCGTCAGCGCCGCCTGGCCGCTTGCTGTGACGCTCTGGCCGGGCTCCACGCCGTACATCGGCGGCTCGACCAACGGCTCCGTCTGGGACCTGATCCTCGGCTACAACGGCCTCGGTCGCCTGACCGGTGGTGAAGGCGCAGGAGGTGGCGGCGCGAACTTCGGCGGCACCGCCGGCTGGCTGCGCATGTTCAATGAGCAGGTCGGCGCGCAGATCGCCTGGTTGCTGCCGCTTGCTGCCGTCGGCCTGCTCGCCGGCCTGTGGATGACCCGCCGGGCGCCGCGGACGGATCTGCGACGCGCTGGGCTTGTGCTGTTCGGCATCTGGGGCCTTGTGCACGTCGTGATCTTCAGCACCGCGCAGGGCACCTTCCACCCGTACTACACGAGCGCCATGGCTCCGGCGATCGCCGCGCTCTCCGGCATCGGCGTGATCATGCTCGCGAAGGCGGCCCGCACCTCGTGGACGGCCCTCGCAGTGCTCGACCTCTCGGTCGCCGGTACGGCGCTGCTCTCCCTCGAACTCATGAGCCGCGCGACCGACGCCCCGGGCTGGGCGAAGGTCGCCGTCCCGTTCACGGCGTTCGTCGCGATCGTGCTCTCGCCGCTCGTTCGCAGCGAGCGTCCCAGCGCGCGTCGACTCGTTGCGGTCGCGGCCGTCGCCGGATCGATCGCGCTGCTCGCTGGGCCCGCGTCGTACTCGTTCGCCAACCTTGGTCGCAGCCTCAACGGCAACAACGTCCTCGCCGGCCCGGCGGGCGCGTCGAGTGGCGGCGGCATGGGCGGCGGCATGGTCCGCGGTGGCCAGGGCGGTCCTGGCGGCCAGATGGGAACGCCGCCCTCGGGTGCAATGAGCGCGCAACCGGGTGGCATGGGCGGTGGGGGCGTGAGCGATGAGGTCATCAGCTACCTGCAGGCCAACCAGGGCTCGGCCAAGTACCTGCTTGCCGCCACCGGCTCGCAGACGACGGCCTCGATCATCATCGAGACTGGGGCGAACGTCGTCACGATCGGCGGGTTCTCCGGCAGCGACCCGGCCCCGACCGTCGATCAGCTCGCCCAGATGGTGGCCGACGGCGAGCTGAGGTACGTGCTCATCGGTGGCCAGGGCGGAGGCCGCGGCGGCTCCTCTGAGATCACCACGTGGGTGCAGGAGCACGGCACGGCCGTCACCGACGTGACCGCCAGCTCGGGCACGCTCTACGCGGTGAGTGCGTAGCCGCTCGGCCTTAGGCGGTCGGCCCGAATCGCTCGGTGCGGACCGCGGCGGGGTCATGCCCGAGCGCGATCAGGAGATCGGCGACGGTGTCCACGAACCCGGTCGGCCCGCAGATGAAGATCTGCGGTGCCGACTCGGGTGTCGGGGCGAACTCCGCGAGCATCTCGCGGTCGACGCGCCGCGCCGAACCCGGCCAGTCCGGCGGGGCGGGTTGGCGGGTCAGGGCGAAGTGGCGCCGGATGAGTCCGCCGCCGTCGAGTCGGTCGAGTTCCTCTCGGTAGAGGACGTCCGGGAGGGTGCGCGCCGAGACGAGCACGCGTACGTCGAGGGCCTCCGGTGCCATGAGTCGTGCTGGATCGGCGATGTAGGCGCGCACCATCGACATCAGCGGCACGACCCCGGAGCCGCCGCCGACCAGCAGGAGCGGGCCACCGTCGGCGTGCTGCCAGGTGA
>JAUMFO010000093.1:0-2320 GCA_032119795.1 Solirubrobacteraceae bacterium
TCAGCCGCCCAGCCGGTGGCGATGGCGCCGCCGGAGTAGCCGAAGAGGCCCGCCTTCGTGGCGCTCGGAAGCGAGAGCGTCGTCGAGGAAAAGACCGCGCGCAGCGAGTCGAGCGTGTTGATTCCGTACTCGGGGCCGGAGGCGAAGTTGGCCTGCTGGCCCTGCGTGTCGGGCACGTTGACCGTGTAGCCGCCCAGGAGCCACGGCGCGATGAGCGCGCCCTCGACCGAGTTCACGGCGCCGCCGAGCGTGGTGCCACCGGCAATGGCGTAGGACGGCTGATCATCAGGGTTCAGCGAGTCGTAGAACGACTGATAGGAGAACACCTTGGGGTTCTTCGACTTGGTCGGCGGCTGCAGCACCGACGTGACGTTCGTGGTCGGCTGCCCGAGCTGCCCGGTCGAGCGGTAGAGCAGCTGCACCGCGCGGATTGGGGTCGCGATGCCAGACACGTGGTAGGGCTTGGTGCGGGTCTTCAGCACCGTGCCCGGCGCGACCTGCGCGAGCGGCGTCTCGCCTGTGTAGGCGTAGAACGGGTCGTTGGCCGGCCGCGGCGGCGCGGCCAGCGCTGCAGGCGCCATCGCCCCCGTCGCGGCGACCAACGCCGCCATGGCGAAACCTCGCCGAAGTGTGGCCGTCGTGCGCTGCATCCGTGTCCCCTTGGTACGCAAACTGAGCGCCACTGTAACAACCGTCACACCGCTTTGGGGGACAACTGACGGGGAAGGCGGACTACCAAGTACCACTCGGGCGCGGCCGAGGCTTCTGGGCTTCATGAGAACGCCGATCCGAGGTCTTGCTTGATGACGGCTTTCGCGTTGCGCTCCGCCAGGGCGGCGATCGTGAGCGACGGATTGGCGCACGCCGTGGAGCCTGGAATGAGCGCGCCGTCGGTCACGTAGAGGCCTTTCTGCCCGAGCACGCGGCCATAGTCGTCGCAGACGGTGCCAATCGTGGCCCCACCAAGCGCGTGGAAGGTGTTGGGCAGTGCCGCGGTGAGGTCGACGGTGCCGATGGCGCCGGCCGCGCGCGCCACCTGGTCGAGACGGCGGTGCGCTGCTGCTGCCGCCGGCGTGCGCAGCGCCCCCGGCAGCTCAACGATCGCGTCGTCCTTGCGGCCGTCGTAGACCCACTTGCCGAGCTTGTCTGGGATGAACATCGCCACGGTCTGCATGTAGGCGCTGGAGTTGGCGCCCGGGGCGATCGGCACCGGCGCATAGAGCACCGTCACCGGGCCCTCCGGGTTGTCCCAGTCGCAGCTGGCGACACTGGCCGGGCCGCCGAGCCCGCCCATCGGTGCGGGCAGGACGCGCCCCACGATGAGGTCGCCGTTGGTCCCCCACTTGGAACCGACCGCGTCGGGCAGGCCCGTGATCGTGTCGCGGCCGGCGGCATTGACGAGCAGCTTGGAGGTGTTGGGCGAACCAGCCCCGAGGAAGAGCGCGTCGGTGGTGAGCGTGATCCGCTCCAGGACCGTCCCGTTGTGATTGATCCGGTTGATCGCGAGCACCCAGCGCCCGCGGCGGTCTCGACTGATGTCTTGCACGTGGTGGAGCTCCAGCAACTCCACGTTGCCGGTGGCCTCAGCGGCGGGAATGTAGTTGGTGTCGAGCGAGTGCTTGCCGGGCCCGTTCACGCCAAAGAGCACGTCGCCGCTGGAGAACCACGGCCGCGTCTCACCGCGGATCTCGCGGCGCACGGCGTCCCAGTCGACCGTCATCGGCAGCGGCTTCGCCGCCGGAAGCCCAGCCTTCGCGACGAACTCCTGCCACCGGCGACTCGCGCTGTACTGCTTGGAGTCCAGGACGTCCTGCGGCATGGCCGAGATCTTCAGCATCGCCGCCGCGCGCGGGTAGAACTCGCGGTCGAACTCCTCGTAGTCGAGCGCCGCTGGCATCACCTGGGCAAACAGATCGCCGCGTGGCTGCACCGACATGCCGTGGTAGGGCAGCGATCCGCCACCGACGGCCGCGCCGCACGCCACGACGATTCCACGGCCCTGGATCGCCTCCACCAGCCCGACGTACTTGCGACGATCAGAGAGCGGCCTCAGTCCCGGCACGACCGACGAACCCGAACCAAGCCAGATCGCGCGGTAGTCCATCGTGCCAACGCCGGGGAAGGTGCCCTTCTGGCCCACGGCCCAGCGCCGGCCGCGCTCGAGCATCGTCACGCGCACGCCTGCCTGCGCGAGGCGCAGCGCCGTCACCGATCCGCCAAATCCAGTCCCGAGCACCACGACCGGCCGGCGCAGTTCACGGGTCGGAACCGACCGCGCCGCAAAGGCCGTGCGAGGGAGCGCGGCAGCCACGCCGGTGGC
>JAUMFO010000094.1:0-3726 GCA_032119795.1 Solirubrobacteraceae bacterium
ATCAGCCCGTCGGCCCCCGCACTGCCCGACCGCCGCTCCCGCTAGCGCCTATCGCGCCGACCTCGGCGCGCGGCCCTGCTCACGGCGGCGCCGGACGCGCCATGATGGGGTCAATGTTCGGGCGACTCTCCTTCGGCTCCGTTCGGGGCATCCCGATTACGGCAAGCGGCAGCTGGCTGATCGTCGTCTTCGTGCTGATCTGGTTCCTGAGCGGGCACCTCGCCGAGATCACGACGGCCTCGCAGACCGGCGCCACCTTGCTGGCGGCCGCCACGGTGCTCCTCTTCTTTGCCTCGGTGATCGCGCACGAACTCGGGCACGCCTTCGCCGCACTTCGCGCCGGCCTCAAGGTGGAAGGCATCGAGCTGTGGATGTTTGGCGGCTTCGCGCGCCTCCGGGAGGCCCCGCGAACGCCGGGCGAGCAGTTCAAGATCGCGGTGGCCGGGCCCCTCGTGTCGCTCGTCCTCGCCGTGGTCCTCCTCGGCACCGCGCTGGCCGTCGACTCGGCTGGCCTGAGCAACGTCGCCGACGGTGAACCGGCCGACCCCTGGCTGGCAGTCGCAGGCCTGATCGGCACGCTCAACCTCGCGGTCCTGCTCCTCAACCTGCTCCCCGCCTACCCGCTCGACGGCGGCGTGATCGCTCGCGCCGCCGCGTGGAAGGTGACGGGCGACCCGCACAAAGCGACCCGCTGGGCCGCTAGCGCTGGGCTCGCGATCGGCGGCGCACTCGTCGCCGTCGGCGTGTTCATCCTGATCACGACCGACGCCCAGGCCGACGGCTTCTCGATCGCCCTGCTCGGCTGGCTGGTCACGATCGCTGCGCGCGGCAGCCTGGACTCCGCCCGCCGCCAGGAGCGACTGGATCTCGTCACGGTCGGCGCCATCGCCGACCCGAGCGTCAGCGCGGTCGACGGCCACCATTCGGTGCTGCGCGCCACCGACGACGGTGGACCCCCCGGCCAGTGGGTCGTCGTTCGTCGACCAGATGGCGGGGCGCCCGCCCTGCTGGCCACCGCCGCGATCGACGAGGCCATGGCCAAGGGCCAGCCCGCGCTGACGCTCGCCGAGCTCGCCGACGAGGTCGGCGACCGGACCGTCTCGGGCGACACGTCGCTGCGCGAGGCCGCCGTCGACCCGCGCCTGCGTGACGGCGGCCCGCTCCTCGCGCTGAGCAGCGAGGGTGAGCCGCTCGGGATCGTCACCGGGAACACGCTGCGCCAGGCGGTCGTCGTGGCTGCTCGCGGCCGCTGAAGCTGCCCGTCGCCAGGCTAAATCCGCCCTCAGGGGTTGGTTTTCAAGCCATGTTCTTGGCGCGTGGCGTGAAGCCGCGAAGGGCCCTCAGCCGTATAAGGTCTGTCCGCACCCTAAGCCGTGAGATCTGCCTGTTAATGCCTTCCCATGACGTCCTGATCATCGGCGCCGGGCTCGCCGGCCAGCGAGCCGCCCTTGAGGCCGCCCGCACCGGCGCCTCGGTGGCGATCCTTTCCAAGGTCCACCCCGTCCGCTCCCACTCGGTCGCAGCGGCCGGTGGCATCAATGGCGCGGTCAAGGTCGGAGACTCTTGGGAGAGCCACGCCTACGACACCGTCAAGGGCTCCGACTTCCTCGGCGACCAGGACGCGATCGAGGTCATGTGCCGCGAGGCGCCCGGCGAGATCCTCCACCTCGAGCACCTCGGCGTCACGTTCCACCGCGACGCCGACGGCCAGATGGATGCCCGCGCCTTCGGCGGCGCGTCGGCGAAGCGCACGTTCTACGTGGCCGACATCACCGGCCAGGCGATCCTGCACGTGCTGTACGAGCAGCTCATGAAGTACAGCGATCAGATCGATCGCTACGAGGAATGGTTCACCACCTCGCTGATCCTCAATGAGGACGGCTCCTGTGGCGGATGCATCGCTCGAGACATCCGCACCGGCCGGATGGAGGTCTTCAACGCGAAGTCCACCATCCTCGCGTCCGGTGGCGCCGGCCAGATCTTCAAGCCGACCACCAACGCGCTCATCTGCACCGCCGACGGCATGGCCCAGGCGTACGACGTCGGCGCCGAGCTGATGGACATGGAGATGATCCAGTACCACCCGACGTGCATGATGAACGGCTTCCTCATCACCGAGGGCGCCCGCGGCGAGGGTGCACACCTCATCAACGGTGAGGGCGAGCGTTTCATGGGCCGCTACGCCCCGAACAAGTTCGAGCTCGCCTCGCGTGACGTCGTCTCCCGCGCCGAGCAGACCGAGATCAACGAGGGCCGCGGCGCGGGTCCTGACAAGGCCGGCATCTACCTCGACGTGACGGTCGTCCCGACCAAGCGCGTGCACGAGGCGCTCCGCGAGATCGTCAACCTCGGCCGCGACTTCGCCGGGGTAGACATCACCAAGGAGCCGATCTTGATCCGCCCCGGTCAGCACTACATCATGGGTGGCGTGCGCACCAACGTCGACGGCGAGGTCCCGAACGTTCCGGGCCTCTACGCCGCCGGCGAGGTGGCCTGCGTCTCCGTCCACGGCGGCAACCGCCTCGGCGCCAACTCGCTGCTGGACACGCTCATCTTCGGCAAGCGCTCCGGCGCCCACGCCGCAGCGCGCGCGTCCGACGTCACGATGCCCGCAGCCCCGGCCTCGCGCATCGAGGTCGACGCGAAGAAGCTGTCGAAGATCATCTCTCGCGAGCGCACCGGTCGCCGAGTCTCCGAGATCAAGGACGAGCTCGGCGTCACGATGAACAGCAACTGCGCCGTCTACCGCACGCAGGACAAGCTCGAGGAGCAGCTGGAGATCGTCCAGCGCCTCAAGGAAGAGGCCAAGACGGCCGCGATCGACGACAAGGGCACCGTCTTCAACCAGGACGTCCTCGGCGCCGTAGAGCTGGAGTACATGACGAAGGTCGCCGAGACGATCGTCATCGGCGCGCTGGAGCGCAAGGAGTCGCGTGGCGCCCAGGCCCGCGCCGACTTCCCCGATCGCAACGACACCGACTTCCTCAAGCACTTCACGATCGCCGCCGACAGCGACGGCCAACCGAAGCTCGCCGAGGCGCCGATTACGTTTACCCAGTGGGAACCGGAGGTTCGGTCCTACTAGGGCCGGAAGGACTTACACCATGCCTGAGTACACCCTCCGCATCCGCCGCTACAACCCCGAGACCGGGCAGGCCCCGTACTGGGACCAGTACACCGTCGAGCTCGAGCCCCACGAGGCCGTGCTCACGGGCATCCTCGCCGTCAAGAACCGTGAAGACGGCTCCATCGGCGTCCGCTGCTCGTGCCGCTCTGCCATCTGCGGCTCCTGCGGCATGCGCATCAACGGCCAGCCTGGCCTGGCCTGCAACACGCAGGTCGGCGAGGCCGTCAAGAAGTCCAAGGACGGCAGCCTCACGATCGAGGTCGAGCCGATGGGCAACATGCCCGTCATCAAGGACCTGATCGTCGACATGGACGCCGTCCACTGGAAGAAGGTCGCCCGCGTCACCCCGTGGCTGCTGGCGTCCGAGCCGATGCCTGAGCGCGAGCACATCGTCTCGCGTGAGTCGATGGTCGACGTGACCCAGACGATGGCCTGCATCCAGTGCGGCTCGTGCGTCTCGGACTGCCTCGCCATGGAGGCCGACCCGGAGTTCATCGGGCCGGCGGCACTCGCCAAGGCCTACCGCTTCGTCGGTGACCCGCGCGACGCCCAGCACCAGCAGCGCCTGCAGGACCTCTCCGACGATCCGCACGGCATCT
>JAUMFO010000095.1:0-3107 GCA_032119795.1 Solirubrobacteraceae bacterium
CGGTGCGTCGGTCGACGCCGTCAGCGCGAAGACCGTCGCCAACAACCGGATCTATGAGGCGCCGATCGCGCCGATCGGCCAGACCTACGGCAACTTCCCCGCGTCGGATCTTCGGCGGTTCCGGGCGATCTGGGCGGGGTACGGCTCGCCGGGGCTCTCGTGGTGGAGCTGGCAGACGACGTCGCAGAGCCTCTGGGGCGTGCTGAACGAGCCCGCACCTACGACCGTGACCCTGCCCGACCCGGGGTGGCCGGCCTTGGAACAGAAGGCCACCGGCGACCAGGTGATCTGGCTCCAGATGCACCTCGCAGCATTCGACCCCGCCACGGCGATCAATGGGACGTTCAGCGCCGCCACGAAGGCCGTCCTTCAAGCGTTCCAGACGTCGAAGGGCCTGCCGGCTACCGGCGAGACGGACGCCGTCACCTGGCAGCGGATCCTCGAACTCACGCCCATGGCAGGCGACTGGAACTGAAAGACGGTCGGCACGCGGACCACTCGGCGCTACGGTGGCGATAGCCCCGACGACCCCGGCGAAAGGCGACCGATGCCGCTCACAGGAACGTACGCACCGAGCAAGAGCGACTGGGCTCGGAAACAGGCCGAGACCTACGAGGCCACGAACGGCCAGGAGGCCGGTGACCTCCAGGGCAAGCCGGTGGTCGTGATCACGTCGATCGGGGCCAAGAGCGGCAACCTGCGCAAACACCCGGTGATGCGCGTCGAGCACGACGGCGAGTACGCGGTTTTCGCCTCCAAAGGCGGAGCGGCTACCAACCCGACGTGGTTCAACAATCTCGTCGCGAACCCGCATGTCGAGCTCCAGGACGGCGCGACGCGCCGGGACTACGACGCGCGACTGCTCGAGGGTGAGGAGCGCCAGCAGTGGTGGGACCGCGGGCTGGAGGTCTGGCCGGCCTACGCCGGCTATCAGGAGAAGACCGACCGCCTGATCCCGATCTTCTTGCTCACGCCCCGCAGCGAGTAGGGCGAGCAACGCACCCATGGTCAAAGGCATCGTCCCCAACCTCTGGTTCGATCACCAGGCCCAGGAAGCCGCCGAGTTCTACGTGTCGGTCTTCCCGGACTCGAAGATCAACGCGATCTCCCACTACACGCAGGCTGGCCCGGGCGAGCCGGGCTCGGTGCTGACGGTGGACTTCACGATCAACGGCCAGCGCATCACCGCGATCAACGGCGGCCCAATCTTCACGTTCGATGAGGCGATCTCGCTCCTGATCGAGTGCGACGACCAAGACGAGATCGACCACTATTGGGCGGCGCTCATCTCAGGCGGCGGCTCGGAGAGCCAGTGCGGCTGGTGCAAAGACAAGTACGGCCTGTCTTGGCAGGTGGTTCCGTCCGGGATGGAGGCCCTCTTTGCTGATCCCGACGCGTCAAAGGCCGAACGCGCCATGCGGGCGATGTTCGGCATGAAGAAGCTGAACATCGCCGAACTCAGGCGGGCCGCCGAGGGCGCACCCGCCTGAGTCCGGGAATGGCTGGAGGCGTGGCTACGACAGCAGCGAGCTGAGGCGCTGCGCAGCTCCGCTGACGTCCGCGCTCTGCGTCGGAAGGGTGAACGAGACGATCTTGTCGCCGCCGTCAAAGCCCCACTTGCCGCGCTTGTCGATCTCGACCAGGACTCCACATTCCTGCGGCGTGGTGACGAACGTGACCTCGACCTCGTTGATGCGGCCCTGGCCGTGGAACTCGTACTCGGCGTAGACGCCGAGCTGGCCGCGCAGGTGGGCTGCCTGCGCGTTGCCCTCCTCAAGGTCGGCGCCCTTGAGCGAGAAGCCGAGCTGCTGCATCGCGCCGAGTACGGCCATCTGCGCCGGCAGCGCCTGCACGGTCACCGGGTCGAAGTCCGACGCGTCGCGGGCCGACGCGATGTCGAGGCGGGTCCGCAGGCCGAGCTTGATCCCTGGCAGGTGCTGGCCGCCGATGAGGTTTGGCGGGCAGTCGATCGGCACTGCGATCTGGAACGGCAGCTGGAGTGACTGGCCGGCGGCGACCATCCCGGCGTTGGGCATGTCGAGGTGCCCGAACTGCTTGTTGATCTTGTATTCGCTGTCGTCGGTCTCGCGCTCGGCGACGCACTCAAACGACAGCTTGAGGCCGCGCATGTCTTGCTCGCGGTCGCCACCGGTGATGTTCACCGTGCCGCTCAGCGAACCGCCGGGATAGAGGGGCGCCGTGGAGATCACAGCGTCGACGGAGGCCCCGCCGACGCCGAAGGCGTCTTTCATCTTCTTGAACATGCCGTCGATTCTTACCCGATACGTTGTCGGCCGTGGCCAAGTCTCCAGTCACCGCCCGAGCGAGGTGGAGTTCGGTGCTGCTCGCCCTGGCCACCGTCGTCCTCACGGCCCTGGTCGCGGCGCCGGCAGATGCCGCGGGCAAGCCCAAGGCGCCGAAGCTGACTGGCCTGGGGTGCGTGCCAGCGAGCGCCGAGGTCTGCTCCGCTGGCGTTCGCGTTGCGGTCGGTGATCTCGTCGCGCTTCGCGGCAAGCGGCTGGCGCGGAACCAGCGCGTCACCTTCACGTGGTCCAAAGGCCGTACGACGGGCAAGACCACGAAGCGATCCGGGATCGTCGGCTACGTGGTCCGCGTTCCGAAGGGCACCCCGGCCGGGGCGATCAAGGTCACGGTGAAGGACCGTCGCGGTCGGCGTTCCAACCGCATCAAGCTCAAGGTCGTGCTGGCCAGCGCCGCGCCGCCGGCAGCGACGCCCGCGCCAGGCGAAGACATTCCCGCGGCCGGCGGCACGGCATCGGTCGCTGCCGGACGCAACCCGGTACCCACGGCGTTTGCCGGGGCCGGGCTTTGGATCTGGTTCCTCGAAGACGCCGACGGTGGGGCGGCGGACACGATCATCAGCCGTGCGCGCGCCGCCCGCGTGAGCACGATCATCCTCAAGAGCGCCGACGGCGTCGACAGTGTCGGGAGCCAATTCAGTCCCTCGCTCGTGAAGGCGCTGCAGGCCGGTGGCCTGCGCGTCTGCGCCTGGCAGTTCATCTACGGCGGCGCGCCTGCTGCAGAGGCGGCGAAGGCCCTCGAAGCGATCGCGGCCGGCGCCGACTGCCTCGTCTTCAACGCTGAGA
>JAUMFO010000096.1:0-3156 GCA_032119795.1 Solirubrobacteraceae bacterium
GGCCATAGACGTAGCCGCGAACGCGGCGACGAGCTTGTGCTGGTGCTTCACGTGAGCTCCTTGTGGGTGTGCCGGGATCAAGCCCCGGCGTGGGACGGTGCTTCGGCTCGGGCCTGGTCGTAGATCCCCTGGCCCGATGTGGAGTCGAAGAAGTGCAGGCTGCGGGTGTCGACGAAGCACTCGACGGTGTCGTCGACGGCAACCTGGGAACGAGGGGAGAAGCGCCCGACGACGGCGGCGGTGTCGTCGCGAGCGGCAAGTGAGGGAAGGCCCGTGTCTGCCGCCAGCTCGAGCGCTTCGACGCTCTGGGCCGGGCGGGCGTCGACCTCAAGGTGCGCCATGATCTCCGAGCCCAGCGCCTCCCGCAGGCGCAAGATGCCGCGGAGCGTGCGATCGGCTGGGGCATGTTCCACCAGCGACGCGTCCTCCAGCGACTCCGGGCGGATTCCGACGAACACCTCGGTACCCGCGTAGCTCGCCAGTGCGGGCCGGGCGGCGACGAGCTCGCGATCGACGATCAGCGACTGGTTCCCGAAGTCGACGCGGTAGCCGTCGCCCTCCGCGAGCAGCCGGGCCTCGAGGAGGTTCATCGACGGACTCCCGATGAACCCGCCAACGAACATGTTGACGGGGCGGTCGTAGAGCTCTTGTGGCGGCGCGACCTGCTGCAGGATGCCGTTGCGCATCACGGCGACGCGGTGGCCCATCGTCAGCGCCTCGGTCTGGTCGTGCGTCACGTAGATCGTCGTGACACCGAGGTCCTGCTGCAGGCGCGCGATCTCGGCGCGCGTCTGGACGCGGAGTTTGGCGTCGAGGTTGGAGAGCGGCTCGTCCATCAGGAACGCCGCCGGCTTCCGCACGATCGCGCGGCCCATGGCGACCCGCTGGCGCTGACCGCCGGAGAGGGCACGCGGCTTGCGACCCAGGTAATCGGTGAGGTCGAGCGAGCGAGCGGCCTCTTGGACGCGCTCGTCGATCTCGGCCTTGGGCACCTTCGCGAGGCGCAGACCAAACGCGATGTTCTCGTAGACGGAGAGGTGCGGGTAGAGGGCGTAGCTCTGGAAGACCATTGCGATGTCTCGATCGCGGGAGGGCGTGTGGTTGACGACCCGGTCGCCAATGCGCAGCTCGCCGGCAGAGATCTCTTCGAGGCCCGCGATCATTCGCAGGGCGGTCGTCTTGCCGCAGCCGGATGGGCCGACGAGCACCATGAACTCCCCGTCGCCGATCGCCAGGTCGAGCGAAGACACCGCGGGTTGGTCGGCGCCTGGGTAGATCTTGGTGATGCCATCCAGCGTGACGCCGGCCATCGGTCTCCTTCTCGCGGGCGCTGGGACGCGCACCGCAGACGTGACCCTAGTCACATACGCGGTGGAACGTGTGTCTGCCTCAAGGCTCTGTTTTACAGTGTGGAAGCCCTATTCCGGTGTATTGCCTGTACAGGGGTGGTCGCCGATGGAGCAAGCGTTTCGCACCATGAGACCCGCGGTACCGCCGAGTTTCGGCTGGCCAGATTGAAGAAGCAGAAATCCGGATTACCGCGTTCGACGTCACCTCGAGATTCTGTCCAGCCTTCTATGGTTGGCGCGATGACGGGCGCCACCGGGCATGTCGACGGACGCAAGCTTCGCTACGCCGGTCGGCGCGATGAACTCCTGCGAGCGGTCACGGATTACGTGCTCGCCCAAGGCGTCGGGCAGCTGGCAATCCGGCCGATGGCCGAGGCCGTCGGCGTGTCGCACGCCACCCTTCTCAACCACTTCGGCACGAAGGAGAACCTGATCACCGAGGTGGTCAATCTCCTGCGCGAGCAGTCGATGCCGTTCGATCCAGACACGCCTATCCCCGCCGAGATCACCGACGACGCGGCCGCGTCGATCGCGCTGTGGTGGGAGCAGTGGACGCGCCCGGAATATTTGCCGGAGCTGAGCCTGATGTTCGAGGTGTATGGCCAGGCACTGCTGCACCCCGAGCGGTACGAGCGCTTCCTCGACGTCGTCGTCGGCGGCTGGCTGCGGTTCTTCACGCGCGTCGCCGAGGCCGCCGGGTGCCCACCAGGTGAGATCGAGCAGACGGGGACGACGCTGCTGGCCGTGATGCGCGGCCTCCAGCTCGATCTGGTGGCGACGGGCGACACCGCCCGGGCCAACGCCGCGATGCAGCTCGTCACGAACGAGGTTGCTCGCCGCCAGGCCGTCTGGCGCGCGGGCGGCACCGCGCTCTAACTCGGCCCTGAGGCGCCAGCCCTGGCGCGGCTGGGACCGCGCCGCGCGGGGCGTCAGGCGTCCACGTTTCCGTGGGTTCGTTCGACCGCCGCGGGGTCGTTCCAGCCAGCCGGTGAGGCGCGCTCGATCGCCCGCTCGATCGTCTTCCCGGGGAAGCCGATGCGGTCGACAAACGGCCGGAAGAGCCCGGGAGCACGGGCCACAAGCGTGTTGCGACGCGGGAGGACGATCGTCGCCGCGCGGCGCTCGATCCCACGGACGATCCCGTCGACGACCAGCTCCTGGGGAACCATCTTCCAGAGGCCCCGGTCGTTGCCGGCCCAGAGCGTGGAGCCGGCCGGGTCGGCGGCGATGTCGTCCATCATCGGCGTCTTGAAGAACGTCGGGTGCACGCTGCCGACGCTGACGCCCAAGTGGCGGACCTCCAGGCGGACGGAGTCGCAGAGCGCCCAGACCCCGGCCTTGCTCGCGGTGTAGGACGACTGGAGCGGGGAGTGCACAAACGCCGCCATCGACGAGACCGCCAGGAGGTAGCCCTGCTGCTGCTCGACGTGGGGGAGCGCGGCCCGGAAGGTGCGAAAGACTCCCGTGAGGTTGACGTCGATCACGCGCTCAAACGCCGCCGGATCGATGGTCGCCAGCGGGGCGACGGTGTCGATGCCGGCATTGGCGATCACGACGTCGAGGCGACCGAAGTGCTCAGCGGCGGCGTCGGCGGCGGCCTGGAGGCTGGGCAGGTCGCGCACGTCGGCCTGCCACGCTTGGGCGACGCTGGGCCCGCCGAGCTCGCTCGCCTGAGCCTGCGTGGCGGCGAGGTCGAGGTCGAGCAGGGCGAGCCGTGCGCCACGGCCCCGCAGCTCCGTGGCCAGCGCGCGCCCCAAACCACCGGTCGACCCGGTGATCAGGACGGTGCGGCCGTCGAGCGCGTAGC
>JAUMFO010000097.1:0-2411 GCA_032119795.1 Solirubrobacteraceae bacterium
CCCTCGCGCGCTGGAACCACCCCGTACGAGGGCTGATGCCGCCCGCTGAGTTCATTCCGCTGGCCGAGGCGACCGGCCTGATCATCCCGCTCGGGAGCTGGGCACTTCGCGAGGCGTGCCGCCAACTAATGGTCTGGCAACCGGGGTGGATCGATCGCCGCTACGTCTCCGTCAACGTCGCCGGCCAGCAGTTTGCCGCCGGCGTGGTGCCCGATCAGGTGCGCGCGGCACTGTCTGAATCGGGGCTGCCTGCAGGCCAGTTGCTGGTCGAGGTCACCGAATCCTCGCTGATCGAGAACATCGACTCCGCGCTCGAACAGGTCGCTCAAGTGAAGGCGCTTGGGGCGCGCGTCGCGCTCGACGACTTCGGCACCGGCTACTCCTCCCTCTCCTACCTGCGCCGGTTCCGCGTCGACGTGGTGAAGGTCGACAAGTCGTTCATCGACGACGTCATCGAGTCCGACGGCAGTGCGCTCGTCGAGGCCATCGTTCGCCTGGCCTCGAGCCTGCGGATGACGGTCATCGCCGAGGGGATCGAGGCCGACGAGCAAGCTGACGAGCTCCGCCGGCTCGGCTGCGATCTCGGCCAGGGCTTCAACTTCTCGCGTCCGCTCCAGGCCACCGCTGTCATGAGTGCGCCGTCGGTCTTTGGGCTGCCGCTCACGCCCGCTGCGCCGCTCGGCCTCACCGACGTCGGCGAGTCACGCGTCGCCTAGGGATCCTGCCGGCCATTACGCGAGCGTGCCGAGCACCTCGATGACGGCGTCGGCCTGCGTTTCTGGGTTGATGAACGCCAGGCGCAAGGCTGGCTCCCCGCGCCACTTCGTTGGGACGCAGAGCATCGCGCCAGCGTCCGACGTGCGCTGAGACCACTCGGCGTAGTCGGCGTCCGCCCAGCCGGGGCGCTGGAAGAGCACGATCGAGAGTTCTGGCTCGCCGAGGAGGCGCAGGTGCGGCGCTGCGCGAATCGCGTCGGCGACGGCCTGCGCGGTCTCAATCGTGCGCTCCACGGCGCGCGTGTAGCGATCGGTGCCGTGGGTTGCGAGGCTGTACCAAAAGGGCAGTCCGCGCGCCCGCCGAGAGAGATGGATGGCGAGGTCGGTGGGGTTCCACGCCTGGCGGTCGAGCTGATCGAGGTAGCCGGCGAGCTGGGTATGCGCGGCGCGGGCGAGCCGCGGATCGCGGTAGAGCAAGGCGCAGCAGTCGTACGGCGCGAACAGCCACTTGTGCGGGTCGACGATGAAGCTGTCGGCGCGCTCGATCCCCGCAAACCGGTGTCGCACCGTCGGCGCGGCGAGCGCGGCCCCGCCGTACGCGCCGTCGACGTGCAGCCAGAGTCCCGCCTCCTCACAGACGTCCGCGAGGTCGCTGAGATCGTCGATGACCCCTGCGTTCGTCGTACCGGCCGACGCCACGACGGCAAACACGTTCGGTTCGCCGTCCAGTGCTACGCGCACCGCCTCCCCGGTGAGGTGCCCACGTTCGTCGACGGGCACGAGCAGCAGGTCGACGTCGAGCACCTTCGCCGCCGAGTGCACGGACGAGTGGGCCTCGGCCGAGCAGGCGAGCTTCCACCCTCCTTCGGGCCGTCCACCGCGGCGTGCGGCGGCGGCCTCCCGCGCAGCCATGAGCGCCGAGAGATTGCCGGTGGTGCCGCCGGAGACGAAGCACCCGCCGGCCTCTCTCGGCCAGCCGAGGAGTGAGACGATCCAGTCGAGGGCCTCGTTCTCGGCGAAGATCGCGCCTGCGCCCGCCTCCCACACGCCCGCAAAGATGTTGGCCGCGCTCGTCGCCAGGTCGAACGCGACCGCGGCGCGCGTCGGCGCAGCCGGAATGTAGGCGAGGTTCATCGGGTCATCCTGCGCGCGCGTTGCGGGGACGATCACCTCGTCGAAGATCCTCATCGTGGCGGTCGGGCCGAGGCCGGCGGCCGTCACCGTGGCGCCTGCTGCGTCCGCGAGTTCGTCGGCCGTGCGCGCGCCCGCCTTCGGGTCGCCCTGCCTGATCACGCGGCTTGAGGCCCAGACGATCGCGGCAAGCACGGCACCCGACTCGTCGCCCCAGACGTGCTCATCCGTCGTGTTGTTGCTCATCGATGCCTTGACCTTCTGCGAAGCGGCCGGTGCAAATCACTTGCGCCGCTCCAGCGAGCGTAGCCCGCGGGCGGGGCGTTGAAACCACTGGCGGCGTCAGCGCTCGCGTCGCCTCACGATCTCGGCGATCCAGATCGGCGCGAAGGGCGAGGTGCAGTTCGGCGGCGTCGGGTAGTCCTTGAGGACGCCGAGGCGCTCGCCGATCGAGAGAGCGCGAGGACGCAGCTCCGGGTGCTCGATGCCGATCTGGGCCAAGCAGTGGTTCATGGCCCACTGCAGTCGCTCTGGGGCGTCGACCATCTCCGCCTCGATCTGGTC
>JAUMFO010000098.1:0-1478 GCA_032119795.1 Solirubrobacteraceae bacterium
CGCCCGATCTCGCGACGATCATCTTGGACTCCGACGGCCTCGAGCAGGTCCTCGACAAGGTCGAGTACGAGCAGAGCGCCCGCCAGGCCAACCAGCGGATCCTCAAGAACGTGAAGGCGGCCCGCAGTGAGACGTCACGCCTGGAGCGCAGCCTCCAGAAGATCGTCCCCGAGCAGCGCGAGGCCACGCAGGCCGTCCGCCAGGAGCGCGACGCCGTGGCGCAGCGATCGGCCGCGCTCGCCGCTCGTCGCACCGCGCTGTCTCAGGCAAAGGCCGCCCGTATCCAGGCGCTCAAGGCGACGCGTTCCGATCGTAGGCGCGCCGAGCGCACCCTCAACCGGCTCGTCGCGGCCCAGCAGAAAGCCTCGGTCGACAAGGCCGGCCCCGGCGGCCCCTGGGCGATCCCGTGGGCGATCGTGCAGTGCGAGTCCGGTGGCCAGAACCTGCCGCCGAACAGCGCCGGCGCCTCGGGCTACTACCAGTTCATCCCGTCCACCTGGAAGGGCATGGGCGGCTCCACGAGCGACGCCTACAAGGCGAGCAAGGCCGAGCAGGATCGCCTGGCAGCCAAGCTCTGGGCTGGTGGCGCTGGCGCCCGAAACTGGGACTGCGCGGCCATCGTCGGCCTGATCTAGACGCGGCCGGTGGTCCGGCGCTCCGCGGGGCTAGCGTCGACCGCGCACGGCGCCGTCGACGACGTTGTTGGCGACCGCCGACTCGCCGCCTGCGCTCGTTACCGTCGCCGAGTCGGTCAGCACGCCGCGGCGCCTGACGGTGACGCGCACGGTGACGCGCTTCGTCGCGCCGGGGGCGAGCGTCCCCAGGCTGCATTCCAGGATGCGCGCACCGGCGCACGTCGCCCCGGTCACGCTGCGCTTCGTGAGGCCGGCAGGAAGCCGGATCGTCAGGCGAGCGCCTTCGGCCGGGGCGGTGCCCTGATTCTTGGCGGTGTAGACGAGCGTCGCCGTTCGACGGAGTCGAACCGACCGAGCCGGGCCGGCGCGCGTGAGGGCGAGGTCGGCGGCAGGTACTGGTGCTGGTGGGGTGGTGGGCGCGGGCGAGCCGTCGGTCGGTCGGAACTGCCACGTTGGGACCGCGATTCCGAAGTCGCTCGCGGCGACGTTGTTGGCCGGGACGGGGTCGGCGGTGGTCGACGACACGTGGCCGATAGCGCGCGCGGTACCGAATGGCGCCAGGCGGAAGCCGATGGCGCGGGTCGTGGTCGCACTCGGCTCGAGTGCTCCGACGGCGCACGTCACGGCGACAGGGTCGGGCCCGGGCGTGCAGCCGGCGGGCAGCGCCGCCGCGTCGACGACGGCCGCTGCGGGGAGGGTGAGCATCAGGCCGACGCCCCCGGCCGCGTCGGGACCCGCGTTGGTGAGCGTGGCGGTGGCGGTCGCCAGGTCATTTGGATTGATCAGTGCGGGAGTGACGGCCTGCGTGATCGAGACGTCGGCAGCTGCTGGCGCCGGCGCCGG
>JAUMFO010000098.1:1578-7560 GCA_032119795.1 Solirubrobacteraceae bacterium
GCGAGCGTGGCGATCGCCGACTTGCCGTCGAGCTCCCACGAGATCCCCGGAAACGCCTCAGAGTTGAAGATCGCGCGGAAGACCCGCGGGTAGGCGCCGGCATTGAACACTTCGGGCTGGCCCTGGAAGCCGAGGCCGGGCACGACCACGTTGCTGTCGCCGTACGCGATGAAGGTCTGCGAGCCCGTGTTGGCGTAGCCGAAGTAGACCCAGAAGTTCCCGCTGGCGCTCGGCGTGATGCAGTCGACGGTGGGTTTGACGTCGGCCGCGTGGGCAGCCGGTGCGAAGAACGCAAGCCCACCGGCCAGCGCGAGAGACAGCTGAACCAACCGAGCAAGCATGACGGGCGCGACCCTACTGGGAACGCGCCAATCAGGCCAGCGTGTCGCCTAGCTCTCACAGCGCCTCGGTAACGATCGCGAAGCGGGTCGGCGCCGACCGCGGAGGGCTTACGCCCCCAGCGCCTCGCGCTTCGCCTTGCCGTGGCCGAGGATCGCGCCGGGAGGGCCGGTCGTGATGATCGTGACCGCCGGGTACCACCAGCCCCACCACTTGTTCATCGCGCCGTAGACGATCAAGCCGACATCGATGATGAAGGCGGTGCCGTGGATCGGGCCGAAGATTGGGCTCAGCGATTCGTTGCCGACGGCCAGGCCGTAGATCAGCGGCAGGAACAGGAACAGGTCGATCCACGAGATGATCAGGATCGCCTTGAGGACGCGCTCGCGCAACTGGCGTTCGGTCGCGTCAAGCGTGACGGTGGGGGCAGACATCGGAAGGGAATTCTCCTCTGGCGGGCCACCGATCCTACGGGGCCAGACGCGCAAGGAGCTCCTCGGCGATCGCCATCGATGACGTCGCCGCGGGCGACGGCGCGTTGCGGACCCAGGCGATTGGGCCGTCCTGGTCGAGCACGAAGTCGTCGATCAGCTCGCCCCGGTCATCGACGGCCTGGGCGCGGATGCCGGCTCGGGTGCGGGCCACGTCGCGTACTCGCAGCTCGGGGAGGTAGCGCTGGGCTTCGGA
Organism: Solirubrobacteraceae bacterium; assembly: GCA_032119795.1. Classification (GTDB taxonomy): domain Bacteria; phylum Actinomycetota; class Thermoleophilia; order Solirubrobacterales; family Solirubrobacteraceae; genus JAGIBJ01. The sequence goes on from JAUMFO010000098.1 coordinate 2,605, forward strand.
GACGAACGCCCGCTGGCTCGCCGACCGCCAGAGCTCGCCCGCGGCGACGCGTCGATAGCGCGCAGCCAGCCGCCAGGCGCCTGGCCACCGGCCGAGGCGAGTGATTTCGCCGCGGTCGACGTCACGCCAGCGGTAGCTCTCTCGTCCCAGGGCGAGCACGGCATTGGGCCCCACCAAGACGCCACCGCCGACGCGTCGCGTGAGGTGGATGCCAAGGAAGGGCAGGGCCGGATCGGGCACGGGGTAGACCAATCCACGCACGAGCGACTCGCGGCCCGGCGTGAGCGCGAAGTACTCGCCGCGGAACGGCACGATCCGCGGCGAGGCCGAGGATCCGGAGGCGCGCGCCAAGAGATCGGACTGCAGCCCCGCGCAGACGATCACTCGGTCGGCCCGAACCCGCTCGCCGCCCGCCAGGATCGCGACCGGCATCTGCGGCTGGGCCCGGTCGCCGTGGGAGACGCGCTCGACGCTCACGCCCAGGCGGACCTCGCCGCCGCCGGCGAGCAGGTCGCTGGCCATCTGGCGCGCGACGGCGCCGTAGTCAGTGATCGCCGAAGCGGGGGAGTGCAGCGCCGCAACGCCGACCACATGCGGTTCGACCTCGCGGAGCTCAGCGGCGCTGAGCATCCGAACGCCGGGGACGCCGTTGGCGAGCGACCGGCGGTGAAGCTCCGCGAGGCCCTGCAGTTCGCGCTCGTCGGTCGCCACCACCACCTTGCCGCAGGCCTCGTACGGCAGCTCGTGCTCAGCGCAGTAGGCCTGCAGCAGCTCCATCCCGCGGCGGCAGAGCCGCGCCTTCAGCGAACCAGGCGCGTAGTACACCCCGGCATGAACGACCCCGCTGTTGCGTCCGGTCTGATGAAGGGCCACCTGCGGCTCCTTCTCGAGGACCACCACGGACGAGCCGGGATGCTCGAGGGCGAGCAGCCGTGCCGTCGCGAGCCCCAGAATCCCTCCACCAACGACGCAGAACCGCATCGAATCCCAACCCGAGGTTCGCGGAGTGCCGACCGACCGGCCGGTCAGTCCATGCGGCCGCGCATCACCGCGACACGCCAGGCCACCCACATGCGGAGCATCACGCCAAGGTCCAGTCCGAACGCGGCGCCGTGGCCGTACGGCCCCGTTACCCAGCGGGCATGGAGCCTCTCGATCGGTGACCGTCGCATGCGCGGCAGTGTAGAGGCAGGCCCGCGACGGGCCGTTCGCCACCTCAGAAGCATTAGTGTGCTCCGTCTCATGCCCGGCCCCGAAGTCATCGCCACCACTACCGAGCTGCCCGAATCGCGGGTGCGACTTGAGGCCACCGTCCCGGCCGAGCTGCTTGAGCGCTCGATCGAGCGGGCCGCCAAGCAGGTCGGCCGCAACATGCGGGTCCCCGGCTTCCGCGCCGGGAAGATCCCGCCGAAGCTCGTGGTTCAGCGCGTCGGTCGCGAGGCGATCGTCGACGAGGCGATCCGCGCCGATCTCAACGAGTGGTACGAGAAGGCCATCCGTGCGGCCAACATCCAGCCGATCGGCCAGCCCGAGGTGGGCGAGGTCGAGATGCCCGACGAGGGCAAGCCGTTTGTCTTCAACGCCGAGGTCGGCGTCGTGCCGACGGTCGACGCGTCGAAGTTCGACGGCCTGGAAGTCGGCAAGGACGACGGCAAGGTCGACGATGAAGCCATCGATCGCGAGATCGAGCTGCTGCGCGACCGTTTTGCACGCCTGGAGACGGCGGAGCGCCCGGTTGCCGATGGCGACTTCGTCGTCATCGACTACCTCGGCAAGCTTGAGGGCGAACCGTTCCCGGGCGGCGAGGGCAAGAACCAGCTCCTGGAGATCGGTTCCGGCCGTTTCATCCCCGGCTTTGAGGAGCAGCTCGTCGGGCTCAGCGCCGGCGACGAGAAGGTCATCACGGTCAACTTCCCCGAGGAGTACGGCGCCGCCGAGCTCGCTGGGCAAGAGGCCACGTTCGACGTCGTCGTGCACGAGGTCAAGGCCAAGGATCTGCCGGTCCTCGACGACGACTTCGCGCTTGAGGTCGGCGGCGTCGACACGATCGACGAACTCCGCAAGGACATCGCCGCACGACTGGCTGAGGGTGAGGCCGAGCGCACCAACCAGCTCTTCCGGCTCGCCACCCTCGACGCAGCCGCCAAGAAGGCCGGCGTCGAAGTGCCCCACGCGCTCGCCTACGAGCACGCCCACCAGGAATTCCACCGGATGATGCACCGGTTCCAGCACCAGGGCATCAGCCAGGACATCTACCTGCAGTCGGTCGGCAAGACCCACGACGAGGTCGTCGAGGAAGCGGTCCCTGGCGCCGAGCGCCAGGTGGCGCGCCAGGCCGTCGTGATGGCCGTCGTTGCGGCTGAGGGCCTCACGGCCACCGACGAAGAGGTCGAGGAGGCCATCGCGCCGCTCGCGGCCCAGGAGAAGATCTCCGTGAAGAAGGCGTGGGCACGCCTGGACGGGCGCGGCCAGATCGACGCCCTGCGTCGCGACCTCGCCGAGAACAAGGCCGTCGACCTGCTGGTCGAGCGGGCCAAGGTGATCACCGTCGCGGCCGCCAAGAAGGCCGGCACCGCGTGGACGCCCTCGCGCGCCGAGCAGGACGAGAACCCGGGTCTCTGGAACGTCTGATCGCGTTTCGTCCCGCCGCGCTCGCGGCGGGATTCGTCACAGAAGGTTCCCGCCGGTACCGGCGGGAACCCTGTGGCTGCAAGGTCTAGGGGTGCAGGCGTAAAACCATGTTGTGTGGCATTCGTCGTCCTGCCCCCACGGCCACGCTCGCGGCGTTACGGTCGGAGTCACTGAGGTGTTGCGCCGTCCCGCTGCGCGAGCCTCTCTACCGGGGAGGAGCACGATGAGTCAGGCACAGACGCTCGCTGAGCCAGTCACTCGACGACGGCTGCTCGACGCGGCCGCCGTTCTCACGACGCCGCTGCTTCCCGACGACTACCTCACGGTCATCAACCCGCTGTGGTCGTTCGGTGAGCTCCGAGGTCGCGTGGAGCAAGTCATCCAGCGCACCGACGACGCCGCGACGATCGTGGTGCGCCCGAGCCGCCGTTGGCCCCGCCACCGCGCCGGCCAGCATGTCGCCGTCGGCGTCGACGTCAACGGCGTGCGCCACTGGCGCTCCTATTCGCTGACCTCCGATCCGGGGCGTCCGGACGGCTGCATCAGCATCACCGTGAAGCTCGTCGATGGCGGTGCGGTGTCGACGCAGCTCGTGCGCCGAGCCAAGGTCGGCGATCTCGTCCGCCTCGGCCCGCCGACCGGTGACTTCGGCTTCCCCGCCGAGGTCACCCGCACCCCGATCCTGCTGGTGACCGCTGGCAGCGGCATCACGCCAGTCATGGCCATGCTGCGCGCCCAGGAGCGCCAGGGCGGCATTGAGGATGTCGTCCACGTGCACAGCGAGCGGACGGCCGAGTCCGTGATCTTTGGCGAGGCCCTCCGAGGGCTCGCCGCCCGCAACGACGGCGTCACGCTCCACGAGCGCCACACCGCGTCCGCACCGCGCTTTACGCCTGCGGAACTCGACGCGCTCTGCCCGGACTGGCGCGAGCGCGACACGTACGCCTGCGGCCCGATTGGTCTGCTCGACGCTTTGGAGGAGCACTTCGAGGCGGCGGGTCTCCTGCACCGGCTCCACGTCGAGCGCTTCCAGAACGCGCCGGTGATGGCGGCGGTCGGCGATGGCGGCACCGTTCGCGCCAGCGTCGCCCAGACCACCTTTGAGGCGCCCGCCGGCACCACGCTGCTCGTCGCGGCCGAGGATGCCGGCCTTCCGGTGAAGAGCGGGTGCCGGATGGGTATCTGCCATTCCTGCGTCTGTGAGCTGAAGTCGGGGCAGGTCCGAGACCTGCGCACCGGCGAACTCCGAGACGAACCCGGGCAGTTCATCCAGATCTGCGTCTCCGTTGCCGCCGGCGACGTCGAGCTGGCACTGTGACCCCGCCAGCATCACCATTCACCCCACGAAGCACGAAGGGACTCGCATGACCACCACGCTCAGTAAGGCCGACACCGACGCGCTCGGAGCCGAGCTCGACGCCATCTACGACGAGGTCCGCGCCGATCTCGGAGCTAGCGATCGCGAGTACATCGAGGGCGTGATTCGAACCCAGCGTCGCCTCGAACTCGGTGGCCGCGCCGCGCTGCTCGCATCGATCTTCCCGCCGGCTTGGCTGGCCGGGGTGACGATGCTCTCCAGCGCAAAGATCATCTCCAACATGGAGATCGGCCACAACGTGATGCACGGCCAGTGGGACTGGATGCGCGACCCGGAGATCCATTCGACGACCTGGGAGTGGGACACGGCCTCCACGTCTGAGGGCTGGAAGCACACCCACAACTACATCCACCACACGTTCACGAACGTCGTCGGCAAGGATCGCGATCTCGGGTACACGATCATGCGGGTCAGCGGCGACCAGGACTGGAAGCCGGTCTACCTCGCCCAGCCGCTCTACAACGTCGCGCTGGCCGCGACATTCGAATGGGCGATCGCGCTTTACGACCTCGAGTTCGACAAGCTCGTCGCCGGCGAGCTGTCGCTCGGCGAGTACCTGCGACGCAGCCGTGGAATGTTCCGCAAGGTCGCGGCGCAGTCGGCCAAGGACTACGTCGTCTGGCCGCTGCTCTCGGGCATCTCGGCGCCCACCACGCTCGCGGCCAACCTCACCTCGAACATCATCCGCAACGTCTGGGCCCACACGATCATCTTCTGCGGGCACTTCCCCGACGGCGGTGCAACGTTCCCGGAGGAGTCGATCGAGAACGAGTCCCGCGGCGAGTGGTACCTGCGCCAGATGGAGGGCTCCTGCAACATTGAGGGAGGCCCGTTGCTGCACCTCATGAGCGGCAACCTGAGCTACCAGATCGAGCACCACATCTTCCCGGATCTGCCGAGCAACCGGTACCAGGAGGTCGCGCCGCGCGTGCAGGAGATCTGCGCCC
>JAUMFO010000099.1:0-1691 GCA_032119795.1 Solirubrobacteraceae bacterium
CCTCGCGTACCGAGCGCCACCGCGGGTCCATCGAAGACCGTCCGGACATTTGGTCTGCGGTGAGGCCCAGAATGGACTCCGCCGCCTCGTTGCACTCAAGGATCGCGCCATCGCTGGCCTGCAGGACAACCCCGTCAACCATCGCTGCGAGCAGCGACCGATAGCGGGTCTCGCTGCTGGCAAGCTCGCCGACGACCTCGGCCTGCTCCGCCAAGGCGAGGTGCAATGCGAGCTCGGCGGCCGCGGCCGCGGTCAGATCCGAGAGCACCGCGAGATCCCGAGCAGACCACTCGCGCGGGGCGCTGTCGATCAGACAGAACGAGCCGACGCACTCACCATCGGCCGCGAGCGGCATTCCCGCGTACGCGACCACCCCGAGGTCTCGGATCGCCAGGTTGTCCCGCAGACGATCATCCACTCGGGCATCAGCGACCACAAGCGGAGCGCCGGTCGCCGCAACGTGTTGGCAGAACGAATGCGTCAGCGGCGTCTCACCGCGCGAGGCCCACGGCTCACCGAGCCCGACATGACTGACGAACACCTGCCGCTCGTCATCGACCAGGACCGCAAGACCCACCGGGGCGCCGGTCATCGCCGTCGCCAAACGCGTCAGACGATCAAAGGCCGCGACCGGAAGTCCACCCGCCGCGTCCAATCGACTCAGGACCCGCAGTCGACGGTCAAGCCGCTCACGCGGGACGTGCGGCACCGTTTCGAGGTCGGGCATGACCACGCAATCGGCCGCCCCTTGTCGAAACTTGACCAATCACTTGATGAGCGGTCTTTTCGGTTCTGGCTCGACGCTTCTGCGGCAGACCCAGCGGCTCAGCCGGACCCGACCGGGAAGAGGAAACACCGGCCATCCAGGCCTACCGGGAGGTGGGCTGCGCGCGAGCCGACCAGTCCACGGCGACGGGCGTCAGCTTCAGCAGCTCCGGCCACGTCTGCGGGCCGGTCGCTCCCGTGCTGCTGAGCCCCTTGCTGAGCTGGAAGCGGCGTAGGGCAGCCTCGGTCCCGGCTCCAAACACGCCGTCGACCTCGACGGACGCGTCGAACGCCGCCAGGTGCTGCTGCATCCAGCGAACGCCGTCGCCGGAACTGCCCTTGGCGAACTGCTGCCACCCGGGCTCTACGGGCGGGTCCAGCGTCGGTGTCGGGAGGCCCAGCGCGTTCCAGACCTCGCCGGGCGTCAGGTTGCTCCCCCAGCGGTACCAGGACACGCCCCGGGCGCCGTAGGCCTGCCAGATCGAGCGGAAGGACTGCACGTCGTCGAACGTCACCGGACCGTTGGACTGGCCCGCCGGGGTGATCGGTCGGCCGTAGATCCGGTTCCCGGCGGCGGCGTCGACGCTCTCCTTGGCAACCGGGCGCCCGGCCTCCTGCCAGTACACCTGCGCCAGATTGACCTGCGCCCCGCCCGGTCCCATGAACACGGAGAACGGCAGGTTGGGGTAGGCCGTCGGCCGGGCGTAGGACGAGAACCCGATCGGGAACTCCGCGCCGGCTCCTGCCCTGAGCGCACTCAGGTACTGCTGGGCCTGGGCGTAGCGGCCGTTGTACTGCTTCTCAGCGTTGAAGACGAGGCAGTCGGCGCCGGCCGCGATCGCTTCGAGGGCCTTCGCCGCCTCTGCAGCAGGCGCGCCGCCGTAGATGAACTGCCAGGCGCAGACGCGCAGGCCACCGGCCTGCAG
>JAUMFO010000100.1:0-4312 GCA_032119795.1 Solirubrobacteraceae bacterium
GCTGCCACGCCGGGCGGCGCTCGCGGGGCGGCTTGCCGAGGCGGTGATTCGGGTCGCGAGGGGGAAGGTCGGGCCGACGTCGACCGTTTCCGCCGCCGCCATTGCCGCCTCCGCCGCGTTTGCGCGAACGCCTCGCTCCGCCGCGGTCGATGTGGGCGCCGTCGCCATCGCCGCCGGGCCCGAACGTGAACTCGCGGGTGTGGTCGAGGTCATCGCTCCACGGCTCGCTGCCCGAGGCGCGGCCACGATCGGAGGATCGGGAACCCGTGGAAGACGGGGTCGTGTGGTCCCGCGGACGGTCGGCGCTCATCGAGGCATCACGCCTGACGGTAGAAGGCTTGAGGCCACGGCAGCGCCATCCGCCTTGCGAGGCGGTTCGGGTGTGGCTGCTCTCGGGCGCCACCGGGCGGCGATTTGCCGGCGATTTGCCGGTCGTTGGGCGGTCGTTGGGCCGCTTGACGGGGTCTAGACGCTGGCGTGTGCGGCGTGCTTGGAGTCGACGCGGAGCCGGGGCCGCGAGGGCGGTCCGGGGCGCGGCTGGCGCGCGGCGAGGAGGAGCGCGACGATTCCGACGGCCCCGGCAGCCAGCGCGCTGGCGCCAAAGACCCAGCGTGGGCCAGCTACCGCGGCGACGCCCGCCCCACCGGCGTAGGCCGCCAGCAGCGCCATGGCGTCGAGGGAGTCTTTGAGGCCGAAGGCCCGCCCGAGGATCTGCTGCGGGGTGATGGCCGTAACGAGCCGCTGGTCGCAGCTGATCGAGAGGCCGTCCGCGAAGCCGCCAAGGGTGAAGAGCACGAGCGCGACCGGGAGCGTGGGGGCGACCGCGATCAGGCCCATCACGACGGCCGCCATCAGCACCGAGGCGATCAGCCGCCGCAGGCTCGGCGCGCCGACGAGCGCCCCGACCGTGGCGCCTATGCCGAACAGCGCCACGATGAGCGGGAAGGCCGCTTCGCCGCCACCCAGTGGGCCGGTCGCCAGGAGCGGCTCGCCGACGTTGGCCAGGCCGAGGGAGAACGTCGCCCCGGCCGAGGCGCCGATCGCCAGTCGCAACCCGGGGACCGATCGAGCGGCTCGCAGTCCCTCGCGGATGGCGCGCCGCCGAAAGCGCTCCTCGGCGAGTGCGTCGTCGAGCGTCATCGGGACCCACGGCTTGTCGGGCGTCTTGGGGCCGTCGAGGGTGAGGCCCAGGAGCACGAATGCGGCGACGGCAAACGTCAGCGCGCTCAACAGCAGCAGCGTCTGGACGGGTGCGAAGAGCAGGACGGCCGCGCCGATCCCGGGTCCGATCAGTGAGCCAGCGGAGGCGATGGTGACGACCGCGCCCACGGCGTCATCGGTGCGTGCCCCCGCGATGGTCGGCACGGCGGCGCGGCTCGCGGGGCGGAACAGCGCGCTGCCGGCCCCCGAGAGCGCGGTAAGGATGGCCGTCACCGCGAAGCTGCCCGAGAGCGCGGTACCGGCGAGCGCGACGGCATTGATCACGGTCGCGGTGACGCACAGGTTGCGGCGGGAGTGGCGGTCGGCGAGCTTGCCGAAGTACGGCCCGAGCACCGCCGACGGCAACAGGTTGGCGGCGAGCACGATCGCCAGACCCCACGGCGAGTCGAGCTGCTCGTGGGCGAGCAGCAGCAAGGCCACGTAGCCCATCGTGGTCCCGATCGAGGACTGCGCCGAGACCAGCAGGAACCGGCGAAGCTGACCGGGGGTCGTCAGCAGGGGGAGCATTCCCCGCGACTATTCCCCGTCCGGCGGACGCTATGTGGCGGTGCACGTCCATTTGCATGGGCGCGCGGTGCCGGCGTTCGGCGCGGGGAGCAACGCCGGGCGGCCGGACGAAGGGCGCTGGCGGCTACGGCTTGAGGCAGGCGTTCAGCGCCGCCCGGGCACGCGACCGCTGCTTCACGGCCGACGACCACGAGCGCCGATCCGCCGCCGCACGCCGTTTGCGTGCTGACGAACTCGGGCGCCGGGCGCTGGCCGCCGCGGAGCGCTTCATCCGCGCCTTGCGCACCTTGGCCTTGCTCGTCCACGTCGCCAACTGCGTCTCCTGGCTCAGACACTCGTCGACGATCGCGTTGGTCAGAACCGGCGGAGTGGTGGGAGTGGTCGGCGTCGTGGGTGTGGGGTCGTACGGCGGCTTGGGCGGCGTTGGGCCCGGGGGAGTCGGCAGCTTCGCCGGCGCGCCTTCGACGACGACGCGCGCGGTGGTCGAGAGACCCTCGATGTCGGTGACCCGGGCCGAGACCACTTGCGGCCCAGGGGTCGGGAAGGTCGCCTTAATCGCTTGATAGCGCTCGTAGAAGTCGTCGTCCTGCCGCCAAACCTCGGCGCTATCGCCGAACCGTCCGTCTGCGTTGAGATCCCAATCAAGAACCGCCCGCCTGGGGCTCGTGGAGGAGTCGTCCTCGTCGCGGTACCACGCCTCGAGGTAGTGCACGCCGGGAGAGCTTGAACTCGCCTCGCTTCGGATCCGCAGCGTGGGGGCTGGGTTGATCTGGACGTCGACGGAGAGGCTCTCGTACGACGCTCGTCCAAACGCGGCAGCGGCGAGTGAGAGGCTGACCTTGCCGCTCGCGTCGTTCGGGATCCGCAGCCGGATCGTGCTTTGGCAGGTGCGGCCGGTCGAGCTTTGCCACGGCGCCGAGGCCGAGGCGGTGGCGAACCCAGGTGCGTCGGCGAGCAAGTGGCCGCCTGCCAGCGCGGAGGCGAGCATCTGGTTGGGATTGCAGACTCCGTCGCCCGCTACGCGCATGTTGACGGGGACACTCACGGTCGCGCCGGGATTCGCGCGAAGGGTGACGGTGCCCCATACGGCCTGCGGGCTGGACAGCGTCGCAGCGTAGGGACCGGGGTAGAGGGCGTTGAGGCCAGCGCGGTCGTCGCTGTTGAGCTCCGAAGTGTTGTTGACCTTCCAGAACATGACCGCCCACGAGTACTCCGAGTGCCCCAGCCCAAGCGCGTGGCCGATCTCGTGGGTCGCGGTCTGCTGGCTGTTGACCGGGTCGCTGACCATGGTCGGGTCGATGAACAGATGAGAGGTCTTGGTCGTGCCGGAGCTGCAGCTGTACGCGAGTCCGACCCAACTCGATCCGGGCGGAGATAGCGATCGGAGGTTGCGCATGGCGATCGTCGATTCTGTGGCTCCGTCGACGCAGTTGGCGAGCGGCCCGGGTGCCGTTGCCGCGCTCGTGCCTCCTACCGACACCTCGGCCCAAGAGCCCGAGTCGTCCGACCAGGCCGCGGCACCCACCGCGAAGGCGCGCGTAACCCAGTCCGGAGTGCCGGGCTCTGGGTGCAGCACCAAGGGGAGCTCGTCGATCGCCCAGCGCCGGTTCGACGAGGTTGATTCAGTCCAGGCGCCGCGCGCGCTGATCCGCTCTGCCTCGGCAAAACTCCATCGGCCTGACTTGTGGGTCAGCGTGAGGCGCACCCGCATTCCCTTGGCCCAAAGCGGCCAGAGGCTGGGGGTCAGCGTCATTCCGTTCTTCCGCCCGCCAATAAGCGTGTACGTCAACCGCTCGGGCGCGCCGTGGCGGTTACCGAGAAGTCGCAGCGAGACGTGAGTCCAGATGCCCTCCCTTGGGGCGAGGCGGGCACTCGTCACGTCGGCGGTCACGACGATTCGCCGCGGTTCGGGCGCCTGCGTCCGGGTGGAGCGGGAGAGCGCCGAGGGCGCGCCAGCGGCCTGCGGCGCCTGGGAAGCGCCAGGGGAGAACGGAATTTGGGAGGCGTCAGCGGACGCTGCTCCGAAGAACAGGCTGAGCACCGCCGCGATGAGCGCGGACGTGCGGTGGGACATTCGCGGCGGAGCGTATCCACTCAGGGAGTGGTGGTGTGTCGTTACTAGATGAACGACACACAACTAATCAGCGGGCGGGTTCGCCTGCACTCAGCGCCGGGCTGCGGCTCGCGACATGCGCCGCCCGCCGATCGCGGGCTGGGGCGGCGCCGAGCGGTTCTACGCGATCGAGACGACCGTCAGCGGCCGGCCGCCGCGCGGCGTCTGCACCTCGACGGTCTGGCCGACGCGGGCGCCGTCGAGGGCGAGGCCGACGGGGCTGCTTGAGGAGATCTTGCCCTGGGCGGGCACGGCTTCGGTGGCAGCGACGAGCGTGAAGGTGCTCTCCTTGCCGGCCGCGTCGGTCACGACGACGGTCGAGCCAAACCCGACGGTGTCTCCGCCGACCTGCGCCTTGACGATCTCCGCGTTGCGGTGCTTGTCGTTGAGGACCAGGATCTTGGTCTCAAGGTGCGCCTGGTCGTTCTTGGCGTCGTGGTATTCGGAGTTCTCTTTGAGGTCGCCCCACTC
>JAUMFO010000101.1:0-1527 GCA_032119795.1 Solirubrobacteraceae bacterium
GCGCCACGCTCGGGGACGGGCACTTCAAGCACGTTGAGCGGGCCGAGTTCGACGACCGCCAACCGGCCGGCAAGCGATTCGCTGGCATCCGCGATGAGATCGATCGAGGCCGAACCGAGCAGCAGCACGTGGCCGGCCTGCTGCCCGGCCCGTCGGCGGTGGTCGATCACGCCGCGCAGGACAGGAAAGAGTCCGGGGGTTCGCTGGACTTCATCGAGAATGACCAGCTCGCGCTGATGCTGCTCGAAGTACAACTCGGGCTCGCTCAGGCGCGCCGCGTCGGACGGCGACTCGAGGTCCAGGTAGGTGCCGCCGCGTGCTTGGGCGATCTCAAGCGCGAGCGTCGTCTTGCCCGCCTGACGAGGGCCGGTGAGGGCTACCGCAGGAAACTCATCCAGCAGTTGAGCGACCTTCAGAGCCTGTCGACGCTCGAACATCCTTGCAATTCTGCCATGCAATGAGAGAATTGCAAGGATAAGGCTCCTGGACTCAGGCGCAGCAGCGCTTGTACTTCGAGCCGGATCCGCACCAGCAGGGGTCGTTGCGGCCGGGTTCCCAGGTGACTGGCCCGGCGCCGCTGGCCTCGACCTGGAGCACGAGGTCATCGGGCAGGTCGTCGAGGAGGCGAGGCGGTGCGTCGACGCCGGCCTCGGCGAAGAGCGCGACATCGACGGGGTAGGGCTTCACCTTGCCGGCCTCGCCGGGACGGTCCTGCCAGCGCCGTTCGAGCGTGGCGTAGTACGCGTCCGCGTCGACGAGATCAAGTTCGTCGGGCCACTGGGCGCGGGCCGCGTCGAGCTGATCGCGCGGCACGAAGAGCTGGCGGGCGTCGCGGGCGTCGGCAAGGCGGGCCTCGCGGTCGAACTCCGAGAGCTGCTCCTCGGCGGCAAGGTCGGACTCGTCCGGCGGAAACCCAGCGTCGGCGCGGGCCAGGGCACGGCCGATCTCGACGCCACGGACGAGATCCTCGTCGGCGGGATTGGCGGCCTTGGCGATCTCCAGCGCCTCGTCGTGCAAGCGCAGCGCCATGTTGAGCTCGACGACCTCGACCTGCTCGGCAAAGCCAGCCAGCAGGCTCGCGTCGGAGCTGCCACCCGAGCGCGACTTCTTGAGGTCGTCGAGCGCCGTGGCGTCTTCGTAGCCGACGAATCGGTAGCCCAGCAACGTGCCCTGCTCGCGCCGGCGGTTGGTGCACGGGTGCATGAGCGCGATCTCCTGGAGGCGGATCGCCTCGTCGGTCTCCTCGTCTTCGAAGAGCTCGCCGGCGAGTTCGCTGTAGAGATCACCGATCGGCTGGTGCTCGGCCGCGGCCGACGGGTCGGCGTCGTCGAGTGCGGCGAGCTCGCGCAGCGCATCCTCGGCATCCTCGATCGAGTCGGCCTCGATGACTCGCATGAACAACCGGTCGACTGCGGGGCGCGTCATCGCTCCATGGTGGCGCACGCGGGCGGGCGGCGCCGGCTGCGCAGTACCGGCACGAACCGGCGCAGACTTTGCGCGAGTTGGTGTGCAGGCTGGGGACATGAT
>JAUMFO010000102.1:0-14308 GCA_032119795.1 Solirubrobacteraceae bacterium
GGGGGAGTCAACCACACGCCTCGGTAGCGTTGGCCTATGCGCGATCCGCTCAACGGGCTCCGCCCGACCCGCGACGAGATCGCCTGCGGATCCATGCTCGGCTTTGATGCCCAGGCGCCCCCGCTCGTGATCGATGGCGCCCAGACGCCGCGCAAGGCCCTTGAGGCGGTGCTGCGAGCCGCGTTGGAGCGCGGGCCGTGCGTGATCGGCTTCTCCGGCGGACGGGACTCATCGGTGTTGCTCGCGGTCGCGCTCGACGTCGCGCGCCGCGAGGGGCTGCCGGAGCCGTTGCCGTTTACCGATCGCTACCCGCACGTGCCCGAGTCGCTGGAAGACGACTGGCAGGAGCGCGTGATCGCCCACCTGCGTCCCACCGATTGGCTGCGCCTGGATCACGGCAGCGAGCACGAGGTGCTCGGCCACGCGGCGCGTCAGCTGACGGCTTCCCATGGCGTCCTGCTGCCGGCCACGTGGGCGGCCGACGTGCCGCCCGCCGAGCTGGCCGTTGGGACGACCGTGATCACCGGCGTCGGCGGCGACGAGATGTTTTTGGATGCGCCCCGCCCGATCCTTGCGGCGCTGCGAGCGCGGCGCCGGCCGCCGCTGCGCCGACTCCACACGCTGCCGATCGAGATTGCGCCTCGGCGAGCGCGCAGCGTTGCGGGCTTTGCGATGGCAATCGGCGGTGACGCGTCGTGGCTGCGGCCGCAGTGCCACCGGCGGATTGCCCGCATCGAAGGGCGGGACTTCGCCGTGGCACCCGCGCGCTACGACCGCTTCCTGGAGATGCTCTGGCGCCACCGGGAGTTCCGCTGCACGAGCGCGGTGGGGGCGATGGTGATTGAGCAGGCTGGCATGCGCTCCCTCGATCCGTTCACGAGCGCCCCGGTCGTGGCCGCGTTCGCGACGCACTTCGGCGCGCGGTTCCCGCTCAGCCGCACCGCAGGGCTCTTGGAGATCGTCGGGGATCTGCTCCCGCGCGACGTGCTCGCTCGCGAGTCCAAAGCCGACTTCACGGCAGTGTTCGTCGGCGAGGAGACGCGCGACTGGGTGCGCCAGTGGGACGGCTCCGGCGTCGACACCGATCGCGTCGACGCGAAAAAACTCATGGAGGCGGCGCTCAGCGACGACCTCGACGGGCGGCTCGTGCCGTCGCTGCAGGCGGCGTGGCTGGCTGGGGCGGAAGGTCAGGCGGCGGCCGCGGCGGTGGCCAGCTCGGCGAGGTAGTCGCCGAAGGCGTCGAGCTGATCGAGGTCGCGCGGGCGGGTGACGCGCAGCATCGGGTGGCCGCTCAGCGCGAGCAGCGCCCGGGGCTCGATTGGCTCGTCGGCGAAGCTATAGGCGTCGATGAGTGCGCCGAATCGCTCGGGCGCCGGCACCGATGCTGAGGAGAACTCGTCGCCCCAGTCGAGGACGAACCAGCCACCGAGCGGTGCCGACCACGGGGCCGCAGGCAGCGGCAGGCGCCAGCGGCGACGCAGGCCCACCACCCCGAGATCCTCTGCGCCGGGCGCGTCGTGGCGCAGATCCGTGAACCGCGGCCCGGCCAGCACCTGGCCGTCCTCGACGATCAGCACGTCGTCGCTGAGCACGGGGTGGCCGAGGCCGGAGAGCGTCAGTGCGGTGGTGCTCTTGCCCGCGCCCTTGCTGCCGAGCAGTCCCCACGCTCGGCCTCCGAGGATGACGGCGCCCGCGTGGAACACCCACGCGCCCCGCCACCTGGCGGCGGTGCTGAACGCGGAGATGCCGAACGGATGCAGGATCGCGTCGTCCGACACGCGATTGGGGGTGTAGGCGGTGATCGTCTGCGCTTGGCGGTCGATGACGGTCCACACGTTTTGTGGGTGCAAGAACGTGCCGACCGTGTCGGTGATTGACGGCCTAGTTGGGCGCTGCGATGCCTCGATCGACTCGCGGTGGAGCTCCCAAACCGGCGTCCCCATTGGGGGTGACGTCAATCGCTGCGCTGGAACTTGGACGCCGCGGAGCGCGATGCCGAAGAGTCCAGCGTGCTCGGGCGGGATTGGCGATGCAACGTTCACTGGGGCAATGCCTTTTCAGCCGGGCGCGGTTCCGCTATCTTGCGCGACGAGGTTCATAACGGACCGGGAGAAAGTATGTCCAAGTACACGCCGCCGAAGATCGAAGACATCGGCACGGTTCAGGATCTCACGGAGCTGACCTTCGTGAAGGGCCGCAGGTCGATCGACCGTCGTGGCAAGCGCTGGAAGCAAGTCGGTCACGGCCACTCGTGATCCGTCGACGCTGCCGCTGAGGCCGTTGACCGACGTCCTGCGCGCACGAGAGAGCGATCTCTCGTCGCAAGACATCGATGGCACCACGATGCTGCTCGACGAGCGCACGTGGCGCTACCTGCACCTCAATGAGACGGGTGCGGTCCTCTGGAAGCACCTCGTTGAGGGCAGCTCCGAGGCCGGCCTGCGCCAGGCACTCGTCGCCGCCTACGAGATCGACGAGTCGGTAGCCCAGGCCGACGTCGACGCGTTCCTCGCCGATCTGCGGGCGCGCGATCTCCTCGTCACCGACACCGAGTAGTCGTCGGTCGGACTCGCTCTGGCGCCGCCCTCGAGCCTTTCTCGTTGGCGCGAGATGGGCCAGCGCTGGACTCTCCTCTTTGCGCCGTGATCTGGGTGGCCAAGGCCTGAACGCGGTCGTTGCTCGTCCGCCGACGACGTCCCGCGGCAGTCTTCGCGGTGCGCGTTTCGTGCTCTTCGTTCGTCGCGCGCGGTGCCTGGAGCGCTCGCTCGTAATCCAGCGGTGGTGGGCGGCTCGCGGCTTCGCCCTCGACGTGATCGTTGGCGTGCGGCACCCACATCTGCACGACGGCGCGCCAGGGCACGCATGGGTCGAGCGGTGGGACGCGGACTGCTCAGAGCAGTTCGCGGAGATCCGTCGCGTGCCCGCGCCGGAGGGCGAGCGGCCGTCTACGGCGCGCTAGTGCCTTCGCGGCCGTACTGGTCTTCGAGCCGCACGACGTCGTCGAGCTCGGGCGTTGAGACCTCAAGGACCGTGGCGGTCTCGATTGCTTCGATGGTGTGGATCAGGCCGGTGTGGTTGCGCCACGCTTCGCCTGGGCCGATCTCGCGTTCGGTCACGGTCTCAACGGTCTCGCCTTGCCAAAGGCGCAGGCGGCCGGAGAGCAGGTACGAGGTCTCGTCTTTGGCCTCGTGGTACTGCAGCGAGAGGCGCTGGCCAGTCTCCACGACGATGATCTTGCCGGCGTAGCGATCGGTGTGGGCGTACCAAATCTCATGGCCCCACGGCTTATCGACGCGACGCGGAAGCGTCTGCTCAGTGGCCGCGGCGGTGGCGGTGTCAGCGTTGGGCATCGCGGCCATCATGGCAGGCGACGACGCGTTGGCCTGCGAAACGAGGGGGTGTGTGCGCACCTGCATGCTTGGGTAGTCGGCCGCATCGAGTCGCGCAGTTGTACATCTGGACGGGCTGGCGCTCAGCCTCGGCGCCGCCGCATCAGACTCCCTCGTTCGAGCGGAGCGACTGGTGCGGCGGCGGTGACGTTCGTTGAGGCCGTCCGGTTGAGACGTCGGTCGGCTTGCATGGCCGCCGTTGTGGGTATGCCGCTCCTCGGGCCGGCCCTGGCTCGAGGGCGGATCCGAGGAGTTGTTCGGTACGCGATCTGCATCGGCCCCAGCGACTGGTCACTCCAGTTTTTGGAGGGGGTCTGGACGGGCGTCTGGGGCTCGGTTGCGCCAGGCAGGTGCGAGCCGGTTACCCGTTGGGTTTGCCAGGTGGCGCAACTCTCGGCGCTCGTTAGGGTCTCGACTCACGATGCCTTTCCGTCGCCGTCTGCCCCTGCTTGCCGCCGCCGCGCTCGTGGCGGCCAGTTGCGCAGCGTCGGTGCCGCTGGCGGTGTCGGCGACGACGCCCGAGTCGACGACGCCAACCACGCCGACGACGCCCGTCAACCCGCTGCCGCCCAAGGCGACCACCAGCGGGCCGACGTCGCTCTCGCGCACGGGCGCCACGCTCAACGGCTCGATCTTGCCGGGCGGCGCGGCCACGACCTACCGCTTTGAGTACGGCACCACGACGTCGTACGGGCTGACGACGCCGGAGTCGACGCTGCCCGCCGGCACGAGCTCGGTGGCGGTGGAGCGGGCGATCAGTGGGCTGACCGTCAGCACGACCTACCACTACCGCCTGGTTGCGACGAACGCCGCGGGGGAGAGCCGCGGCAGCGATCGCACGCTCAAGACGTTGGCCAATCCGCGTTCCCCGTCGGTCTCGACGCAGGGCGCGACGGGCGTGGGGGCCGACGGCGCCACGCTCACGGCGCGCGTGAACCCGCAGGGGCAGGCGACGACCTACTCCTTCCAGTACGGCACGTCGACGAAGTACGGCGGCAAGACCGCGAGCGTGTCGGTCGGCGCGGGCACGTCGACTGTGACGGTGTCGACGCCGGTGAGTGGGCTCAAGGCCAACACGAAGTACTCCTACCGCGTCGTCGCGGTGAACCCGACGGGCACCGTCCGCGGCAGCAACCGCACGTTCACCACCACCCGCGGGTTGACGGGCGTCGCGATCGCCGCGCCTCGGACGACCGTCACGTGGAACGAGTCGGCGGTGATCAACGGGACCGTTGGCGGCCTCAGCGCCGGCGGCGTGAAGGTGTCGCTGCTGCGGCAGGACTTCCCATTCACCGGCGGCTTCGCCACGGTCGCCACCCAGACGACGAGCAGCGCTGGCGCCTACAGCTTCACCGTCGGCCCGCTCTGGTGGGCGGCGCGGTTCCAGGTGTCCACGCAGACCACGCCACCGGTCGTCAGCTCGACCGTCCACCTGAACAACCGCCTCTTCGCCAAGCTCCGCGCCGTCCGTAAGAAGGCGACGTCGGTCCAGCTCCGTGGCCAGTTCTACCCGGCCGTGCCACAAGGCCGCGTCAGCGTGCAGCGCAAGACGCCCAAAGGCCGCTGGGTCCGCGTCGCCAGCCCCAAGCTCACCCACGACACGGTGAAGAACCGCTCCAGCTACCGCGCGACCGTCTCACGCCTCTCAGGCCGGTCGGCGCGCTACCGCGTGGTGATCACGCCGAACGACGCGGGCGCGCATTTGAAGACGACGACGAAGACGATCGCGGTGGCTCGGCGGCGGTAGGACGTCTCTCAAGGCGTCCCAGAAGGGGTCGCGGGCGAACCCTAGTTGCTTGGCGGCGTGGACTTCGACCGCAGTCCGTGTCGGCGGTGTGTTTGTCGCGGATCGGTCTAGTTCAGGCGGGCGATCGAGTCCTACCGCTGAGCCAGCGTTGTCGGTTCGTGCTAAGGGCCTCACTAGCTGAATGGTTGGCGGTAGTAACGTTGCAAAGCGTGGTCTGTCCGGTGTGCGTCGGATAGTGGGTGGCGGCCCATGACCTGACTCATGCTCAGCGCATCCCTGCCGAGTACCGAGTAGCCGCGAGTGGCGGCGCGACACGTAGTGTGTGGGTTCGGTCCGGGGTGAACCCCAGGCCGTCAGATCTAACCGGTAGGCAATGATGACTCGACCCCTTAGCAATGGCCCCACGGGGCGTCAGAAGCTGCTGGTAGGCGCAACTATCGTCATTCTGCTTGCCACGATCCTTGGTACCGTCGCCGGCCTGCCGTCAGCCGCAACGGGCTTTCTCGGATTCTCAGTGGGGCTCCTAATTTCGTACGCCACGGGCTGGGCGGATCAGGGGCAATCTCCGACTTTGCTCGCTCCTGTGCTGTTCGTCGTAGCGTTGGTTGCAACTATCGCTTGCATACCGCTTGTCCTGAACGTTGGAGACCCATCAGACGTGGATCGAGATCTTGCGCTGCTGGCGGTGTCGACTGGTATTCCAACATTGGTGTCGATGGGCCGGTCACTGGTGTTGCACTCTGGGCCCCTGGCTCGTCCGTCGTGGAGAGACCTGGTTGCGCCAGTAATCTTCTTGGTCCTTGGGGTGCCCCTGGCTCTGGGTCTTATCGCGCTTCTAGCGTTTGTCGGCTTCTTTTAGGTTCGGGCCGCGCGAGGTGTTCGGTGGTCGCCCCAGTAGCTCGACCAGGTCGACGGTCTCGGCAGATGCAGGCGACTGGTGTCAGTTTGCTGAAGGCGACTTTGTGACTCCCGAAGTCCGACCGAGCTGCTGCAGCATGATCAACGGCGCGAGCACTTCCCACGACACCGTCGCAGTGGGCAAGGGCCGCGAGAACGGCAAACGCCGCCCCCGCCGCTCCTGGAGGAGGGCGGGGGCGGCGCCGGGCCGGGCCGTTCTGAGGGCTGGGGCTTAGAGGTCGCCGCCGCCGGTGCCACCACCGCCCGTGTCGCCGCCACCGTCGGTGTCGCCGCAGCCGTGGCCGTAGCCGAAGCCGTTGCCGTGCACCGTGTGGCCCTTGCCCGTCTGGTGGGAGTGGGCGTCCTCGCCGACGCCGCCGCGCTGCGGAGCCGAGCCGTCTGCACACACGTGCGGGGCCGGAACGTGCTTGGCCGCGGGCAGCGCCGAGGCAGTCGGAGCGGCAATCACGAGGCCGGTGACGGAGAGGAGAAGAGCTGAGCGGATGTGCATCTGGAGAGCCTCAGGTGAGTGGGGTGGACGCTGCAAGGTAGCGGCGATGAGCGTCCATCGGGCAGCCCGAGTGGTCACTCCAGTTTCTGAACGCGAACTGGACGGGTGGTTGGTTTGGGGTATGGGGCGGCCAGCTCGTGATGTTCACGAGCGCGGCTATGCGCCCGGGCGCTCGTTCTGGATAACGCCAGCGACGTCGACGCCGATAATGCTCGGCCGGTTCCGTTGGATCGCCCGGATCACCGAGGCGCGATCTACTTGGTCGACGCTGGGGCTGGGGCTGGGTTGGCGCCCCGGCTTGGGTGCGTGTGAAGCGCACTCGTGGGAGCCATCCATGGGGTTCCTGTCGCTCAGGCGGCTGGTCGATACCAGCGTGCGCGTTGGTCAGAGGATCCGTCCGGGGATTCCGTGGGCTCGACTAGGCCCTCGTCGGTCAAAACGCGGATTACGCGCGAGATCTGCGGTGCGCCTGTGTTGAGTGCACGGGCCAGGTCGGCTGGGCGTTGCGGGCGCAGGCGGAGTTCGTCGAGTACGGCGTCGCGCAAAACCAAAGTGGTCTGCGCGCGTAGCTCGCTGGAAGCTTGAAGTTCGGCCGCCGTGCGTCCAGCCGCGAGCATGCGGTCGAGGACGGTGAAGGTGATCAACGTTCCCTCGAGGAATGCGTGCGGGGTGCCGCGAGTGGCTCGCCGTTCGAGGCGACGGAGCTGGGAGCGCAGTCGCATCATGTCTGGGATGTCGCCGCCGTGGATCGCTTTGGCGGCACGCTCTTCCAGGTGCTGGTAGACCGAATCCAGTGCTTCTTGCTCGCCCTGCTCGACCGCGGCGTCGTAGCGCGCGAGCAGGTCGGCGAATCCGTCAGGGTTGGTTTGGGTCGTTGGTGAAGGGATGGTCTCCGGCATGGGAGCAACCTACGCCTTTCGCAGCGTTGAGTCAATTACATGTTAATGATAACGGACTCGATATCGGCTGGCTGATCGCCCACCTTGAACACATTGAGCGAAGGTACGGCTTGGACGGCGTCGGCGGCAACGGTCACGAGCATTCTGCGAGCGACGGGCTGGCCGATGATGCACGCGTCCTCGGCGTGTGAAGTTGCCGCTGGCACTTCGCTTGTGGTCTCCTTCACCCAGGCCGTTGGCCCATTAGCGATGATCGTGAGCGCCTGCGAGGCGTTCACGTGCTCGAGTGCACGCGCGTGATATGGCGCCGTTTTGGGCGACATCGCGGGCACGCAGATTACGTTCGCGCCGACGTGCGCAAGGGTGTCACTGAGTCTCGGCTCGAGGAAGTCCTTGCAGATCGCGATGGCGAACCGGAATCGGTTCGCCTGATGGATCGTGATTCGACGTGGTGCTGGAGTGTCGATCCCTTCTCGTTCTCGGATGGCCGGTCGAAGTTCGTTGGTGAAGCGAAACAGCTTTTCGTGCTCAAGAGGGGTCTCGTCGCTGAGGAGCCCAAGCGCGATGTTGCGACGTACCGCGGTGTGCTCAACGTGGTGGCTTCCCGCGATCACGAGGAGGTCTTCGACCTCTGGGGTGTCGAGCCGGTCCTGGAGTGTGGCTACGACCGACTCGTGGCCAGAGAGTTCTGGGATCACGAGGATTCGAACACCGCGGGCGACCGCCTCGTTAACGACCGCGGTGAGTCGAGATTCCTGCTTTGCCAGGTCTCGCGCGGCTATTGGGAAAATGTCAGTTGCATTCTGATGCGGAAACGTGAACTCGTCGCTTGAGGCGTTCACGTGGCCGGTCGCAATCGGCTGAGGGGCGACCGCGATCGCCTCAAGCGATTCGGCGTGTTCGAAGCTGATCACCACCTCGATGCCCCTGCTGGAGAACGCGCGGATATTGGGGAGTTCGCCCGCTGGGATCTCGGGGATGGAGAATCCTCTCGGAGTTAGCTCGGGTGACTCGGTGGTCTGCGGGTAGGGGGCAGGGTCTGCGACTGGGAAGAGTTCGCCTTCTCGGAGCGTGTGGTGATCGCCGCTGCACCCCCGAGTCGAGGCGACCCAGGCTGGGGCAAACGTCTCGTTTGCGACAACGTCGATTCCCCATGCGACGGCGTCGATCGCGTCTACGCCGAGTGAGTCTTGATGTCGGCGGATGAGCTCGACGATCGTTGCGGGGTCACCGATGGCGAGTTCAAGGTTGCTCGCGTCTGGGCGGTGTTGTGGGGAGAGGAGTCGCTCGGTCTCGACGCTGAGTTCGGCCCAGGCGCTGTGGCGGTCGGGGTCGTCCGTATGGCGCGCGGGGTCTGCTGATGGGTGTTGGCGCCACACGTCGAGCAAGGTCGATGTGGCGTCCCAGAAGGTCTTTGTGTGCCTGAGTCGCTGTCCCACATGGTCGGCCCAGTCCATCCGACCAATGCTACGTAGCGGCGCGGACGCCTCGACGCGCCAGGCCTGTGCCCTTCATCACACGAGCGACGCACTGCTTAGTAGGCTGTACAGATGTCCCGTTTGGCCCGCGCCCTCTTGACCGCTGCTGGGCTGACGGCTGCCCTGGGTGGCGCCTGCGCGGTTGGGCCGGCGGCGGCGAGCGCGGCCGATCCGGCGGCGGGCGACGTGACCGTCGTGCGCACCAAGTACGGCGTGCCGCACATCACTGCGCCGACCTTCCGGGGCGTCGGCTACGGCTACGGGCGGTCGATTGCGGCCGACAACATCTGCACCCTCGCCGAGATGTACGTGACGGCCGGGGGCGAGCGGTCGCGGTACTTCGGGCCGCGTGGCAAGTACTCGGTGGGCGGCAACGGGACGACCGTCACCAACCTCTCCAGCGACTTCGTCTTCCAGCGCATCAAGGATCAGGGCACGGTCGAGCGGCTCGCCGCGCAGGCGCCGCCGGCTGGGCCGCGGCCCGAGGTTGCCGACGGCCTGGCCGGCTACGTCGCCGGCTACAACGACTGGCTTGCGAGCGTCGGCGGCTCGGCTGGCGTCTCGGATCCGAACTGCAAGGGCAAGCCGTGGGTCCGCCCGATCACGATCGGCGACGCCTACCGTCGCATCTACCAGCTGTCGATTTTGGCCTCCAGCGGCGCGGCGCTCGAGGGGATCGGGACGGCACAGCCACCCGGCGTTGCGACGACGGCTTCGGCGGCGACGTCGTCGACGGCTTCAGGCGCCGCGCAGGCCCGCGACGCCATCCGCGAGCTGGCGCCCGGCACCGTCGACGAGAACCTCGGTGGCCTGGGCTCCAACGCCTACGGCATCGGCTCCGCCGCATCCCAGGACGGCCACGGCCTGCTCTACGGCAACCCGCACTTTCCCTGGTCGGGCTCCGAGCGCTTCTACCAAGCCCACCTGACCGTCCCCGGCAAAGCCGACGTGACGGGCGGCTCGCTGATGGGGATCCCGCTGATCATGATCGGCGCGACGAAGGGCGTCGCCTGGAGCCACACCGTCTCCACGGCGCGGCGCTTCCTGCCGTATGAGCTGAAGATCGTGCCCGGGCGCCCGACGGCGTACTACGAGAACGGCAAGATCCGCGAGATGGAGCGCCAGGTCGTCACGGTGCAGGCGCTCCAGCCGGACGGCTCGCTGGCTCCGGTGACGCGCACGCTCTACGCCTCGCGGCACGGGTCGATCACGACGTCCGTCACCGGGCTGAACGTCTTCCCGTGGGGTCGGCGGACGGCCTTCGCGCTGCTCGACGGCAACGGCGAGAACTTCGGCCGGCTCGCCAACACGTTCCTGGGGATGAACGAGTCCCAGTCCGTCGACGAGCTCGACGCCGCCCTGCGCAAGTACCAGGGCATCCCGTGGGTGAACACGATCGCGTCAGACACCGCCGGCCACGCCTACTACGCCGACATCGGCAACGTGCCCGGCATGCCGAACAGTCGCTACAAGGCGTGCCTCACGCTCTTCGGTCAGCTCACGGACGGGCTCCAGCGCCTACCGGTGCTCGACGGCTCGCGCACCAGCTGCCTGCCGACGACCGATCCCGACTCGGCCGCGCCCGGGATCCTGGGCGCCTCGCGGATGCCGTCGCTACGCCGGGCCGATCACGTGTCGAACATGAACGACTCGTATTGGCTGTCGAATCCGGCGCAGCCGCTCGTCGGCTACCCGCGGATCATCGGCGACGAGCGCACGGCCCGCACGCTGCGCACCCGCATCGGCATCAAGCAGCTCCAGCAGCGCATCGACGGCACCGACGGCCTGGCCGGCAAGGGCTTCAACCTCGGGAACCTGCAGGAGGTGGTGTGGGGCAACCGCGTCTACAGCGCCGAGCTCTGGCGCGACGGGCTCGTGAAGGGCTGCAAGTCCAAGGCGTGTGGCGTGCTGCGCGACTGGAACATGCGCAACGACCTCGACGAGCCCGGCGCCGTCCTCTGGCAGCGCTTCGTCACGCGGCTCACCGGGGTCTCGCCGATCCCGCTGCCGGCGCCATTCAACCCCTACCGCACGCGCTTCAACGCCAATGACGCCGTGAACACGCCCGCGGGGATCGTGCAGAGCAACCCGATCGTGCAGTGGGCGCTCTCGAAGGCCGTCTCGGATCTGAATTACGCGGGCCTGCCGCTCGACGCGACCTTGCGCGTCGGGCAGACCGTCTCGCGGGGCGGCGAGCTGATCCCGATCCACGGCGGGCCAGGCGGAAGCGGCCTGTTCAACGTGATCACGCCGGTGTGGAGCTCGTCGCGCGGCTACGTCGACGTCGCTCACGGAGACTCATTCATCCAGGCCGTCCACCTGAAGCCCGGCTGCCCCGAGATCCGCACGATCGTGACCTACGGCCAGTCGGCCGATCCCACGTCTCCCTATTCCACGGATCAGACCAAGCTCTACTCCGGAAAGGGCTGGAACACGCTGCCGTTCTGCGACGGCGACGTGGCGGCGGCCGCCGAGTCGACGGAGACGTGGCCGGTGCCCGGCTGACCGAACCTGACCGGTCATCCTGGCCGGTGCTTCGCATCGGAGTCGCTCGGGGCGGTTCATGACGGGCATGGTCCCGTGCCCCGTCCCGAACCTCCGCGCCAGCATCGCGGTCGCCCTTGCGGCGCTGTGCTGGAGCCCAACGGCGGCACTGGCGCAGGCGCCCGCCAACCCGGCGCCGCCGATCGTGGCGACCGGTGATGCCGCCGAGATCTCCGAGACGGCCGCCGTCCTTACCGGCACGGTCGACGCCCAAGGCGCCGACGCCACCGTGCGATTCGACTACGGCACCACCGCCGGCTACGGGTTGAGGTCGGTTACGGCGGTCGTCCCCGCCGCCGGCGGGCCGACGGCCATTCGCCTGCCCATCACGCGGCTCACCGCCGGGACGAGCTACCACGCCCGGATCACCGCCACCAACGCGGCCGGCACGGTGCGGGGCTCAGACCGCGCCTTCTCGACCGTCGCGATCGCCAGGGCGCCGTCGGTGCAGACGTCTTCGGCGATCGCTCGCACGCCGGGCGGCGCCACGCTGGTGGCCCGCGTCGACCCGCGCGGTCAGGCGACGAGCGTCTACTTCGAGTACGGCTCGTCGGCGAGCTACGGCCTGCGCACCGCCGAGCAGACGGTCCCGGCGAGCAGCGCCGTCACCTCGGTGCAGATCCCGCTGACGGGCCTGTCGTCGAACTCCACCTACGCGTTCCGCGCCGTGGCCGTCAACGCGACCGGCACAGCCCGCGGCTCACAGCACACCTTCCGCACCACCCGCGGTGTCTCGGCGGTCTCCGTCCGGCTCGCGCAGCGGCAGATCGAGTGGAGCCGCACGGCCCGCATCACCGGCAAAGTCGAGGGGCTCTCGGTGCGTGGGGTGCAGGTGAAGCTTTGGCGGCAGGACCACCCGTTCTCCGGGCCGTTTGTGGAGGTCGGCTCCATGATCGCGTCCGACGAGGGCACCTACGCATTCACGTCGCCCAAGCTCTACTGGGCCACGCGCTTTCGCGTCACCGTCGACACGCCCGCGGGCGTGAGCAGCGCCACGACCACGACCACCGGCGGCCTTCGCATCAAGCTGCGTAGCACCGGCAAGCGCAGCGGCTCCGTTGAGCTGCGCGGGCTCGTCTACCCCGGGGTGGCCAAGGGCCGGGTCGTGATTCAACGCCGCTCGCCCACCGGACGCTGGATCACCGCCCGCAGAGCGTCGCTGGCCAAATCCGCCTCGGTCAACCGCTCCTCCTTCCGCGCCCGCGTGCCTCGCCTGTCGACGCGGACGGCCAGCTACCGCGCCGTGGTGACCCCAATCGACGGCGGCGCCCACGCCGTCACCACGACGGGGTCGATCAGCGTCCCGCGCCGATAGGCCGTCGGGCTGGCGCCGGCCCTGCGGGCCGAGGTCGCGCGCGGAAGGCCCGTTTTGGGCGTTCGGGGCGCGGGGTTGGTTGGCGCGCCGGGGGCTCGCGCGCTGAAGGCCCGTTTTCGGTGTTCGGGGCGCGGGGTTGGTTGGAGCGGCGGGGGCTCGCGCGCTGAAGGCCCGTTTTGGGCGTTCGGGGCGCGGGGTTGGTTGGGGCGCCGGCCCGGTTGTTTCGGCGAGGGCGGAGCGCGATGTGGCGAGGCGGGCCCGCCGGTGTTGGTGCTGGCGGGGCGGTTGACGCTTGGGCTCGCGCCCGGAAGGCCCGTTTTCGGCGTTCGGGGCGCGGGGTTGGTTGGGGCGCCGGGGGCTCGCGCGTAGAAGGCCCGGTTTCGGCGTTCGGGGCGCGGGCCTATCGGAGTGGGACTGGAGCGTCGCGGTTGGCGAGAACGAAACGCTCGATGCGCTCGAGGGTGCGTTCTGGCTCGTAGCGAAGCTGGCTCCAACGAAGCCGCAGGATCACGTAGCCGAGCCGCAGCAGGATCTCCTCGCGCCGCTCGTCGGCCAGGACCTGCGCGAGCGAGCGGTGGTAGTCGCGGCCGTCGCACTCGACGATCGCGCGCGTGTTCCACCAATGGAGATCGGGCCGAAAGCCCTTGACGAGGACGTTGACGACCGGCGAGGGAATCAGCGTCGACGTCTCCACCAGTCGGGTCGCTTTCCGCTCGAACGTGCTGCGGAACTCGCCGCTCTTCCCGTCGAGGCGGGCGATGGCATCGTTGAGCTGCTCCACGCCGGGGATCGTCGACCGCTCTTTGAGGACGCGTTGGAAGTCGAGCTCGTTGTAGACCTCCAGCTCCACGGCCCGATCGAGCAGGTCGTCGAGGTCGTCGGCGTCAACGCGCTTGGCGGCGTCAAGGATGGCTCGGCTGATCGTGCTCGTCGGGATCCCCCTGACCTTGGTTCGGTCGGTCGCGGGAAGCACGGTTGTCGCCGTGCTGATGATGCCGGGCGGTGCAATCCAGCTGCCGCCGAGGTGGAGGACGTGCATCGTCGTGCTCGGTCGCGTGAGGTCGTGCAGGGCGCAGGCGCTGACGTCGGCGAGGTCGCCGCCGCCGGGCGCGGCCAGGACGGCTCTCCACCGCAGGCCGTCGATCATCAGCGGACCGGGGTGGGCCGCGAACACGCCGCGGGATGGGAGGGCTGATTTGCGGTCGCTCCTGGGCGGTTCTTTGCGCTTGCGCTGCGCGTCGGCGGTGCGCGGATACAGCTCCTCGTTGTCGATCCGCGTGCGAATCGCCTTGGGGCTGAGGCCGATCGCCCGCAGCTGGTCGTAGCCGATCGTGCCGGCCTGCTTGGCCATGCGACCGCGGATTGCGCGGTTGATGGCGGCCTTCGACGGCTTACCGGTCGGCGTCTCGTCGGGCCCTGAAGAATTTTGCTCCATACCTATAAGAGGGTTTGGGAGAGGGAAATTCGCCCCCCTAGGCGTCAACTCCGCCCGGGGCTCGCGGCTGGGGCGCCCGTTTTGGGCGTTCGG
>JAUMFO010000103.1:0-5417 GCA_032119795.1 Solirubrobacteraceae bacterium
TGAGCATCGTGCGGATGAACTTCGCCGGCGGCTGGCCGAGCTTGGAATCGGGGATGCCCGCGCTGACGATGTAGGCATCAGGCTGCACCGCCCGGATCGCCGTGGAGACGGCGGCCACCATCGCCGCGTAGGCCTTCGCATTGGGCTTGCCGCCCCAATACGTGGGGAAGTTCGGCTCGTTCCACACCTGGTAGGACGTGAACGGCATCGGCGTGAGATCGGGGTGCGCGGCCCAGAAGGAGCCGTTGGGGCCATAGCGCTGGGCGAGCACCGCGCCAAAGCGGCCCAGCAGCGCGTTGTCCTTCGGGGGGAAGAACCCGCGGTA
This sequence comes from Solirubrobacteraceae bacterium, assembly GCA_032119795.1. GTDB lineage: Bacteria > Actinomycetota > Thermoleophilia > Solirubrobacterales > Solirubrobacteraceae > JAGIBJ01. The sequence goes on from JAUMFO010000103.1 coordinate 326, forward strand.
CTTGCTCTTCTTCGGTCGGCTCGTCGCCCACTCCGGCTCGCCCTGCAGCAGCGGCATCACGCGCATGCCGGAGATCGCGGCGTTCTCGACGAAACGGTCGGTCGCGGAGAAGTCGTAGGCGCCGCTCCCCCACTCGATCTCATTCCACCGGAACACCTGGCGCGCCACCGTGAAGCCGGCGTTGTGCTGGGCGGTGAGCTGCTTGATCGCGTAGGCGTCGGCGCCGGTGTAGGCATCCTCGGTGGTGATCCCGACGAACCCATCCGGAACCGCGGCGCGAGCAGCCGACGGCATCGCCAGCGAAGCGAGTAGTCCGGCAGCCGCAAGCAGGACGACCACGATGGCGACCGTCCACGGCGACCCGCTGCTGCCGACGCCCGCCCGAGCCTCGGTCCTGGCGGGCGCACTGGTGACGGTCGCCAGCCCGGCGAGCTTGACGCCCCGCTCGAGCTCGACCCGGGCAAAGCCGGCGTCGTAGGCGTTGTAGAAGCCGCGCGTCACGCCGCTGCGGTTCAGGCGCTCCGGCCGTGCGTAGATGTCTGCCTGCGACGGGCGGTTGTCGTCGGTCCGGGCGGGCGTCGAGCCGGCGGTCGTGGCGGTCGACGACGCGTCGATCACCTCGTCGGCCTGAGCCGGGCCCTGCGCGAGTGCTGCCGCGGGCGCCGCGGCCAACACGGCGGTCGCGACGTACAGACCAGATGCCATCATGCAGCGCAGATGCTACGCACCTCCCAGGGTGGAGAGCGCTACACCGCGCACACTCTCGCCCCCGCAATGTGGTGGTTCGGGGCTGGAGTCGTCGTGGTGGAGGTGCTCCTTGCCCTCGCTGGCATGGCGACGCTCGGCCTCGCGGCCGCCGCGCTCCTTGCCCCGGGCTACGCCCTTGCGGGCCTGCTGCCGCAGCGTTTGCGCGACCGGCCGATCGCCCAGTTCACCCTCGCGCCCGCCCTCGGCCTGGCCGCCACCAGCATCGCGCTGATCTCGATCTCGCAGCTCGGCATCCCGCTCACCGGCGTGTCGGTGCGGGTCGTGATCCTGGCGCTGTTGTTGGCGGGGTTGGCCGTGCCACGCGGCGATGCTCGCTCGCGCCAGAGTTACCGGGCGTCCGGTGAGTTCGACGCGAGCGCCAGCGCGGGCGTGGCCGCGTCGACGTGGCGTGAGCGGCTGCTGCCCGTCGGCCTCGATCTCCTGGTCCTCGCGGCGGTCGTCGCGGTTGGGCTCGTCCTGTCTTGGCGGGTGATCGGCGATCTGCCCGTCCCCGGAGACGACTGGGCCAAGTACCTGCTCTACGCCGACGAGATCCGCCACCAGGGCTCGCTGCTGCTCACGAACGAGCTGTGGATGGGCGGTCGGCCGTTCAGCGAGGACCCGGGCGTGCCGGCGCTTGAGGGCGCCGCGCTGCTGATGACGGGTGCCCCCGCCGGCGCACTCGTGCGCGCGATCGTGCTCCTGATGGTGCTGCAATGGGCGGTCGTGTTCGGCGCCACGCGGACGTGGTTCGGGCTGGCGCCAGCCGCACTGGCGACACTGCTGCTGGCGATCGTCCCGGCCTCGCAGAACATCCTCGGGTGGCACGGCCTGGCGAACGTCGGCGCGCTGGCGATCCTGGCGCTCGTGCTGGTGCAGATCGGCGCGTGGCTTGCCGGTGATCTCGACCGCCGCGCCCAGGTCGGCTTGGCGATCACGATCGTCGGCGTCGTCGCCGCACACCGCTTCACCGCCCTCTTCATGTTTGGGGCGCTTGGGCTCTCGTTGCTGGCAGCCCTCGCGGTGCGGGAGCGCCGCCCGCTCCTGATCGCCGCCGCCCGCACCGCCGCATTCGCCGCGCCAATCGGGCTGCTCGTCGCACTCGATCTGCGTACCCGGGCGTCGCAGTCCGGCGGCACGCTGCCCTACACGAGCTACCTCCCCACCAAGATCGACCTCACCCTCGCCCTGCGCGACGTCACGCCCCTGCTCGCCGGCGTCGCCCTTGCGACCGTGCTGGGCCTCGCCCTCTGGCGCCGGCTCCCGCGCGAGGTGTGGCCGCCGCTCGGCATGGCGCTCATCGCCGGGGTGCTCGCCTACGGGTGGGTGCTGCACCTGCCGCTGTATTACTCCCGCGTCACGTTCTTCATGCCGCTGCCGCTGGCGCTCATCAGCGCCGCGGGGTTCGCAGCGGTCGTTGGGGCGCTTCGCGGGCGGCGGCGGCCGGCGGCGGGCGAGGGCGAACCAGCCGAGGGCGAGAGCGAGCCAGCCGAGGGCCTGGCCAGTACCCATCCGGCCTGGCGGCGGCCGGCGCTCGTCGGCGGCGCCGTGGCGCTCGCGGCGGGGGTTGCCGTCGTGTTCGCCGGCTCATGGCGGCAGGCCGAGGAGGTGCGCGACTTCTACGCGTTTGCGAGCCCAACCTCGCTGCGGGCCCTCGATGGCCTGGCCACCAAGCTCGAGCCGGGCGAGATCGTCGCGACCGACCGGTGCTGGAGCTTCCTCGCCACCTGGCTGCTGCACACCCGCACCTACCCGGCGCTGGAGGAGCAAGACATCCAGCCCAAGGCCGAGCTGATCGTCGCCCGCCAAGCCGCCGCCATCCTCCACGGCACCGCCGAGGGCCGCCAGCTCATGCGGACGCTGCCCGTGCGCTACGCACTGCTAGATCCCACCTGCCCGGTCTCCGGCAAGCGGTTCGCCCCGCCCGGCGAGCTCATCTTCGCCGGCGAGCGCCTCGCGATCATCGAGCTCGACCCCACCGCCAAGACCCCCAAGATCCAAGGCGACGCCCGCGCCGCCCGCGAGCGCGCCCGCGAGCGCGCCGCCGGCCCCGGCTAAGCGCCGGGCGCGCAATCGGAGTCGCGGAGGACCCGCCGGGCTCTTCGCGCCGAAATTACCGGGCGTCCGGTAACTCTGACGCGAACGCGCCTGGCCCGCGCGCCGATCGATTGCTCTTCGCGCCGAAATTACCGGGCGTCCGGTAACTCTGACGCGAACGCGCCTGGCCCGCGCACGCCGGCGGGCCCGGGTCGGCTCGCGCGCCACGGATTTGGGTCGAGGGGGGGCGAATTTTCCCTCGCCAGACCCTCTTACTTGTAGTGACTCATTTTGAACCGGCTGACCATTGGCGAGCACGGCGCATCGCGCTGCAGGCATTCCTCCGCGACCACTACGGGGTGATCTCCAGCAAGGAACTCTCCGCCCTCGGATTCAAGCCCCCGTGCATCACCCGTCTGCTTGAGGACGGGATCCTCGTCCGAATCACCTGGGGCGTCTACCGCGGCGCGGGCTCGCCGGAATCGCATGAGGGCATGCTGCGCTGGGCGCTCCTCAAATGCGGACCGACCTCCGCACTCACCCGGCTGTCCGCCGGCCACTTTCTGGGTCACCTGCAGTGGCCGCCCAGTAAGCCGCAGATATTGATTCCGGGGCCGTCCGGTTACCGCAAACACCCAAAGCTGGAGCGCCACGGCGCAACCACGGTCAAACCCGGAGACATCATCGTGGTGCGGGGTCTGCGCACCACCTCACCACGTCGGCTGATCCTCGACCTGGCCGCAGACGCTGCCCGCGAATCCAAGCCCCAGAACATCGACAAGGCGAAGCGCGCGCTGCGCCGGGTACTCCGAGGCGCCGCCCACGAGGACGACGCCCTGGTCGGGACGCTGCGCCAAGCACTGGAGGCCGCGCCATTTCCCGGCTCGCGCGTGCTCAACGCAGAACTCACCGGCGGGCTCGCGCGCACTCGCGTCGTGCGCAGCAACGTCGAAGACCGCTTCGTGGAGCTCTGTAAGCGCTTTGGCATCCCCTTGCCCCAGACCAACGCGCTCGTTCACGGCTGGGAGCTCGACGCCTACTGGGAGCTCTACGGGGCCTACGTCGAGATCGACGTCTACGAGACCCACCGCGATGAGATCACGTTCGAGCGCGACCGCCAGAAGGCCAGCGCGATGAGCGGCCACGAGCTGCGCGGCTTCGCGATCACCGATCGCCGCATCGACCACTTCCCCGCCGAGGTCGCGGCCGACGTTCGGCACCTACTCCGCCTGGACTGATCAGCTCCTCGCGTCGAAATTACCGGGCGTCCGGTAACTCTGACGCGAACAGGCCCAGCGGCCCAGGCCTTACTTCTTCTTGGCCTTGATCTTCTTTGCCGCCAGGGGCTTCTTGAGCGTCACTGGCTGGCGGACGCTTGGGAGGGCGTCGAGCTTGGGGGCGGGCTTGTGGACCAGGATGATCTGGTCGCCAAGCTTGTACTTGCCCTTGATCGAGAACTCGACCGTCACGCCGTGCTTGAGCGTGAGATACCGCAGCCGGCGTTCCTTGATCACCTTCGGCTTCTGGCCCTTCTTCGGCTTGGCCGCCTTGGCGAGGTAAGAGAGCGCGAACTTCGGCTGGATCGTCTGCGTGGTGGTCTTGTAGACGGGCGTCTTCTTGCGGATCGTCTTGCCCTTGGCGTCCTTGACGGGCTTGCCGTTCTTGAGGACCGGCACCATCTTGAAGAGGTAGACCTTCTTCTTGACGACCTTCCCGTTCTTCTTCACGGGCTTGCCGTTCTTCCGCACGGTGACGAGCTTGAACGCGCGCGTCTTGACCTGCTTGGTGGTCTTGTAGTCGTCGCAGTTCAGCGTCGCCCGCCACTTCTGCGCCGCAACCTTGCTCCCCCGCTTCACGTAGCGCAGGCGATCCTTGCCGCGCAGATTCACGATGCACGTCTTCGGCTTGATCGTGGCGACGTCGACGCAGTCCCCCGTGATCGGCACCGAGCACCGGAACACCTTCGACTTTGCCGTCTTCGCCACCTCAGACCACACGTCGACGAACGTGATCGCCGGCCCGTTTTTGATGCAGACCTCGGCCTTGCCATTGGCGTCGGTGTCGTTCCTCGTCACGCGGCCGTCGGGCGTCGCGAGGACGAGCGTGCTGGCCTCCAGCGGGTTGCCGTCGTAGCCCACGGCGCCGGCCACGCAGGTGTCGCCGGCCTTCGTCGGCGCAAGGTCGAGCGGCAGCAGCGCCGCCGGGGGCGTCTCGCCACCAGAGCACAAGGCGAGCAAGCCGCGGTTCGTGGCCGTCCCCGCCGCCAGCTGATTCACCCAACGCGTCGAGGAGCGCTGCATCGCCTGGC
>JAUMFO010000104.1:0-9188 GCA_032119795.1 Solirubrobacteraceae bacterium
GATAACCAGGCGGTGGTGTCCGCTTTGTTGGACGCCGGTCCCAACTTGGCTCTCCGATCATTGGACCCATGTACAACCGTCCAACAAACGGCGCTGCTTACGCTTGCCCCGCTGCCCGAGTTCCCCCCTTTCACACCTCGGCAGCAGTGGTCCGCAGCGGTCTGATCGACCGTCACGCACCCGTGGCCAAAAGCGCCAATTTGCAGCTATCCCTGCAGATTATTCGGCGAGGACACGGCCATTCCATCCAACGATCGACGGAGAAACGGTGACCCCCGCCCCCACCCCGCCACGACTGAGAAAACTCGCGAGGTTCTTGCTCGCGAGTATCGCGCTTGCCGCGCCGCAAGCCGCAACCGCTGCCACCCCCGACCCGATGGAGCGCGGCCCGTACGCGGTGACGGAGGTCCAGCAGTACAAGGCGGGCACCGTCAATCTGCAGGAGCCGAACTACCTCGGCACGGCGCCAAGCAATCAGACGTCGGCTGCCACCCTCCAGGTGCGCGGCTCGCTGTATTACCCGTCGAACCTCGGCAAGCCTGCGCCGCTGGTGTTGCTCGTGCACGGCAACCACGGCAGCTGCCAGATCGCGGCCCCGAACGGCGTCGTCTCCGGCGGCTCAGCGCCGAACTGCTCGATCTTCAACCGCAACGACCTCGGCTACGGCTACATGGCGAACAACCTCGCCAGCCACGGCTACGCGGTCGCGTCGATCGACCAAGACCAGCTCATGTACTACCAGGACACCAGCGCCAAGGGCATGCACCAGCGGCGCCTGATGATCGCGGCGCAGCTCGACGCGCTCTGGCAGGCCAATCAGACGGCCCTTCCGAATGACGCCGATCACAACCTCGGCGCCAGCCTCGTCGGCAAGCTCGACATGAGCCGGATCGGCATGATGGGCCACTCCCGCGGCGGCGACGCCGTGACGAGCTTCATGGACTACAACCGCGAGCGACCCGCGCCGGGCCGCCGCTACAACCTGGCGGGCGTGATCTCGCTCGCACCGGTGGATTACGAGCGCCGCGCACCCTACGGCTCGGCGTACCTCACGATCCTGCCGGCCTGCGACGGCGACGTGTCCAACCTGCAGGGCGGGCGCTTCTTCGAGCGCAGCCAATACGCCGTGCCGGGTGATCCGTTCCCGAAGATCCAGATGTATCTGCTGGGCGCCAACCACAACTACTTCAACACGGTGTGGTCGGCAGACAACGACGACTCGACCGGCTCCGACGTCGCCTGCGGCCCGTTCGCCGCGAGCGCGAGCACCAGCATCCGCCTGTCGGGCGGCCTGGAGTTCGGGATGTCCTCGCAGGTCGCTAGCCGCGCGAGCATCCTCGGCACCTACAGCCGCGCAACGGCCTTCAGCTCCGATCCGGCATACATGGGCGATCAGATGCGCGTCGGCCTGGCGACGATGAACGCGTTCTTCCGCCGCTACGTCGGCAACGAGACCGCGTTCGATCCCTACATGACGGGCGAGCTCACCGCCGAGCCCGGCAACAACAACCTGCCGGCCTCGTCCTGCCCGACGAGCACCACCGGCACGCGGATCGCCTGCAACCAGTACCTGCAGACGTCGTACTTCGCGCCGGCCGTTGAGCGCGCCGACGTGATCGGCCCCGGCGTGGAGAACCCCACGACGGTCAGCGCCGTCGGCACCGCCATCACGGCCAGCGGGTTCTCGAATCCCTACACCGACAATGGTGGCGTGACGCCGAAGCCCGTCACGACGTCGACGGGCGTCGACTGGTGCAACCCGGAGCCGGATCACTTCCAGCCCTCGTACGTGGGTTCGACGATCCAGCCGACGGCCGCGAAGCCGTGCCCGCTGCCCGCGACGAACGTTCCGGGTGGGCAGTCCAGCAACCGCGAGCAGGGCCCCGTCAACCAGTCGTATGGCATGCAGCTCGCACTAGCCTGGGACGACGAGGCCAAGCTGGAGACCCGCATCCCGGCGGCCGACGGCGACCTATCGACGAAGAAGTCGCTCGCGCTCGGCGCGGCCGTCAACTTCTTCGACAGCCGCAACCCGCCCCGCACGGGCGACGCCCAGTGGAACCCGGCGCTGACGAAGCAGGACTTCGCCATCGTGCTGACCGACGCCTCCGGCAAGACGGCCTCCGTCCGCGCCGGTGACCGCCGCTACGGCACCGCGCTGCAGCAGACGACGGGCAGCGCCAACGCTCGCCTGCACATCATCCTCAACCAGGTGCGTGTGCCTCTGGCCGACTTCGCGGCCCAGGGCGTGGATCTGAAGGCCATCCGCAAGGTGTCCTTCGTGTTCGGTGGCTCGGGCTTCCCGGCCACCGGCTCGGTGCAGCTCTCCGACGTGCGGTTCCAGGAGTCCATCGACGGACCGACCGCCCTCACCGGGCGCGCTGGCTCGGCCGTCCCGGAGACGGTGATCGCGGAGACCCCGCGCCTGCTCGCCTCTGCGGCCACGCCGGACGTCCTGCCGGTCGGCGCCTCGGCTCAGGCCGCGGCGAAGTGCGCCGACACCGCGGCACCGACGGCCAAGGTGCTGTCGAAGAAGCTCGCCGGTCGCACGCTGACGATCAAGGGCAAGGCGGCCGATACCGGCTGCGGCGCTGGCGTGAAGTCGGTACAGATCGCGCTCGGGAAGAAGGCCGGCTCCAAGTACCGCTTCGTGAGCGGCGTGGGGACGCTCAGCAAGCCGCTGCCGAAGTCCGCTCCGGTGACGCTGGTAGCCAAGGGCACCTCGGGCTGGTCGCTGAAGATCGGCAAGCTCCCCAAGGGCACCTACGCCGTCACCGTCTCGGTGATCGACGCTGGCGGCAACGTGAGCACGAAGCCCGCGGGCAGCATCAGCGTCCGCTGATCCCCGCCGCGTGATCCCGCGCCTGGCCGCTCTCCTCTGCGAGGGCGGCCAGGCCGCGGGGATCCGCTACTTGGCCTGGGTCGTGCCCTGCTTGGCGGCGCGGGTCGGCTTGGCCGGCCGCGACGCCTCGAGCGCCGCGGAGACCTTCGACTCGCTCAGCCCGAGCTGGACGGCCAGGTTGTTGGCGAACTCGGCGGCGCGCGCCTGGCGCGCCGCAGCCTGCACCTCGTCGGCCTTGGAGAGTGCGACCTTCACGGCGGCTTCGGTCTTGCCCGTCGCGGTCGCGAGTGCCGTGATGAGCGCAGTCCGCTCGGCGGGTGTGCCGCCGCCATGACCGCCACGTCCAGCGCCGGCCTTGGCAGCTGCTGGACGCTGGGCGCCCAGCACCTTCTCCACCTGCGCCTCGGTGGTGCCGAGGAGCTCGGCGACCGTCTTGGCCTGCGTGGCCGCGTCGGCGGCGGGGTCTGCGGCCGTCGTCTTCTCGCGGGCCGCCTCCAGTGCCGACTCAAGCTGTGTGACGCTCACGCCGAGCGCGGTCGCGAGCGTCGTGGGATCTTGGACCGGTCCTCGCCCGTGTGCCCGCTGAGCCTCGGGCGTCGTGCCGGCTACGCGCACGCTGGTCGCCGCGGCGGAGATTCCGGCGGCGCCGAAGACGAGCATCGCGGCGACGCCGAGGACGAGGGCGGGCTTCTTGAGCGGTTTGGTCATGAGCGGTTCCTTGAGGTGCTTGGACTTGGCCCGGCGACAAGCTGCCGGGCTTGCCTCCACCATCGACGTGGCGCCTTGGAGCTTCCTGGGATGACCGTGGGAGTTCCGCGAGGGCCGTCCCCCGCTTGCGCTCCGCGGTGCGAAGTCCGGGGGCCGGGCGGATAACGTGGCCGCCAGATGGCGCTCGACGTGGCAGATCTCGCGCGGCGCGCAGCCGAGTTCGGCGGTGAGGAGGCGATCGCGAGCGTCTCGCTGCGACGCGAACTCACGGTGCGCTGCACCCCCGAGGGCGCCGTCGCCCCGCCGCGGCGCACCTTCGACGTGTTCGTTCGCTTGATGGTGCGCGACGGCGCGGGCCGGATCGGCGTGGCGCGTTGCTCCGCCTCGACGTCTGATGCCCAGCTCCAGGCGCTCGCCGAGCAGGCGCATGCCCAGGCTGCTGCTGCGCTGACCGATCTTCGCCCCTTGCCAGAGGTCGGCGCCGGTGCTGGCCACGAGGGATTCGACGCGCTGACGGCGGCTTTGGATCCACTCCACGCCGCAGGCGCCGCCCGGCAGGCCGCCGCGGCGGTCGGGATGACGGTCGGCCGCGACCGCTTCGCCAGCTGGCGCTCAGAGGACGTTGAATTGGCGGTGGCGCGCAGCGGCGCCGGACTGGCCACCGATCGCCGCACCGGCGCGCAGATCTGCGCGGAAGCCGTCGACGGCGACGGCCACCTCGTCGGCTACGCCCAAGGGAGCGCGCCGGCGATGATGGAGCTCGCCGCCGACGAGATCGGGCGGCGCGCCACCCCGCTGGCGCTCCCGTGTGACCGCAGCGGCGGGCCGCAGCTGCTGGCCGCCGGAGAACCGGTCGTCCTCCTCCCTCCCGCGCTAGCGCCGCTCCTGGTGGAGCTGGGCCGCGCTGCGCTGACGGGCCACAGCCACGCCGTTGGGATGAGTCCCTACACCGGCCGAGTCGGGCTGGCGGTCGCGCAGTCGGGCGTGACGCTGACGGACGCCCCGCGCTACCTCCATACCCTCGCGCGAGCCGTCGATGTGGAGGGCGTCCCCGCGCGACCGGTCGGACTGATCGCCGAAGGGGTGCTGGGCGATGCCATCCACGACACGCGCTCGGCGGCTGAGGCTGGCTTGCTCACGTCGACCGGCCATGCGGCGGAGCTGGGCGGCACGCCGTCCGGTGCGCAGGCCCGCAACCTGCTGCTCTCCGCTGGCGATGCTGGCGGCCTGGAGGCCCTGATGATGCCGATCGATCGCGGCGTGGCGATCGGGCGGATCGACCGGGTCGTGGCGGACGGGCCCGGCTCGTCTCAGTTCACCGCCATCGGGCGAGCCGCCTACGCCATCGACCGCGGCACGCCGACGCGCCTGCTCGGCGACGTCCTGCTCACCGGCGATCTCGTGGAGCTGATCGCCAACATCGACGGCCTCACGACCGATGGCGAACTCGTCGCCTGCCTCGACCGCCTGCCCGAGCGAACCACGGCCACCTGGTGCCCAGCCGTCGTAGCGGCCGGGATCAGAGTCCTGGTCTAGAACCCGATCCTAGACGCGTTCTCTGGTGCGGCTATCGCGCCGCAGATCTCGTTCGGGCGCGACTGGTTCAGGCCTCCGGGCCGGGCCAGTTGCGACCGGACGAGAGACGCAAGCGAGAGCCGTGCCAGAGGGCGCGTCTACGCGAGCTTGATGAGGGCAATCGTGTTGAAGACCCAGAGGATGATCAGGGCGACCGTCCAACGGGTGACGTTGCGCTCCATCATGGAGCCGCCGCCGAGGGAACCGGAGCCGGAACCGACGCCGAAGGCGCCGGACAGGCCGCCGTCCTTGCCGGCGTGCGCGAGCACTCCTGCGATCAGGCCGATCGAGAGGATGAGCTGGAGGATCTGGAGAGCCGATTCCATGGGGTGCTTAGGGTAGCGGACCGTCGGTGGTTTCGGCGCTGCCCTGCGCACGGAGTGCGGCTTCGGCTGCGTCGATGGCCGCTTCGGCCTCGTCGAGGGCGTGAAGCAGGTCGGCGGCTTGGGCACGCAGCGCCCGCTCGAGCGGGGCGGCGTCGGCTTGCGTCAGTTTGCCGGCGGCGCGGTCGCCGCGTAGCTCGCGGATCTCGTCGAGCTTGCGGTCTTTGGCGAGCTGTGCGCGGTCGCGATCGGCGAGTAGGCGCGGGTCGATCTGGGCTGGGCCGGTGTTCGCGCCGGGGCGCAGCGGCCCGGAGATGAACCAGACGACGGCCGCGAGGACCGCCATGACGATGAGGAACTGCAGGAGCAAGGTGGGGGGCTCTGAGGTGGGGGAATCAGCGCGGGAGTCGGATCCGGCTGAGCACGACATCATGATCGGAACCGGGCAGGTCGTGAACTCCGACCCGTTCCACGGCGACGCGACTGGGCACGAGCACGTGGTCGATGGTGAGGGTGGCCCAGCGGCCGTTGGTCCACGTTGGGCGCCAGCCCTCCCCCGCCTGCTCGGCGGCGTCGCGGTAGCCGCGGTCCAACAGCTCGCGGAGCGGGTGGTGGTCGAGGGTGGCGTTGTAGTCGCCGGCGAGGATCGTCGGGACGCCCCCAGCCGTTGGCCCGGGGAGGTTGGCGATCCGGCGCTTCCAGGAGACGAGGTTCTTCGGGCTGAAGGGCGGCGGCGGGTGGACGCTGCGGATGTGGATCCGCTGGCCGCCCGGCAGCGTCAGGATGCCGCCGCGGGAGCGGAAGTCGTAGCGCGTCGGGGCGATCTCGTCGACGGGGTAGCGGGAGTAGAGCGACACGCCTTTGGCGCCTGGTGCGGGCTTTGCGGCGGCATACGGCAGCAGCTTGCGAAGGCCGGCGGCGGTGGCGTCGGCGGTGTAGTCCGGCGTGTCCTCTTGGATGGCGAGCACGTCGACACGTTCGCGCCGGACGATCTCGAGCAGGCGCGCCGGATCGCTCTCGCCGAAGCGCACGTTGCTCGTAGCGACCACGAGCTGAGGACCTGGAGCGGGCGGCTGCTCGTCGGCGACGAGGCGGTCGGCGCGCGGCCAGATCAGCGCCACGAGGCCGACGGCGGCCAGCCCTGCGGCGAGGCGCGCTCGAAGGGCGAGCGACAGCACGCAGATCGCGAGGGTCGCCACGACCACGTAGGGCAGGAACGCGAGCGCGCTGGGGACGACCCAGACCACGTCAACGTCGAGGGCCCAGATGACGACGAAGGGCACCCAAAGCAGCGCCGCCGCGACAAGCAGCGGACGCAGCAGGAGCCGCAGGGGACGGCGAGTCACGGTGCCCATCGTGACGGGCCGGCGCCGAGCAGGCGCCGGTTCGGGCCGGGCCGGCGCGCAGCGATCAGGCGGGGCCGAGCTCTTGGCCGACGCGTGCCAGAGCGGCGGCGCGCTGGCGCGACCGAGCGACCGACGCCTGACTCGCCGCAAGGATCCCGCCGAGGCCCATGAGGCCCGCGCCGATCCAGACCCAGAAGACGCCTGGGGCGTCGATGGCGCGCACGATCACCGGCGGGTTGCTCGCGAGGTGCTGATCGACGATGCCTTGCAGCGATTTGGCCAGCAGCGTGGCTTGGATGTCGACACCGAGGTTCTGGCTGGACACGAGGTCCTGGAAGCCGGCGTCGACCTTCTTGGCGCGGGCGACGATCGCGTCGGAGTCGGGAGTCACGGCGACCCAGAGGTCTCGTTGGGGCCGGCTACGCAGTGCAATCTCGCTGGTCTCCTCGCCTTCGAAGAATCGCCCGACGGGCCCGTACTTGAATGCGGCCAGCGACGGGTAGAAGTCGTGGCTGGCCGTGAGGCTCTCGGCGGGCTTTCCGCCGCGCCAGACGCGCATGACGGCGCCGAAGTCGATCCGCTCGACGCGGTCGTTGCGGTCGAGCACGATCTGCGCCGTCGGCCGGACGTATTCCAGCTCCCGATCTCCGGCGAGCTTGATCCGCTGGCCGGTTTCCATCGGGCGCTGGCGCGTCGTGTCGAACGCCGTCGACGCGGCCACGGCCAGCAGCGTGATCGCCAGACCGGCGTGGACGAGGTAGCCCCCGTAGCGTCGGCGGTTCCCGGCGATGGAGCCCTGGAGGGCGCGCAGCGGTGCGTCGCCGGTGAGTGACTGGCGGGAGCGAGCGCCGATCCAGAACTCGCGGCCGACGGACGTGAGCGTGAAGGCGCAGACGCCCGCCATCAGCAGGGCGGCGATGCTGCCGGTGCCGCCAGCGAAGGCCGTGAGCCCAACGACGACGGCCGCCACGGCGAACGGCAGCAGCGTCGCGCGGCCGAATGCGCCCCAGCGCCCGCGGCCCCAGGGCAGCAGCGGCGCCAGCCCGGAGAGGGCCACGATCGCAAAGGCCGACGGCGTCGCGTACTGCGAGAACCAGGTGGTCGAGACGGCCGATCGCTCGCCGGCGACGGCCTCGGAGAAGAGCGGGAAGAAGGTGCCCCAGAGGATCACGACGACCAGGACGATCAGGGCCAGGTTGCCGAGCAGGAACGCCGATTCGCGAGACAACGTGTTGATCTCGCCCTCGGGTTCGAGCATCGCTCGGCGCTTGATCACGAGGAAGATGCTGAGCGCGAGCAGGCCTCCGATCAGTGCGAGGAACGGCGGGCCGACGGTGGAGGCGCCGAACGCGTGAATCGAAGAGAGCACGCCGGAGCGCACGAGGAACGTGCCCAGGAGGCAGAGCAGGCCGGTCGCCAAGACCAGCGAGATGTTCCACGTCTTCAGCAGGCCGCGGCGTTCCTGCACAACGATCGTGTGGAGGAACGCCGTCGCCGTGAGCCACGGCATCAGCGACGCGTTCTCGACCGGGTCCCACGCCCAGTAGCCGCCCCAGCCGAGTTCGGCGTAGGACCAGCGCGATCCAAGGGCGATCCCGGTGCCGAGGAGCAGCCAGGCGATGAGCGCATACCGCCGCGTGTGGACGATCCATTCGCTGGTGCCCACGCGACCGGCGGCCAGCGCGCCGAGGCCAAAGGCGAACGGCACGGCAAAGAGGGTGTAGCCGCTGTAGAGCAGCGGCGGGTGGATCATCATCGTCGGGTAGCGCAGCAGCGGACTCAGGCCGGTCCCGTCATCCGGGGCGAAGTCCGTGACGGCGAACGGTTTGGCCGCGAACACCAGGAGCGCCGCGAAGAACGCCGCGAGCAGCAGCAGGATCGAAAGCGCGTAGGGCTCGACCTCTCGCATGCGCCCCCGCAGCGAGCGGATCGCGATCGTGGACGTGAGCGCCAGGAGCGTCAGCCAGAGCAGCAGCGACCCTTCTTGGGAGGCCCAGGGCGCCGCGATGCGGTAGGCGAGCGGGGTCGTCAGCGAGGCGTGGCTGGCGACGACGGAGTAGTGGAAGTCGGGCTGGATGAACGCGACCTCCAGCAGCACGAACGCGCCGGTCGCCAGCGCCAGGACGGCGAAGAGGGCGCGGCGCGCCGCCGGCAGCAGGCCCACCGGCCCGACGCCACGGGCGGCCGTCAGCGCGGCGACCGATCCGAAGATGGCGGCGCCCAGCGCCAGGATGAGCAGTGCGCGGCCGACGACGTCCATCAGGTGCGCGCCATCAGCTGGCGGCTGGCGCGGCAGCGGCCGGGCCAGCATTCGCGGGCCGCGGCGCGTTGAGCGCCTCGCCGTTGAACTTCGACGGGCACTTCGTGACGAGCGTGTTGCCCTGGCCTACGAAG
>JAUMFO010000105.1:0-2750 GCA_032119795.1 Solirubrobacteraceae bacterium
GCACGCGTCTGAATCGCGGCAGAGAACCGCGTCGAGGTATTGACGCCTGCGCCGATGAGCATGCCGGTGAGCGTGTACGCGCCGTTGACGACCGTGCTCGTCGGTTGGGCAGCCAGCGGGACCGTTGCACCCGCGCCGATCGAGACCGACACGGGCGTGCCGGGACCACTCGGGTTGTCGAGCGTGACGATGACGCGCGCTGTCCCACCCGTCGCGGTGCTGCGCAGACTCCAGGCCACCCCGTAGTTGCTCCCGGACTGCGTGCAGTCGATGCCGACGTCGATCGTCCCGCTCGTGCCGGGCATGCTCAACGCGAAGACCGGGGAAGAGCCGCTCGACGGCGCGAACTCGAGAAACGACGCCGCGTCTCCCGTCGCCGGGAACACCGAGAGGGTCGACTCGTCGATATCGGCGCCGGTGAGCGTATCGCCCGCCACCTTGGCGCCGGTAACGGCGTCGGCGGCGATCGCAGCCGTGCTGACCGAACCGTTCGCGAGCGTCGGGTTGGGGAATGTCCCAGCGAGCGCGCCGCCTGCGGGGCCGGTGCTCGGCCCTGCAGGACCAACGGGGCCCTGCGCGCCCGCGTCGCCCTTGGCGCCCGCTGGGCCGGTCGCGCCAACCTTCCCGTCTGCGCCGGCAGAGCCCGTCTCACCCTTGGGGCCAGCCGCGCCCGCCTTGAGCAGGCCAGGCGCCAGGTCAGGCACCTGGATCGTGCCGTTCTTGATCTTGGCGCTGGTGACGGCGTTCTTCTTGAGCTGCGTACCGCCCACGCTGTCCTTCGGAAGCGTGACCGCGGCATACGACACACCGCCCAGCGCGACGAACGCCGCAAACGTCGACATCACGTTCGCGTAGGTCAGATGGTCTGCGATCGGGCGCATCGGAATACTCTAATGCCGAGATTCCGCAGCGCCAACTCCAAGCTCATGCAGATCACCGGCGACATGGTCGACCTGATCGCGAAGATCTCAGGCGTCGCCGCCACGGCGTAGCTTCGGCCCTTAAGGCGTATCTACCTGGCCGACCATCGTCGCCCGGCAGAGTGCGCTCGCGGGCGGTGTCGTAGCGTCGTTGTCGTCGTCGACGCGGTTGATCGAGTGGATGTCGGCGGAGAAGTGGGCGCCGTCGTCGCCCGTCACCTCGACGTGGGCATGACGGCTCACGTTGACGGTCGCCGACTCGTCGCTCTGGGCCGTGAGCTGGACGTCGCCGTTGCCTGCAAACGCCTCAACGAGGTGGTCGGTGATCTGCACCATCGGCGTCCCGCTGCCGTTCGGCGGTGTGGGCGAGAACGTGATCGCGCCGTTCTGGATCCGCAGTCCGCTCGGCGTGGTGTTCTGCCACCGGAACGTGATCCGGCCGGCTTCGGTCCCTGCCCCGCCTGACCCGCAGATCGCCGACAGCGACCCGGCCAACGACGCCGGGCTCGTCACGTTCAGCGACAGCGCTTGCCCCGGAGTCATCGCCTCGTCGAAGACCACCTGGCGTTGACCGCCACGTACCACCCCAACCAACGTGGACTCGTCGATATCAGCGCCCGTCAGAGCGTTGGGAAAGACCTTCGCGGAGGTGACGGTGTCGTCGGCAACCTTGGAGGTCGTTACCGCGTTCGGAGCAAGCTTTCCGTTGGTCACGGCGCTGCCACCGAGCGCCGCTTCGTTGACGGCTCCGGCGGCAAAGGCAGCCGACGTCACCGCGCCGCTCGCCAGCGTCGGGTTCGGGTAGGTCCCGGCGAGCGCTCCACCTGCTGGGCCCGTGCTCGGGCCGGCCGGGCCCGTTGGCCCGGCGACGCCTTGGATGCCCTGAAGGCCTGCTGGCCCCGTCGCACCGACTTTGCCGTCGACGCCTGGCTTGCCGTCGACGCCGGCAGGTCCCGTCGCTCCTTGTGGCCCCGCCGGGCCGGCGCCGCCACCGAGGAGGCCCGGGGCCAGGTCGGGCGCCTGGATCGTGCCGTTCTTGATCTTCGCGCTCGTGACCGCGTTCTTCTTGAGCTGGGTGTTCCCGACGCTGTTCTTCGGGAGCGTGACCGCCGCATACGACACACCGCCCAGCGCGACGAACGCCGCAAACGTCGACATCACGTTGGCGTAGGTCAGATGGTCAGCGATCCGGCGCATCGGAATACCGTAACGCCAAGATTCCGCCTGGCCAAACGATCTGCGGAAGCTCGGCCCCATCCCCTGTCGGCCTGCCGCGCGCGGACTGCGCGATAGGCTGCCGCGGCGTGTCTGGGCCCATTCCCTCCCCTCTGCTGCTGGTCGCGGCTGCAATCGGACTCCTCGGCACCGCCCTCGCTGGTTGCGGCTCCGGTGGAGACCCCGTCAGCGCCGACGTGCTCCAGCAGCGACTCGTCACCGTCGCCGACCGCGTCGACGCATGCTTCGCGAAGACCAACGACGCTCGCAAATGCGCCGACGCCGAGGCGCTCGGCGACGCGTCCGGCTCGCTGCACCTCGGCGACGGCGTCGGCGAGGTCGACGTCAGCGCGACGAAGCCGCTGCGCTACCAACTCGTCGCCGACGCGGGCGACGACGTGGAGTTCGCGATCCTCGTACAGCCGATCGGCGCGCGGAAGCGGGTCTGCAAACCGGCCGGTCAGGGAGAATGCTCAAAAGATGGTGTGTGGTGAGTCCTAGCCAGGTGTCGAAGCGGTCTGCGGCCGTCGTGCTCGTGCTCAGCGCGGCGCTCTCGCTCGCCGGCTGCGGGGGCAACGACAGCCCATTCGGCGATCCAAACGCCCCCGCGCCAAC
>JAUMFO010000106.1:0-13006 GCA_032119795.1 Solirubrobacteraceae bacterium
CGACGGGACCTCGCGGGCCCTGCCGGCGACGACGGGGGCGATGACCGGCGATCTCGCCGGTAGCCGGCTGGTCTTCACCCGGCGCGGCGGCACCGATGGCACTCGCCTGTATCTCTCGATCGACGGTGCGCCCGCGGCCACGGTCGCCCTGCCGAAGCTCGGGACGGCGGGTGAGGGCTGGTTGCCCGCGCACGGCAAGCCCGCCCCCGGAAGCGTGCGTGTGGCCGACCTCGACGTCGACGCGGCCGGCAGGATCGCGGCCGTCATCGACTTTCGATCGAAGAAGCCGGCCTACAGCTCCAGCCTGTGGCTGCGCAGCACCGCCGGCACGTGGACGCGCCTGACGACCCTCGGGACGCACCGCGCGGGCCAGGGCACCCGCCAGGTCCTGGCACCGCAGCTCACCGACGGCGGCGTCCAGGCCTACGTCGAAGGCATCGTGGAGACGCCCAGCTTCGTGGGCCGCTGGACCGATGCGGGCGCGAGCACCGCTCAGCTGAGTCTGCGGCGCTCGATCGGTCGCGCGACGATCCTGCACGGCGCGGCCTACGACGGCGACCGGCTGGTGTTCGTGGACTGGCTCCCTGGCGTACCGTGCGGCTCTGAGGGTGCGCTCGCCTGCGGCCTGCGGGCGGCGGGTCCGCTTCCGGCCCAGTAGGCCGCAAACGGGCGCTCAGGCCGCACTAGGCTCGCGAGCATGTCTGACGGCCCCGTCCTGCTCATCACCGGCGCGTCCAGCGGCATCGGCGAGGCGACTGCTCGCCTCGCCGTCGCCTCCGGGCGGCGCGTGGCACTCTCCGCCCGCAGCGAAGGCAAGCTCGAGGAGCTCGCCGAGTCGCTTGGCGGCGCCGACCATGCCATCGCGGTCCCCGCCGACGTGACGGACTTCGCCAGCCAGGAGGCCATGGTGGCCGCCACGCTTGAGCACTTCGGGCGCCTCGACGGCGCGTTCGCGAACGCCGGTTTCGGAGCCAAGCGCGGCTTTTTGGAGGAGACGCCCGAGCACTGGCGCGACATGGTGCTCACGAACGTCCTCGGCGCCGCGTACACGATCCGCGCGACGCTTCCGGCGCTGACCGAGTCGGCCGGCCACCTGCTCCTCACGAGCTCGGTGGCGGGCCGCCGCGCCCTGCCAGGCTCGCTCTACTCCGCGACGAAGTTCTCCGTCACTGCGATGGGCGAGGCGCTGCGGCAGGAGGTCGACGGCAAGATCCGCGTGACGCTGATCGAGCCGGGCATGGTCGACACGCCCTTCTTCGACACACCCAAGCCCGACGCGCTCAGGCCGGACGACATCGCGCGAGCCGTGCTCTACGCCCTCGACCAGCCCAAACATGTCGACATCAACGAGATTCTGATCCGGCCGACCTCGCAGCCGACCTAGCCGGCCGCCTCGCTCGGCCATCCGCGCGTGGTACCACGGCCCGGTCGGCCACGACACCACGCGCGCCTCGGTCTACCCGACTTGGTTCTTGGTGGTCGCCGTGAGCGTCAGCGTGTTACCGCCGCCGGTGGTCAGCGGTGAGACGAGGCCGTTGAAGACGCCGCAGCCGTTGAGGTCGCTGAGCGAGAACGTGCCGGACAGGCTCCCACCGGACTCCAGCGTGAACCCGGCCCCCGACTTCAGCCCGATCGTCGACAGCTGCTTGGTCTGGCACGTGCTGCCACCGGCCAGCGGGATAGCTCCGAAGAGCTTGACCTCCAAGACCTTCACCCGGATCCTGCTGCTCGTCGTCAGGACCCCGCCTGCGTAGGCGCCGGTGGTCTTCCCCGACTCGACGAACCCGAACTTGGCCGTCAGCGGCAGGAAGCTCCAGCCCAGGAGCCGCCCCTGGCTCTCCGCGAGCGTCAGGCTCCCGAGGAACGTACCCGTGGCCGTCGTCAGCTGGCCCTGAAGACCGCCTCGGATCGGGAGCGCGCCCCCGGTCAGCGTCTTGAGCCGGGCAGTGCCGCCCAGGGTGTAGACGAGCTCCTGCGTGGTGGGCATCGGCCTGGTGATCACCAGGAGTTCGAGCGGCTTGGATTCCAGGCCGTCTTGGTCGACGGCGACCACCCGGAACAGGTACTCGCTGTCGCTACCAAGGCCCGTGAACAGCACGGAGGTTGTGCCGGCCGGGACGGTGCGGGAGACCGCGCCCTCGTCGTAGGACACGCGGTATTCCTTCACGCCGGGCCCACCGGGCTGCTCCGACGCTCCCCACTTGAGGTTGACGGACGAGGCGGTGATGTCGGCGTCCGTGAGCGCTCCGTCTCCCGGCATGGTGGGGCGCCAGGAGTCGGGGATCGTCTCGTACGGGGTCAGCACAAGCGGCGCAGACCGGTTGCCGGCCTGGTCGACCGCGACAACCCGGACCTCCCCGAGCGGGGCCGAGAAGCCATCGATTCGGGTCGACGTCGTGCCCGCCGGCACGGTGCGCGTACCGCCGTTCCAATCGACGACGTACTCCTTCAGCCCTGAGCCGCCCGGCTCGTCGACCGAGGCGCCCCACTTGAGGTTCAGCGACGTCGGCTCCAGGTCGGCACGACCGAGGTCAACGGACGTCGGCGTCGACGGCGGTGTCGCATCGACGCCGTCGCTCGGCGTCGTGGTGAACGTAAACGTGGTTGGCTCGGACGTCTTCGGCGGAGCCTCCAGGCCACCGGGATAGGTCGCGCGGATCGTGCCGGTGTACGTCGTGTTCGGACTGAGGCCCGTCAGCGCGAGGGAACTTCCGCTGGTCTGCAGGGTGCGACCGTCGACCTCGACGGAATACGAGAACCCTGCGTAGTCGCCGTAGCCTCGGGTGCTGTTGCGGGTCCACCGCAGCTCCGCGGATTGCGGGGTGATGTTGATGACTCGCGGGTGACGAGGCGCAGACGGGACTGGGCAGTAGTCACCGCCGAAGTAGCACGCTTCGTAGATCACGTTGCTCTCGATCCGCGAGACGAACAGGTCCTGCCCCGCGGGAGCTACGGCGCAGCGCACGTCCCACGTGGACCGGTCCCCGTCGGAGTCGGGCCAGGTCTCACCGTCGAAGTCTGGTCCGGCGTAGAGGATCGGGTCGCCCTGAGCGTCGAGTGCTTGGAGGTTGAACGAGACACCGCCAGCGTTGATCTCCGCGTTGCCGTAGTCGAGGTCGATCCGAGGGGTCTTCCCGCTCCCGTAGAGCGCGACGCCTGCAGCGCCGACCGACGACGGCTCGATGGTCAGCGGGACGGTGAGGTCCAACGAGAAGCCATCGTCGAACCGCACCGCGATCTTGGCGGTGCCCGTGCCGGCGATCGTCTTGACCCCTGGGTAGTACGTCTGAAGGCGTTGAGCCGTCAGCGGTGTCTGCGTGGCGGCGACCGTGAACTCGGCTGGCCCCACGGACGGCTCGAACACCGCTTCCGGCGTGAACGCATCGACGTCGACCTTCGCTGCCCCTGTGCTGGCCAGCGGGTACTGGCAGCGGTAGTCGAGCGAAGCGCCGGCGGAGGCCGTCTGCGGTGCGACAAAGGCGGCCAGGGCCACGAGGCCCGGCAGAGCCAGGCGTGCATTGGACATTTCAGGATCCCTTCGGAGCGAGGTTGATGCTGATCGTGTTGCCGGCGCCAGCGGTCAGCGGCGAGACGAGCCCGTTGAGGACGCCGCAGCCGTTGAGGTCGCTGATCTTGAACGTGCCAGCCAGCGTTCCGCCCGCGGACGGGTCGAACGCGGCGCCGGACGTGAGGGCGATCTCGGAGAGCTGCCTGGTCTGGCAGCTGTTGCCACCGGCGAGTGGGATCGCCCCGAAGAGCTTCACCTCAAGCACTTTGATCCGGACCCACGACTTCGTTTGAAGCACGCCGCCCGTCAGCTGGCCGGTGGTCTTGCCCGACGGCGCGAAGCCAACCTTGGCCGTCAGCGGCAGGAACCCGCCGGCAATCAGACGGCCGGAGGTGTTCGCGAGCGTCAGGTCGGCGGAGAACGCCCCGCTGACGGAGCCAAGGTCGGCCTCGACGCCACCCTTGAGCGGCAGACTGCCCTTGGCCAAGGTCTTGAGGACGGTCGTGCCGGTGACGCTGTAGGAGTAGTGGCGGGTCTCAGGCACGGGATTGTGCGTGGTGACCGGGAGGTTGTCGCTGAACTCGCTCGTGAGACCACCGATCTCGACCGCCTGGACACGGAATGTGTAGGCCGTGCCGGAGTTCAGGCCGCTCACGCGGAAGGCGGTCGCGCTCGTCGTCCCGAGCTTGACCGTCCCCGAGTAGACGTCGTACTTGACCTCGGGAGCCTCCGGGACGCTGCTCTTGTCCCAGGCGAGGTCGACGGTGGTGACGCCGACGTCGGCGGCGCGCAGACCGGTGGGTTTGGGCAGACCGCCCCCGCACGGCGCGCCGCAGACCGGAGCCAGCGTGGTGAAGGTGACGCTCGCGGGCTCCGACGGCGGTGCGGTGGTGTCCTTGGAGATCGACGTGACCTTCGCCGTGTACGCGGTCCCAGGCTTGAGACCGGTGAGGTCGACACGGGTCTCAGCCGTCGACTCCGGCCGTGGGGCCTGGAGTCCGACGACGTCGACGCGGTACCCGGCGATGTTCTCGTCCCTCGGTGCCGTCCATTGGATCCGCGCGGACGTCTCCGTCACGGCGACCGCCGCCGGCGCAATCGGGGCGAGCGGCTGAGGACAGTTCGCGAAGACCCAGCAGGGGTCGAAGTGGAACGTCGCCACCGGCAGGAGCAGCTCCGCAGACTCGTTCCCCGCGTAGTCGACCGCCGTGACGGCAAAGCGGTACTCGGTATCGGTGCTCAGATCGGTGATCAGCTTGGAGGCCGTTCCGGCAGGGACGCGAACGCCCCCAGCCGGGCCGTCCTCGTAGCGGATGACGTACTCCTTCAGACCGGAACCGCCAACCTCGTCGGTCGACGCACCCCAGCGCAGGTTGACGGAGGTCGGGGTGAGGTCCGCCGCTTGGAGCTCGACCTCGGTCGGTGCCGTCGGCGGCGTGGTGTCGAGCACCGCCGCGCCCTCCATGAGCGCGGTGCTCCCGACGGTGACGGGTGCCGGGTCGGCCTTGCACGAGACGTCGAAGGTGTCGGCCAGGCCGTCGGAGTCCGTTACCGGCTTCCCGTCGATGTCGGTCGTCAGGGGGCGAAGCCGAACCGTGGCTCCGGACGCGGCGCGGGCCCTGAGGTTGAAGTGCAGCGTCGCGGCCTGGAGGTCGGCGCCGCCGACCTCGGTGAACTCAAGCGGAGCTTGCGTCGATGCCGTGAAGTCGAGACTCGGAGTCAGTGCAGGGGCCGCGAACGTGACAGCGCCGAGGGCAACAGGAAACCGTCGCGTCGAACCGCCGCTCACGGCGAGGTCCATTCCGGCGTCGAGGGTACCGTCGAGGCTGGCCACGGTGAGCAGCTGCGGCAACGTGGACTTCGCCTCGTAGGCGACTGACTCCCCGGAGCGGATCAGTTGCGGGACTCGGAGCGTCCAGCCGACGGCAATCGGCTGGACGCCGACGAGAGGAAACAAGCACCGGTAATTCACCGTGGTCTTGGTCGTGACGACCACCGCCGGCGACGCTGCGGCAGCCGGGGCGTGGCTGAGCACCATCGACGCACTGGCGAGCACCGCGCACGTCGACCAAGTCGACCGGGACAGGGTTCGGGACACGAGGTTCCTCCGTAGTGGGACACGAGCCGGGGGACGCTCACTGCGCAACATAACGTGTCGGAGCACACAGTGGGAGGAATGTGCCAACCAAGCCACAATGTCGTCACACCACACCGGTAGGTGCCCGGGCGGCGTCCGACCCCGGAAACGACAAGAGCCGCCCCGGAGGGCGGCTCTTGAACACTCTGGTCTCCGCCATCGGCGGGCCAGAGGAATCTTGGTGGGAAGGCGCCTAGGCGGCGGTCTTCTCCGGGGCGGGCTCGACGGAGATCGTGCGGCCACGCCAACCGGTGGTGAACTGGACCTTGCCGGGACGCGTCGCGAACACGGTGTGGTCACGGCCGAGGCCGGTGCCCTCGCCGGAGCGGAAGCGGGTGCCGCGCTGACGGACGATGATCTCGCCGCCCGTGACGGTCTCGCCGGCAAACAGCTTGACGCCGAGGCGCTTGCTGTTTGAGTCGCGGCCGTTCTTGGATGAGCCGAGGCCCTTTTTATGCGCCATGGATCTCCTGGATCGTAATGCGCGTGAGCTCCTGGCGGTGACCGGTGGTCCGCTTGTAGCCGCGCTTCGGCTTGAACTTAAAGATGCGGATCTTTTCTCCGCGCTCGTGGCCGATCACCTTGGCGGTCACCTTGGCCTTAGCGAGCTTGTCGCCGGAGAAGGTGGCAGCGGTGGAGCGCACGAGGAGGGGCTGCAGTTCGACCGTGGAGTCGACGTCGACAGCCAGGCGCTCAACGAGGAGTTCCTGTCCGGCTTCGACGCGGTACTGCTTACCACCTGTTTTGACGATCGCGTATGCCATGTCAGCTCTCTGAAGGATTTGCGGATCCGCGGGACGCGGACGCGCGGCGGCGCACACGTCGGCGCCGCGGAGCAGGTGAGTCTACGGCATCGCCGCTCGCGGCGTCGGCCTCTCCCGGAGCCTGCTCCGGGGCCTCGACTGCGGGCGCCGCGTCAACAGGCGCAGGAGCGTCGGTCGACGCCGCTGGGCCCGAGGCCGTACCGGTCGGAGCGTCAGCGCTCGCGGCCGCGTCGATCTCGGCCTTCGGCTTGCGGGCGCGGCTGCGGCGACGCGGTGCGGGCTTCTTCGGCTCCTCCACCTCTGGCGTGTCAGCGCTGGCCTCAGGGGCCTCAGCGAGGTCGTCCGTCACGACCGGCGCGGCGTCCTCCCCGATGGGCCGCGAGACGGCGCGCAGGTGGTCGCCAGCGGACTCGGCGCCTTCGCTGGCGCCGTCCTCCTCTGGAGCGTCCGTCTTGGCCGCGGCGAGCGCTGCACTGGGGCGGCGCGAGCTCGGGCGGATTGACTCGCCGGCGGCGGGTGCGTCGGCCACGCGGCGGCGCGCGCGAGCCTGGCTGGCCGCGCGGGAGGCGCCGGCTTCGGGGCCGTCGGCCAGCACGGCGTCGGCGGAGGTCCGACCCGCCGACTCGATGCGCACGAGGCGCTTGTCGCCGATCAGCTTGCCGGCGCCGCTGACGGACACGATGTAGCCGTCGATCTTGGCGACTGCGCGATCCATGTCGTACATGTGCGGCTCGATGATGTGGACGAGCACCTCGTCGCCCTCGCGGAACGGGATCGCCCGCTCCCCCACCTCGTCGGCCGGGCCGGCCATGAGGATCTCCATGTGCGAGAGCGGCAGGCCCTCGGAGCCCTCGAAGTGGAAGCGCTTGCCGGTGGTCTCTTCCAGGTCGCGCAGCACGAAGCCGCCCTCGCCGGTGAACACCTGGCTGACGCGCGGATTCATCTGAACGAGGAACGCCTCGTCGGTCTTCTTGGACTTGCGGGCGACCTCGCGCAGCTCACGCTCGTGATCGAGCGCGATCGTCTCCTCGGAGCGTACGACGCCTTCGCCGTGGCACGTCGGGCAGGCGCGGGTGATGATCTCGCGCACGCCTTCCGTCACGTTCTGGCGGGTCATCTCGACCAGGCCCAGCTTGCTCAGCTCGGCGGTGTAGGTCTTCGTGCGATCGAGTTCGAGCGCGGTGCGCAGCACCTTGAGGACCGCGTCGCGGTTGCGGGCGCGGGCCATGTCGATGAAGTCGATGACGATGATGCCGCCGATGTCGCGCAGGCGCAGCTGGCGGACAACCTCCTCGGCAGCCTCGAGGTTGATCTTCGTGATCGTGTCTTCGAGGCGGGCCTGCTTGCCCTTGCCCACAAAGGAGCCGGAGTTCACGTCGATGACGGTGAGCGCCTCGGCGTAATCGATGATCAGGTAGCCGCCGGAGGGCAGGTCGACGCGCTTGGCGAGCAGCCCCTCGATCTCCTCGTCGACGGAGTACTCCTCCAGCAGCGGCTTGCGGCCGCGGTAGCGCTCGACCTTGTCGGCGAGTTCCGGCGCGGTGCGCTGCAGGAACCCAACGAGACGCTCGTACTGGGCGTCGTCGTCGATCAGGGCACGCTCGAAGTCGCCGGCGAAGATGTCTCGCACGACGCGCACGGCGAGGTCGGCCTCCTGGAACGCCAGCGACGGCGCCTGCGACTTGGCAACGCGGGCCTCCAGCACCTGGTGGAGCTTTTGGAGGTAGAGCATCTCGCGCTCAAAGCCAGCGCGGTCGGCGCCGTAGGCCGCGGTGCGCACGATCACGCCACCGGCGCCCGTGTCGAGGCCCTTGATCTCCTTACGCAGGCGCTCGCGCTCTTTGTCGTCGAGGCGCTTGCTCACGCCGATGCCCTCGCCCGTAGGGGCGTAGACCAAGTAGCGGCCCGCGATGGTGAGCTCCATCGAGAGGCGTGCGCCCTTGCTCTTGAGCGGGTCCTTGATCACCTGCACGGTGATCTCCTGGCCCGGCTTGAGCAGGTCGCTGATCTTGGGGCCGTTGGCGGGGCCGCGGCCACGCTTGACCTGCTCGACGCCCGGCAGGACGATCTCGTCGACGTGGAGGAAGCCGTTCTTCTCCAGGCCGATGTCGACGAAGGCGGCCTCGAGGCCAGGCAGGACGTTGTCGACCTTGCCCTTGTAGACGTTGCCGACGATGGAGCGTGCGCCGCGACGCTCAAAGTAGAGCTCGGCGACTTGGTAGCCCTCAGCGGGATCGGCCTTGCGGCGCCGCTTCGGGGCGCTCGTGTTCTTCTCTAGGAGGGCGACGCGGGTTTCTCCGCGGTCTGCACTGACCAGGACCTGTTTCTGCATGACAGGGGTCCGTTCTAAGTATGGGTTTGGAGGCGGACCCGTGGATCGCGTGAGATGCGCGCGTGGGCGTGCACTGCATGCACGAGCCCCAGCGCGACGAGCGTCGCGATCACGGACGAGCCGCCATAAGACAAAAGTGGAAGGGTTACCCCTGTGATCGGCATGATGCCAAGATTCATGCCTACGTTTTCGAAGATCTGAAACGAGAGCATGCCGATGATGCCGGACACGACGATCGCTTCGTAGCTACTGCGGGCCTCGATCAGCACTCTGAGGACCCTCCAGAGCAGCAGTGCATAGAGCGAAAGCACCAGTCCGGCGCCGACGAATCCCCATCGCTCGGAGATCACCGCGAAGATGAAGTCGGTCTGGTTCTCGGGGATGAACCCGCTACTGGACTGCGTCGCGTCTTCGCCCTGGCCGACGCGCCCACCGTTGCCGATGCCGATCATCGCCTGCTGCTGCTGGTAGGCCTCGTCGCTGATTTCGCCGTCGGCGCCGCCGCTGGGATCCAGGAATGAGGTGAGGCGATCCACCTGGTAGGGCTTGAGGACCTGAATCCCGCCGGCCGGAAGCACCACGAGCACCATCACGATCGCGACCAGGCCACCGGCGGCCAGCGCCTGCATATGGCGGCTCGGGACGCCGGCGACGGCGAGCATCAGCAGGAGCATCACGACGTACACCAGCGCCGAGCCAAGATCGGGCTCTGCGAGCAACAACAGCAGCACGGGAGCGGTCATCGCCAGCACCCGCCCGGTGGTCGACCATTCGTTGATCTGCCGGCCACGGTCGACGAGTTCGGCGGCGATCGCCATCGCGAAGAGGAGCTTCCCGAACTCCGACCACTGCAGCTGGACGGGGCCAATCACGATCGCCAGCTTGGCGCCCTTCGTGTCTGCGGCGAGCAGCAGAATCAGGATGAGGCCGATGATCAACAGGCCATAGTGGCCGTACTTGAGCTCGCGCATCCGCAGCACATCGACCTGCGAGACGGTGATCATCACGACCACGCCGATCACGATGAAGATCAGCTGGCGGCTGGCCAGTTCAGGCGCCGAACTCACGCGCACCGCGAAGTACGAGATCGCCAGCAGGCTGAGGGTGGCCAAGAGCAGGAGCGGATCGAACCGCTTGACTGCGCCGAGAATCATCGCGTCGAAGAGTCGCCGGCCGTTATGCCCGCGTCTTTCACATCGAACCACTTGGCGAGGATCTGGCCGGCGATCGGTGCGGCCGACTCAGCGCCGTAGCCGCCACCCTCGACAGTCACGATCACGACGATCGGATTCTTGGCATCCGGCACATAGGCCGCATACCAGGACTGATCAGCTTTGCCCGTCTTCTGCGCGGTCCCCGTCTTGCCGTAAACGGGATAGCGGTCCTTCGGCCAGTTCGCGAAGACGCCAGCCGACGTGCCGCCGGGCTCCATGGCGGCCTTCGCCAAGCCATTGCGCACGGCTTCAAGCGCGCCAGTGCCGGCGAGGTCGACCTGGCGCTTGGCTTTGAACTGGAAGGTCTGCCGCGTGGCGCCGGTGCGGTCCTGCACCGCTTTCGCCAGGTGAGGGCGCACGATCTTTCCGCCGTTCTCGATCGCGGAGTAGAGCACGGCGAGCTGGAGCGGCGTGGCGCCGATGTCTCCCTGGCCGATCGCGAGCTGGACGTTGTCGCCGACCGACCAGTCACGCATGTCCGAGAGCCCGCAGCCACGGGCCGCGGCCGCGTAGACGCTGTAGGTCGGGCCAGGTGGGATCGGCGGATTCTTGCTCCGTCGGCACTTCGCTTCTTTGTCTGAGAGTGCCTCGCGCCACTTCGTTCCCGGGATGGTGCCCGGGTTCTCGCCAGGGAGGTCGATGCCGGTCTGGCGGCCGAACCCCAGATCCTTCGACCACTTCTGCAGCGGCTCCAGCTTGCGGTTATTGAGCCGGCTGCCCATCTCGTAGAAGTAGACGTCCGACGACACCTGCATCGCGCGCTCGAGGTTCACCGGTCCGGCAGGGAGTCCCTCGGCGTTCTGGAAGAACTGATCGGAGATCTCGATCTTGCCCTCGTCGTTGATGACCTCGGACGGATTCGTCTTGCCATCTCCCACGGCCGCGAACGCCGTGACCGGCTTGAAGGTAGATCCCGCCGCGTAGCCGCCGTCGGTCACGCGGTTGAAGAGCGGCTTGTCGCCGTTCTCGTCGATGAACTTGTCGAACTGCTCGTCGGAGACGCCGCGCACGAACTCGGCTGGGTCGAAGGTCGGGTTGCTCGCGAGCGCGAGGATCTGGCCGTCGCGCGGATCCATCGCGATCGCCGCACCAGGGTGGTCGCTTGGGTTGAACTGCGACTTCAGTCCCCCCAGGACGTCTTGCGCGTAGGCGTGGAGGTCGACATCGAGGGTGAGCTGGAGCTTGTCTCCGGAGACGGGCGGAATGACCTCCGGCTCGCCTTGCACGTTGCCGAACGCGTCGATCCGGGCCTTGACCTGGCCGTCGCGGCCGCGCAGGTCGCCGTCGTACTGCAGCTCCAGGCCGTTGAGGCCGACCTGCGACGCCAGGTTGAGCTTGCGGTACTTGCGTAGCCGCGACTTCCCCTCGTCGTTGACGGGCACCGGGCCGACCTGACCGAAGATCTGGGCGCCAGCCCCGTGGTAGGGGTAGGACCGCACCGACTTGGTCGTCGTCGATACACCCGGGAACTGCTCGGCGTTCTCGGCGATGTAGTTCACGACCTCGTCGCTGGCGCCGTTCTTGCGCAGCGGAATGTTGCCGTATGGCAGCAGGTAAAGACTCTTGATCACGCGGCGGCGCACCTCGGCCGGCGGGAGATCGAGGAGCCAGCCCAGGCGCTCGTAGCGCTTGGTGAGCTGGGCGAGTTCCTTCTCCTCCCCAGCCTCCGCGTAGTCACGCAGCAGCTCGGGGTCGTTGAGGGCTTTGATCTGGGGCTTGGGGGTGCTGTCGAGCGCCCACTGGGGCGTCTCTTTGAGCTTGGCGGCCTTCTTGGCCCCCAGGCGGGCTTTCACCTTCGCGCTGACGGTCTGGCTCCACTCGCCGAGGTCCTGGCCGTACTCGTTGGCGACCTGCCGCTCGAGCATCGGCAGCGAGCCGGGCGAGAGTTCGACGATCTGGGCGCGGCGGTTGCGCACGATCGTCTCGCCGTTGCGGTCGACGATCTCGCCACGCGGCGCCGTGATCGGCACCGTGCGCACGCGGTTCTGGGAGGCCGCGGCGGCGAGCGAGTCGCCGGAGAGCACCTGCAGGTACCAGAGGCGGAAGAAGACGATCGCGAACAGGCCGAGCAGGACGGCGCCGATGATCGCCACGCGGAGCGCGACCACCTGGTTGCCGGAGGGTGCGGCTCCCCCGCTCTGCGAGGCGCCTTTGTTCAAAGGACTGATCATCGCCGGCCTCCAACCCTAGAGCCGCGGCGGCGCGAGCCCCCCGATAGGGCGCGTGAGGCACGCGTCCCGCTGACCGATCGACCGCGCTGCAGCGTCTGACCGCGGCTCGTGGAGAGCGCGGAGAGTCGCGTAGTCGTGGCGCGTCGGCGTCGTTGGCGCGGGTCGCGAGCCAGCGCGCCCGTCAGTCCTCGGCGGGTTGCTCGGTAGACGAAGGGCGCGATCAGGCCGTTGAGCAGCGTGGTGCTGATGATCCCGGAGAGCAGCTCCCAGGACGCCGCGGACGGGGCGCCCAGAAGCACCTGCACGATGCCGGTGGCGATCAGCGACGCGAACGTGACGACGGCGCCGGTGATCATCGGCACGAAGAACCCCTCAGGGTCGCGGGCGCTGCCGACGCGGCCGCCGATGTCTCCGATCACGAGCAGCACGAGCGACGTGAGGCCCAGCGGCATCCCCAGGATGAGATCTGCGAGCAGCCCCATGCCGAATCCGGTCGCAGCGCCGCCGGTCGGCCCGGCGAGGAAGCCGGTCGCGAGCGCCACGAGCGGCAGAATGTCTATCTGGCCGCCGACCAGACGCAGATCCGAGAAGAAGGCGTTCTGGAGGAGAACGGCCGCGAGGCCGACGAGGACGAGCCGCAGGACGAGCTGGGAGTCCTCTCCCCCGCGCCCTCGCGGGGCTCGCAGCACGCGACTCGACGAGCTCACGGCGTCGTCACCTCGGGGCTGGCCTCAGGCGCCGTCAGGACGGTGACGATGTCGAGGCGGCGTAGATCCGCGAGCGCGCGAACGTGAACGACCTGCGTGTCGGTGTTCTCGTCCTCGATCCGCGTCACGATGCCGACCGGGATGTCTGGCGGGAAGCGCGACTCGAACTTCGT
>JAUMFO010000106.1:13106-27713 GCA_032119795.1 Solirubrobacteraceae bacterium
CGATGTCGAGGCGGCGTAGATCCGCGAGCGCGCGAACGTGAACGACCTGCGTGTCGGTGTTCTCGTCCTCGATCCGCGTCACGATGCCGACCGGGATGTCTGGCGGGAAGCGCGACTCGAACTTCGTCGACGTGCTGCCGGCCGTATAGACCAGGTCCTTCGGGCCGTAGGCACTCGTCTTGGCGATCTCGAGGGTGAGGTCGCCGACGGCACCGATCTTCGACGGCTTGAGCGGACCGCGTAGGCCGTTGGGCCGGCTGCGGCTGATGACTTTGGCCGTCACGCCGGACTCCGGATCGGTGATCAGTCGGACGATCGAGCTGCCGCCCTGGGCGCGGATCACGCGCCCGACCAGGCCGTTGGGGCCGACTACCGGGTTCCCCTCGCGGACGCCGTTGCTCGTGCCCTGGTCAATCTGGATGTTGCGATACCACGCCGACGGTGACGCGCCGATCAGTCGAGCTTCGACCGGGCTGTAGCGGGCGAGATTCGCGGTGGCGGCGATCCGGTTGAGCTCGGTGCGCTGCACGACGATGCTGAGCTTGCCCACGAGCTGGCCGTTGGCGATGCGCAGTGCGTCGCGCTCCTTTCGCAGATCCTCAACCGCGCCCTTGGCTTGGAAGGTGTCGCCTACCCAGTTGACGAGGTCGCGCACCGGCTTGACGGCCTTGGACGCGCCCTCCTGGATCGGCGAGACGATGCCGGCGAAGCCGCGCTCAGCGCCGCCGAAGGCGCCGACGAACGATCCCGTCAGGAGGACGAAGGCGGAGGCGACGAGCAGTACAAAGACGGCTCGGCGGCGACGGAAAGTCTTCTCGTCTGGCAAGGGTGACTGATCTCAGAAGGGTGGTGAGCAGCGGGCGCGGCGGGGGTCATGGCGCGCTGCTCGGCTAGTAGCGGCGGCGGCGACCGCCGCGGCTGTTGTTCGGGCGATTGCTGCGGTGGATCGCCTCGAACTCCTCGAGCGACCGGCCGGAGCCGACCGCCACGCAGGTGAGCGGACTCTCGGCCAGGTGGCACGGCATCTGCGTCTCTTGGCGCAGCCGCTCGTCGAGTCCGTGAAGCAGGGCTCCACCGCCAGCAAGCATGATCCCACGATCCATGATGTCGGACGCCAGTTCAGGCGGGGTCCGGTCCAGGGTCTCACGAACGGCGCCGAGGATCTGTGAGAGCGGTTCGTCGATCGCGCGCCGGATCTCCTCCGACGTGAGCACAATCGTCTTCGGCAGGCCTGTGACCATGTCGCGTCCGCGGATCTCGGCTTGGAGTTCCTCGTCCATCGGGTAGGCGGAGCCGATCTCGAGCTTGAGTTCCTCGGCCGTCTGCTGGCCGATCAAGAGTTTGTACTCGCGTTTGGCGTAGTTGATGATCGCCTCGTCGAGTTCGTCGCCACCGACGCGGATCGACTGGCTCACGACGATGCCGCCGAGCGAGATCACGGCGACCTCACTGGTGCCGCCACCGATGTCGACGATCATCGAGCCGGTCGGCTCGCCAACGGGCAAGCCGGCGCCGATCGCAGCCGCCATCGGCTCCTCGATTAGGTAGGCCTGGCGCGCGCCAGCCGAGAGCGTGGCTTCCTCAACGGCGCGCTTCTCCACACCCGTCACGCCGGACGGGACGCAGACCACTACGCGCGGGTGGGCCCAGCGGTTCTGGTGGACCTTTTGGATGAAGTGGCGGAGCATCTCTTCCGTCACGTCGAAATCCGCGATCACGCCGTCCTTAAGGGGACGGATCGCCTGGATCGTGCCGGGGGTGCGGCCGAGCATGCGCTTGGCCTCGATGCCGACGGCGTGGACCTCGCCGGTGCGGGAGTCGATGGCGACCACGGACGGCTCGGAGAGCACGATGCCGCGGCCGCGGACGTAGACGAGCGTGTTGGCGGTGCCGAGGTCGACCGCCATGTCGCGACCGCCGAAGCCGGTGAGATTGTCGAAGAGGCCCATGAGCAGGAGAAGTCGCGGTCGCGCGGAGGGGAGCTAGCGCGGCCGGAAGGCGCGGAGTCTACTCGGCGGGCGAGGAGGCGGCGGCCGTTCCCTTGCGGGGCGCTCGGTCGAGCAATTCCGGCGCCAGCGAAGCGAGGAGCGCGACGGGCAAGCCGACCACATTGAGGTAATCGCCCTGGATCTCCGAGACCAGCCCGGCCCCGCGGCCTTGGATGGCGTAGGCGCCGGCGCGGCCCTCCCACTCCCCGTGCGCCAAGTGACGGTCAATGGCGTCCGCTTGGAGCGTGCGCATGCTCACGGTCGTCTCGGCCCAACCTGAGCGGATTGCGGTTCGGCCGGGGCCGACGATCGCGAGTCCGCTGACCACGGTGTGCGTGGCGCCCGTGAGCAGGGTGAGCATCTCGCGGGCCTCGTCGAGATCCGCTGGCTTACCCAGAATCGAGCCGTCTTCCAGCACCACGATGGTGTCGGAGCCGATCACCGGCACGAAGGCGTGGCGCTTGGCGACGGTCTGCGCCTTGTGGCGCGCGTTGGCCTCGGCAATCTCACGCGGATTGCCGTCCATGCGCTCCTCGACGTCGGCGACGTCGACGAGGTGGTCGATCCCCAGCTGCGTGAGGATCGCCGTGCGCTGCGGCGAGGCGCTGGCGAGGATCGGCTTCACCATGAGCCCGCCGGCCCCGACGCGCAGGGGAGCCGGGTTGGTGTTCTTGTCCTGAAGTGACACGCCGCCACCGTAGCGGGACTCAGAACGCCAGCAGGGCGGTCACCCACCGGGGAGGTGGGTGGGTCCGCCCTGCGAGGTTCCTGTAGCTCTCTTTGCCGAAGCGAGCTACCAGCAGCGGTACGCCCTAGAGCGAAGGGAAGAAGATCCCGATTTCGCGGGCTGCCGATTCGTCGGAGTCGGAGCCGTGGACCATGTTCTCGCCGACCTGGGTGGCGTAGTCGCCGCGGATGGAGCCGGTGGCCGACTCGAGCGGGTTGGTGGCGCCGATGAGCTGGCGGGCGGCCTTGACGGTGTGCTCGTCGCCTTCGAGGACCATCGAGACGAGCGGGGCGCTGGTGATGAACGAGACGAGCTCGCCGAAGAACGGGCGCTCGGCATGCTCGGCGTAATGCTGCTTGGCGGTGTCTTCAGAGAGCGTGGTGCAGTTCAGCGCGACGATCTTGAGGCCTTTGGCCTCGAAGCGGCGGATGATCTCGCCGGTGAGTCCACGGGCGAACGCGTCGGGCTTGACGAGGATGAGGGTGCGGGCCATGACGTGGCTCCTCTGGTGGCGTGTGGTGCCGCGCGGGTTCGCGCGGCACGAAGGGTGTGCGAGTCCCGAGCAGAGCAGCCCGAGAATGCGGTTCGCCGCTGCCCGAGGGCTGCAGCGAGGGAAACGCTACCGCTGGCGGCTGGCCGGCGCGGTGCCGGTGCCTGCGGGCGCGGGCGGAGGCGTCGAACCGGAGGACTTGCGGCGCACGACGATGAGCTGCTCAAGTCGGCCGACTTGAGCCGTCAGCTCGCGGTTGGAGCGGGCGAGCTCGCCGAGCGTTTTGACGATCGCTTCGTTGGCCTGGATGGAGACTTCGCGCTCGTAGGCGTCTTCGAGGAACTCCGGCGGGCGAACGATCGCGTAGATCAGCGTGCCGACGAACGGGAAGATCAGTGCCGCGATAACGGCGCAGGCGACGAGCAGGGCATCGTCGACGCGGTGACGGGAGTCGCGGAACACCCAGTACACGAGGGCGAGGTCGAGGCACACCAGGCCGAGGGCCAGGAGGCTGACGGCGATGCTGAGGGGTCCTTCGAGGCCGAACACGCGCGAAGCGTATTGCAGACGGCGGGCGACGCGCTGCTCGGTAAGGATATTTCCACGATACCGCCGGGATGCGGGGCGGATTCGCGGGTCGAATCCCCTACAGAATCGCTTTCCCGATGGCATAGCCGACCGCGAAGAACAGCAGGATGTCGAGCGCCACGATGAGCGCGACGGCGGCGATGAGTTTGACGGCTGAGGGTTGTTCGCGGGTCATGCGCTGGCCCCCGTGACGGCGCGGATCGTGCGGGCGAGCGCGAGGGTGCCGCAGACGATCACGAAGCTGTCGACGCTCGCGGCGTCGCGGGCGAAGGCGAGCGCCGTGACGGGGTCTTCGACGACCTCGACCTGCGCGCCCGGCACCGTCTGGCGTACGACGGCGGCGAGCTCGGCGGGCGGCAGCACTCTCGGGGAGCCGCAGTCGCACAGCACGAACCGGTTGACGCGCTCTGAGAGCGCGGCGACGATCCCGGCTGCGTCCTTGTCTGCCAGGACGGAGACGACCGCGACGCCGCCGGCCGGCAACTCGGCCGCAGAGAGTGAGGCCGCGAGGGCGCGGGCACCTGCGGGGTTGTGGGCGCCGTCAAGGATGGTGGTCGGCGCTGAGCCGATGTGCTCGAAGCGGGCCGGCATCGTGAAACTGCGGGCGACCTCGCGGACGATCCGCAGATCGAGGGCACCCATGTAGGCCTCGCAGACGGCCCGAGCCAGGGCGTAGTTGCGGGCCTGGTAGGCGGCGCCGAGCGCGCGATCGAGCGGCTCGGGTTTGGCGGTGACCACCTGCGCCCCGACGCGGGCGGCATGGTCGCGGGCCACGATGGTGGCGGCCTGCGAGAGGTCGGCGCCGAGGACGAGCACGGCGCCGGGGGTCACGACGGCGACCTTCTCGGCGGTGATCTCTTCGATCGTGTTGCCCAGGAGCGCCGTGTGTTCGAGGTCGACGGACGTGAGGGCGACGACCGACGCCCCGAGGACGTTGGTGGAGTCCAGGCGCCCACCGAGCCCGGCCTCGACGACGAAGACGTCGCACTCGGCCTCGGCCATGGCCACGAACGCGGTGGCGGTGTGTGCTTCGAATTGCGTGACCGGGTCGCCCGGTTCGTCGACGCCTGCGGCAGCCCGAGCCACGTCGGCAACCGCGGCGGCGTGGGCGTCCTCTCCGATCGGCGTGCCGGCGATCTCGATGCGTTCGCGCAGATCGGTGAGGTGCGGTGAGAGGAAGGCTCCGGGCTTACGGCCGTGGGCGGCGAGCAGCTCCGCGACCATGCGGGTCGTCGACGACTTGCCGTTCGTTCCGACGACGTGGATCGCTGGCGCCTCCAAGTGCGGATCGCCGAGTGCATGCAGCAGCTTGTGGATGCGGTCCAGGGCGAAGCGCCAGCCGACGAGGTCGCGTGCAGCGAGCCACGCGTCGGCTTGCGCATCGCTCCAGCGCTCGTGCGGGCCAGGCGGCGGCACGAGCGCCGGCGAAGCGACCGGCTGAAGGCCGGCCGGAGTCTGGGCTCCAGCGGAGGGATCGGCCGGCACCGGCGACGGGGCGTCGCCGCCCGGTACGACGCTGAGGCCCCCGCGGGAGCGCTGCGAATCCCGCTGGCTCACAGGGCTGCGAGCTGCTCCTGGAGCACGGCGAGCTTGTCTCGCTCGACCTGCACCACGTTGGCCGGGGCGCGCTCGACGAACTTCGCGTTGGAGAGCTTGCCCTCCAGGCGTTTGATCTCGCCGGCGATCTCGTCACGCCGGGCCTGGAGGCGCCGGTCGGCGGCGTCGAGATCGATGTTCTCGTCTGGCAGCAGGTCGACGACGACGCCCGCCGTGGTGACGGTGGCGACGGCGTCGCCGCTGCCAGCCGCCAGATCGACGCGCGCCAGTGACTGCAGCGACGCTTCGAGTTCGGCGCCCAGCGGCTCGCGGAGGCGGGCCGGCAGGACGGCGCTGGGCTTCACGCCGACGCGTTCACGCCAGCCACGCACGGCGGTGACGGCCTCGATCAGCGCGGCAATACCAGCCTCGGCCTGCTCGTCGATAGCGGAGGGATCAGCCTCGGGCCACGTGCTCTGCGCCAGCAGATCGCGCTCACCCGGGAGGTGGCTCCACAGCTCTTCGGTGACGAACGGGATCACCGGGTGCGCGACGCGCAGGGTGCGGTCGATCGCGAACAGCAAGGTCGCCGCGAGGTCGCGCTGGACGTCCGGGTCTCCCCCACGCAGGCGCGGTTTGGCGAGCTCGACGTACCAGTCGCAGAGTTCGCCGTAGACGAAGTCGTACAAACCAAGCGCGGCGCGAGCGAACTCGAACCCGTCGAGCGCCTGCTCAGTCGCGCGCGCCACGCGCTCCAGCCGGGAGAGGATCCAGCGGTCGGCGTCGGTGCGCGGCGCAGGCGCCGCCTCGATCTCGCCGAGGCCGAGTTCCTCAAGCTGCAGGAGGACGAACCGCGTGGCGTTGAAGAGCTTGTTGGAGAGCTGCTGGCCCTGCTGGACCTTGTCCTCGCTGAAGCGCACGTCCTGGGTGGTCGAGATCGCAAGCAGCCCGAAGCGCACGGCGTCCGACCCATAGGCGGGGAAGTCGCCGCCTTGCTTGAAGACCGGCGGACGCGGACCACCTTCGATGACGTCGATCGGGTCGATGCCGGTACCGAGCGACTTGCTCATCCGGCGGCCGTCGGGCGCCTGGATCACCGAATGCACGTAGACGTCCTTGAAGGGCACGTCGCCGGCGAACTTCAGCCCGAGCATCACCATGCGGGCGACCCACAGGAAGAGGATGTCGCGGGCCGTGGAGAGCACGTTCGTCGGGTAGAAGTCAGCCAGGTCCTGCGTCTGCTCCGGCCAGCCGAGCGTCGCGAACGGCCAGAGCGCCGAGGAGAACCAGGTGTCGAGGACGTCTTCGTCGCGAACCCAGCCCTCGCCCTGCGGCGGCTCGATCCCGACGTACGTCTCAGGAGCCTCCGTCTTCTGCGGATCGCCGTCGCCGCCGCGGTACCAGACGGGAAGCTGGTGGCCCCACCAGAGCTGGCGGCTCACGCACCACGGGCGAATCTCGCTGAGCCACTCGACGTAGCGGCGCGACTGCACGGGCGGGTGGATCCGCACCCGGCCGTCCTGGACGGCGTCGATCGCGGGCCCGGCGAGCGGCTCCATGTTCATGAACCACTGCAGCGAGATCAACGGCTCGATGCGAGCGCCGGAGCGCTGGGAGAACGGCACGGTGTGCACGTAGGGGTCCTCGGCACGCAGCGCGCCGGAGGCCCGCAGCGCGTCGGTGACGGTCGTCCGGGCCTCGTCGGCCGTCTGGCCGGCGAAGTCGCCGCAGAGGGCCGTCAGGCGGCCGTCCTCTCCGATCGCCGACGGCGCCGGCAGCGAGTGGCGCCGACCGATCTCAAAGTCGTTGGGGTCGTGCCCTGGCGTGATCTTCAGGGCGCCAGAGCCGAAGTCGACCTTCACGTGGTCGTCGGCGATCACCGGGATCTCCTTGCCGCCCGAGAGCGGCAGGATCACCTTGCGCCCGATCGCCGAGGCGTAGCGCTCGTCGCTCGGGTTCACGGCGACGGCGACGTCGCCGAACATCGTCTCCGGGCGGACGGTCGCGACCACGATCTCGCCGTCGCCGTCGGCAAACGGGTAGGCAATCGAGAAGAGCGTGTCTTCGACGCCCTCCTTCTCCTCGACCTCAAGGTCGGAGATGGCCGAGCCGCTGCCTGGATCCCAGTTGACCATGTAGTGGTCGCGGTAGATCAGGCCCTGCTCGAAGCAGTCGACGAACACCTTCTGGACGGCGGTGACGTAGCCCTCGTCCATGGTGAAGCGCTCGTCGCCGTAGTCGCATGAGGCGCCAACGCGCTTGAACTGCTCGACGATCTTGCCGCCGTATTCCTTGCGCCACGCCTGCGTCTCCACGACGAAGGCCTCGCGGCCCAGCTCCTTGCGGCTGCGGCCCTCGCGCGCAAGCTTCTTCTCGACCTGCGTCTGCGTCGCGATGCCCGCGTGGTCGGTGCCGAGGATCCACTTCGTGCGTTTGCCGCGCATCCGGTTGAGGCGGATCAACGAGTCCTGAATCGACCCGTTCAGCGCGTGCCCCATGTGGAGCACGCCCGTCACGTTCGGCGGCGGGATCGCAATCGAGTAGTGGTCGTCCGGGCCGGCCCCCGGCTCGCGGGCGCCGGGCTCAAAGACCCCGGAGTCGAGCCACCGCTGAGCGGTTTGTGGCTCCACCTCGGAGGGTTCGTAGCGCGTTCGGGTGCTCAGATCAGGTGCTGACATCGGCCCGGTGCAGTGTACGGCGGCGCGCCGCGCCGGGTGCCGCGCCAGATCCGGCTTGCGCCCGCGGCGAACCGAGACCTAGCGGACGCTGACGTTTTTCACTCGGTGGTCTTGGTAGTTGCTGGGGCCGGTGGCCGCCGTGAACTGCAGCAACGCGCTGGTCGGAAGCGTCACGGGCGAGTTCAGGACGACCTGGCCGTTGATCGACACCTGGATCGACGCCGAGCCCGTCACGACCTTCACGTGCATCTTGCCTGCGCGCAGACTGAAGCCTGGATCGGCGGTCGCCAGCCAGCGCATCGCCAGCGGGCTTGACCCTGGGATCCGGCCGTTGGTGATGCCGACGAAGTTGCTGCTCGGATCGCTGCGGTTGGCTTTCGCCGTCACGAAGGCGACCGCGACTCCTGTTTGGCCGAGCCCGCCGAAGCCGAGCGCCGCGCCTCCAAGACTCGGGCCAGGCGAGAGCGTCGTGCTGCCAAACCCAACCGTCATGCCGACGCCCGCCCCGACACCGCCGGAGATCGTGGCGTCGAACTCGAAGGTCTTGTTGGCTGGATTGATCGGCTTCGGCCAGTAGACGACCCCGAAGAGCGATCTCTGGGCCGGGGTCAGCTGCGCGGTGCCGTAGGCCGGGAAGGCCGTCCCGTTGCCGTACCGCGTCCATTGTTCGTCGTCGCGGGTGATGTCTCCAAATGGCACCACCAATCCGGGGTCGACCACGGGTTCGGGCGCGCCGCGCGGCGTGATCTTCGGCGGCGACGAGTAGCTCTTCGCCAGATGGGTGTAGAGCTCGGCACCGCCACGACCGGCCGGGGTCTGACTGCCGCCTTCGGTCTGCAGCTGCTCCTCCGCCGGGTGCTGGTAATCGGCGTTGCCGCGCAGGTGATCGATCTTGGCGTCGCCGTCGAAGTCACCGATGGCGCTCCTGGCCTCTTCGGCAGCAGCGGCGTTGGCCGCACCGGAGATGAGCGGGTCCCCGAGCGACGACAACGCCACCGTCCCTGCGATGCCGCGTGACGCGTACACGCCCCAGACGCGCGGCAAGACGGCGTCGCTGGAGCTGATGAGGAGGTCGCCTCGGCCGTCGCCGTTGCGGTCGCCGGAGTCCAGGGCGTTGATGTAGGGGAACGAGGCGAGGTCGAGGGCGCCCGTCGCGCCTGGCCGGTCGTCCGTCACCAGGGCGTAGCCGTCAGACGGTGCCGGAGCCTGAGGGTCGAACGCGTTGCCGGATGCCCGGCCGAAGAGGATCGTCTGGGTGCGCTTGCCGACCGTCGTAATGGCCAGATCGCCGAGGCCGTCGCCGCTGTAGTCGCCGACGGGTTTGACCTGAATCGCGCCGGTGCCCGTGCACCGCCGCACCCACCACACGTACGTGCAGCGCACCGGCGTGGAGATCGTGAAGACTCGGGGTCCGGTCGTCGGGACCGCCGCGACCCGAGGTCCGCCGAGAATGACCACGTTGTAGGCCGGGAACCCGGGCGCGGTCGACGCGATGTCGACATTGACGAGCAGGTCGTCGATCCCGTCGCCGTTGAAGTCGCCGGCTGGGAGCACCTCGCCCCACTTGACCGGGAACTTCGTCATCCGCGGGGTCGCGGTCTGCATGTTCACGTCGACCGCGTCGACCGCGCCGTAGATCACGGCAAACCCGCTATTGCGCTGCACGACGAGGTCGTCGAGCCCGTCGCCGTCAACGTCGCCTCCCGGCGTCATCGAGGTGATCTGTTCGCCGGACAGAATCTGGAAGCCCGCGCCGCCGAGTGCGTCCAGCGAACCAGGAACCTGGCCCGACCGCGTGCCGTGGAGCACGTGGACAGTGTCGTCGATGCCGAAGCCGTTCTTTCGGCGCTTGAGCACTGCGCCGTCGGCGAGCCCATCACCATTCATGTCACCCGCCGGCGTGGCCTTTACGCCCTCGGAGTAGGTGAGATCACCGTCGCCCATCAAGACCGTCTTCACGGGCGGCAACGCGGAACTGGGCGCGGGCGCGCCGAGACCCAGGCCGAACGCGGCCGACGAAAGCGCGACGAGCAAGGCACTCGGCGAGGTGAACGAGAGGCGGTCGCTGCGGCGCGTGGCAGCGCCGCTTCTCGCTCCCCGGGACGCAGGGAAGAGACGGGACATGCCGCCACTATGCTCCGCGCCGCTGCGGAGCGCAACCCGTAGAACCGGATTCAGGCGGCGTTGGCGAGCGGGCGGCCGTCCTGCACGGCACGGTGACTCGCGATGGCCAGCAGCGCGTCGAGGGTCACCCCATCGGGACCGTAGAGCGCGCCCCCAACCCGGCACACCGACGATGCCGCCGCGACCTGCTGGCGGAGCTGAAGAACCAGCGCCTCCAGTTCTGCCCTGGACTCCACGCGCACGATCGCGCGGAAGTCGCCGCTGCCAAACCGGGCGACGACGCTGGCGTCACGCAGGTGTTGGGCGACGACGCCGGCGGCGGTGCGCCGAGGCCCAGTTTCGGGCGCGGCTCGGGCGACGCGAGGGCTGAGCGGCTCGACATCGACCAAGACGACGCCGAACGTGGTGCGACCCGCCGGATCGCCCAGCGCAAGCAGCGCCTCCCCCCGCTCGTAGAAGCCGCCACGATCGAGCAGGCCGGTGAACGGATCGGTGCGGGCGAGATCGAGCCGACCGGACGTCGCTACCTCGTAGGCGTTATGCCCGACGGTGCCGAGCGCAAACGCCCCGAGCAGCAGCGCCGCTTGGAACGGCGCCGCCCAGAGCGCCGACGCCGGACCAAGCACCAGCACGACCGCCCAGGCCACCAGCACGCTTGCGCCGAGCGGCCGGGCGAGGCGACGGTCGAACGTTGAGCCGTCGAAGAAGGCTTTGAGGACGAGCGTCGCGACGATCGGAGCCAGGACGCCGCGACCACTGGCGAGGGCCGCGACGGCCGCCCCTCCGATCACCAGGCCGCTGCTGACGAGCACCGGCAGCAGCGGCGGATGCCCGGCCGAGCGCGGGTGGTTGCGGTAGGCGTAGCCCATCGCGAGTGCGGTGAGGATCCAGGGCACGCCGGCGTAGACCACGACCGTCGTCGCCAGGCCGTCTCGACGCTCGAGCACCGTCCCAACCAAAAAGAGCAGACCCGAGAGCGCGACGGTCACAAACCCACCCATGATCCACTGGCCGTCGAGCCCCCAAGGCTCAACGGTCTCCGGAGGGCCTCCGGCTGCGCGCAGCCGCTCGTAGCTCACCGGTGCGCGGTGGACGGCGACGCGCTTGCCCCTGCGCTCGCCTGGCCCTGAGGACACCTCGCTGAGCTGGATGCCCTGCGGTGAGCGCCGCCGCGCCTCCAACAACCCGGCCTCGGCGACATCGAAGAGCTCGGAAAGCTGGGCGCTGCCGTCGGGACTGCAGGCAGCGCCGAGAAACAGCGTCACGCGGCCGTCGATCGCAGAACGAGCAGTCGCGGCGAACCAGTCCGCGTCGACCGAGCGCCCGCCTGGGATCACGATGCCGAGCTTGGAGGCGCCGAGGCAACCCAGCGCCGCGCCTGCGGGGAGTTCGCGAGCGAGCGTCTGCGCGACGTCGACGAGGGCATCGTCGCGATCGGGCGGGAGTCCATCGATCGCTGCGCCGAGGCCGTCACGCAGGCCGACGACCACCAGGAGCAGCGGCTGACCGCGTCGCGCGGCGCGGTCGAGGTCGTAGGCGACGTTCTCGATGAAGCCGCGACGGTTCAGCACGCCGGTGGCCTGATCTCCACGCGAAAGCAGCAGCGCGTCCTGCGAGGCTCCGCGGTGCCCCCGACGCAGAATCAAGCCGACGACCCAGCCCGCGATCACCAGGCCGAGCACCGACGCGGCCTCCAGCGCACTGGCCTGGGGCCGGATCGCATGCACCACCAGGAGCGCGGTGACGATCGCGACGATCGTGATCCGAGAGCCCCGAGCCGGGAGCGCGAGTCCGGCGCTTGGTGCCACGAGAACGGCCGCCCCGACGGCGACGGTCGCCAGCCCGTGATCGACGGCAGCAATCACGGTGAGCCCGGCCAACACCACGCTCGCGGCGGCGGTGTACCCCCTGAACAAGGTGCGTGGGCGGGCACCCGCGACGAGCCGGTGAGCCAACAACCCCGCAACACACAGCACGACCGCTGCCGCCGCGAGACTGAGCGTGACCGCCGTCGCAAGGCCCGAGGTCTGGTCGGATGGGCGCAGCAGCTGCGACGCGATCAAGGCGAGCGCCCCGCTGCCAAAGACGAGCAGTGGAACGAACGCGATCTCGCGGCGGGACTTGCCCGAGGCAAGAGCGATCGCCGGAGCGACCTCCGTGAGGCCGCCGCCGGCGCCGGCGGGAAGCGCAGGCGTCAACATCACCCCAATTATCGGCAAATCGCGCCCGCGAAGCGAGTTCCCTTGGCACCGGCGTAGAAACTTGCCGAACAGGCGTCCAGCAGCCCCGGTTGCCGAACAGCGTTCGGCCCTGGTCGGCGCCTCCGCGGCG
Source organism: Solirubrobacteraceae bacterium (assembly GCA_032119795.1). Lineage (GTDB taxonomy): Bacteria > Actinomycetota > Thermoleophilia > Solirubrobacterales > Solirubrobacteraceae > JAGIBJ01. Next base: position 25,569 of record JAUMFO010000106.1, read on the forward strand.
CCGACCAATCGCGACTAGCGGCGGCGGAGCGGGCCGCGGCGCGTGGCGCGACGGGCCGCGAGCGGCGCGAGATCTCGACTCAGACCGGGCAGGTCGACGCGCCGAACGATCGCCGCGAGTTCGTTGCGCTGCTGCGGGGTCAGGTGCATCGGGCGACCACGCGACGCCTTCACCAGCGCCGCCAAGCGAGTGCGGTCGGCTGCCGGAATCGTCTGCCAGTGGTCGCGAAGGACCACGACGGCCTGGCCGAGCAGCATGAAGTGGAAGGTGCGTGCGGTCGTCGATGTCTTCGAGCGACCGATGGAGCGAGAGTGACGGGAGAGCCTAGCCATCGTGCGATCCTAGCCAGCAGGAGCGGCGGATTCGCCAGCTGGCCAGCGAGGGCGGACGATTCGGCCGCGCCCTGCGACGTTCGCGTCCGCTCGACTTGTCAATGGGCGGTAATCCCACATCCTGCGGGAATTCACATACCATGGGTCGCTGGATAGGGTGTGGCGCATGTCCACCCAACTGCGCGTCGCGCTGGCTTCCTGCCTCGCGTCGCTCGCACTCTCCCCCGCCGTCGCCCAAGCCGCACCGCCTCAGGTGCCGTGGTGGGTCAGCACCAACTCGATGTACACGCCAGCGTCTTCGCAGATCGCCGGAACTCCCGGGTCCGTCGTGTGGTGGAGGACCATGCCGAGCTACGACGAAGCTAACCTCGGTTCGCTGACCGCAAGCCAGAAGCCCAATGCGACGGCCAAGCGCGTGATCTACCGCTCGATCGCAATCGACGGCACGCCCAACGTCGAGTCGGCGACGGTGTTCACGCCCAACACCGCAGCTCCGGCCGGCGGCTGGAAGGTCGTGTCCTGGAATCACGTGACGACCGGCGGCGCCGACCTCTGCGCGCCGAGCCGGGCGACCGCGAACCTCGCCGGCACCAGCACCGCGAACCCCGAGTATGAGCGCCTGACTCGTAGCGATGAGCTGATTGCAGGCCTGCTGGGCCGCGGGCTCGTCGTCGTCCGCGTGGACTACGAGGGCATCGGTACGCCCGGGCCGCACCCGTACCTGATCGACCGTTCTCTGGCTCGCTCCAACGTCGACGCTGTGCGCGCAACGCGCGAACTCGTGCCGTCGACCACGACCGACTGGGCCGTCGCCGGGCAGTCCGAGGGCGGCATCGCGGCCCTGTCGACGTCGAGGTACGCGCCGGAGTACGCGCCGGAGCTCACGCTCAAGGCGACGCTCTCCGCCACCCCGCCGGTAGACAACAAGTCCCTCGTGTTCGAGGTCGGCAGCGCGCTGCCGTTCGGCAGCGGACTCTCGTCGATGGGCGGCTTGATGCTCAACGGTGCACGCCTGTCGGTCCCGGCGCTCGGCGCTGCCTACCCGAGCTACCTCACGAGTGAGGGCGCCACGCGCATGGGCGACATCGAGTCGCTCTGCCTTGCGCAGCTCGGCGCCAGCAGCTCGCTGGGCGGGCTGTCGTTCTCGCAGATCTACGGCCCGACCGCGTCGCAGTACAAGTCGGCGCTCTACGCCGAGCTCGATCGCAACGACCCGCGCTTGATCGACCTCGGCGACGAGCCGATCCGCTTCTACGCCGGCAGCCTCGACGGCGTTGCCTGGCAGTCGAAGATCACGGAGGCCTATGAGATCCAGAAGGCCGCGCATCCGGACCCGCTCAAAGTCAGCTACAAGACCTACCCGTTCGGCACGCACGTCAACATCACCGACAACGCCCAGGGCGGCGTCGACATGGCGAACTGGCTGAAAGCCCAGCTCAGCTAACGCCAACCACGCCTGAACGCCAACGACCCCGGGGTCCGCTCGTCGAGAGCGGGCTCCGGGGTCGTCGTCGTTTGGAAGGCGCGCCGCGGACCGACGCGGCACGTCCAGCTCGCCGCTAGGCGAGCTTGGCGTCTTCGTCGCTGGTCTCAGCGGACGAAGTCGTGACGAGCGTGGGCTGGCGGCCCTGCTCGACGGTCTCGCGCGTAACGAGGCACGTCTGCACGTCCGGGCGGGACGGCAGATCGAACTGTACGTCGAGGAGGATCTCCTCGACGATGGAGCGCAGTCCGCGGGCGCCGGTCTCGCGAGCGAGTGCCTTCTCGGCGATCGCCTCGAGGGCGCCGGCTTGGAACCGAAGTTCGATGCCAT
>JAUMFO010000107.1:0-1492 GCA_032119795.1 Solirubrobacteraceae bacterium
TCGCGCTGCGCGCGAGCTCCGCCTCCGGGCTGGACGTCGATCCGGCAACGGTGGCGCTGAGCTTGCCTAAGCAGGCTGGCCATGGCGATCAGGCGACGAACATCGCGATGGTGCTCGCCAAGCGAGCCGGCAAGAACCCCCGCGAGCTCGCGACGGCGATCGTCGATGGGCTCGCCGAGGATCTCGGTGATCGCCTGGCCAAGGTCGAGGTCGCCGGGCCTGGCTTCATCAACCTCACGTTCGGCGATCCGCTGCTGCGCGAGGCGCTGGCGGCCGTCGCCGGCGCAGGGCGCGCGTGGGGCGGGGGCGGGGCCGCGGTCAGCGAGCGCATCAACGTGGAGTTCGTCTCGGCCAACCCGACGGGCCCGATGCACATCGGGCATGCCCGCAACGCGGCCTACGGCGACGCGATCTCGCGCCTGCTCTCGTTCCACGGCCACGAGGTCGAGCGCGAGTACTACGTGAACGACTTTGGCAGCCAGATCAAGAACCTCGGCGCCTCGATCGGTGCGCGTGCGCGGGGAGAGGACGTGCCGGAGGGCGGCTACCAGGGGGAGTACGTCACCGAGCTGGCGAACTCGATCCCGGGTGCGGCGGAGAAGTCAGACGAGGAGCTCTCGGCCTTGGGCGTCGACGCGATGCTCGAGCGCGCACGGATCACGCTCGACCACTTCGGCGTGCACTTCGACCGCTTCTTCAGCGAACGCTCGCTCCACCAGGTGGCGGAGGGCGCTGGCGAGAGCGCGCTGGATCGCGCGCTGGCGATCGTCAAGGGCAACGGCGAACTCGTGGAGCGCGACGGCGCGTGGTGGCTGCAGACGGAGAAGCGCGGCGACGACAAGGACCGCGTCGTGATCCGCTCCGACGGCGCCCCGACGTATTACGCGTCGGATCTCGCGTATATGCGCGACAAGCATGACCGTGGCTACGACCGCCAGCTGCTCGTGCTCGGTGCCGACCACCACGGCTACATCGGCCGGATGCGCGCCGCCTTCGAGGCGTTCGGTGGCGATCCAGATCGCCTGGAGCTGCTGATCATGCAGCTCGTCAACCTCGTTGCCAACGGCGAGCCGGTGAAGATGAGCAAGCGCGCCGGCCAGTTCGTGACGGTCGACGATCTCGTCGACTTCATCGGCGTCGACGCGGCCCGCTGGTATCTCTTGCAGCGCTCCCACGACACCGCCGTCGAGCTCGACGTGGAACTCGCCCGCAAGGAGTCGAGCGAGAACCCGGTGTTCTACGTGCAGTACGCCCACGCGCGCGCCTGCTCAGTCCTGGATCGCGTCTCGCCAGAGGCACGCGCGTTGGCCGACGGCCTCTTCGGCGAGCCTTCGGCGTTGCTCGACCTCACGGCGCCGGTCGAAGACGCTGAGCGCGCGCTCATCCTGCGTCTCGGCGAGCTGCCCACCGAGGTGGCCGTCGCTGCCGACCGCCGCGCCCCGCACCGCATCGCGACCTACGCCCTCGAGCTCGCGCAGACGTTCACCGCCTT
>JAUMFO010000107.1:1592-5707 GCA_032119795.1 Solirubrobacteraceae bacterium
GCGATCATCGGGCTTACGCCCGCACGGTCGAGGAGCCAGCCGACGTTCGCGCTGCGCGCGACCTGCGGTGCCCACGCCGTCACGATCACCGCGACCCCGAACAGCGAGACGAGCAGTCCCGAGACGATGTCGAGCGTCTGGCCGTTGCGGTCGAGGGTGTGGCCGAGACCGGTGGCCGTCATGCCGAGCAGCGTGAAGATCAGCGTGAAGCTCAGGCAGAACAGCACGGCCGGGAGCAAGAGGGTGTGCTTGGGGCTCTCCTCCATCTCGTCCAACGAGAGGCCGGTGATGGTCGACAGGTAACCGGGGACGAGCGGCAGGACGCACGGCGACAAGAAGCTCACGGCACCAATGGCGATGGCCGCGAAGATCGTGGGCGTGTCGGCCATCAGCGCTCGGCGAGTTCGGCGTCGATCCGGGCGTCATCGTCGGCGCCTGGATCTTCGGGGGCCACAGGCGGCTCGACTACGGCGCCACCCGAGCGCCGACGCCGAAGCAGCAGCACGATGCTGCCGGCGCCCACGACCGCCGCGATGATCGGTCCTCCGCCGGCCAAGGGGCTGCTGTCGTGCACCAGGACGCGTTCGCCGTACTCGTCGACGAGGGCATCCTTGACCTCCTCCTTCGTCAACCCCTGGTCGATCAGGCGCTGCATCAGCGCGCGCTGGTCGTCGGCGGCCTCGCCGCCGGAGGTCGACAGTGGCCGCTCGCAGACGACGCACATGACCTCATCCTCGAGGTCGACGAGATCCACGTTGGCCCGTGCCTGGCTCGCCGGCAGGAGCGCGCCGACCAGGACGATCGCGGTGAGCCAGCGCTTCATGACGTGGGCTCCAGCGAGGCCGAGACCCGCGCGTTGGCCCCGGCCGCGGCCAGCGCCTCGTTCGCGAACTCGGCGGTGATCACGCCGCGGCGGATCGCCGCGACCCGGCCCTGGCGATCGAGCACGTAGGTCTCCGGGGTACCGGTGCCGCCGAACGCGTCGTAGAGCTCGTCGTCGACGTCTCGGACGCTGGGAAACGTGAGGTTGTATTCCTTGGCGAACGCCAGGCTCTTCTCCGACGGGTCGACGTGCGTGACGCCGACGACCTGGCCTTCACCGCTCTTGACGAGCGCGTCGTGGATGCCGGAGATCAGCGGCGCCTCGTCTTCGCACGGCTCACACCAGGAGCCCCAGACGTTGACGACGACCACCTTGCCACGCAGCGAATCCAGGCTCTGCTTGGCTTCGGTGCCGAGTACCGGCAGCGCGATGGCGCCGGCGCCATCCGGAATGGCCGGCCGTTCACCGCGCTGCACCGCCGAATCGATGTTGCTGCCACTCGCGCCGACGAGCGCGTAGGTCAGGACCGCCACGAGCAAGACGGCGAGCACCACGACGGCGGCGGGAACGGGGGAGCGGCGCATCCGACCAGGCAGCGTAAACCTCTTGGCCTCCGTCGCGCCGCAGCGACGCCCCGCTGAGCAGCTGCGCCGCGCCCACTCCGGCGCCGTGGGTATGATCCGCAGTGCAGCGGTGTTCCGGGTTCCGGCGCGCCGCAGGCACCAAGCGGGTGTAGCTCAGTTGGTAGAGCGCCGGCTTCCCAAGCCTGAGGTCGCGAGTTCGAGCCTCGTCGCCCGCTTACAACGAAATTCAAGGTGTGAACGCGGTTGGGCCTGGCCGCGCCGCCTTGACTCGGGCGCTCGAACGCTCCACAACTAGCGTGATGAAGACGCTGCTCCTCCTCGTGGTCGCGGGCCTGATCTGCGCTCCGAGCGCCAGCGCTGCCTTCGTGTTCGACGTGCCGGGAGGCAGCATCGACGTGCGGACGCTGCCCGGGCAGCCCAAGCGAGTGCAAGAGGCCGTTGAAGACTCGATCGCGATGGAGGACCCGCCCCTCCCGATCGACGCTACGCGCTGCCCGACCGGCCGCGTGGTGATCACGGCGGAGAAGCAGTCGACGCTGAACGCAGCGGCGCGCCGAAGCGGGCTGGAGCCAGGCAAGTTCGGCGGGATTCTGCTGCGCGGGCGGGCCGGAGTTCACTGCCGGATCTACCTCAACGCGCGGATCCTGCGCCGCCTCGATGAGGCGCAGACCTGCATGCTCGTCCAGCATGAACTCGGCCATGCCCGCGGACTCGACCACACCGACACCGGCCTGATGGCGCCCACCATGACCGTCCTGCCCGACGACGAACACTGCGTCTGGGCCTGGTCGGACTGGCTGGATTCCTAACCCCTACGAGGGTCAGACGACGACGACCGAGTCGCCGTCGACGATGCCGTGGCTCTCCAGCCAGGCCGCACCCCGGTCGGCGGCAAGTTCGATCGCTGACGCCCGACCGGCGGTCCACCAGTCCGGCGCGTCGCGCACATTCAGACGCGCCTCGTGCACGGTCAACCAGCCGTGGCGTTCAAGCACCGCGCGCGGAACGATGCCTCGGCCATCGTGCGCGGCAAGGATCGCTGCGCGATCGTCGATCAGGTGCTGGAGGCCAGCAATGCGGTGATCCACACGCGCGCGCTCCGAAAACGTCAGCGCGAGATCGCAGGCCAGCTGCTCGCAGGTGCCCTGGATGGTGAGCGTGACGCTCTCAGCAAGAAGTGCGAGGAAGTCGCGCGGCGAGGTATCGGCTGGCTCGGGAGGTCCGTGATCGCGAAAGATCGGGCTCTCTGACTCTCTGGGGGAACGACGTGGGTGGGTCAATCAGTCTTCCGGCCACCAGGTTGCAACGACGTTGCAACTGGGAGCGGTGATGCGTCAGATTGTGATCTATGGGGGAGTGGGTGGCGATCGACGCGACGACCGACCGTCGTGCTCACGCGTTGGCGCTGCAACGCGCTCACGACTCGATGGTCTGCGGGCGTACGACCCACGACAGCGTGCTGCGGCCGGTCGTCCTGCGGTCTTGGGAGCGCTCCCATGCCGCCGGCGTCGATCCCAGCGGTGGACGCGCTCCTCGGCTCGTTGATGACGTCGAATTCCACGAGCGCGCTGAGCACCACCCGCTCATGCTGGCCGTGCCGATTCTTCAGTCGCTGCTGACGGACGTCGGCGATTCCGACCACCTTGCCGCCATCGCCGGCGCCGACGGAGCCGTCTTGTGGGTGGACGGCCAGCGTGGGGTGCTCGAGCAGGCCTCGGAGGCCGGCATCGACGCCGGGACCGTGTGGGCCGAGGAGTACGTGGGCACCAACGGCATCGGCACGGCGCTCGCCGAGCGCCACCCGGTGCAGATCTTCTCAGCCGAGCACTATGCGACGCCGACGCACGGCCTCACGTGCACCGCCGCGCCGGTCCGCGACCCGCTCTCGGGTGAGCTGCTTGGCGTCGTTGATGTGACGGGCGGCCTGGCCGGCGCGCACCCGCACACGCTGGCGCTGGTGTCGCTCGCGGCTCGTACCGTCGAACAGGAGCTGCTTCGCCGCGCTCAGCGGGAGGCGGCCAAAGTGCTCGCGCTGCCAGCGGGGCGACTGTCTGTCCTCGGTCGCGACCGTGGGGTGCTCTGGATCGATCGGCGCGAGATCGTGCTTTCTCGGCGCCACACCGAGATGCTGCTCGTGCTGATGCTCCGGCCAGAGGGCGTGAGCGCCGAGCAGCTGGCCCTTGAGGTGTACGGCGAGCACGGGCGCCCAGGCACCGTGCGCACCGAGATGCACCGCCTGAGGGCACAGCTGGCTGGCCTGATCGGCGAGCGCCCGTACCGACTGCTGCAGCGCCTGGACTGCGACGCCCAACTGATCGAGGCGAAGGTACGAGCCGGCGACATCAATGCCGCGATCGCTGGCTACACCGGCCCGGCGGTACCGCAGACGCAGGTCCCGCGGCTGGTCGAGCTGCGCGACCGCATCGACGACGCGCTTCGTGCTGCCGTCCTTGCCGGCCGCGACCCAGCGCTGCTGGAGCGCTGGCTGCTGACCCCCACCGGACGCGATGACTTCGAAGCCTCGCAGGCGCTGATGAGCCGACTCGACCGCTCGGATCCACGGCGCGCTGCCGAGCGGTCACGCGTGCGCCGGCTCTCCGCCCAGCGCCTCCGCTAGGAGCCAGCCGAAGGCGCGCTCATACCGCGTCCGTGCCTTTGGCGCGGTTGACGCTCGGACGAACGTCCGACCCCATCGACTTTGCTCACGG
>JAUMFO010000108.1:0-3846 GCA_032119795.1 Solirubrobacteraceae bacterium
GCCGGCGCCTGCGTCCAGCCATGGCTGGCGATCAGCTCGCAGGCCCGGGGCAGATCGCTGGCGGAGACGAGCACGTCGACGTCGCCCGACGGGTCTCGGAGCGCCACGTCGCCATAGAGGCGCTTCGCCAAGCCCGGGCCCTTCAACACCAGTGATTGCATGCCCTCGCGCGCGAGGACGCGCGTCACCTGCAGGGCCGCCAGCTCCTGCCGCACGCCGAACGCGCGGGTGAACTCGCCGAGTTCCTCGGCCGCCTCATCCCAAGCGCGATCGCTCACGCCCAGCTCGCGAGCGCGGTGCACCGCGAGGAGCACGACCCGGTTCGCCGCCCAATAGTCCAAGACGGCGCCAGGGTCGTGGCGGCGCAACAGCGTCGCCGCAAGCTGGCCCTGTTCCACGAGGCGTTGCGGGTTTCCGATCAGGATCCGCGAGGCACGGCGAACCTCAGCCAGACGTTGGCCCCGCAGCGCCCCAGTCAGCCCCATGCCCGGCAGAATACCCACGAAGCGGACACAAATTCGGGGCAACGGCTCTGGCGCGCGGTCGCGCAGTGCGGCATGCTGTCGACTCCGTCCGGCGAACCAAGCTTGTCCCGTTGAACTCCACTCCTGCCGCGCCGCTTCCTCCGAACGCCCACGCGCACGCCCACACCGATGCCGCCGCCGCACGCCTCGTGCGACGCGTCATCAAGCAGTGGTGGCTGATCGCCCTCTGCGGGCTCGTCGCCTGCGTCGCGGCCTACGTCGCCTCGTCAAGCCGCACGGAGAAGTACGAGGCGACGGCCGTGATCGAGGTCGGATCCATCGACCTCATCAGCGTGTTCCTCTCCGACGAGGTCGCGATCACCGACACTGATCCGGAGCGCCAGACCGCCTCCGCGGTACAGCTCTTCAGCCTGCCGAACGTGCGCGACCGCGCCGCCAAAGCGCTCGCCGACACGGGCCTGAGCCCTGACGCGATCGGGACTGCCGTGCGGATCGAATCCACGCCAGACAGCAGCGTGCTGCGCGTGATTGGGCGTGCCGACGACCCGGAGATCGCTAAGCGGCTCGCGAACTCCATGACCGACGCGTTCGTCCAACAGCGCAAGGTGTTCGTGCGCGACAAGCTCGTCCAGGCGAAGTCGCAGGTCCGCAAGCAGTTCAACGCCCTCTCGGCCGAAGACCAAGCCTCCGAGACCGGCCAGCTGCTTCAAGACCGCCTGCGGCAGGTCGGCGTCGTCGGAGCACTCTCCGACGGCAACGTGAGCATCGTGCAGGGCGCGCGCACGCCGACCGCGGCCGTCTCGCCGAAGCCCAAGCGCGACGCCATGCTCGGACTCATCGCTGGCCTGCTGCTCGGCACCGGTATCGCGCTGCTTCGTGCCCGCCTTGATGACCGCATCCGCGAGACCGAGGAACTCACCGAACTCTGGGACCTGCCGATCGTCGGGCTCGTGCCGCAGACGAAGACGCTCAAGGAGAGCGGACGCACCCTGCCGGACGCCGCAGCACTTGAGGCGCTCTCGCTCGCTCGGACGAACCTTCGCTACCTGCACGTCGGCGGCCGCGTAAAGATCCTGGCCGTCACCTCTGCGCTGGAATCCGAAGGCAAGAGCACCCTCACGTGGAACCTCGGCATCGCGTCGGCGATGGCGGGCAGCAAAGTCCTCGTCGTTGAGGGCGATATGCGCCGGCCCGTGATCTCCGGGCGGCTCGGACTCTCCGGCGTCGGGCTCTCCGAGGTGCTCGCTGGCCTCGAAAGCGTCGACCAAGCGATCCACCACGTGGCCGTGGCTGGCGGCGACGGCGGCAAGCCGTTCAACGTCGACGTGATTCCGGCGGGCCTCGTTCCGCCGAGCCCCGTCGCGTTGCTTGAAGGTCCGCAGACCAAGTCCCTGTTCGCCGAGCTGCGCGAGCGCTACGACGTGGTGTTGATCGACACGCCGCCCGCGACGGTCGTCGCCGACGCGCTCTCGATCGTCGACGAGATCGACGGCGTCCTGATCGTCTCCCGCCTCGGCACCGTGCGACGCGGAGCACTGCGTCGACTGCGGGAGATCCTTACTGGCGTCAACGCGCCGGTGATCGGCCAGATCGTGAACTCAGACGTCGCCGCCAAGGGCTACGGCTACTACTCCAGCTACACGGCTGGCTCGCGCAAAGCCGCCAAGGAACCAGCCGCCGCCACCCGGTAGTCCGGCGCGGGGGTGCCGGTGCAGCGCGCGCCGCGCTCAGAACCGGCCGAGCCCGCCGACACGGCGGGCATGGTTGAGGCCGCGCGAGATCATCACGGCCCCCAGCGGCAGCAGCACGACGGCGAAACCGGTGAGCACCGCCAGTTCAGTGGCGATGTCGGCGACCGATTGGCCGTCGAGGGCGACGGCTCGCATCGCATCAAGGGCGTACCGCAGTGGCGAGAGCTGCGAGAGCCACTCCAGTGCCGGCGGGAACACGCTCACGGGGAAGAGCGCGCCACTGAGGATCGCGAGGAGACCCATCGCAAGTCCGACGACGCCGGCGCCCTGCTGGAAAGCAATCACCAGCGCGCAGCCGATGATGCCCACGGCGGCAAAGACGACGCCGGAGAGCACAAGCACCACGACGACGCCGACCCAATCCGGCGACGTGCCCTGCAACCCGAGCGGGATCGCCAGCAGCACGATGAGGATGGCGCGGAGCACCGACTCGACCACCGGGAACGCCGTCCAGCCGAATGCAAGGGCCGTCGGCGAGACGGGCTGGCAGACGATCGCCTCCAGCGTCCCCTTGACCTGCGCGGCGCGGGCGCTCTGGGCGGCAGCATCAGCGGCGTCCTCGGCGACGCTGCTGAGGGCGACGCCCATCACGACGAACTGGAAGTACTCGTCGGGCGAGCCGACGACCGAGTCGCTTCCGATGATTCGCGAGACGAAGTAGAAGAGCAGGACCGCCGCGAACGGCGTGACGAGGCCAAAGAAAAACGACGCGCGGTAGCTCCACGCGACCTCGAAGTCCGACGCCATCAGGGCGCCGACGACGGCGCCGTTGCGGCGCAGCGCGCTCACGCCGTCGGCTCCGGCTGAGGTTCCGCCGGCTGCGGGCTCAGCGCGACGTGGTGGCTCGCGACGCCTGCGAGCGCCTCGGCCTCCGGCGCGGCGACCACGACGGCGGCGCCGGCGGTGGCGCGCGAGGTTAGGACGCTGAGCACCTGCTCGGTCGCGGTGTGATCGAGCCCTCGCAAGGGCTCGTCGATGAGCAGCACGTCGGGCTCGCCGAGCAGCGCCCGCGCCAAGACGACCCGCTGGCGCTGGCCCGACGAGAGCAGCTCCACCGGCTTGTCGGCGTGGGTTGCGAGGCCCAGCTCGGCCAGCAGGGCGTCGACCTCGCTGCGGCGCTGCGCTTGCCCGAGGCCGCGCATCCGAGCAAAGAGTTCCAGGTTGCGGCGGGCCGTCAGCCGCCAGAAGAGGCTGCGTTCGTTCACGAGCGCCATGCCCATGCGGGCTCGCACCTGGGCGCCTTGGCTCACCACATCGAAGCCGCCCACGGTTGCGGAGCCGGCGTCTGGCAAGACGGACGTCGCCAGGATGCGCAGCAGGGTGGTCTTCCCGGCGCCGTTGTCTCCCGTCACGAGCGTCAGCTCGCCGGGGGCGGCCGTCATCGAGACCGGGCCGAGCGTTGGCGCCTCGTCGAACCGCTTCACGAGCCCAGCGGCGACGACGCCACCAGGCTCCTTGAGGCTCACGCGGCGTCCTTCATTGCGGGGGAGTCAACCACACGCCTCGGTAGCGTTGGCCTATGCGCGATCCGCTCAACGGGCTCCGCCCGACCCGCGACGAGATCGCCTGCGGATCCATGCTCGGCTTTGATGCCCAGGCGCCCCCGCTCG
>JAUMFO010000109.1:0-1591 GCA_032119795.1 Solirubrobacteraceae bacterium
CCCAGGACCTCCTGCGCCTGACCGACGTGCCCCGGCGGTTCCGCTTCCGGCATCCGATTCTGCGGCGCGCGATCTACGACGCGACGCCGGGCGGCTGGCGGATCGGCGCCCACCAGCGCACGGCCGACGCGCTGCGCCAGGCGTCGGCGAGCACGGAGGTGCTCGCTCACCACGTCGACCTGTCGGCCAAGCCCGGCGACGCGTCCGCCGTGGCGATCCTCCAGGACGCAGGGCGCCGCTCGGCCCAGCGGGCTCCTGCCACCGCGGCCCGGTGGTTCACCGCCGCGCTCCGGCTCCTGCCGACGTCCGCGCCCGGCGAGCAACGGCTCGACCTGCTGCGCGCCTCCGCCACCTGCCTGGAGACCACCGGTCGCTTCGCCGAAGCGCACGCCCTGCTGGTCGAGAGCCTAGAAATCGCTCCCGACGAGCAACGCTCGCTCCGCCTCAGCCTCACGGGAAGCTGTGCGCGGGTTGAGCACCTGCTCGGGCGCCACGACCAAGCTCACCGCCGCTTGGCGGCGGCACTCGACGCCCTGCCGGACGCCCGCGGCGGAGAAGCCATCGGGCTGATGATCGAGCTCGCTGGCGACGCGCTCTTTCGACTCGACTATGCCGCCGCCGAGGACTGGGCGCGGCGCGCGGTGGACGCAGCTCGAGTCGCTGACGACGACGCCCTGACCCCCGGGGCGCTCGCGATCCTGGTTCGGGCGCTCGCCTGGGGTAGCCAGGCCCAGCTTGCGCAGGCCGTCAGGGCCGAGGCGGCCGCCTTGATCGATCCCCTCCCCGACGAGGCCTTCGCCCTCCAACTGGGGGCCGCCGTCGACCTGTGCGGCGCCGAGATCTACCTCGACGAGTTCGACGCCGCCGCAGCTCGGGCCCAGCGCGTCCTTGAGATCGGGCGGACCACGCGGCAGACGCAGCGCTTCCCCGGCGTGTACGCCACCCTCGGCGTGGCGCTCTGCATGCTGGGGCGTTTGGACGACGCGGCGCAGCTGCTCGAGGCGGCGATCGAAGCCGCGCGGACCTCAGGCAATCCGCAGGCGCTGGCGTGGGCGCTGTTCTGTCGAGCGTTCGTGGCGTTGCCCGCTGGGCAGCCAGAGCTGGCGATCACGGCGGGTCGCGAGAGTTTGGAGTTGGCCAGCGATGGTGGCCAGCGGGTGATCGCGGCGCGCGCTGGTGCGGTGTTGGCCGTCGCGTTCCTCGACGCCGGCCAGCCGACGGAGGCTGAGGCCGTGATCGGTCCGGTCGATCAGCACGTTGAGCTCTTGCCGCCCGCGTGGAGGGCGTACGTGCAGGAGCTGATGGCAAGGTGCTGGTTGGCGCTTGGTCGCGCGACTGACGCCGAGCGGGCGGCGCTCGGTGCGCGAGACAGCGCCGCCGCGGCCGGGCTACGGCTTCCGACGGCGATGGCCGAGCGAGCGGCCGCGCTCGTGGCGCTGGCGGCTGGTGATGCGACCACCGGCCGTGCTCGCGCGCTGGAGTCCGTCGCGCTTGCCGATGCCGTCGGCGCGCCGGTGGAAGCGGGGCTCTCCCGCACGGTTGCGGGCCGCGCCTTCGCGGTGCTCGGCGAGCGAGACCAGGCGGTCGAGCT
>JAUMFO010000110.1:0-3019 GCA_032119795.1 Solirubrobacteraceae bacterium
GGTCGAGGCCGTCGCCGACCGGATGCTGATCCTCGCCGGCGGCCAGATCCGCGCCCAGGGCACCCGCGACGAACTGCTCGCCAGCGGCGGCACCCTCGAAGACCTCTTCTTCGACCTCACCACCACGAGCGCAGCCGACGACGGCGCGCCGATCACCGACCCCTTCCACGCCGAGCTCGCAGGAGCCACGTCATGAACACCGCCACCGCCACCTCCACGCTCACGCCGCCCAAGCGCGTCGACACCACGGGCGCCTACCACCGCCCGGGTCTCGGGCGCCTCGTCGCCGTCGAACTCCGCAAGGCGGTCGACACCCGAGCCGGCTTCTGGCTTCAGGTTGCGATGGTCGTTCTGACGGCCGCGATCGTCGTGATCCGACTGGCCACCGGTGACGCCGCCGACCACACCTTCGCCGCGGTCCTCGACGTCGGCGTGCAGCCCGCGGCGGTCCTGCTGCCGGTCGTCGGCGTCCTGCTCGTCACCTCGGAGTGGTCCCAGCGCACCGGACTGATCACCTTCACGCTCGTCCCCAAGCGCTCGCGGATCCTGGGCGCCAAGCTCCTGGCGAGCCTCGCGCTCGCGACCGCGCTGTTCACGATGTCGGTGCTGATGGTCGCCGTCGGCGTACTCGTCGCCGGCCCCGAGGGCGCCTGGACCGACGCCTGGCCGATGATCGGGCAGACCGCGGTCTTCGTGATCACCGGCATCGTGAGCGGCATCGCCTTCGGCTCGATCGTGCTGGCCTCTGCGCCGGCCATCGTCGCCCTGTTCGTCATTCCGATCGCCTGGGCCGCCGCGGCCTCACTGCCGGCCTTCGACGGGATCGCCCCGTGGGTCGACACCCTGCAGTCACTCGGCCCGCTCCACCGCGAGGTCGTCGACGCGACCCAGTGGGCGCACGCCGGCACCTCGCTGGCGCTGTGGATGCTCCTCCCGCTGCTGATCGGCACCTGGCGGATCACGCGCCGGCCGATCGCCGCGTAGTCCCGCCAACCCAAGCGACGCCCCCAGGCCAAGCGGCCTGGGGGCGTCGTTTTGGTTGAGGCGTCCGACGGCCGCGATCGCGCGGCACTTGCGCGTCTCGCATCTAGTGATATCTTTATAACTATGTTGAAAACAGAATCAAATGCTCAGGGCGGTGCACCCGCCCCAACCACCTCGCCGCTCAGCCGCCAGCGCCGTGTCGGCGTTCTGATGATCTGCTCGCTGAGCCTGCTGATCGTTGGCCTCGACATCACCGCCGTGAACGTCGCGCTGCCCGCCATCGGCGACGACCTCGGCGCCGAGCTGTCGTGGCTGCAGTGGTCGGTCAGCGCCTACACGCTCGCCATGGCGAGTCTGCTGCTCCTCTCCGGGTCGGTCGCCGATCGCATCGGCCGCCGCAAAACGCTCACGATCGGCCTGAGCGTGTTCACCGCCGCGTCGGTGCTGTGCAGCCTGGCGCCGTCGGCCCCGCTGCTCGTCGCGGCTCGCGTTCTGCAGGGCGTCGGCGCCTCGATGCTCAACCCGGTCGCCATGGCGATCATCACGAACACGTTCATCGAGCCCAAGGAACGCGCCCAGGCCGTCGGCGTGTGGGGTGCGATGTTCGGCATCTCGATGGCGCTGGGGCCGATCGTCGGCGGCACGCTCGTGTCGACCGTCGGCTGGCAGTGGATCTTCCTCATCAACGTGCCGCTGGGTCTGGCGGCGATCGTGCTGCTGCAGCGCTTTGTCCCGGAGTCCAAGGCGCCGCGGGCGCGGCGATTCGATCCGGTCGGCCAGTCGCTGATCGTCGTCCTGCTCGGGTCCGTCACGTTCGGCGTAATCGAGGGGCCAAACGCCGGGTGGGCGTCACCGTTGATCCTGGCTGCGTTCGCTGCGTCGCTCATCGCGGCCACCGGTCTGGCCGTCTACGAGCCGCGTCGCGACGAGCCCGTCGTCGACCCGCGGCTGTTCCGGTCGATTCCCTTCTCCTCCTCGATCGCCTTGGCGGTGGCCGCCTTCGCAGCGTTCGGCGGCTTCTTGTTCTTGAACACGCTCTACCTGCAGGACGTGCGCGGCCTCTCACCCGTTCAGGCCGGCGTCGCAATCGTGCCGATCGCGCTGATGACCGTGGTCCTCTCGCCGATCTCTGGGCGGATGGTCGGTCGCAGCGGCCCGCGCCGCCCGCTGCTGATCGCCGGGGTCGCGTTCTCCGTCGCCGGCACGATGCTCGTCGACCTGCAGCCGGCGACCTCCATGGAGTGGCTGATCGCGGCCTACGTCGTCTTTGGGATCGGCTTCGGGTTCGTAAACGCGCCCATCACGAACGCCGCCGTCTCGGGCATGCCCGTGGCGCAGGCCGGCGTCGCGGCCGCGATCGCGACGACCTCGCGCCAGTTCGGCCAGGCGATCGGCGTCGCGGTGATCGGGGCGATCGTCGCCTCGGGTGCGGCGGGTGCCGCTGGCGAGCAGGCCGCCAGCTCTAGCCACGCGGCGTGGTGGACGCTCGCCGGTCTCGGCGCGGCCGTCTTCGTGCTCGGCGCGCTGGCAACGAGCAACTGGGCCAAGGCGTCGGCCACCCGGGCCACAATGGCGCCGAACCCCGAGCCCGCGTCCGCGTCCGCGTAGGGTTCGCAGCCGATGGCAAGCGGCAACGACGACAGCGGCGCCAACGCGCAGCCCGAAAGGGAAGCCGACCTCGCGCGCGAGGCCTGGATAGCGATGTCGGATCTCGTGCTCGACCACCAACGTCGGCGGGCCGTCTCGGAGGCCGTCGGGCTGAGCTTCTCGCGGACGCGCGCCGTGCGGCGCGTCGCCCGCCAGCCGATGACGATGGGCGAGCTCGCCGAGCTGCTCGGCGTCGACCGACCGAACCTCACGGCCGTCGTCGACGATCTCGAGCGCCGCGGCCTCGTGCGCCGCACCCCGCATCCCACCGACCGCCGAGCCAAGCTCGTCGAAGCCACCCCCGAGGGCCACGACCTCGCCCGTCGCGCCAACGAGATCCTCGCCACGCCGCCGGCCGCGCTGAGCAACCTCGGCGCCGACGACCTCC
>JAUMFO010000111.1:0-3689 GCA_032119795.1 Solirubrobacteraceae bacterium
CCTTCGGCGATCACCTGGGCGATCGCGGCTTCCATCCGGTCGCCCGCTTCGATCTCACCGAGGTGGCGGAGCATCAGGACGCCCGAGAGCATCACGGCGGTCGGGTTGAGCTTGTTGAGGCCGGCGAGCGTCGGCGCCGAGCCGTGCGTGGCCTCGAAGACGGCGGCATGCGTGCCGATGTTGGCCCCCGGGGCGACGCCGAGCCCGCCGATGAGGCCGGCGCAGAGGTCGGAGAGCAGGTCGCCGTAGAGGTTCGGGAGCACGATGACGTCGTACTCGTCGGGCCAGCTGACGAGCTGATTGCAGAGGTTGTCGACGATGATCTCGGCGAACTCGATGTCGTCGTACTCCTTGGCGACCTGGCGGGCCGTCTCCAAGAACACGCCGTCGGAGAACTTCATGATGTTGGCCTTGTGGCCGGCGTGGACCTTCTTGCGGCCGTTCGCCCGGGCGTACTCGAAGGCGGCACGCACGATCCGCTCGGAGCAGAACACGGAGATCGGTTTGATCGATACGCCGGAGTGCTCGCGCAGTTTGGCGCCGGTGACCTTCTCCACGAGCACGGCCAGCTCGTCGAATCCTTCCGTGTCCTTCTCGAACTCGATGCCCGCGTAGACGTCTTCGGTGTTCTCCCGGAAGATCACGAGGTCGGTCTCGGGAAAGCGCGTGCGGACGCCCGCGTAGGACTTGCACGGCCGCACGCAGGCATAGAGGTCGAGTTCTTTGCGCAGCAGGACGTTGATCGAGCGAAAGCCCGAGCCCGACGGCGTGGTGGTCGGGCCCTTGATGCCAACCTTGTTGTCGCGCAGCGACTGCAGCGTCGCGGGTGGGAACGGGTTCCCGGAGCGTTCGTACTCGTCGAGGCCAGCCTCGTGGACGTCCCAGTCGAACTCCACGCCGGTGGCCTCCAGGACCCGGCGGGTCGCCTCGGTCAGCTCTGGGCCAGAGCCGTCGCCGGGGATGAAGGTCACGCGATGCGCCATGGGCGTCCTCGAGGGTCGAGCGGAGTTGACCCTGGCGACTCTAGTCGCGGACGAGGGCGAGGCCTAGAGCCGGTGTGACCATTGGCATCTGGGCCGCATGACGGACTGCGGCCCGTTCGGCTCATTGCCCCAGAACGCAAAACGGCCCGTGCTGGAGGGCACGGGCCGTTGATGCGCAGTCGGATTGTGGTGACCTGAGTGGACGCCTCAGTGGTCACTGCCGGGCGAGAGCCCGGCGGCAGGCCAGTCGCTAGACGGCGACCGGAGGGCGCTTCGTGTTCTTCTTCTGCGACGGATCCTTAATGAGCTTGGCTTCCTGGCGCTCAGGGGCGATCCGCACGACGTTCCACGCAAGGCCCGTCTTCTCGAGCAGGCGGATGAGGCCGCGGGAGGGATCGATCTCGGACTTCTTGAGCCCATGCTCGGCCGAGCGCGGGAACGCGTGGTGGTTGTGGTGCCAACCCTCACCAAGCGACGGCAGGGCGACCCACCAGACGTTGGTGGCGTGGTCATCGCTATCGAAGCGCTGCGAGCCGAAGAAGTGGCAGACCGAGTTGACCGACCACGTGGCGTGCTGCTGCAGGGTGACGCGAACCAGGCCGCCCCAGAACATCGCGGTGAGGCCGCCGTACAGCGTGAAGCCCGTGAGGACGAAGCCGAGGACGAAGGGGACGGCAAACGTCGCCAAGAGGAAGAACGGGAAGAGCTTGTGGATCCGCAGCATGGTCGGGTCCTCGTAGAGGTCACGCGCGTAGCGCTTGTAGTCCGACGTGGCGTGGTACTCCCAGAGCCAGCCGACGTGCGCGTGGAAGAGGCCCTTGAGCGCGCCGGTGAAGCCCTCGCCACCGTGCAGGTGGGGTGAGTGCGGATCGCCTTCCTGATCGGAGAAGGCGTGGTGCTTGCGGTGGTCGGCGACCCAGTGGATCACGGCACCCTGCACGCCCATGGAGCCGGCGATCGCGAAGGTGTAGCGCAGCCACGGCTTGGTCTCGAAGGAGCCGTGCGTGAGGAGGCGGTGGTAGCCAACCGTCACGCCGAAGCCCGACCAGAGATACATGACGGCAAAGATCCCGAGGTCGGTCCAGTCCAAGAACCCGGAACTCCACGACGCGATACCGATCACGACGATAAGAATCGGGTAACTGAAGACGATGAACATGTTCGCGTACTTGTCGCGATTGGTCATCTGTCGAGCTGGAGGCGGTGCTGCGGGACGAGTTTGCGTAGCCATTCGCACACCGTACGAGCACCGGAAAGATGGTTCTTGCGCAAGTCGGGCGCTGAACAGCGCTCAATTTTAGTAGTCCGCTCTAAGGAGGGGCGAACTTGTTACCGACTGCGCATTCTGCGACGATCCGTCTGTGAGTCAGCCCCAGCCCGAAGCCTCCAAGGGCGCCACGGCGGGCGCATTCCCAACCTATCCCTGGTCGGTCCTCCCCGCGGACCTTGCCCTACGCCTAGAGCCGACGATTCCGGGGCTCGCCGAGCTCCTCGTCCGCGAGATCGCCACGCAGGTCCCGCAGTACAGCGGTCGCCGCAGCGATGCCTTCTGGGGCGGCATCCGTGGGGGCGTCGAGCAGTCACTCCGCGAATTCCTCTCGCTCCTTGGCGAATCCCGCGGGCCGGACTCACGGTCCCGCGCCATCGTGAGGGGCCTCGGGCGCGCCGAGCACGAGGCCGGCCGCACCCTCGACGCGCTCCAGATGGCGTACCGAATCGGCGCCCGCCATTCGTGGCGCACGTTTGCCGAGGTCGCCGCCGCCGAGAAGCTCACCACCGAGCAGGTCACCGCTTTCGCCGAGTCGATCTTTGCGTTCGTCGACGAACTCGCCGCCGAATCGGTCGCCGGGTACGCCGAATCCCAGGCAGCGGCCGCCTCCGAGCAGGAGCGCCTTCGCGGACTCCTCCTTGAGGCACTGACGGGCGCTGCCCAAGACGCGTCCGTCATCCGGCGCACCGCCGCCGCCGTCGGCTGGCACCTGCCCGAGCGCATTCGCGCGATCACCACCAGCGGTGGGGACCTGCGCAGCATCACCCGTGGCTTCGGCAACGACGCCCTCACCGCCGCTGGCGACGGCGACGAGCTGGTCGTCCTCTGGCCAGACCCCGAGGGGCCAGGACGAGCGGCACGCCTGCAAAGCGCCCTCGCGCGCGTCGACCACCCCGCCGCACTCGGCCCCGCCGTCCCACTGACGCTCGCCGCCAGGTCGCTCCGAGGCGCCCGGTCCACCCTGACGCTGGGCGTGCGCGGCGTGATCGGCCCCGGCCCCTGGCGCTGGGATGACCACCTCACCTCGATCGGTCTTGCGCAGGCCGAGGAGCCGCTGCTCGAGCTCGCCGAGCAGCTCATCGCTCCCCTGCGCAATGAGTCCGACGGAAGCCGCGCGCGTCTCCTGGCGACCCTCGAGGCCGTCCTTGACGCCGGCGGTAACCACGGCACGGCCGCCCACACGCTCGGCGTCCACGTGCAGACCGTCCGCTACCGCCTGGGTCGCCTGCGGGAACTCCTCGGCCCGGTCCTCGACGACCCGGCTCGCCGATTCGAACTCCACGTGGCGCTCCGCGCGCGCGGGCTCACGATCAGCCCGTCGGCCCCCGCACTGCCCGACCGCCGCTCCCGCTAGCGCCTATCGCGCCGACCTCGGCGCGCGGCCCTGCTCACGGCGGCGCCGGACGCGCCATGATGGGGTCAATGTTCGGGCGACT
>JAUMFO010000112.1:0-1586 GCA_032119795.1 Solirubrobacteraceae bacterium
AGCTTGCGCTGCGCTCGATCGGCCTTCTCCGCCAGCAGCGCCGCCACGTCGTCGGCGCTGAGCCCGTCACGCTCCACGTACACCAGCCCACCCGCCATCCACCAGGTTCGCGCGTCGTCGTCCTGCAATACGGCGACCGGGTGGTGCTCCTGCTCGGCGAGCAGTCGCTCCAGCTCGCGGCTGCCGATGAGGCGGTCGCTCTCCAGCGTGCCCGTGCGAAACACCCAGCGCCGGCGCAGCCGCCCACCAACCGCCTCAAACCCAGCGTTCTCGACGGCCCGCAGCACCGAAGGCATGCAACCGGGTTCGCCGGACGCCATGCACGCTGCGCTGCAGCGCGGGCAGGTTTGGGCGAACTCCCGTCAGCTGCGGTCGCCGGGCGACCGCGAGTAACGGGAGTTCGCGACGGCGCTAGACCGTGTGCGTACTGGCGCCGGACTCCGCACTGGAGTGCGCATGCAGCGCCTCGCGGCCGATCCGGTGCAGCTCCGCACGGGGGAGTGGGGCACGGCCCGCGGGCTGCTCGACGGGCAGCACCTCGGGCAGCTCGGCGAGTGGGCGCGAGACGGGCGCCCCGACCGCGACCGTCAGCAGCTCGCCTTCGTGCGTGAGCTCCATCGGCTCTCCCTCCACGAGCGTGTACGTGACCTCGTGGTGCTGCATCTCCATCTGCAACCGCCGCCCGCGGACCTGCAGCTTGAACGCAATCCGCGAGAGCGCCGGCGGGAGTCGCGGCGAGAAGCTCAGGTGGCCCTCGTGGTCGCGCAGGCCGCCAAACCCAGCGACGGCGGTGAGCCAGGCGCCGGCCATCGAGGCGACGTGCAGGCCGTCGCGGGTGTTGCCGGCCAGATCCTCGAAGTCGATGAGGGCCGTCTCGGCGAAGTAGTCATAGGCGAGTTCGACGTGGCCGACCTCGGCCGCCACGATCGCTTGCACCGTCGCCGAGAGCGAGGAGTCACGCACCGTGATCGCCTCGTAATAGGCGAAGTTGCGGGCCTTCTCCTCCGGGGTGAAGTGATCGCCGCAGAGGTAGAGCGCGAGCACGAGATCGGCCTGCTTGATGACCTGGGTGCGGTAGAGCTCGAAGTACGGGTGATGCAGCATCAGCGGGTACTCATGAGCGGGCGTGCCCTCGAAGTCCCACACCTCGTGGTGGGTGAAGTTGCTGGCCTGCTGGTAGATCCCCAGGTGATCGTCGAATGGCACGAGCATCGCGTCGGCCGCAGCACGCCACGCGACGACCTCGGAGTCCTCCACCTCCAGGGCGGCTGCCAGATCAGGGTGGCGCTCCACGGCTGCTGCCGCCCACCGCAGATTGCGCTGCGCCATCAGGTTCGTGAAGACGTTGTTGTCTGCGATGGCCGAATACTCGTCCGGGCCGGTCACGCCGTCGATCCGGAAGTCGCCGCCGGGGCCGGGATCGTGGTGCCCGAGCGACTGCCACATGCGGGCCGTCTCAATCAGGATCTCGACGCCGACCTCGCGCTCGAACTCGTCGTCGCCCGTCATCGTGCGGTAGCGCTCGCACGCAGCCGCGATATCGGCAGCCAAGTGGAACGCGGCCGTGCCTGCCGGCCAGTAGCCGG
>JAUMFO010000113.1:0-4574 GCA_032119795.1 Solirubrobacteraceae bacterium
ACGATCACGAACGTCTCCGGCACCCCCGGCACCCTCTTGCGCGTCAGCTCGCAGACGCACGTCGGCCGCACCCGCGCCGACCACAAGCCGCGCATCAGCAGCGTCGCGTTCCGCGTTACCGGCGACGTCCCGGACAACATGGCGTTCCCGCTGATCGAGCTGCAGTCCGGCGGCTCAGCGACCGAGCTCGACGTCCTCGTCCCGGCGACGGCGCCGAAGGTGACCGCGGTGCGGATGGTGCCCGCGCTGGGCGGCTTCCAAGGCTTCTTCACGCATCCCGTCTTGATGAACTCGCGCGTGGAATCCGCCGCCACGCAGGCCCCGGCTCTGCGCCTGAGCCCCGGCGCCGAGATCGACGGCCTCGAGATCGAGGGTGGCGTGCCCGCCGTCGAGATCGCCGAAGACGTCACCGACGCGACCCCAGATCTCGTCACGATCGCGCGCACCAGCATCACCGCCGGGGCCGCGCCCGTGCCGGCGCTCGTCCGTGTGCGCGCCGCCGGGATCCTGCTCCGGCTCAACCTGATCAGCTCGATCCTCGACGCCGGCGACCACGCCGTCCCGCTGCTCGACCTCGCGGGCGGCACCTCCGCCGGCGGCAAGCTCGGCGCCGACCTCTTCACCAACACCTTCACGGGCCCGGCAGGCAGCACGGCGATCGCGGTCGCGCCGGGCGCTGAGGCGCAGCGCTCTACGGTCGGCATCCGCGGCCTGCTCTCGCTCGGGTCGGAGACCACCGTCAAGTGCTCGCCAGGCGGCGCGACGAAGCCCGACGTGAAGATCGTCGGCATCTACCGCGAGGGCGCAAACGCCCCAGGCACCGCCTGCGATCTCACCGAGACGATCCGCCGCACCGGCGATCTGAACCTCGCCAACCGCGACGAGGGTGACCTGCGCCCAACCTTCCGCTCAGAGCCGCTGCTCGACGCGCTCGCCGTCCCCACGAGCATCGATCTGTTCGGCGGAATCGACCGCCTCAACGGCAACGACGTCTACGACGACTTCAACTTCCTCGACCGCACCATCGAGCGCCGCGACGGCGCGCCCGCCAATCCGCAAGGCAGCCAGGGCCTCACCGACATTGGCGCGTACGAGTACGGCTGGACGGCGCCGCTGGCCGTCGCGCTGGACTGGGGCCAGATCGGCAACCGCGGGCTCGTCGGCCTCTACGGCGACGGCTTCGACCGCGACCCGGGCGAGAGCGCCGGGCTGCAGTTCCGCTGGACGTTCCCAGACGGCTCCCACAGCGACGAGCAGTTCCCGACGTACCGCTTCACCGAGGCCGAGCCGTCCGGGACCGTGCGGCTCGAGGTCACCGACGTCACGGGGCTCATGGTCTACGAGACGGCGTCCGTGCGCGGCTGGTTTGCCTTGGACGAGCCCGCCACCGACGACCCGGACTACGAGCCGAAGATCCCCGAGGACGAAGAGGACGGCCCGATCGACAACAGCCTGATCGACCCGAACCTGATCGACCCGGACACGCTCGTGCCGACGACGCCGGTGACGCAGTCGACGCCGGACACCAAACCCAAGCCCACGACGCCCGCCTCGACGCCCAAGCCCACGCCGCCCGTCGCCAAGCCGACCGCGCCGACGCTCTCCGACGTGACCGTTGTCGACGGCCGCCTCAAGGCCAAGACCACCACGCCGACCGGCTACGGCGCCGCGCGCGCAAACGAGGCCGAGCTGGCCTTCACCCTGAGCCGCAAGGTAGCCGTGACGCTGACGCTCGAGCAGATCGGCAAGGCAGGCGCCGCCGTGGCCATCCCGGAGGCGACCATGAAGCTGCGCCAGCGCAGCGGCGCCCAGCGCCTGCGGATCTCCGCGCGCCTTGGCAAGGCCCGCCTCAAACGCGGCCTCTACCGCGTCACGCTCAGCGTCCGCGGCACGGCCAGCCCGTCGGCCGTCGAGCGCCGCTCGGTGCTGCTGCGCGTCACGCGCTGACGAGCCCTACTCCAGGCGGTCCTTGATCGAGCGGATCTGGCCGTCCGTCAGGCGCGCCCAGGGTGAGGTCTCAGAGGTCGTCGTGGCAGACATCGGATTGTCTCCCTGCGTCCACCACTTCGCCTCAAACGCGATGCCCTCGAGCATCGTGCGCGAGCCGCGGCGGTAGACCTTGCCCGGCGACCACGAGGCATAGGTGCCCTTGGGGAGCTTGAGCGGCACGACCGGCGTCTCGCCGGGGAGCACGGGGCCGAGCAGCGTCCACGGCGTCTCGTAGGGCTGCAGCACCGGGTTGTCTGGCGTGTCGCCGCGCGTCCAGTACTTCGCGATGTAGACGTTGCGCCGCCAGACGACCTTCGTGTTCGCCAGGTAGGACTGGCCACCGCTCCAGATGGGGTAGGGGCTGGTCTTTGGGTCGTCCGTCACCGTCGTGGGCTGCGGCGTGGACTCCGCGACGCGAGGATCGGCGCCCGCGAGATCCGGCACGCCGGTGAGGCCGTCGCCGAGCGCCTTGGAGAACGCCGAGGGCGCCTGGCGGATGCCGCTGCAGGCCACGGAGACGACCTTCACGTCGGCATAGTTGGAGCCGCACTGGCGGTCGCGATTGAGCGACCAGACGGAGAGCCGCCCGAGTCCGTTGGCCGTCACAAACGCGTTGAGCTTGCGGGCGTCCTCGACGGAGAACACCTCGGCAGGCACGTCGTTTTGGCCGAGCATCGGCGTCGCGCCCATCCGCTTCCACGTCGTCGCCGGGCCGAAGTCGTTGCCGGCTCGGCGGTTGAGGATCTGCAGCTGGCCGTGGGCGGCCTTCAGCGCACGGATCGACGTGGCGGCCATCGACTCCTGCCGCTTGCGGCCGGCCCCATAGTCCATCGTCATCACGTTGACGCCGGCGATCTTCAGGCCAGACGCGAGCGTGTCGGAGACGGCCTGCGTCCCCTGCTCGGTGAGGCCCGTGGGCGCAACGGGCAAGGTGAGCCAGACGGCGAGCTGGCTGCCATCGGCCTCCCGCTCGCGCTGGAGCTCGGTGAGCACGCCCGCGCGGCGCGCGTTGGCCGCGGCATCGGCCAGCGACGGGCCCTCGAGATCGAGGTCGATCGTGCGCACGTCGTAGCGGTCGATCACCGAGCGGTACGCCGCTTTGAGCCGAGTGCGGTCGTTGCAGCCGACGGCGAGCTCGGAGTTGCGCTGCCCGCCAAACGACACGATCACGCTGCCGTCGCTCTGGCGCAGACGAGCGATGCGGCGGTCCAGATCGAGGCTGTCTCCGGCCTCGTCGAGGGAGTAGGCGCCGCCCCAGGTGGGTTCACACCCGACGCTGGGACTCGACACCACGAACGACAGAACCACGTCGCGCGCGGCCTTCGTTGCGGGCGTCTCAAAGGCAAAGCGCGGCGTGGCCGTCACGTCGACGTAGCCCGCGTACCAAGACTTGCCCGTGGCGGTCTGCTCATCCTTGATGGTGCGCAGGCCGGACGCGCTCGCGGCAGCGACGCCGCCAATGGCGACCAGCACGACGCTGATACGCAGCCAGGACAAGCGCTGGCCGGGAAAACGTTTGGACATCGGAGATTCCTCGAGGAGCCGCGAGAGCTTGCGGCTGAAACACGTCTGAATTGGTTACACACCAATCTTCGGTCTATAGCCTACACGCCGTTGCCCAGGCACCTTTGCCTTCGACGAACGCCGTTAGGATTCAGACCAGTGTCAGACCAGCTTCCGACCTCACCGCCGCGCCGGCAGTGGGGAGCCGAGCGTCGCTCCGAGCCGATGTCGATCATGCATCCGCGCCCGAGCGACTCCGCGCTCACCTGGGGACGGATCGGCATCGCCGTCACGGTCCTGGCGTGGCTGGGCTACTTCGTCTCGACGATCGCTCGCCAGTTCCTCAACGGCGGCAGCCACACCGGATTCCGATTCACGATGGAGGCGATGTCCTACCTCGTGGTGGTCACGTTCCTCACGTTCTCCGCGCTGATGTACCTCCTCGCTCGGCAGGGGGCGATGTATCGCTTCGCCGATCACCGGCGCGTTCCCCGCGGCACGCTCGACCGCCACTTCATGGACTACGACGAGGCCATCACCGTGCTCGTGCCGTCGTATGACGAGGAGCCCGACGTCGTGCGAATGACGCTCTGGTCGGCCGCCCTCCAAGAGTTCCCGGATCTGCGCGCGGTGCTCCTCATCGACGACTCGCCGGACCCAGCCGACGACGCAGCGCGGGAGAAGCTCGGGCGCACGCGCGAGCTGGCTGAGGAGATCAGCGAGGCGCTGCAGGAGCCCTACGCGCGGATCGTGGCGTCGGTCGACGCATTCACGGCGCGCAGGTCGAGCGACGTGACGGAGGCCGACGTCGCCGACGTCGCCGCCGACTACCGCTTCGCCGCCGAGTGGCTGGAGGCGCGAGGTGCGCAGGAGCGCGTCGCCGATCACGTGAGCGAGTTCTTCGTCGAGCAGGTTCTCGGTGGCCTGGCCAGCGATCTGCGCCTGATGCTCCTGGGTCTGGAGTCGTCGATCGAGCAGGGCTCCTACCCGACGGCCGAACGCATCGTGGAGCTGCGCAGCCGCCTGCTGTGGATCTTCCGCGCGCAGCTCTCGACGTTTGAGCGCAAGCAGTACGCCTCGCT
>JAUMFO010000114.1:0-2589 GCA_032119795.1 Solirubrobacteraceae bacterium
AGCGCGTCGTGGAGTCGGCGTCGTAGCCGTCGGGCAGCAGGACGTTGGCCTGGAGCTTCGTCGTCTTGTTCAGACGCGTCTGCTGGAGATCGATGTAGCCCTTGGACGAGGGCACGTCGATGGTCTCCGCCCGCTGCGCGGCGCTCGCGGGTGACGGCGCGAGCCCGGCAGCAATGGCAACGAGCGCCGCACACAGTGCAGCGCGCATGGGACGGTGCGCGTACAGGGTGCGGGTGGACACACAGGGAAGGTATCGAAGCATCGACAGTCTGGAAAGTAGTAGATGCGCTTGACGAGTGGCCACCGGCGTCAGCAGCGGCAAAAGCTCCGAGAACACGGGAAGAACCGAGTTCTGAGCATTGCTCAGTAAGGGCGTGGTCCGGGGTGCGTGTCGGATCGACACCCCGGCGCCTGGGCGACCGGTCGGACCTACGTCGAGGTGATGCGACCGATGATCAGGTCGATCAGGCGGTCCGGCAGGATCCGCGCACAGACCACGGCGATGCGCGAGTCACGGCCGACGACGTACCGCGTCTTCGGGAACCGTGCGCGGACGGCCTTGGCGACGGCTTCGGCGACCACGATCGGCGGCATCCCGGTGGTCGGCGCTTCCTCGCCGGCGCGGTGGGCGGAGTCGAGCTGGGCGCGGTAGCGACTGAGCACCTCGGGCGCCATCGAGCTCATGCGCTCGTAGGAGATCGGGAGGTGCTTGTCGTAGATCGGCGTGGCGATGATGCCCGGCTGAATCAGTGAGACCTTCACGCCGTGCGGGCCGATCTCGCGGCGCAGCACGTCGGTGAAGCCTTCGATGGCGAACTTCGACGTGTTGTAGGGGCCGAAGAGCGGGAAGCCGATCCGGCCGCCGCCGGAGCCCATGTTGATCACGCGGCCTTTGGCGCGCAGCAGGCTCGGAAGGAGCGCCTGGGTGACGGCGACGACGCCGATCACGTTGACCTCCATCACGTCGCGCCACTCCTGCGGAGCCACGGCCTCGATCGGGCCGGGAGCACCGATGCCGGCGTTGTTCACCAGGGCGGTAAGGCCGCCCGGCTCGGTGCGATCAACGAGCTCGCAGAGGGCCGCGATGTGCTCCTCGTTGGTGACGTCGAGGATGACCGGTTCGATGCCGCGCCCTATTGCTCGAAGGCGTTCGAAGTCGGCCTGCTTACGGACGCCCGCAAGAACGCGGTAGCCAAGGGAGGCGAGGTGGAGGGCGGTTGCTTCGCCGATACCGGTCGAGGCACCCGTGATTACCACGGTGCCGCGACCTCGGCGTGCTGCATCCTGGGCCCGGAGCTGGACGAACTCCGGCGAGGAGGGCTGGGACATAGGTCCAGTCTGGCGGACGAGTCTGGAGTTGTCGAGTAAGCGCAATGAATCGGCGTCACCCGATGGCGCTACAACTCCCGGTCTGGCATCGTGATCGCCCGTGTCATTTGAACGTGTCGACGCAACGATCACCGCGCAAGCGGCGACTGCCGCCGATCGCGTCCTGCCGGTCACGCGTGTCGTCGCGGCGTTGATCGTGCCGTTCCTCGTGGCGGCGGCGGTGATCCTCTTCGGATCCCCAAATCGCACCGGCGAACTCTTCGCGTGGCCGATCAAACCACCGATCTCGGCCTACATGCTCGCCTCTGGATACGTCGGTGGGATCTGGTTCTTCGGGTGGGTCACCGTGACGAAGCGGTGGCATCGCGTCGCTCCAGGCTTCCCCCCGGTCGTCGTGTTCGCCGGCGCCTTGCTGGTCGCGACCCTGCTGCACCTCGACAAGTTCTCGCAGAACCTCTCGTTCTTCACCTGGGTCGCGCTCTACGCGACGACACCGTTCATCGTCGCGTGGCTGTACTGGCTGCAGCGAGGCCGTGACGACGGCAAACTCGAAGCGAACGATGCCCCCGTTCCGGGCGTCGTGCGCGCGATCATGGTCGCCGTTGGCGCCGCATCGCTGGCGACGGGCGCGATGATGTTCGTCGCGCCTGCGCTCGTCATCCCGCACTGGGCGTGGGACCTGACCCCGCTGACCGCGCGCAGTTTGGCTGCGGTGCTGTCGCTTCCCGGCGTTGGGGCGATCGGGTTCCTTCGCGATGACCGCTGGAGCTCGTTCCGAATCCTGTTCCAAGCGCAGCTCGTGAGCCTGCTCGCGATCGTGTGCTCGCTCGTGGCAGGCAGCGCGGCGCTGCACTGGGATCGACCCGCCACTCCGGCATTTATCGCGCTCATCGCGATCGCGTGCATCGGCTACGCCGCACTCACCGTCGCGATGGAGCTGCGCATCCGTCGCTCGGGCGGGCCGGTCAGCTCGTCGGCCCGCGCCCTCTAGCTAGCCGGCCGGCGACGGCGCCTGCGCAATCGAGACGTTGAAGTTCGTGCCGCCGAGCGGCTTCATGAGTTTGAGCCAGAGCAAGAGGTAAGCCTCCTGGGCGCGGGTCGCCGTGAGGTCGCCGAGGTCGAGGACGCGCTCATGCGGCCAGCCGAACTGCTCAAGCAGGAGCTTCGCCGTCTCCTTGGCGTCGTCGTCGTTGCCGGAGATGAACATCACGTGGTCGCCGGGGACGCCCGCCGGGTCGACCATCACGCCGTGGTTGACGG
>JAUMFO010000115.1:0-1555 GCA_032119795.1 Solirubrobacteraceae bacterium
GTGCAGCGCGGGCAGCAATTGGGGTTGTAGGCGGCGCCAGCGCCTCCGATTGACCATCTGATGGTAGGGATTGCCTTTCGGTAAGGCATGCACTACCATTGATCAATGGCATGGGACGTCCTCTTTGGCCCTGAGGTAGAAGCCCGTTGGCAGCCGCCACAGCAACATGAAGGAACTCCGCTCCTTCGGGGGCTACCTGCGTGCGCTCTTCGCGTTCGATCCGCGACGGCAGGCGATCGTCCTGCTGGGCGGCGACAAGGCTGGCGACTGGACCGGTTGGTACGAGCGCAACATCCCGATCGCGGACGACCTGTTCGACGACTACCTGAGATACCTCGACAACCCGGAGGGGTGACGACGATGAAGACCAAGACCGCCGATGAGATCCGCGCGAAGCGGAACCTCACGCCAGAACGCCGTGCGGCCATCTCCGCCGGGGCGGACGAGTTGCTTGCTGAGGTGGAACTCCACGCCATCCGCGAGCAGCGAGGCGTTACCCAACAGGCACTAGCCGAGGCTCTGAGCGTGTCCCGACCCCGCGTCTCAGAGATCGAGCGTTCGGGCGAGGATCTTCGGCTCTCAACCGTTCAGCGCTACGTCGAAGCGCTCGGCGGACACCTCACGATCACCGCCACCTTTGACGACGGCCAAGAGGTCCAGCTGCGCCCGCGCGCTGCTTAACACCCCCCGACCCCGCCCCCGATCACCCCCCGATCGGGGGGAAGTGAGGGGCGGGCCGCGCGGGCGGCGCGCGAAGGGCCGGGAGTGTCGGCGGCGTGCTCGTCCTCCTCTTCCCCGGCCAAGGCAGCCACACGGCTCGCGACTCAGGCGTCGCCCGGTCGTATGCGCCCGATCTCGTCGACCTCGCCGAGGAGCTGATCGGCGAAGACCCCTTCGACCGCATTTCCGACAGCACGCGCTTCGCGCAGCCGGCGCTGTTCATCACCAGCGTCGCCCGGCGCCGCGCCGTCACGCTGAAGGCGCCCGCCGCCGCGTTCGCGGGCCACTCGCTCGGCGAGTTCGCGGCGCTCGTCGTCGCCGGGGCACTCAGCCCTGAAGAGGGCCTCGAGCTCGTCGTCGAGCGCGGCCGCCTCATGGCCGAGGCGACCGCCGGCGCGATGGTCGCCCTGCGCGGCGACGCGGGCCACGCCGCCGAGATCGCCGGTACCGCGACCGACTGGGTCGTCGCCAACGACAACGCCCCCGGCCAAGTCGTGATCTCCGGCCCCGAGTCGACCGTCGACGAGATCCTCGCCGCCGCCAGCGACCGCGCCGTCCCCGGAATGCGGCTGCCCGTCACCGGCGCGTTCCACTCGCCGCTCATGGCACCGGCCGCCGAGGCGTTCGCCGAGCGCCTCGCCGGCGTCGACTTCACCCTCCCGAGCGCCCCGGTCTACTGCTGCGCGACGGCCGAGCCATTCGTCGACCCGCGCCGCCAGCTCGCCGAGGCGCTCACCTCGCCCGTCCGCTGGCGGGAGCTGCTGCTCGCCGTCGAGGCCGCGGGCGCGACGCACCTGATGGACGTCGGCCCCGGCAAGGTGATCGACGGCCTCAG
>JAUMFO010000116.1:0-1644 GCA_032119795.1 Solirubrobacteraceae bacterium
GACAAACTCAGCCGCGAGGAATACGACCAAATCAAACTCCACGCCGCGCTCGGAGCACAGATGGTCGCCGACGTCGTCTCACCGATTCAGACCCAATGGATCCGCCACCACCATGAACGCTTCGACGGCAATGGATACCCCGACGGCATCGCCGGCAACGCAATCCCAGAAGGCGGCCGCCTCATGGCACTCGCCGACGCCTGGGACGCCATGACCGTCGCGCGCCCCTATGGCGCACCACGAACCATCGAAGACGCCCTCGACGAGGTCAAACGCGCTGCCGGCACCCATTTCTGCCCCGACGCCGTCAACCACCTCCTCCAGCTCCACGCCACCGAGCGCATCACCACAGCCAGGTAGTCAGCTACCTGATCGTGCTGGGCGCGAACTCCGGTCGCAAAGAGCAACGACCACCGCCACGTTGCCCGGGTGACACGGACCCGAGCACCGGGCCTGGGTCCAGGGCTCAGCCGTGCAGGTGGATTCGTTCGCCTTGCTGGCCGACGATCATGATCACCTCGACGGGGCCGTCGACGGCACCGAACCAGTGCGGCAACCAGGTGGTGAACTCGACGGCCTCGCCAGCCTCGATCGTGAAGTCGTCGTCGCCGAGCAGCAGCCGTAGGCGACCGCTCAGCACGTACATCCAATCCTGGCCTTCGTGGACGGGAAGCTCGGCTGGGGGCGTGCGGCGCTCAGCGCTGACGACCACCTTGAACGCCTGAAGCCCGGCCGCGGCGCCGCGACGCGTCAGCGGCCACATCGTCAGGCCGTCGTAGACCTTGGGCTTGGAGCGCACGCGCGGGTCTTGCGCGGGTTGGGCGCCGAGGAGGTCGTCAGTGCGGACGCCGAGCGCCGCGGCGAGCGCCGGCACGTGGTCGAGCGCCATACGGCGCTTGCCGGACTCCAGCCGGCTGAGCGTGGAGAGATCGATGTGCGCGCGATCGGCGACCTCTTGGAGAGTGAGCCCCTGCTCGGTTCGCAGCTGCCGAAGTCGCCGGCGCACCCGCGTCTCGAGTGGTTCGGCGTCGTCGCTCGGCTTGGCTGCAGGCTCAGTCACGCCGCCCAGTGTGGCGATCGAGCCAAGCGTTGAGCCGCCACGTTTGCCAAATCCGCAAGTACGCTTGGCATGAGGCCTCGAATGGTCGACGCTCCTCCGATGGACTCCACCTGGGAATGCATCGTGGTCGGCGGGGGAGCGGCTGGGCTGAGCACGGCGCTCGTGCTTGGCCGGGCGCGCCGACGGACGCTGCTCATCGACGCGGGTGGCCAGAGCAACCTGGTGGCGCATGGGATCGGCGGGCTGCTCGGCCAAGACGGCCGGCCAGCCCCCGAGTTCTATGCCGACGGCCACGCCGAGCTCGCCAACTACCCGGCCGTCGAGATACGCCGGACGGCCGCGTCCGGCGTGATCCCCCGTGATGGTGGCTTCGCCGTCGACCTCGGCGATGGTGGCACGCAATGGACACCGCGTCTGGTGCTCGCGACCGGTGCCGACTACCGCCTGCCCGCGCTCGAGGGTGTGGCTGAGCGATTCGGGCGCAGCGTGTTCCATTGCCCGTTCTGCCACGGCTGGGAGGTCCGTGACGGGGCTCTTGCCGTGCTCGATCCCAGCGGCTTCGGGCCGGCGCGTGCACTCCTGCT
>JAUMFO010000117.1:0-3426 GCA_032119795.1 Solirubrobacteraceae bacterium
TCGGCCTGGCGACGGAGAAGTTCGCGCTCGACGGCCTGCACACCGGCTCCGGTGGCGGCTCCCACCTCACCCTCGGCGGCCGCACCCCGCGCGACTCGCCGTTCCTGCGGCGCCCCGATCTGCTGCGCAGCATGATCACCTACTGGCAGCACCACCCGTCGCTGTCGTACCTGTTCTCCGGGCGCTTCATTGGGCCGACGAGCCAGGCGCCGCGCGTCGACGAGGCACGCCACGAGAACCTCTACGAGCTGGAGATCGCCTTCGCCGAGATGGATCGCCTGGCCGAGATGGGCCCGCCGCCGGCCTGGCAGGTCGACCGCCTGCTGCGCAACCTCCTGACCGACCTCACCGGCAACACGCACCGCGCCGAGTTTTGCATCGACAAGATGTACAACCCCGGCGCCGAGCGCGGCCGCCTGGGCGTCGTGGAGCTGCGCGGCTTTGAGATGGCGCCGCATCCGCGGATGGAGCTCGTCCAGTCGCTGCTCGTCCGCGGACTCATCGCGCGCTTCTGGACCGACCCGTACAAGGGCGATCTGGTGCGCTGGGGCACCGAGCTGCACGACCGGTTCCTCCTGCCGTTCTGGGTCGAGCAGGACATCTTCGACGTCGTCGACGACCTGCGCCGCTCCGGGATCCGCTTTGAGCACGAGTGGCTGGAGCCGTTCATGGACTTCCGGTTCGCCAAACTCGGCGAGACGAACGTCGGCGACGTGCGGATGGAGCTGCGCATGGGCGTGGAGCCGTGGAACGTCCTCGGCGAGGAGTCGAGCTCCAGCGGCACGTCGCGCTACGTAGACAGCTCCGTGGAGCGCCTACAGGTGCGGGTCGACGGCCTCACGGAAGGCCGCCACGTGGTCCTCTGCAATGGCATTCCGGTCCCGCTGCAGAAGACGTCGATTCCCGGCACGTACGTCGGCGGCGTGCGCTTCCGCGCGTGGCAGCCGTGGTCGGCGCTCCACCCGACGATCGGCATCCACGGCCCGCTCGTGTTCGACCTGGCAGATCAGTGGTCGGGCCGGTCGCTCGGCGGCTGCACCTACCACGTGGTGCACCCAGGCGGGCGTTCCTACGAGGCGTTCCCGCTGAACGCCGCCGAGGCTGAGGCGCGCCGCGCCAGCCGGTTTGAGGCTGCCGGGCACACTCCCGGAATCATCGACGTGCCGGAGGTCCCCCGCATCGGGGAGTACCCTCGCACGCTCGATCTTCGCCGCGCCGTGCGCAGCTAAGCCCTCACCTCAGTCCCACCACACCACCCGTGGAGCCATCGCTTTCAATGACTTCGGTCTCGTCGTATCGAGCTGCCCGTGGTCGCTACGACGAGATGGTCAGCACCGAGGGCTTCCCGCGCGAGCACTGGGCGGAGCTGTCCGCGTCGCTGGCTGAGCTCGGTACCGAGGAGCTGCTGCGCCGCCAGGTCGAGGCCGAGCGCCTCCTGCACGAGGACGGCGCCGTCTACCACGCCTACGGCAACGACCAGGAGCCTTGGCAGCCGTGGCGGCTCGACGCCATCCCGACGGTCGTCCCCAGCCGCGAGTGGAGCACGATCGAGTCGGCCGTCACGCAGCGCGCCGAGCTGCTCAGCATGGTCCTGTCGGATCTCTACGGCCCACGCGATCTGCTGCGACGCGGTCTGCTCCCCGCCTCGGTCGTCTTTGAGCACGACGGCTTCCTGCGCGCCTGCCAAGGCATCCGGATCCCCGGCGAGCATCAGCTCTTCACCTACGCCTTGGATCTCGGCCGAGACTCCGATGGCAGCTGGGTCGTCCTCGCGGATCGCACTCAGGCGCCGTCGGGCTCCGGCTACGCCTTGGAGAACCGCACCGTGATGTCTCGGGTGCTGCCGAGCATTTATCGCGGCGCCGGAGTGCACCGCCTGGAGCCGTTCTTTCGTGCACTGCGCGCTGGCCTCGTCGACGTCGCACCGCGTGGGGTCGACGACCCGCGCATCGTGGTCCTCACGCCCGGCCCGTGGAACGAGACGGCCTTTGAGCATGCACTGCTCTCCTCTCGCCTGGGCTACCCGCTCGTGGAAGCCGGCGACCTGGTGGTCCGCAGCGACGGCGTGTTCATGCGCTCCCCCGGCGCGTTGGAGCCCGTCCACGTGATTCTGCGGCGCGTCGACTCCAGCTACTGCGACCCGCTGGAGCTGCGACCCGAGTCCCAGCTCGGCGTCCCCGGCTTGGTGGAGGCCACTCGCCGCGGGGTCGTGTCGGTCGTCAACACCCTCGGCAGCGGCGCGCTGGAGAACCCCGGCCTCATGCGATTCCTGCCACAGATCGCGCAGCATCTGCTCGGCCACGACCTCGATCTCCCCTGCGTCCCGTCGTGGTGGTGCGGAGACAAGTCCGAGCTCAGTCACACCCTCGAGCACCTCGACGAACTCGTGCTGCGGCCGATCTCGCGCACCGCCGGGCAATCGTCGATCTTCGGAGCCCAGTGCAGCCGCGCCGAGCTTGAGGATCTGCGCCGCCGGATCCAGCACCGCCCAGCACGCTGGGTGGCCCAGGAGCCGCTCGACCTCTCCGACGTGCCGACGCTCACCAAAGACGGTTTGGAACCTCGACGCAGCGTCCTGCGGACGTTCGCCGTGGCCCGCGGCGACAGCTTCACCGTGATGCCCGGCGGGCTCACTCGCGCCGCGCCGAGCGTGAAGCCCGGCCCCGTCTCCAA
The DNA here is from genome assembly GCA_032119795.1 of Solirubrobacteraceae bacterium. Taxonomy (GTDB): domain Bacteria; phylum Actinomycetota; class Thermoleophilia; order Solirubrobacterales; family Solirubrobacteraceae; genus JAGIBJ01. Next base: position 2,674 of record JAUMFO010000117.1, read on the forward strand.
CCAGGCCGGCGCGATCGCGAAGGACACGTGGGTGATCGCGTCCGAGCCGGAGGCGACGGGCAGCATGGCGCTGCTCGGCAACCCGCTGATGGAGGAGACCGACGCGCTCGGCGCGCTCTCCGCCGGCGCCGCCGAGAACCTCTGGTGGCTGGGCCGCTACGCCGAGCGTGCGGAGTCGACGGCCCGCCTGCTGCGCACCGTCCACGACCGCCGCAGCGAGTTCCACGGCAGTGCCGACGACCCGGGCCTGGCCGCCCTCGCGCGGCTGCGCAGCTCCCTGCGCAGCATTACCGAGACCGAGCCCTCCGGGAAGGACGACCCGTGGGACGAGCTCCTCGACGTGTTGATGAGCTCCGGCCGCGCCGGCACGCTCGCCCACTCCATCCGGGCACTACTTGAAGCCGCGCACGCCGTCCGCGACCAGCTCTCCAGCGACACGTGGCTCGTGATCGGCGACCTCGACCGGCGGCTGCGGCGCATGCGGGGCCGCACGGACGTCCGCGCTCCCGAACTGCAGGGCGTCCTTCAGCAGGTGCTGCAGGGGCTCCTCGCGCTGGCCGGCCTCGGCGCGGAGGGCATGGTGCGCGACCTGGCGTGGAACTTCCTCGACGGCGGGCGCCGCATCGAGCGCGCCCAGCAGGTGATCGCGCTGCTGCGCACGACCGTCCCCACCTCACCGTCCGGGGTCACCGGGAGCCTGGTTCTGGAGTCGGTCGTCACGTCGGCGGAGAGCATCATCACCTACCGCCGGCG
>JAUMFO010000118.1:0-1549 GCA_032119795.1 Solirubrobacteraceae bacterium
CGCGGCTGGCGGGCGTTTGCCCCACCGGTGCTGTTCGGCGAACTCAAGGAGCCGCCCGAGGTAGCTCGCGAGCGGCGGGACGGTGATCTTCTCCGCCCGCAGGAAGCCCTCGGTGAACGGGTCGCTGAAGCGGCAGCCCACGTCGAAGTACGGCAGCAGGTCTGCGGCCTGGGCGAGCGTCAGCTCGGCAGACTCGCGGGCTTCATCCGGGAGCGACTTGATCGTGTTCGCCAGCACGACCGGGTCGACGATCACCGCCGGCGGGCGTCCGAGCGCCGCAGCCGCAAGACCGACGAACTCCGCGACGGTCGGCGCGCGCTCGCCCGCAACCAACAGGTGCGTCGACCGGATCGGGCCATCCAGCAGCGCAATGATCCCGCGCGTGACGACGTCGACCGGCACGAGATCCACGGGCGCCTCGGGGTTGCCGGGCGCGAGGGTCATCAGTCCCCGGCTGTAGGCCCGCAGCGGGCCGTAGACGACGTTGAAGGAGGTCGTCCAGCCGGTCGTCTGGTCGCCGACGATGATGCTCGGCCGCACGATCTGCCACGGCACGTCGCGCGAGCGCACGAGTCGCTCGGCCTCGAACTTCGACTGCTCGTAGGTGTTGCGAAAGCCCTGGCCGAGGTCGAGGTCGTAGGCGCCGAAGTGGCCCTCGTGCGTGCCGGCGACATACGCCGTGCTGACGTGCATGAACCGCTCCAGTCCGGGCAGCAGCTCCGCGGCCTCGAGCACCCGTCGCGTGCCCTCGACGTTGATCGCGCGCTGCTCGCCCAGCGGGAGGTCAAACCCGACGGAGGCCGCGCAGTGGATCACCGTGTCGACGTCGGCGGGAATCGCCAGGCGCTCGCCGCTCGTGAGGTCGCCGTAGACCAGCCGCAGGTTCGGGTGCGACCACGGCACGGGCCGGCGCACGAGCGCGACGACCTGGTGCTCGCCGGCCTCCAGCAGGCGCCGCAGCACCTCGCCGCCGACCAGTCCGGTCGCGCCCGTGAGGAAGACCGTCCCTCGGCTGCGCTGGCTTCTAACGAACCGCAATTGGCCCTCCCATGGCGTGTGCTCCGCCGTCGACGTGCAAGATCTCGCCGGTGATCGCCCGTGCGGCCGGCGAGAGCAGGAAGCGCACGGCCTCCGCGACCGGCGCGGAGTCCTCGACGTCCCAGCCCAGCGGGGCCTGGCGCGTCCACTCGGCCTTGAGGTCGTCGAAGCCGTCGATGCCGCCCGCGGCGACGCTCGAGATCGGCCCGGCGGCGACGAGGTTCACGCGCACGCCGTGGGCGCCGAGGTCGCGGGCCAGGTAGCGCGAGACCGACTCCAGGGCCGCCTTGGCGACGCCCATCCAGTCGTAGCTCGGCCAGGCGACGGTCGCGTCGAAGTCCAGGCCGACGACCGACCCGCCGCGCGGCGCCTTCGCCAGAAGCGGGAGCATCGCGGCCGAGAGCGACTGGAACGAGTAGGCGCTGATCTGGAACGCCGTGGAGGCGCTGGCAAACGGGGTGTCGAGGAAGCCTCCCCCGATGGCGTCGCCAGGGGCGTAGGCGATGGCGTG
>JAUMFO010000119.1:0-15008 GCA_032119795.1 Solirubrobacteraceae bacterium
TCGACCTCGTCGTGAGCGAGAACGGCAAGACCCGCGAAGACGCCAAGCTCGCCGAGCTCTTCTACCTGGTTGACGCCCTCGGCCACTGGGCGAAGGTCGGGCCGAAGCTGCTCGCCGACGAGAAGGTCAAGCCGCACTCGCCGCTGCTCGTGGGCCGCCACGTGTCGATCAAGTACCAGCCGCTGGGCGTGGTCGGCGTGATCGCGCCATGGAACTACCCGCTCACGCTCTCGATCGGCGACGCGATCCCCGCGCTGATGGCCGGCAACAGCGTCGTGATCAAACCCAGCGACGTCACGCCGCTGGCGATCACCCGCCTCGTCGAGGCGGCACGCGAGGTCGGGTTCCCCGAGGACGTGCTCACCGTCGCCACCGGTGCGGGCGCCACGGGCGCCGCGCTCGTCGACACCGTCGACATGATCATGTTCACCGGCTCCACCGCGACGGGCCGCAAGGTCGCCGCGAGGTGTGGCGAGCGGCTGATCCCCTGCTCGCTGGAGCTCGGCGGCAAGGACCCGCTGATCGTGCTCGAAGATGCCGACGTCGGCCGCGCCGCCAACGTGGCCGTAGAGTGGGCGATGCGCAACTCCGGGCAGATCTGCCTGTCGGTCGAGCGGGCCTACGTGGCCGCGCCCGTCTACGACGAGTTCGTCGAGCGAGTCACCGAGCAGGTCAAAGCACTGCGCCAGGGCGTCCCGCAGGAGAACGGCTCCGTCGACGTCGGCGCGATCACCCACGGCCCGCAGCTCGACATCATCGAGCGGCACGTCAATGACGCCGTCGAGAAGGGCGCCAGGGTGCTGGTCGGCGGCAAGCGCGGCACCGGCCCCGGCCAGTTCTTTGAGCCGACGGTGCTCGTCGACGTCGACCACTCGATGGCCTGCATGACCGAGGAGACGTTTGGGCCGACGCTGCCGATCATGAAGGTCGAGTCCGAAGCGGAGGCGATCCGCTTGGCCAACGACTCGCCCTATGGGCTGAGTTCCAGCGTGTTCACGAAGGACCTCGATCGTGGGGTTCGTGTCGCCGAGCAGCTCCACGCTGGCAGCACCCTGGTGAATGACGCGATCATGCATTACCTCGCGATTGAGGCGCCGATGGGCGGCGCGAAGGACTCTGGCCTCGGTGCCCGCCACGGCGCCAACGGCATCCGCAAGTACACGCAGCCGCAGACGATCGTGGTGACCTACCGCGTGCTGCGCAAGGAGCTGACGATGTTCCCGAACACCAAGGGGCGCGGACGCTTCTTCGACGGGCTGATCCCGGTCCTGTTCAAGCGGCGCCGGCGCGGCTAGCGCCCTTCGCCGCTAGGTCGTCGCGGCGGAAGCAGCGTCGATCGTCCGACTGAGGAGTGAGAGCAGCAGCTCACGTTCCTCGCCGGTAAGCCCGGCGATCACCTGAGTTTCCAGCTCCGCGGCGATCTCGTCGGCCTCGCGGAGCTTCTGCTGGCCCTTGGGCGTCAGCGTGACGATCGAGCGGCGGCGGTCCTTGGGATCGCGGCCGCGGGTCACGAGATCGCTCGTCTCTAGGTCGTCGAGCATGCCGACGCACATCGCTGGCGCCTTGCCCATGAGGCGGGCCAGCTCCTGCTGGGAACTCGGGGCGTCCTCCGCGATCACGGCCAGGGCCGTGTAGTCGCGGCCCGTGATCCCGGCCCGCTGCTCGAGCAGCTCCTGGCCGGTGACGGCGACGCGATCGCCGGTGCGCACGAGCAGCAACGCGAGCCGAGCCCGGAAGGCCTGGGGAATCTCGGGTGAATCGAGCCCTGCGCGGAGGTCGTGATCAAGCACGCCAGAAACTATATCGCAAGGAATAATGATTTAAAGCTTGAATCATTTCCACGGAAGCGCTACCTTCGCCAAATCGTTTGATCCAGAAACGATTCGAAAGGTGCTTCCAATGTCTTCCTCTGCCCAGCCACTCGACCCGCGCCGCTGGCGCACCCTTGCGGTGCTCGCCCTCGCGCAGTTCATGGTCGTCCTCGACGTCACGATCGTGAACGTCGCCCTGCCAGACATTCAGTCCGACGTCGGCTTCTCCGTCGACGGGCTGCAATGGGTGATCAACGCCTATGTCCTGGCCTTCGGTGGCCTGCTGCTCCTTGGTGGGCGCGTGGCCGATCTGCTGGGTCGCCGACGCGTGTTCGCCTCCGGCCTCACGCTCTTCGTTGGTGCTTCGCTGCTGGCCGGACTGTCGACGTCGCCCGAGATGCTCATTGCGGCGCGCACGATCCAGGGTGTCGGCGCGGCCCTGCTCTCGCCGGCCGCGCTGGCGCTCCTGCAGGTCACCTTCCCGGCGGGCGCTGAGCGCAACGCTGCGATGGGCATCTGGGGTGCACTCGCCGGCCTCGGCGGCACGCTCGGCGTGATCCTCGGCGGCGTCCTCGTTGACGCACTCGGCTGGGAGTGGATCTTCCTCGTGAACCTCCCGATCGGCCTGCTCGTTCTTGCTCTTGTGCCGCGGCTGGTTGGCGAGAGTCACGGCAGCGGCCTGCGTTCGTTTGACGTCGCCGGGGCTGCGCTGAGCACGCTGGGTGTGGTCGCCATCGTCTACGGCGTGATCCGCACCGGCGAGTCCGGCTGGGGCTCGCTCGAGGTCGTCGGCCTGTTGGCGACGGGCGTCGCGCTGCTGATCGGCTTCGTCGCCGTGGAGCGCCGCACGCCCGCTCCGCTCGTGCCGATGCGGCTGTTCCGCTCGCGGGGCCTGTCGGTGTCGTCGCTGGCGCTCGCGCTCAATGGCTCGGCGTTCCTCGGAATGTTCTTCCTCTCGGCGCTCTTCCTGCAGGACGTGCGCGGTGACTCGGCCCTGGAGGCGGGGATCCAGTTCGTCCCGATGGGCGTCACCGCGGTTGCGGCGGCAATCCTCGGCGGCCAGCTCGTGACGCGGATCGGGACGCGCCCGGTGTTCATCGCCGGCGGCGTGCTGTCTGCGATCAGCCTGTTCTTGCTGTCGCAGGCCACGGCCACCGGCAGCTACGCGGCTGAGATCCTGCCGGGCTTCCTGGTCTTCGGTGCGGGCATGTCGCTCATTGGCACCTCGCAGCAGATCGGCGCCGTGATCGAGGTTCCGCACGAGGATGCCGGCTCGGCCTCCGGTGTGATCAGCGCCGGCTTCCAGGTCGGCGGCGCTCTCGGCCTCGCGGTGATCACCACCCTGGCCAACGCTCACGCGACCGACGCGGTTGCCACCGGCGCCTCCCAGTCGACGGCACTCGTCGCCGGATTCGAGCGCGGCCTGATGGTTGCCGGTGTGATCGCCCTGCTCAACCTCGCGCTCGCCTTGACGGTCGCTCCGTCGGCCGTCCCGGATGAGGAGCAGCTCGCCGAGGCGATGGCCGTCGCCTGATCCGCGGTGCTGGGCCGCGCCGAGCGCCAAGCCGCGCTCCGGCGCGTCGCGCACCCGGGAACCCATTTACACTCCCGCCGCATGCAACGGTGGATTACCCGGGCCATCCTGTGGGCTCCGGCCGCCGCCGCGGCCGTGTTCGTGCTGGTGCTGCTCGCCAACCAGGGCGAGATCCGCGCCGGACTCGGCTCCCACGCGGATTACGCCTCCACGCCAGTCCTGGCGGAGCTGATCACGAAGGCGCCGCCCGGCAGCTCCCTGGCGCTCGGCGACTACGCCTGGTACGAGGCGTTTTGGCTCCTGCGCGCCACCTCCTGGCTGCCGAATCACCTCTTTGTCTGGCAGCTGGTGCCGTTCGTGCTCTGGCTGGGCACCGCCTTCCTGGCCGGCTTCTCGGCTCGGCGCGCCAGCGGGTCGCGGTGGGCGGGCCTCACGGTCGTCGCACTGGTGATCTGTGGCGGCGTCGCCATGCGTGGCGCGCTCTGGTCGCTCAACACCCACGGCCCGGCGGCCTTCCACGCCGCGCTGCTGGCGGCCGCCGTCGTACTCGCCGTCTCCAGCCCTCGCTGGGCGCGAGGCATCCGCGGCTGGGGCAGTGCCACCGTGCTTGCCTTGGTTACGGCGGTCGGCGCCACCGATCCGCTCGTCATCGCCGTTGGCGTCGGCCCCTTGCTCGCCGCCGGCCTCGTCCTCGCGTTCTGGCGCCGCGACTCCAAGCTCCTCCAGCTCGGTGCCTACATCTCGGCGGTCTCGATCGTCGGCGCCAAGGTCCTCGACGGCCTCGCCGTCGACGCGCTCATCACCTGGACCCATAAGCCACTGAACTTCGTGGCGATCGACGGGATCGTTGGCCACCTCAATCTCCTCCCCGGCATCGTGGCCCGGATGGCGTCGGTCTCGCCGTTCGGCGGCGAGATTGAGCTCGAGACGGCCATCGCGATGATCGCCGCGATCGCCGGCCTCATCGCCGCGATCGTCGTGATGCAGGTGTCGGTGCGGCAGTTCAAACGTGCCGTCTGGCCCGAGCGATTTGGGATCGAATCGTCCGTACCTGCGGACGCCGTGAGGGACGCAGCCGACGACGCAGCCGACGCTCCGGAGGCCGTCGACACCGAGGCGGTGTTCGTCGTCGGGCTCGTCTTCTGGTTCTCCGTCGTGGCGATCAACCTCGTGGCGTTCGTCTTCACCACGGCGGCGTTCGACGTCTACGGCGCCCGCTACCTCGTGCCGGGCTGGGTCGCGATCTGCGTCCTGATTCCAGTGCTCGGCGTCCGCACCAACCTGCGCTGGCTCGCTGGGCTCACCGCGACCGTGCTCTGCGTCGCGTCGACCTACAGCCTGATCAACGAGCCCGACCCGACCTTCGAGGCGGCGAGCTTCCCGACGGTGCCGCTTGCCAACGAGATCCAGCGGTTTGCCGAGGCCAACGGCGCGCAATACGGCTACGCCAGCTTCTGGGATGCCATCCCCATTACCTGGCACACGCGCTTCGGCATCGAGGCCTACCCGGTGCTGCAGTGCGGCAAAGCGAACTGCCGCTTCTACCAGCACAACATCAGCAGCTGGTACGAGCCCAAGCCCGGGCGCAGCTTCCTCGTGGTCGACCCGACCCTGCCGCTCCAGCCGACCGTCGACCCCAAGTACGGCGATCCGGTGGCCACCACCAAGATCGGGCCGGTCACCGTGAACATCTACGACTACGACATCGCCTCCAAGCTCGGCTGACCAGCAACCGGCGGCGGCGCGCAGAGGTTGAAGCGCGGCGGCAGACCCCTCTAGGCTGGCGCCATGGCTCACGTCGCGTCGCTCAACGTCGGTCTGCCGAAGGTGATCGGTGAGCGCAAGGGCGAGCCCGTCCTCAGCGGCATCGACAAGCGCCCGGTCGCGGGTCGCCACGCCGTCCGCGGCGTGAACGTCGACGGCGACGGCCAGGCGGATCTGAGTGTGCACGGGGGCGCAGACAAAGCCCTCTATGCCTACGCGGCAGAAGACGCCGCCTGGTGGGCTGAGGAGCTGGAGCGCGACGTCGATCCGGGGATGTTCGGCGAGAATCTCACCACCACCGGCCTGGACTGCACCGGCGCCGTCGTCGGCGAGCGATGGATGATCGGCGACCTGGTGCTCGAGGTTTGCCAGCCGCGCCTGCCCTGCTTCAAGCTCGGCATGCAGTTCGACGACCCACGGATGCTGAAGCGCTTCGTTCAGGCGTCGCGGCCGGGCGTGTACCTGCGCATCCTTCAGGAGGGCGACGTGGCCGCCGGCGACGAGATCGACGTCCTCGACCGCCCGGCTCACGGAGTCACCGTCGCCCTCGTCGCCGACGCGATCCAAAAAGACATCGCCCTCGCCTCGCAGGCGCTGAAGGCGCCCCAGCTTGCCGAGGGCCTCGCGAGCTGGCTACGCGAGCGGGTCTAGCTGGCGCACGCGCCGAGGGCCGCCGGCGACGTCAGTCGCTGCCGAGCAGCCGCTGCATCATGCCGGCCGGGTCCGCGAGGACGACCCGCGTGAGCTGGACGGCTTCAACGTCGTCGTAGTCGACGGCGCTCAGGCCGTCCTCGCTGATCTCGACGATCGCCGCCCCCGGCAGCGCGAGCAGGATCGGCGAGTGCGTGGCGATCACGAACTGGCAGCCGGCGGTGCAGAGCTCGTCGATGCGGGCGATCAGCGCCAGCAGGCTCTGGGGCGAGAGTGCCGATTCGGGCTCGTCGAGGAGGTAGAACCCGTTCGGGCCGAACCGCTCGTTGAGCACGGTGAGGAAGCTCTCGCCGTGGGACTTGGCGTTGAGCGACACCCCGCCGTACGGGTCCAGCGGATTGCCTCCCACGCCCCAGCCCTCCTCGCGGGCCTGCACCACCAGCTCGTCGAGGCGGGTCGCGAAGCCAAGCATCGACTCGGCTCGCAGGAAGAACTCCGTCCGCGGCCGCCGGCCCCCGCGCACGAGCGTCAGCGCCTGGCCGAGCTCGAGCTCCTCCGGGCGCGGCGTGCGCCCGTCGAAGCCGCGGCCGCCGCCGTCGACGCCGAGGCCGGCGGCCACGGCGATCCCCTCGATCAGCGTCGACTTGCCGCTGCCGTTGGCACCGACGAGGAACGTGCACCGCGGGTGCAGTGGCATCGGCGCGGTGTCGAGCGCCAGCGCGACGGTGGTGTTGAAGGGGAACTCCGCCTCGGCGCTGGCCTGCTCGCGCTGGATGCGGACCTCGCGAACGAACGGCTCAGAGCGGGCAGGCGGCACTGAGCGCGAGTGTAGGCCGCACGCCGGTTCGCCAGCAAACGAGCGGCACGGCGCCAGCCATCACTCTGTTCATCAGGATTTTGCCAAACCCCTCAGCCCTGCCGGCTGGCCCAGCCCGCGAGGCGCGCGGCGGCCTCGTCGAGCACGTCGTCGCGCTTGCAGAAGGCGAAGCGCAGGAGGGAACGGGCCGGGCCCTCTGGATCTGAGCGGAAGGCCGCGATCGGGATCGCGACGACGCCCGCCTCATGCGGCAACCGCAGTGAGAGTTCGGTCGCGTTGGCGGCGCCCGGGATGTGAGCGGTGTCGACGCTCAAGAAGTACGTCCCGGCAGAGGGCAGCACGGTGAAGCCGGCCGCCGTCAGGCCGCTTGCGAGCCGGTCGCGTTTGCCGCGCAGCGTCTGCGCCGCGGCCGTGATCTCGCGATCGGGCAGGGCGAGGGCCGCCGCGGCGCCGTGCTGCAGCGGCGTGCCGCCAGAGAACGTGAGGAACTGCTTGATCGACCGGACTTTGCTGACGAGTTCTGCGGGCCCGCTCGCCCAGCCGATCTTCCAGCCGGTCAGGCCGAACGTCTTGCCCATCGAGGAGATCGTCAGGGTGCGATCTCGCATGCCGGGCAGCGTGGAGAGCGGCACGTGCTCGCCGTCGAACACGAGGTGCTCGTAGACCTCGTCGGTGATCGCGATCAGGTCGCGCTCGACGCACGTGGCGGCGAGCAGCTCAAGCTCGGAGCGGTCGAGGACGCGGCCCGTGGGATTGTGCGGCGAGTTGAGGAGCAGCACGCGGGTCCGCGGCGTGATCGCGCTGGCGACGAGCGCCGGCTCCACCCGCCAGTTCGGAGGCTGCAGCCGAATCGGACGCAGCGTCCCGCCGGCGCGCTCGACGAGGGCCGCGTAGGAGTCGTAGACGGGGTCGAGGGCGGCGACCTCGTCGCCCGGGCCGACCATGGCCAGCAACGCCGCCGAGAGCGCCTCGGTCGCCCCGAAGGTGACCTGTACCTCGGTGGCTGGGTCGAGCGCGATCCCGTAGTGCCGAGACTGGTGCGCAGCGATCGCGTCTCGCAGCACCGGCACGCCGGCGAGCGGGGCGTACTGGTTGTGACCGGCGCGCAGCGCGTCGACGGCCGCTTCGACCACGACCGACGGGCCGTCTTCGTCTGGAAAGCCCTGCCCGAGGTTGAGGGCGCCCGTCTCCTCGGCGAGGGCGGTCATCGCGGAGAAGATCGTGGTGGCCATCTGCGGGGCAGACTACGCGCGGGCGGGGCCGATCGCGAGGAGTCCGGCACGGTTGCATTGGCCTGCCGGCCTGCGCTACCGTCGAGGGGTATGACGACGCAGCTCCACACCGAGTTCCGCGCCGCCACGGCCCGCTAGTCGGCGCTCCGAACGCACACGTTCGTCGCGCCGCTCCAGCCGTAGCAAGCGCCTGAAGTCCCGCCCTCAAAGAGGTCGGGACTCGTTCTTCCCTGGAGGACCTCGTGTCCAACCCGACCCCTGGCCTCGGCCAGCGTTCACACCTCGTGCGCGGCGAGCTCGACGAGCTCGCCGGCGAACTCCCGCATTCGTACAGCCCAGCCCGTGTGCTGGCCCAACACTCCGACCGATGGCTGGTCAGCGAGCCGACCCCTGACGGCGAAGGCTCGCTCCCGCCGCGGCTGGTCCCTGCCCGCGCCCGCGTCCGAGAGCAAGCGGCCGGTGCGCCCGTCACCGGCGACTGGGTCGCCCTCGACGAGGGCGGCGCGATCGCGTTCGTCCTGGAGCGCCACGGCGCGATCACCCGCCGCGCAGCCGGCGACGTGACGGCCGCGCAGACCCTCGCCTCGGGCGTGGATCTGGCGCTGATCACCGAGCCAGTCGGTGCCGTCAACGCCCGCCGCGCCGAGCGGTTCGTGGCGCTGGCGGCCGCCGGCGGCGTCGATGCGGCACTCGTGCTCACGAAGGCCGACCTCGATCCGGACGCTGACCTCGTCGCCGCGCGTCTGGCTCGCGAACTCGGGCTCGTCGACGCCTACGCCGTGAGCGCGAGTACGGGAGACGGCCTCGGCGTGCTCGGCACGGCCCTGCGCCCCGGCGTCACCGCCGTGCTCCTCGGGCCCTCGGGCGCCGGCAAATCGACGCTCGCCAACGCCCTGCTCGGGGTTGAGCGCATGGCGACCGGTGAGATCCGCGCAACCGACGGCCGCGGCCGACATACGACGGTGACCCGCGAGCTGCTGCCGTTGCCCGGCGGCGCGCTGCTGCTCGATACGCCCGGGATGCGCGAGATCGGGCTGTGGGACGGCGGAGCGGGCGGTGCCTTCGCCGACCTCGAGGCCCTCGCGGCGGACTGCCGATTCGCGGACTGCAGCCATGACGGCGAGCCGGGCTGCGCCGTGCAGCCGGTGATCGAGCCGGAGCGGCTGGCGGCGTGGCGCAAGCTCGCGCGCGAGCAGGCGTGGGTCGACGACCGGAGGGCCGCGGCCCAGGACCGCGAAGCCCTGGGTCGCCACTACGCCCGGATCAAGCGCCAACCAGGCTTCGACAAGCGCAGTCGCAGTTAGCCGCCGGAGCACCAGCGCGCGTCGCGGAGTCCTCCGGCGGGGGTGACGCGCACGAAGTAGGTCTCCGCGCCCTTGCCCGGGCCGCGGCGGCGTCTGAGCTGGTTGGCGGCGGCGGAATGAAGGTCGCCGCGGGGCCGGCGGGCGCCGCAGCAGTCCCTAGCTCGGTGCGGCGTCGTGCGTCGGCGCGAAGGCCCCGGGGACCGAGATCGCCGGGAGCATCAGGTGCAGTCCGGTGCGGACGAGCCGCTCGGTGTGATCGCTGGCGAGGGCGTTGCCGGCCATCTGCAGCATCAGCATGCCGTGGCCGCTGCTCCAGATCAGGAGGGCGGCCTCGCCGGCGGGGATCGTGAGGAGGCCCTCGTCCTCGGCCCGCTGGAACGTGTCAGCAAGTGCTCGCCAGCTGACCATCGCGCGGGCAAGCGACTCCTTCGAGGGCGCGAAGCCGGGCACCGGCCGACTGAACATGATCTCGTAGTAGGTCGGGCGGCGACGGGCGTAGGCGCAATAGGCCAGCGCGAGCGCCTCAATGTCTGCGAGCGGATCGTCGGTGCGGGGAACGGCCGCCAGTTCGTCCTCAAGGCCCTGGAATCCCTCGAGGTAGAGCGCCTCGACAATCCCGTCCTTGCCACCGAAGTAGTGGTAGATCCCCATCGTCGAGAGGCCGGCCTCGGCCGCGATCGCGCGCACGCTCAAGCCAGAGGGCCCTTGCGTCCCGAGGAGCCTGGCGGCGGCTTCGAGCGTGCGGGTCCGCGCGCTGGTGTCGTCAGCCATGGCCTGCAGTCTATGGCGTTTGCAGGACCAATAGACCGGTGTTCCCAGTCTGGGGGACACGCCCACGTGCCACGATGGACGCGTGTTTCACCACGTGACCATGCGCGTGTCTGATCGGGGCGCGTCCGAGCGGTTCCTGCGAACGGTCCTGGCGCCGCTCGGACAGGCGCCAACGGCCGATGACGGCGAGTTCCTGCAGTTCGCCGACTTGTCGATCGCTCCGGCGCGCGGTGACCGTCCCCCGACGAAGGGACTTCACGTTGGGTTGGTTGCGCCGTCCAATGACGCAATCGACGCGTTTTGGCAGGCCGGAGTCGACGCCGGCTACGCCAGCGATGGCGAGCCTGGCCCACGGCCGCAGTACTCGCCTGGCTACTACGGCGCGTTCCTGCTCGATCCAGACGGCAACAGCATCGAAGCTGCCCGCCACGAGGGGCTCCGGCGCGGGCACGGGATCGTCGACCACCTCTGGCTGCGCGTCGCCGACGCTCGCACCTCTGAGGCCTTCTACGCCAAGCTCGCGCCGATCTGCGGATTCACGCTCCGCGCCTCCGAGCCGGGACTCGTCCGGTTTCGGGGGTCGCGCGGCGGTTCGGTCACGTTCGTCGAAGGTGCACCGCGAACGTCCGGGGTGCACTTCGCCTTGCCGGTGCAAGGTCGAGCAGCCGTCGACGCCTTCCACGCCGCCGCGCTGGAGTCCGGCGCGGCAGATCATGGTCGTCCCGGCCTGCGCCCGGAGTACCACGACGACTACTACGGCGCTTTCGTGCTGGATCCAGACGGCGCGAACCTCGAAGCCGTCGACGCTCTCCTTTAGGCCGGTTCGGGGCGCCAGCGGCGTGTGACCACGCTCGATGCCCAGGGTCACACTCCGGTGATCGGGGGAGGCATAGCCTCCGGCTAAGGTCGCCCGTCGGGGTGGCCGTGGACGGAGTTGTCATGGCTGCGAGATCCAGAACCAAATCGCTCATCTCAGAGCGCGAGTTCCACCTCCACGGGCAGGCGGTGTCGTACCGGCATGGCGGCAGCGGCCCGCCGATGGTGCTGCTCCACGGCATTGCGTCGAACAACCGCACGTGGGACCCCGTCATCGAGCGCCTCGCGCAGACCCACGAGGTGATCGCGCCCGATCTGCTGGGCCACGGCCGGTCAGACAAGCCGATGGGCGACTACTCCATCGGCGGCTACGCCAGCGTCGTACGCGATCTCTTGCTTGCCCTCGAGGTGGAGCGTTTCACCCTCGTGGGCCACTCGCTCGGCGGCGGCATCGCCATGCAGCTCCTCCACATGGCCCCCGAACTCGTCGGCCGGCTGGTGCTCGTCGACAGTGGCGGCCTGGGGAAGGGGCTCGGCATGGCCCTGCGCGCGGCCAGTCTGCCAGGCGCACCGCTCTTCATCCGGGCGGTCACCAGCGCGCCGGCGCAGGCGGCCGGTCGCCGGGCCCGCGTGGCGCTGGAGCGCGCCGGCGTGGAACTCCCGACCGACGCGACCGAAGGGCTCGCTGGTTTTGCATCGCTTCAGAACCGCGATGCTCGCGCCGCCTTCCTCAACACGGTCCGGGCGAGCACCTCGCTCGGCGGCCAGCGGGTGTCGGCGGTCGACAAGCTCTACCTCATGGAAGGCTGCCCGGTGCTCACGATCTGGGGCGATCACGACAGCATCATTCCGGTCCGCCACGCCTATGAGGCACAGGAGCTCGTTCCCCACATGGCATTGGCGATCGTGGCCGGCGCCGGCCACTTCCCGCACGTCGACTCGCCCGTCCAGTTCATCTCGCTGGTGACGGACTTCGAGGACAGTACGGAGCCAAGCACGATCACCTTGGAGTCGCTCGGTCATGCCATGCGCGGCACGGTCGCCGAGGGTGCTCGCATGTAACAGACGTGACGAGCCGTTCGTGGGGTTCCGCCAGACCGTAGACTGTCGCGCCTTATGGCTTCCGACTTGCATGCCTTCGTCGAGATCCCGAAGGGCTCGCGCAACAAGTACGAGTACGACGAGTCGATCGGCGCGATCGTCCTCGACCGCTTCCTCTTCTCGTCTGTGGTCTACCCGTCCGACTACGGGTTCATCCCTGACACGCTTGGCGCCGACGGCGATCCGCTCGACGCCCTGGTGATCGTCACCGAGCCGACGTTCCCGGGTTGCCTCATTCCGGTCAAGGCGATCGGCATCTTCAAGATGACCGACGACAAGGGCCAGGACGACAAGATCGTCTGTATCCCGACGACCGATCCGAACTGGACCGGCACGAACGAGCTCGAAGACCTCTCCGACCAGCTCAAGACCGAGATCTCGCACTTCTTCGAGATCTACAAGCAGCCCGAGGGCAAGGTCGTCACGATCGACGGCTGGGATGGCCGCGAGAAGGCGCTCGAAGAGATCGAGAACTCTCGCGCTCGCTGGCGTGAGGCGGGCAGCAACCCGATTCCTGCCCGCGGCGTTGCCGAGCGGTAGATCCTGCTTCGCCCCGCCCGTCGGGTGGGGCGCTCAGCGGTTGGCTGGCGCCCTCGCGTGGCGCACCGTCTAACTTTGGCCACCGTGCTGGCCCGGCCCACACCGAGCTCACCCGCGCGGACCGTGCTGCTGCTCGCCTTTGGTTTGGTCGCGGCGTCGGCGATGCCCGCGGCCGCCGCCGAGGTGCCAGCCCCCGGGGCGCCCGCGGTTGCGGCGCCCGTTGCTGGCCCTAGCGGCGCCGACTTGGGCGTCCGAGCGTCTGCGATTGCCGACGAGGTCGTCCGCCGTTGGGCGTCGTTGCAGCGCGTCGACGGCCGCTTTCCTGACCCCCTTTATGGTCCCGGTGGCGACTACGGCACAGCGATGCTCGGCTACGCCATGCTGCGACGCGGACACGAGGAGGCCGACAAGGCGCTGATTCGTGGCGGTCTCGACGCGATCATGGCCCAGGTCGACGTGCCGGCCGGCGGCGCGTTTGAGCTGCTCGTGCTGGCGCGCGCCTACCGCTGGGCCGACGGGGCGCTTCCGAGCAATCCGCTCGCGGCGTCGATGTGGGCCAAAGCCGGGCCGAGGCTCGCCGCCGATCTCGCCGCGCGCGGCGCCGTGTCCTCCAACGCGTCGGCAAAATGCTACGCCGACGCCCGCTGCTACAACAACCTCAAGCTCGTCAGTAGTTTGGCGTCGCTGGAGCTGCAAGGCACCGGCATCAAGCCATCGAGCGCATCGTCGCTGCTCTCCGATCCCGGTCTTCTCGGGCGCGTGCTGCACCGCGTCGGCTCGCGGATCCCGAAGGAGACGGGCAACGACGTGACGCGCGCCGGCGAGGCTCCGCTCGGCGGCGGCGGGCTCCTCAGCGACCCGCCTCGCAACCCGTTCGCCTACCACGCCCTGTCGACCATGATGCTCGGCGAGGTCCTCGACGAGCTTGGCCCCGCCGCGCCCGCGGCAGCGACCAACGCCTACGAACGAGCCACCCGCGCGCTCCTGGTGCTGGCTGCGCCCAACGGCGACCTCACCTACTTTGGGCGCGGCCAAGGGCAGGTCTGGGTGCCTGCAGTCGTTGCCGCTGCCTCGGCGCGCGCCGCGGAGCAGGCGACCGACGACGCACAGCAGGGCCGGTTCCTTGCACTTGCCGAAGCCTCGTTGACGCGCCTGCGCTCGGTCTACGGCGTCGGCGCAGTCGGCCTTCCGCTGGTCCCCGGCGCCTCGGACGCCGTCACGCTCTCGGCCCGCCAGGTCGACCCATACGCCACGACCCGCGGCTATAACGGCCTCGCGGTCTTTGCACTCGACCGCGCTTCCGCCACCCTGCGGCGCGTCGGGGCCACGGCGACGCGTGTGCCGTCTCAGCGGCCGGGCGTCGTGCAGTCGCCGAAGCAGTCCGGGGTCACGACGATGACACGCGGCGGCCTCTGGGCGGCGATCGCGGCGAAGTCGCGCGCCCCTGAGGATGCCCGCTACGCCAGTGGCCTCCTCGCGCTGCAGCAGCGCGACGGCTCCGGCGAATGGCACCCGATCGCGCCGGGCCGGCCCTACAACCCCCAGCGCGTCGGCACCCTGGCCGTCAAGGTCGGCGGGCGCACGCTCGTGGCTGGCGGCAGCGTGTCGGCGACCGGCCCCAGCTCCGTCAGCATCAAGGGCGGCTGGTCACAGCCAGGTGCCCCGGCGACGCTCGTCGATGACGGCACGACCTGGCGCTGGACGCTGGAGAACCAGCGGACGCTCAGCGTTGATTTCCTGGCGAAGTCATCGCGCACGGTGGTCCTCAACGCGCTGATGGGCGACGGCGCGACCGTCCACAAGGTTCCGTTCGGGATGGTCGTCACGGCGGCTGACGGCTCGGCGCTGCAGTACACCCTTGGCGTCGGCGGACGGCGCCTTGATCTGCGCCGTGACGCCCGCCCCGTCGGCGGCTCAGCCTACGATTCCGCCTTGTCGGTCGCTCAAGCAAGGGCGCTTGTGCGCAAGGGAGAGCGGGTCACCGTGAAGATCCGCGTGGTGGCGCGCACCCCGGACGTCATCGGCGGCTGAGCGGCGTCAGGCCCGCTGCGGGCCCGACGCGCTCGCCGGCCTAGCCCTTGACCTTCGCTGCGATCTCGTCGACGATCGCGCTGTCGCGCAGCGTCGAGAGGTCGCCGAGGTCCTTGCCTTCCACGAGGTTGCGCAGGACGCGGCGCATGATCTTGCCGGAGCGCGTCTTGGGGAGATCCGGGGTGAAGTACATCGCCTTGGGGCGGGCGAGCTTGCCGATGCGGGCCGCGACATGCTCACGCAGCTCGGCCGCGAGGGCTTCGCGATCGGCGCCGTCGTTCTCGTAGTCGCCCTCGAGCGTGACGAACGCGACGATCGCCTGGCCGGTGTCCTCGTCGTCCATCCCGACGACGGCCGCCTCGGCGACCTCGTGGTGGCTGACGAGCGCCGACTCGACCTCTGCGGTCGAGAGACGGTGTCCGCTGACCTTGATCACGTCGTCGGCGCGGCCGATCACCCACAGGTAGCCGTCCTCGTCCATCTGGGCGAAGTCGCCGACCACATAGGATGTCGGCCCGAACTTCTCGAAGTACGTCTCGGCGTAGCGTTCGTCGTCGCCGTACAGCGTCTGCAGCATGCCCGGCCACGGCTTGGTGATCGTGAGCAGGCCATGGGTTCCGGCGGGAACGGGCTGGC
>JAUMFO010000120.1:0-1952 GCA_032119795.1 Solirubrobacteraceae bacterium
TCGTAGCCGTCGCAGTACGGGCAGGTGTGGGCGCTCGTCCCCCACACGTCACCGAAGCCAGGCACGTCCGGGGTCTCGTCGAGCATGCCCGTCGCCATGAGAACCGTTCGCGTGACGACGGTCCGATCGCGGCAGCTCAGACGCACGCCGCCGCGAACGAGCTCGGCGCCGAGGACCTCGGTCGCGACGATCTCCACGCCGTACTGCGCGAGTTCGGCCCGGCCTCGGGCTCGCAGGTCGGCTGGAGCGAGTCCATCGTGGCCGAGCACACCGTGCATGGCGGGCGTCGCGTAGTTCCGCGGGGCGCGGTGGTCGAGGACCAGCACGCGGCGGCGCGCACGGCCGAGCACGAGCGCGGCGTTCAGGCCGGCCGGCCCGGCGCCAACGATGACGCAGTCCCAGGCTGGCTCGGCTGGGTCACGGTGCACCGGCTGGTCTCGATTCGTGGGGTTCGTGGGGTTGGTCGGATCCGTCATCGGAGTCCTCTCGATCGGTTCGGGGTGTTCAGTGGAAGTCGACGCCGGCGAGGATGCCCGCGGCGATGATGGTGGCCGCGACGAAGTCGACGGCCATGCAGAACGGCGGCCACCAGCGCGTCCCGGAGACGAACTGGGTGCGGTGCTGCCAGAGGTCCTTCAGGCCGTGGCCGACCAAACCGCCGACGATCACCCACGGCGAGCCCGTGACCGACACGGCGGCCGCGACGACGAACGCGAACGTGACGACGCTCTCGATGGCGATCACGCGAGGCCGGCCGTCGGCCACGGCGAACCCGACGTAGATCGCGGCGATCACGGCGAGCCCAATCGCGTAGACGGCGGAGGCGTCGAGCCACCAGAAGGCGAGCGGTGTGGCGGCTTGCACGACGCCGATGCCCGCGCCCCAGATCATCGGGGCGCGGGTCGACGCGTGCGCAGCGTGCGCAGTGGTCGTCATGGCTAGTGGACGGCGACGCGCGGAGCGCGGCGCAGCTCGGGGAGGAAGCTCGCCGCGGGCGGCAGGATGAGGGGCGCGGCGACAGCCGCGACCCCCGCCACGCCAGCGAGCACCACGAACGCATCGCCAATTCCCGACGCCACGATTGCCGGAGTCGCCGCAGCGACGGAGCTGGCGACCACGGTGGTGACCGCTGCGATGCCGAGCGATCCGCCGATCTCATGGCCCGTCGTGTTCAGCCCGGACAGCATCCCGGTCTCCTCGTCACGGGCGCTCGTCATCACCGAGACGGCGACGCTGACGAGCACGACGCCCAGGCCGAGGCCGGCCACGAGCATGCCGGGCAGCACGTCGGCAACGTAGGAGCCGCCGGCATCAGCCTTCGAGAGCAGCAGCATTCCGCCGGTTGTCGCGCCGAACCCGATCGCCATCGGCGGGCGCAGGCCGGCGTGGCTGAGCAGGTGATTGGCGGCGTGGACGCCGCCTGCGATCGCCACCGCAAACGGCAGGAACGCCAGTCCGGTCTCCATCGGGCCCGAGGCGAGCACGTTCTGCAGGTAGAGCGAGACGAGCAGGAACGAACCGAACAGGGTCGCGGACGCCGCGAGCATCAGCAGGAAGCCGCCGCCGACGGCGCGGTTGGCCAGGCGCTCGACTCGCAGGAGCGGCTGCGCGGTGTGTCGCTCGACGATCACGAAGGCCGCCAGGCCGACAAGCCCGCCGAGCCCGACGACGAGCGTCTGGGTCGAGCCCCAGCCGGCGACCGCCGCTTGGGAGAGCGAGTAGACGATGGCGCCGAGCGACGCGGTGGCGATGACGCCTCCGCGCAGATCCAGGCCGCGCCAGGACGGAGCGGCCACATCAGCGGGGATGATCGAGCGCGCGGCGACCGCGAGCGCGATCCCGACGGGCAGATTGATCAGGAAGATCGCCTGCCACCCGACGAGCGCGGTGAGCGTCCCGCCGAGCAACATGCCGACGGCTGCCCCGGCTCCGCCGACGGCGCCCCAGGCAGC
>JAUMFO010000121.1:0-2096 GCA_032119795.1 Solirubrobacteraceae bacterium
CGCCGGAGAGGGCGGCGACATCCTCGTGGTCGGCAGCCGATTGCTCGCGCAGGCGCTGCTCCTGGCCGGACTCGTCGACGAGCTCCACCTGCAGCTCTGCCCGGTGATCCTCGGCAGCGGGCGGCGCTTCTACCCCGACGGCCCGCAGAAGTTTGACCTCGAGCTCACCGGCTCAAAGCGCCTGGAGACCGGCGTCCTGCTCCAGGAGTTCGCCGTCACCAGCTGAGGGCGGCGTGGCGTCCGCCATCATGGAGGGCGTGACTCACCCGCCCCTCACCGACATCGCGACCCGCGCGGACTGCGAGCGGCTCGTCCGCGCGTTCTACGGCCGCGCGTTGACGGACGACGTGATCGGGTTCCTCTTCACCGACGTCGCCCACCTCGACCTGGAAGCGCACATCCCTGGGATCACGTCGTTCTGGGAGACGATCCTGCTCGGCGCGCAGTCCTACAGCGGCGGGGCGTTTCGACCCCACGCCGAGCTCAACATGAAGGTGCGGCTGCGCTCCGGGCACTTCGAGCGGTGGCTGATCCTGTGGCGGGACACGGTGGACGAGCTGTTCGTCGGCGAGCGCGCCGAGCTGGCCAAGTCCCACGCGCTGCGGGTCGCGCGGGCGTTCTACTCACGGCTGCAGTCGCTGCCGTCGGCGCAGGACACCCCCGCGCCGCCTGGCGGCGCCCTGCAGGTGATCCAGCACGGCGCTGACTTCGGCGGGGCGATCAAGGGGTAGTTGCCCCGCCAGGAAGCCGCGGTGAACTCCGCGGGCCGACGGCGTCAAACGACGTGATCGTCGCTTGCCTGCCAGAGCCCCGCCTCCAAATCGTCGTAGCCGGTGGTGGTGGCCTGCCCCTGATCGACGAGGTGCCGCAGGTGCGCCCACAGCGAGCCGCGGGCGATCGGCAGGCGCCGGGGATCCACGTCGCCGTAGGCCGCGGGCAGCAGGTCGTCGACGGTGACGGGCTCGCCAGCTCCCCGGAGGGCGTCGGCGATCTTCCGTTCGCGAGCGAGGCGGTGGTCGACGATCGCTTGGATCACCGGCGGCGGATCCGGGAAGACCAGCCCGTGGCCAGGGGCGAGCGCATGGATCGGCGGCTCGTGAGCTAGGAGGCCACGCAGCGAGCTGAGGTAGTCGCCGACGCTTCCGTCCGGCGGGAAGATCACGACGGTACTGCCGTGCATCACGTGGTCGCCGGTGAAGAGCAGCGCTGCCTCTTCCAGCAGAAAGCACAGGTGGTTGCTGGCATGGCCGGGCGTGTGGATCGCGCGCAGCGTGAAGCCTGCGCCGCGGATCACGTCGCCGTCGGCGAGCGGCTCGTCGATGGCGAGGCCGTCGCGGGCTTCCCAGGCAAGCACCTCGGCACCCGTTCGAGCGGCCAATGGCGCGGCGCCCGGCCAGTGGTCGGGATGGGTGTGCGTCAGCAGGATCCAGCGGATCGGAGCGCCCGCCGCGGCCGCGATGATCGCGTCGACGTGCGCGGGGTCATCCGGGCCTGGATCGATCACGGCCAGCTCCGTGCTGCCCACCAGATACGTGTTGGTGCCGGTTCCGGTCATCACGCTCGGGTTTGGAGCGAGCACCCGCTGCACGAGCGGAGAGAGACGGACCGGCTTCCCTGGGACGAGTTCGCCGGGATCGCGCACGGTGCCCGGCGGCGGCGCTCCCGCCGACTTCTTCCAGCTCTGCGGCGTCTGGCCGACCGTCCCGGTGTCGTCGAGCACGATCCGCGTCGAACCGTCGAGCTCCGTGACGAACCGCGGCTCCCAGCGCGGGATCTCCTCCATCGCGGCCGCAGCGGCGAGCGCGTCGGCGGCGGTGGCGAAGCCCGCCAGCCACTGCAGGCTCTCTCGGGTCGGCGGCAACATCGAGAGTTCACCGGCCTCGAGCCGTGCCAAGGCGTCCGACGGCACCACCCACTCCGAGGCGACGACCTCGCTGCCGTCGTGTGCCAGCGGCTGATGCTCGGGCGCCGCGCCCACGAAGAACCGCGTGTCGTAGCGGCGCGGCGCGCCGATCGGCGTGACCCAGTGGGCGACGTAGTGGATGCCGGCGAGGTCGAGCCTCAAACCCTCCGCTTCAAGGACGGCGCCAAGGCTC
>JAUMFO010000122.1:0-13085 GCA_032119795.1 Solirubrobacteraceae bacterium
ACGTTCGTCGACGGGCACGAGCAGCAGGTCGACGTCGAGCACCTTCGCCGCCGAGTGCACGGACGAGTGGGCCTCGGCCGAGCAGGCGAGCTTCCACCCTCCTTCGGGCCGTCCACCGCGCTGTGCGGCGGCGGCCTCCCGCGCAGCCATGAGCGCCGAGAGGTTGCCGGTGGTGCCGCCCGAGACGAAGCACCCGCCGGCCTCTCTCGGCCAGCCGAGGAGCGAGACGATCCAGTCGAGGGCCTCGTTCTCGGCGAAGATCGCGCCAGCGCCCGCCTCCCAGACGCCCGCGAAGATGTTGGCTGCGCTCGTCGCCAGATCGAACGCGACCGCGGCGCGCGTCGGCGCAGCCGGAATGTAGGCGAGGTTCATCGGGTCATCCTGCGCCCGCGTGGCGGGGACGATCACCTCGTCGAAGATCCTCATCGCGGCGGTCGGGCCGAGGCCGGCAGCCGTCACCGTGGCGCCCGCTGCGTGCGCGAGTTCGTCGGCCGTGCGCGCGCCCGCCTTCGGGTCGCCCTGCCTGATCACGCGGCTTGAGGCCCACACGATCGCGGCAAGCACGGCACCCGACTCGTCGCCCCAGACGTGCTCATCCGGCGTGTTGTTGCTCATCGATGCCTTGACCTTCTGCGAAGCGGCCGGTGCAAACCACTTGCGCCGCTCTAGCGAGCGTAGCCCGCGGCGGGGCGTTGAAACCAGTGGCGGCGTCAGCGCTCGCGTCGCCTCACGATCTCGGCGATCCAGATCGGCGCGAAGGGCGAGGTGCAGTTCGGCGGTGTCGGGTAGTCCTTGAGGACGCCGAGGCACTCGCCGATCGAGAGAGCGCGAGGACGCAGCTCCGGGTGCTCGATGCCGATCTGGGCCAAGCAGTGGTTCATGGCCCACTGCAGTCGCTCTGGGGCGTCGACCATCTCCGCCTCGATCTGGTCGAGCAGGCCGGCGAGATCGAGGCCCGCAGGGGCCTTCGCGACCCGCTGCGTCGTCAGCCACCAGCCGGCGCTGGCGACGACGGGATCAGGGTCGCTGAACCAGGCCAGTCGGAGTTCCTCGGCGTGGGCGCTCTTCTGCACCACGTAGCTCCTGAGCCAGTCGTGCACTTTCGGCGTGCGTGCGTCGCGCAGCATCGCGTCGAGTTCGGCGGACTCGAAGGCCTTCGGGCGGCAGATCAGGATCGCCAACAGCCGAGCGGCGGTGTCGCCCGTGGCCCACAGGTCGGAGGCCAGTCCCTGCTGCGTCTTCAGCCGTTTGGCAACCGCGCGGAGCTGCGTGAGGTTGACCGCGTGATCGTCGCCGTGGCGCAGGTTGACCGCCAGAATCTGAGGATCGTGCAGCGCCTGTAGCTCGGCCAAGATCGTCGCAACCGTGGGTGCCTCCCCTGCGACCTGGGCGCTACCTGGTGTCGGCGCTCTCGTCATCGCGACGATCGTAGCCAGTGGGCTGCTCGGCACTGCGGCGGGCGAGGTAGGCGACGAGATCGTCGAGGCTTCCGACCGTGGCGTGGTCGGCCTCCGGGATCGTGACGCCAAGGCGCGACTCGAGCCCCTCGATCAGCCGGAGCGCGTCGAGACTGTCGAGGTCGATCTCGTCGCGCAGGTTGCCGGAAGCGTCGATCGCGCCGAGGTCGATCTCGGGCGCGATGTCGGCGAGCACCGAGGCGATGGCGGCGCGCAGTTCGGTGGCGCTGGTGGTCATCAGAAGAGCTCCGGTGTCTGAAGGTGGTGGTCGAGGGCGGCGAGGAATCGGCTGGCCTGGTGCCCATCGGTCACGCGGTGATCCGCGGCGACGGTCGCGATCACCGACGGCCGGACGGCGATCATCCCGTCGACGGCCGTGACGCGGTCGCGGATCGCACCGAGGCCGACGATCGCCACCTGCGGCGGGTAGATCACGCCAAGCACCTTGTCTGCTCCCCGGTCGCCGAGGTTCGTGACGGTGATCGTCGCCTGGGTCATCTCGCTCGCGCGCATCACGCCACGCTTGGCCCGGGTCGCGACATCACGCAGACGCTCCATCGTCTCGTCGACTGAGGACCGGTCGGCGTCGAGGATCGCCGGAGCGATCAGGCCGCCGCCACGCAGCGCGATCGCGACCCCGACGTGCACCGCCGTCGCCGGCTTCACTCGTCCTCCCTCGAAGTGGGCGTTGAGTTCTGGGACGTCGCGCGCGGCTCGCGCGGTAGCGGCGAGCAGGAGCGCTGCCGGCAGGACCCGCTCGGCGGCTGGGCGCCCAGCGTTGTGCGACTCGAGCCACGCCATGGCGTTGGCCAGATCGATGGTCGTCTCCACGGAGAAGTGCGGGATCTCTCGTTTGCTGCGGGCCATCAGCGCAGCCGTGGCCTCCCGCATCGTCGCGGCATGCCCGTCGGGAGCGGCCGCGCCAGCAAGAGCTGAGGTCGCGGGCTCGGTAGTGGGAATCCGCGAGTCCGCATCGGCCCGCTCGACGTCGGCCAGGACAATCGCATGGTCGTAGCCGGTGCCCTCGAGGTGGGTGAGGTCGACGTGCCGCGCCTCGGCCGCGCGCCGGGCGAGCGGCGACACGCGCGGACGCTCGTGGTGTGGCAGGACGACCCGCGGCGCCGCGGCGACGGGAGCCGGCGGCGACGGCGCGGGAGTCGGTGTTGGCACCACCGACTTGACCGGCTGGGCAGGCGTCGGCGCAGGCACAGGCGCAGGGTCCGGCTGCGACCCGCTGGTCGGGTCGACCGTGATCGTGGCGATCCGCTCGCCGACCGGCACGCGCGCGCCCGGCTCCATCAGATCGTCGATGGTGCCGTCCTCAAAGGACTCGATCTCGATCTCCGCCTTGTCGGTGTCGACGACCGCGACGATGTCTCCGCGGTGGACCTGCGCCCCCGGCTCGACGAGCCACTCCAGGAGCACACCGGACTCCATGTCGGCCCCAAGCGACGGCATTCGGAACTCACTCATGGCGCCCCACCGTGCGAAGGGCTGCCGTCACGATGCGCTCGACCGTCGGCAGCGCCGCGTCCTCGAGGGCCTTGGCATAGGGAATGGGAACCTCAACGCTGCCGATCCGTTCGACCGGTGCGTCGAGGTCGTAGAACGCGCGCTCGGCAATCCGGGCGGCGACCTCGGCGGCAAAGGCGCCGGAGCGCCACGCCTCGTCGACGATGACGGCGCGGTGCGTCCGCCGGACTGAGGCCAAGATGGCGTCCTCGTCGAGCGGCCTCAGGCAGCGCAGATCGAGCACCTCGGCCGAGACGCCGGTTTGCGACAGGAACTCGGCGGCCTCAAGGACGCGCGGGAGCGACCCCCCAAAGGTGACGAGCGTGACGTCGCTGCCGCTGCGTCGCGTGGCCGCCCCCGTCAATGAGATCGGGGCAGGGTCTGCGGGCAGGACTGCCGAGTCGGTGTAGAGCGAGCCATGCTCGAAGATCAGGACCGGGTTGGGATCAGCGAGGGCCGCGGGGATGATTCCGCGAGCGTCTTCCACCGTCGCCGGCGTCACGACCTTCAGGCCGGGCACGTGGGCGTACCAACCCTCAAGCGAATGGGAATGCTGCGCGGCAAGCTGCCTCCCGGCGCCGGTCGTCATGCGGATGACGACCGGGACGGAGAACTGCCCGTTGGACATATGCGAGAGCGTCGCCGCCGTGTTGACGATCTGGTCGAGCGCGAGCAGGCTGAAGTTCACCGTCATCACCTCCACGACCGGCCGCATGCCGCCGATCGCGGCGCCGATTCCCGCGCCGACGAACCCGGACTCCGAGAGCGGCGTGTCACGGATCCGCAGTGGGCCGAACTCCTTGAGCAGGCCACGGCTGACGCCGAACGATCCGCCGTACGCGCCGACGTCCTCACCCATCAGGAACACGCGGTCGTCGGCGAGCATCGCGTCGCGGAGCCCGGCACGCAGCGCTTCCCGGTAGGTGGTGGTCGGCGTCGCCTCCGGCGCCGCGGGCTTGCTGGCGGCCGTCATGACGCCTCCGCGTAGACGTGGCGCAGCAGCTCGCCAACGGGTGCGGGCGTGCCGCCTTCGGCGAACTCGACGGCCGCATCGAGTTCGGCCTTCACCTCGCGCTCCAGGACTTGCAGATCGTCGGCTTCCATTCCGCGCGCCTCGAGCTGCTGCGGGTAAGTAATCAACGGGTCGCGGAGTTTCCAGTCGGCGATCTCCTGCTTGGAGCGGTAAAGATCCGGGTCGTACATCGAGTGCGCGCGGAACCGGTAGGTCCGCAGCTCCAGGAAGTGCGGGCCGCCGCCCTCGCGAACGGCCAATGCGGCGTGGGCGACGCTGGCTTCGACCGCTTCGACGTCCATTCCGTCGACCGGCCACGCCGGGACCTCGTACGCGGAGGCCTTCAGGCATAGATCGGTCTCGGACTCCGAGCGGGCCAGCGCCGTGCCCATCGCGTAGCCGTTGTTCTCACACAAAAAGAGGACGGGGAGCTTCCAGAGTGCGGCGAGATTCATCGCCTCGTGGAACTCGCCTTCGGCCATGGCGCCCTCGCCAAAGAAGCATGCCGTCACGTTCGGGCGACCCTGCGCCTGATCCGCCATCGCCAACCCGACCGCGAGCGGGAGCCCAGCCGCCACAATCGCGTTGCCGCCGTAGAACCGGCGCGAGGCGTCGAAGAGGTGCATCGAGCCACCGCGGCCGCCGCAGCAGCCCTCGGCTCGCCCATACATCTCGGCCATCAGCGTCTCGGCCGGCACGCCCCGCGCCAGCGCATGGCCGTGTTCGCGGTACGTCGCGACGATGGCGTCGTCCGCGGTGAGCGCACGCACCGCGCCGGTAGAAACGGCCTCCTGCCCAATCGAGAGGTGCAAGAAACCGCGGATCTTGCTGGCGCTGTAGAGCTCAGCGCAGCGCTCCTCAAAGCGCCGCGTCAGCAGCATGCTCCGGAGCCGCTGGCGGGCGTCGTCGGTGACGGTCATGCGCCCTCCTCGAGGGTCGACGTGTCGCCTTCGGGCAAGCCAAGCTCCCGGGCGAGGAGGACACGGCGCACGACCTTGCCCGAGCGGTTCTTTGGGAGCGCGTCGACGAACCCGACGCTGCGCGGCGCGACGGCAGCACCGAGACGGGCGCGGGCGAAGCCCACAAGCTCGCGGGCAAGTTCGGGGCTGGCCTCATGCTCTGGGCCGACGACCACGAGGGCGCGGACGAGCTGGCCGGCGACGGCATCCGGGATCCCGATCACCGCCGCCTCAGCGACAGACGGGTGCTCCAGCAGCGTGCTCTCGACCTCGAACGGCCCGATCAGGTGGCCGGCGCTCTTGATCACGTCGTCGCCGCGCCCAACGAACCAGAACCAGCCGTCGGCGTCTTGGCGGGCCAAGTCGCCGGTGAGGTACCAACCGCCTTGGAAGCAGCGGCGGTAGCGTTCCTCCTCGCCGAGGTAGCCCCGAAACATCGACGGCCAGCCAGGGCGCAAGGCAAGCTCACCAACGGTCCCGGGGCCGGCGGGCACCGCGTCGCCGTGTTGGTCGAGTTCGACGGCGCCCGACGCGCCGCGGGCCAAGATCGCGGCGGTGATGCCCGGCAGAGGTCGGCCCATCGAGCCGGGCCGGACCTCAAGCGCACGCAGGTTGGCGATCATGATCCCGCCCGTCTCGGTCTGCCACCAGTTGTCATGCACGGGCTGCCCGAACGCCTCCTGGCTCCAGAGGACCGACTCGGGGTCGAGCGGCTCACCGACGCTCGCCGCGAAGCGCAGATGCGGCAGGTCATGGGCCTGCGCGAGCGACGTTCCGGCCCGCTGGAGCATCCGCAGCGCCGTTGGCGCCGTGTACCAAACGGCGACGCGTTCGCGCTCGAGAATCCCGTACCACCGCTCGGCGTCGAGTTCGCCCTCGTCGCAGATGAGCGTGACGCCATGCACGAGCGGCGCGATGATGCCGTAGGACGTGCCCGTCACCCAGCCCGGATCGGCCGTGCACCAGAAGACGTCTCCCGGGTGCAGGTCGAGCGCGACGCGGCCGGTGTGGTGGTGCGCGACCACCGCTTCGTGCACGTGGATGGCGCCCTTGGGCGCTCCCGTCGTCCCGCTTGTGAAGTGGAGCAGCGCGGGATCTTCGGGGCGGGTCGGCGGGATCTCCCAGGTCGACGGTGCTTCGGCAAGCAGTGCCCGCAAGTCCCAGACGCCTGGGCCGAGCAGCGGGGCGAGCGCGTCCGGTTCGCCGACGAGCAGGACGTGGTCGAGGTCCCGCAGGTCGGCCCGCTGTGGCGAGATCCGCCGACGGTAGAGCGACGGTGTCGTCACCAGGACCGAGATGGCACCGAGGCCGAGTCGCTGGGCCACCGGCTCGGGGCCGAAGGCGGAGAAGAGCGGGCAGAACACGCTGCCGTGTTTGAGCGTCCCGAGGGCCGCGGTGTAGAGCTCGGGGACACGACCAAGGTATGTGGCGACCCCGCTGCCTTGCGCCACGCCCAGGCGCTCGAGCACCTGTGCGAACTGGCTCGTCGCGGCCGCCAGCTCGCGGTAGGTGACGTCGCGGACCTCACCGTCGCGAGCGAGGTGGCGGATTGCCGTCTGCGAGCCGAGTGCCCCGGCGGCATGGCGATCCACCGCTTCGTGGCCGATGTTCAATCCGCGGCCGTCCGGCAGGCCCTCCAAAGCTCCTCGGGCCTGGTCCCAGGAAAACCCTGTGCAGGACTGGTCGTAGTCGACGACGTTGGGCGGCGGCTGGTCTGGGCGCAGCTGCGGAGGGAGGCGGCGCGCGGACGCCGTCGTCTTCGTCATACCGGCACCGTCACACCTGCCCTGCCGCGCGCCATCCGCCCGGAGCGCCCCGAGACGTTCGGATAAGCGAAGGAGCGGGTCCGTAGTTCGGCCCGCCCGCTCGCGGTGGATCACGGTTCCAAGCCGCTTAGCGCCAGTCGGTCTTGATGCCGCCGGCGGCGCCGCCGCGGAAGAGTTCGTAGTCGCATGGCGTGCGGTCGGAGATCTTCTTCGCCGGGACGCCGGCCACCATCGTCCAAGGTGCGACGTCCTTCGTGACGACCGCGCCAGCTCCGATGACGGCGCCTTCACCGATGATCACGCCCGGCATGATCATCGCGCCGAGGTTGATGAACACCTTGTCTTCGATGCGGCCATGCCAGCAGTGGTCGGTCACGCCGCCCTCAAAGCCGTGCGCGCCCGTGAGCACGACGGCACGCTCGGCGATGCCGACGTCGCGGCCGATGGTCAGGCCCCCACGTGCGTCGAGCAGCACGTTGCGGTTGACCACCGTCCCCTTGCCGATCGTCAGCTTGTCTGGGTCGAGGACCTCCACTCCGCGCAGCAGGAGCGTGTCGTCAAGCGACTCGAAGGTGATCCCGCTGAGCCGCTCGTAGAGCCGCATGCGGGGCTTCGCGAAGGGGATCCGGTTGATGATGCTGCCGAGTACCCACTCCTTGCGGAGATTGGCGGTGGCCAGGGCGGGATCGCTCTCAGGCATAGACGGCATGGCGGGACTCTTCCGGGACGGGACAGCAGGGGAACTGCCTGGCCGAGGCCAGCAGTCGGGCGAGGTTAAAGCAGATCGAACCCCGGAATCCAGTCCGTAGCGTGGACCGTGCCCGTCGACCTGCTGGACCGGCCTACATCCGCCACCAGGTGTCGTCGGGGATGTCGAGTTCCTTGCCGACGGGCTTGGCGGGGTTCCCGGCGACGACGGTCCTTGCCGGCACGTCCTTGCAGACGACCGCGTTGGCGGCGATCACCGCGTAGTCGCCGATCGTGACGCCCGGCAGAATCGTGGCTCCACGAGCGATCCAGACGTTGTTGCCGATCGTGACCGGTGCGGTGTGCACCGGCCGATCTGGCTGGAGCTGGTGGAACGACGTGTCGTAGATGACGGCCATGTCGCCGATCAGGCAGTAGTCCCCGATCGTGACCCGCTCGGCGGCGTAGATCACCACGCCGTGGTTGAGGTGCACGCGGTGCCCGAAGGTCATCTCGGCGCCGGGCGTCGTGACGAGCGCAGCCGGCAGCGCCCGACCGAGGATGGAGAACTTCGGCCCGAACGACATCCGGCCCGCGTTCTCGATCTGCGGCCGCTTGCCGCGGATATTCGGTCGACCCTCGAACTCGACGCCGTGGTACTTCAGCACCGTCCAGCCTTTGAGAAACCACAGTGCCCGCTGCAGGTAGGGCGGCAACGCCTGCTGCGGGTAGGACGGGCGACGGCGGCCAGCCCGAGGAGTTGGGGCCAACGGCCGGACCACCGGCGGCGGTCCGGAAGGAGGGCGGACGGACGACTGACCGAGGGACGACGGTGCCATACGAGCAAGCGTACGCAACCGCTCGTCGTATGGGAAGCGCGACGTAGCGAATGCGCTTCATTCGGCGGTGTCGTCTCGCGTTCCCAGTGCCTCGGACCTCCGTTCCCGTTCCCGACCGGCGGTCCTTGCTTCCGGCCGTACCGTACGGTACGGTATGGCGCATGTCCGCTCCCCAGTCCCACTCACTCGTGCGCTCGCACGCCCGCGCCGTTCCGCGCTGCTCCGCTGATGGCCGTCGTATGCGGTGGTTGCGTGGCGTTACCGCGCTCTCCGCAGGTGCCGCGCTGCTCACGTTCGGTGCTGGCGCCGCTGCGGCGTCGGTGGGCCCTGAGGATGTCGCCCCCTCGTCGCCCGCTCCCACGACCGTGCCGATGAATTTCGACGCGCAAGGCTGGGCCGAGGTCCGGACGGGCATCCGCGGCCGTGTCACGATCGCCGGCTCGTTCCGTGGCACCCTCGACCGCGCCACCGGCAGGTACACCGGCGGATTCGCGCTGACGCCGACCCGCGCCCACGTGACCGTCCTGGGCATTCTCCCGGTGGTCGCTGAGACCGACTGGGCATTCACCGAGCCCGTCAGTGGTGAGTGGCGCGACGGCGTGCTGACGATGCGGGTGGCGGCCCGGATCAAGCACCCTCGTTTGCTGGCGTTCGGCACGATCCAGGTGGCCGGTGGGCCGAACTGCGCGACCCGCAATCCCTCGGTGATGGAACTGCGTTCGACCCCGAGCACGCCAATCGGGGATCCACTCGCCGGCGCGACGCTCACCACCAGCGGGCAGGGCTTCTCGATCAGCGCCCTCTCGGGCTGCGGCGCGCTCGACGGGTTGCTCAGTGCGGTCGCGGCCGGCAGCGGCAACCAGGCCACCCTTCAGCTGACCCCGCCGAAGCTCGGGTAAGGACGGGATTGGCGGCAGCGCCGCTGCCTTCGGGGTCCACTACGCCGGGATGACGGCGCGGATGATCGCCGACGTGGCCTGGTCGTGGACGCGGTGCGTGGTCTGCACCTCCACGTCGGCGAATCCCGCTGCCGCCAGCTCGTCGCGAAACTCCCGCTCGGTCAGGGCGCCAGCGATGCAGCCCGTCCACTGCGCCATGTCGGCGCGGGTCTGCTCCGTCATGTCCTCGTCGGCGATCACGTCGGAGACGGCGAAGCGTCCGCCGGGGCGCAGCACTCGGGCGGCCTCGCGGAACACCTGTGGCTTGTCGCCCGAGAGGTTGATCACGCAGTTGCTGATGATCACGTCGACGGAGTCCGAAGGCAGCGGGATCTGCTCGATGGTGCCCTTGATGAACTCGACGTTGGTCACGCCCGCCTCGGCCTGATTGGCTCGCGCGAGGTCGAGCATCTCGTCGGTCATGTCGAGGCCGTACGCCTTGCCGGTCGGGCCGACCCGCTTGGCCGAGAGCAGCACGTCGATGCCGCCGCCGCTGCCGAGGTCCAGCACCGTCTCCCCCTCCCCGAGCGCGGCGACGGCCGTCGGGTTGCCGCAGCCCAGCGACGCAAGAACGGCGTTGCTCGGGAGCGCGCGGTGGTCGTCGCCGTACAGCGCCTCGCCGAAGACGGCCTTCTGGTCATCGGTGATGACGGGAGTCTCGGCGCCGCAGCACGAGGCCGGCTCAGCTAGCTGCGTACCACTGGTGAGCTGGGTCGCGGCTGCGGCGTAACGCGCGCGGACGGTCTCCTGGAGGTCAGCGGCGGCGTCGGGCTGGCCGGCCGAGCAGCCGCACGACCCCTCGGAGGTCGCGTCGGCGCCGCAGCACACGGACTTGGCCGACGGCTCGCAGCAGCTCTGCTGCGCGGCTGGGCTACAGCAGGACGGAGCGGCGTTGGCGGGGGTAGCGGTCGAGGTCTCGGGCATCGATGGTTCCTTAGATCGAAGAATGTCGATGGAAGGAGCTTACGTCGTTAGATCGACAGTTGTCAATACAACTGGCCGCACGCGATTCGGGCCGGCATGCCGAGCGTAGTTCGCCAGCGCCTAGCTCAGCCAGGCCGAGAAGTCGTCGAGCGCGCCGGGAATCACGTAGTAATACGCCCAGAGGCCCTGGCGCTCGGAGTCCACGATCCCGGCGTCGCGTAGCTTCTTGAGATGGTGGCTGAGGGTCGGCTGGGCGATGTCGAACAGCGGCACCAGCTCGCACACGCAGACCTTGCCGGCGTGCTTTCTGAGGACGTCGATGAGCTGGAGCCGGATCGGGTCGCCGAGCGCCTTGGCGACGGCGGCCAGGCGCAGCGCCTGTTCGCGGTCGACATCTGGGTAGACGACGGGCGTGCAGCATGGTTCGCCCGCTGGCCGCTTGGTCTTTGGCGCGAGTTCCAGATCGACGGACATGGATTTAAGGCTACCGATTGAATCGACGTTTGCCAATTGCTAGCCTCGCGCCCGGCATGCCGATCCATCGGCAACCGTCGATCGAAAGAGTCCTCGCAGATGGCCACCACCCGTATCGGAATCAACGGCTTCGGTCGTATGGGACGCCTCGCCCTGCGGGCCGGCTGGGATCACCCGGAACTCGAGTTCATCCACGTCAACGAGCCGGCTGGCGACGCGGCCACCGCCGCGCACCTGCTCACGTTCGACTCCGTCCACGGACGCTGGGAGCGCGGCGCGACCGGCGACGGCGAGGAGCTTGAGATCGACGGCCGCTCGCTCTCCTACTCCGGCGCCGCCGATCCTGCGCAGATCCCATGGGGCGACCTTGGCGTCGACATCGTCCTGGAGTGCTCCGGCAAGTTCAGGACGCCGGAGGCTCTGCAGCCGCACCTCGACGGGGGAGCGGCGAAGGTCATCGTCGCCGCACCGGTCAAGGACCCAGCCGCACTGAACGTGGTGATTGGCGTCAACGACCACCGGTACGACCCGGCGGTGCACCAGATCCTCACGGCCGCCTCCTGCACCACCAACTGCTTGGCGCCCGTCGTCAAGGTCATCCATGAGGGGATCGGCATTACCCGTGGCTCCATCACCACGCTGCATGACCTCACCAATACGCAGACGATCGTTGACGCCCCACACAAGGACCTGCGCCGAGCCCGCGCCTGCGGTATGTCGTTGATCCCGACGACGACCGGCTCGGCGACGGCGATCGGCCTGATCTTCCCCGAGCTCGTCGGCCGCCTGGACGGGCACGCCGTCCGCGTCCCGCTCCTGAACGCGTCGCTGACGGACTGCGTCTTTGAGGTCGGGCGGCCCACCACCGTGGAGGAGGTCAACGGGCTGCTCGAGGCGGCCGCCGCCGACGGCCCGCTCGAAGGGATCCTCGGCTTCGAGACCCGGCCGCTCGTGTCGATCGACTTCAAAGACGACCCGCGCTCCTCCATCGTCGACGCCCCCTCCACCCTCGTCGTCGACGGCACGCACGTGAAGATCTACGCCTGGTACGACAACGAATGGGGCTACGCAAATCGTCTCGTCGACCTGGCCTTGATCGTGGGCTCCCGCCTGCAGGCCGCATGACGGCCCCAGCCCAGAGCGGGCGCGCTGGCGACCTGCGCAACTACGCCGTCGTCACGGGCGCGTACTGGGCCGACACGGTCGCCGACGGCGCCAGCCGCGTCCTGGTCCTCTTCTACTTCTACGAGCTCGGCTACAGCCCGATCAAGGTCGCGTCGCTGTTTCTGTTCTACGAGGTCTTCGGGATCCTGACCAACCTCGTTGGCGGTTGGGTGGCTGCGCGACTCGGCCTCCGGGCGACGCTGTTGGCCGGCCTCGTCACGCAGATCGTCGCGCTGATGATGCTCGCCGCAGCCCCCGACGCGCTGCTCGTGGTGGCGTACGTGATGGCCGCCCAAGCCCTCTCCGGGATTGCCAAAGACCTCACGAAGATGAGCAGCAAGAGCGCGGTGAAGCTCGTCGTCCCCGAGGGCGAGCCGGGCGCGCTCTACCGGTGGGTGGCCATCCTGACGGGCTCCAAGAACGCCCTCAAGGGCGTCGGATTCTTCCTCGGCGGCCTGCTGCTCTCGACGGTTGGGTTCCACGCGGCGCTCTGGATCCTCGTTGCGCTGATCGCCTGCGCGCTCGTCGGCGTCCTCACGCTGATGCGCGGCGAACTCGGTCGAGCGGACGGCAAAGCCAAGTTCCGCCAGATGTTTTCCAACAACCCCGCCGTCAACCGACTCGCGGCCGCTCGGATCTTCCTGTTCGCCGCTCGCGACGTGTGGTTTGTCGTCGGCGTGCCCGTCTACCTGCGCACCGAACTCGGGTGGACGTTCTGGCAGGTCGGCACGTTCCTGGCGGTGTGGGTGATCGGCTATGGCGTGGTGCAAGCGTCGGCGCCGCGGTTCGTGCGCGACCCGGACGGCCGCACCGCCACGTGGCTCGCATTTGCGCTGGCTGCCCCGCCGGCGACCATCGCCGCGGCGCTGGCTGGCGGCGCCAACGGCGGCGTCGTGTTGGTCGGCGGCCTGATCATCTTCGGCGTGATCTTCGCGATGAACAGCGCGGTGCACTCGTTCTTGATCCTCGCCTACGCCGACGGCGACAAGGTCGCGATGAACGTGGGCTTCTACTACATGGCCAATGCCGGCGGCCGGCTCTTTGGCACCGTGCTGTCTGGCCTGCTCTACCAGTGGCATGGCCTTGAGGCGTGCCTGCTCGCCTCCACCCTGCTGGTCCTGCTGACCGGTCTGCTTTCGCGGTCGCTCCCGTCGACGCCTGCCCGTGGGTCTACGGTGGCAGCCACCGCATGATCCCCGCACCCGCCGACCAGGCCGTCCTTCAGCGTCTCTCAACCTTGGACCGTTTCCTGCCGGTCTGGATCATCGCCGCGATGGTGCTCGGGTTGGGACTGGGAACGGTGATCCCCGGGCTCACGGGCGCGCTGGACTCGCTGTCGGTGGGCACCGTCTC
>JAUMFO010000123.1:0-4546 GCA_032119795.1 Solirubrobacteraceae bacterium
GGTCGAAGTTCACGCCGAGGACGACGGTGATGTCTTCATCCGTGGCCGGGGCCGAGATGATGACCTTCTTGACGGAGCCACCGAGGTGGACTTCGGCGGCGGAGCGCTTGGTGAAGAAGCCGGTCGACTCGATGACGACGTCGACGCCGAGGCTGTCCCAGTCGATGTTGGCAGGGTCGCGCTCAGCGAAGACCTTGATCGTGGAGCCGTCGACGATGATCGCGTCGTCTTCGACCTCGACGGTGCCCGGGTACGGGCCGAGGATCGAGTCGTACTTGACCAGATGCCCGAGGGTCTTGGTGTCGGTGAGGTCGTTGACGGCAACGAACTCGATGTCGGCGCCGGCCTTCTTGGCGGCACGGAAGACGTTACGGCCGATGCGGCCGAAGCCGTTGATCCCTACGCGGACGGGCATGTGGTGGTGCTCCTGATGTTGCTCGGTGGCGACCCGGCGGGACCACCGAAAGCGGCGGCCAGGCGCGGCGGCGACTGCGAAAAGGGGCGCAGCGCCAGGGTAAAGACCCTATCGGGCGAGGCCCCTCGCGCGCGTGGTGACGCATCCGAACATCACTGAACGTTTACGCGCCGACAGGTAGTTGCGCGAACGCAAAGGTATTGAGAGCACCTACTATTGCGTCGATGCACCCGAGCATGGAGAACGTCGACCCGGTCACGGCCCGTCTGGCCGGAG
Source organism: Solirubrobacteraceae bacterium (assembly GCA_032119795.1). GTDB lineage: Bacteria > Actinomycetota > Thermoleophilia > Solirubrobacterales > Solirubrobacteraceae > JAGIBJ01. The sequence goes on from JAUMFO010000123.1 coordinate 692, forward strand.
TGATGCTCGCCCTGATGAAGGGCAGCAAGAACGAGGTGATGCAGATCACCACCGAGCTCGATCTCTCGCTCACGCAGCTGCGCACGATGTTCATCCTCGACCACGCCAGCGAGGACCTCGCCGTCAACCAGATCGCCGATGAACTCGGCATCTCGATGGCTGCGACGGGCCGTGCGATCGACGCGCTGCACCGCACCGGTCTCGTGTCGCGTCGTGAAGACGCCGTCGACCGTCGCGTGAAGCGGATTGCCCTGACGGACGTCGGCGCTGCGGCGATCACTCGGATCGCCGAGGCCCGGATCGCGTCTATGCAGAAGCTCGTGGGCGCGCTCAGCGCCGAGGAGCGCGCGGCCCTCGATGCGGCCGCCACCACCCTGAACGACATCGTCGCTCGCCACCTTCCCAGCCACCCGCAGTACTGCGCCCCCGCCGACGCAGCCCTCGCCGCTGGCTCCCCCGCCGCAGGAACGGATTCCCCCTCATGAGTAGACCCACCACCACGATGGGCACCGGCTACGACCACGCCGGCTTCGAACTCGACCCCAAGCTGCTGCGGATCGCCGCAGTGGTGGTGCTCGGCACGTTCATGTCGATCCTCGACACGACGATCGTGAACGTCGCGATCAACGATCTCACCAAGGAGTTCAACTCCACGCTGCCGACGATCCAGTGGGTCTCGACGGGCTACATGCTGGCGCTGGCGACGGTGATTCCACTCACCGGCTACTTCGCCGACCGCTTCGGCACCAAACGCCTCTACATGATCTCCATCGGGCTGTTCCTGGCCGGCTCGTTGCTCTCAGGCGCTGCCTGGTCGGCCGAGTCGCTCATCGCGTTCCGCGTGCTCCAAGGCTTTGGTGGCGGCATGATCATGCCGGCCGGCATGACGATCCTCACCCAGGCCGCCGGCCCGCAGCGCATGGGGCGCGTCATGGGCATCGTCGGCGTACCAATGCTGCTCGGCCCAATTCTTGGCCCGATCCTCGGCGGCTGGTTCGTCGATGACATCTCCTGGCGTTGGATCTTCTACGTGAACATCCCGATCGGCATCGTCGCGATCTACCTGGCCCAGCGGTTCCTGGACGCCGACGAGTCCAAGCCCGGCCACAAGCTCGACTGGACCGGCCTCCTGTTGCTCTCCCCCGGCCTGGCGATCTTCGTGTTCGGCCTGGCGGAGATTGCCTCCGAGGGCGGCTTCGGCTCGGCCAAGACCGTCGGCCCAGTGATCGTCGGCCTGGCGCTCGTGATCGCATTCGTCCTCCACGCCGCGCGGCGCAGCGACGCACTGATCGACGTCAACCTCTTCAGGCGCTACCCCGTCGGGCCCTCAGCCCTCACGACGTTCCTCTTCGGCACTGCGTTCTTCGGGACGATGCTGCTGATCCCGCTCTACTTCCAGATCGTGCAGGGCCAATCGGCACTGAACTCTGGCCTGCTGCTCGCCCCGCAGGGCCTAGGCGCCATGCTCACGATGCCAATTGCCGGTCGCCTGACCGACAAGACCGGCGCCGGCCGCATCGTGCTCGCCGGCGTGACGTTCGTCTGCATCGGCATGGGCGGCCTCACGCAGGTCGACGAGACCACGTCGCTGGCGGTCGTCTGCCTGTTCCTGTTCTTCAACGGACTGGGGATGGGCGCGACGATGATGCCCGCGATGAGCGCAGCGATGCGCACACTCGCCCGCGACGAGGTGCCGCGCGCGACGTCCGGCCTCAACGTCGTGCAGCGCGTCGGCGGGGCGATCGGCACCGCCGTCCTCTCGGTCGTCCTGACGCACCAGCTCACCACACGCCTGCCAGACATGCCCGGAGGCGAAAGTGGCCTGGGCAGCATCGCCGCAGCACCCGCAGCGGTGCAGGCGGAGGTGCTGCCGGCAATCGCCGACGCCTTCGCGCACACCTTCTACTGGTCGCTCGCGATCATGGCGCTCGCCTACCTTCCGGCGTTCTTCCTCCCGCGCAACAAGCCCGAGATGGCGCCGCAGGGGCCCGGTGAGGCAGCGCCCGGGCCGCCCGCAGCCCTCATGGTCGAGTAGGCCGCGGGGGGGGTCCGTGGTTTGAAGCGTCAGGCGGCGGCCGCCACAGGCGCTTTGCCCCAGTCGTTCTCGACGGCGTAGTCCATCAGCGTGTCGAAGTACTCGCGCAGCGGCGGGACCGTGATCCCGCGGCTGGCAAGGAACGCCTTCGTCTCGGGATCGCGGAAGTTCGCACGCACGTCGAAGTACGGCAGGACGCTGCTGGCGCGCTCGATCGCCTCTTGTGCCTTGATCCGCTGGTCGTCTGGCAGCTGGGCGATGAGGTCGTCGAGCTCGGAGCGAGCCATTACGACACCACGGGTGCGCTCGAAGCGGCGGGCGCCGAGATCGACGAGTTCGCCAACCGTCGTGGCGTTCTCGCAGGCGGCGATGATGTGCGTGCCGCCCGGCGGGACGTCGAGCAGGGCCAACATGCCGTCGGCGACGCAATCGATCGGGACCACGTCGACCGGGGCCTCTTCGCGGCCTGGGGCCACCGACAGCCGATTCAGCGCATAGGCTCGCATCGGCGGGTAGAGGACGTTGAACGCGGCGGTGTAGCCCGTCTGCTGGTCGCCCACCACGATGCTCGGGCGAATCGTCTGCACCGGCAGGCCGCTGGCGTGCGCGACCTGCTCGGCCTCGTTCTTGGACTGCTCGTAGGAGTTGCGGAACTGCTGGCCGCGCTCAAGGTCGGCCGGGCCGAACTCGCCCTCGTGCATGCCGGCGACGTAAGCGGTGCTGACGTGCTGCACGCGCTCGAGGTTCGGCAGCTTGGCGGCGAGCTCGAGCACGCGGCGCGTGCCCTCCACGTTGATCGCGCGCTGCTCATCGATCGGCAGCTCAAACGACACCGACGCCGCGCAGTGGATCACCGTGGTGATCTCCGATGCGAGCTCCGGGAGCGGCAGCGGAGCCTCATCGGTGAGGTCGGCGAAGAGGAGATGGAGGCGCTCGTGCTCCACGTCGAGCGGCCTGCGCACGACCGCCACGACGGTGCGCTGGGTCTGTTCGAGCAACCGCCTGAGGAGCTCGCCGCCCAGGAAACCGGACGCGCCGGTCAGCAGGATGGCGCCCGAGTCGGAGTTGGTGCTGAACGACCGTTCTGGCATGAATGCTGCTCTCTGGACAGGACGCTCGGTGGCGCCGGGTCTAACGATGCTCCGGCGGGCTGAGGTGGCTCACCGGTAGGCCTAGCCTGTGAGCGTTTCGCGGTGCTGTCAAGGGCCATTTGCAAAACCTGAACGAGCCACGGGCGTTGTCGCATTCGACCGTTTTTGCAGCCCTTTTCAGGTAACGCGCGGTCCGTCCCGGCGGTGGGCTTCACCGCTTTTCGGTCCCCCGCGCTAGGTGCGCAGGCGGAAGGATCCGTGAGTCGACGCACTCTCGCTCCCGGAGGACGGAAGGAGGGTCGCCTGGACGCGAACGTGCGTTGCACTGCGTGGCGTCGCGAGCTGGATCTCGTGGCGCCCGGCTCGGAGCTGCTGCTTCGCGGTGCCACGATGAGCTCCGGCCGCCCATGAGACGCGAAGCAGGCCGGGCTCGTCCGCGATGACGGCGAGCCGCGATCCAGCGCCGCCGCGGGTGAGCTTCACGAGTTCGACCTCCGCAACGGGCGCGTCCGCAGCGAAGACGTCGACCGCGGACCGAGCGACGGGCTCGGCGCCTGCGGCGACCGGAGGCGCCGCATAGGACGCGGGCCGAACGGCGTACTCGACGATGACCGGGCCTGGGCGAAACCGCGCCCGTTCGGTCGTCCCAACGGACGCAGCAGGCGCAGCCCGCGTCGGCGGGGCGGCCGGGCGGCCGGCGCGCGCGTCGGGAGCGACGTCGCTCCGCGT
>JAUMFO010000124.1:0-2459 GCA_032119795.1 Solirubrobacteraceae bacterium
GCACGTTGACGGCGGTGCGGGCAATCGCGGCCGTCGCGGGGATGCCGCCGAACACCGGCGACGCAAGGTTGGCGAGGCCCTGCCCGAAGAGTTCGCGGTCGGGGTCGTGGCGCTCGCTGACGCTCATGCCGTCGGCGACCGTCGCCGAGAGGAGACTCTCCAGGGCCGCAAGCGCGGCCACTGCCAGCGCCGACGGCAGGAGCGCGCCGAGGGCGCCGACGTCGACAAACCCCAGCGACGGCGCCGGGATCCCGGGCGGCAGCGCCCCGAGGAGAGCCACGTCGACGGGCGCGAACTCGACGAGAAGCGTCGCGCCGACGATCCCGAGCAACGAGAACGGCACGCCTGGGCGCCAGCGTGCGCCGACGAGCATGACCGCGGCGACGACCACGGCGATCATGGCCGGCGCGAGATTCGGGTGGATCACAAACTGCTTGGCAGCATCGACGGCGACCTGCCAAACCTGATCGCCCTCAGGCTGATCGATGCCGAGTGCGGCCGGCAGCTGCTGCATCGCGATGACGACGGCGATGCCGGCCGTGAAGCCCTCGATCACGGGCAGCGGGAGGTAGCGCACGTAGCGCCCGAGTCGGGCAAAGGCGAGAGCGATCAGCACGAGGCCCGCCAGCGCGCCGACCATGAACACCCCTTGCGCACCGAACTCATGGACGACCGGGACCAGGACGACGGTCATGGCGCCGGTCGGGCCGGAGACCTGCAGATTCGACCCACCGAAGATGGCGGCGACGGTGCCGGCGATCACCGCGGTGACGAGTCCGGCCTGGGCTCCAAGCCCGGAGGTGACGCCGAAGGCGAGGGCAAGCGGGAGGGCGACGATGGCGACCGTGACGCCGGCGACGAGGTCTCCCCGGGGCGAGCGCTTGGCAGCCGTCCAGTCACTGCGCTGCGGGAGCAACGCGACGACGCGAGCCAGCACCTCACGCGCGGCCGAGGCCGGCCGATCGGCGGCCATCAGTTCAGTGCGCGGTAGCGGTCGTGGCGGAACTGCTCCCACGCCTCTGCCAGCGCAAGCTCGGCCTCAGGTGATGACGCACCAGAGGGGAACGCCGCGCGGCGCGCCTCTCGCAGCGACTCGGGCTCGGCCAGCTCGAGCAGGCGCCCGGCACCTTGGACGGCCAGCTCGTGTGGCCCGGCCATGAGCTTGGCTCGAAAGCGTGCCACCTCTGGCGTCTCCGGGATCGAAACCGGCTGCTCGGCGGTATCGCGGCGGGGCGGCTGCGCCCCGGATCGGGACTCGCGCATCGTGCGGCGCACGATCGAGTCGGATTCGATCGCCGCCACGGTGCGGACGAGCGACCAGGCGCGGCGGCCTGCCAGCCAACCGGCGGCTTCGCTGGGACGGCCAACTCGTGCTCGGGACTGCTCCATATTCAGTATCTTAGAACATTCTAAGATAATACGCAAATGGGTGCTATCTTTGCCGGACGCATGGCCGCCGCCAACGAGCCCACCCCACTCGACGGCTCCGAGCCGATCTACCGACTGAAGGCCGACTTCTTCCGGCTCCTCGGCCATCCCGCGCGCGTCCGCATCCTCGAGCTCCTTCGCTCCGGCGAGCGCACCGTCGGCGATCTGCAAGCCGCCCTCGGCCTCGACTCCAGCGGCACCTCCCAGCACCTCACGGCGATGCGCCGCCAGGGGCTGCTGGAGAGTCGCCGCGCCGGCACCAGCGTGTACTACCGCGTGAAGGATCCGCGCACGTTCCAGCTCCTGGAGACGGCCAAGCAGATCCTTACCTCTCAGCTGGAGGAGACGCGCGACCTGCTCGGCGGGCTCAGCGCCCCCACGCCCGAGGCGCCGCAGGCCGGGACTCGCAGCGCCACATAGGACCGTTCCTGCCCTAGTTCCGCGACAGGCTGACGCCAATCACGTACACCCGCCGGGCAGGGCGGGAAGGGGCATCAGCATGCACACGCGCACGATCCACGTCGCCGTCTACGACCAGCTCGCCGATTGGGAGATCGGCTACGTCACCGCGGCGCTGAACGACCCGCAGTGGCACGTCCGGCCGGGGTCGTTCACCGTCAAGACCGTCGCCGAGACGTCCCACCCGATCACCACGATGGGTGGGCTGCGGGTGACGCCCGACGTGACCCTCGACGCGATCACGCCAAACGCGAGCGCGATGCTGATCTTGGCTGGCTCCTCCGGGTGGGACGGCGGAACGATCGATGCCGACCGGTGGGCCGGTGCCGCGCAGCGGTTCCTGGGCTGCGGCATCCCGGTCGCGGCGATCTGCGGCGCGACCTTCGGCCTGGCCGCGTCCGGGCTCCTCGACGAGCGGGCGCACACGAGCGCTGCTGTCGACTACCTGTCGATGGCGGCCGGCTACCACGGCGCCGGCCGCTATGTCGATGTCGACGCCGTCAACGACGGCGGCCTGATCACCGCCGGGCCGACGCAGCCGATCGCGTTTGCGCGGGAGGTGCTCGCGGAAC
>JAUMFO010000125.1:0-1698 GCA_032119795.1 Solirubrobacteraceae bacterium
TCGGTCGTCTTGGGTCGCGAGGGGCAGGCCATGGGCTCCTGGGCAAACCATGCGGTCCTGGCATGCATCTACGTCGGCGGCGCGACGTTCATCGCGGCGTTCCCGGAGGCGGCTGGTGCCGGTCTGGGAATCGCGATCTTCATTGGGCCGCTGATCGCCGTGCGACTCATCGATCGGCGGCAGATCGTTGGGCACCTCATCGCAGCTTCCGTCGTGTTCACCGCCTTGGTGCCGGCGGGCTCGGTGGACCTGACGACGGCGCTCTCCCTTGGGATCATGCTGCTGGCCGTCTGGGGGCTGGGCGGCGCCTGCGTCGTCGTGCTCGAGGCTGCCGAGCGACAGGGCGACGAGCTCGAGCAGCTGGTGCGCCGCGACCCGTTGACCGGCCTCGGGAACCGGCGGATGCTGACCGAACGGCTCACCGCCGAGCTGGCGCGCCACAGCCGGACGAGACGGCCGTTCACCGTCCTCGCTCTCGATCTCAACGGATTCAAGCCGCTCAACGACCAGTTCGGGCACGCCGCAGGCGACCAACTGCTGATCGACGTGGCCCATGCGATCGAACGGGTAGTGAGCGAGGGTGACACGGTCGTCCGGCAAGGTGGCGACGAGTTCTGCGTGCTCCTTCCCGAGACAGCCGGCGAACGTGCCGTCGGCGTCGCGGAGGCCATTCGCGACGCACTTGGCGAGATCGACGCGCACGGGCTGCCGATCACCACCGGAATCGGCATCGCGAGCTATCCCACCGAGGGAACGACGCCCGAGACGCTGTTGGACGTCGCCGACGACCTGCTGCGCGCCTCGAAGGCGACGGCGCACGCGCGGACGCACCGCAGCGCTGCAGACGCGCTCGCTACGCGCGACGCGGCGTAGACCGGGCTTCGTCGCCGGAGTAGTAGCGCCGACGAATCCACAGCGCGACGTAGACCAAGGCCACGAGGACGGGAACCTCGATCAGTGGGCCGACGACGCCAGCCAGCGCCTGCCCAGAGCTGGCACCGAATACGCCGATCGCGACGGCGATCGCGAGCTCAAAGTTGTTGCCGGCGGCGGTGAATGCCAGGCTGGCGGTGCGTGGATACCCGGCGCCGATGGCGCGCCCGGCGGCAAATCCCGCCGCGAACATCACGGCGAAGTAGATGAGGAGCGGGACCGCGATCCTCGCCACGTCGAGCGGCTGGCTGGTGATCGCGTCACCTTGGATCGCGAAGAGCATCACGATCGTGAACAGCAAACCGTAGAGCGCGATCGGCGCGATGCGCGGCAGGAACGTCGCCTCGTACCACTCCTCGCCCCGCCGCTTGACGCCGACGTAGCGCGTGAGGATGCCGGCGGCGAGCGGGATCCCGAGGAAGATCAGGACGATGCGGGCCACCTCCCAGATCGAGATGTCGAGCCCCTGCGTGTCGAGGCCCAGCCAGCCCGGCAGGACGGTGAGGTAGAACCATCCGAGCAGGCTGTAGGCGAGGATCTGGACGACCGAGTTGATCGCCACCATGAGCGCCGTGGCTTCGCGATCAGCGCGCGACAGGTCGCTCCAGATCAAGACCATCGCGATGCAAGGCGCGATCCCGACGAGGATCAGGCCGGTGCGGAACTCCGGCTGGTCGGCGAGGAAGACCCAGGCGAGCGCGAACATCAGCGCCGGGCCGACGATCCAGTTGAGGGTCAGCGCGGCGCCGAGCATTCGGCCGGTGC
>JAUMFO010000126.1:0-2618 GCA_032119795.1 Solirubrobacteraceae bacterium
GCCTCCGCGCCGATCACCACGCCCGGCGTGAGCGTCACCCCGCCGCCGACGCGCGCGCCGCGCTCAATCCTCGGGCCCCGCAGCGCCTCGCCAGGCGCCGGGCGCCCGACGGCGTTGTCGTTCGTCGTAATCGCGCCAGGCCCGACGAACGCGTCGTCCTCGATCACGGTCCCCGCCGTCACGTAGACCTGCGACTGGACCCGCACCCGGGCGCCGATCGTCACCTCAGGGTCGACGCCCGTCCCGCGGCCGATCACCGAGCTGGTGCCGATCACGGCCCGCTCGCGGACGTACGCCTGGTCGCCGACGATGACGTCATCGGCGACGCTCGCGCCGGCAAAGAGCACCGCGGCGGCGCCGACCGTGACCTGCTCGCCGAGCACCAGGGGCGCCAGCGGCTCACTGGTGCGCAGCGACGACGTGCGCGCCAGCGCCGGCTGCTTCCCGAGCACCGCCCCGTCCTGAATCAGGCAGCGCGCGCCGAGCTCGGTGCCGTCGTGGAGCACCACGTTTGCGCCGAGCCGGCAACCGTCGCCAACCCGCGCACCGTTGCCGATCACGGTGCCCGCACCGAGCTGTGCGCCAGCCCCGATCACGGCGTCTGCGCCGACCACGACGCCCCACGCCAGACGCGCATCCGGGGCGATCCGCGCCCGCGGATCAAGGGCCTGGGCGGGCTCTGGCTGCATGCGCCGGTAGCCTACCCCGCTGTGCCAGAGACGACCGCAGCGCCTTCCGTCCCCCAGCCGGCGCGCACGATCAACGCCGCCGTCGTCGCCCTCGGCAAGATCGGGCTGCCGCTCGCGGTGCAGATCGCGGCCGCCGGCCACACGGTCGTGGGCGTCGACATCGACGAGTCCGTCGTCGCGCAGATCAACGCCGGCCAGCCGCCGTTCCCCGGTGAAGCCGGGCTCGCGGAGGCACTGAGCGAGCTCGTCGCCTCCGGCCGCCTGCGCGCCACCACCGATCCGGCCGACGCCATCCCCCAGGCCGATCTCGTCATCGCCGTCCCGCCGCTGCTCGTCGACGCCGAGGGCGTCCCGGACTGGCGCGCGATCGACGCGGTCGTCAGCGCCGTCGGCCCGCACCTCAAAGCCGGCAGCTGCTTCTCGCTGGAGACGACCGTCCCGGTCGACACCACCCGTGAGCGGATCGCCCCGCGCCTGGAAGAGCTCTCTGGGCTGGAGCTCGGCGTCGAGTTCAACGTGGCCTTCAGCCCCGAGCGCGTCTTCTCCGGCCGGATCTTTGCCGACCTCGCGAACTACCCCAAGCTCGTCGGCGGCGTGACGCTGGCCTGCGAGCGGCGCGTCGCCGAGCACTACCGCAGCTTCCTCACCGCCGAGGTGCGCGAGCTGGGCTCCGCGGAGGCCGCCGAACTCACCAAGCTCGTGGAGACGACGTACCGCGAGGTCAACATCGCCCTCGCTAACGAGTTCGCGATGTATGCCGACCGGGTCGGCATCGACCTGGGCCCCGTGATCGACGCCGCCAACTCCCAGCCCTATAGCCACGTGCACCGACCGGGCGTCGCCGTCGGCGGGCACTGCATCCCCGTCTACCCGCGCTTCTACCTGCAGGGTGATCCGACGGCCAAGCTCGTCGCCCATGGGCGGATCGTCAACGAGGAGATGCCGGCCCACGCGATCGATCTCCTCGAGCGCGACCTGGCCCCGCTCACCGGCAAGCGCGTGCTCGTGCTCGGTGCCGCCTACCGCGGCGGCGTGCGTGAGACCGCCTTCAGCGGCGTGTTCCCGCTCGTTAAGGAGCTCGAGGCGCGCGGCGCCACCGCGCAGGTCGTCGACCCGCTCTACGACGAGGCCGCCCTCGCGGCGCTCGGCCTCCCCAGTTGGGACGGCCAGGCGATCGACGGCGCGATCCTTCAAGCCGACCACACCGAGTACCGGGCACTGCGGCCCGACCAGGTGCCCGGCGCCCAGACGGTGATCGACGGCCGCGGCACGCTCGACGCAACGGCCCTAGGCAACGCGGGTATCCGCGTGCGCAGGATCGGCGGCGGCTGAGCCCCAAGGGCGAGCGCCCGGAGGCTCAGCCGCCGGCGATAGCCTGCCCCGCTCCCGCGGGGCATACGGGGGGGACCCGGTCGCCGCGCTCCCCCTGTAGCTCGCGGCGACCGGGCGAGAGTGGATCGGCGCGAGCCGGGCCACTGCAACCCCCGTTCGACGGTTGTACCACCGATTTGCCCGGCGGCGGAATCGCGATTTTCGTCGGTTCGTTGCGTGCGCAACGACACAGCCCGAGTTTCTTGCCGATCGACAAGAGACCGCACGCTCGGGGGACGGATCTCGTGGCCGGATGTCGTACGAATAGCATCGCTATACGCAGATCTAGAATGTGAGCGTTCGGTAAGCGATATATAGCGCCGTCCCCTATTTATGGGGCAATCTCAAGGCGCTGCCGCCGAAACCGCCTGGTTCTGTGGTGGTATCGGCTGGCCAGCTGCGCAATCTGGACGCCCTTGAGGTCGGTCGCAGCGCGGGTTGGCGCAGATCGCGGCGCCGGCGGGGCGCTGGATAGGGTCGGGAGGTGCGCGTCGTGACCGTCATCGGCAACCGGCCCCAGTTCGTGAAGGCGGCCGCCGTGTCTCCTTTGCTGCGGGT
>JAUMFO010000127.1:0-1960 GCA_032119795.1 Solirubrobacteraceae bacterium
TGGCCCGCGAGGCCGCGACGATGGTGCTGACCGACGACAGCTTCGCCTCGATCGCGGCGGCCGTCGAGGAGGGGCGGGTCGTCTACGACAACCTGCGCAAGTTCATCACCTACATCTTCGCCCACCTCACGCCGGAGGTGGTGCCGTTTCTGATCTATGCGCTCGCTGGCGGGAGAGTCCCGTTGCCGCTCACCGCGCTGCTGATCCTGGCGATCGACCTGGGCACCGAGACGCTGCCGGCGATCGCTCTGGGTCGCGAGCGTGCGGAGCCGGGCGTGATGGATCATCCGCCGCGGCCGGTCGGCGCTCGCCTGATCGACAAGCCGATGCTCGTGCGCGCATGGCTCTGGCTCGGCCTGACGGAGGCCGTCCTGGTGACCGGCTTCTTCTTCTGGGTCTTGAACAGCGGCGGCTGGAGTCTCGGTGATCCGACCGGCCCCGGGACGCCGCTGCACCACACCTACCTGTTGGCCGTCACGGGCACGTTTGCGGCGATCGTCGCCTGCCAGGTCGGTGCTGGCTTTGCGACCAGAACGACCCGCGCGTCGCTCCTCCAGGTCGGCGTGTTCTCCAACAAGCTGCTGCTTTGGGGCGTGGCGTTCGAGCTCGTCTTCGCGGCTGCCGTGATCTACCTGCCGCCGCTGCAGGACGTCTTCGGAACGGCCGCGCTCCCGGCCAGCTACCTGCTGCCACTGATCGCGATGGTCCCGATCGTCTGGGGCGTCGACGACGTGCGGCGACGGCTGTGGTTGCGGCGGGCCGCCACCTGATCGCAGCGAGGGGCCGATCTCGCGGTTGCGGGGAGTGCGGGCATACCCCACGCTTCCTGAACCACATTCTGAAACGCCGACAGCCGTTCTCTACAGTTTCCGGCAGCGCGCCAGCCGCCCTGTCCCGAGCACTCCGATGCCGAGGGAGGCGAGGCCGCCAGCGTCCGACTGCGTGCAGTCGCGCTCGCTCCTGTCCCACTTTTCCCGGCGAGTTCACTCGCCCGATAGGCCCTGCTCACCGTGCGTCTCCGGCTCTCTCTTGCGTTCTCGATCGTCCTCCTGGGGCTTGCCGGCCTGTGGGTCGGACTCACCTCAGGCGGAAGCTCGCAGAGCGAAGCGCTCGCGCAGGCGATGCGCTCACCGACGACGCAGCCGACGCCAGAGACCAAGCGGTCGCTGGCGTCGACGAAGAAGGCCGACCGTGCCGGCTACGTGCGCAAGCGCGGCCAGCGCATCGAGGCCAAGGGCTGGGTGTCGGTCTCGCCGCCGCAGCACAACGTCGACCCCGGCAAGCCCGCCGGCAAGCCCGGCAAATACGGCTACGTGCTGCATGCGGGCGGCAAGGTCCTCGAACTGAACGTCCGCGACGAGGGGCGCCTGCTGCCCGTCTCAGACGGAGGGACGGCCGGGACCGAGCCGGCGTTTGAACAAGGCGCCGTCGTCCGCGTCTCAGGGACCGCCTCGCCCGCTGGCATCAACGTCGAGCGCAGCGCCGTCGCCGGCCCGCCGGTGGTGAGCCACACCCTCACGCCGACGGCCACCCGCCGTGGCCTGCGCCAGTACCGCGTCGCGATCATCCGCTACCACTTCAAGGATCAGGCACCGACGCCGGCCCCCCAGGCGAACATCCAGCAGACGCTCGACCAGGTCCGCGACTTCTACCTGCGGGCTTCCTCCGGCGACTTCCTGCTGTCGTTCGTCTTCTCCGATGAGGTCGAGGTCGACCTGCCGATCCCGACCAAGACGACCCCCAACGGGTGCAGCGTCTACCACGGGTCCGAAGCGGCAAGAAACGCCGTGGCCGCCCAAGGCTTCGACGTCGAGTCCTTCGATCAGCTCGCGTTTATCTTCGAGATGAGCACGGAGTGCGACGACGGCGCCGGCGCGTCCAGCTTCCGCGAGAGCTACTACTTCCACCAGAACAGCCCGCTGGCCGAACGCGTCGCCGGCCCCACCCGCTTCGCCTTCGC
>JAUMFO010000128.1:0-2078 GCA_032119795.1 Solirubrobacteraceae bacterium
CGTGTTCAGCGTGGCGGTGGGGCTAGGTCAGCGACGCGCAGATGATGAGCGCCACCGCGACCTGCACCGAGGCCGAGACGGCCGTGGCCGGGTGGTAGGTCTCGTCGGTGACGTGCGCGCCGAGCTTGCCCGGCGTGATCATGTCGAGCACGACGAACCCGACGGCCTGGGCGAGCACGGCGACGACGCCGAAGATCGCGACCTCGTCGAGGCCTTCCCAACCGGTGCCGGTGAAGTAGATCGCGAACCAGAGCACGAGGCCGAGCGATCCGAGGGTCGCTGCGGTGATCACGGCGGCGTTCTTGTTGCGGTTCATGACGAGCTCGCCGAGCTTGCCGGGGGTGAGGACGTCGAGGACGAAGAAGCCCAGGACGAGGATCACCAGACCAACGCCGGTGTAGGCGAGCATCTGGCCAACCAGCTCAAGCGTGGACGTGTCGGACATGGGTGAGTCTCTTTCGGGTGTTGCCGGTGGGTGAGCGCGCGGGAAGCTCGCTCACCCCTCGATGATGTGAGGGACGAAACGGGATTGGTTGTTGGTGATGTAGCCGGTGGACTCGCGAATGCCGAGTCCTTGCGGTTCCATGTCGACGGTCCACACGCCCAGGACTGGGCGGCTGCCGCCGTAGTTGCCCAGGTCGACGTACTCCTGGATCACGTAGCCCTCGGAGCCGTACTGCTCGTCGGGGCCCGTCTCGACGACTTCGCCGTCGATCACGATCGTGGTGTTGGCGCCCTCGCGGGCAAAAATCGGCTTCGTCACGTAGGACGAGAGATCCTTCGGCTCCTCGCCGGCAAACCAGGCCGGAAGGAGGTTCGGGTGGCCGGGATTGAGCTCCCAGAGGATCGGGAGGATCCCCTTGTTGGCCCACAGCAGCTTCCAGATGGGCTCGACCCATTGCGTCATGCCCGGGCCCACGCCCATCCGCTCGATCGCGGGCGCGGCGAACTCTTGCTCGAGCATCCACTCCCACGGGTAGAGCTTGAAGGCCGTCTTCACGGCGTGCCCTTCGTGGTCGACGAAGCCCTCGCCTTCCAGCAGGCCGAGCTCCTCGATCGGGAGCAGCGTGGTCTTCAGGCCGGCCTCCCGCGCGGTGTGGAGCAGGTAGGCGGTCGTCATGAAGTCCTCGCCGGAGCGCTCGGCGTGGGAGTGCATGAAGTGCGCCTCACCGTCCGGGATGCGAAGGCCCTCACGCAGCTCTGTCCAGCGCTCGACGAGCGCCTCGTGGACGCGGTTCCACTGGTCGGCCTCGTCGCCGAAGACTTCCTTCATCCAGTGCCACTGCACCGCCGTCTCGACCAAGCAAGTCGGGGTGTCGGCGTTGTACTCCAGGAGCTTGATGTCTCCGGTGGAGTAGGCGAAGTCGAAGCGGCCGTAAAGCATCGGCGGCTCGGATTCCCACGTCTCCTTGATCCGCGGGACGGCGAACTCTGGGATGCCCATCTTGGCAAACAGGTTGTGCTCGACGACGTGGTCGCCGGCCTCTACGAGGAGCTGCATCAGCTCGCGGGCGACGCGCTCCATCTCAAGGATCTCGTCCATGCGGAGCACGTAGTGGTGCTCCTCATCCCAATACGAGATGCTCTCGCCGCTTGCGAGGTCGGTCCGCCAGTAGACGAGCCCTTGGGACTCAATCGTCTTCTGCCAGTCCGGCCGCGCGTCACTGGTGCGGCGCTGCATCAGCTCCCGCCGGAGCTCCCGCTGCTCTTGGCGACGGCGACGCCGACGCCTGCGGCCGTCGCAGCCCCGAAGCCACCCTTCTTGGCCAGGGAGGCCTTGTCGCTTGCGGCGATCTTTGAGGCGGCCTTCTTGATCTGCGAGCCCTTGACGATCTTGCCCGCCTGGCTGGCGGCAATGAACGACCAGAAGTAGGTGCCGTCGTTGAAGTCGTCGTTGCAGAAGCTGTTGTCGACCACGGTGTCGTTGGGGTCGACGCAGTACGCGACCTCGTCCTCACCACCGCAGCCGGCCAGGAACGCCAGCGACATCACGGGGATCGCGCCGAGCGCGATCGTCTTGCTGCTCCTCTTGGCCATGCGGCGGTGCTCCTCTAAGCGGTGTGCGACGGGTGGTGCGC
>JAUMFO010000128.1:2178-3851 GCA_032119795.1 Solirubrobacteraceae bacterium
CCGACGTAGTCCGCCAGGTGCTGGCCGGTGAGCGTCGACCGGTCGGCGACGAGCTGCGTTGGGGTGCCCTCGAAGACCACCTTGCCGCCGTCATGGCCGGCGCCGGGGCCGATGTCGATGATCCAGTCGGCGTGCGCCATCACCGCCTGGTGGTGCTCGATCACGATCACCGACTTGCCGGAGTCGACGAGGCGGTCGAGCAGGCTGAGCAGATTCTCCACGTCGGCCAGATGCAGGCCGGTGGTCGGCTCGTCGAGCACGTAGATGCCGCCCTCCTCAGCCATCTGCACCGCGAGCTTGAGGCGCTGGCGCTCACCGCCCGAGAGGGTCGTCAGCGGCTGTCCGAGGCTCACGTAGCCGAGGCCGACGTCGGCGAGGCGGTGCAGAATGGCATGGGCGGCCGGCACGTTGGCGTCACCGCTGCGGAAGAACTCCTCGGCCTCCGCGACGGGCATCGCGAGCACCTCGGCGATGTCTTTGCCACCGAGGAGGTACTCGAGCACCTCCGGCTGAAAGCCCTTGGAGTCGCAGTCGTCGCAGGGGCTGGAGACGGTGTCCATGAAGCCGAGTTCGGTGTAGATCACGCCGGCGCCCTTGCAGGTTGGGCAGGCGCCCTCGGAGTTCGTGGAGAAGAGCGCCGGCTTCACGCCGTTGGCCTTCGCGAACGCCTTGCGGATCGGCTCGAGCATGCCGGTGTAGGTGGCTGGGTTGCTGCGGCGCGAGCCTTTGATGGCGCCCTGATCAACGGAGACCACGCCGTCGCGGCCAGACACCGAGCCGCGGATGAGCGAGCTCTTGCCCGAGCCCGCCACGCCGGTGACCACGGTGAGCAAGCCGAGCGGGAGGTCGACGTCGACATCCTGGAGGTTGTTGGCGCTGGCGCCGCGGATCTCGAGTTTGCCCGTCGGCTCGCGGACCGCGTCCTTCAGCGAGGCACGGTCGTCGAGATGGCGACCCGTCAGCGTGTCGCTGGCCCGCAGCCCCTCGATCGTGCCCTCGAACACGATCTCGCCTCCGGCCTTGCCGGCGCCGGGGCCCAGATCGACGACGCGGTCGGCAATGGCCATCGCCTCCGGCTTGTGCTCGACCACCAGCACGGTGTTGCCCTTGTCGCGCAGTCGCAGGAGCAGCTGGTTCATGCGTTCGATGTCGTGCGGGTGCAGGCCGACGGTTGGCTCGTCGAACACGTAGGTCACGTCCGTCAGTGACGACCCGAGGTGGCGGATCATCTTCGTGCGCTGCGCCTCTCCGCCCGAGAGCGTGCCCGACGGCCGATCGAGCGAGAGGTAGCCCAGGCCGATCTCCACGAACGAGTCAAACAGGCCCTGCAGCGAGCCGAGCAGCGGCGCGACCGAGGGCTCGTCGAGGTGGCCGACCCACTCCGCCAGGTCGGTGATCTGCATCTGGCAGGCGTCGGCGATGCTGATGCCCTTGATCTTCGACGACCGCGCACCCTCGGCCAGGCGCGTGCCATGGCAGTCCGGGCAGGGCGAGAACGTGACGGCCCGGTCGACGAACGCCCGGATGTGTGGCTGCATCGCCTCGCGGTCCTTCTGCAGGAAGGACTTCTGGACCTTGGGGATCAGGCCCTCGTAGGTCATGTTGATCCCGCCGACCTTGACCTTTACCGGCTCCTTGCGCAGGAAGTCGTGGAGTTCGGTCTCGCTGTAGTC
>JAUMFO010000129.1:0-36428 GCA_032119795.1 Solirubrobacteraceae bacterium
TGCAGGACGTGGAGGCGAAGTACCGCCAGCGCGAGGTCGACCTGCTCTCCAACGAGGAGAGCCGGGCGACGTTCATCGCGCGCTCCAAGATCGTCTCGTCATTCCGTCGCACGCTCGACGACGACGGGTTCCTCGAGGTCGAGACGCCGATCCTGCAGACGCTCTACGGTGGCGCCTCGGCCGAGCCGTTCGTCACGTTCCACAACGCCCTCGATCGCAAACTCTTCCTGCGGATCGCGCCCGAGCTGTATCTCAAGCGCTGCCTCGTTGGCGGCCTGGAGCGCGTCTACGAGATCGGCAAGAACTTCCGCAACGAGGGTCTCAGCCCCAAGCACAACCCAGAATTCACGGCGATCGAGTGGTACGAGGCCTACGCCGAGTACCACGCCGCCGCTGATCGGACCGAGCAGCTCGTTCGCGGCGCCGCCGTCGCGGCGAACTACGACTTCGACGCTGAGGGCGCGATCCGCTTCGACCTGCCCTGGCGCCGCGTCACCTTCCGGGATGCCGTCCTCGAGGCCACCGGCATCGATCTGCTCGCCCACTTCGAGCACCGTCGCCCCGACGGGCGCTACGACGTGCCCGGGGCGAATGGCGAGAAGACCGACGTCGTCGCCGACCAGGACGGCTTCCTGCGCGCGCAGGTGATGGCCAAGCCCAAGCTCGCCAAGCAGATCGACGGCCTCGCCGACCTCTCATGGCCGCAGCTCGCCGACGAGCTCCTCGGCACGTTCGTGGAGCCGGATCTGATCCAGCCGACGTTCATCCTCGACCACCCGGTCGAACTCTCGCCGCTGGCCAAGCGCCACCGCACGATCGAGGGACTGACCGAGCGCTGGGAGGCCTACGCTGGCGGCGTCGAGATCGCCAACGCCTTCTCCGAACTCAACGACCCAGACGAGCAGCGCGAGCGCTTCGAGGCGCAGAACCGCTACTCCGAGGGCGGCGACGCCGAAGCCCAGCCCTACGACGAATCGTTCGTGCAGGCCCTGGAATCAGGCATGCCGCCTGCGGCCGGCGTCGGCGTCGGCATCGACCGCCTCGTGATCCTGCTCACGCGCTCCAAGACGATCCGCGACGTGATCCTCTTCCCAGCGCTGCGCGAGATCTAGCGGCGCTGAGCTGCCTGGGCTGCAGACGCCCGTTAGAGCAGTGCGGGCCGGGCAAACGCGCCGGCCCCTGGCCGCGCACCAGCCCCGGGAATGATCCCGTCGGCGTCGGTGCCGAGCCACTGCTCCAGCAGCGCCGAGTAGATGCCGCGGAAGTCGCTGGTGGCGCGCAGGTTGCCGTCCTGCATCAGGCCGGCGCCGGTCGTGCCGTAGGCGCCCAGGCCGGGGAACTCGCCAATCAGGCCCTGCCTCACGGACTTGCCGATCACCATTGCGCTGCCGGCCGCGCCGTGATCGCAGCCGTTCGACCCGTTCTCGCCGGGCCTGCGCCCAAACTCGCTCCACAGGAGCATCACGACGCGGTCGTCCTCGCCGCGCGCCTGCAGGTCGGCCCAGAACGCCCGGATGCCCTGCGTCGTGATGCGCAGATTCGTGCTGAACGACGGCTCCTGGCCGGAGTGCGTGTCGAAGCCGCCGTGCGCCCGCAAAGCCACGCAGCGCACCGGCAGTGCGTTACCGGCGACGCGGGTCCCGAGGAGCCGGGCGGTGTCCTTGAGCCCGTCGACGAACGCCGACGTATCTGCGGGATAGGGCACCGTCGGCTGGGCGACGGCGGACGCGGCCCCGAGGTCGTCGACGAGCGTCATTGAGGCCGACGACACCATCCGAGCGACGTCGCGCTCTGCGTCTCCGCTGGCCCGGGCGCCGACGGAGCGCAGCTCGTTCATCGCGTCGGTGGTCAGGCTGCCCCACGCGTTGGGGTACCAGTACTTGTAGTTGTCGATGTCTGACACCGCAGCGACCGGCACGTTCGCCGTCGCCATCACCGGCGAGAGCGTCCCGCCGATCGTCACGCCCTGAATCGGCACGTCGCTGCGCCCGACGCGATCGAGGTAACGCCCCATCCAGCCGGTGCTCCCGCCGACGTCGAGCGCGCCGACCTCCCAAAAGTGCCGGCTGGTGAAGTGCGAGTAGTTCGGGGAGGCGTAGCCGACGGCCGGCGCGACCGCCATCCCGACCGACGGGTCGTCCCACAGCTCGCGCAGCCCGGAGGCCGCTGGGTGCCACGACAGGCTCGGATCCCCGCCAAAGGCCGAGGTCTTCGACTGATCGATCGTGCTCAGCAGCTTGGGGCGGAGCGCCTGCGCGCGCGACTGGTGGGCGGCACCGAGCGGAGCCAAGACGGAGAGCGCGTCCCAGCCGCCGTCGACGAACACCGACACGACCACCTTGTGCTGCCCGAGGGCGTCGTTGATCGCCGCCTCCACATGCTCGGCTGAGCTGGCGGCGCGGGCGCCGTAAACGGCCATACCGAGGCCAAGCGATCTCAGCATCATCGAGCGCCGCGAGAGGCCGGTGCCCGCCGGCGCGGGCATCCCGGGCTCAATCGCGGGCAGGCCGGAACCGGCCGTGGCATGGGAGCGGGCGTAGTCGGTGCAGTGCTGGTGAGTCATGGAGGGCGAGGGTCGTTCGGAGGAAAGGGAGTGGGGGTGGCCGTCTAGGAGACGTGGGCGTCCGGGGCGGCCGCGACGAGCTGACGCAGCACGTTCTGGCGGTTGGCGAGGAAGGACGCCTGCGAGCCGTAGTTGTCTCCGGCGGTGCGGCCAACCCAGCTCTTGGAGGCGATGCGCGTCAGCAGGGCGAGGTGGTCGGCGGAGACGACTGGGTCGCCCCACACCGCCAGGGCCGACGTGAGCGCCTGATCGGCGCTCTCGGCGCCGGGGTAGGTGGCCGTCGTCGCGCTCGCGGCCTTCATGAGGTCGTTGACCATGCCCCAGCGTGCCGAGAACGACGACGTGTTCATCCACGCTCGGTCGTTCCAGCCGGCAACGCTCGGCGGCTCACCCAGCAGCTGGCCGGCGATCTGGCAGCGCCACGTCCACCAGTCGGTTGCAATGCCGAGGCCGCGGGCGCGGAGCAGCCCGGCGACGAACGTCGCCGGCGACTTCGTCATCGACGCGCCGCGGTAGAGGTCGGGGTGCAGGAGGATCGCCTCGACGAGACGGTCGAGGCGCTCGCCCGACGCGCGGTAGAGCGACTCGAGTGCCTGCTGCGTCTCGGGCGCCGGCTCGGTCGGGATGAAGTACGACCAGAGCTTGCGGACGACGAACGACGCATGCATCGGGTGGTCGACGACCGCATTGACGGCGTCGACGCCGGAGAGGTTGCCTCGACGCTCCGCCGCCGTGCCCGCGAAGACCGTCTTGCTGCCGGTGTCGAAGCGAGCGGAGTCGAAACGGAAGTTGATATAGCGCAGCTCCTCCGACCAGTCGTTGCGCCAGCCGGTGAAGGCGCGGGCGAGTTCGCGGACGTCGGCCTCGGTGTAGGCGCCGCGATCCGCGCCCAGGGCGTAGAGCTCCATGAGCTCGCGGGCGTAGTTCTCATTCGGCGCCCACTTCGCGCTCCAGGTTCCGTTCAGGAACACGAGCATGCCGGGGTCGACGGTGACCTTCTGCAGCAACGTGCGGAAGGAGCCGCGCCAGTTCTCGCGCAGCAGTTTGAGGTGCTCGATCGTGAGCCGGGACTCGACTGCGGACTGGCTGACACCGAACCAGTCGTGCAGCACCAGCGTCATGCGCTCGGTGAGCGAGTCGGTCGAGCGCACCATCCGGTCGAGGAATTCGAGGTGGATGTGCCCCCACTTGTCTCGCGGGGCAAACGCGCCACCGACGAGATACCCGCCTGATGGGGCCGGGCCGTCGAGCGTTGGCGTGCCAGGATTGAGGAGGCGTTCGACGGCGCCCTTCACGCCGAGCGACGCCAGTGCCTGGGCCTGGCCGGGCTTCGGGCCGAACCCCGCGCGGAAGAGCAGTCGCTGGGCCTGAGGGGTCCCGAACGGGCCGTCGTAGACCGCGAGTCCGGGGTAGGCGGAGCTGGTGCCTTCGGGGGCGACCGTCCACGTGGTGGGCGCCGCCGGGGTAGCGCTCGCGGCCGGCGGCGTCGGGAAGGGGGTGGGGAAGGCAGAGGCCGCGGGGGCCGTGGCCGGCGGTGCCGCGACCGCGCCCGCAGGCGAGGGTCGGCTCGCCAAAGCCGGCTTCGGCTTCGGCTTCGTGCACTTGCGGCGCTTGCGCTTGGGGGTACGCAGGTCCTTCTTCGTGCAGACCGGGAGCTTCTTGCTCCGCTTCTTGGACTTCTTGGCCATCCTGGCCGCGGTCATGGTGGGCATGTGCCCATCCCATCGGCGCAAAAGCCTGGCGCCATAGCGCACTGGTCGAAATTGGCACCCACTTGCTCGACGAATGCCCGATACACGTTTTCGAGGTTCGGTCGAGCGGGCTGCCGCACCGCGTCGCGGCCGCCCGAGTTGCCCGCTCGCGCGAGGGCGCGCCCCCTCGCGCGAGGCCCTCGAAGGCCCCCGCAATAGACCGTGCGCGGGGCGATCAACGCCCGGCCGGCCTGCGTGAGTCGGGCCACGGAGCTATCCGGATGGTGAACGGTGGCGATAGTCCGTGAGCCGTGGTTGTAGACTCGCCGTACGCGTTGTAGCCAAGGACCAGCTCAGACATTCGCCTCGGCGGCCGATGACTTGGGAAGAGGCGCACCGCGCACGGAAGGCCATGTGGCCGGAGTGGAGGACTGCCAGCAATGTTCGAGCGATTTACAGAGCGCGCACGCCAGGTCATCGTCCTCGCGCAGGATGAGGCACGCACGCTGAAGCACAACTACATCGGGACGGAACACGTCCTGCTGGGGTTGCTGCGGGAAGAGCAGGGTCTAGCGGCCCGGGCGCTCGAAGGTCTCGATATCACCGTCGAACGGGTCCGTGCGCAAGTTGTGCGGATCGTCGGCTCCGGTGAAGAGGTCACGACGGGCCAGATCCCGTTTACCCCGCGTGCCAAGAAGGTGCTGGAGCTCGCGCTCCGCGAGGCGCTGAGCCTTGGCCACAACTACATCGGCACCGAGCACCTGCTGCTCGGCCTCGTTCGTGAGAACGAGGGCGTCGCCGCTCGCATCCTTCTCGACTTCGACGCCGACGCCGAGAAGATCCGCGGCGAGGTCATCCGCATGCTGTCGGGCCCCAGTGGTCGCCGTCAGGGCGAGGCTTCGGGCTCGGGTTCGGGCTCCGGCTCCTCCAGCTCGTCCGGTTCCGGCGAGGGCAAGAAGTCGAGCAAGCTGCTCGACCAGTTCGGCCGCAACCTCACCAAGCTCGCGCAAGACGGCAAGCTCGATCCGGTCGTCGGCCGGGCCACCGAGGTCGAGCGGATCATGCAGATCCTCTCGCGCCGCACGAAGAACAACCCGATCCTCATCGGCGAGCCGGGCGTCGGCAAGACGGCCGTCGTCGAGGGCCTCGCCCAGGCGATCATCGCCGGCGATGTGCCCGAGCTCCTGCGGGATAAGCAGATCTACACCCTCGACCTCGCAGCCCTCGTGGCCGGTTCCAAGTACCGCGGTGAGTTCGAGGAGCGCCTCAAGAAGGTGATGAAGGAGATCACCCAGCGCGGCGACATCATCCTGTTTATCGACGAGATCCATAACCTCGTCGGCGCAGGTGCTGCCGAGGGCGCGATCGACGCGGCCTCGATCCTCAAGCCCGCCCTGGCCCGTGGCGAGCTGCAGACGATCGGCGCAACCACGCTCGACGAGTACCGCAAGTACCTCGAGCGTGACTCCGCCCTCGAGCGTCGCTTCCAGCAGATCCGCGTGGAGCAGCCGACCGTCGAGCAGACCGTGCAGATCCTGCAGGGCCTGCGCGACCGCTACGAGGCGCATCACCGCATCGATATCACCGACGACGCCCTCGAGGCCGCCGCGGAGCTGTCGGATCGCTACATCTCCGATCGCCAGCTGCCAGACAAGGCCATCGACCTCATCGATGAGGCGTCTTCCCGTAAGCGCATCAAGTCGATGAGCTCGCCGCCGGTGCACCGCGAGCTCGAGGACGAGATCGAGGAGGCGCGCCGCGCCAAAGAAGCCGCGATCGAGGCCCAGGAGTTCGAGAAGGCTGCCAGCCTGCGCGACGACGAGCGCAAGCTCGTCGCCAAGAAGCGCGAGCTCGAAGACGAGTGGCAGGCCGGCGAGGGCGAAGGCGAACGCGCGTCGATCGGCGAAGAAGAGGTCGCGGAGATCGTGTCCATGTGGACCGGTATCCCCGTCTTCAAGCTGACCGAGGCCGAGACGCAGAAGCTCATCCGCATGGAGGAAGAGCTCCACAAGCGCGTCATCGGGCAGAAGCCGGCCGTCGAGGTCATCTCCAAGGCGATCCGCCGCTCGCGTGCCGGGCTCAAGGATCCCAAGCGCCCGACCGGTTCGTTCATCTTCCTCGGCCCCTCAGGTGTCGGCAAGACCGAGCTGGCTCGCACGCTGGCGGAGTTCCTCTTCGGCGACGACGAGGCGATGGTTCGCATCGACATGTCGGAGTACATGGAGAAGCACGCCGTCTCGCGCCTGGTCGGCTCGCCTCCCGGCTACGTCGGGTACGACGAGGGTGGCCAGCTCACCGAGGCCGTGCGCCGCAAGCCGTACTGCGTGCTCCTGCTCGACGAGATCGAGAAGGCCCACCCGGACGTCTTCAACCTGCTGCTGCAGATCCTCGAGGATGGTCGCCTGACCGACTCGCAGGGCCGCACCGTCGACTTCCGTCACGCCATCGTGATCATGACGTCGAACATCGGCGCCAGCGAGATCGCCAAGGGCACGCCGCTCGGGTTCACCGTGGTCGAGGACGATATGGGCGTCTCCTACGACGACATGAAGGGCCGCGTGATGAGCGATCTCAAGCGCGCCTTCCGGCCGGAGTTCCTCAACCGCATCGACGACGTCATCGTCTTCCACAAGCTCCAGAAGGAAGAGATCAAGCAGATCATCGACCTCCTGTTGCTGCGGATCCGCGAGTCGCTGTCTGAGCGCGAGTTGCAGCTCGATCTCACCGAAGCCGCCAAGGACTTCCTGGTCGACAAGGGCTGGGATCCCGGCATGGGCGCCCGTCCGCTCCGCCGCGCCATCCAGCGCTACATCGAAGATCCCCTCTCGGACTTCGTGCTGCGCAACGCGATGGAGAGCGAAGCTGGCAAGACCGTGCTCGTCGATCACGTCATCGGTGGCGAGAACGACGGCGAACTCACGCTGACATTCGTTGAGGGCGAGCGCAAACCGGTTGCGGTGGGCGTCACGACCGAGGACGATGCACCCAATCTGACGAAAGCCACCGACGGCTCAGAGTCCACGCAGAGCGCGGACAGTCCCGACAAGGGGTAGTACACCCCACCGGGCGACACTCGAAAGAAGCCGTCGACCAAAAGCCCCCGTCGCAGCCAGCGAGCTGCGGCGGGGGCTTTTGCGCTTTCTAGCGGGGTTGCCTGCGCCGCCGCGGCAGCGCAGGCGGCGGTGCCGCGGCTACTCGGCGACCGGGACGTTGCTCATGAACGTCTGCGTCATGACGGCGGCCTCGGGGGCCGTCGCAAAGAACGAGATCGACTCGAAGGTGCAAGCCTCGAACTGGCAGTCCCGAATCAGGACGACGCCGACGGGCAGGGCCTCGCGGTCCTCCTCAGCCACGATGACCACCGTCGACGGGTCGCGGTCCGGAATCGTCACCTCGCCGCTGGAGGCGCTCGACTGACTGAGCATCACGACGGACGGGCCGCGCATGATGCAGTTCGTGAACGTCTCGCCCTGAATGACGTAGTTCGCGCCCTCGACGGTCGCGAGGTCCGAGATGTAGAGGGTCTGATCCGAGTACTCCATCGCCAGAGCTTCGCATGTGAGGGTGCTCGGCGTCACACGCCATCGACGGCTCGGCGCGCGTCCACGCCAGCGAGATCGTCGCTGCGTGACCGCCCTCGCCCGTCTGCTGCAGGCAAACGACCGCGTCGAGGAGGGGCCGTCGTGTGTTGTCTGGGTGTCACCCCCGCGTCACTTTTCCTCCACGGAGGCCCCAGCACCATGAAGATCAAAGCTCCCAGCCCAGCGATGGGCGTCGCGCTCCTCGCGCTCGGCGTTGCCTCCACCGGCTCCGCAGTCGCGGCCGTCACCTACGCCACGAACGCCGGCAAGGTCGACGGCCGAGACGCCGTCTCGTCGAAGTCCTCCAACGACTCTGCCGCCGGCAAGCTTGTCGCGACCGCCGGCGCCGGGCCCGACAAGGGCACCATCCCTGGCAAGTTCCTCGGCGGCGTGATGCGCGGAGATGCCGACTCGTTCGCACGCTTTGCCCCGGTGCAAGACAACGCCGCCGACGTGCCGAGCAACGTGGCGTCAATCCCCGGTCTGGGCACCCTGAGCGCCAGCTGTGGCGATCAGAACGCCAAAGCCGGGGTCGAGGACCCGATCACCCGCCTGACGTTCTCGAACACCTCTGGCGCCGCCGTGAACTTCGCCCGGACCGTGAACAACGGCGCGCCGACCCTGGAGGTCCTCCCGCCGAATGTGGTGAACACCACCAACATCGGCGGCTCGGCGACGTTCCGCGTGACCATCGAGCAGGGTGGCCGCAATTCCATCTTCGACGGTGTGGTTCGTCAGGACGGCCGCGGTGGGGCGGACGCCACCTGCCTGGTCTATGGCTACGCCCAGCAGGTCAGCAACATTCGCGACTAGGTCGCCTCCGGGGCGTCCACCGCTCATGCGCCAGGTCGCCCGAGGGGCCTGGCGCGACGCCGTCCCGGTGCCCACGCGTGCCACGGCGAGGCGATGGCAGTGCACGGCAGGGTTTTCGACGGGAAACCCACGATAACGCTACGCAGCGTTCACCGCACTGGAAAAACGACCGTATTCTCGGTATCATGCCTTAGTGATGTCAGGCCGTTTGGACGAGTTTATCGACCCTGACAGCCAGGAACCGAGACTCCTCCGAGCCCTAGAAATGGTGGCTCCGGGAACGGCGCTCCGCGAGGGAATCGACAACATTGTGCATGCCCGGACCGGGGGCATGGTGATTGTCGCCGACCCCGACGAGGTCTCCTTCATGTACTCCGGCGGGATCAAACTGGATCTCGATTACTCGCCGGCGATGGTCTACCAAGTGGCCAAGATGGACGGCGCGATCGTCCTCAATGCCACGGCGACGAAGATCACCATGGTGAACACCCAGCTGATGCCGGATCCGACGATCCTGTCGCTGGAGACGGGCACCCGCCACCGCACCGCTGAGCGCGTCAGTAAGCAGACGTCGGCCCTCGTGATTGCGATCTCGGCTCGTCGCGACGTCGTCTCGCTCTACGTCGACGGCTCCAAGTACATCCTCGAAGACATCACCGTCGTGCTGGCCAAGGCCAACCAGGCCCTCGCCACGCTCGACAAGTACCGCCTACGCCTGGACCACATCGCGTCGCGTCTGATGGCGATGGAGTTCGAAGGCGCAGTGCTCCTGCACGACGTGCTGACGGCGCTGCAGCGCTACGAGCTCGTGGCGCGCATGGCCGTGGAGATCGAGCGGTTCATCGTCGAACTCGGCCGCGAGGGGCGTCTCATCGAGATGCAGCTCGAGGAGACGATGATGGGCGTCGCGGGAGACAAGACCGCGCTGCTGCAGGACTACCTGCTCGATCCGTCCGACGAGGCCCTCGCTACGGCCCTCGATGAACTTTCTCGCCTGCCGCACCAGGAACTCCTGGACTTCGGCGGGCTGGCTGAGCTGCTCGGTTTCGAGCGCAAGGTCAACACCCTTGACGAGCGCGTACGCCCCCGTGGCTACCGCGCGCTTGGTCGCATCCCCCGCCTTCCGAAGCTGGCCGTCGCGCACCTGGTGCGCACGTTCGACGGGCTCGAAGGACTTGTGGCGTCCGACGACATCGACCTTGAACAGGTCGACGGCGTCGATGCCACCCGGGCGAAGGAGATCCGCGAGGGTCTCCGCCGCCTGCAGGAGGTCAACTTCGTTGATCGGTTCCTGCATGACTGAGAACTACCGCGTCGTCCGCTTGCGGACGCAGAACAGAGGAGCTCATCATTAGCGACGAGACTGAAATCGACATCGCCGAGTTGGATGACATCGAGATCGTCCTCGAGCACATCGACTTCGAGATCGGCGACAGCGTCGTCTACCCGCACCACGGTGCCGGGCTCGTTGACGGCAAGCAGCTCCGCACCATCCTTGGTGAGGAGCGCGAGTACCTCACGATCAAGATCCTCCACAACGACATGACCGTCATGGTCCCCGTTGAGAAGGCCGCCGAAGTTGGCCTGCGCCGCGTCATCGACGAGGAGACCGTCCTCAAGGTGCTCGCCGTGCTGGAGGCCGAGACCTCGGAGATGCCCAAGAACTGGAACCGCCGGTTCAAGCACAACCGAGACAAGATGAAGACGGGCGACATCTACGAGCTGTCGGAAGTCGTGCGTAACCTCGCGTTCCGCGAGCACGACAAGGGCCTCTCCACCGGCGAGAAGCAGATGTACACCCGCGCCAAGAAGATCCTCGCGTCTGAGCTGATGTACGCGCTCGACAAGAACGAGGAAGAGGCCGAGGCACACCTCGACGACCTCCTCCTGGCCGCCCACGGCCAGACGGCCGCCACCGCCTAGTTGACTCATGCTGAGCGCCCTTCGCCCGTCGCGGTGGAGGGCAGCTTGAGTCTCGCTGCGACGAGCGCACTGCTCGTCGCAGCCGGCAAAGGCGAGCGCCTGGGGAGCACGCTTCCCAAGGCGCTGGTGCCGCTTGCCGGACGTCCCATGTTGGAGTGGTCGATTGCGGCCCTCCGCGCGGCGGGCGTCGGCGAAATCATCGTCGCGTTGCCCGCGGGCGGGCTCCCGGACGCCGCGGCCTTCGCGGCGGCTGGAGTCCCCGGCGGCTTCGTGCTGCCCGAAGGGTGCATTGCGGTGGCTGGCGGCGCCGAGCGTTCGCACTCGGCGCGCGCCGCGCTAGCCGCGAGTGGGGGAGACCCGGTGCTCATCCACGACGCGGCTCGTCCGCTACTGACACCCGATCTCGTTCAGGCCGCGGTCGACGCACTCCTGGCCGATCCGGCCCTGGCAGCCACCATCGTCGCCGCGCCGGTGACCGACACGATCAAGCGCTCCGCCGATGGCGTGCACGTCGACGAGACCCTCGTGCGCTCGGAGCTGTGGGCGGTCCAGACGCCCCAGGTGTTCCGCCGCGAGTGGCTCGAGCGGGCGTTGGCGCTGCCCGACGACGTCTTGGCCGCAGCGACGGATGACGCGTCGATCGTCGAATCGCTCGGCGGCAAGGTCGGCCTGGTCCCCGCGACGGGCCCGAATATGAAGGTCACGACCCCGCACGACCTCGTCGTCGCCGAGCTGCTGCTCGGCTGAGGGCGCCGCGCGCTGAGCTGTCGGCTGGCGGCAACTGGGCTTCGCGAAGGTTGACGGCGTCTTGGCTGGTCGGCGGCGGCACTTGGCCGACGTTGGCGGCGTCTGGGTTGGTTAGCGGCGGCGGGACTTCGATCGTTTCGGCGACTGAGGGCGCCAGGGCACCGAGGGCGGTGCGCGTTCGTGGTTTGGGTCGGTAGGCGGCGGTGGATTTGCGTTCGTGTCGGCGTCTGAGGGCGCCGGCCGGCGAACTGCGGTCATCAACGGGCGCCCAACACCCACAAGTGACCGGAGTTCGCGAACAGCGCGCGTCGCCCAGCGAACTGCGGTCATCAACGGGCGTCCAACACCCACAAGTGACCGCAGTTCGCCGCCCCGCCCTCAGACCCCCAAGCGCCCGACGTTCCACCGCCGCCATCCAGCCCAGACGCCGACCACCGCCGCGCCCTCGCCGCGGAACGCCCTCGGACCCCGAAGCGCCCGACATTCCACCGCCGCCAGCCAGCTCAGGTGCCGACCTCGACCGCGCCCTCGGCGAAGCGCTGGTCATTCCGCCGCCGTGAGCCCGCCCGATTGCCGTCAGTCAGCCCAGCCGCCGGAGGCAACTCCAGCCGCGCCTCGCCTCAGTCGCGCGACGGGATCAGCGCGCCTGAGGCCGTGACGATCACGGGGCGCAGCATGCTCCAGCGCGCGTCGACGGCGTCCTTGCCCCAGGTGGGGATGGCCATGATCAGGCCGCGGATCATCTGAAAGACGCCGTCGATGTAGACGGCAAAGGCCGGGTCGGTCGACTCCTCGGGGAAGACGGTGGCGGCCGTGCGCAGGACGATCTCGGCGACGCGGATCTCCAAGTCGCGCAGCGCTGCGGCCAGCTCGGGCTCTGTCCACGCCGCGCCCCACAGCTGAGCGGCAGCGAGCGCCTCGGGGCTCGTGAACGTGGTCCACGCCTGATCGAGGACGGCCTCGCGGTGCACGTCGCCGCTGAGCGTCGTGAGATCGAGCTGCTGCACGGCGGTCTCAGCGAGCGTGATCGCGAGGTTCGAGACGGCCTCCACGAGCAGCGCCTCGCGCGTCTCGAAGTGGTGCATCAGCGTGCTCTGCGCAATGCCGACGCGCTCGGCGATCCGGCGGGTCGTCAGCGCGCCGTAGCCGTCCTCGACCAGGCAGGCGACCGTCGCGTCGAGGATCGCTCGTCGCGTGTTCTGGCGCTGCTGCTCGCGGGTCGTCGGCGGGCCGGGCGCCGCAGGCGACGTCGACGCGGCCGTGCGGCGCGATGGGGTGGAGGCCTTGTGTGACGCTTCGTCGATCACTTGATCGGTGATCGTATACAATCTGGATTCGCCGATCACTTGATCGGCGAAATATCCCCCGTTTTTCCGCCTCTCTTGGCAAAGAAGGTCGACCATGAGCAAGAAGATCCAGACGTCCCGCATGCTCCGCGTCGCCTCCATGACGGGCGCCGCCGGCGGCGTTGCCGTGCGCATGGCGACCTCCCGCGCCATGAACGGCGTCGGCGGGGCCGGCTCCGCCGAGAGCCGCAAGGCCGCCGCGACCCGCCAGCAGCTCGCCGCCGCTCGCCAGCTCGTGAGCATTCTCGGCGGGATGCGCGGCGCCGCGATGAAGGTCGGCCAGTCGCTCTCCACGGTCGACATGGGACTCGTCCCCGAAGAGATCCGCCCGGAGTTCCAGGCGATCCTCGCCGAGCTGCAGCACTCGGCCGATCCGGCGCCATGGAAGCAGGTCGCGAAGATCATCGAGACCGACCTCGGCGCACCCGTCGACGAGCTGTTTGCCAGCATCGAGCGCACGCCGATCGCCGCCGCGTCGATCGGGCAGGTCCACAAGGCCAAGCTCAAGGACGGCCAGGTGGTCGCCGTGAAGGTGCAGTACCCGGGCATCGCCGAGGCGATCGAGTCAGACATGAAGAACCTCGCCTTGGGCCTCAAGCTGCTCAAGACGATCGTCCCTGGCATCGACACGGCCGCGATCGCCGACGAGATCCGCGAGCGCATCTACGACGAACTCGACTACGAGCTCGAGGCCCAGAACCAGCGGGCGCTCGCCCGCCTCTACCGCGGTCACCCGTTTGTCGTGGTCCCCGAGGTGTTCACGCGGCTTTGCGGCCGGCGCGTCCTCGTGACGGAGTTCATCGAGGGTGCGCGCTTTGAGGACCTCAAAGATCGCCCGGTCGCCGAGCGCGACCGGATCGGCGAGATCCTCGTGCGCTTCTACCTCAACGGCCCGATGCGCCACCGCCTCCTCAACGGCGACCCGCACCCCGGCAACACGCTCTTCCTCGCCGACGGCCGCGTCGCCTTCCTCGACTTCGGTTTCGCGAAGAAGCTGCCCGACGACGAGGTGATCCAGATGGTCGAGTCGACGATCGCCACGCACGCCGGCGATCCCGACGCGCTGCTGGAGGTCGTCGCCCGCGCCGGCGCACTGCCGCAGAACCCGGCGCTCGCGCCCCTGCTCTACGAGAGCTACAACGCCGTGTTCGGCTGGCTGATGGTCGACGAACCCCTCACGATCGAATCCGCCAAGACGGCCGAGATGATGAGCGTCTACACGGAGCTCAGGAACGCCGACGGGTTCGAAGACCTCGTCCTGCCCGCCGAGCACTTCGTGTTGCTGCGGGCCGTGATGCTCGTCCTCGGCGTCCTTGGGCAGCTTGAGGCCACGAACTGCTGGCTCGACATCGCCGGCGAGTGGGTCTTCGGCGCCGCGCCTGCGACCGAACTCGGCCAGCAAGAGGCCGAGTTCTTTCAGGGGCGGCCCTACACCGTGCCCGCCGGCGTCGGCGGGCACTGACGCCTGATCAGGGCGAGCTTCGCGCAGACCCGGAAGCGCCGCGGCGCCGCGGCTGCTTGAATCAATAAGCAGTGCTGACCGACTACCACGTGCATCTGCGCCCCGACGAGCCCGGGACCACCGCAGACAAGTTCTTCACCCCCGCCAACGCTGAGCGGTACCGGATCTCTGCGCAGGAGCAGGGCATCACGGATCTCGGCGCCAGCGAGCACATCTACCGCTTCACCGCGGCGCTCGACGTCTGGCAGCACGACCTCTGGAAGGGTGCCGCCGTCGACGACATCGATCAGTACGTCGAGTTCCTCGCCAGCGAGGGTTTCCGTCGTGGGATCGAGGCCGACTTCATCCCCGGCCGCGAGGACCAGATCGCCAACCTTCTGGAGGCCCGCGACTGGGACTACGTGATCGGCTCGGTGCACTTCCTCGGCGATCTCGCCGTCGATCACCTCGGCTACGACATCTGGGATCACCGCGGCCAGTCGCCAGACAAGATCTGGGAGCGCTACTTCCAGACGCTCGGCGAGTGCGGCCGCAGCGGCCTGTTCGACATCCTGGCCCACCCCGATCTCGTGAAGGTCTGGGGCGGCCGTCGACCCAAGCCCGAAGGCGATCTGCGCCGGTTCTACGAGCTGGCGATCGAGGGCATCGCCGAGGGCGGCGCCGCCGTGGAGGTATCGACGGCCGGGCTGCGCAAGCCCGTCGGCGAGATCTACCCGGATCCGGCCTTCTTGGAGATGTGCATCGACGCTGGCTGCGACTTCACGCTCTCCAGCGATGCCCACACCCCCGCCGACCTGGGCTCCCACTACGAGCGCGCCGCCGAGTTCCTCGCCGAGCATGGCGTGACCGAGCTGACGGTCTTCGAAGGCCGCAAGCGCCGCAAGGAGCCGATCGGGTGACCGACCCAAGCTGGCGGCCCACACCGCAGGACCGTCGCGTCGGGATCGGCTGGGACTCCCACCGCCTCGTCGAAGGCCGCGACTTCATCCTCGGCGGCGTGCGGATCGAGTCGCCCGTCGGGTTGCACGGCCACTCCGACGCCGACGTGCTCTCGCACGCCATCACCGATGCGATCCTCGGCGCCGCCGGCCTCGGCGACATCGGCGACCACTTCCCAGACACCGACTCGGCCTACAAAGGCGCCGACTCGATCGAGCTGCTGCGCACCGTGCTCGCGCGCGTTCGCGAGCTGGGCTGGGAGATCGACAACGTCGACTCGACGGTCGTCGCCGAGCGCCCCAAGCTCGGACCGGCCAAACGCGCCATCCAGGAGCGCCTCGCCGAGGTGCTCGGCGTGCCTGCCCACGCCGTCGGCGTGAAGGCGTCGACGGGCGAAGGCCTGGGCTTCGTGGGCCGCGGTGAAGGCGTCGCCGCGTTGGCAGTGGCGCAGCTCCGCGGCACAAGCGCGTAGCCTGCACTCGTCGTGACCGCCACCCCCGTCTCCTCGGCGAACGGCAACGAGCCGGACTCGCCCGGCTCCCCTTCGCCAACCTCCGCCCCCGTCGGCACCACGCCGCGCACCAGCGAGCGCCTCATCGCGCTCACCGAGCCCGGCCCGCTGCACGTGCGCTGGGGGCTCGTCGTGATCGCGAGCCTCGTGATCGCTGGCCTCGGCACCCTGCTGCTCGGCGGCGCGCCGACCTACGACCCGTGGGCCTGGATCATCTGGGGCCGCGAGATCATCCAAGGTGATCTCGTCACCACGACCGGTCCGTCGTGGAAGCCGCTTCCGATGTTCTTCACGGTGCCGTTTGCGCTCTTCGGCGATGCGGCGCCAGACCTCTGGATGTGGGTGGCTCGAGCCACTGCGCTCATTGGGGTCGTCGCCGTCGCCGACCTGGCCGCGCGCATCGGCGGGCGCCTCGCCGCCGGCCTCGCCGGCGTCGCCATCTTCTTGGCGCCGCTCTACTACGCCTACGGCATCCAGGGCAGCTCCGAGGGCATGCTCATCTTGGTCTGCTGCCTGGCCGCCACCAGCTGGCTCGACGGGCGGCGCAACGTCGCCTTCTGGTGGCTCGTTGCCGCCGCACTCCTGCGCCCCGAGGCGTGGCCGTTCGTGGCGATCTTCGGGCTGGAGCGACTCAAAGCACG
This sequence comes from Solirubrobacteraceae bacterium, assembly GCA_032119795.1. Classification (GTDB taxonomy): domain Bacteria; phylum Actinomycetota; class Thermoleophilia; order Solirubrobacterales; family Solirubrobacteraceae; genus JAGIBJ01. The sequence goes on from JAUMFO010000129.1 coordinate 16,218, forward strand.
TCCCGCCAACATCTGGTGGTTGGCGCTGTCCGCGATCCTTGTCGTGACGACCTGGCTGGTGCCCGAGAAGATCGGTTCCGGCGCCTACCTGCGTGCCTCCACGCGCGCCCACGCGCCCAACCCAGACAGCGCCGCGTTTGCGTCCAGCCCGTCGCTCGAGGTGCTCGGGTCGATGGGCAATCTCATGCTGTGGCTGCCGGCCATCGGCGTTGTGCTCGCCGTCGTCGTCGGCGCCATCGCCTGGCGCAAGGACGCCGACGGCGCCGACGACGCGGCCGCCGCTGGCTTCCCGGCCCGCTCGACCGTACGCATCGCCGCGGCCCTGCTCGGCCTGGCACTGGCCTGGGTCGCCATCGTCGCCGCGATGACCGAGGGCGGCTACGCCGGCAACCCGCGCTACCTCGCCGCGCCGCTGGGCTTCCTCGTCGCGGTTGGGCTCGGCGGGCTCGCGTGGCTCGTGCGGATCGTGGCCCGGCGCGGTGTCGCCGTCGTCGGCGAGCTGCTCGTGATGGCTGCGCTCGTCGCGCTGATCGTGGTCGCGGGCCTACGGCTCCCGGGCCGCACCGACGAGATCTCCTACCAGTCGCGCAACCGCGTCCAGCTCGACGACATCGCGTCTGATCCGAAGATCAAGGCGGCGATCCTGGCCTGCCGGCCGATCCAGACGCACCCGCTGATGGTGCCGCCCGTCGCGTGGACCCTCGGGCTGCACGTCGATGAGGTCACGGCGAACCGTCCGCTTCGGGGCGGCACCTACATCGTCGGCACCAACGTGCCCGCCAAGGCGCGCCGCCCGATCCTGCCGCCCGGCCTGCCCGTCACGACGATCGCGGCGCGCAGCCAGGTCACGGTCTTCCAGGACTGCAACGGGCGATGACGACCGAGGCGGCGGTGCATGAGCCGCATCGCGGCTCGCACCCTCGCCCGGTCGTGTGGGCGCTGGGCCTCGCGTCGCTCATCGGGCTCTGCGTTGCCTCGGTGCTGCTGAGGACTCAGGCCTTCGATACGTCGTACTGGATCGACGAGGGCATCGCGACGGGCATCGCGCGCTACCCGTTCACCGACATCCCCGGTGTGCTGCTGCTCGACGGTTCCCCGCCGCTGTACTACCTGATGCTGCACGTCTGGGAGGCGTGGTTTGGGACGAGTGAGGCCGCCACACGGTCGTTGTCGCTCGTCGCGGCGACGCTCACCATCCCCGTGTCGTTCCTCTTCGCCTGGCGGATCGCGGGGGCGCGCGCGGCCTGGGTCGCGGCGCTGCTGGCGGCCGGGCATCCGTTCCTCACCTACTACGCCCAAGAGACGCGCATGTACGCGCTCGTCTCGCTGCTGGCGCTGATCCTCGCCGGCGCGCTGGTGCTGGTGTTCGTCCGCCGCGAACGCGTCTTCATCCCGCTGGCGATCCTCGGCGGCGCGGGCATGATGTACAGCCACAACTGGGGCCTCTTCGCCGTCGCGGCAAGCTTCGTGGCGGCGCTGATCGTGGTGTGGACGGGCGCTCGCGACGTGCGGCGGGCGTCGATCATCGACGGCGTGATCGTGTACGGCGCGATCGGTGCGCTCTACCTGCCGTGGGTCCCCTCGCTCCTCAAACAGGCCAAGTCGACCGGCGCGCCGTGGTCGCTGGTCCCAGGCTTCGACGACCTCTTCAGCTCCATCGTGGTGCCGTTCGGCTTCGAGTGGACGGGCATCGTGCTCGCCGTGCTCACCGGCGCCGCGGCGTTGGTGATCGCCCGCCGGCGGCGTCCCGGCGACGAGCCGACCGTCCGCGCGGCGCTGCTGCTGGCGCTCATGATCGTCGGCACCGGCGTACTGGCCTGGGTCGTGTCTCACGTCTCCCCGGCGTGGTCGCTGCGCTACCTGGCCGTCTCGGTCGGCCCGGCGCTCCTGCTCTCAGCGCTGGTGCTCGCGCGCGTTCCGACGGTCGGGGCGGCCGTCCTGTGCTTCTTGGCGATTACGTGGGCCCAGCCGCTGGAGGAGCGCGTGCGGCAGAAGAGCAACGTGGCGCAGGTCGCGGCGCTGGCGGCGCAGATGGGCGCCAACCAGCCTGGCGACGTGGTGATCTCGCCGCACCCCGAGCAGCTGCCGGTGATCAGCCACTACATGGGCGGCGCCCCGCGCTACGCCACCAGCCTCGGCTGGCAGGCCGACACCCGCGTCTTCGACTGGCGCCACGCGCTCGACCGCCTCGAGGACGCCGAGCCAGACGACGTCTGGGCCGAGATGCGCCCCAACGTGAAGCCCGGTCAGGATGTCGTCCTCGCCGTCCCGATCCTGCGCTCGGCCAGCTGGAGAGCCCCGTGGACTTGGCTGGTGCGCAAACGCGCCCTGCAGTGGCAGCAGACGCTCGACGCCGATCCGCAGCTTGTGCGTCTCGGTGAGCTTCCGCGCTACGGCGACCGGCCGCTGCCGCGCGGGCTGCGCCTCATCGTGTTCCGCCGCCGCTGATTGCCGCGGGTCGACGCTGCGCCGGCGGCCAAGGCCGGGCGACACCGTTGAGCCCCGCGGCGCTCGATACGGTGCAGCCGTGCAAGCGAACGTGGCCATGCTGGTGAACCGCGGAGCCCTGGCGTGAGCGCCGGACTGTTCGCGCTGCTCGACGACGTCGCGACGCTCGCGCGCGCAGCAGCGGCATCCATCGACGACGTCGCGGCGGCCGCCGGCAAGGCCAGCGTGAAGGCGAGCGGGGTCATCGTCGACGACACCGCCGTCACGCCTCGCTACGTGCAGGGCATCAAGCCCGAGCGTGAGCTTCCGATGATTCGTCGCATCGCGACCGGGTCGCTGCGCAACAAGCTCTTCATCATCCTGCCCGTCATCCTGCTCCTCAGCGAGCTGCTGCCGGGCCTGCTCACGCCGATCCTCATGCTCGGCGGCGCGTACCTGTGTTACGAAGGCGCCGAGAAGCTGTGGGAGATCGTGCACCCGCCTGCGGCGCACGGCGAGGCCGGCGCGCTCGAGAAGACCCAGGCCGACGAGGACACGCTCGTCGGTGCGGCGATCCGCACCGATCTGATCCTGTCGGCGGAGATCATGGTGATCTCGCTGAACGAGGTCGCCGACGAGGGGCTCCTCTCACGGGCCGTCATCCTGATCGTCGTCGCGTTTGCGATCACGTTCGGCGTCTACGGCGTGGTCGGGTTGATTGTGAAGATGGACGACGTCGGCCTCAAGCTCGCGCAGACGCGCGAAGGTGCCCTCGCAGGCCTCGGCCGCGGGTTGCTGCGCGCCATGCCGATCGTGCTCGCCGTGCTGGCCAACGTCGGGATTGCCGCCATGCTCTGGGTCGGCGGCCACATCATTCTCGTCGGCCTCGACGAGCTGGGCGTGTCGTTCCTCTACGACTTCGTCCACCACCTCGAGGAGGACGTCCACGACTCCCTCGGCGCCGTCGGTGGCTGGCTGACGAACACTGCCTGCTCCGCCGTGCTCGGCGTCGCGATCGGCGCCGTCATCGTGGCCGTCATGCACAAGCTTGGCAAGGGCCACGCCGCCCACTAGCCCGCGCGCCCGGCGGCGTTTGGGCCGCTGGCGTCGTTGGGGCTGATGGCTGGCGTCGTCTGGGCTGCTTGGCGGCGGCGGATTCGCGGGCGTTTCGGGTTTGAGGGCGTTCTGCGGCGAGCGCGCGGCGGTGGTCGGCGCCTGGGCTGGTTGGCGGCGGTGGAATGTCGGGCGCTTCGGGGCTTGAGGGCGGGGCGGCGAACTCCGGTCACTCGTGGGTGTTGGACGCCCGTTGATCTCCGCAGTTCGCTGGGCGTCGCGAGCCGTTCGCGAACTCCGGTCACTTGTGGGTGTTGGACGCCCGTTGATGACGGCAGTTCGCCACCTGGCGCCCTCGGACGCCGCTGCGCACTCAGATCCACCGACGCCAACCAGCCCAAACCACGAACGCGCGCCGCCTTCGGTGCCCTGGCGCCCTCAATCCCCGAAACGATCGAAGTCCCGCCGCCGCCAACCCTCGCTCTTCGCCGCCGTTTGAGCGCCTCTTGACCGGTGCCGCCGCTCCATGTGGTGACCTTTAGGAGACGTTTAGGTAAGGTGCCCTTTATGAACCAGCCGCTCGATAGTTCTGCGTATGCGCCGTCGCCGGGAACCGCTGGTTCCTCCGACGAGTCTGCTCCCACGCTCGTCCTCGGTGGAGGCCCTGCCGGCCTGACCGCGGGCTACCAGCTCGTGAAGGAGAACCGCCCGGTGCGGGTCTTCGAAGGCGAGGACCAGGTCGGCGGCATCGCCATGACCGTCGAGCGCGACGGCTACCGCTTCGACCTCGGCGGCCACCGCTTCTTCACGAAGAACCAGGAGGTCGACGACCTCTGGCACGAGATCATGGGCGACGAGTTCCTCAAGCGCCCGCGCCAGTCGCGCATCTACTGGAACAAGAAGTTCCTGGAGTACCCGCTCGAGGGCACCGACGTGATCAAGAAGCTCGGCCCGGTCGAGCTCGTCCGCGCCGGCTTCTCGTACCTCAAGGCCGCCATCTTCAACAAGAAGGGCAACGAGCAGAACCTCGAGGAGTGGGTCATCAACCGCTTCGGCCGTCGCCTCTACGAACTCTTCTTCAAGTCCTACACCGAGAAGGTCTGGGGCGTCCCGTGCGACGAACTCGGCGCCGACTGGGCTGCGCAGCGCATCAAGGACCTCTCCTTCATCTCGGCCGCCAAGGCCGCGTTCTTCGGCGACGGCGGCGGCAAGCACAAGTCGCTCATCAAGGAGTTCAACTACCCGCGCTTCGGCCCCGGCCAGATGTGGGAGCAGATGACCGACCGCATCAACGAGCTGGGCGGCACCGTCGAGCTCGAGAGCAAGGTCACCGGCATCACGATCGACGGCGGCCGCGTGACGCACGTCGAGGTCAACGGCGAGCAGCAGGAGGCTGGCTACGTGATCTCGTCGCTGCCGCTGCGCAACATCGTCGGCCTGGCCGGCGAGGCCGCTCCGGCCGAGGTCGTCAAGGCAGCGCAGGGCTTGCGCTACCGCGACTTCCTCACCGTCGCTCTCGTCGTCGACGGCGCCGACCTCTTCCCGGACAACTGGATCTACATCCACGAGCCCGACGTCAAGGTCGGCCGGATCCAGAACTTCCGCTCCTGGAGCCCCTGGATGGTCCCGGACCAGTCCAAGGCCTCCGTCGGCTTGGAGTTCTTCTGCTTCGCCGGTGACGAGATGTGGGAGATGGACGACGACGACCTCGTCGCCCTCGCCACCAAGGAGCTCGTCCAGATCGGCCTGATCGACAAGGCCTCCCGCGTCGACCGCGGCTACGCCGTGCGCGTGCCCAAGGCGTACCCGATGTACGACGAGGACTACGACAAGCGCGTCGACGTGATCAAGGGCTGGCTCGCCGGCATCGAGAACCTGCAGCAGGTCGGTCGTAACGGCCTCCACCGCTACAACAACTCCGACCACTCGATGCTGTCCGCGATGCGCGCGGTGGACAACCTCGTCCACGGCCACGAGCACGACATCTGGGAGGTCAACGTGGAGTCGGCCTACCTCGAAGAGGGCGAAGTCTCCGTCGACAACCCCTACAAGAACACCCCGGAGACCGCCGCGCAGAAGCAGGCGCTCACCAAGTAGCTCACACGTTCCGCGCCCGCACCACCTCGGGCACGGAAGAGCAGGCCGACCTCAAGCGGCCGGTTCCGGCGGGCGTCCTCTAGGGCGCCCGCCGTCGTTCTGGGGCGATGGAGCCTCGGGGTCGCTCGATGGAACGGGCGGATCGCTCCGGTCGGCATGTGGCCGCCATGGCGGGTCGGTGACCCACCTCGCCCAGTCGAGTTCGACGAGCGCGACGACCACCGCCACGAGCACGACCTGCACGAGGATCCCCGCCGGCGAGGTAAACGAACTCGTCAGCGTGTCACCGAGGCTCTCGTAGGCGAGGGTCGCCCCGCCCAGGTAGACGGTGTACGACACCAGGCGGCCGAAGAAGAACGCGAGCGTGAGCGGGATCAATGGCACGCTGAGCAGCCCCGCGGCAACGAACAGCTGCGCGGACGGAAGCGGCGAGAGCACGAACAGCCCCAGGCCGCCAGCGGCCGCGGCGCGGTGCTGCGTGAGGATCTCTCCGGCGTCGGCAAGGTGTCGCCGCCGGACCGGGGAGACGTGGTGTCGAAAGCGATGGCTTCCGCGGGCCAGCAGGTAGCGCCCCGAGGATGAGGCCAGCGCGCCCCCGATCACGAGCGGCGCCAAGTGCAGATCGCCGTTGAACTTGAAGAACACGAGCAGCGCCCACGTCGGTGGGCCGAACGCGGGCATGAGATTCGTGGCGAAGATCGCGGCGATCGCAACCAAGAAGAACGCCGTGGTGCTCACCTCCAAAGGTTCGGCGACGGCGCGCGTGGCGGCATCGGTACAAACGCACATCGGTCGTTCGGGTGCGGCGCAGACCACCGCAGCAGTGGGCGCCGGCATCTCCCCTGCCGCAGAACACTGGAAAAGTGTCCGAGTTCGCGATAGACCTCTTGGTCATGTCGCAGTCCGTCTCTCGCCGAACCCTGCTCACGACCGCGGGCGCTGGAGTCGCGGCGGCGGCGGTCGGGGCCGCCGCCGCCCGGCCTGCGGGGGCCGCCCAGCCGGGCGCATCGGGGAGCCTGCCGGTGGTGACCGTCGACGTCGCCGTGATCGGCGCGGGGCTCACGGGCCTGAGCGCCGCCCGTGCCCTCAAAGATGCCGGCCGGTCCGTCCACGTAATCGAGGCCGACGCGCGCGTCGGCGGGCGCGTCTGGACGGTGAAGGCGGGCGACGGCGTGACCCCACTGAATTGGGGCGCGACGTTCGTCGGGCCGTCGCAGACGAAGGTGCTGGCGCTCGCCAAGGAACTCGGGGTGGCGACCTACCGAACGTGGAACTCCGGCCAGAACGTGCAGGCGTTCAATGGCGGCATTCGCAAGTACAAGGGCACGATCCCGCAGCTCGACGTGATCACGCTGCTGGAACTCCAGACGATCATGTCGCGCCTCAACGGCTACGCCTCCAGCATCGACCCGGCCAAGCCGTGGGCCGCGCCGCGCGCCGAGCGGTGGGACTCCCAGACCTTCTTCAGCTGGATCCGCGAGAACGTGAAGTCGACGGGCGCGCAGAAGCTGCTCGACCTCGCCTGCCTGTCGCTGTTCAGCGTCGAATCGCGCGACGTGTCGTTCCTGCACATGCTCTTCTACATCCGCTCGGCGGGCGACCTCAGTGCGCTGCTCAACACGGGCGGCGGCGCGCAGGAGCAGCAGCTCACCGGCGGCTCGCAGACCCTGCCGGAGGGGTTGGCGGCGAAGCTTGGGGCCGGCGCCGTCACGCTCGACTCGCCGGTGCGCAAGGTGATCACCGAGGGCGCGACGACGACGGTGATCGCCGACCGGGTCATCGTTGAGGCCAAGCGCGTGCTCGTCGCGGTGCCGCCGCCGATGGTGCCGCGCATGGCGTTCGAGCCGGGCCTCTCAGCGCTCAAGGACCAGCACCTGCAGCGCCTCCCGATGGGCTCGGTCGGCAAAGCGATCGCCGTCTACGACCGGCCATTCTGGCGGGCCAAGCAGCTCTCCGGCCAGGCAACGAGCGACCGTGGCCCCGTGAAGATCACCTTCGATCTGTCTCCCGCCAGCGGCACACCCGGCGTGATGATGGGGTTCATCGACGGCCAGGACGCCCGCGATTGGTGGCCGCTGCCGGCCGCCGAGCGCAAGGCGCTGGTGCTCGAGCAGTTCGCCAAGTGGTTTGGACCGGAGGCGGGATCGCCGAAGGAGTTCCACGACCTCTCGTGGGACGCCCTGCCGCTGCACCGCGGCTGCCCGGTTGCCGTCCCCGGACCGGGCGCGACGGTCGGCTTCAAAGACGCGTTCAGCCGAACGGAGGGGCCGCTGCACTTCGCCTCGACGGAGTCGGCCGTCAAGTGGGCCGGCTACATGGACGGCGCGATTCGTGCCGGCGAGGCCGCGGCTGCCGAGATCCACGGCGCGCTCTGACGCCCCCAGCCCAGGGGAGTCCCTTCCCGAGCTGAGGGTGGCGGGGCGGCGGATAGCTCCGGCACGCAACGGCCCGGTGGCCGGCGTTCGTCGCCGGTAGCATCGGCGCGGTGGAACCCTGGCAGGGAAACCGGTCGGCCGCAACGCTCGTTCGCGAGTACCTGCGCCAGATCGCTCGGATGGTGATCCGTCGCTACCCGCTGCGCCACGCCGAGTTCGTGCGGTCCGCGCGCCCGTGGTGGCGCAGCAACCGGATCCATCAGCAGCACACGCCGCTCGCCGACCGCGTGCCGTGGGTGAGCTTCGGTGCTGCCCGCGAACTCGAACGCCGGGTGCGGCCCGGCACGCGCATCTTTGAGTTCGGCGCGGGCGGGTCCACGGCGTTCTTCCTCGATCGCGGCGCCAGCGTCGTGACGGCCGAACACGACGAGGAGTGGACGCAGCTGGTGCGCGAGGCCGTCGACCCTGGCAGCGACTGGACGTTGCACGCGGTGCCGCCAAGCCCAACCCCGGACCCGGACTACGCGTCGCACCGGTTCAGCGGGTCGCTGCGCGACTACGTCACCACGATCGACCGGTACGAGCCGTTCGACGTGGTCGTCGTGGACGGCCGCGCACGCAGCGCGTGCGTGCGGCATGCGATGGCTCGAGTGGTGCCGGGCGGGACGCTCGTCCTCGACAACAGCGACCGCGAGATGTACGCGGAGGCCGCGAAGCTCGTCGATGCGGCTGGCTGGACGCGCCGGGACTACTTCGGCCCGACGCCCTACAACCTGTTCTTCACTCAGACCACGATCTGGACCGCGCCGGCGGGCACCTAGACAGACCGGTACCGTGCGCTCGTGGCCGAGTTCCCCGAGATCCAGCTCTTCGACACGCGCACGCGCGCGCTGACGCCCCTGCAGACGCGCGAGCCGGGCAAAGTCGGGATCTACGCCTGCGGGCCGACGGTCTACCAGCCGATCCACGTCGGCAACGCGCGGCCGTTCGTCGTCTTCAACTGGCTCAAGCGGTACCTGCAGTCGGTCGGCTACGAGGTGACGCTCGTGGTCAACATCACCGACATCAACGACAGGATCTACGCCGCTGCGCAGGCTGAGGGCGTGCCGTCGGCCGGGCTCGCCGAGGCAATGGCCCAGCGCTACCTCGACGACAGCTCCGGGCTGGGCCTTGGCCGTCCCGACGTGGAGCCGCGCGTGACGGACACCATCGACGAGATCGTCGCGCTGACGGCCTCGCTGATTGAGCGCGGCCACGCGTACGAGGCGTCCGGCGACGTGTACTTCCGCGTGCGCAGCGACGAGCGTTACGGCGAGCTGTCACGCCGCGAACTCGCCGACGCCGACCAGGGTGAGGGCCTCGAAGGCGCCGATCTCAAAGAAGACCCGGCCGACTTTGCGCTCTGGAAGTCGACCAAGCCCGGTGAGGACACCTCCTGGGACTCGCCTTGGGGCCTTGGGCGGCCGGCGTGGCACATCGAGTGCTCGGCCATGGGGGAGAAGCACCTCGGCGCGGATTTCGAGATCCACGGCGGCGGCCTGGACCTCGTCTTCCCCCACCACGAGAACGAAGAGGCGCAGACCCGCTGCGGCACGGGCCACGACCTCGCGCAGATCTGGATGCATAGCGGCATGCTGCAGCTCGGCGAGGAGAAGATGAGTAAGTCGCTCGGCAACGTGGCGCTGCTCTCCGACGTGCTCGAGCGCTGGGGCCGCGATGCGGTCCTCTCGCTGTTTGCGTCGGCGCACTACCGCCAGCCCGTCGCCTTTACCGACGCCTCGATGGAGCAAGCCCAGGCGCGCGTCGCCCGGCTGCGCGAGGTCGGACGGATTCTCGTCGATGGGCCGAGCCCGGACGACATGGCCGTCCACCGCGAGGCGTTTTTCGCCGCGCTCGCCAACGACTTCAACACTGCGACGGCGCAGGCGCCGCTCGCTGCCTGGGTGAGTGAGGCGTTCCGCCGCGAGAAGGGCACCGTGGGCAAGGACGACCTCGTTGCGATGCTCAGCGTGCTTGGACTCGAGAATCTGCTCGAGCCAGACGACGCGGCGGCTGGCGGTCTCGATCCGGCGCTGCAGGCGTTGCTCGACGCGCGCGCCGCAGCGCGTGCCGCGAAGGACTGGGCGGCGGCCGACGCCGTCCGCGACGAACTTGCTGCGCTCGGCTGGACCGTGCGCGATGGGCCCGACGGCCCAGAACTGGTGAAAGCATGACTCCTCCTCGTCCCAGCGGCGGCTCCTCCGGCGGCCGTGGGAAGTCCGGCGGTGGCGGTCGTCCAGGTGGCGGCGGTCGGCCTGGTGGCGGCTCCTCCGGTGGCGGACGCGGGCCGGGCGGCGGTTCCGGCGGCGCTGGCCGCGGTCCGGGCGGTCCGGGGCGTGGACCCGGCGGCAGCGGCGGTGCCGGTCGTGGCCCGAGTGGTCCGGGGCGTGGTCCTGGCGGTAGCGGCGGTGGTCGCGGCCCCGGCGGCCCAGGACGCGGACCCGGCGGCGGTAGCAGCGGCGGTCGTGGCCCCGGCGGCTCGCGTCCAAGCGACCGAGATTTTGGTGGCGGTGGGCGTGGCCCGCGGCGCGACGATCGAGAGAACCGCAGCTACGGCGGCCGCGGCCCGCGCCGCGAGGCTCGCGACGAGCTGGGCCGTGGGCCCGGTCCCGTCGGCGGGCGCGGTGGGACGCGCGACACGCGAGACGCGCGGCCTGCACGCGGTCGCGACGACGCGCCTACGGCGGGTGATCGGCTCGTCTACGGCCGCAACCCCGTCCGAGAGCTGCTCCGCGCCGGCCGGCGCACCGTGCACATGGTCTACGCCAGCGAGCAGGTGGCCGGTGCCGAGTGGCTCGCTGCTGCGCCCGTGTCGATCTCCAGCTCCGATCGGCTCGCCGAGCTCGCCGGCACACACGACCACCAGGGCATCGTCGCCGAGTGCGAGCCCTACCCCTACGTGCCGCTCTCGAAACTGATCGGCAAGCCGGGTGTGGTGATCGTGCTCGACGAGATCACCGATCCGCGCAACGTCGGCGCGATCGCCCGGACGGCCGAGGCCACAGGTGCCATTGGGCTGGTACTGCCCGAGCGGCGGTCCGCGCAGGTCAACGCCACCGTCTCCAAGACCTCCGCCGGCGCGATCGAGCACCTGAAGGTCGCCCAGGTCGTCAACCTCTCCGACACCCTCGAGGCATTCCGCAAGGCCGGCGCCTGGAGCTATGGCGCCGCGATGGACGGCACCCCCGTCAATGACCTCGATCTCACCGGCACGGTCGTGTTCGTCCTCGGTGGGGAAGGGAAGGGGCTGCGGCCCCGCGTCGCGGCCAGCTGCGACAGCCTCGTCTCCCTGCCCATGGTCGGCAAAGTCGACTCGCTCAACGTGAGCGCCGCCGCCGCCGTGCTGATGTACGCGGCGTTCACCGCGCAACAGGCCTAAACGGCGGATCGCGGCGCCCGGGCGCCCCGGGGCGGCTGAGCGCCGCCTCGGGGCGCCGCCCCGTTGGCGCCTCACCCTGGTTCTGGTTTGCAGCGCGTGTCTGCAAACCAGGCGGTGCCTGAGTGGTTGGCGCGTCACCCTGGTTCTGGTTTGCAGCGCGTGTCTGCAAACCAGGCGGTGCCTGAGTGGTTGGCGCGTCACCCTCGTTCTGGTTTGCAGCGCGTGTCTGCAAACCAGGCGGGTTTGGTGACGGGGGCGTCGACGCCGCAGGGGCGTCAACGGCTCACTCCAGCGCCTACGAACGCCTGTTCGCATGGCTTGAAGGAGTTTGGATCGCGGCGGCGAAATCCAGGGCACGTCGCCGGTGGTGTCCCGCGGGTGGCGAGTCGCAACTTTGCTTGCGGCCGCGACGCTTCGGTGGGCGGCCCAATGCCAGCGGCGCACATACGTGGACGACCAGTCATCAGCGGAGCGCGGCAACGCGATCGCCCGAGAACACTGGCCATTTGGGCCCTCAGGGGCACAGCGTCCATGAGGCTGGATCGGTGACTTGCGGTGAGGCTCCCTGAGGGTTCACGCAAGGCCTGAAATTCGTCCTGCACGAATTGCTTGACATGCAGGGTTTCTTGCGGCTACGTTCAGGCCTACGAGCCTCAGGTCGATCCTGAGGGTCAGGGATCGACTTCAAGTCGAGCCCGCCTACAACTCAATTACCGAACTCGATTTGGTTGGCACCCTGGGAGGGGACTGTCATCTGGATCAGCTCCCCGACGTCGGCGCACCCAGTGCCGACCGAAAGACTGACCCCGTGGCCCATATCTCCCGCCGTGCATCAAGCGACGTCCGCGTCGATGATCTCTTCCTGATTGCCCTCGCCAAGCGCGGCGACAAGGGCGCGCACGACCGCATCGTGCGCCGCTACTACGGCTTCGTCCGCATGAAGGCCTCGTCGTACTTCCTCGTCGGCGGCGACCACGACGACCTCATCCAGGAGGGGCTCGTCGGCCTCTACAAGGCCGTGCGCGACTTCCGCCCGGACCGCGAGAGTTCGTTCCGCAACTTCGCCGAGCTCTGCATCACGCGCCAGATCATCACGGCCGTGAAGACCTCCACCCGCAACAAGCACAAGCCGCTCAACGGCTACGTCTCGTTCTCGCGGACGGCCGCCAGTGCGATGGACAACGAGCCCACGCTCGAAGAGATGCTGCCTGGCCCGGCGACGCTCGACCCGGCCTCCAAGGCCGTCTCCGCCGAAGAGCTCGGGGCCCTCGTCGGCTGCCTCTCCAGCAAGCTCAGCGAGCTCGAGTCGCGTGCCCTGGCGCTCTACCTCGACGGCCGCTCCTACGAGGAGATCGGCGAGCGCGTCGGCTGCCCGCCGAAGGCGATCGACAACGCGCTGCAGCGTGTCAAGCGCAAGGTCCAGACGCACCTGCGCGAGCGCGAAGAGGGCATGGCCTTCGGGTCCTAGGCTCGCGCGGTCCACACGGCGGCTCTGGGAGGGCCGCCGGACCACCTTGAAACGGCAAAGGGGCCGCCCCGGGAGTCAGTCCCCGGGGCGGCCCCTTTGTCGTGCAGACGGCGCGCTCGGCCGGCTTGGGCCGGGCGCGCCGCTGGCGAAGGGCTTCGCCTACTGGCCGCCCTGCGCCTGAGCCTGTGCGATGGCTTCCTGGATCTGGGCCTGCGTCGCAGCGTCGGTGCCGCCGGCAGCGGCCGGAGCGGCAGCAACCGGAGCGCCCTTCTTGGTCGACTTGGCGTCGACGATGAAGACGAGCGTCTCACCACCGGGGATATCGGTGCCCTGGCCCTGGTCGCCGTAGCCCTTGGAGGGCGGGACGATCAGCAGGCGGCGGCCGCCGACCTTCATGCCCGGCAGACCCTCGGTCCAGCCGTCGATGACGGAGCCCTTGGCGAGCGTGAACGGAATGGCCTTCTCGGGGCGGTCCCAGCTGGCGTCGAACTGCTTGTTGCTCGACCAAGCCACGCCGACGTAGCTGGCGGTCAGCTCGTCGCCCGTCTTCACGGTCGGGCCGGTGCCGACGACGATGTCCTGCTTGACGAGCTTGCCGCTTTCCGGCGGCAGGATGTCCGGGATGTCGATCGCCGGCTTCTTCTTGAGGTCCTTCGAGTTGCCGACGGCGATCTGCTGGTACGTGATGGCCGGCGTGGTCGCGGAAGCGGTTTTCTCGTCGTCGCCGCAGGCGGCGAGGGAGGTCCCGGCGGCGGCGAGCAGGAACGCCGCGCATACGCGCCGAGTTGTAGTGCGGAGAGTCATAGTTCGCGAACGGTACCCGGCGCGGGACTTTGACGGCGCACCCCTGCGTGCCCGTGCTCACAAACCCCGCGAATGCTGGGTGGATCACGGCGGCGAGGGAAGCCGGGAAAGGGACTCGAACCCTCGACCTACCGCTTACAAGGCGGTTGCTCTACCAACTGAGCTATCCCGGCGTGTGACCGTAAAACGTAATCGGTCACGGCGCCGCAGGGGCGGTCGGCCCGGTCGCCCTGGCCGAAGAGGCCCCGGCGCCGGCCTGCGCTGCGCCCGCAATCGGCAGGTGCGCAGGGGATTCTGAGTAGATTTGGAGGAGATGACGCAGTCCCCAGGCGGCCCCGCCACTTCAGAAGCAGTCTGCTTCCGCCACAAGAACCGCCCGACGAACGTGCGGTGCCAGAACTGCGGCAAGCCGATCTGCGCCGATTGCATGCGCGAGTCGCCCGTCGGCTACCGCTGCCCAGACTGCGCGCCGCAATCGAAATTCGCGATCGCCGACGACCTGCTCGTGACGAAGACGATCATCGCGATCAACGTCGTGGTGTTCCTCGTCGGCATGGTGATGCAGCTCGCCGACGGCGCGATGGGTGGCCTGCTCACCAGCGGCGGCGGCACGCTGACCGAGAACGGCGCGCTCATCGTGTCCGCGTGTCAGCCGGTGCTTGGCGCGGGCGGGCAGGTCGTCTGTGACCCGATCGGCGTGGCCAACGGCGAATGGTGGCGCTTGCTCACCTCCGGCTTCCTGCACGGCGGGCTGCTGCACATCGCGTTCAACATGTACTTCATCTGGATGTTCGGGCAACTGCTCGAACCCGCCCTGGGCCGCCTGCGCTTCGGCCTCATCTACTTCGTCAGCCTGCTTGCCGGCTCGATCGGCGCCATGCTCTACTCGGCCCCGAACGTCCCGACGGTCGGGGCGTCGGGCGCCGCGTTCGGCCTCTTGGGCGCGGCGCTCGTCGTCGCCAAGATCCGCAAGCTCGACTCGCTCACGAGCGACCTGCTCATGCTGGCCGGCATCAACTTCGCGATCGGGTTCATCCCCGGGCTCAACGTGTCGATCGGTGGCCACCTCGGTGGCTTCGTCGCCGGCGCCATGGCGGGCTACATCGCCTTCGGGCCGCTCGCGCGCAACCGGCAGGCCGTGACGGCGGTGCTTGCCGTCGCCATGGTGGCGCTCTTCATCGGTGGCCTCGTGGTTGCCGACCTTCGCGCCGTCGTCTAACGCGGCGCCTCGGCCCGGCCGGGGCGCGTCAGCGCACCTCGAGGTAGGAACCCTCGGGCGCCTCGATGCCGCTCGTGGGGTGCAGCAGCGCGCTGAGGAGCTCGAGCCCGTCGACGAGCCGCGGGCCGGGCCGTGAGAAGTAGGCGCTCGCGTTGACGGCGTAGATGCGCTCGGTGCCCAGCGCCGAGAGCTGCTCCCAGTGCTCCAAGGCCTCATCGCGCGCCTCCTCGGCGCTGCGGCCGCACGGCATCACGAGCACGACATCGGGCTGGGCCGCCATCGCGACCTCCCACGGCATCGTCTCGGACGGCTCGCCGGGGAGTCCGAGCACGTCTTCGCCGCCGGCATAGTCGATCATCTGCGGGACCCAGTGGCCGCCGATGAAGAGCGGATCGAGCCACTCGACGGCCAGCACCTTCGGGCGGTCGATCCCGCGCGAGGCCAGGCGGACGCGGTCGATCCGCGCCGCGAGCTGCTCGAGGAGGTCGACGCCCTCCTCCTTGCGATCGGTCTGCCCGGCGATCGTGCGGATATCTCCGAGCGCTTCGCCCAACGTGTGCGGATCCAGCGCGACGACCTCTGGCGGGTGCTCGAAGGTCTTCGCGATCGCCTCCACGTCCTCCACGGAGACCGCGCAGACGGTGCAGAGCGACTGCGTGACGATCAGGTCGGGTTCGAGCGCCCGCAGCGCGTCGACGTCGAGCTCGTAGATCGACTCGCCGCCGGCGGTGTGCTCGCGGACGGCCTCGTCGATCTCGCTGGAGTCCAATCCACCGGGGAGGCGGTCGCGCGTGACCTTCGGCAGCTCCGTCGCCTGCCATGGGTGATCGCACTCATGCGTGACGCCGACGACGGCGTCCTCGAGGTCGAGCGCGAACAGCAGCTCGGTGGCGTGGGGGACGAGGCTCACGATACGCACGAGCAAGCAGGCTAGATGGTTGATTCGCGCAGGCGCGAATGAAGGCCGCTGCGGCCCTTGCGGGAGTACCGCGTCGAGGCGGTGCGGGCCACGAGCGCGGGCCGAAGGCGCAGGCGCCGCTTCCGCTCTCACGCACGAGGTCTCGCCGCCGCTCTGCAAAGCGACCACGAGACCCAAAGGTGAGGAAGGCCGGTTCCATGCGACCTGCCCCAGAAAGTGAAAGGCCCGCCGAAGCGGGCCTTTCCCAGTGTGTGTCACCAACATCTGGAGGAAACAAGAATCGGTGTCCAGTCGGTCCTTGCCTTCATAGTTTCGGCGCAAAGCGGCAAAGGCTTTACTGCGCTGGACGTTCGTTCTAGTGAACGGCGCAGTTCATAAATTCCCGTTTGAGCGGGGGGAAAGCGAAATTACCGCTGGTACCGGCCAATACCTCAGCGTGGGAGGGATTGACCGGTAGTTACGTGGCGGCTAGGCGCGGGGCGGGTACATGCCCGAGCCGGTCTTGCGACCGAGCTCGCCAGCGGCGATCTTCTCGTCGACCTTCGCCGGAATCTCCGTGCTGATCATCTCGCCGATGGCCTTCGACACGTCGAGGCCGACGAGGTCGAGCAGGGCGAGCGGGCCCATCGGGTGGCCGGCGCCGAGCTTCATGCAAGTGTCGATCGACTTGGCATCCAGGCCGGTCTCCTCCATCAGCTTCACGGCATCGAAGAGGTAAGGGAACAGGAGGCGGTTCACGACGAAGCCCGGGGTGTCCGGAACCTCGACGCCCGTCTTGCCGAGCGCCTCGACGAGGGCGCGGGTGCGCTCCTTCGTGGCGTCGGTCGCGGCGGCCGGGAAGATGACCTCGACGAGCTTCATCAGCGGGACGGGGTTGAACACGTGCAGGCCCACGAAGCGGTCGCCGAGGCCGGAGAGCTCGGCGAGCTTCTCGATCGACAGCGACGAGGTGGTGGTGGAGAGGACGGCGTCCGGGCCGGCCAGCTCGGCGAGCTTCTGCAGGAGCGGCGTCTTGACGTCGTAATCCTCCGAGACGGCTTCGACGAGGAACGTCGCGGCGCCGAGGTCGTCCTGGTTGGTGGTGACGGTCACGCGGGACACGTCGGCGCCTTCCAGGCGGGAGGCGGCCTTCTCGATGGCGGCCTGTGCGCGCTGCTGGGAGGCCTCGCTGCGGGCCCACAGGATGACCTCTCCGGTCATCGAGCCGACGGCGGCCAGGCCGGTTGCGATCGTGCCGCTGCCGGCGATGCCGAGCTTCTCTGCCATGGGAGCTTCCTCTTGGTGAAGGTGGGGATTCGCCTTCGACGCGGGGCGGGGCCCCGCGGCGAAGTTGCGCACGCGTAGCTTCGGCGCGCAGGCGCCACAGGGTAGAGGCGCGCGCCGGGCGGCGCCGTCACGCCTGCGCCGAGGCTTCTCGCGCTCGGGTGGGAGGACCCGATAGACGGGGAACCAGTTTTTAGCTACGGTGCGTGTCGTGTCCCGCGTCGCTGCTCTCAAGAACCTTGCCCCGGTGGTGGCCATCGCTTGCCTGGCCGCGCCGTCGATCGCTGCAGCCGGCGTCGAGCAAGGGCCCCGGCCCGTGTTTGGCCCGCGCACGCCGCAGACGGTCACGCCCAAGACGGGCGGCTGGCTCTCGCTGAGCACCGTCCCGGCGCGCCGCGCATCAGACAGCGTCGGCATCAACCTCGACACGTGGAGCAAAAGCGGGGCGTACACGCCGGAGCGCTGGCCGCGGCTGATGAACTCGTTGAAGGCGTCCGGGATCACGCGGGCCCGCGTCGATGTGCACCTCGTCAGCGGCGACTGGGGCACGCAACGCCAGATCGAGATGGGCAAAGCCGGCTTCAAACTCGACGTGCAGCTTGGCGACGCGTTCGGCCGCTACAGCGCCGGCCCACTCGACAAGGTCTACGACGTCTTCAAGACCCACCTGCTCCCGTACGCCGAGGCGGTCGAGGGCACGAACGAGTCGGATCTCGCCGGGCCGCTCGACTGGGCGACGACCGCGATCGCGCACCAGCGCGCCATCGTCAACTCGCTTGCGGCCACGCCGGGCGCCGATCGCCTGGCGGTCTATGCGCCGAGCACGGCCCGCCCGCTGAATCAGAAGTGGTTTGCCGGCAAGCTCGATGGCCTCGCCGACTACGGCAACGCCCACCCCTACAGCGGTGGCCGCTACGGGGCGCTCGGGTTCGACATGTTCGTTCCGCCCGCCGAGCAGGTTCTCCCCGGCGGGCCCACGGTCGTCACCGAGACGGGCGTGCACACCTCGCCTGAGGGCGTCTACTCCCAGCCGGGCGTCTCCGAGGCCGTCGCGGCTCGCTACGCCCCCAAAGGCCTGCTCGAGTCCTTTGGCCGTGGCATCCCGCGCACGTACCTCTTTGATCTCGTCGACCGGTTCGACGACCCAGAACTCAAGCGGGTCGAGGCGCACTTCGGGCTCCTGCGCACGGACGGCACCCCGAAGCCAGCCTTCGGCTCCGTCTCTCGCCTGATGCGCGAACTCCGCGACCCCAAGGGCAACGTCGCGGCGACGACCGCTCCGGTCTCCGTGCGCCCGAGGACGAAGCTGCCCGACGACGTGCGCGTGATCGCCTTGCGTCACTCCGATGGCTCGCTCGTGCTGGCGCTCTGGCGGGAACGCTCGTTGTGGGACACGACCGCCAAGCAGCCGATCGCCGCGCCGACCACCAAGGTGCACCTCGATCTCAATGAGTCCTACCTTGCCGCGCGCGTGCGGAACCTCGCCAGCGGCAGCACGTCGTGGCAGCTGCCGTTCCTGACGGGCCTGGATCTCAAACTCGGCGACGACGTGACGGTCGTGCGGCTGAGCGCCCGCCTCCGCTAGCGCTGGCCTGGCTCGGCCCGGGGCGTTGTGGCGCGCCGGGCACGGCGGTGCGTGGTTGCCTCGCCCGGCGCATCTGCGCAAGATGCACAGGTGACTCTGCTTCCCACGCTCGTGCGACGGCGACGCAACCAGGTGTTGTTGGTCTCGGTGGCGCTGGTCTCGGTCCTGCTCGGGATGGCGTGGGCTGGGCAACCTGGGCCGCCAGCACCTGATGGGCCCGTCCGCACCAGCGGCGAACTGGCGACCGAGCCGACACCAGACACGCTTCCTGGTGGCTCGGGCACCGCCGCGAGGGCAGCGCCAGGCCTCCCGCGCGGGCGCGTTGCCTCCGCCGCGACGGTGCCGGACGTCCCACGGGCTTGGCGACGCATCGCGGCGAAGGCCAACGCCTGGCCGCCAGCCGCGTCGCCGCCGACGCTCGGCGAGGTGCAGACGCTGCCCACCGTCCCGGCTTCGCGAATGCGCGACACCCTCGGGCTGAACATCGACCTGTGGCGCACGCAGGACGGCTACCAGGACTTCGCGCCCGTCCTCGCCAAGGTGACGGAACTGCGGCTGCGCCATGCGCGAGTCGGCATGCAGTCCACCGGCGAGCACGGGCTTGCGCGCATGCAACAGCTCGGGCGAATCGGCGTGCGGCTGGGCGTCGTGATGGGCGACGCCTTCGGCCGCTACAACACCGCGCCGTTCTCCACGCTCGACGAGCGCCTGCACGAGACGGTGATGCCCTACGTCGACAGCGTCGAGGGCACCAACGAGCCGGATCTCGCGAACCGGCCCGACTGGTCGGCGCGCGCGAAGGGCCACCAGGGCTCGGTCGTGCAGTCCGTGGTCGCCGAGCGCGGCGAACCGGTCGCGGTGGTCGCGCCGAGTCTGGGGCGGATCGCGAACGTGCCCGAGTTCGGGAGCTATACCGGCCTGGCCGACGCGGCCAATGCCCATGCGTACTCGAGCGCCGGCGAGCCCAGCGTGCCGCTGGATCAGTGGGCGCAGGCCCTGCAGACGCAGCTGCCGGGCGGACCGGTCGTCGTGACGGAGGCCGGCTTCCAGACCGACGTCGGCCAGACGAAATACCACACGCCCCTGCCCGCAGAGATCGCCGCGGCCTACACGCCACGCATCCTGCTCGAGGCGATCCGGCGGGGCATGCCTCGGGTCTACCTCTACGAGATGATCGACCGCTGGGGCGACCCATTTGGCGTCGACACGGCCGCGCACTTTGGCCTGCTCAACGCCGACCTGCGGCCCAAGCCCGCTTGGACGGCGCTCGTACGGCTCCAACGGGCGCTCCTCGACGGCGGAGCTCCGGACCGGGACGTCACCCCGCTGCGAGCGACGGTCGTCAACGGCCCGGCCGACCTACGGGTGCTGGCGTTCCGCCGCACCGACGGCACCGCGACCATGGCGCTCTGGCGCGCCGTCTCCCAATGGGACAACCAAACGCTGGTGCCGACGCTGTAAGGGCCAGGGACGTTGTTCCCTGGTGGGCGTCCGCCGAGAGCGGCGTGGGGTCTGCGGTAGTTGTAGTGGCTGAGCCAGCCGTTGAGGGCTTTTGTGCGTTCGGCTGAGCTGCCGTAGATGGC
>JAUMFO010000130.1:0-2528 GCA_032119795.1 Solirubrobacteraceae bacterium
TACTTCATCTCCAAGCTCGCGGCCAGCGGCGGCCTCGCCGCCCTCGACGGCATGGGCTTTCACCCCTACGCGCCAGACGCCCAGTCCACGCTCGATCTGGTCGTCCGCCTGCGCAACCAGCTCGTCGCCGCCGGCCGCCCGGAGATGCCGATCTACGCCGACGAGGCCGGCCAAGAGGCGATCACCTTCGATCCGACGACCGGCAAGACCAGCCCAAGCGATCGCCAGCCCGCGCTCCGCGCCCACGATCAGTTCCCCACCGACGCCGCCCGCGGCGCCAACCTCGCCTACTCGGGCGAGGCGCTGGCTGCCAGCGACTGCGGCGTCGCGCAATTCCTGCCCTACGGCGTCTCTGGCCCGTTCAGCGACACCTACGACGCTGGCAAGGGCGCCCTCCCGCGCACGGAGGCCTGGATGGGCCTGTTCTTTAAGAGCAGCGGCCAGCCGACGCTCAGTGCGCAGGCGCTTCAGCGGGCGTCGCAGCGTTGGGCCGCGCGGTTCGACGCCGGCGGCTCGGGCGCGCCGACGCCCCTCGCGCTCTGCGGTGCAGGCACCACCCCGCCGTCGGCGCAGCTCCAGATCGACGCGACGTTCACGGCGACCCAGCCGGGCTGCGTCGCCGTCTCCACGAGCTACGACGGCAACCCGCTGGAGTCGGCGATCCTACGATTCGTCGATCCTGCAACGGGTGCGGAGGTCGCGCAGGCTCGGACGGATGCCCGCGGCTCCGCCAGTCAGTGCGTCCCGTACGAACTCGCCGGGAAGGCGTTCCGCGTCTACGCCAACATTGGGCAGACGGGCACGACCGGCGTTGTCGAATGCGACGTGCCAGTGGTCGGGTGCCCGGTCGGCGCGGCGATCGTCGCGGGTCGCGGGACGGTCTCGGCCGCGGCCGCCACCGGCTACAAGCCTGGGGCTGCCCCAGCGGTGGCGACCGCCCCGCGCGAGGCGTGCACGTGGGGTCTGGCGGTGGAGGTGTCGAGGTTCAAGGCCGAGCCGCGCAAGGCACATGGGCGCCAGCAGCTCACCGCTTCCGTGACATGCAGCACGGCCGTCCGGGGGACGCGTTTGAAGTTCACGGTGCTCAAGAAGTCCCAAGGCAGCAAGCGTGAGCGCAAAGTCAGCACGATCTGGCTGACGGCCGGGAAGCCTCGTTTGGTCGGCATTCCTGGTGTGCGTCGCCGCGAACGGCTGATCCTGCTGCACCGCGGAGAGCCGACGATCGGCGTCCCGCGCCTGCGTGCGTCGCTTGAAGTCGGCAAAACCGGCGTGCGAACGGTGTTTTCGGCCCGCTGAGCCGCTGATACCGTCCGTCGACGCGTGCGCCCTCGGCTCCGACCCCTTCTTCTCTCCATCTTGGCCGTGGTTTCCACCGCGACCGGGCTGCTGATCGCTGCGCCCGTGGCCGGCGCCACGCCGACGGCCGAATACCTCGGCGTCAACATGCAGCCGCTGGTGAAGGACTCCACGATCGCCGAGTCGCGGTGGCCGTCGTTCTTGCAGCCGCTCAAGGACGGGCAGGTCAAGGTCGCCCGGCACGACGTGAACTGGTTCTTGGCTGAGCCCAAGGCGCCCGTCAACGGCGTCCACACCTACACGTGGGATACCGGTCCGAATCGCAACTCGATCGACTTCCAGATCGGGATGCTCGCCAAGTACGGGATCCGCGTGCAGCCGACGTTTACCGGCTCGCCGGGCTGGGCCTACGGGCCGGGCTCGCGACTGCCCGACTCGCAGTTCGCGAACTTCACCGACTGGGTCATCGCGTTCTCCCAGCGCTACGGGCCCGACGGCAAATTCTGGCGCGACAACCCGGATCTGCCGTACCTGCCGACGTACGACCTGGAGATCTGGAACGAGGTCAACTCGGTGCACTTCTGGACGGGCAAGACCGAGCCTGAGCCGTATGCGCGCCTGATGCAGTACCTGTATCCGCGGGTGAAGGCGGCGCAGCCCAGCGCCTACGTGCTGGCGAGTATCGGCTGGCCCGACGCCAACGCCTACCTCGACGCGTTCTGGGCGGCCGGCGCCGGCGGCTCGATCGACGGCATCGCCTTCCACCCGTATGCGCCGACGTCGAACGCGATCGTGGGCCTCACGACCAGCATGCGCTCCAAGCTGATCCAGCTGGGCCGGGGAGACATTCCCATCCAGATCACGGAGACGGGCCAGCCGGCGTCGTACTCGGGGACGGGCGCCCAGTACGCCTACCAGGGGATGCCGTCGGATGCCGCCCGCGCGGCGAACCAGATGTTCAGCGCCGACGCGCTCTCGCGCAGCGACTGCAACGTGAACCAGTTCTTGATCTACGCGGTGACCGGCTCGGAGACGAACCGCGAGAACATCGGCGAGGGCTACATGGGCGTGCTGCGCTATGCCGACGGCTCGCCGAACGTGACCGGCCAGGCGATGCAGCGCTCCTCGACGCGTTGGGTGAATCAGCTGGCGGCGGGGACGGCCACGAACCGCGGCTTGCTCGCCTTGTGCTCTGGTGGCGAGACGCCCCCGGCGGCGCTGCTGCCGCTCGA
>JAUMFO010000131.1:0-2572 GCA_032119795.1 Solirubrobacteraceae bacterium
CGCCGGGTTTACCGGGACCACGTCGACGCCGTCTTCGGGTTCTTCGCCTACTCACTAGGGCGCCAGGCCGCCGAGGACCTCACCGCCACCACCTTCGAGCGTGTGATCCGTCACTGGGGCCGCTACGACTCCAAGCGCGCCAGCGAGCGCACCTGGATCCTGGTGATCGCTCGCAACACCCTCATCGATCACTACCGCCGCCAGTCGCATCGCAACGCCACCTCTCTCGACGAACACCCGTTGCTGATGGAGTCCCTCGTCGAGCAAGACGACCCCCTCGCCCGCTCCTTGGACTCCGACGCCTTCGTCGGCCGGTTGCAGGCCCTCGCTCCCCGCGAACGCGAGGTCCTCGCCCTGCGCTTCGGTGGCGATCTCTCCGGCGCCGAGATCGCTACCGCCATGGAACTCTCGGAGGCCAACGTGCACCAGATCATCTCCCGGTCGCTGAAGAAGCTGCGGGCGCTGGAGGGCTCAGACGACGCTTAGCGGCAGCGCTCGACTTCGCGCTGGACCGGCTCCTTGCGCGACTCCACGACGACCTTGCCGTCGGCGCGCTGGACGACCTGGCCGACGGACTCCACGCGGGTCTCGTAGACGGTGACGCAGCCCGGCTTGGGCTTGGCCTTGGCGGAGTCGCCGCCGTCGAGGGCGAGCGGGCCGGCGCCGGCGAGGCTCGCGAAGAGGATGGTGAGCGCCAGGCCGGCGCCGGCGCCGTAGGCCGTCATGCGCTCGCGGCGACGGCGCTCCAACGCGGCAAAGATGCCGCGCTCCGTCGCACGAGACCAGCCGGCATCGGGCTCCGGCCGCGCACGCCGCAGCAACGCCTCGAAGGCGTCATCACGGTCGTCGGCGGGGAGCTGCTCAGGCACGTCGGGAATCCTTACGCGCCGGGCGGCGGGTTCCTGACAGCGCGACACGCGAGTTGCGCCGGTGCAGCCCTCGGCTCGTGGCGCGCAAGGGCGGCATCACGCGACGCGGTTGCGGGCGGCGCCGACGAGCAGATCGACGGTGTCTCGCCGCAGGACCATCACGACGCCCAGGTGGATCGCCACGACGGGGACGGCGACGAGGCAGCCCAGGGCGAGATTGCTCGTGAGCAGCGGCGCGAGGATCGCCGTCGCGATCACGGGTGGGGCGATCACCGGGAGGTTGTCGACGATGAGCCCCGCCACGGCAGGGAGCGCCGAGCGCCCAAGCGCGACGTAGAGCGTGACCACCGAGAACCCAACCGAGAACAGGGCTGCGACGAACGCGATCACGAGCAGCGGCGCGCTGAGCTCCACGAGGATCACGCCCGCCACGACCGACGCCGCGGAGACGGCGATCAGGCCCGCGGCCAGACGGCCGAGGTGGTCGGCAGCGGTGATGCCGACCGTCGCGACGGTCGCCGCGGCCGTGAGGAGCAACGGCGGGCTAAGGATCGCCAGCATCAGGAAGACGGTGTCGAGATCGGAATCCGTGAGCGCCGGCAACAGGAGCCCGGCGAGCGGGCGTCCAACGAGGAACCCGACGGCGATCAGCGGCACGGCGACCACGACGGAGACGCGCGTGGCCTGGCGGACGATCCCCGCGAGCGAGTCGGTCGCCCCGTCCCACCGCTCGGCGACCTCGGGGCCCAGCACGATCGACATCGGCGTGATCGCGATCGTGGTGAACGCGAAGAGGGCCAGGAACGAATAACTCAGCAGGGCGGTGCCGCCACTCTCGATGTGTCCCGCGGAGACGGCGGCGACGGTGATCAGCAGCTGCAGCGAGAGCGCGGGGACGGCGCCCAGGCCGATGCGGCGCGCGGCGAACGTGGCGTTGGGCGCGGCGGGGAGCTCGGAGCGATCGGGGCTGGGGCCGACGGGGGCGCCGGGATCGACGGCGGCGACGCCGGTTGGGCCAAGCGCAGGCCGGGCTCGCCAGTGGACGCCGGCCGCGCGCTGGTAGCCGACGAGCATGATCACGCCGATGACGGCGGCGCCCGCCGCGATGCAGGGCGCCAGCGCCGTCGCCCCGTGATCGCCGATGAAGGCCAGCAGCAGCAGGCCCGAGGTGACGCTGCCGGCGGCGTAGGCGCCCGCGGCGTAGCCGAAGGAGCCGACGACCGCCAAGCGCGCCGCCAGGCCACCAGCGGCGACGTGGATGCCGGCGGCCGGCGCGAGGATCAACAGGTCGCGGGTGAAGTCGGCGCGGGCCGGCGGCGGCACGAGGCTACTGCCGACGATCGCGACCGCCGCCATGAAGGCGATCGTCCCCAGGGCCAGCCAGAAGGTGGCCGAGCGCAGGCTCGCGGGATTGAGGCCCGAGCGCACCATCAGCGGCGGCGCGGTAATGCGCACGGCCTGGCCGAGGTAGAGCGCGAGCGCGTAGATCTGGTTGGCGCCGAAGAACGCGTCGACGCGGTGCGAGGGCGGCAGCGTGCCGGCGACGAGGACGCCGATCAGCGTGGAGCCGAGCAGCCCCAGCAGCTGGCCGAATCCGGTGATGGCGGCAGCGCGGACCCTGCGGTGTGAATCAGCGACGCGCATCTCTTCGGTCGCCACGCTAGCGACGCCGCGCCTTCTCGGCCAATGCGCCCGGTTCCGGT
>JAUMFO010000132.1:0-8670 GCA_032119795.1 Solirubrobacteraceae bacterium
CAGGTACCACGTCCACGTGCGGTCACCGGTGCGCAGCAGCGCCGTGGCAAACAGCGGTCCTGCGGCGAGGTCGACAGGCTGCGCCAGATCGGCCTCCATGTAGGCCTGCGCTGCCGCGGCCGGGTCGGCGCCGTCGCGCAGGTCGAGCACCGGCAGGTCCCACGCCCGCGAGCTGCGCGGCGCGAGCACCTGCTCGGGCCCGCCGCGACCCTCGACGATCCGCACGTGCAAGGCCTCGGCGTCGTTCAGAACCCCGCGGATGTGCGTGGCGAGGAGGGCCTCGTCGACCGGTCCGCTCAGCTCGACGGCGTCGGCGGTGTTGTAGACGGGATGCTCTGGGGCAAGCTGCTGGGCGAGCCAGATCCCCGCCTGGGCACCCGTCAGCGAGAGGCGCGCGCCGCCGTTCACGGGAGTCAGCGTCCGACGGGCGCCGCGGCGCCGCCGCGCGCCAGCAACGCCGTCCAGGCGGCGATCGTCGGCTCCTCGGCGAGCTCCTCGAACGTGACGGGCAGCCCGGCTCGCTGCCACTCGGTGATGAGGCCCATCAGGCGGATCGAGTCGATGCCCGCGTCGCTGAGGTCGTCGTCGTCGGAGACGTCGTCGAGGGGCTCGTCGGCGAGCGCGGCGAGCGCGGCGCGCACGTTGACGCGGCTTGGGAGCCGCCCGATCGGTGGCTCCGGCGACCACTGGCCGAGGACCGCGTCGGTGGTCATGGTCATCGCGCAGCGGCGCGCCGCGTAGTCGAGCGCCATGTGGTGATCCAGGCGTGAGAAGTCGGCGACGGCGTCGCCGACGAGAAACGGCTGCACCTCCTCCATGAACGCCTGCGCGGCCGTCATCAAGCAGCCGATGTGCGCGTAGATCCCGGTGATCACGAGCTGGTCCCGGCCCTGGGCACGCAGCTCCTCGTGGAGCCCCGTCCGCACGAACGCGCTGTATCGCCACTTCGTCAGCTCCACGTCGCGCTCGGTCGGCGCGAGCTCGGAGATGATCGCCGACTGCGCCGGTTCCGGGCCGATGCCGTCGCCCCAGAAGTCCTGCAGGAGCCCGCGCTGCTCCAGGGACTGCCCGCCGGGCTGGGCGCTGTAGATCACCGGCACGCCCGCAGCATGCGCGGCGTCGCGCAGTCGCCGGATGCTGGCGACCAGCGCCGGGATCGGCTCGCTGCTGCGATCAAACGCGCCGACGAAGTACTCCTGCATGTCGTGGATCAGCAACGCCGATCGTTGCGGTTCCAGCGTCCAGTTGACGCGGTTGTCTGGGAGATCGACGGCGCCGGGCATTGGGTAGGGCGCGATGGAGGGGAGGCCCATGGTGTGGCTCCTTGGGTCAGCGTCCGCCGTCGGCGGCGCGTGAGTCGTCGGCACGAGCGAGATCGGTGGGCTCCGGGGCCGGATCGGGTCCCGGAGCTGGCAGGGCGGCGGTGACGGCGAGCTCGCTGGCGAGGAAGGCGCGCAGCTCGCGGCGGCTGGTCTTGCCGACGCCGGTCGTGGGAAAGGCGGGGACAAAGGCGATTCGATCGGGCACCTTGAAGGCCGCGACGCCGCGCTCGCGGACGAACTTGCGCAGGCTTGCGGGCGTCGGCCGGTCACCGCCCCGCGGCACGACCACCGCCCAAGAGCGCTCGCCCAGGCGCTCGTCCGGCACGCCGACGACGCACGCGTCGAGTACGGCCGGGTGGGCGAGGAGGTGGTGCTCGACCTCGGCCGGCGCGATCTTCTCGCCACCGCGGTTGATCTGCTCCTTCGCACGCCCGACGACCTGCAGGTGGCCGCTTGGGAGCTGGCGGGCCAGATCCCCCGTCCGGTAGAAGCCGTCCGGCGTGAAGGCCGTCGCGTTGTACTCGGCCGCCCGGTAGTAGCCGCGGATCGTGTACGGGCCGCGGGTCAGCAGGGCGCCCGTCTCGCCGGGTGGCACGGGCTGGTCATCCTCATCGACGACGTGCACCTCGTCAGCGGGAGACATGGGCCGCCCCTGCGTCGTGGTGACGAGTTCGGGCGCGTCCTCGCGGCGTGTGTAGTTCACGAGTCCCTCGGCCATGCCGAACACCTGCTGCAGCCGCGCCCCGAGTTCCGGCTCGACGCGCCTGGCGATGGCCGCGTCGAGCTTCGCACCGCCGACCTGGAGCACCTCCAGGCTTGCGATGTCGACGTCCAAACTCGGCAGCGCCTCGATCCAGGCGAGCGCCAGCGGCGGCACGACGCCCGTCAGCGTGGCGCGCTCGCGCGCGATCAGTCCGAGGGCCGTCTGCGGATCAGGGCTGGGGCAGAAGATGACCGTCCCGCCGGCCCAGAGCACGCCGAGGATCCCCGGCGAGCTGAGCGGGAAGTTGTGGGCCGCTGGAAGCGTCACCAGGTAGCGCGTCTGCGGCGTGAGTTCGCAGATCTCGGCGCTCGCGCGCACGCTGTAGAGGTAGTCGTCGTGGGTCCTCGGGATCAGTTTCGGCAGCCCGGTCGTGCCGCCGGAGAGCTGGAGCAGTGCGAGGTCGCTGCTGGCCGGCCCTGGGTGGGTCTGCGCGTCGAGTTCGGTGCCGCGGAGGTCGTCGAGGGCGGTCTGGTGGTTGCCGGCCTCGCCGTCGACGACGACCAGCTTCAGCAACGTGCTGCTTTTCTGAAGTTCGCTGGCGAGCGCCGCGTAGTCGAATCCGCCGCGGCGCCCGGTCGTGATGAGCGCAACGGCCTGGCTGTGGTCGAGGAGGTGTCGCAGCTCGCTGGCGCGGTGGGCGGGCAAGGCCATCACCGGGACGGCGCCCAGACGCAGGCAACCGAGCAGCACCTCGGAGAAGACCGGCTCGTTCGGCAGCCACAGCACGATGCGGTCGCCGCGCCGCACGCCGCGGGCGGCCAGTCCGCCGGCGAGTTCGCTCGCGCGCTCGTCGAGCTCGGCATACGTCCAGCGCGTCCCGCCTGATCCCACCACGGCCTCGGCCTCGGGGGTCGCCAGGCGGCGGGCGCGCAGGACCTCGCCGAAGGTCTCCCCGGTCCAGTAGCCGGCGTCGCGGTAGCCCTGGGCGACGTCGGCCGGCCAGGTCGGCAGGTCGGCGGAGCCGGCGGCGTCGATGGGTGGCAGCGTGGGAGGCACGACGACCGGTTACGCCCCGAGCGTGGCGCCACCGTCGACGCGCAGATCGTGGAGGGCGATGTGGCCGGCGCGATCAGACAGCAGGAACGCGACGGCGTCGGCGACCTGCGATGGCTGCGCGATACGCCCGAGCGGGATACCGGGCCAGAACGCTTCGGGGGTCCCGGCGACAGCCCGGCGCTCGGCGGCGCCCTCGGTGGGCGTGAGCCGAGTCGCGCCGCCGTCCTCGCTGGCTGACCAAGCTCCGGCGAGCATCGGCGTGTTGGTCGAGCCGGGGGAGACGACGTTGCAGCGAATGCCGAGCGGCGCAAGCTCGACGCCCAGGCAGAGCGTGTACTGGCGAGCGGCGGCCTTGCTCGCCGCGTAGGCAGAGAGGCCGTCCCTGGCCACGGTCGCGGAGTTGGAGCCGACCGTGACGATCGAGCCGCGGTGGCGCACCGCCATCTTGCGGGCCACGGCCCGCGAGACGCGCATCACGCCGCCGACGTTGACCTCATGGAGCGCTCCCCACGTGTCGACCGTCTCCGAGAGCGCCGACCCCGCGCGCAGGACCCCGGCCGCGTGGACGAGGCCGTCGATCGCGCCAAGCTCGTCGTCGACGGCGTGCACGAGCGCTTCGACCGCGGCGCCGTCGCGGACGTCGAGTTCCCGGCAGTGCAAGAGGCCGTCGGCGGCGGTACCGGGGCCGTGCTCGGC
Organism: Solirubrobacteraceae bacterium; assembly: GCA_032119795.1. Taxonomy (GTDB): domain Bacteria; phylum Actinomycetota; class Thermoleophilia; order Solirubrobacterales; family Solirubrobacteraceae; genus JAGIBJ01. The sequence goes on from JAUMFO010000132.1 coordinate 3,778, forward strand.
GGCGAGGCGCTGCAGGGCGCCGCCCGCGATATCGGTCGCGACGACGCGGCGGCCGTCGGCAAGGATCCGTGCAACGACGGCCTGGCCGATGCCGCCGGCGGCGCCCGTGACGAGGACCACGCCGGCGCGTGGCGTCGGCACAGCGGGGTCGTCGCGGGGAGGTTCGGGAGCGGGAAGTGGCATTGGGGAGCGTCCGTCGGTCGAGTGCGCAGGCTCGGGGAGCCAGCGCGCCGCCGAGCCTACATTAGGTCTGCCTAATAGGGAACCCTGATGTTGCGTCGCAACGCTGCGGCGCGGTGCTTGCGCGCGGCGATCTCGACGGCAAGCGTGCGCTCCGGTGGTGCTGTGTGGCGGTGCTCTGTGACGTGCACCGAATGGCTTTGCGGGCCTGGTGACACTTGTGTAGGTTGCACTCCTGTAACCGAACCGTCGTTCTGCATTTCGTTGCTGAGCGGGCCCCGGTTTGCCCGCACGACGCACCCTTGACTCGGAGCCTGCCCCCGATGAATTCCCCCCTTCCCATCGCTGCCGCCGCCGAGGCAGGCGGCGGCGCGCCGATCGGCCAGCTGGCGATCGTCGCCACGGTCACCACGGCGCTGGCGCTGTGGACGATCCTCACCGTGCTCGCCTACCGCCGGGGCGGAGCTCCGCGCCTACGCCGCCTTGAAGACTCCGTAGAGAAGCTCATCGGCCTGCCCGGCTGGGCAGCGCTTCCGGGTGCCGGCGCCATCGTGTGCGCGCTTGTGATCATCCTCGGCGCCACCTGGGACATCGGCCTGCACCTCGACGTCGGCCGCGACGACGGCCCGCTCGGCACGCTGGCGCACTACCCGCTGCTCTTCGGGCTCTTCGGCGGATTCATCATGGGCATCCTGGCGATCGGTATCGCCCCGCGTGATCCCGCGAAGTCGAGCTCCGTGGCCTTCCACCTCAAGAACCTCGGGCCGATCCCGGCCGGAAGTGCGCTGCTCGTGTTTGGCGCGTCGTTCGGCATGGCGGCGTTCCCGCTCGACGACCTCTGGCACCGCGTCTTCGGCCAGGACGTGACCCTCTGGGGCCCGACCCACACGATGATCATCGGCGGCACCGCTGGCGTCGGCATCGGCGGCGTCCTGCTGCTGATCGAGGGCGCTCGCGCGGCGGGGCTCAACGCGTTCCGTGCGAAGCGTCTGATTGCCCGCCCGCTGCCGGCGCTGCTGGCTGGCGTGTTCCTCTACCTCTGGGCGGCGACCACCCACGAGTTCAACTGGGGCATCCCGCAGTACCGCATGGTCTGGCAGCCGCTGCTGCTGTCGTTCGGCGCTGCGCAGGCGCTGGTCTTGGCTCGCGTCCTGGGTGGCCGCGGCGCGGCGCTCTACGCGATCGCCATCTGGGCTCCCGTCCAGCTTTTCATGTCGGTCATGATCGGCGGCCCGCTGCAGGTCACCATGCCGGCCGCCCCGCTCTTCCTCGCTGAGGCACTGATCATTGAAGCGATCGCCTTCCGCCGCGACCCGTCGAATCCGACGCTCTTTGGCGCCGGAGCCGGCTTGGCCGTCGGCACGCTTGGCTTCGCCGCGGAGTACGGCTGGTCGCAGCTCGTGATGCCGATCCCGTGGACGCCTGCACTGCTGGCCGAAGGCCTTCCGACTGCGGTTGCCGCGGGCGTGGCCGGTGGCTTGATTGGTTCGCTGATGGCGCAGGCACTCTCGGGCGATTTGAAGCCCGGCCGCAGCCCACTGGCGCTGGCGGTGCTGTCGGTGGCGACGGTCATCGGCCTGGGCCTCAACGCGGAGACGACGCGCAACCCGACCGATCTCACGGCCTCGATGACGCTGAGCAACATCCGGGAGGGGCAGGTCCCCAACCACAGCGCCGACGAGCCCCAGCGCATCGGCGATCTGACGGTCCGCTTCTCCGACCCGTCGGTCACCGAGGACGCCAACTGGGTGAGCGCGCTGGGCTGGCAGGGCGACGGGCGCTACCTCAACGCCCTCGTCAAGCAGCCCGACGGCACGTGGACGACCTCAAAGCCGGTGCCGCTCGACGCCCCGTGGAAGACGCAGGTGCGTGTGCAGTCCGGTCGGACGATGCTCTCTGCCCCGATTCACTACCCGGCGGATCCGGCGATCAACTTCGCGGGCTACCCGGAATTCACTTCGGTGGTGCGGCCGTTCGGTCCGGATGCCGAGCTGATGCAGGTCGAGCGTCGCCCCGACGCGCCCGACTGGGCTTGGCGCCCGGCCTCGCTGACGGTGCTCAGCCTCAACCTGCTGATCATCTGGCTGATCGGGCTGGTGTGCGTGCGGATCGGCCGGATGAGCGGTCGCCCGGCGACCGTCCGCGTTCCGCGTGGCACGCTGGCCGCCGTCACGGAGTCGCTGATGCGGTCGCTGACGCGCCGCTCAGGCGTCCACCCCGTCTAGGCCGGGGTCGCGGGCAGCTCTAGGCTTCATCAGATGAACACTGGGAGTGCTCTCCTTCTCGTCGTCGGGCTGTTGAGCGTGGCGGCGGTCGCCAACGCCCGCTGGCCCCGCCAAGGGCCGGGCCTGCGCACGATCATCGTCAGCTGGTTTGCGGCGATGATCGTCGTGGAGCTGTCGCTGCACCTGCTCGCGATCGGGGCGGTGTTGGTCGCCGTCGACGCGATCCTCCTCGACGGGATCGGCGGCGTGGCCGGCTGGATCGGCTTGACGCTGTGGGGGGCTGCGGTGCTCGTGGCCCTGCCGTATGGCGCACGAAGCCTGCGGACCCAGATCGACATCGACGGCAGCCCCGACGACCTCGACGTCGCTGGCGCGCCGCGGGTGCCGTGGTGGCAGCTGGCCTTCCCGTGGCTGTTGGGGTGGCGTCCGGATGTGAAGACGGAGCGCGGGCGCGTGTACGCCCAGGTCGGCAAGGCGACACTCAAGCTCGACATCGTGCGCTCCCGCCATGCGCCGGATGGGCCGCTGCCGGCGGTCATTCACGTGCACGGCGGCGTGTGGCTCTTTGGCTCGCGGCATGAGCAGGGTTTGCCGTTGCTCAGTCACCTGGCGGCCAACGGCTGGGTCGGGTTCAACATCGACTACCGGCTCAGTCCACGGGCGACGATGCCCGAGCACGTCGAGGACGTGAAGCGCGCCATTGCCTGGGTCCGCGAGAACGCCGAAGAGCTCGGGGTCGACCCGTCGTTCATCGCGCTCACCGGTGGCTCGGCGGGCGGTCATCTCACGGCGCTCGCCGCGCTCACGTCGGCCGACGTGACGCTCCAGCCTGGCTTTGAGTCCTCCGATGTGGAGGTTCAGGCGGCGATTCCGTTTTACGGCGTCTACGGCTTTGCCGTTGCCGGCGACGACTACAACCAGGGCCTCAAGGAGGTCGTCGAGAACCTGGTCGTGAAGGCGAAGCTCGACGAGGAGCCCGAGAAGTTCATGCGCGTCTCGCCGCTGAGCCGCATCGGCGACGGCCCGATCCCGCCGTTCTTCGTGGTCCACGGCACGGGAGACACCATCGTCCCGGTCGGCGAGAGCCGCCACTTCGTGCAGGAGCTGCGCGCGAACACGCGCAAACCCGTCCTTTACGCCGAGATGGCCGGCGGCCAGCATTCGTTCGACTCGATGACGACCTGGCGTTCGGCGCCCGTCATTCGGGCAATCGAGCGCTTCCTCAGCGCGACCTACGCCGGTCGCGACCGCGAGCCCGAGCAGACGGCCCGCGAGCTCGAAGAGGCGCTGACGGACTAAGGGCGCCTGGCGCTCTTGGTCGGGCTGCACCCTTGGTGCCGCCAACCAGCTCGGGCGCCGCCAGCCCAGGGCGCCAGTGCGGGCGACGGCGGTCGGCCGCCTAGGCGACCGGTACCAGCGGGTGGATTGCCGGCGGCGCCGCGAGGTGGTCGCCGGCCGTGGCGAGCACCTCGGCGATGTGCGGCGTCTGCATGTGGGCGTTCAGGTCGTCCTGGGAGCGCCAGCGCTCGACGGTGACGAACGTCGCCGGATCGGCGGCAGACACGCTCAGCTCGTAGCCGAGGCAGCCCTCCTCCTGGAGAGTGGCCGCGACCAGCTTGGTGAGGGCGTCGCGGACGACGCCCTCCGAGCCGGGCTTGGCGACGAGGAGGGCGACGACGTTGAGATCAGACATCAGCCCGAGGCTAGGGCCGACCGCGCGCGCAAAGGTGAACCGCGCGGTCGCCGGAGGCTAGGCCGCGGCCTTCGCCTTCGCGACCGCGCCCGACTTGCTGGCAGCGGTCGGCGCGGAGAACTCCATCACGCCGTCGTCGACCTTGCCGAACTTCATCATCGGGAGATCGAGCAGGAAGTTCTGCTTGAGCGACCACGGCTTCTCGGTGCCCTGCGACGGCAGGTTCTTCAGCGAGCGCAGCACGTAGCCGGCGCCGAAGTCCAGGAACGGACGCTCGACCACCGACGGGTCGCGCCGGGCCACGCAGGTCTTCGTGCCCGTCTTGTCCATGTGATCGAACAGTCGCCCGACGTACTCACCGGTGAGGTCGGCCTTGAGCGTCCACGAGGAGTTCGTGTAGCCGATCGCGAACGCCATGTTCGGGATGTCGGAGAGCATCATGCCCTTGTAGACGACGGTGCTGGAGAGGTCGATCGTCTCGCCATCGACGGTGAACGGAATGCCGCCGAGCAGCAGCAGGTTCAGCCCCGTTGCGGTGATGATGATGTCGGCCTCGAGCTCCTCGCCGGACTTCAGCAGGATGCCGGTCTCGGTGAAGCGGTCGATGTGGTCGGTGACGATCGACGCGTCGCCCTTCTTGATCGACCGGAACAGATCACCCGACGGGACGGCGCAGAGGCGCTGATCCCACGGGTTGTAGGACGGCGTGAAGTGCGTGGCGATGTCGAAGTCGTCGGGCAGCATGCGCTTCTGCGACTTGTGGATGAAGTCCGCGAGGACCTGCGGCCGGCGGCG
>JAUMFO010000133.1:0-1997 GCA_032119795.1 Solirubrobacteraceae bacterium
GTCGGCCCGAACTTCTCGAAGTACGTCTCGGCGTAGCGTTCGTCGTCGCCGTACAGCGTCTGCAGCATGCCCGGCCACGGCTTGGTGATCGTGAGCAGGCCATGGGTTCCGGCGGGAACGGGCTGGCCTGCCTCGTCGACGACCGCCACCTCGATCCCCGGAAGCGGCTTGCCGCAGGAGCCGGGGCGGGCAGCATCGACGCCCGGGAGCGTGGTGACCATCACGTGGCCGGTCTCGGTCTGCCACCAGGTATCGATGATCGGGCAGCGGCCCGCTCCGACGACCTCCGAGTACCAGTGCCAGGCCTTGGGGTTGATCGGCTCACCGACGGTGCCGAGCAGGCGCAGGGTGGAACGGTCGTGAGCGGCGACGAGATCGGCGCCCCACTTCATGCAGGCGCGGATGGCGGTCGGCGCGGTGTAGAAGATCGTCGCCTGGTGGCGCTCGACGAGCTCCCACCAGATCCCCTTGTGCGGGTAGTCGGGCGCCCCTTCGTACATCACGCTCGTCGCGCCGGCCAGCAGCGGGCCGTAGACCATGTAGGAGTGCCCGGTGACCCAGCCGACGTCGGCGGTGCAGAAGTACACGTCGTTGTCTTTGAGGTCGAAGACGTGTTTGAACGTCCACGCGGTGCCGGTGAGGTAGCCGCCCGTGCCGTGCAGGATGCCCTTCGGCTTCGCCGTCGATCCAGACGAGTAGAGGATGAACAGCGGCGACTCGGAGGTCGTCGGCGCGGGAGTGCAGTGCGGCTCGGCGGCGGCGATCGCATCGGTGAAGAGCAGGTCGCGGCCGTCCTGCATCGGGCAGTCGACGGTCGCACCGCCGGCTGTTGGCACCACGATCACGGTCTCGATCGAGGGGAGACCCTCAAGGAGCGGATCGAGCGCCCGCTTCGTCGGGATGGCTTTGCCCTTGCGGCGCGCGCCAGCGGAGGTGATGAGGGCCTTGGCGCTGCTGACCTCCATCCGCTCGCAGACCGACTCGACGGAAAACCCGCCGAATACGACGTTGTGGATCGCGCCGATCCGCGCGCACGCAAGCATCGCGACGGCGACCTCGGGGACCATCGGCAGGTAGATCCCGACCACGTCGCCCTCGCCGATGCCGCGGCTGCGCAGCACGTTGGCGAGCCGTTCGGTGGCGTCGAGGAGCTCGGCATAGGTGACGTCTCGCTGCTCGCCCTCCTCGCCTTCCCAGTGGTAGGCGACCTTGCCGCCATTGCCTGCGGCGACGTGGCGATCCAGCGCGTTGGTGGAGGCGTTGATGCCGCCACCCGCGAACCAGCGGTAGTGCGGCGCTCGGGAATCATCGAGGACGGCGTCCCACGGCTTGGTCCAGTCGAGGAGTTCGGTGGCCTGCTCGGCCCAGAAGGCGTGCGGGTCGACGGCGGCACGCTGGCGCGCGGAGTCGTCTCGGTCGAGGGCGGCGGCGACGAACGCTGGCGACGGGGGCACGTCGGCACCTGCCGCGAGGCGATCTTCGAGCAGGGATTCCAGGGACTGGGGCGTGGTCATCGGTGCCTCACGTACTTGTGCTTGCGGTCACAGTCCTCAGCGTACTTCCGCGAGGGCGCCCGGCACGAGTGTTGCCCGCACAACTGCGACGTCGCTGCGACGTTTGTGGTCCCAATCGACGGTCCGTTGGATCTGAAGTGCGGCTCACCTGGAGGCGGCTTCGCCATTCCGCCCGTTCTTGTTGACGCACCGTTAGTAGGTGGAAGGTCGCCTTCCAATGAAGTGACACTCGTGTAACCATGGGGGCGTGCACGGTGATCCCGCAACGTCCGCTCTCGGCGCCCGTCCCTCCGTCAGCGACGGGCCCCCGCGCGTGACGGCCGCCTCGGCGAAGGCCGTGCTCGAGTCCACCGAGCCGCGCTCACTCACGGAGCGCTCCGCTACCGAACTCGCGGGGATGATCCGCCGCCAGGAGGTGACCTCTCGCGAGGTCGTCGACGCGCACATCGCCCGCCTGCGTCTCACGGAGCCGCGCGTCCACGC
>JAUMFO010000134.1:0-2709 GCA_032119795.1 Solirubrobacteraceae bacterium
GCGCCATCAGCTGGCGGCTGGCGCGGCAGCGGCCGGGCCAGCATTCGCGGGCCGCGGCGCGTTGAGCGCCTCGCCGTTGAACTTCGACGGGCACTTCGTGACGAGCGTGTTGCCCTGGCCTACGAAGGTGGCCGCCTGATTGGTCTGCCCCTGCTTGACGTCGATGATCACGTCGCGGCCCTCGCGGAAGGGATCCGGCACGGTGCCGTGGTAGACCACGTCGATCTGCTTGCCGGCGCCCGTCCCCGGGTGGCCGAGCTTGAAGCGCAGGACGCCCTCTTTGCGGGAGACGCTGCCGGCGACGACGTTGCCGCCGACGCGGTACGTCTGGCCGGGGTCGGCCTTCGCGGCGATCTGTGCCGGGAATCGCTCCGGGCTCGCGACCGAAAACGTGGTGTAGACCAGTGCGCCAGAAAGGAGCACGGCCAGCGTCAGCGCCACCGCGAAGCGGACGGTGCGCCGGCGTGAACGGGAAACCTGCACGTCGGCGAGTATCGCAGAGGGTGCCCGGATCGCGCGGCGGTTGACGCGCCCGACCCGCGCGATCCCAGGCGTTTGGGCCCGTGCACGCGGCGAATGTGACGAAGGTCGCAGAGCTACCGCCCCGTCGCTAAAGTTCGGGGAGTGAATTCCGGAAGCCGTCTCCAGCAGCTCTCACTGGTCGGGCTGATGTTCCTCGGAAGCATCGGCATGTGGCTCGGCGCGCCCGTGCTCTGGCTGTGGCTCGCAGGCCGCAACTCGGCGGTCTCCCAGACGGCGATGGGATCGCTGCTGCTGATTCTCATCGGCATCCCGATCACGATGATCGCCATCGGCAAGGTGCTCTCCCGTCTCGACGACCGCTACACCGAGCGCTTCGGCCGCGGCGAGGCCATCAACAACCGGGCCGCCTGGCTCCACGGCGTCCGTGGAGACGGCGAGGAGCCGACGATGCTCGACAAGATCATGGTCGTGTCCGTCGCGATCGCCCTCCTCATCGTCGGCGCCTGGTTCGTGTTCTTCTCCGGTGGCTCGGCCGCCGTCCAGAGCGGCTAGCTAGCGGTCGACCGGCGTCGCGCTGGTCGCGCGGAACGAGTCGGCCTGCTCCGCGGCGCTGGCGAAGAAGGCGTCGACGACGACTGGGTCGAACTGGCTGCCCGAGCACGCCTCGAGTTCGCGGAGTGCGACCGCAGGAGACATCGCCTTGCGGAACGGCCGCTCGGAGGTCATGGCATTGAAGGCATCGCAGACGGCGATGATGCGAGCGCCAAGGGGAATCGACTCGCCGGCCAGCCCGTCCGGATAGCCGTTGCCATCGAAGTGCTCGTGGGTGGAGCGGACGAGTTCAGCGGTGTGTGCCCGCTCCGTCGAGGCGTAGACCAGCCGGCCGGACATGATCGTGTGTTTGTGGATGAACGCCCACTCGTCGTCGTCGAGTTCGCCCTCTTTGGTGAGGATCGAGTCCGGGATCGCGGTCTTGCCGATGTCGTAGAGGCCAGCCGCGATGCGAACGGCGTCGATCTCCTCGTCCGGGAGGCGCAGGTGCTCGGCGATGACGGTGGCCATCGCGGCGACGCGGCCCAGCGACTCGCCATCCTCGGCGCGCTGCATCGAGTCGTCGGTCAGTGAACGCAGCGTCGTCTTGGTGTTCTTGCGCTCCGCCTTATCTGAGTACATCCGCTCGTCGGCGAGGACCAGCGCGGCTTCCACGTCGACCGCGTCGCCCGGAACCCAGACCGTGCCGACCGAGGTTCCGATGTGCCAGCCCTCGCCTTCGTCGGTCAGCGCCTCGGCGGCAGCCTCGATCAGCGCCTCGCTCTTGCGATCACCTTTGGCGCCGACCGGCAGCTGCGTAAGCACGCAGAACTCGTCGCCACCGAGGCGGTAGGCCTTGGCACCGGCCGCCTCGGCCGCCTTCGTCAGGCTGCGGCCCAGGCGCTGAAGCAGCTCGTCGCCAGCGGCATGGCCGAAGGTGTCGTTGTAGCTCTTGAAGCCGTCCAGGTCGAAGAGCGCAAGCAGCACGCGTTCGTCGTCGGTTGCGCCTGGGAGCTGCGCCTCAAGGTCCTCCGCCAGTGCACGGCGGTTATTGAGGCCGGTGAGCGCGTCGGTGAGGGCTTCGTCGCGGCTGGCGGCGAGCAGCACTTCGTTCTCGGCAAACAGTCGACGCGAGACGCGATGCTCTTGCACCGAGCGCGTGTAGAAGAACGCAAAGACGCAGAGGAGCAGGAGGACCGTCAGGACTGTGCCCTGCAGGGCCTGCGAGGCAGCGAAGTCGGCTCGGGCGCGGTAGACCTCGGCGGCGCGGTCGAGCTGGCGGGTGGCCTCGGCTTGACTGGCGATCTGGCGCGCCGTGGCCTGCTGACCGGCCTCGCTGCTGATGCCGCCTTGCCGGGCGAGGCCGAAGAGCGCCTGGGTGCGCTTCTCCGTGACGCCGATCGCTTCGACGGCGCGTGCAATCGCCGCGGGCGGATCGCCTGCCTGTAGCTCGCGGACGGTCTCGCCGAGGCGAACCGAGTCGCGCTTGATGGCCAGGTCGACGTCGTCGATGCTCGCCGCCGTGGAGACGGTGTGTGGGGCCGCACCCTGGCGCTCGAGCAGCGCGGTGGCTTGCGCGATGCGCAGCTCGGCGGCGCGAGCCGACTCCGCACGCGACTGCAGCGTGGCGAGGAGCGCGATCGACGCCAAGCCGAGCAGAAGAATCACCGCTGGGACGAGGTAGGTGCGGTGGAG
>JAUMFO010000135.1:0-3426 GCA_032119795.1 Solirubrobacteraceae bacterium
CCGCGAGCGCGATCCCGACGGGCAGATTGATCAGGAAGATCGCCTGCCACCCGACGAGCGCGGTGAGCGTCCCGCCGAGCAACATGCCGACGGCTGCCCCGGCTCCGCCGACGGCGCCCCAGGCAGCTAGTGCATGCGCTCGCTGCTGGCCGCTTGCGAAGGTGCTCATCAGGATCGAGAGTGCGGCCGGCGAGAGCATCGCCGCGCCCAAGCCCTGCAGGCCGCGGGCGGCAAACAGGGTCTCGGCGGTTTGCGCGCTGGCGGCGGCTAGCGACGCGGCGGTGAACACGCCAAGGCCGGTCAGGAAGACGCGCCGGCGACCAAGGAGATCGGCGGCACGTCCGCCGAGCAGGAGCAGGCTGCCGAAGATGAGCGAGTAGCTCGTGATCGTCCATCCGAGGTCGCCCGACGCGAGGTCGAGACTGCCGGCGAGATCGGGCAGCGCCACGTTCACGGCGGAGATGTCGAGGATCACCATGAGCTGGGCGATGCAGAGCACCAGGAGCACCTTCTTGAGGCGACCGACGTCGGCTCCAGCATGGGCTTCAGGGGCTGCAGCGTGGCCTTCGTGGTCGCCGTGGTGGCGGCCGTGACTCTTGTGGTGTCGGTGGCCCGAGGGACGGTGGGAATGGGAGGTGGTCATGACTGCTTGGCTCCTGCCGTGCTGCGCACCGGCGGGTGGATTTGGTTGGTGATTGCAGGCTGCCGGGAGCCCGGATTCCCGACATCAGGGCAGGACCCTGAACTTGCGCCCGCGCCCTTCTCAGGGCAGTCGCGCTGCGAGCTGACCGGAGCGAGTGCGGGCTTGCCGGCGAACGTGCCCCGCACGAACGGATCGATGGCGTCCGCGGTGCGGACGGCGGTCGTCGGCGAGCCGATCGCTGCCAAGCTGCCGAACACTCGGCGACCCGGCGCGGTCCAGAACGCGGGGGCATCGGAGAAGCTCATGTGCGTGCTTCCCGGGAGTTGCAGCACGGCTCCGTTCCTGCCGAGGTGCCGCATCAAACGGTCGCGGCCGTCGGAGTACTCGGCGGTCTTCGCGTCGCCTGATTCGATCCACAGGAAGCGGCGGCGAAGGTCCGAGTCCGGTTGGGCTCCGAAGAGCTTCCCGTCGAGATTGACCCCGGTCTTCAGCCGCGGGTCGGCGGCCATGGCCTGCACCGCTGAGGCGCCGCCGATGGAGTGCCCGACGATCCCGATTCGGTCAAGGTCGAGGTGGCCGCTGAGCGGTGAGGACTCGCCTCGCTGAATCTGCTCAAGCTGATCGAGCGCGAATCGGATGTCGTCGACGCGCAGGTCGATCAGCCGCTGGACCTCCGGGTGGGGCGGCGGGCCGGTGACGTCTGGGTTGGCCCGCTGGTCGGCAACCTGGCCGCCTTCGAGCACCGTGACCGGTGATTCGTACGACGCGCTCATGGCCAGCACGACGTAGCCGCGGCTGGCGAGGTCGGCCGACAGTCCGGCAAACCACTCCCGCGGCACCGACAGGCCCGGCGTGAAGACCAGAACCGGCCAGGTGCGACGAGCGTCGCTCGCCGGTGCGCCGACGATCGCGTGCGTGTCGACCTGGGAGAAGCCCGCGAACATGAACCTGGGCAGCCCGGCGATGCTGCCCGGGAGGCGGTCCTGCGCCTCGTAGTACGGCATCGATTGCCCCTCCGCGGCATCCGTCGGATACCACGCCTGGGCGATGACCTGGCGGCGGTCGGTCGGGTCGGTGGTGAGCGTCTCTGGCCTGGAGTCGTCGGTCCAGCGGAAGATCGCGCTGGCGACGCGGTGCGGGCCAGCTGGGGCCGGCAGGTCTGGCACAAACGCCGGCAGCGCCGCCAGCGCACCGATCAGGCATCCCACGACCAGCGCGCTGCGACCGAGCACGCGGCTCCACCGTCGCGAGCTCCCGGGTCGAAGGTGGCGGAGCGCCCCGGCGATGCCGACGCCCACGCCGACCACCATCCACGGCACGGCCACGTACTGCGGCCCATTCGTGAGGAGCGTGATCGCGGCCAGCAGGACGGTCGAGACCGAGAGGGCTTGGAGCGCCTGCGGCCGGTGGTGTCGAGCCAACGCCCACCACCCGGCCGCGACGAGTGAGGTCGCGAGCAACGCGAGATTCAGGAGGTTCATGAGCGGCCTTTCGGGCGTGGTCGCGGGCAGTGGCTGCCTGCGGAGCGGGGTGAGAAGGCCAGCCTGTCGACGACCTCGCGCGCTGACATCAGGGCGCGACCCTGAATCCGGTCGCCAGTGCAGCACGCTCGAAACGCCCGAGATCTCGCGGTTTCGCGAGAGACTCGGCGTATAGTTGGCGCCGAGGAACTCGACCTTGGAACTCGCCAACCAACTTGTCGGGCGCAGCGCCGAGCTGCAGCGGTTGGACGACGCCTTGGATCGGCTCGCCGCGACCGGTGAGGCCGCTGCCGTGCAGGTCGTCGGCCCGGGCGGGATCGGCAAGACCCGCCTCCTCAGTGTGTTTGCGCAGCGCGCCGACTCCCGAGGACTCACCGTGCTGCGAGGCAGCGGCGCCGACCTGGAACGTGACCTGGCCTTCTGGGTGTTCGTCGACGCACTCGACGAGTACGTCGAACGCGTCGAACCGCAGCGCCTCCACCGGCTTGGAGACGAGGTCCGGCGACGTCTGGGTCAGGTGTTCCCGTCACTGAGTTCCGACACCGACCGCGCCAACGTGTCGGACGAAGGGGAGCGGCACCGCACGCACCGCGCCGTCCGCGCACTCCTCGAGCAGCTGGCGGCGCCCGGGCCGATCGTGCTGATCCTCGACGACGTCCACTGGGCCGACGAAGCGTCGGTCGATCTGCTCGTCAGCCTGCTGCACCGGCCACCGGGCGCGCCGGTCTTGCTGGTCCTCGGCATGCGTGCCGCGGATGCCTCACCGCGCCTGACGAGCGCGCTGGAGCGAGCGCTGCGTGAGCACACGCTCCAGCGGGTCGAGCTCCGTGGGCTGAGCGTGGCCGAGGTCGCCGCGATGCTGGGGCGGCCGGGCCCGGATCCGCACACCGCGGCGCTCCAAGAGGACTCGGGCGGCAACCCGTTCTACGTGGAGCAGCTCGCGCGCGCAGGTGGCACCCGCGCGGGGGCCTGGGGCGGCCTGCCGTCCGACGACCTGCCCGTCCCGCCGATGGTGCGGGCGGCGATGGCCGAGGAACTCGCGCTGCTTCCCGCCCGCGAGCGCAAGCTTTTGGACGGCGCCGCGGTCGCCGGCGATCCGTTCGACCCCGACCTGGCGGCTGCCGCGGCCGACCTCCCCGAGCTAGAGGCGCTCGACGCGATCGACGCACTGATATCCCAGGACCTCCTGCGCCTGACCGACGTGCCCCGGCGGTTCCGCTTCCGGCATCCGATTCTGCGGCGCGCGATCTACGACGCGACGCCGGGCGGCTGGCGGATCGGCGCCCACCAGCGCACGGCCGA
>JAUMFO010000136.1:0-1585 GCA_032119795.1 Solirubrobacteraceae bacterium
GTCCTGCAGGCCAGCGATGGCGCGATCCTTGAGTGCAACGAGGCGGCGGAGTCCATTCTGGGCCTCACCGCAGACCAAATGTCCGGACGGTCTTCGATGGACCCGCGGTGGCGCTCGGTACGCGAGGATGGCAGCGACTTCCCTGGTCCGGAGCATCCCTCGATGCAAACGCTGGCGTCCGGTAAGCCGCTGCGCGACGTGACGATGGGCGTTCACAAGCCGACAGGTGAGCTGACCTGGATCTCGATCTCCTCTGAGCCGCTCTTTGACGGCGACTCCAAGCACCCGTATGCGGTGGTCTGCTCGTTTACCGACATCACCGCGCGGCGCCAAGCGGAAATCGCTCGCGAGCGCTATGCCGTGGAACAGGACGCACTGCGGGCCTTGGCGACGCTCGTGGCAAGCGACTCCCAGCCACGCGCGGTCTTCGCAGCCGCAGCCAAACACGTCACCTCCGTCATGGACTGCAACCTCAGCGGCATCGTACGCCTGGACGCTTCCGGGCAGGCCACGCTCGTCGGAGCCTGGGCACCGCCGCACATCCAGACGCCAGCGATCGGTGAACCCGTAGACCTTGAAGCCAGGCTCGCGACCGGAGCCGCGATCAAGACTGGGCGCCCGGCGTCACTCGTTCACCCTCCAGGCAACCCGAACATGGCTGGCATCGGAGCCTCGTTCGCCGTCCCGATCCACGTCGACAACCACCTGTGGGGCGCTCTCACGATCGCGTTCGAAGACCAAGCCGTGGCGAAGAAGTCCCGCGCGATCCTCGGGCGCCTTGGTCGGTTTGCTGACCTCGTGAGCCTGTCGATCAGCAGCTCCGAGGCCAGAGAGCAGCTCGCACGCCTGGCGTCGACCGACCATCTGACCGGCTTGTACAACCAGCGCGCGTTCGCTGACCGCCTCGATGAAGAGGTCCGCCGGTCAGGGCGCCACGGCCGACCGTTGAGCCTCGTCGTCTTTGACATTGACCACTTCAAGATCATCAACGACACCCACGGCCACGCCGCCGGCAACCAAGCACTCGCCGAGTTCGCCGAACGCCTCATCGACCTCCGCCGGGGCGGCGAGATCCTCGCCCGAGTCGGCGGCGAGGAGTTCGCCTGGATCCTTCCCGAGACCGACGCGGCCGGCGCCTTCGCGGCAGCCGAGCGCGCGCGAACCGCGATCGCGTCAACCCCGTTTGCCGGCATCGGGCAGGTCACGACCTCAGCGGGCGTCTGCGCCTTGGACGACGCAGACGATGCCCGTCAGCTCTTCCGCCACGCCGACCTCGCGCTCTACTGGGCGAAGTCCAACGGCCGAAACGTCACGTTCCGATACCAGGCCGGATCGCTGGAATTCCTCTCAGGCGACGAGCAGGCCCGCCGCCTCAAAGATGCCACCACCCTCGCCGCGATCCGAGCGCTCGCCACTGCGGTCGATGCCAAGGACCCCTCCACCCAACGTCACTCCGAGCGCGTCGCCGAACTCTCAGCAGCCCTCGCCGCCCAAGCGGGATGGAGCACCACCGAGATCGCACTGCTGCGCGACGCCGCACTCGTCCACGACGTCGGCAAGATCGGCGTGCCAGACACCATTCTGC
>JAUMFO010000137.1:0-32075 GCA_032119795.1 Solirubrobacteraceae bacterium
GATTCCGTTGCCGCCCGACAGGTCGTCGTAGCCGTCGCCGTTGACGTCACCGATCCCTGCCCCGGCTGCGAAGCCGTCGAGGGCGACGGCGCCCTGCGGCGGCGCGGCGAGTGCCGACGCTGGAATGCAGAGGAGGCTCGCGGCGGCGAGTGCAGAGCTGACGATGGACCGGCGAGACACAGGGGACGACCTTGGGACGAGGAAGCGTCAGCGAGCGTACGTCCGGGCTCCTCGCCGATTCAGAACGGCGTTCGGAAAAGGTGGTCGAGCGGCCCCGGCGCGATGATGCCGAACTCGTCGCGCAGCACCGTCTCCAGCTCTGCCGGGTCGAGCGTGCGGCGTTCCTGGCGGCCCGTCTCGTCGACAACGAGTTCGCCGAGCGCCATCGACCGCTTCCCGTGCACCGTCGGGCGCAGCAGAATCAGCGCGCGGCGCATGTGCGAGAGCGGGTGCGTGGCAACGAAGTGGTTGGCCATCTCCACGTCGACCGGGTAGACGGGCCGTGGATCGAGCAGGTAGAGCGTCGTCCATGGGCCGTCGTGACCGCGAGCCGACTCCACAGCCCACTCGCCGTCGTGGTCGACGAGCCGGTAGCGATCGGTCGACAGGTGCTGAACGGTGTCGAACTCGGGCAAGAGCGGTCCGGCCAGCGTCGTGCGCCCAAAGCCCGCGTCGACGAGTCGCTCGCCCGCGTCCTGTGGCGTTGCGAGGAGCGCCAGATGGGTCCGCGGCCTGACTTCCCCCGGCTCAAGCCCGATCATGGCCCGCCCGCCCAAGAGCCGGACGCCATAGCCCAGCGATGCGAGGGCGCCGCCGAAGAGCATGTTGTGCTCAAAGCAGTAGCCGCCGCGGGTCCCGCTCAGCAGCTTGCGCAGCAGGGCGTCGTGCTCGAGGCTGACGGGCTCCCCGAGCATCGGGCTGAGGTTCTCGAACGGGATCGACCGCAGGTGCGCGAGCTGCAGCACCGCGAGCGACTCGAGCGTGGGGCTCGGGGGAGCGGCGACGCCCAGGAACGCGAGGTAGCGCTCCAGGTGTTCGTCGGACAGTTTCGGTGGAGCACCGTCCCAGCTCCGTTGGATCGGCTCAGCCACCGGCGGGGCTTGGGCCGTTGCCGCGGCTGCGCAGCGTCGCGCGTTCGGGGTCGGCCGGGGCGCGCTCGGGTGCGGGCAGCCCTCCGAGCTGCTCGATCTGGCGCTCGAGCTCGGCGATCCGGGCCGAGAGGGCATCCATCGCGTCGGCGACGGGATCCGGCAGGTGCGCCCAATCAGCATCGGGGCCCGTCGGCTTGCGGCCCTCAATCCGGACGGGATGCCCGGGGACGCCCACCACCGTCGAGCACTTGGGTACGTCGTGGATCACGACGCTGTTGGCGCCGATCTTGGCGCCGTCGCCGACCGTGATCGGGCCGAGCAACTTCGCGCCGCTGCCGATCGTCACGCCGTTGCCGATGGTCGGGTGGCGCTTGCCCTGCTGAAAGCCGGTGCCGCCGAGCGTGACGCCTTGGTAGATCGTCACGTTGTCTCCGATCTCGGCCGTCTCGCCGATCACCACGCCGCTGCCGTGGTCGATGAAGAGGCCCTGCCCGATCGTGGCGGCCGGGTGAATCTCGATGCCGGTGCGGCCGCGGGCGAAGTGCGCGATCAGATGCGGCAGCGCGGGCACGCCGGCGCCGCGCAGGGCGTAGGCGACGCGGTGTGCGAGCAGCGCATGGACGCCCGGCCACGTGGCGAACACGAGCACCTTGTTGGTGGCCTTGGCGGCCGGGTCTCGCTCCCGGGCGGCGATCACGTCGCGCCGCACCTCTGCGGCAATGCGCCGCACCATTCCGATGGCCATGCGGCTCACGCTAGCGGGATTCGTGCGACGCCGCCCACGAGCTCGTCACTCACCAAAGGCCCTGGAGATTGAGGCCTTTCCAAGCGACTGACGTCCGGACGGCCGCCGCTCAGAATTTGCCGACGCGGCTCGGCGGCCAGTAACTGCCGAAGACACGCCCGATGATCTGCGCCCGCGGGACCGGTCCCCAGAAGCGCGAGTCGCTGCTGTCGCCGCGGTTGTCTCCCATCACGAAGAACGAGCCGCCAGGAACGGTGAACTCCGCCAGGTTGCAGATCTCGTCGTCGCAGGGCCGAGCAAACGGCTCGCTGACGGGTTTGCCGTTGCGAATCACGTGGCCATCGCGGACGGCGATGTGATCGCCTGGCGCGCCGACGACCCGCTTGACGAAGCTGGTGTGGGTGCGGCCGCGCAGGGGTACCAGGCAGGCGGTGCCCGGCGCCCGATCGGAGCCGCACTCGTGGGCCGCCCCGGACTCGGCGCCGCCGGGTGCCTTGAAGACGATGATCTCCCCCACCTTCGGGTTCCAGCTCGGGTCGCGGAGGTGGTCGGCGACGATCCGCTGGCCGACCACGGCCGTCGGCGACATCGAGCCTGACGACACTTGATAGGGCTTGACCAGCGACAGCGCCCAGAGGACGACGAACGCGAATACCAGCGTGCTCACGACGAGCGTGCCGCGGGGCAGCGAGCGCCGCCGCTTGCGGGCGCCGGACGGCAGCGCGTTGGGTGCCTGAGCAGCGGACTCCATGCGGACTCCCCAGGGTACCGGTGAGCGGAAGGGCGGTCGACGGGCCGTCCGCTCGGCTGGGCATCTAGGCTGCGCGACCATGGCGCGCTACCTGCTCCTGCACGGCTACGGCGGCGTCGGCCCCGATCACTGGCTCGTTTGGCTCTCGACGGAGCTACGCGCCCGTGGGCACATGGCCCGTCTGCGCAAGCTGCCCAAGCCCAATGCTCCGGTCCTACCCGTCTGGACGGCCACCGTGCGCGAGCGCCTGATCGCGCTCGACCAGGCGGTTGGTCAGGCGGAGCATGAGCGCGAGGAACGCGGCGATCCAAGCGGCGAGCTGGTGGTCGTCGCGCATTCGCTCGGCGCACGGACGTGGATCGACCACCTGGTGCACTTCGAGCCGGGCCTGCCGGTCGCTGATCGCGTCGCGCTGATCGCGCCGCCGCAGCTGCCGTCGGACTCGCCGAATGCCGACCTCATCACCGGCTTCTACGACATGGATCTCTCCCCCATCGACGCGTCCATCGCGGCCCGCTCGACCCGAGCGGTGATCTCGTCGAACGACTCGTTCTGGCCCGGGTCCGGCGCGGTGCCGGCGATCGTCGAGCCGCTCGGCGTGCCGTACGACGCTCTCGGCGAATGCGGCCACTTCGAGCCCCAGGACGGCTTCGGCCCCTGGCCCGGCCTACTCGCCTGGTGCCTCGGCGAGGCCAGCGAGATCACGCGCTAGGCGCTACCGGCGGGTGGCCGGCGGCACAAAGAACGGCGTCGAGGAGTAGCGCTCGCCGGAGTCTGGGAGCACGACGGCGATGCGCTTGCCCTTTGACTCGGGGCGGCGCGCGACCTGGACGGCGCCAGCGAGCGCCGCGCCGCAGGAGAGGCCGGCGAGGATGCCGGCCCGGCGGGCAACGTCCCACGCGGTGTCGATCGCGTCGTCGTCGGTGATCGGGATGATCTCGTCGATGAGCTCGCGCTGCAGGACGGGCGGCACGAATCCGGCGCCGATGCCCTGGATGCGGTGCGGACCGGCTTTGCCGCCACTGAGCACGGGCGAGGAGGCAGGCTCGACGGCCACGATCTGCAGCTTCGGCAGACGTGCCTTGAGGTAGCGGCCGGTGCCGGTGATGGTGCCGCCGGTGCCGACGCCACAGACGAGGACGTCGATCTTGCCGTCGAGCTGCTCGAACAGCTCTGGCCCGGTCGTGGCCTCGTGGGCGGCCGGGTTGGCGGGGTTGGCGAACTGGTCGGGCAGGAACGCGTCGCCGGAGCTGGCAAGCTCGCGGGCGGCGGCGACGGCCTCGTTCATGCCGCCCATCGACTCGATCACCTCAACGCGCACGCCATACAGGCGAAGCAGCACCTCACGCTCGCGGCTCATCCCCTGCGGGAGCGTGAGCACGAGCTCGTAGCCCTTGGCGGCGCAGACGAACGCCAGCGCAATGCCCGTATTGCCGGAGGTGGCTTCGACGATCGTCGTCTTGCCAGGCGTGATGCGGCCTTCCTTCTCGGCGGCTTCGATCATCGCGACGCCGATGCGGTCCTTCACGGAGCCGCCCGGGTTGAACACCTCGAGCTTGCCGAAGATCCTCGTGCCCTCGGGCGCGAGCTGGCTGATCTCGACGACCGGAGTCCGGCCGACGAGGTCGATCACGGAAGACACGGCAGAGAGCGACACGCCCGGCACATTAGCCGCAACGCCGGACCAAACCCCTAAACCTGGACCACTTCGGGGAGTTTGGCCCCGGGCGAGCCACCGTCAGCCAGCAAAGTACAACCCTTCGGCGCTGCGTTGCTCGTCGGGCGTTCGGGCGCCGACGAGGTCGACGCAGACGGTCATCGCTCCACCATCGGGCGCGTCTTCGCCATCAGCTACGCGAAATCGAAAGCGCACCGTCGACTCGGTTCGGCCCCATCTCAGGCGTGGCGTACCGATCACGGAAAACCGCGACTCCACAATCCTCAGTTCGGACAGCCGCATCTGCCGCGGCACCTCGAACAGCGCCAGCGCACCGCGGTACGACTTCCCCGCCGGGAGCAGCTCCGGTACCTCGACGAACGTCTCCTTTCCTGGGAGCGTCTCGGGCGTGTCGTCCGGCGGGACTTGGCCCGCGCATGGGAGCTCGATCGCCCGGGCTGGGGCCACTGAGCAGAACGGCAGGACTAGGGCAACCAGCGCGCCTCCAAGGGTACGGCCAGCGAACGCAGTCATCGTTCCACGACACCACCTGGCAAGGTGAACGTCTTCCAAACGTTTGCGCAGCTTCAGGCGGGAGCGGGCATCGCCCCGCTTAGATCCAGTACATCGGCGCGCCGGCCGTCTCGTCGTCGCGCACGACCTCTTCGAGCGTCCGACGGGTCAGCGCGCCGCGCAGGGCGTCTCGCGGGCCGTTGAAGAGCGGGTCGGTGTCGACGCCGACTTGGCCGTCGACGGCTTCGACGACGTGCAGGAGGCTGATCTCGCCGATGGTGCGGGTGAGCAGGTAGCCGCCACCGACGCCGCGCTGGCTGCGCAGGATGCCGGCGCGCTTGAGCTGTACGAAGAGCTGCTCGAGCTGCGTGAGGGAGAGGTCAGCGCGGCGGGCGACCTCGGCGATCGCGACGGCCTCACGCTCGCCCCCCGCTCGGGCCAGGCCCACAAGGGCGCGGACGGCCACGGCGGACTTGTCTGACACGAGCAGCACGAAGACTGAGCCTACCCGCCAGAGGGGACGGTACGCCCTAAAGCAACCCGGACGGGTTTGGTTTGGTGCTCAGCCGGTGACGGACAAGCAGGTGACGCCGAGTTCGGCGCTCTGCAACACGAGCTGCTCGGTGAGCCGCGTCGACTTCTCCTGCAGCTTGGCGGCCTTCTTCGGATCGCC
Source organism: Solirubrobacteraceae bacterium (assembly GCA_032119795.1). Classification (GTDB taxonomy): domain Bacteria; phylum Actinomycetota; class Thermoleophilia; order Solirubrobacterales; family Solirubrobacteraceae; genus JAGIBJ01. The sequence continues at coordinate 5,431 of JAUMFO010000137.1, forward strand.
CGAGGAGATCACCTGCAGGCGCACGTTGTCTGCGAGGGCGTTGATCGTCGCAAGCCAGGCGCGGTAGTCGCTGCGAACGCTTGCCGGCGCGTCGAGATTGCCGAGCGCGGCCATGAAGTCATTGAGGGCCGTCGAGAACGACTGCGCCGCGGCGAGAATCTTGATCGGATCCTTCGACTTCGTCGCCTTCTCCACCTCGGCCTGGACCTTCAGGATCCGCTTCTGCCCGCCGGCACAGACGCCAGCCAGCCGCGCGCGGAACCGCTCGAGTTCGGGATCGGCCGAACCAATCGGAATCTCGGAGTCAGCGTTGTTGCCGCCGGCGACGCCCTCTTCCATCAGGCGATCGGTCTCAGCCTGCTGCTCCCTCTCCAGATCTGCGAGCTCCTTGCGGCGCTCAAGCGCGCGCTGGGCATCGCGGGCGTCCTGGTCGGCGTTCTCCTGCGCCTCTTTCTGCGCGGCGCCGCTCGCCGTATCCGGGAAGCTGTCTGCACCGGCATTACCGGCGTCGATGTCGGCCTGGATCTTGGCTTTGTCGTAGCCACCACCGCACGCCGACACCCCGCCCGTGAGCGCGAATGCCGTCACGGCAGTCAGGAAGATGGCGCGACGATTACGCATGGGACGAGCGAACATCTGGCCCAACGGTAACCAAGATGCCCAGGCAACAGACCCAGGCCTGTTGACACCCCGCCGAATTGGCAGGGTGCAGCGCAGTGAAGCCGGCTCGCGCCGGCCCACCGAAGGCCATCAACCTGGGCCGAACAGCCGGCTTAGAGCCAGCCGCGCTCGGTGGCGATGAGGACCGCCTGAGCACGGTCGACGGCGCCGAGCTTGCCGTAGATGTTGTGGAGATGCGTGCGCACCGTCGACGTCGACAGGCCGAGCTCGTGAGCGATCTGCTTGTAGACGTTGCCGGCGGCCAGGCGCTTGAGCACGTCGACCTCGCGACCGGAGAGCGGGCACGGATCAACCTGGCGCGGCTTGCTCTGAATCGGGTACGGCAGGTCGTAGAGCACGCCGCGCAGCTCGCTGGGGCCAATGCCCACGACGCGAGCGCACTTCAGCAACTCGTTGGGGTTGACGGCTGCGCCCGAGCTGTAGTGGGCGAGCATGTCTGCCAGACGCACGAATGCGGCTTCCTCGTCGGCGTCAGGAGAGTGGTGGCGCTCGATGATCGACGCGACCTGCTTGGGCAGGCCCCAGCGGCGAGCGAGCACGCCGCCGACGAGGGCATGGTCGACGCCGAGTTCGCGGCGCTCCTTCTGGACGCGCTCCTCGGGGGTGCGAGCACCCGCGTGGACCTGCGCCGGGTAGCCCGGGTAGGCGTGCATCAGCACGAGCTTGCCGATGTCGTGCAGGAGCGCGGTGATCATCAGGCGATCGCGGTGCTCGTAGCCGACCTCGACCGCAATGCGCTCTGCAGCGCGCTGAGTGGCGACCCCGTGGAGGCGGAAACGCTCAGGAGCGCCCTCCCACACAGCGGAGCGTTCAAAGAAATCAAAGGTGCGCGTCTGCGTTGCCAGCGCCTGCACGGCGTCGGGCGAGAGCAGCTCAACGGCGGCCACCACCGAATCGACTCGGCCACGAGAGCGGCCGTCGATCTGGTTGGCGAGGCGCATCACGGAGATGACCAGGGCAACGTCGGATTCGACGGCAGCCACAACGGCTCCGACGGAGAGTGGCTCTTCAGCGACGACTCGGAGAAGTCGATTTCTCGACTCCGCAAGTGCGGGGAACGCTTCGAGCGCTTCGAACGCCGCGGTCAGACGACGGCCGTGGCCTTCGTTCTGCGACGCAGCGATGTCCGCAGCAGAGCGCGGATCAGCGGGAGTTTGGTTCACAGCCTGTGCCTGGATCGTCATGCGTCATTCGGGAGGTAGAAGACTTAACTGGGTTATCGGTCATCCGTCCTCGGAGTTGAGTCGGGTCTCCGATAGGCGCAAGTCCACTCCCGGAATGCGGTCGGTTACTGGCGGAGCACGCGGGCTCCCTGCTGTCTGCGGTGAGGGTGGTCATGCCGCGGGCACTCCGCCGCCGATGGCCACGTCGATGCGGCGCAGCGTCTCGTCTTTGCCGAGCAGCGCCGCGGACTCAAAGATCCCCGGCGACACGGTGGTTCCGGCCAGTGCGACGCGCACCGATTGGAACACCTGCTTGGGCTTGACCTCGAGCTGCGCGGGCAGCTCGCGGAGCGTCTGCTCGACGGTCTCCAGGGTGAATGCGTCGAGCGCGGCCAGGGCGTCACGCGTCTGGGCTAGCACGCGCTGACCCTCCTCATCAAGCCACTGGGCACGTGCCTTCTCGTCGTCGACCTTGGGGCCGTCGAAGATGAAGCCGGCCAACGGCCAGAAGTCGTGGAAGGTGGAGATCTTCTCCTGCGAGATCTCGACGGCGCCACGCAGGCCCGTTCGGCCGGTGTGCTCCTCCAGGCGGGCGGTGAGGTCGTCGACCGACAAGGAACGCAGGTATTTGCCGTTGAGCCAGCGCAGCTTCGTCTCGTCGAAGCGAGCCGGATGCTTGGTGACCTTGCCCACGTCGAAACGCTGCTCCAGCTCCGCGCGGGAGAGGATCGTCTCGTCGTCGCTGTCTCCCCAGCCCAGCAGCGCCAGGTAGTTGATGACGGCCTCCGGCAGGTAGCCCGCCTCGCGCAGCTCCTGGACGGACGCGGCGCCGTGGCGCTTGGAGAGCTTCTTGCCGTCGGGGCCGTGCAGCAGCGGCAGGTGCGCCCAGATCGGCGGCTCGACGCCGAGCGCGGCGTAGACGAGCAGCTGCTTGGGCGTGTTAGAGAGGTGGTCCTCGCCGCGGATCACGTGGGTGATCTGCGCGTCGATGTCGTCGACGGCGACCGCGAGGTTGTAGAGCGGGCGGCCGTCGGCACGCGCGATCACGGGGTCGTCCATGTGGACGTTCTGGAAGACGGTGTCGCCGCGGATCAGGTCATGGACGACCGTCTCGCCGTCTGGGACGTGCAGGCGGATCGCGCCCTCGCCCTCGTCGGTGCCACGGAACCCCTTGTCGGCGCCGTGCTCGTCCTTGTAGGCGCGCACGTCGTCGGCGGCGGCGGTGGTGCGGTAGGCCAGACCGCGCGCGAGGAGGTCTTCAACGACCTCGCGGTGGCGCGCCTCATGGGAGACCTGGCTGATCGGGCCCTCGTCCCAGTCGATCCCGAGCCACTGGAGGGCGTCGATGATCTGTTCGACGTTCTCCTGGGTCGAACGCTCCACGTCGGTGTCCTCGATGCGGAGGACGAACTGCGACGGCTCGCCCTGGAGGGCGGCACCGCGCGCGGCGAGGTGGTTGTAGAGCGCTGCACGGGCGCCTCCGATGTGGAGGGCGCCTGTGGGGGAAGGGGCGAAGCGGACGCGCATCTGAGCCAATCTAGTTCAGCGGACGGGCGCGTGGGGCGATCCCTTGCGTCCAGGCGCGTGGCGGTCTGCGCTGGAGGCGCCCGCAAGGCTGAACGCTGTTACAGCTGCGGGTGAGTGGTGCGCTGCAGCGCAGGGCCGAGCGCGTCGAGATCGGCCTGGATCGTGGCCTGCAGCGTCGCCCATTCCTGGTCGGTGCTGACCTCGCCGCGGAAGACCGTGAAGGTGACCTCCGAACCCAGTCCGTTGCCCAGGACGCGCATCGGGTTGAGCTGTTTGGTGCCGTCCGGCTGCGTCACGACATGGTCGGCGACGAGAAAGGCGTTGTGTTCGGCGAACTCGATGGTCCACTCGCCGCTCGGCGTCTGCAAGATCCACTCGCCGTCGCGTTGCTCGACGGACTGCGCCAGCCCACCCGCCCACAGCGGAAGGTTGCGCGGGTCGATCACGAACGCGTAGACCTCAGCGGGCGGGGTGTCGAGCGTGGCCGAGAGGGTCACGGCGGGAGTCGGAGAAGGCACGATCTGACCGTATCTTCCGGAGGCCCGGGCGAAGTGGGCGCCAGCGGGCGCAACGAGGCGGCTCCAGCCGGGCGGCGCGCGACCTGCTCAGGCCGCTCTTGCGGCAGCGATGACCTCGGCGACCTCGGCGGCGACGCGCCCGGCCGACGACGGGTCGATCAATCCGAAGCCGATGAGCAGCAGTGCGTCTGCGCCGTCATCGGTGGCGAAGAGCTGCGTGCCCCGAGCCTGCGCGGCCATCACGAGCTTCCACGGCTCGATCTCCGGCACGCGGAGCGACACGTGCAGCCCGGCTTCCACCCCGCTGGTCGTGAGGTCCGGGACGGTCTCGGCGAGCGCCGCTACGAGCGCCGCACGCTGCGCTGCGCAGCGGCCGCGCATCCGCGACACCCCTCGATCGAACGCGCCGGAGCGCAAGTATTCGGCGACGGTGAGCTGGATCAGGTTCGACGGCGCGCCGCCAAAGGAGACGCGCCACGCCAGCACCTCGTCGAGGAGCTCGGGCGGCGCGACCAACCAGCCGACGCGCACCGCCGGCGAGAGGACTTTCGACGTCGTCCCGAGATAGAGGACGCGGTCGGGCGCCAGGCCATGCAGACTGCGCACGCCGCGGCGGTCGTAGCGCAGCTCGCCGTCGTAGTCGTCTTCGATCAGCCAGGCACCGCGTTCGCGCGCCCACGCCACGAGGGCGGCGCGGCGTTCGGGCACCAGCGGCACGCCGAGCGGCATCTGGTGGGCGGGCGTGACGAGCGCCGCGCAGACGTCGGCCTGCGCGAGCGCGACTACATCGATGCCCTGCTCGTCGGCCCGGATCGGGACGACTTCGAGGCCGGCGCCGATCAGCGTGGCGCGGTGCAGCCCAAACCCAGGGTCTTCCACGGCGACGCGGCCGCCGCGGGCGATCAGCAGAGGCGCGAGCCCGTGGAGGGCGTCCGTCACGCCGGCAGTGATCGCCGTCTGCTCGGCTGTGGCGACCACCCCGCGAGAGCGGGCGAGCTGCGCGACGACGGCCTCGCGCATGGTGCGCGTCCCAGCGGGGTCGAGCGAACCGAGGTCGGCTTCGGTGGCGTCGCGCAGGGCAGTGCGCTGTGCCGCGGCCCAGGCGCGGCGGTCGAGACTGCCGATCGGAGTGTGCGCCGGATGCAAATCAAAGCGCAGCGTTGGGAGTGCCTCGCCAGTCGCAGACGGCATTCGGTCGGCGACGGCCCCGGCGGCCAGTCCGGACGCGAGGTCGGGCGAGACCCGCACCGCACCACCGGGTTTGCTCACGAGCAGGCCTTGGCGCAGCAACCGGTCGTAGGCCTCCACGACGACTCCGCGCGAGACGGCGAGCTCGCTCGCCAACGCCCGACTGCTCGGCAGCACCTCGCCAGGAGCGAGCTCTGCGCGCACGATCAGCGCGTGCAGATCACGCTCGACCTGGTCGGGCAGCGGCATCCGTGCTTCGCGGTCGACGGCGATGCCGAGATCCACGACGCGCCGCCGAGCCGACTGCGGGACCGGGGTCGCCGGGGTCGCTCCGACCGGTTCGACTCGCCCGTCGCCAACTGGTCCTGGCCCCGACACGGTTCGGAGCTTACGCTTCGCTTCCGGCTCACTCGCTTGCCGTGGCGGGGCGTCCGCTCCGTCCGCTTGCTCTCTCTTGACTTCCGAGGTCTCATGACGCGCATCAGCCCCCTACCCCGCTCCAAGTTCGGACCGTCCGCGCGCATCACCGACGTGATCATCCGGCGGATGGTCGGCCGCTCGATCGACGGGATCGGCATCGCAGCCCGCGTTCCGGCACTGCTGCGCGCCAGCGGCGGCATGGAGCGCGCCTTCATGGGGCGGCGGGCCGTCTCCCAACGCCTGCTTGAGCTGGTCTCCGTGCGCGCGGCAATGGACATCGGCTGCACGTTCTGCCTCGACATGGGCTCATATCTGGCCCAGGAGAAGAGCGGCGTGACGGAAGCCGAATTGGCGGGACTCTCCGACCATGCCGGCTGCGGACTGTTCGACGCCGCGGAGGTGGCCGCCTTCGACCTGGCCGTCGCGATGTCGGCCACGCCGCCGACCGTCGACGACGCGCTGTGGGCTCGCCTCACCGAGCACTACGACGAGGCCCAGCTCTTTGAACTCACGGCGATGATCGGCTGGGAAAACTCGCGGGCGCGGATGGCCCACGCCCTCGGGATTGAATCGCACGGGCTCACCGCCGGCCGGGCGTGCGCCGTGGCGACGCCGCAACCGCAGACGCCGGTGGGCGCAGCGGGGTAGCGGCGAGGCCCAGACCTGCGCGGTCCTCCCCCGTGAACCGCGGGAGAACCATGATCGAGCCGCCCACCGCCTGTGCGACGCTCCATCGGTGAGCAGCACCGAGCCAACCAACACCGTTGAGACGCAAACGGATGCGACCCCGGCGCCGTTCAATGCCGAGCACCACGCCGGGATGGGCTCGGGCAACGCCCTGCGTGCGGGCGTGCTCGGCGCCAACGACGGGCTGGTCTCCATCCTGAGCCTCGTGATGGGCGTCGCCGGCGCGGCCTTTGATTCGTCGGCGATACTCGTGACCGGCCTCGCTGGCGTGCTCGCAGGAGCCTGCTCGATGGCGATGGGCGAGTGGATCTCGGTGACGAGCAGCCGCGAGCTCTACACCCGCCAGCTTGCTGAGGAGCGCATCGAGATCCGAGACAACCCCGAGCGCGAGCACCAGGAACTCACGCGCCTCTACGAGAGCCGCGGCGTGCGCCACGAGATCGCGGTCGAGGTCGCCGACGCGATCATGAAGGACCCAAATCAGGCGCTCGATGTGATGGCTCGCGAGGAATTCGGCTTCGATCCAGACGAACTCGGGGGTTCAGCGCTGGTGGCGGCCGTGTCGTCCTTCGCCTTCTTCGTGATCGGCTCGGTGCCGCCGATCGTGCCGTTCGCCTTCTTGGATGGCTCCACCGCGGTGATCACGAGCCTCGTGCTCTCAGGCGTCGCGCTGCTGACGATCGGCGGGCTGATCACCCAGATCACGGGCCGCTCGCCGCTCTACTCGGCCGTTCGGCAGCTCGTGATCGGCCTCGGCGCCGCGGGCGTCACCTACGCGATCGGCGCGAGCATCGGCGTCTCGCTCATCTAATCTCGCGCGCATGCTCATCGGTTGTCACGTCTCCCCCGCCGGCGGTCCACACAAGGCCATTGAGCGCGGCGTGGAGCGCGGCTGCACGGCGATCCAGATCTTCAACCAGAGCCCGCGCGCCTGGAAGCCGAACGCCTACACCGATGAGGCGCTCGCGAAGTTCCACCAGGCGCAGGCCGAGAGCGACATCGAGGCCGTCTTGATCCACGCGATCTACCTGCTGAACCCGGGCTCTGAGGACCCGGAGATCCGGCAGAAGTCGCTGGCGTCGCTGAGTACCTCGCTGCAGGTGGGCGACGCGATCGGGTCGGCCGGCGTCGTGCTCCACCCCGGCTCGGCGCTCAAGGGACCGGTCCCGCCGGCGATCGAGCGTGCCGGCGAGGTGATCGCCGAGTGCCTCGCGGAGTCAGACTCATGCCCGCTGCACCTGGAGATCACCGCCGGCGCTGGCGGCACGCTGGGCCGGACCTTCGCCGAACTCGCCGAGCTGATCGACGCCGCGGGCGGCTCGCCGCGCCTGGGCGTGTGCCTGGACTCCTGCCACCTGCTGGCTTCGGGCTACGACGTGCGCAGCGCCGAAGCCGTGCAGGCCGTCGTCGACGAGTTCGAGAAGGAGCTGGGCCTCGATCGCCTCGGCAGCCTGCACCTCAACGACTCGCAGTACCCGCTCGGCTCCAACCGCGACCGCCACGCCAACCTCGGCGAGGGTGAGATCGGCGAGGCGGGCATCCAGGCGTTCTTGCAGGAGCCGCGGTTCCAGCACCTGCCCTGCGTGCTCGAGACCCCAGGCACCGACGGCAACGGCACCTCCGCCGAAGAGATCGCCTACGCCCGCAAGCTGCACGCAGCGTGAGTCGCCGCACGGCGACCCTCTAGCGTGGAGCGGGTGTCTGCTCCCAGCACACCCGCCAAATCGATGGCGAACCCGTCGACGGTGATCGGCGTCCTGCGCAAGCCGGAGGTCTTTCCGACGATCACGGCGTCGATTTTGGCGCGGCTCTCGTTCGGCGCGATGAGCTTGCTGACGGTGGTGCGCGTCACCGACGCCGGCTACTCCTACGGGCAGGCCGGAATCGCGTCGGCGGCGTTTGCTCTGGCGTTGGCGTTCAGCACGCCAGCGCTGTCTCGGATCATCGATCGCGACGGCCAGACGCGCGTGCTGCTTGCCACGGCGTTCACCGGCGCAGCGGCGACCGCCGCACTCGCGGTGATGCCGCTCAGCAGCCCGCTCTGGCTCTTCGTGCTCGTGGCCGGCGTCAATGGCCTCGTGCAGCCGCCACTCGGCGGCCCGATGCGCGCGCTTTGGGATCTGCTCCTTGATACCGACGAGGACCGCCATGTCGGTTACGCCTTGGAGGCCGCCGCCGTGGAGGTGGTGTTTACCGGCGGGCCGCTGTTGTTGGTCGGCTTGATCGCTGCGGCGTTCGGTCCCGACGTGGCGCTGCTGGTCTGCGCGGCGTTGACGGGCGGCGGCACGGTCGCGTTTGCTCTGTCTGGAGCGTCGCGACGTTGGCGGCCGAGCGCCGAACGTTCGAGCCACCTGTTCGGGCCGCTCTCGGATCCGGGCGTGCGGACGATGCTGCTGATCTCGGCCGGCGCCGGCGCCTACTTTGGAGTGATCGAGCTGTCGGTCACGGCGTACGGGCGAGAGAACGGCGCGCTGTCGCTGATCGGCGTGCTGCTGGCGGTGTGGTCGATCGGCAGCTTCGTCGGCGGGATGGCGGTCGCCCGCGTGCGGCCGGCGAGCGATCCACCTCGGCGAATCGTCCGGCTCCTGCTGACGATGGGCGCCACGGCGGCGCTGCTGGGCGTGGTGCCAAGCACGGCCGGGCTGGCCCTGGTGCTGTTCGTGACGGGCTTGTGGATCGCGCCGGTGTTTGCGACGGCGAACGGCCTGATGGGTGCCGTCGCTCCGCCGGGCACGCTGACGGAGGCGTTTGCGTGGACGACGAGCGCGATCATGCTCGGCTTCACCGTCGCGTCACCAGCGGCCGGCTACCTGGTGGACCACCTGTCGATCAGCGCGGCCTTCGCGGCCTCGACGGTGCCGTGTGTGGTCGCCGCCGCCGGCGTGTGGCTGCGCCGCAGTACGCTCGCGCCGACCGCGAACTGAACCGACCCATCTGTGGGCTGAGCGGGCGCCTATACCTGCGCGACTCTGAGCCCCGGAACGGCCTCTTCGAGGGCGACGGCGAGGCCGGGTGAGCGGCGGACGCGGTAGGCCTCGCCGAGTTGCATGCGGCGCACGACGCCGGTGCCGTGCCCGTTGCCGTCGCCGACGAGCTCGACCACGACGCCGGATTCGCCGGCGTGGTCTTGCAGGAGGTCCCGGAGGTCGTCGAGGGTGCGTTCGGAGACGCGGCCGAGCTGGAGCTGCAGCGTGATGTGGGAGGCGCGGCGCACCTCCTGGATCACGTCGGCCTCGCGGGCCGTCTCGAGGTCTTCCTCAGACGGCGCAAACGCTTGGACGTCCTGTGCCACGACGGCCGTCTTGCCGCCGTCCTTGTGCTCAAGTTTGCCGCGCACGATCACGAGCTGGTCGGGCTGCAGCAGCGCCTCAAAGCTCTCGAGGGTGCGGGAGAAGACGACGAGTTCGATGTCGCCTTCGAGGTCGTCGATCGTGGCGAACATCATCGAGCTGCCGGAGCGCGTGCGGATCTTGCGCGCCTGGCTGATGATGCCGCCGATCGTGACCCAGGAGCCGTCCTTCTGGTTCGGGAGCTCGGCGATCGAGCAGTCGACGGCCTGGCGTAGCGCGGGCTTGACGCGTTTGAGCGGGTGTTCGCTGACGAACAGGCCGAGGGCTTCCTTCTCGATCTCCAGCAGCTCGCCGTGATCGAACTCGTCGAGCGGAACGGGCGGGCGGGACTGCTTGACGGGCGCCCCACCTTCGTCGCCGAAGTCGAAGATCGAGCCCTGGCCGAGCAGGGCGTCCTGCTGGACCTTGGAGCCCGAGCCTTGCGCCTGCTCGAGCACGGCGAGCATGCCCTTGCGGGTGTGGCCGGTGGTGCCGAAGGCACCGGACTTGATCAGCGCCTCAATCGAGCGGCGGTTGACGGCGCGGGAGTCGACGCGTTCGCAGAAGTCCCAGATGTCTTCGAAGCGACCCTCTTCACGGGCGTTCTTGATCGCTTCGACGGCAGCGAAGCCGACGCCCTTCACGGCGTCGAGACCGAAGCGGATCTGGCCGTCGATCACGAGGAACGCGTGGTCGGACTCGTTCACGTCTGGCGGGAGGATCTCGATCCCCATCTGCTCCGTCTGCGCGGCGAAGAACGGGACTTTGTCCTTCGTATCCATGACGGAGGAGATCAGCGCCGCCATGTACTCGGCGGGGTAGTTCGCCTTCAGCCAGGCCGTGCGGTAGGAGACCAGCGCGTAACAGGCCGCGTGGGACTTGTTGAAGGAGTAGTCGGCGGCCTTCTCGTTGGTCGCCCAGATCCACTCGATCGTGCGCTCCTCCACGCCCGACTTGCGGCAGCCTTCGAAGAACGGCGGCTTGAGGGCGGCCATCGCCTCGCGGTTCTTCTTGCCGATCGCCTTGCGAAGGTCGTCGGCCTGCGCGCCCGAGAAGCCAGCCAGCTCCTTGGAGACGAGCATCGCCTGCTCCTGGTAGAGGATCACGCCCATCGTCGGGCCGATGATCGGCACCAAACGCTCGTCGGGAATGTTGATCGAGTCCGGGTCGCGCTTGCCGCGCGCGTAGGCCGGGATCGAGTCCATGGCGCCCGGGCGGTAGAGCGACACGAGCGCGACGAGGTCGTCGAACTGCGTCGGCCCGACGACCTTGAGGGCCTTACGCATGCCCTCGGACTCAAACTGGAACACGCCGATCGAGTCGCCAGCGCGCAGCATCTGGAAGGTCCTGTCGTCGTCGAGCGGGAGCGTCGACATGTTCGGGCGCTCGCGGCCGGAGCGCTCGATGATGTCGAGGGCATCCTCGATGACGTCGAGGTTGCGCAGCCCCAGGAAGTCCATCTTGAGGAGCCCGAGCTCCTCGACCGGCTTCATCGAGAACTGGGTGACGGCGCGGTACTGCTTCTGCCCGTCGGGGCCGATGCCGTCGTCGGAGAGCTGCAGCGGCACGATGTCCGTCAGGTCGCGGTCGGAGATGACGACCGCGGCGGCGTGGATCGACGCGTTGCGGACGATGCCTTCCAGGCCCTTGGCGACGTCGATGATCTCGCGCGCGACGGGATCGGAGTCGTACTCCTTGCGCAACTCGGACCCCTCGACCAGGCACGACTCGAAGCTCGGCGCGCGGCCCTGCTCGGGATCCGGGATCAGCTTGGAGAGGCGGTCGCCGATCGCGTACTCGTGGCCGAGGACGCGGGCCGCGTCGCGCGTGGCGGCGCGAGGGAACATCTTGCCGAAGGTGATGATCTGAGCGACGCGCTCGGACCCGTACTTGTCCTTGACGTACTGCATCACCTGCTCACGGCCGCGGACCGAGAAGTCGATATCGATATCTGGCATCGACACGCGCTCGGGGTTGAGGAAACGCTCGAACAGCAGGTCGTACTTGAGCGGATCCAGATCGGTGATCTTGAGCGTGTAGGCGACGATCGAGCCGGCCGCCGAACCACGCCCCGGACCGACGGCGATGCTGTTGTCCTTGGCGTACTTGATGAAGTCCCAGACGATCAAGAAGTAGGCGTCGTAGCCCATCTTGTTGATGACGGCGAGTTCCATCTCGGCCCGCTCGATCGCGTCGCCGGGGATCGGGTCGCCGTAGCGCTGGCGCAGGCCGTCGTAGACGAGCTCGCGCAGGTACTTGTGCTCGTCCTCGCCGTCGGGCAGGAACCGCGGCAGCAGGATCCCGCCGAGCGGGATCTCGAGCTCGCAGCGCTCGGCGATCTCGGCGGCGTTCGGCACGGCCTCCGGCCAGTCGGTGAAGGCGGCGACCATCTCCTCCGTGCTCTTCAAATAGAACTCGTTGTTGTCGAACCGCATCTTCGGGTTCTGGAGCGTCGATTTGGTCTGCACGCACAGCAGGGCCGTGTGGTGGTCGTGGTCCTCGCGGCGCAGGTAGTGCACGTCGGTTGTGGCGACGAGCTGGCGGCCCAGATCCCGGGCAATCTTGACGGCACCCTCGTTGACCTGGTCCTGCTCGATGAGGCCGTTCTTCTGCACCTCGATGTACACGTCGTCCTCACCGAAGATCTGCACGAGATCGTCGATGTGCTTGGCGGCGATGTCGGCCCGGTCCTTCAGGAGCGCCTTGGCGAACGTCGACGAGAGGCAGCCCGAGAGCGCGATGACGCCCTCGGAGTACTGCTCGAGCAGGGCCATGTCGACGGCCGGCTTGCCGCTGGAGAGACCCTGGAGGAACCCCGCGGAGGAGAGGCGCACGAGGTTCTTGTAGCCCTCGTTGTTCTGCGCCATCAGCGTGAGGTGGGTGCGCTTCTGCTTCTTCTCGGCTTTGAGATCACCCACGAGGTAGATCTCACAGCCGACGATCGGCTTGATGCCCTCTTTTTTGGCGGCCTTGTAGAGCTCGACGGCGCCATTCATCACGCCGTGATCGGTGAGTCCAATGGCAGGCTGATCAAACGCTGCGGCGCGCTTGACGAGATCGCTGATCTTGCAGGCTCCATCGAGCAGCGAGTACTCGGAGTGAACGTGCAGGTGGGCAAACGGCGGGGCGCTCATCGACTACCGAGGATCGCAGACCGACCGGCGGCTCCAGGCCACCCCAGGGCGCTTTTCGGGCGTTGTTCCCGCTCGTTGCGGGGAACGGGCGCGCGGGCGCTAGAGCGGCTGGGCGTCGAGGCGCTGGGCGCGGTCGATCCAGCCGACGAGCAGGTCGGCGTCGCGCCGCGGCCCGTAGATCATCGGCGGGCTTTGCTCGTCGGTGAGTTCCAGGCGACCAAACAGCGGAATGAGCTGCGCCGTGGTCGCCGTCACCGTCGTCCGCGCCGGCGAACCGGGTTTGACGGCGAGGACGCTCAGCGGCTGGTTGTGGCCACCGGTGACCTTCAACGAACCGCCGTCGGTCAGCGCGATCACGAGATCGAGGGTCACCCCCGCCGTCCAGATGTCGTCGATGGCGCTCACCATCGCGCGGAGCGCCGTGGCCGGGTCGATGCCGGCGAGCTTGCGGGCGTCGATGCGGCGGCGACGCAGGCCGGCGCGGCGTTTGCGCGCCGGCCGCGGCTGAATCTCGATCGGCTCTGGGCGCTTGGCGAGCTTGCCCGGCGCCGGAGCCTCGGGCTCGGTCGGTTCGGGGACTGTTTGCGCGTCGGGCTCGGCGTGCGCTGCCTCGTCGATCGCTGGTTCGTCGGCGTCGAGCGGCTCCTCGCCAGCGGACGTGTCGGCCGACCCGGCGACCGTCTCGGCCACGGGGATAGGCAGCGCGGCGACTGCCTGCATGGCCTGCTTGGCCTCCTCCGGCTCCTCGAGCTGCAGGTCGCTCTCGACGTCGATCGAGTCGTCCTGCGGGCCAGCGGCCCCGGGGAACACACGAAGCACCGCAAATTCCTCAGCCTCGGCGGAGTCGGCGGTGCTCGGGTGGTCCTCAGCCATGCTGAGTTCGACGGCGTCGCGGGCAGCTTTGATCCGGGCTTCGGCGTCTTCGTCGGTGGCGGGCCACTCGTCGGCGGGTGCGTCGGGCGTGCCCTCGTCGTCGCCGGCGCCGGAGACGTTCAGTGCCGATTCTGCCGTGAGCCCGCCTACGCCTGCGGCGGCCGACTGGGTGACGGGGCCGGCGTCTCGGAAGAGTTCCTCGGTGCGCTGGCGCAGGCGCTCGGCGGCTTCCCGTAGCTGCCCGAAGTCGTTGGGCGGCGGGGCCGGGATATCGCTGAGTTGCTCACCGGCCTCGAGCTGCCGGATCCGCGCATGCGCGACCGAGAGCGCGGCTTCGAGTTCGGTGATGCGCGCGCGCTGCTCGGCGCGATCGGTCCGCACCAGGGTGAAGAGCTGGTCGAGCGCCGCGCTGAGTTCAGCGACGGCGCCGTGCATGCCGGCCGATTCCGGTACCGACGGCTCGTCGCTCTCGCCGACGCGCGAGAGGGCGGCGAGGATGTCGTTCAGCGTGCGCTCGGGATCGCCGGTCGGCGACTGGGGGTTCTCCGGGGGGCGGTCGGACACGGCGCCAACCGTATCGCGCGGGCGCCGTTACGCGCGCGAGGCGCCGTGCCGCGTAGCCGCTGCGACCGGCGGCACCGGCAACGGCGGGCGTCAGTCCCTCGTCGGCAGTCGCCGAGAAACCGCGTCAGTCGTCGCCGAGTTCGTTTGCGGCGATGGTCGCGCCGCCGGCAACCACTCCGGCAAAAACGACGGCCGCAACCAGCAACTCCGGGCTGCCGAGTACCTGCTTGGCCTTGTGTCGTGCCGTGAACTTCCCGGCCTTCCAGACGACGTAGCCAAGGGCGGTATAGAACGGACGCTTGCTCATAGGGAGAACCCTAGCCCGAGCGCGCCGCGAGCCATCGTGCCCCGGGCGGTCAGGGCCCGGCCGGCCTGGTTTGCAGACACGCGCTGCAAACCAGACCGAGGCTGACGCGCCAACGACCCAAACCACCCCCCCGCGCCCCCTGGTTTGCAGACACGCGCTGCAAACCAGACCGAGGCTGACGCGCCAACGGCCCAAACCACCCAAGCCACCCCCTGGTTTGCAGACACGCGCTGCAAACCAGACCGAGGCTGACGCGCCAGAACGGCCGGTCGGTCAGGCGCCGGTCCAGCCCCGCCGCCGCAACGCACCCTTGATGCGTTCCAAGTGCGGCCGTGGATCGGCGAGCGCAACGCTGTCGATCAGGCGCAACACATGGATTCCGACGCTGTCGAAGTCGTCATCACGGGCGCGGTCGCGCGCCGCGACCACCGGCGTCAGATGGTCCGGCGAGTCAAGTTCCAACGCCACCATGTACTTGATCCACAGGTAGTCAGCGAAGTAGCTGCTGCGTCCCGCGACGACCGGCGCGTTGAGGGCCGGCATCGGAATCCCGGCCTCCAGCATCAGGTGCAACCACGGCAGTTCGGTCTTTCCGCGGAGGTCGTCTCCCGGCTTGGTGACGATTCGGCGATGGTCGACGAGCTTGCCAACTTCGGCCGCTCCGGTCCGGTTCCCCGAACCAATATCGGAACGCAGCGCGTCCTGATCGAGAAGTCCTCGGAACTCGGCCTGGTTCCAGGCGATGTTCAGCAAGTGGCCGCCGTCGAAGGCCACCAGGTCGGTCAACATCCGGCCCATCGGCGCCACCGCAAAGCCAGCCACTTCCTCCGTCGGCACCCGCTCGTCGACATGGCGTAGCCGGATCAGACCCGGATCGCCAGAGTCCATCGGAACCATGGTGAAGTGTTCCCCGACCGCGTTCGAATTTGCCGTCAGCCCGGTGGAGAGTCCCTCCCGCGGCCAGAGGACGGCCTTCACTTCGAGCCCACTCTGGGCGGTCAAGGCTCCGGCGGCGCCTGCGCGCATGAGGTTCACCCGGTGGAGTTGCCGCTGCGTGAGCCGCGCGGAGCCAACGAGATACAAGCCGTGCAAGACGCGGCGCAGATGGCGAATAGCCACGAGCCGCTCGAAGATGCCACGCGAGATCCCGGCTGAGAGCAGCGTGCGGGGCCTCACGATGGCATCCGTTGGCTGCGAAACCTCGGCACACAGGTCGATCGCCTCGGGGAGAAGGTCCATGACTTCACCGTGGCGAGCGAACTGCAACAGCGGACACCCGAACCGTTCCAACACTGCGCAGCGCCGCGGGACCGCCGGCCTGGTTTGCAGACCGCCGCTGCAAACCAGACCGAGGGTGACGCGCCAACGGCCCAAACCACCCAAGACGCCCCCTGGTATGCAGACACGCGCTGCAAACCAGACCGAGGCTGACGCGCCAACGGCCCAAACCACCCAAGACGCCCCCTGGTTTGCAGACACGCGCTGCAAACCAGACCGAGGCTGACGCGCCAACGGCCCAAACCACCCAAGACGCCCCCTGGTTTGCAGACACGCGCTGCAAACCAGACCGAGGCTGACGCGCCAGAACGACCGAGGGCCGGGACCGGCGCAGACGATGCGCGGGTCCCGGCCCTCGAAGCCGTGGCGGTGGGCCGGCGGATCGCCGCCCCACCGCGAAGGCCGCGTTAGTCGACCGGGTTCTCCGTGTGGAGGCGGTGCGCGAGGCGCGACTGCAGCGTGAAGAGCTCGATGAAGCCCGGCGACGCCTGCTGCGAGAACAGGCCGCCCGACTCGTTGAACGACGCCAGCGACGCGTCGTAGACGGCGTGCGGCGACTTGCGGGTCACGACGCGCGCAACACCCTTGTAGAGCTTCACGCCGATCGTGCCCGTCACGTACTGGTTGACGGAGTCCATGTAGGCGTCGAGGTTCTTGCGCAGCGGCTCCCACCAGAGGCCCGCGTACACGAGGTAGGCCCACTGGCGATCCAGGCCGGCCTTGAACTGGTTCTGGTGGATCGTGCCCGTGAGGCGCTCGAGCTCGGCGTGGGCCGGGATCAGGATCGCGGCGGCCGGGACCTCGTAGATGTCACGCACCTTCAGGCCGACGATGCGGTCCTCGATGTGGTCGACAATGCCGACCCCGTGCTTGATGCCGTACTCGGCGACGGCCTCAATCAGCTCGACGATGCCGAGCTTCTCGCCGTTGAGCGCGACCGGCACGCCCTTCTCCCACTCGATCTCGATGTACTCGGACTCGTCCGGAGCCTCCTCGGGGCGCGTGACGAGCTGGAAGACGTCGTCCTGCGGCGCGACGGTGAGGTCCTCGATCCAGCGACCCTCCGAGGAGCGGCCCCAGAGGTTGTCGTCGATCGAGTACGGGGGCGGGCCTTCGCTGCCGCCCTTGACGGGAATGCCGTGCTCACGCGCGTAGGCGATCTCTTCTTCGCGGCCCATCTTCCAGTCACGCACCGGGGCGATGACCTTGAGCTCGGGGGCCAGCGCGGCGACGGTGCCGTCGATGCGGACCTGGTCGTTGCCCTTGCCGGTGCAGCCGTGGGCGATGGTGTCGCAGCCGGTTTTGCGGGCGATCTCGACGGCGAGCTTGGCGATCAGCGGCCGGCCCAGCGACGTGAAGAGCGGGTAGTTGAGGCCGTAGATCGCGTTGGCCTTCATCGCGGGGATGAGGTAGTCGTTGGCGAACTCTTCGCGCGCGTCGATCGTGTACGTCTCGACGGCGCCGAGCATCTTCGCCTTGTCTTCGACGACCTTGTAGTCCTCGCCAGGCTGGCCGAGGTTGACGGTGACCGTCACGACCTCGGCGTCGTACTGGTCCTGGATCCACTTGAGCATCACCGACGTGTCGAGCCCGCCCGAGTAGAGCAGGCAGACGCGGTGCACCTGGTCGGGCGTCGCCTCGTAGGACGCGGTCGGCGGTGTCGCTTGGATCGGGGATTCGGACATGCAGTGGTCCTCAGGAGCGGTGCGGAAAGGTCAGCGCGTGCCGCCTGGCAGGAGTCCGCCTGGGCGTTGCCGCGCTAGACGACCCAGGGTATTGACCGGGCGACGTGGGCGGCGTTGCGGCCCAGCGTGTGCGCTCCGTCCTCCTGCAGGACTACGGTGCGGCGCGGATGACCGAGCCGACCACCGAGCCCCTTCCACCGATTCCGCGCCACGGAGCGGTCATCGTTCGACGACTCATCGCCCGACTCATTGACGACGGCTTCCTCGCGGCGCTCGCCGCCGTCTGCCTCACCATCGGGGTGCGCGTCGGAGAATCGGAGACCAGCGGCCGTATCGAGCCCGATCGGGCGCGCGACCTGGAGTACTTCGGCATCGCCCTCGGCAGTTATCCGCTCGCCCTCCTCGTCTCATCGACCTTGCTGCTGGTGCTGGTCGTCGGCTATTACGCCGTGGCAAGTCATACCGACAAAGGAACGCCGGGGCGGCGCTTCGTCCGTCTGCGGGTCGTGCGGGCAGACGGTCGCGCCCCCACCCCGTCGGCGCTCCTGGGTCGCGAGTTCTTGCGGCTGGCCCTCGTCGGACTGTCGCTGGCCCTGGTGTGGTCGATCACGTCACCGCTCGCGGTCGCAGCCCTTGCACTGCAGCAACCGATCGGAGAGATCGCGGGCCTGTGGATCGCGGTCGTCCTGACCGCCGTGCCGACCGGTCTCGTGGTCGCCGGCTGGGTGGGCGCGGCTGCCGTCGACGACGAGGGTCGTGCCCCACACGACCGACTGGCGCGCACCCGCGTCGTGCGGCGCTAGCCGCCCGCTAGCTCGGGCAGGCGTCGGCCGGGCCCACCGGCTGGCGAATGATCGTGCGGAGCCTCTCGGGCGCCGTGCGCTGCGGGTCGCTGAGGTAGATCTCGTGGTGGCGACCGCGCGGCGCCAGCTGGTGGTCGGCGATGAAGTCGTGGAGTTCTTTGATGGTGGCTTCCTCCTGCGACCACGGCCCGATGTTCAGCACCTGCGCGGCCGGCCCCTCCTCGAAGGTCTCGATCCGCACGCGGTCCAGGACCTCCGGCGCGACTTTGCGCTCGGCCCGCTCGCGCAGCGAGGCGATCAGCTCCGGGGTCACCTCCGGCGGCTGGGCGATCATCGCCGTCCACGTCCAGTCCTCCATCCGCTCAGGGAACACTCCGCCGTTGCCGCCCCACAGGCTCTCGAGCGGCATCACCCGGTAGTCAGGCCCGCCGCCCTCCTTGATCGCAAACTTCGCGCCGTAGGACAACGTGAACAGCGCTCCGATCGCGTCGACGTAGTCCTTCGCGGTGTTCGGGTCGCCGTGGCCGTCGACCATCAGGAACGTCAGGGCCGGCACCTCGACGATCTGCGGCGCCCGCTTTGGCGCGTAGACGGACCCCAGCTCCTTACGTGGGTCGATCTTCGTTGCGGGCATTGAGGCCTCCGGGCGCTCCAACTGCTGGCGCAGGGCGCGCCATGGACCCCAATCCTGCAGGCCAGCGGCGCAGTTCGAATCCGTGGAGAGGCCGCAGCGAACTGCGGGTCTCCCGCGTGCGGGCTGGCTCGAACCCGCCGGTCGCCGCGCGGCGAGCGTCAAAGCGCTGGCGCGAGCTCTACTAGCGGCGCAGCTGCGCGCGAGCTGCCCTGAGGTCGGAGGCCGCGTCGCCTCCACGACCGCTGAGCGGCTCGGCGTCGATCTCCGCCATGCACTTCGCGAGCTGGCGGTTGCGTTGGGCGTCGCCCTGACCCCGCTGGGGGAACTCAAGCGGCTCGTTGACCAGACCGGCGAAGAGCGCGCTCACGCGACCGCTCGTCGAAGTGTCGTCGTTCGCCGGTTCAGCCATGTCCAGAAGGCTAGGTCCGCGCTCTTGGGCCGGCAACCGCGACCCACCGCGCCCTAGCCCAGCAGCGCGCCGAGCCGCCCGACCGCGTCGTCGATCTGCTCCTCGGTCACGACCAGCGGCGGCAACAGGCGCAGCGTCTGGGGGCCGGTGGCGTTGAGCAACAGGCGCTGCTCGGCGATGGCGCGCATGGCGATGTCCGGGGCGCCGCCGCCTTCGAGGTCGAAGCCGACCATCAGGCCGGCGCCGCGCACCTCGCTCACGCCCGGCAGGCGCGAGAGGCCGTCGCGCAGGCGTGCGCCGAGGGCCTCCGTCCGGGCCGGCAATGCCGGATCCATCAGCACGTCAAGCGTCGCGAGGGCGCCGGCGGCGATGATCGGGGAGCCGGCGAAGGTCGAGCCGTGGTCGCCGCGCTGAAGCGTGTTCGCCAGGCGCGGGCCGGCAATCATCGCGCCGATCGGAAGACCGCCACCCAGGGCTTTGGCGCTGGTCATCACGTCCGGGACGACCGGCGTCGACTGGAACCGCCACATCGGGCCGGTCCGGAAGAGACCGGTCTGGATCTCGTCGAACATCAAGGCGGCGCCGACGCGGTCGCAAGCCTCGCGGGCCGCGACGAGCACCTCGTCCGGCACGGGCCAGACGCCGCTCTCTCCGCGAATCGGCTCAATCAGCACGGCCGCGGTGTTGGCCGTCACGGCGCTCGTGATGCCCTCCACGGTCGGCTCGGCGACGATGAATCCCGGCACGAGCGGAGCGAACGGTGCCTGCTTGGCCTCCTGCGGCGTCGCCGAAAGCGCGCCATACGTGCGGCCGTGGAAGCCCTCGCGAACGACGACGATGTCTCCGGCGGCCTTTGCGCGGCGCGACAGCTTCAGCGCCGCCTCGACCGCCTCGGCGCCCGAGTTGCAGAGGAAGACCTTGCTGCCGTCGCCCAGCGAGTTCGTGGCCAGGCGCTCAGCCAAGCGCAGCGCCGGCTCGGTGTGGACGAGGTTGCTGACGTGCAGCAGCTTGCCCGCCTGCTCGCGAATCGCCTCGACCACGACTGGGTGGCAGTGGCCGACGTTGCTGACGGAGATGCCGGCAAGGAAGTCGAGGTACTCGACGCCCGCGGCATCCCACAGGCGAACGCCCTCGCCGCGGACGGCGTCGAGCGGGTACCGGGCGTAGGTGTCGATCGTGTAGTCGTCGTCGAGCTGCTGGAGCTCGGCGAGCGAAGGGGCCGTGTGGTCGGTAGAGGTCGTCATCGCTGCTCCCCTACGCCGCCGGCGTGATCTTGGTGCCGATGCCGTCGTCGGTGAAGAGTTCCAGCATCAGCGAGTGCGGGACGCGACCGTCGATGATGTACGAGGCCGACACGCCGCCGTAGATCGCGTCGACGCACGCCTTGAGCTTCGGTGCCATCCCACCGCTGACGTCGTGCTCGATCGCGTGCTCGACCTGATTGGCATCGGCCTGGCGGATCAACGAGTCCGGGTCCTTGGCGTCGCGCAGCCAACCGGCGACGTCCGTCAGAAACACCAGCTTGTAGGCCTTCATCGCACGCGCGAGGGCGCCCGCAGCCTCGTCGGCGTTGATGTTGTAGGAGTTGCCCTCGCGGTCAGCACCGACCGACGCGATCACCGGGATGTAGTCCTCAGCGATGTGCTCCACGACGCCGGTGTCGACGCGGTCGATCTCGCCGACGAACCCGATGTCCGTCCCGTCGGGGGCCGCGCGACGCTTGCAGCGGAAGAGCGCGCCGTCGTCACCGGAGAGGCCGACGGCGGGCTGGCCGTGGCGCGCGAGGCGCAGCACGATGTCCTTGTTGACCTTGCCGACGAGCACCATCTTGGCGAGCTGCACCGTGTCGGCATCGCTGACGCGCAGGCCGTCGACGAACTCGACCTCTTTGCCGAGGCGGTTCATCAGGTTGGTGATCTCGGGCCCGCCGCCGTGCACGATGATCGGGTTCATCCCGACGTACTTCAGGAGCACGACGTCGCGGGCAAAGTCCTCGACGAGCTGGGGGTCGGTCATCGCCGCCCCGCCGTACTTGATGACCACCGTTCGGCCGTGGAACTCCCGGATGTAGGGCAGTGCCTCGAGCAGGGTGCTGACGTCGCGCATCAGAACCTCCCGTTCCGGTTCGTGGTGGTCGTGGGGACGATCAAGTCGTGTACTCGCTGTTGAAGCGCACGTACGCGACGGTCAGGTCGCAGAAGTAGCGGACGGCTTCGCCGTCGCCGGGGAACGACACGCCGATCTCGACGAGTTCCTCGGCTGCGGCGGCTTCGGCGTCTTTGACGTCGTAGCGCGTGGCCTGATTGGCCTTGCAGACGTGCACGCCGCCGAAGCTCACCGAGAACGGCACCTCGCCGCGGCCGGCCAGTGCGTGGCCGGCGGCCTGCACGATGCGACCCCAGTTCGGGTCGGCGCCGGTGAGCGCGGTCTGCACGAGCGGCGACGTGGAGATCGCGTCGGCGACCTTGTCTGCCGCGTGCCCGAGCGGGTCGCCGCCCTTCACGGTGACGCGCGCCAGGCGCGTGGCGCCCTCGCCGTCGGCGATGAGCTGCAGCGCCAGGTCGAGCAGCACGTAGGTCAGCGCCGACTGCAGCAGCGCGTCCTCGTCCTTGTCTTCCGGGGTGATGCCCGAGGCGCCGGACGCCTGGAGGATCGCCGTGTCGTTCGTAGACATCTGCCCGTCGACGGAGACGCGGTTGAAGGTCTCGACCAGGGCGTTGCCGAGCAGCCGGTCGCACTGGCCGGCGCCGAGCCGAGCGTCGGTCTGCACGAAGCAGAGCATCGTCGCGAAGCCGGGGTGGATCATTCCGGCGCCCTTGGCCTGGGCGACGATCCGAACGGTTCCACCCTGGAGCGCCACGTCGACCGCTGACTTCTTCAGGAAGAGGTCGGTCGTGCAGATCGCCTGGTTGAAGGTCGTCGCATCGGTCGAGAGGTCGTCGCCGACGCGGGGCAGCGTCTGCACGAACGCGCGGCCGTCGAGCGGCTCGCCGATCTTGCCGGTGGAGCAGAGGCCGATCTGCTCGATCGGGAGGCCGAGCAGCATCGAGCAGGCGCCCTGCGTGCGGGCGGCCTCTTCGAAGCCGGTGCGACCGGTGGCGGCGTTGGCGTTGCCGCTGTTCACCATGACGGCGCGGAGCTTCTCAACGGTGCAGCGGTCGCGGGTGATCACGAGCGGCGCGGCCGGCGCGGCCGACGGCGTGAACCGCGCGGCGCTCGTCATCGCGGGCTCGTCGCAGACCACGATCCCGAGATCGAGCGCACCGGAAGGTTTGCTGCCGGTCGCAGCGCCACCGGCGCGGAAGCCCGCGGGGAGCTGTGCCGGATCCGAGAGCGTGACGCCCGCGGGGACGGGCAGCCAGGCGGTGAGGTCGGGGCGTTCGTTCACGCGTGCGCTCCAGACGCCGAGGGCGTCGTCTGGCCGCCTGGCAGGAGGCCGGTGGTCTCGGGCAGGCCGAACATCACGTTCAGCGACTGGATCGCTTGCGACGCCGTGCCCTTCCAGAGGTTGTCGATCGCACTGAAGATCATCACGCGACCGGTGTGTTCCTCCACCTGCACGTGGATCCGGCAGTGGTTGGTCTCGCGGACGCCCCGCGTGTTCGGCGGGCCGGCGACGACCTCGACGAACGCCTCGCCCGCGTAGGCCTCGGCGTACTTCGCGGCAACGGCCTCGGCCGAGCGTGGCTCGCTGAGGGTCGCGTAGATCGAGACGTACTCGCCCTGATCGACGGGCACGAGGTGCGGGACGAACGTGACCTTTACGTCGGACCCAGCGAGCGCGAGTTCCTGCTCGATCTCGGGCCGGTGGCGATGACCGGTCGTCTTGTAGGCGGAGATCGAGTCGTTGATCGTGACGTAGCTCGTCGCGTGACTCAGGCCGCGGCCCGCGCCGGACACGCCGGTCTTGGCGTCGATGATCACGTCGGCCAGCAGCCCGCCGGCAGCCAGCGGCCGCAGGCCAAGGAGCGCCGCCGTCGGGAAGCAGCCCGGGCCGCTGACGAGGCTTGCGGCGGCGAGGTCGTCGCGGTAGAACTCGGGGAGGCCGTAGACGGACTGGCCGATGAGTTCGGGGTGCGGGTGGGCGCCGTACCAGTCTTCGTAGAGCGCGAGGTCGCGCAGGCGGAAGTCGGCCGAGAGGTCGATCACGCGCACGCCCTGATCAAGCAGCGCCTTCACGACTGGCGCGGCGGCGGCGTGGGGGTAGCCAACGATGGCCGCCTCAACCTCGCCGCCGTGCCGCGCAACGTCGAGCTCTTCCAGGACGGCGTCGACGCGGTGCTGCGGGTAGAGGTCGACGAGCCGCTGCCCGGCCTCAGCGCGCGCCGTGATCGGACCGAGCTGAAAGACCGGGTGGTCCTGGATCAGCCGAGCGGCAATCGCACCGGCGAACCCGGAGGCGCCGGCGATCAGAACGCGTGGCTGCGGTGCGGACCCATCAGACACGCGCGACGGCTCCGACTTCCTTCTCCAGGGCGCCGAGGATCTTCTGCCGTGCGGCGGAGGCTTCTTCCTCAGTCAGCGTGCGGTCTTCAGCGCGGAACGTGAGCCGCAGCGCGAGTGAGCGTTTGCCCTCGCCGAGCCCCTCTCCGGTGTAGACGTCGAAGACGCGTACGCCCTTGAGCAGCGCCGGGCCACCAGCCTTGGCGGCCGCGACGACGGTCTTGGCCGGGATCGCCGCGTCGACGATCACCGCGAGGTCCTGGCTGACGGGCGGGAATGACGCAAACGCCCGGTACTGGGGGCGTCCTGGTGCGGCATCCAGGAGCGCGCCGGCATCGAGCTCGAGCACCGCGACGGGCGCGGTGAGGTCGTAGCTGGCCGCGATCCGCGGGTGCAGCTCGCCAACGACGCCGACCGGCACCCCGGCCAGACGCACGACCGCGCCGCGGCCCGGATGCAGATACACCGGGACCGTCGACTGGTCGATCTCGAGGTCAACGCGCAGCAGCTCGCTGATCGCGCGGACGACGTCGGTCGCCGCGAGCGCGTCGGCTTTCGCGGGGGTCTGGTCGACCCACGTCGGGGCGGTCAGGTTGCCCGTCAGCAGCACACCGAGGGTGCGGAACTCATCCGGCAGCTCGGCGCCTGGCACCGCACGGTAGGTCGTCCCGAGTTCAGCGAACCGCAGGTCCTTGTGGCCGCGGGCGGTGTTGCGCTCGGCAATCTCCAAGAGCGACGGCAGCACGGTCGTGCGGAGCTGCCCGAGCTCGGAACTCATCGGGTTCTTCACCTTGACGGCCGACCGCAGCGGGTCGCCCTCGGGCAGGCCGAGCCGGTCGAGCTGGTCGGTGTTGCCGAAGCTCCACCCCACCACCTCAAGCAGTCCGCGGCCGACGAGCAGGTCGAGCAACGCCCGATCCAGATGCTGGCGCGGCGTGAGCGAGCCGGCCGGGCGACCGGCAGGCAGCGTGGCGGGAACGGTGCCGAGGCCGTCGAGGCGGGCGATCTCTTCGACGAGATCGATTGGGCGCGTGAGGTCGTTGCGGCGCCGCGGCGGCACGGTCACCGTGAGCACGCCGGTGCCGGAGGACTCCACGCCCAGGGCGATCGCCTTGAGCAGCTTGGCCTGGCGGGCCTCGCTGACTTCGTAGCCGAGGACGCGCTTGCAGAACGAACTCGGGAGCTGAAGGATCGGGGCCTCGCCGTGGCGGGCGCCCAGATCGATCATCGGGCCGACCGGCGAGGCGCCGGCCAGCTCAGCCATCAGCTGCAGGGCGCGGCGCTGCGCGTCGAGAGTCTGCTCGACGGGCAAGCCCTTCTCGTTGCGCCCGGAGGCCTCGGTCCGCACGGCCATCGCCCACGACGTGTCGTGGATCGTCGGCCCGTGCCAGGTCGCGACCTCGATGGCGACGCGGGTCGTCGTCGGCAGGACCTCGGAGCGGGCTCCACCGATCACGCCGCCGACCGACGTCGGGCCGTCGGCGTCGGAGATCAGCAGCGTGCCGGCGGGGACGGTGCGGTCCTCGCCGTCGAGGGTCGTCACGGCCGTGGGCTCGGCCGCGGCGTGCACCTCGAGCGAGCCGCCGGCGACGCGATCCAGGTCGAAGGCGTGGAGCGGCTGGCCGGTCTCGAGCATCACGTAGTTGGTGATGTCGACGACGTTGTTGATCGGCCGCTGGCCCGCGGCCATCAGGCGCGCCGTGAGCCACGGTGGCGACGGGCCGACCTTCACGTCGGCGTAGACGATCGCGGTGAACCGTTCGCACTTCTCGTGCTCGGTCAGCGTGACCGTCAGGCCGTCGATGGAGGCCGTCGGCGCACCCGCCGCGTTCGTTTGGACGGGAGCGGGTTTGGGCAGCTCCACCCCAGCCCACTTCTGCGGCGCAAGCGGCGCACCGGTGGCGGCGTGCAGCTCGCGAGCGACCTCGTAGACGCCCAGGCAATCGGGGCGGTTCGGGGTGACTTCAAGCTCGATGACCGGCCCGCCGAGCGGCAGGACGGAGACCAGCGCAGCGCCGGGCCGGAGCTTGTTCTTGTCGATGCCGGAGAGCGCGGCCGCGGCGGGCGAGCCGGCGCCGTTCTCGAGCGAGGCGCCGTCGGCGACGGTGCCGATCACGAGGATCCCGTCGTGATCGACGCCGAGCTCCAGCTCGCGGGCGCTGCAAATCATGCCGCGCGACTCCACGCCGCGCAGCTTGGCCTTCTTGATCTTCATGCCGCCCGGCATGACGGCGCCGATCGTCGCGACCGGGACGAACTGGCCGGCGCCGACGTTCGGTGCGCCGCAGACGATCTGGGCGGGCTCGTCGGCGCCGACGTCGACCCGGCAGACGCCGAGCTTGTCGGCATCGGGGTGCTGCTCGCGGGCGAGCACGAGGCCGACGACGAAGCCCTCGGTCGACGGCGGCCCGGACTGGTGGATCGCCTCGACCTTCGTGCCTGAGTCGGTCAGGCGGTCTTCAAGTTCTGCGGTAGACAGGCCCGGATCGCAGTAGCGCAGGAGCCAGCTCTGGGGGACTTTCATCGCAGCTGCTCCAGGAAACGGACGTCGTTCTCGATATAGAGGCGCAGATCGGGGATGCCGCTGCGCAGCATGGCGATGCGCTCGATCCCTAGGCCGAAGGCGAAGCCCTGCACCCGCTCGGGGTGGTACTCCTCGCGGCCGACGGCGCGCAGCACGTTGGGATCGACCTGGCCGGCGCCAAGGATCTCCAGCCACTGCTCGCCGCGGCAGACGGGGCAGCGGTCGCCACCGATCCAGCCGTCGCTGCAGTTGAAGCAGGCGACGTCGATCTCGACCGACGGCTCGGTGAACGGGAAGAAGTGCGGGCGCAGACGGATCTCAAGTTCGCCGCCGAAGATCTCGCGGGCGAACGCCAGCAGGGTGCCCTTGAGATCGGAGAGCGTGATGCCGCGGTCGACCGCAAGCCCCTCGACCTGGTGGAACTGCGGCAGGTGCGTGGCGTCGTAGTCGCGGCGGTACACGCGGCCGGGGATCACCA
>JAUMFO010000138.1:0-1620 GCA_032119795.1 Solirubrobacteraceae bacterium
AGGGCCTCCGGTGCCATGAGTCGTGCTGGATCGGCGATGTAGGCGCGCACCATCGACATCAGCGGCACGACCCCGGAGCCGCCGCCGACCAGCAGGAGCGGGCCACCGTCGGCGTGCTGCCAGGTGAACGCGCCGCCGATCGGCCCGCGAATCTCCAGCTCGTCGCCGGGCTGGACGCCCTCCACGAGGTACGGCGAGACCTCGCCATCCATGATCGCTTCGACGGTCACGTCGACCGCGGGCCACTGCGGCGGTGACGCAATCGAGTAGGCACGCGTGGCCTGGTAGCCGTCCTCTGCCGTCAGGCGGATGTCGAGGCGCTGGCCGGCGCGGTGGTGGCCGGGTTCCCAGCCGGGAATGTCGAGGCGCAGCGTCACCGCGCGCGGCGACTCTTGGATGACGGCGGCCACCGTCGCGACGCGCCACGCGTTGGGGCTGGTCACAGCGATCAACGCCAGCTCGGCCCGTAGCGCTCCTCGGTCCACGGGTCGCCGTGGTCGTGGTAGCCGTTCTGCTCCCAGAAGCCGGGCTCGTTGGACTCCGTCACGGTGATCCCCCGAACCCACTTGGCGCTCTTCCAGAAGTACAGGTGCGGCACGAGCAGTCGGGCGGGCCCGCCATGCTCGCGGGGCAGCGGCGCACCGTCGTAGGTGTGGACGATCCAGGCCTTCCCGCCGAGGACGTCGGCCATCGGCAGGTTCGTGGTGTAGCCGCCGTCGCACCAGGCCGAGATGAACTTGCCCGTTGGCTCGGTCTCGGCGAGGAGCACGTCGAGCGAGACGCCCGTCCACGAGGTGTCGAGTTTGCTCCAGCTCGTCACGCAGTGGATGTCCTTGGTGAACGTCTCCTGTGGGAGCGCTTGGAACTCCTCCCACGTCCAGCGTCGGCCCGCCCCGACCGAGCCGTCGACGCTGAACGTCCAGTCGGCCGTTTGCGTCTGCGGCGTGGGCCCGTAGGTGAGGACCGGCCAGTCCTGCACGAGGTGCTGGCCTGGTGGCACTCGCGTGGGATCCGGCGCATCGCGGCGGCGGCCAAGGAATCCACGGGAGATGGGCGGCACGGGCAGCTCCAGGGGTTGAGCGGGTCGAGGGCGCGCCAGCCGGCGCAAGGTCTGCCAGCAGCGTGGCGGGGAGCCTAGTGGCCGTCAAGTGGCCGCTCTGCCCACTGCAGGCGGCGAACCGGCCAGATTGCAGGCGGACCTGCGCCCAGGTGGCGGCGTCGGCGTTACCGTCGTTGGTCGACCGCGATCCGTTCGCGGCCCTCACCCATGCCCGCCTCGCCTTTCGGACCCCGCCATCGCCAGCCCTCGCGAGGTCGGTCCGGCCGTCGCGTCTTCGCGGTGGCCGCGCTCACGATCGCGTCGCCGTTCATGCTGTGGTCGGCGCTCCCGCTCGGCGCGACCGGCGCGACACAGGGTGAGGTCGAGAGCCGGATTGAGCGAGGCAAGTCCGCGGAGAAGTCGCTGGCTTCGGCAGCGGCTCGACTGGAGAAGCTGGAGTCGATCGCCGCCAAGGGGGTGGCGGTGCTGGAACGCCGCCAGGCCGAGGCACAAGCCGAACTCGACCGGTACCAAGCCAAGCTCGATCGCACCGAGGCGCGCATCAAGGCCTCGCACGTTCG
>JAUMFO010000139.1:0-9681 GCA_032119795.1 Solirubrobacteraceae bacterium
AGCGGCGACGCCGACGCCGCCGCCGCCTTCATGCGCTCCCACGTGCAGCGCAACGCCGCCGTCGTGCGCAGCCTGGTTGGGCAGGCGCTGTCGCGGATGTTCGAACAGGAGTAGTGGGGGCGGCCGGTCTCGGCGCCTTGGTGCGTCTGGGCTGGCGGTCGTCAGCTGGTCGGCCCGGGTGGGGTGGTCGCTTCCGGGACGCGGATCGCGAGGTCCGTTTACGGCCTGGCGGCCGGAAACGTACATCGCGACGCGGACTCTCCCTGAAGCGACCACCCCACCCGGGCCTGCTGCTGGCGGCGCCAGCGCTGGCCGGCCCATGCGCGGCGAGCGGCCGTTGGCGGCGCCGGCGTCTTCTCATTCGGGTCTTGGGCTTTGGCGGCGACTCGGCCGTCGTGGGGTCTTGGCCTGTTGGCGGGGCGGCGTTCGGGCTGGTTGGCGGCGGCGGGACTTCGATCGCTGCGGGGAATTCGGGCGCCGCCGCACCGAGGGCGGGCGGAGTCGTGGGTTGCGCTAGTTGGCGGCGGCGGGACTTGGATCGCTTCGGCGCCTACGGGCGCCGGGCGCTCTTCGCGTCGGAGTTACCGGACGCCCGGTAACTCTGACGCGAAGAGCGCTTGGTGGCGCGTCATGTCAGGTAGATGCAACCGCCTGGGGTTGCATTGGCCGGCCAGAGCGCCGCGCGAATCCGGAGTCGCGTCGAACCCGCCGGACGTGCGGCGGTTTCAACGCGAAGACCGCCACGGGGCGCGTTATGTCAGGTAGATGCAACCCCTAGCGGTTGCGCGATCGACGAACGTGTCGATTTGGGGGCTCTGACCCCGGACTCATCACGTTCACCGATTGGGGAACACGAATGCAACCGCCAGAGGTTGCGGCCCGGCCGCCCGCCCGCTCAGACACCGGTAGGCCCGCCTCGCTGAAGCACGCCCCGCCCTCGCTGATCCGGCGCCCACCGGCCCCGAAGCGATCGCAGATCCGCCGCCGCCAAGGGCCAAGTCGCCGTCGCGGCTCGCCCAGTCCCGCCGCCGCCAACCCGCTCAAGCGCCGCCGCGCAGGCCGCCAAGACCCATCTGTCGACGAGGGCGCCACCAACCACCCCAAACCCCAATGAGAAGACGCCGGCGCAGCCAACGGCAGGTCGGGGGTGGGGGCAGAGCCCGGGCGGACCGTTCCCGACCGGAGTGAGCGCCAGCGAGCGTGAGGGTGTCCGAACGGGCTCTCCCCCCACCCCCGACCGGAACGCCCCCCTACTACCAGAAGGGCGGCTGGTTCTCCGGGACTTCGCCGGTGCGGCGCACGTCCCAGCTCCAGCGTTCGCTGGGTTCGAGCCAATCGCGGACGGAGATGATCACGTCGAGCGGTGGGCGCTGGGGATCCCAGGTGAACTGTTCATCCCAGGCCTCCACGCAGGCCTGCATCGCCGCGAGGCCGAAGCCTGCCTGGTGCTTGAGGCCGTTGCCGACATGCCCCTCACCGATCCAGAGGCGGTCGCCCGTGAACTCGAGGCTGTTGTTGCGAAACGGCGTCTCGCGAAGGAGGTGGCGCGCCGCGATGGAGGCGGCGTCCGGGGTGGTGGTCTGAATGCCGGCGGCCGAGCAACGCGAGCGGAAGATCCGGTCGCGCTCGTTGGCGTGCTCGAGTTCGCGGCGACGCTGCGAGTTGGCGGCGCGAATCTGCCGCATGAAGCTGCTGTTGGCGGTGAAACGTGACATGGCGGTACCCGGAGCCGGCGCCGATCCGAGTGTTTGGACCGGTTTGGCTTCACCTTGGTTATCGCGCTTCGGCTCGCTGGGCTTTAGACCTGAGCGGGTATGGACGCGCCTCGGCCACATTCTTGGCGCCATCGAGCGTGCGAGGCTATGGCTCGATGCCGCGCGTGCCGCACTCCACCGACGACCTTGAGGCCGCCGAACTCGAGCTGCAGCGTGCCGTTCTGGCCGCCGACGTCATCGCGCTCGAAGCCCTGCTCGACGACGAGGTTGAGTTCGTCGGACCCGACGGCACCGTCCTGACGAAGTCGCAGGACATCGAGGCGTACCGCAGTGGCCGCCTGCGCGTGACGGAGTTTGCCGTCGAGCGCCAGCGGGTTCGCGTGATCGAGGAGCTTGGCACGACCGACGTCGTGGCGACCGTCGCCGGAACGCACGAAGGCGCGCCCTTTCGGACGCGCCTTCGCTACCAGCGGACGTGGCGCCTGAGCGACGCTTGGACCGTGGTCTCCGCTCACGCGTCGCCGGTTACGCGACGCGCCTAGTCGGCCGGACCTCCACGGCACCGGCCGGCTGCGAGCGGCAGGGGCGGCCCCTCAGCCGCCGGCACAGTTGCTGCTCTGGGTCAGACGCGGATCACGACGACCGTGCCGCCGTTCTTGCCCTTGCCCTTGCCCTTCTTGATCACGGTGACCTTCGGCTCTGAGGGCGTGGCGTCGTCGGCGCCGGTCTCGCCGTCGTCCTTGGTCTTGGGCTCCTTGCGCTCAACCTTCTCGCACGACCCGTTCGGGGCCTCGGCGGTCGCGTCGGAGATCACGTCGATGGTGTCGGCGATGACGCGGTCGTTGCCGGCGCCGCAGGTGATCACGTCGGCTTCGCCGTCGCGCACATGGAAGCGATCATTGCCGTCGCCACCGTCGAGGCGGTCCACCGTCGTGTTGCCGTCGGTCGTGGCGTCAACGCGGGCCATCGCCCACAGGTCGTCGTTGCCGTTGCCGCCCGTCACCGTGTCGGCGCCAGCGTTGGCGTAGATGCGGTCGTTGCCGTCGCCGCCGGCGAGGGTGTCGTTGCCGGTGCCGCCGGACGCCCGGTCGTTGCCGTTGCCCAGGTCGATGTTGTCGTCGCCTGCGCCGCCGTTGACGCGGTCGTTGCCGTCGTCGCCGGTGGCGATGTCGTTGCCGTCGGCGAGGAAGATGCGGTCCTGGCCGTTGCCGCCGCTGGCGGTGTCGTTGCCGGTGCCCGCCCAGATGCGGTCGAAGCCATCCTCGCCGTTCAAGGTGTCGTCGCCCGCGAGGCCGATCAGCAGGTCGTGGCCGCCGCCGGCGTTGATGACGTCGGTCAGGGCGGTGCCGCGCAGTCGCTCGTTGGCGGACGTGCCGGTGACGTCGGCCGCCTGGGCGGTCGCCGTGCTGAGGGCAAAGGTCGCCATCGCAATGGTGGCGGCGCGGGCAGAAAGTGAGAGGTGCATGGAGGTGACGCTCCTTGGGTGTCGGGGTTGCCCGCATCCGTGCGGGCTCTGATCGACTGAAACCCAGTGCTCGCTCAGGAGTTGCGGAGCGCCATCACACGACCGGTCGCCGTCGGTCGCCCGTCCAGCGGGATTTGAGGGCACGAAGCCCGCTTTCGCTCGGCCTGCAATAATCCCGCTCCGGCATACGCCCGGGGGCGTAGCTCAGTTGGTTAGAGCGCCGGCCTGTCACGCCGGAGGTCGCGGGTTCGAGTCCCGTCGCTCCCGTCCCCGAAGTTGCCCGAAGGCTCCGCGCAAGCGGGGCCTTTGTCGTTGTTGGGGTCGGTGGCGGACCGCCGGTACGCGGAATGCTGCCCTTCTGCTTGGCAGCGCTCGGGCTTCGGCCTACGGTGGGGGCAGCCGCCCGTGCTCCTGGCCGGGCACCGTTCGTCAAAGGAAGCTCGCATGCCGGAGCGCCGCCTCATCGCTATCGCCCTGATCGCCGCCGGCGCGGTGGCGGCCACGGCCGGTCCCGTCGCGGGCGCGTCGGCGGCAACCCGTTTTGCTGCCCCATTCAACGGGCTCAGCACCCCCGGCACGGCGCCGTGCACCAACTCCGCCAAACCGTGCCTCCTGGCCGTCGCGATCGGGGAGGCCGTCGCCGGTGACGACGTGCAGCTGGCCGACGGCGACTACTTCAAGGCGACGAAGGACACGAGCCCTGGCGCGCCGAGGCCCCCGTTCGACGACCCCATCAACGTCCCCACGGACGTCGTGCTCCATGGAGCGAACCCGGCGGATCTCCCGGTGATCCACATCAAGCCCGACGCCTCCGGCGAGAGCGGGGTCTATGTGAGAGAGGACGGCGCGGTCCGCGACCTCGCGATCAAGGGCACGGCAGCCGCCAACCTCTCGGTCGCGGCCACGTTGATCTTGGACGCGAACGCGGTGGCGGAGCGCGTGCGGGTTGAGACGACCGCAGTGCCCGTCACCACGCAGCGCGCGTGCATCGTCGTCGACGGAGCCGTGCTGCGCGATTCAGTGTGCCTTGGGCGGGGATCAGCGACGAACGGAACCGTCACGGCGATCATCGGGTCATCGAGCACCGGCATCATCGCGATCCGAAACGTCACGGCGATCACCACCGCCGCTGGCAGTCCCGGAGTCGACCTCCTCAGCTCGGACGAGCCCACCACCGCCAACATCTCCAACACCATCATCCGTGGGACGTCCGCAGACCTTTCGGTCCGTTCGCCGATCCCGGGCGGACAGGTCACGGCGAACGTCGACCACACCAACTGGGCGACGCAGACGAGCGTCGAGGCCACCGGCACGTCGGCCAAAGTCGTGGCGCTTGCGGGCAACCAGAACGGCGCGACCGCCGCAACGCCCAAGTTCGTGGATGCGGCGGCCGGTGACTTCCGTCAACTCCCCGGATCGCCGACCATCGACGCCGGAGTGTTCGCCGCCGCCAACGGCCCGCTTGCGCTGGGTGGGAATGCCCGCGTCCTTGGCGTCGCCACCGATATCGGGGCGTTCGAGTTCGATCCGGCGAGCGTGCCGCCCACCACGCCAGGGCCGACGACACCTGAGCCGACGACTCCACAGTCCACGACACCGGACCCCACGACACCGCCCGCAGCTGCGGGCGCGGGTCCGAGCGCCGGCGCTGGCGCGACGCTCTCGACGGGGCTCCCCGACGCCATCGCGCCGCAGCTCAGCGGGCTCAAGGTGAGTCGGACCGTCAAGCGCAGCAAGGGCGCCACGATTCAGTTCTCGCTGAGCGAGGCGGCGAGCGTGGTGCTCACCTTCGGCCAGCCCAAAGCCGGCCGGTCCGTCGGAGGAACGTGCCGGTCGACGACCGCGAAGAACCGCAGCCAGCCGCGGTGCACGATCCCCAACGTGAAGGGCAGGCTGACGGCCCTTGGCCGAGCGGGCGCGAACACCGTGAGCTTCAAGGGCAAGACCGCCAGCGGCAAACGCCTTGCACTCGGGCGCTACACCCTGGAGGCCACGCCGACCGACGCCGCGGGCAACCGGGGACTCGTCATCGCTCGCACGTTCGCGCTCAAGCGGTAAGGCGCCCGGACTCTTCCGCCGCTGCGTAACGTCGCGGCCGTCGGCGGGACCACTGAGGATGCGCCTTCGCCGACTGGTCCTGTTCATCGCTGTTCTTGCTGCCGCAGGCGGCGGCGCGCCGCCCGCGATGGCATCCGCGAACAAGGGCGGCAAGGCGATCACCGCCGGGCCGTCGGACTACGGCCGGATGCTGTTTGACGCCAACGGCCAAGCGATCTACGCCTTTGAACTCGACGGCGACAAGAAGAGCAACTGCTACGGCGACTGCGCGAAGGCGTGGCCGCCGGTGCTCACCAAGAATGCGCCGCGGGCCAAAGGCGGCGTGAAGGCGAAACTGCTGGGCACCACCAAGCGCAAGAACGGGACGCGTCAGGTGACGTACGCCGGCAAGCCGCTGTACTTCTACGTCAACGAGGAGCCCGGCGAGGTGCTCTGCCACAACGTGTTCTTGAACGGCGGCCTGTGGTGGGTGTTGGGGCCGAACGGCAAACCACGCCCCTAGTCAGCGCTCGGCACCACAGCGGGAACCTGCTCAGCCATGGCGAGCCTCCTGGCTAGCGCGAGCGGGCGAAGAGCCGCAGGAAGAGCAAGAAGATGTTCAGCACGTCGAGGAAGATTCCGGCGGCGAGCGGGATGGCCTCGTTTGAGCCGGCGCGGCGGAGTCGGTTGAAATCGACGACCGTGTAGAGGCCGAAGATCACCAGCCCGATCACCGAGAAGATGATCGACTCGGCCGGGATGTTGACGAAGATCAGGACGATCCCGGCGACCAGAAACGCCAGCAGCGCCCAAAAGAGGAACCGGTAGAGGAACGAGAGGTCGCGGCGGATCGCGTAGCCGGCTGAGCCCATCGCGCCAACGAAGAGGGCGGTCGCCGCAAAGGCCTGCCGCACCGCCTCCGGGTCGCTCTGCATGTAGTAGTCGATCGTCGTCGCGACGCTCGCGCCCATCAGCAGTCCAAAGGCGAAGAGCAGCACCAGCGCCAGCGGCCGGTTGCCCTTGGCGTTGGCCACCTGCAACCCGATCAGGCAGCCGAGCGCGACGATCCACGCGATGAACCAGCTCGCGCCGCCCCAATCCTTGGCCATCCACACGCCCAGCGTGGCGAAGCCGACCGTCACCGCGACGAGCCCCATCACCTGCCCAAAGAGCGTTGGTGTGCCGGCCCGGGCCGGACTCTCTGCGTATCCCACGGCCGTCATCGCGCCGACCCTACCGGCCCGATCTGTCGCCTTCGAGCTCGCGGTCCAGCATCCGCTTGGATGAACTCGACGCCCTTGCGCAACTACCGCCGGTGCGCCAACGTGGCGGCATGAGTTCTGTGCCGTCAGCCCCGTCGATGTCGCCCGAGCAGCTCACCGAGCTCCTGGGGCTGCTGGAGGGTGCCGACACCGTCGAGCTCAAGCTGATGATCGACGCCACCGAGCAGCGGGCGGCGTTCCTGGCGCTCGGACTCGATCCGCTCGGCGCGCAGACGCGTCTCGTGCACTTCTTCGACACTCCAGATCTGAAGCTGCAGTCCGCGGGTGTGGTCGTCCGCGCTCGTCGCGTCGCCGGAAAGGGCGACGACACGGTCGTCAAACTGCGGCCGGTCGTCCCGGACACGCTCTCCAAAAAGCTCCGCAGCCGCGAGGGCTTTGGCGTGGAAGTCGACGCGATGATCGGCCACTTCGTCTGCTCGGCGTCGATGAAGGGCGTCGCGCGCAAGCCGATCCGCGAGTCGCTGGCCGCCGGCAAGCCGCTGCGCAAACTCTTCACGAAGGAGCAGCGCGCGTTCTACGCCGAGCATGCGCCTGAGGGCGTGGAGCTCGACGACCTCGTGGAACTCGGGCCGATCTTCGTACTCAAGATCAAGGGCTTGCCGGAAGGATTTCCCCGCAAGCTGGTCGCGGAGCTGTGGCTCTACCCAGACGGCGACCGGATCCTGGAGCTGTCGACGAAATGCCTACCGTCGGAAACGTTCGACGTCGTCGCCGAGCTCCGCGGGTTTCTCGCAGACCGCGGCATCACGCCCGGCGAGGGTCAGCAGACGAAGACGCGCAAAGCGCTCGCGTTCTTCACCGGCCTCGGCGACACCTCGGAGAGTCCGAGCGCCTCCACGACGAGCGCCGCCGTCGAATCGACCGCGACCGCAGCACCAAACTGGACTCCGCGCCCGCGCACGCGCGGGCGCGAGTGGTAGCGACGGCCTCTCGCCGCTAGGTTTGGCCCGCGATGGGGAAGAAGCGACGCAAATCAAAGAAGGACAAGGCCGCCGACGGCGCCGCTGACGGCAGCTGCTGCTGCGTGGAAGCGGCCTTCGACGGGTGCTACGTCGCAACGGCCGCGCACGGCGACTTCGAGGCGCCGGAGGTGCGGACGCTGCGCCGCTACCGCGACGAGCGCCTGAGGACTCGCCCGGGTGGGCGAGCCTTCACGCAGGCCTACTACCGCCTGGGCCCGTACCCGGCGGCCGTCATCCAGCGCTACCCGGCGCTGCGAGCACCAGCCCGGCAGGTCCTTCGACCTGCCGTCTGGTGGGCTCGCCGCAAACTCGGTTAGGCGAGCAGCTTGGCCTTGAGCGACGCGAACTCGGCGTCGGTCAGCTTGCCGCTGTCGTGCAGCTTGGAGTACTTCTCCAGCTGATCGGCGGGGCTTGCCTCGACGGCTGCCTCTTTCACGTACGAATCAAACGCGGCCTTGGCCTCCTGCTGGCGAGCGATCGCGCGCTTCTGCATGCCGCCGCCACGCGCGACGAAGTAGACGAGCGAGCCGAAGAACGGCAGCACGACGAGCAGCAGCACCCAGCCGGCCTTGCCCCAGCCGGAGACCTCGTGGTCGCTGAAGAGGTCGGAGCAGATCGTGATGATCAGCCAGAAGAACGTGACCAGGAAGAAGATCCAGATGAACGACAGGAACGCGTCCATGAAGTCGAATTCGGCGAGAACCATGGGAAGAAACCTCTGAGAGAAGCGGGCTTGGAAGTAGCGGCAGTGCGCCAGGGCCGCACCCTACATTGGTCCAACCCTCGGTGTGTTGGCTTGGGCTGGCGCGGCATTTCGCCGATCGGGGGAGGGTGGGACTGTCTTCAATCGGGAGCGGCGCGCTGAGCATGGCTCAGTCGCAGGCGCAGTGGGACGCGATCGCGTCGATCAAGAGCACGTCGCCCTTTGCCAGCGGCGGTGGCGACCACGCCGCGACCGTGGCCAGCGGCTTCGACGCGATGCTCTCCGGCTACAACGCACAAGCTCAGCTCCTGGCTGCCGCTGCGGCCCCCGATGCCGCCTCAACCCTGGCGATGCTCAACAACATCTCCGCCGCCCAGCAATCGACGATCGACCTCTTCGCCTGACATGAGCATCTCCGCCATCAATAGCTCCCTCGGCGGCATCGCCTCGGCGCAAGCGCAGTTCAGCGCTGCCGCCCAGACGATCGCCAGCACCGGCCTCTCCACCAGTGGAGGTGGCGACCTCGTCGACGGCGTGGTCAACGCCCAAACGGCCGACGTCGCCATGGCCGTCAACGTCTCGATGCTGCGCCAGGCGATGGATCAGGACAAGTACCTGATCGACGTTCTGGTCAAGTAGCGCGACTCGTCTGCCGCCACTCGGCGACGCGACGGCCTTACCGAACGCCGACGCTAGCCCTGGCCGAGTGCCTGGGCCGTCGACGGAATCCGCACGACCTGCGTCGATGCGACGGCGTTGATCTTGGCTCGACCGAGTCGCCGCTTGGGCGCTGGCGAATCGATCAGCACGGTGCCCCCGGCCGTCGGCGACACGTCGACGCGCAGCGGCCGATCGGCGCCCCCGCGCACGCGCGCGACACCCTCCAGCACGACGTGCCCGGCCTGGCGCTTGATCCCTGGGTGGGCGATTCCGTCGAACGTGCCGCCCGCAGACCAGTGCAGCTGCACCACGACCTCCAGCACGGTCTCGAACTGGTGCTCGGCCTCCGCCGCGTGCGGATCGCGCGGGTAGTCGAGGACGACCTGCGCCGCCTGCGCCAGGGCGCCAACGGCGATGAGCTGCTGGTGCGCGAACGAGCCGGCGACGACGAGTTCGGCGTCGGAGCGGTGGTAGCCCGTCGTGCGTGGGCCCACGTCGGCGCCCGCGACCTCGGGTTGCTCGTCGGAACTCACGCGACTGAGCCTAGGGCGCTCAGGCGTTGCGTCCAGCGTCCGCGCTCGCCAACTTACCGGACAACTGTCCCCTAAGTTGGGGAGGAGGCGTTATGGTCGGTTCATGACGAGCCCCGTGAAGTCCTCCACCGACGCTGGCGGGGCGCCCGCTGGCGCGCCGCAGATCGCGGTGCTCAACCCCGCCACCGGCGCGACCATCGGCCACGTGCCGGATCTCAATGCCGGCCAGGTGACGGAGCTGGTCGAGCGCGCGCGGGCCGCACAGCGCGGCTGGGCAGCGACGTCGTTCAAGGAGCGCTCGCGGCTCATGTACGCGTGGCAGC
>JAUMFO010000140.1:0-2348 GCA_032119795.1 Solirubrobacteraceae bacterium
ACCGGTCGACTGCGGGGCGCGTCATCGCTCCATGGTGGCGCACGCGGGCGGGCGGCGCCGGCTGCGCAGTACCGGCACGAACCGGCGCAGACTTTGCGCGAGTTGGTGTGCAGGCTGGGGACATGATGCTTCGCCCAAGTGTGTCACCGAGGAGGTACACTTCTATGGTGGCCACGAACCATCCTCGGATCCAGGTGACGGTCGACCCTGAACTCGCTGCCGCGTTGGCAGCCGTCGATGCCGCGCCGCCCAGTCGCTCGCGACTGGTGCGCGATCTGGCGTTGCGCGGGGCTCAGGCCGTCGGCGCCGAGCGCCAGGCGTCGCAGGCGGCCACGGAGGTGTTGTTGGCGATCGCCAACGGTGACGAGCGGTACGACCTCGACTTCAGCGCGGCCGCAGAGATCCACGCCACACGCGGCGACCGCCTGCCGTGAAGGCGTATGGATCCGGGGTACCGCTGGTCGTTGACACGTCGGCCTGGGTCCGGCAGCGAGACGCGCTCTACTCCGGCCGCTGGATAGCGACCGTCCGCTCCGGGCTGATCGCGGTCTGTCCGGTGGCGGCGCTGGAGATTCTCGCGAGTTCACGCGACCAGCTCACCTTTGACGCCGTGGACCGCGCTCTGGCTGGGCTCCCGCAGGCCCCCGTCACCGCCAGCGTCTGTAGTGCCGCCGTCCAGGCGAGTCGCGAACTTGGAGGCAGTCGACGGCTTCCCGTGGCCGACTACCTGATCGCCGCCGC
Organism: Solirubrobacteraceae bacterium; assembly: GCA_032119795.1. Taxonomy (GTDB): domain Bacteria; phylum Actinomycetota; class Thermoleophilia; order Solirubrobacterales; family Solirubrobacteraceae; genus JAGIBJ01. Next base: position 742 of record JAUMFO010000140.1, read on the forward strand.
CGCGGCCGAGCGTGGATTCGGCGTCCTGCACCTCGATGGGCACTACGACACCCTGGCGCCGATCCTGGGCTTTGAAAGCGTTCGGCTCGATCGCGACTGATCGCTGCGCCGCCGCGCCTCGCTACCGTCGGCGCCTATGTCTTTCGACGTCGAACTTCGCGCCGCCGCCGACGAGCTGTGGGAGGCACAGCACGCGCACCCGTTCGTCCGTGGACTGGGCGATGGGACGCTCGCCGTCGAGTGCTTCCAGGACTACATCGCGCAGGACTACGTGTTCTTGATCGACTACGGCCGCCTGCTGGCGCTGGGGGCCGCGCGCGCCCCAGACCTTCCAATGATGCGCCGATTTGCGGATCTCACCCAGTCGATTCTCGTGACGGAGATGGACCTGCACCGCAGCTTCGCGCAGCAGTGGGGCGTCGACGAGCCAACGCTCGCGGCGACGCAGCCCACGCCCGCCACCTCCGCCTACGTCGACTTCCTCTTGCGGACGGCCGCGCTCGGCGACTTCGCCGAGCTCGTCGCCGTCCTGCTGCCATGCATGTGGAGCTACGCGGAGATCGGTCAGCGGCTCGCCGCCGCCGACGCTGATCCAGGCCCGTATGCCGAGTGGGTGCAGACCTACGCCTCGGCTGAGTTCGGCGACCTTGCCGACTGGTGCCGGCAGCTCACGGCGCAGCTCGCCGCCGGCGCCGACGAGCCAACCCGCGATCGGATGACGCACGCGTTCCTCGGCGCCAGTCGGCATGAGCTTGCGTTCTGGGAGTCCTGCTGGGCGGCGGGAGCGGCGGGGTAGCGCGGCCCGCGGCCCGCGGTGCGCGCCGGGGTCCTCGGTCGCCGGCGCACTTCGCACCCTCTGGTCGACCGACCGCGGCTTTGCGCGGTTCGCGCGCCTCAGCTGGCAGGACCCGCTCACCGCGGGCTGAGGTCTGATCAGCCGCCCGCGTCGAAGCACTCGACGCTGACGGACGAGGCCGCGGCGGTCGCAAGTCGGGCGTCGCAAGTGATCAGGGTCGTCCCCGTGGTCTCCGCGAGCGCGACGAACATTGCGTCGTACGCCGTCACGTTGTGGCGTAGGTCCCAAGCTCGCGACGCAAGGGGCTCGTGGGGATAGCGGGTGATCGGCAGGTCGGCGAAGTCCGTTCGGGCGTCGGCCGCTCGGTCTGGCGTCACCTGGCCGGAACGCTCAAGCCCCCGCAAGCCGTGCAGAAACTCGACATCGATGAGATGTGGCGCGTGAAGGTCGCCATCGCCTGACAAGCGGTCGAGCAACCCTGGGTCGGGTCGTCGTGCGACGAGCGCCTCGAGGACCGCCGAGGTGTCGACGATCAGCACGGCTCAGTCCCGATCTCGGCCCGCGCGGACGACTGCTGCCGCCGCGCCAGGGTCGATACCGCCCGAGCGGGACTGGGCCAGGCGGAGGACGTCGCTCACCCGAGGTCGCTGGGTGACCCTGGCCAGCTCGGCGAGTGCGTAGTCGGAGAGCGACACCCCGGCGCTCGCCGCTCGGCTGCGCAATTCGCTGTGGACCTCGTCGGGCACGTTGCGGATCTGGATGACCTTCACGGCTCTCATGGTAGCTCCGTTGGTGTGCCACACCCAAGCTG
>JAUMFO010000141.1:0-1842 GCA_032119795.1 Solirubrobacteraceae bacterium
GATTCGGCGGCGATCGTCCCGAACACGAGCGAGCTCTTGCCCGAGCCGGAGACGCCCGTGAACACCGTCAGCCGGCGCTTGGGAATCTCGATCGAGACGTCTTTGAGGTTGTTCTCGCGCGCACCCTGCACGCGGATCAGGTCGTGGCCGTCGGCGACCGTGCCACCGGTGGTCGACGGTGCGTCCGTCGGCGTGGGGGTGCTCATGGGTTAGCGCTTCTCCTGGATGCGGATCAGGTTGCCCGCGGGGTCGCGGACGGAGCTGTCGCGGATGCCGTACGGCTGGTCGGTCGGCTCCTGGACGACTTCTGCGCCGCTGGCCTGCAGGCGCTCGAAGGTCTCGTCGAGGTTGGCCGTGGCGAGGTTGATGCTGGCGTAGGTGCCCTTGGCCATCATCTCTGAGACGGTCTTCAGCTCGTTCTCGGTGAGCCCCGGATCGGCGTTCGGCGGGTAGAGCACGATCGACGTGCCCGGCTGCCCCGTCGGGCCGACGGTGATCCAGTGCATCCCGTTGTAGCCCACGTCGTTTCGCACCTCGAAGCCAAGTGTGTCGCGGTAGAACGCGAGCGTCGCCTCGGGGTCGGTGTGGGGGAGGAGCGTCTCGTGAATGGTGATGTCCATGGCGGTCACCTTAAGTTGGGGCCGGTGGGGTCGCTTCTCGATTCCTGACCGGTCGCGTCACCTGCTTGGCGACACACGCGGGGATGCCCTGAGCCTCGGCGAACGACTCGCGGCGGTAGGCGCTGGGCGGCATGCCGACCAGCTCGGTGAAGCGGGTACTGAACGTGCCCAGCGAGGAGCAGCCGACCTCGAAGCAGACCTCGGTCACGTTCAGGTCGCCGCGGCGCAGCAGCGCCATGGCGCGCTCGATCCGGCGCGTCATGACATACGAGTACGGCGACTCGCCGTAGGCCGCCTTGAACTGCCGACTCAGGTGCCCAGCAGACATGTTGGCGCCGCGCGCGAGCGCCTCGACGTCGAGCGGCTGGGCGTACTCGCGATCGATCCGGTCGCGGACGCGCCGCAGGCGCGCGAGATCCTGCAGGTGCTGATCAGCTGAGGGGGCGCTGGCCACGCGTCGGATCGTGGCACGTCTGGGCGAAGGCGCCTAGCGGTCGCTTAGGTCTCTGAGCCGTAGAACGCCGACGAAGGCGGCGCCGTCGGCGCGTCCTGGCCCTTCCACTTGCCGGGGTTCAGCAGGCCGTGGGGGTCGGTGCGTATGGCGAGCGCGCGGACGCCTTCGACGTCTCGGTCGACGTACCACTGGTGCGGGTTGTGGCAGCCGACGTCCAGGGCTGCCAGGGCGTCCATCCCCTCGAAGACCTGCTCGGGGTAGGCGTAGCGGCAGGCGAGCATCCCGATCGGCACGGTGTGCGCGGCCTCGATGTGCAGGACGGCCCCGGGGAGCACGGCTTGGACCTCGTCGATGCGATCGATGAGCGCCTCGCCGGCCACCTCGATGTGGAACCACTGGCCGGGGTCCTCCTGCATCAGCCACCAGACGCCGTGGTTGTACGACAGCATCGAGACGGCCATTGGCGCGGCCGGTCCGGTGCGTTCGTCGTGGACGACCGCTCCTGTTCGCGCGAAGTAGGCCCTGGCCTCTTCGACCGTGGATGCGTCGAGGATCGCGCGGACGCTGGCGCGGCCCTTCGGAATTGCCGGGTCGTCAGGCATCGGCCCGACGAGTTGCGGTGGGTCGGCGGAGACGAGCCGCGGAAGCGGGTCGAGCTTGCGGAGTTCGCGGACGGCGCCGAGGGCACCCTTGAAGTCGTCGTAGCTGGCGTAGACGCAGCGCCAATCCTGCAGCGGTTCCAGGCGCACCGTCGCCCGGGCGATCACG
>JAUMFO010000142.1:0-3044 GCA_032119795.1 Solirubrobacteraceae bacterium
GCGGACGGGCAGGACGAGAGGCGTCTGGACGGGCGTACGGGTTGTGGCCGTCTGGGAGAGCGGCGGCAGGGCGGTTGAGTCGTTGGCGGCGGCGAGACTTGGCGGCCTTTGACGGCAAATGCGTCCTTGGCTGCGGCGGGACTTGGCGGCTTCTACGGCGACTTGGTCCTTGGCGGCGGTGGGACTTGGCGGGCGTTGACGGCGACTTGGTCCTTGGCGGCGGCGGAATGGGGATCGCGTCGGGGAACGCGGGCGTCGGGTCGGCGAAGGCGGAGCCCGGTCGGCGAATGAGCTGGTTGGCGGCGGTGGATTTGAGTGCGCTGTGGCGCCGGCGGGCGCCGGGCGGACTGGTTGGACCCGAAGAAGGCACGCCTGCCGTGCCCAGGATGGGTCCAACCAGCGGGCTGCAACCGCCTGGGGTTGCGCTCAACGAGGCTCGCGCCCCGAACGCCCAAAAAGGGCGTTCCACGCGCGAGCCCCGCGGCGCTGCAACCGCGTGGGGTTGCAGGCGGTTGGGGTCGCGTTGAACCCGCCGCACGTCCGGCGGGTTCAACGCGAACCCAGGCGGCGGTTGGGTTCTGTCAGGCCACTGCAACCCCAGAGGGTTGCGGTTGGCCCGGTCGAAGCGAACTCCGGTCACTCGCGGGTGTTCAGCACCCCCAAGACACCGAAGTTCGCGCTGCAACCGCCAGCGGTTGCAGCCCGTCCGACGCCCGCCGGCCCCGAAGCGATCGCCAATCCGCCGCCGCCAACCAGCTCAGACGCCGCCAATCCGCTCCGCCTTCGCTGCCCCGGCGCCCCCAAGCCCCGAAGCGATCTCCATTCCGCCGCCGCCAACCAGCCCAGGCGCCGCCAATTCGCACCGCCCTCGGTGCAGAACGCGCGCCGGCGACGAAGCGATCGACATTCCGCCGCCGCCAACGGCCAAGTCGCCGCAATGACGGCCAGGCTCAGACGCCGCCAGTAGCGGCCGCCGCCAACCACCTCAGGCGCCGCCAGCCGCCGCTCAGCCGCCGCTCAGGCCTCAGACGTCGATGCCGTCGGCGAGTTCGTCGAGCAGCGGCCCGCAGGCGCGCTCGAGGATCTCAAACATCTCGGTGAAGTCCCGATCGCCGCCGTAGTAGGGGTCGGGAACGGCGAGGTCATGCTGCATCGCCTCAGGGTCCCACTCGCGCAAGAGGCGAATCTTGGCCCGGATGTCGTCGCCGGTGGCGAGGTTGAGCAGCTCGCGTCGGTTCGCCTCGTCCATCGCGATCACGAGATCGAAGTCACGCAGATCACTCGCGGTGACCTGCCGGGCGCGACCAGACATCGGCACCTTGCGGCGCTCCGCCTCGGCGACGGCGCGGCGATCGGGGGCATCGCCGGCATGCCAGTTGCCCGTGCCGGCGGAGTCGACCTCAATCTCGCCACCGAGACCGCGCGACTGGACACCATTGCGCAGGACGGCCTCCGCGCTCGGCGAGCGGCAAATGTTCCCGAGGCAGACGAAAAGGACGCGCACCGCGGTGGAGAATCGCAGGTGCTCGCGCGGCGCGCGGTCAGCGGGAGGCGCGCGAGCGGCCCCGCAGGGCCTGCCAGATCTCTGAAGCGGAACGGCGCGGAGCGGAACCGCCTGCAGAGGGGATGGTTGTCGGCACGGGGCGACGCTCCCAAACGGCCACGCCTCCACGGACGGCAGCGCGCTTCAACACCGTGGCGCGGCGCAGCGCCGGCGCGGGGGAATCTGGCGCGTTCTCCGGCGCCACCCAGCCGCCGAACGCCTTCTCGAGCTCGAGTGCGATGGCAATCGAGCGGTGATCCTGATCCATCGGCGCCATGACCTGCACGCCAAGCGGCAGCCCCTCATGGCCGAAGCCGAGCGGAATCTGGGTCGACGGGAAGCCAAAGAGGTTGGCAGGGACCATCGTCTGCATTGCCCACGGGCGCAGCGTCGTCCAGCCGTGCGGCGGTGCGGCACGCGGGAGCGACGGCATCAGCATGACGCCGTCGCCCATCTGCTTGGAGAACGACTCGGCGAGCTTGGCGGCATAGCGCTCCAGCGGCTCAGTCGACGCCGTGCGGCGGATCCAGCCGGCCACGCGGGCGGCGCTCATGAGGTTCACGAATGCGGCGGTGTGCGCGCCATCGTCGTCGCGCAGGTCGCGGTACATGTCGCGGATGCGCTCGACCTCCCACCCGATGCTCGCGTTGAACTCGTCATCGAGCGCGGCGCGCAACGCCTCAATGAACACGACCTGCGTCTTGATCAGGCCGCGCGCACTGACGCGCACGATGTCGGCACCCTGCGCCGAAAGGTGGCCAATCGCCCGCTCGCGGGCACCAAGCATCTCCTTGGAGATCAGCGACGTGACCCCCAAGCCGTCCGGAACCACCACGCGGAGGCCCGCAAGCTGCACGTCGGCCGGATCCCCCAGCGGGATCTCCCGGTCATACGGGTCGGCCGGGTCGTCGTAATTGAGGATCCGCATGAGCGGCATCAGGTCCTCGGCACGCCGCGCCAGCGGACCGATCACCATCATGCGCCGCGACGGGCCAGCGCCCATCGGGAAGTGGCCGGTGGTAGGCACCACACCGACGCTCGGCTTGTGGCCGAAGATGCCGCAGCAGAACGCCGGCACGCGGATCGAGCCGGCGAGATCTGAACCCAGGCCAAACGGCGAGCCGCCGGAGCCGATGACGGCGCCCTCGCCGCCCGAGGATCCGCCGACCGTGCGGGTCACGTCGTACGGGTTCGCGGTGTCGCCGTAGACCTGGTTGCGCGACTCGATCCAAAGGCAAAGCTCAGACGTGTTCGTGACGCCCAGTGGGATCGCGCCGGCTTCCTTGAGCAGGCGCACGGCAGGAGCGTCAGCGGGGGCCAGACGCGCGGCCATCGGCTTAAACCCAGCGGAGTTCGGCATACCGCCCACGGCAATCGACTCCTTGACGGTGCACGGCACGCCGAGCAGCGGCGGCAAGACCTCGTCGTCGCTGGCGGCGGCGATCCGCACGTCGGCCGCGTCGGCGGCCTCGCGGGCCGCGGCGTAGCGGTAGGCGACGAT
>JAUMFO010000143.1:0-3683 GCA_032119795.1 Solirubrobacteraceae bacterium
GCGACGATCCAGCCGCAGAGGCGGAACGTGCCAGAGTCCTTTGGGGTGAGCGAGACCGCCCCGCTGTAGCCGGCGCCGAACGCTGGCGGCGTCGTGACGGGAACCGGTCCCTTGGAGGTGACGGCGACGCGGCTGCCGGTCACGATCTGGCGCGGGTAGAGCGGCGAGGCTGGGCACGCGGCGACGTCTTTGAGGAGCGCGAGGTGGGTCGTTGCCTGGCCGTCGATGTCGCCCGTCACCGGGACGGTGAACTTCGACTCCTCGGTGATCGAAGCGGGCGTGCCCCAGGTGGCCGTCGCGCGGGCAGCTGCGCCGAGGATGTTGGGGGTGGTGGTCGTTGGCGTCGTCGGCGCAGGCGGGGTCGTCGGCGTCGTGTCGACGGGCGTAGACGGCGACGTCGACTCCACGATCGCCTCTGGGGTCGTCGCGGCAACGGCGGCGGCGCCGGTGAGTGCGGCGGCCAAGGGCGCGATGATCGCGGCGACTGCCATGCCGCTGGCGACCCATCGGGGGCGCGCGCGAGGGCTGGGGCTGGAAGTCACGGGGGTCACGGTATCGAGGACCCCTGCCGCGGACGGAAGTTTCGGTGCACTCGCGGTGCGGCAGAGGGGTACCCGAGAGATCGGCGCGGAGAGGCGCTGATCCAGTCCACAGCGGGGCAGTGGATGAGGCTGGCGCGCCACCACCCGCTCGCGCCGACCGAATCGACGACTACGGCGCCGCGTTGACGGCCTCATCGGCCGCCTCGAACTTGTCCTGCCAGACCACCTTGGCGCCCTCATGGCCCGTCTTGATCGTGAATCCGATGGTCGCTACGCCAAGCGCTGCCAGTACGAGCGCGCCGGCGGTGAGGGCGGCGCCTTTGAGGCGGCCACGCAACACCGCAAGGCCGACCGCAGCGATCGCAAAAATGAACGCGATCAGCCGTAGCGTCTCTGCCGCTTCCTCATGCTCCTCGATGGCGTCGCCGAGCTGGAGCGTCTGCGCGAGGCTTTCACCGCTCTCCGTGGCAAGGAAGGCTGAGATCGCAAAGATCACAGCGAGCCCGGCGGTCGGCAGCAGGAGCTTGTCCCGCCAGCTGGGGATCAGGCAGAGGATGGCGAGCACGCCGACCACGGGGCCAAGGACGATCGGCAGGTGGACGATCAGCGGGTGGGCTGGCAGGTCGCCGATCTTGTCGAGCATGGTTCTCCTCGTGGGTGGCGTCTCGGCTCGGTAGCTCGAGACCGCTCAACCCTTTCATGCCGGGGTAAGTACGAGGTAAAGCCCGTGGGCGGGGTTCAGCACGGGCGTGCCGAACCTCGCCGAGGCTCAGTCGTCGAGAATGTTCAAGAACGACAGGAAGATGTTGAGCACCGACACGAAGATGCCCGTAGCGATCCACACGATGTCGTCCTCCGTGGCGCGGCGGCGCAGGTAGTTGAAGTCGACGACGATGAGCGCGGCGGAGATCAGGCCGATGACGGCGCTGATGATCGGGTTGCCGCCAGCCCCAAAAGCAAACATGCCCCAGCTCACGAGCACGGTGGCGAACACGATGAGCGTGAGCGGGCGCATCCACTTGGCAAGGTCGTGCGAGGTGAAGGTGCCGATGCAGGCGGCGCCGAGGACCGTCACCGCGGTCATGCCGGCGGCCTCCGCGACGACGTCCGGGTTGACCGACAGGTAGGCGCTGAGGGTCGGCCCGAGGCCGAGGCCGAGGGCCAGGGCGATCGCGAAGAGCCAGGTGGTGCCCAGGAGGCCGTGCCGCAGCGGCTTGACGAACGACTGCGCGAGCAGCATCACGGAGCCGCCGATGAAGAACGCCAGGCCGGTGCCCTGCGAGTAGCCGGAGCCGATGACCGAACCGATCGTGAGGACGCCGATCGCAAGCGCGACGAGCAGCATCGTCTGCGCGAGCATGGCCCCGTAAGACATCGCCTGCGGCGCGGAGCGATCCGCTCGCTCGTAGTTGATGCGGGTGGTCGTCGAATCTGGATCCAGCATTTGCGTCAAATGTAGCGCCCGCCTGAGTACGCGCAAGGCTGGTGGGATTGCTTTTCGGTTAAGCGGCGGCCTCGAGTCGCGCCAGAGCGGCCCGCGAGCCCCCGAAACGCAGAAGGGCCGCTCGGTTGAGCGGCCCTTCGTAGCGGTTCGGCGCATCAGCGCCTGAGGCGTTGGCTAGACGGAGCCGATGACGGTCTCAGACCAGTCGATGATCGACGTCGGGCGAATGACGTGCTTGTTCATCCCGAGCTCCTTCGGCGAGAGGCCGAGAGCCAGGCCGACGAGCTGCGGCAGGTGCAGGACCGGCATGTGGAGGTCGTCGTTGCCCACGGCGACCTTCGCGACGGGCTGCTGCATGTCGAGGTTGAGGTGGCACAGCGGGCACGGCGTCACCAGGCAGTCCGCCGAGGCGTTCTCGGCGTCCGTGAGGTGCGTGCCAGCCTGCTTGAGCGACGCTTCCTTGTTCATCGTGATGATCGGGAAGCCGCAGCACTTGTGCGAACCGGCGTAGTCGATGACCGTGCCGCCGAGCGCCTCGATGACCTTCGGCAGGTAGGTGTCGCGCGGGTTCTCGTCGTTGATGTGCAGACGCTCGACCGGGCGGACGATGTAGCAGCCGTAGAACGGGCCGACCTTGAGGTTCGTCAGCGGGTTGGTGACGAGGCTCTTCAGCTTGTCGAGGCCGATGTCCTCGACGAGGACCCAAAGGAAGTTCTTGTTGACGATGCCCTTCTCGTAGGACAGGCCGAACTGCGCCAGCGTGTGGTTCACGTCGTGGCGGTACTCCTTGTTGGCGTCCAGTCGCTCCTGCGACTCGCTCTGCGCGCCCTGGCACGTGGAGCAGATGTTCATCATGAACTCGGCACCGTCGACCTGCTGGGCGAGGGCGAAGGTGCGGCCGTTGAGCGTGTCGACGAGTTCCTGGTTGTGCTCGGCGAGGACGCCGGCACCCGTGCAGGAGCCGCGGTTGAGCTGGACGAGATCCAGGCCGAGCTTGGGGGCGACGAGGTTCATCGCACCGTGCAGCTCGGGGGTGAAGCCACGGCTCACGCAGCCGGGCCAGTACGCAACCTTGGTCATGCCGTTGCGCCTTCCTTGTCGGTGGAGACGGCTTCGGTAACGGCGTCGCCATCCTCGTCGTAGCCGGTGATGTAGAGGTTGAGTTCGTTGCGCTTCTCGCGGGCGCCGACGGTCTCGAAGATCGTCTTGAGCTGAGCCCGATCCTCTGCCGCGAGCTTGTGCGGGAAGAAGACGTCCTTGAGCTTGAACTTGCCGCGCAGCAGCGCAGTGCCCAGGAACGGCAGCGACGAGACGATCTGCTTGTTGCTGGCCGGCGAGAGCTTGCCGCCGGTGAAGCCGTTGCCGCCGTACGAGCGCGGAACCACGTCGGCCTCGGCGAGGATGCCGTACTTCTTGATGAGGACGACGAACGCCTCTTCGTGGCGGTGGCCGTTGTTGTCGGTGATGCCGTGATCGGAACCGGCGATGCGGCGCAGACGCATGATCTGGCTCATCGGCGCGACATCCTTGGGGCACGCGTCGATGCACTTGAAGCAGTGCGTGCACGTGTAGATGCCGTGCGGATCGTCGGAGAGGTCCTGCAGGCGCTGCTGGTGCTGGGCGTCGCGCGGGTCACCGACGAAGCGGTAGGCCTTGGCGAGTGCCGCCGGCCCGATGAACTCCGGGTCGGCCTCCAT
>JAUMFO010000144.1:0-2679 GCA_032119795.1 Solirubrobacteraceae bacterium
GGGAGGCCACCGACGTTGTGGTGGCTTTTGATCGTCGACGAGCCTGGGCCGCCACCGGATTCGATCACGTCGGAGTAGAGCGTGCCCTGCACGAGGTAGTCGACCTCGCCGAGCTTGCGCGCCTCTTCTTCGAACACGCGAATGAACTCGCCGCCGATGATCTTGCGCTTGGTCTCGGGGTCGGTCGTGCCGGCGAGCTTCGCCAGGAAACGGTCTTCGGCGTCGACCGCAACGAGAGGGATGTGGTACTGGTCGCGGAAGGCTTTGATGACCTGCTCGCCCTCGTTGTTGCGCATCAGCCCGTGGTCGACGAAGACGCAGGTCAGCTGGTCGCCGATCGCCTTGTGGACCAGGACCGCGGCGACCGAGGAGTCGACGCCGCCGGAGAGGCCACAGATGACGTGCTTGTCGCCGACCTGCTCGCGGATCAGGCGGACCTGTTCGTCGACGATGTTGGCGGCCGACCACGTCAGCGCGAGGCCGGAGATGTCTTGCAGGAACCGGCGAAGCACCGCCTGCCCGTGCGGCGTATGAACCACCTCGGGGTGGTACTGGATGCCGTAGATCTTGCGGTCGTTGTCTTCGAGCGCGGCGACCGGCGAGCTCGTCGAGGAGGCCAGCGCGGTAAACCCGGGCGGTGCCTCGTAGACGGTGTCGCGGTGGCTCATCCAGACCGGCTGCTCTTCTGGCAGTCCAGCGAGGAGCTTCCCCGCGGTACCGACCGTCAGCTCAGAGCGACCGTACTCGCCGACATCGGCGGCCTCGACGCGCCCACCGAGGGCGTGTGCGAGCAGCTGCATGCCATAACAAATCCCGAGGACGGGAACGCCGAGGTCGAGCAGCCGGGTGTCGAGTTCGGGAGCGCCCGGCGCGTAGACCGAGGCAGGACCGCCGGAGAGGATGATCGCCTGCGGCGGGTTCTTGCTCAGCTGCTCGATACCGACGTGCGCCGGCAGCAGCTCGGAGTAGACGCCAAGCTCGCGCACGCGGCGTGCGATCAGCTGGGAGTACTGCCCGCCGAAGTCGAGGACGACAACCCGTTCCTGGGCCGCCGTGGCGGGCGCCGGATCGACCTGATCCGGCGCCTCACCTGCGGTCATGCTCACGCTTAGGACTTCCCGCCGCGTGCGCCCATGCCGACGCCCTGCGACGTCTGCAGGAGCTTGCCTTCGGTCTGGAGCGAGGGAGCGACCATGACCTCGGCGCGGTGGAACTCCGCGATGTCCTTGTAGCCCGTGGTCGCCATCGACGTGCGAAGGCCACCCATCAGGTTGAAGGTGCCGTCATTCTCGTGGGCGGGACCGGTGAGGATCTCCTCGAGCGTGCCGTTCTGCACGGTCTGCACGCGCGCGCCGCGCGGGAGATCCGGGTGGAACGTGGCCATGCCCCAGTGGTAGCCGCGGCCCGGCGCTTCATGGGCGCGAGCGAGCGGCGAACCGATCATCACGGCGTCGGCACCGCAAGCGAACGCCTTGCTGATGTCTCCACCGGTACGCATGCCGCCGTCGGCGATCACCTGGACGTAGTCGCCGGTCTCCAGCATGTGCTGGAGGCGAGCGGCCGCGACGTCGGCGATGGCCGTGGCCTGCGGGACGCCGACGCCAAGGACGCCGCGCGTGGTGCACGCTGCGCCCGGGCCAACACCGACGAGTACGCCGGCAGCACCGGTGCGCATGAGGTGCAGGCCGGCGTGGTAGCTGGCGCAGCCACCGACGACGACGGGAATGCCGACCTCGCGGATGAACTCTTTGAGGTTAAGCGGCGGACGCGACTCGTCCTCAGAAACATGCTCCGCCGAGACGACGGTGCCCTGGATCACGAGGATGTCGAGGCCGGCGTCAAGGGCTGCCTCGTAGTGAGCAGCCACGCGCTGCGGCGTGAGCGAGGCGGCGACGACGACGCCCTGGTCCTTGATCTCTTTGATCCGCTGCGGGATCAGGTGCGGCTTGATCGGCTCCTGGTAGATGCGCTGCATCTCCCGGGTGGCCTCGTCCTTGGGGAGCTTCGAGATGCGCTCGAGCTGCTCTTCAGCATCCTCGTAGCGAGTGAAGATTCCCTCAAGGTTGAGGACGGCCAGGCCGCCGAGCTTGCCGATGATCCCCGCGGTGCGCGGCGAGACAACGCCATCCATCGCGGACGCAAGCAGCGGCAGCGAGAACCGGTAGTCGCCGAGCTTCCACGAGATGTCGACATCATCGGGGTCGCGGGTGCGGCGGGAAGGAACGATCGCGATGTCGTCGAACCCATAGGCGCGGCGCGCCTTTTTGCCTCGACCGATCTCAATCTCCATGCGTGGTGCAGCCTCAGGGTGGTCGAACTGCCCCGAGCGGCGGGGCGGCGGATGAAACGAACGGGCTGGTAACGGCGTGGCCTGAGAGGGCCTAGCACCGATACCGGAAACAACGACTCTAGCGAAGCCTTCGGCGGGTTAGAGGCTCGTGTGCGCCATAGCGCTGCAAGCAGGAAAAACGCCGGGCGGGAGCGGTCAGGCGGCCGCGGAGTCGACTTGGAGTTCGGCGACCTCGACCATCTCGGACAGTCGAGCCACCTCTCCCGCGTCGACGACGCCAGCGCCGAGGCGCTGCGTGGAGTCTGCGCCGCAGGCGACGGCGTAGCGCAGGCAGTCCTCGTCGGAGCGGCCCTGGTAGCGGGCCGCGATGAAACCGGCCAGGAACGCGT
>JAUMFO010000145.1:0-2211 GCA_032119795.1 Solirubrobacteraceae bacterium
AACTGGTTCGTGCGCTTCCAGTCCCAGCGCCACGGGGCTGGGATGACGGTCTCGGAGATGGTCTCCAGCTTCGCGATCCACTACCGCAACGAGAAGACCTGCACGGAGCTGCTGCGCGTCGACGATCGTGAGCGCGCCGGCGGCCCGCTCGCCATCCAGCTCTTCGGCCAGGACCCCGAGATCATGCGGTCGGCCGCGGCGTACGTTGCCGAGCACGCGCGCCCAGACGTCATCGATCTGAACATGGGCTGCCCCGTCCCGAAGGTGATGGGCTCCGGCGCTGGCGCCGCGATGCTCAAGGACCCAGACACGGCCGTCGCCGTAGCCAAGGCCGCCGCCGAGGGCTCCGGCCTGCCCGTCACCGTCAAGCTGCGCTCCGGCGTGAAGAAGGGCGACGCCGACGGCTACGAGGTCGCCAAGCGACTCGTGCACGAGGCCGGCGTGAAGGCCATCACCTTCCACCCGCGCTCGGCACAGGTCCAGCACAAGGGCGAGCCCGACCTTGAACTCGCCGCCGCGCTCGTGGCAGAGCTTCCCGTGCCCGTGATCCTCTCCGGCGGCATGAACGACCCCGCCTGGATCACCGACGCCTGGCAAAGCACCGGCGCCGAAGCCATCATGCTGGCCCGCGGCGCACTCGGAGATCCGTGGCTGTTTGCCCGCGTCCTTGGCCTGCGCGAGAGCGACCCGACCACCGAAGAGGTCGTCGGCGAGCTGCTGTGGGTGATGGATCAGGCCGTCCTGCACCTCGGCGAACGCCGCGCCACCGGCTACATGCGCAAGTTCTACCCGTGGTACGTCGAGACGATCGACGGCGGCCACGAGCTACAGAACGCGCTCCAGCGCGCAGAGTCGCTCGACGAAGCCCGCCAGGTTCTCAGGGGCGTCGCCGACCCCGCCCCGGTCGACGAGCGAGGGCTGGCCGGCTCGACGCTTCGCCGCGCCGCTGCCATCGCCTAATCGAGTCCCCGCCTGGCCGTCTGGACGGGGCGGCGGTTGCCGTCCGGAGCCTTGCTATGCTCCGCCGCTCGCCACGGGTCCCCGGACTCGTGGCTGCCCCAGGTTCGCCTGGTAACCAGCCCCATCTGACGAACGATCAAGCAGCCCTCATGTCGCGCGACGTCATCCTCACCCGCGAAGGCCTGAAAAAGCTTCAGGCCGAGCTCGATCACCTCGAAACCGAAGGCCGCCGCCAGGTGGCCGAGCGCATCAAGGAAGCTCGCGACTTCGGCGACATCTCGGAGAACTCCGAGTACGACGACGCCAAGAACGAGCAGGCGCAGATCGAGTCGCGCATCATTCAGCTTCAGGACCGCATTCGCTCGGCCACCGTCGTCGACCACGACGACGTCTCCACCGACGTGGTCCAGGTCGGCGCGACCGTCGACTTCACCGACGAAGGCACCGGCAAGGCGCAGAAGTTCACCATCGTGGGCTCCGCCGAGGCCGCTCCGGGCGAAGGCAAACTGAGCAACGAGTCGCCGGTCGGCAAGGCCCTGCTGGGCCACAAGCTCGGCGCCGTCGTGACGGTCATCCTGCCCAAGGGTGAGCCGCGCAAGCTCAAGATCAACAAGATCGACGTCGGCATCTAGCCGACGCGGTCGCAGTGTCTTCACACGACGGACCCAGTCCGGCCGCGGCGTCGCCCGACGTCGAGGAAGCCGCATGGACGGCCGCCGTCCACTGGGCCGACCTCGTCGGCGAACGTCTCAGCGCGCTCAAAAGCGCGTCGTCGGGGTTTGCTCGAAGCCCTGAGGACCGCGAAGCGGCGGGCGTTGCCCATGCCTCGATCCAGGAGCTGCTCAACAGCGGTGCCGACGCCGACGAGGACGCCGCCACCGGCCAAGCCGTGCCGACCGGCGTCACCGCAGACAACCTCGGTTCCTCGAGCGACCCCGCCTCGCTGGTGGCGCTCGGCGCCTTCCTCGCCATGCGCGAGTGGTTCAACGCCGCCTCCGCCGAGCTGCGGCTGATCGATGCCGGCGTCAGCGCGATCGCGTCCGGCGCGACGATGCAGGACCCCCGGTCGACGGTCGCCAAGCCGCTTTCGGTGTGGCTGCGCGCCCAAGCGGGGGAGTACAAGACGCTGCGCCGCGAGCTCACCGAGCATGAGCGCGCCGCCGCCAGCTCACGCGCCGAGGGCCGCATCCTTGCCGCCCGCCGAGGCCGCCTGGAGGAGCTGCGCGCCGAAGGCATCGATCCGTTCCCGTA
>JAUMFO010000146.1:0-2625 GCA_032119795.1 Solirubrobacteraceae bacterium
CGATCGTCGCGGCCGCCGCGAACGCCATGGCGATGTTCTTCGGGTTCGCGCCGGCGAGCGCCGCGCCGAGGCCAAGTGCGCGGCCCGCCGTGGCGGTGTCGAGGGTCGCCATCCACGACGGCATCTTAGGTTCGTCGCCGTCGCGTGGGCGCCCCAGCCAGCTCTTGGCGGCCAGCGCGAGCAGGAGCGAACCGAGCCCGACGCTGACCCAATCGATGCTGGGTTCGTCGTGGACGGTGCCGTCGCCGCCGCCGAGCAGGAACGCCGCCGCGGTCGTCACCGCGAGCAACCCGGCGATCCAGCCGACCGCGAAGGCCGGCCCAGACGTGCGAGCCCGCGGCGACCCGACGACAACCACGATGGCAATGATCGGAATCGGGCTGAGCATCACCGCAAGCGCAACCGGGAGCAGTTCGGCGAGCGTCGACAGGGCCATGGCGCCGATGCTGCCACATTGCCGGCGCGGTTCCGTCGCGGGGCGCTGCAGATACGGTTGGCGGGCATGCCGACCTCGCCGACACCACCGACCAATCGGCCGATGCGCCAGGCGCTCGATACGGCCCCAGGCGCGGTACGCAACAGCATCGTGCGGATGGTCGGGACGTTCCTGCTGCTGCTCGTGCTCTACGCGGTCCTCCCGCTTGCCGGCCGCTCAGGCGCGTCGGCCGTCGTGATGCTGCTCCTCGGTCTCGTCGTGTTTGTCGCGCTCGTCGGGCGGCAGATCAAGATGATCATCCAGGCCGATCACCCAAAGCTGCGGGCCGTTGAGGCGCTGGCGCTGGTCGTGCCCGTGCTGGTCCTCGTCTTCGCCTACACCTACGTGTCGCTGTCGGACGTCAACCCCGCCAGCTTCACCGAGCCGATCAGCCGCATCGACGGCGTCTACTTCGCCGTCACGATCCTCGGGACGGTCGGCTTCGGCGACATTGCCGCCGAGACGGAGGCAGCCCGGCTGATCGTGACCCTGCAGATCCTGATCGGCCTCGTTGCGGTGGTCGGCCTCGCGCGCTTGCTCCTGCGCGCCGCCGACCTCGGGCTCAGCAGCCGCCGGGCGACCGAAGGCCAGCTGCCACCGGAGCGCGACGGCGCAGACGCCTAGCGCGGCGCGCTACGGCAGTCGCCAGTCGATCGGCTCGGCACCCTGCTGCACGAGCAACTCGTTCGCGCGACTGAACGGCCGCGACCCAAAGAAGCCGCGGTGGGCCGACAGTGGGCTGGGGTGCGGCGACTCGATGCAAGGCGCGCCCCCGAGCAGCGGCTTCAGGCTCCGCGCGTTGCTGCCCCACAGGATCGCCACGAGCGGGCCGCCGCGCTGCGCGAGCGCCCGAATTGCCTGCTCGGTCACGGCCTCCCAGCCCTTGCCCTGATGCGAGTTGGGCTGGCCCGGCGCGACCGTCAGTGAGCGATTGAGCAACAGCACGCCCTGGTCGGCCCAGGGGGAAAGGTCGCCGCTGGTTGGCCCCGGCAGTCCGAGGTCATGCATGTACTCGGTGTAGATGTTCGCGAGGCTGCGCGGGACGGGCCGCACGTCCGGCGCGACCGAGAACGACAGTCCGACGGCGTGGCCGGGCGTGGGGTAGGGGTCCTGGCCGACGATCAGCACCCGCGTGGCGTCGAACGGCTGCTGAAAGGCCCGCAGCACGTGCTCGCCGGCTGGCAGAAAGTCACGGCCGGCGGCCTTCTCGGCCCGCAGAAACTCGCCCATCGCGGCGATCTGATCTTCCACCGGTGCCAGTGCCTTGGCCCAGCCGGGATCGATCGTCTCATGCAGCGGGCGGGCAGCCATCGGCCCGGAGGATGCCAGAGAGTCCGGCCGTCCCTGAACCGATCCCGTCGTCGCCTAAAGTCGACGCCATGGCCAAGGTGTTTGACCGGATCGACGACCACCTGCGTGAGTGGGTCGCGCGGCAGGCGCTGTTCTTCGTGGGGTCCGCGCCGCTCTCCGGCGACGGCCACGTGAACCTGTCGCCGAAGGGGCCGATCGGCTCGCTCCGGGTGCTGGACGACCACACCGTCGCGTACTTGGAGATCACCGGCAGTGGCTCGGAGACGATCGCCCACCTGCGCGAACCCGGCAACGGCCGGATCGTCGTGATGCTGTGCGCGTTCGAGGGGCCGCCACGGATCGTCCGCTTCCACGGCCGCGGCGAGATCGTCTGGCCCGATGACGCCCGCTTCGACGATCTCATGGAGCAGGCCCAGTTCGAGGATGCGTCGGTGCCCGAAGCGCGACGCTCAATCATCCTGGTGCATGTGTCGCGGATCAGCGACGCCTGCGGCTACGGCGTGCCGCTGATGACCTACGAGGGCACGCGCGACCACCATGCGCTGTCGACCTCGAAGAAGCTGCGTGTGCTCGGCCGCGAGGGCTACTTCGCCGAGCGCCGCACGAAGAACCGCGTGAGTCTCGACGGCCTGCCGTCGGTCGACCGCGACTGACGCCACCCCGCTCGAGCAGGCGGCGCCAGGCGGCGGATCGCGCTAGCTCGGGACGTACGCGAACGTGTCCGGGTGCGGTCCCGTGCGGCCCGACTCGCCGCGGTCCAGCGACTCCAGGACCTCGACGTCATGGTGGTCGAGCTCGAAGTCGAACAGCTCGAAGTTCTCCTTCACGCGGGCCGGCGT
>JAUMFO010000147.1:0-1770 GCA_032119795.1 Solirubrobacteraceae bacterium
GCGACGAGCTACGCGCGCTGCGCCCCCACCACGGCCTGCGCTTTGAGGAACTCCAGCGGATGCTGCCCGCCGGTGCGGCGCTCTTCGGCCCGCAGGTGAATCTCAAGCCGTACGTGCGCGAGCTGCGATTCGGCAACGCTGTCGCCCGGATCCGCAACCTGGCGACCGGCCCGGTCGACGACCTCTCGCTGATCGTGACCGACCTGCCCGGCGGCGCACTGGAACTCACGCTCGACGGCAACGCCGCGCTCTACGACCAGGCGGCCGTCGAGGCTCAGCTCGCGCGGCTCATCACGACGCTGGGCGCCGCGGCCGAGCCCGGCGCCGTCGACGCCCCGGCCGGCGAGCTGCCGACCGTCTCGCCCGCCGAGCGACGCGCGATGCTGACCGGCTTCAACGCCACGGCCCACCCCGTCGAACCGACGACGCTTGTCGCGTTGCTGCGCGAGCAAGCGGCGCGGACGCCGGACGCGGTGGCCGTGAGCGACGACCACGAGTCGCTGACCTACGCCGACGTGCAGGTGCGCGCGCAGGCGCTCGCGAGCGCGTTGCGCGAACACGGCGCTGGGCCAGGCGCCATCGTCGGGCTCTGCCTGCATCGCTCGGTCGGGTTGTCGGTCGCCGTGGTCGCCGTCCTGCTCGCGGGCGCCGCCTACCTCCCGCTCGAGCCGGAGCTGCCTGCCGACCGCCTCGCGTATGTTCTCGGCGACGCGCGGCCCGTTGCGGTCGTCACCACGGCGGGCGCCGCCAGCACCCTGCCTCCTCACGACGCGGCGACGCTCGAGATCGACGCCGGCGGGCGGGCCACTTGGCGTCTGGAACCGACCACCGTGGGCCGTCTGACGCGCCAAGTGCGCCACGCGGCCGACTCGGGCGGCAACCCGGAGCCCGAACCCGGACCCGAGCCCGCCGACGCGGCCTACGTGCTCTACACCTCCGGGTCCACCGGGCGGCCGAAGGGCGTGGTGACCGAGCATGTGGCGATCGTGAACCGCCTCGCCTGGATGCAGGCGACGATGCCGATCGGCCCAAGCGACGTCGTGCTCCAGAAGACGCCGTACAGCTTCGACGTCTCCGTCTGGGAGCTGCTCTGGCCGCTCTTGCAGGGCGCGCGGCTCGTGATGGCCGCGCCGGGCGGCCACCGCGATCCGGCCTACCTGACCCAAGTGATCGAGGCTGAGGGCGTCACGACGCTGCACTTCGTGCCGTCGATGCTCGACCTCTTCCTGGAGGAGCCCGCTGTTGCGGCGCCCGGCGCGCTCGCCAGCCTGCGGCAGGTGGTCTGCAGCGGCGAGGCGCTGCCCGAGCTGACCGTTCGCCGCTACCACCAGCTCTTGGGCGCACCGCTCCACAACCTCTATGGCCCGACCGAGGCCGCGATCGACGTGACGTGGTGGCCGTGCTCCCCCACCGACCCGCCCGGCCCCGTGCCCATCGGGCGACCCATCTGGAACACGCGCACCTACGTGCTCGACGAGGCACGGCGTCCCGTCCCGCCGGGCGCCCCCGGAGAGTTGTGGCTCGGCGGCGACCAACTCGCCCGCGAGTACCTCGGGCGCCCCGACCTCACGGCCGAGCGGTTCGTCGCTGATCCCTTCGCCGCCGACTGGGCTGCCGCCAATGCCCCGCTCCCACCCGGCGCCCGCATGTATCGCACCGGCGACCTGGCTCGCTGGCGCGCCGACGGCGCCCTCGACTACCTCGGCCGCGCCGACGACCAGGTCAAGCTCCGCGGCCTGCGGATCGAGCTCGGCGAGGTCGAGGCGACGC
>JAUMFO010000148.1:0-3893 GCA_032119795.1 Solirubrobacteraceae bacterium
GTCCGATCGCGTGCTCGTGTGCGGCGACGTGATGTGGGGCTTCAATCCGTTCACCAACCGCGGCGGTCCGCGAGAGCCGTTTCCGCCGCTCAGCCCGGAGCCGCGCGTCAACCGCGACTCGGCCCGGCGCCTCGCGGCCCTCAACCCCGAACTCGTGCTGTTCGGCCACGGGCCGCCACTGCGCGACCCGGTCGCATTCGCGGCGGCCGTCGGCAAACTGGCCGGCTGAAGGCCGCTGCTCGTCGACGCCGATCGTCTGCTCCTCCTCCCCTTTGCGTCCTCGCTCGTGAACGACACCGACCTCGCTGCCGTCTTCGTCCCCGCCGGAATCGGCGTGATCATGTTTGGCCTCGGCCTGGCGCTCACGCCAGCCGATTTCCGCCGCGTGTTCACGGCGCCGCGCGGCGTGGCTGTCGGCATGGTCAACCTCGCCGTCATCGCGCCGGCACTGGCGTTCTTGATGGCGAAACTGTTCGCGCTGCCCGCCGAACTCGCCGTGGGACTCGTGCTCCTCGGCGCGTCGCCCGGCGGAATGATGGCCAACATGCTCACGCACCTGGCCCGCGGCGACACTGCCTTGTCGGTCACGATGACGGCGATCAGCTCCATCGCGGCCGTCGTGACGATCCCCCTCTTCCTGGGGCTCGCGACGTCGTACTTCGGGGTCGGCGAGGGCTCCGATCCCGATGCGCTGGGCGTCGTCGGGCTGGTGTTTGCCGTGACGATTATCCCGGTGAGCGCGGGCGTGCTGCTGCGGCAGCGGTATCCCGAGCAGGTGCAAGCCCGCTACGGCGCCGTCCGCGCTGTGGCGGTGGCGGTCTTCGCCGTGGTGGTCGTCGGCGCGATCGTCACGCAGCACGAGACGGTGATCGAGTACGCGCCACAGGTGGCGGGCGCCGCGCTGGCACTCAATGTGTCTTCGATGGCGATCAGCTTCGCCATCGCGCGGCTCGCACGGCTCGACAACGCCCAATCCACCGCCATTGCGCTGGAGCTGGGCATCCACAACGCGGCGCTCGCGATCGCCGTCGGCGCCTCCCTGACGGCTGCCTTCTCGGTCCCAGCCGCGGTCTACAGCTCGTTCATGCTCTTTACCGGTGGCGCGTTCGCCTGGGTGATGAGCCGCCACAACCCGCCCGCGCCGGCGACGCCGCCGGACGCCGTCCGGTCGGCCACGGTGGCGTAGGCGTCTGCGCTAGCGGCCCGCGGGCATTCGGTAGACGCGGCACGTCCCCGCGGACTCGGCTGGGGTCATCGTTTGCTGGATCGCTTCCTCGACCTGCCGCGCGGCCAGTCCTGCCGGCACGTCCGTGCTCAGGCACACGACGGGAAAGCGTCCGGCGCTCACCGCTGCAGCCGTCTCGGCTTCGCCGCTCAGCCCGAATGCTGACGCCAGCGGAAAGTCGTAGGGCGTGCGGTTCGGCACCCCAGCCACGAGGTAGCGGCCGCCGGCATCGCCGGTGATAACGAGCGTCGGCTGGCCGGCCGCGGCGCTGGCCAACCGGCGGGCGTCGTCCCTGAATCGCCGCTGATCCGCCTGCGCTAGCCACACACCCCGAACGTGCGGCACGCTCGACAGGACTCGCTCGCTGCTGGTGATCACCCGCAACTCGGAGATCACGAGGACCGCGGAGGCGGCGACCACCGCGAGGCCCCCGATCCGCAGCAGGCTCGCCGCGGGCGGCGCGGCCAGCTGGTGCAACGTCAACCACAGACAGAATGCCAGGAGCGGAGCCGCTGGCAGAAAGTGCGAAAGGTCGGCGCGTGGGTAGATGTTGATGAGCGCCGCCAGCGCAAACGCGAGGCTGATCGCGGTCGTCGCTCGCTCACGCCCAAAAGCCAGTGCGGCTGCGGCGCTCACCCCCACGACGAACGGAAGCACCGGCACCAGCGCGGACAAGACCCCGCGTGGTGACCCACTAGTGGCCTCGTCGCGCAGGGCCTTGATCGTGGTCCACCACGACACGCCGGCGTGCTCGACGTAGGCGCGCTTTGCGCTCACGCCATATTCCCAGAGCCTCGGGCCTCCTCCCTGTGCCAGCACGACGAGGAGGGGCAGCAGGGCCGCACCCGCGGCCGCCGCAGCGCAGCCGGCGAGCCCGCGGCCGGTGAGGGCGCGGCGATCGAGCACCAATGCGAAGGCGAGCGCCGCGGCGGTCGCCACCCCGATCGAGTGTTTGAACGCGAACGACACCCCCACCGCCGCACCCGCGACCGCCAGCCAACGAGCCGAACGCCTCGATCCGCCGGCTCGCCACTGCAGCACCGCAAGCAGGCACGCTGCGGTGGCCGCAGCGGCGAGCGGCGTATACGGAGAGGTGCGGGTCGAGGCCCCGAAGGTGACGCCCGCGACGGCGACGGTCAGCGCGGCCAGCTGAGAAGCGCCAAGCGTCCGGGCAGCAATCCCGCAGCAGAGACTCCCGGCCGCAACGGCGAAGCTCACGAGGAGCTTGACCACGATGACGTCTGAGCCGAGCACCTTGATCATGGCCACGCCGAGGGCCGCCGCACCAGGGGTGGTGTTGAAGAAGACGTCGCGGTACAACACCTCACCCTCTGCCACGCGCGTGATCACTTGCAGAAACCACAGCTCGTCACCGACGTTCACGCCAACCGTCATCGTGGCCAGGAGCGCGATCCCCCAGAGCGCCAAGAAGAGCACGCCCCAGAGCGCAGCAGCGCGAGGCGTCGGCCGCGTCGCAGTCACGCGCCGAGGAGGAGCGGCGTGACCGCCCGCGCGAACGCGGCCCGGTCGGAGGCAACTTGCTCCGGCGAGCGCTGGGCGGCGTTGGCGATCGCCCCGTGGATCGCGGCGATCGCCGCAGCCGGTTCGTTGCCAGCGGCCCGCCAGAACGACCGCCGCAGGAAGGTGAAGTCGCAGCGCAGTCGCAGGATCTCCCCCATCAGGAGCTCTGCAGGCACCGGCGCGCCTGCCCCGGGGACGGTCAAGCCGCCAACACCGAATGGGATATCTCCAACCGCCTCGCGAACGGCGGCGAGGGTGCCGTCGAGGAACGGATCGAAGATCGTGGGCAAGCCACGCTCGATCCGCAGATCGTTCAACCCCACGTAGATCCGACACAGCGGGGCCGTAGCGATCTGCGCCGCGTCGGCGACCGCGTCCTCGGTCTCGATCAGTACGCCGACGCCGACCCGCTCGTCGACGCGCTCCAGGACCCGCTCGACGTCGTCAAGGCCACGGATCATCGGCACGAGAATCTCGTCAGCGCCGAGTTCGATCGCGCGTTCGACTTCCGCGGCCGTGTCTGGTCCGACGCCGTTGATGCGGCAGACGATCGGAGCCGCGGTCGCCGCGCGGACTCTGGCCAGATCTTCCGGGGTGTCGGTAGAGATCTGGGTGTCGTGGCCGTCTTGGCGCCTGCGCTTGTCGCCGCGCTCCCAGTCGATCACGAGGGCAGCGGCACCCCCGCCGATCACCGCGCGGGCTGCCGAGGCGTCGGTGCAGAAGCAAAGCAGCTGGAGACTCACCGGGGCTCCAGAAGCATCAAGAGTGAGAGGCCGAGCGGGAGCCGCAGGCCGGTGCGCAACATGTGTGCTTCCAAGCGAAGCGCAGGCTCCAGGACCAAGCTGACCGGCCCGCTCGCGCGGAGGAGATCCGTCCGCGGCGGACGGTTTCGCGTGGCGGCGCGGACGGCGGCCATCGGCGGGAGCAACAACGTATTGAAGTACGTCGAACGTCCGGCCACCCAGCCGGCCTGTGCGGCGGCGAATGCGAGCGAACGCCGCGTGTACCGACGCCGGTGTTGGGCGGCGACGTCGTGGCTCGACCAGAGGCGTGGGAGCGCGGGGACCGCGACGAGAAGACGCCCCCGACCGCGTGTAACGCGGCGCAGCTCGCGCAGCGCTTGCACGTCGTCGTCGGTGTGTTCGAG
>JAUMFO010000149.1:0-2215 GCA_032119795.1 Solirubrobacteraceae bacterium
GGAGCCGCGGCGACCAACGACTGTGGAACTCGGGCTGCTGGGTCTACGAGCCGCTGCTCCTCGCCGGGGCCACGCCTCCACACCCCTACTGGCCGGGCGGCGCCCTCCAGATCGACGACGGCGTCATCACGCCGGTCGGACTCCTCGACGACCTAGATCCCAGCGAGCTGCGCTGAACCTGCCCAGCAGTAGGCGGCGGGCAGCGAGTGCAGTCGATCAGGTGAGCAGCTTGCCGCCGTCGACCACCAACTGCGCACCGGTGACGTAGCTCGCCAGATCGCTCGCCAAGAAGAGCGTCGCGCGGGCAATGTCGTCGGGGTCACCCAGCCGCTTCATCGGGATCGTGGCCGCAAATCCCGCCAGGAGCTCGTCGGAAAGGTCGCCGATGCCGGGCGTCGCAACACCTCCGGGAGCAATCGCGTTGACCCAGATGCCGTGCTGCGCCAACTCGAGCGCGACGTTCTTCGTGAAGCCCCAGGCGCCGTGCTTCGACGCGTCGTAGTGGGAGAGCCCGATCATCGACGGGTGCAGCGCGTCGATCGAGGTGATGTTGATGATCCGGCCGCCGTTACCGGTGGCAATCATCTGCTCAGAGGCGGCCTTCGTCATGAGGAACAGCCCGACGAGGTTCACGTCGAGGACGCGCTTGAACGTCGCCTCGTCGAGGCCGGAGAGCGCGACGTTCGGATAGATCCCCGCGTTGTTGACGACGATGTCGGCACCCCCAAACGCCGCTGCGGTCGCCGTGAACGCGGCCGCAACCTGGGCGGCGTCGCTCACGTCGACGTGCAGCCCGAGCGCGGAGCCTGCTCGCGCCGCCGTCAGCGCCTCGACGACCTCGTCGGTACTGGCGACGTCGGCAACCACGACGTTGGCCCCGGCCTCATGGAGTCGCTGACTGATGGCGAGACCGATGCCCATCGCACCGCCCGTCACGATGGCGGTGCGGCCGGTGAGATCGATCAGGTCGGCAACAGCGGGTTTGGCGTTGGCGGTGGAGGGCATACGGCTACCTTGGCGCGGCGTAGCAGGTTGGCCATCCGCGCAAGGGGCCGTCGTCGGTCCGTAGTCGGCCGCAGGTCTCAGCCGGCGCCGGGAGCGCTGCGTTCTACACTCCGGCCGATGGCAGCGCCGCACGTGGGTCCGCAGCGAATGGTCGTGACCGGCGCGTCTGGCTTTATCGGCCGTCGGCTGGTCGCCGCGCTCCGACGGGCCGGGCACGACCCCGTCACCGATCGGGTCGACGTCACCGACCCCGCCGCGCTGGCGCAGTGGGCGAGCGTCCGCCCGCAGGTGGTCTTCCATCTGGCGGTCTCCCGGGATCCAAACTGCGCGCAGGCCGTGAACGTCAGCGGCACCGAGCACGTCTTGGCCGCTGCCGGCAGCGCCCGAGTGGTTCACCTTGGCGGTGCCCTTGAGGCCGACGCCGACAGCGTCTACGGCGCCAGCAAGGCGGCCGCGTCGCGCGCGGCGCTCGCTGCAGGCGCCGTCGTCGTGCGGCCGACGTTCGTGTACGGCCCAGGCCAAGCCCCGCGCAAGTTGATCCCAACGGTGCTCCGGGCAGCGCGCGACGGCGAAACCGTCGAGGTGGTCCAAGCGGCACCGGTCGACTGGGTCCACGTCGACGACGTCGTGGCCGCCTGCCTCCGAGCGGTCACGGCCGAGGCCGGGACGCGCTTCGACGTGGCGAGTGGGGAGTCACATTCCCCGGAAGAGGTGATCGACGCCGCCGAGGTGGTGACGGGCCGGCGCATCGCTCGCCGACCGTCCGACGTCCCACCCCGACCTTGGGATCGAACTCGGGCCGCCGTCGACTCGGCTCCGCTCGTCGACGGTCTTGGCATCCGCCCGCGCGGGCTCCGGGCGGGGCTCGAGCTCACGTGGAAAGAACTCCGATGAGCATTGGAGTCGTGGTCCCGGTGTACCGCAACGCCACCACGCTGCCAGAGCTCTGCCGCCGCATCGCGCTGGCCCTCGGTGACGACCTGTCTGATCTCATCCTCGTCGACGACGCGTCGCCGGACGAGTCGCTGGCGGTCGCGCGCGGGCTCGCGGCGGGCGACGCACGAATCCAGGTGGTGGCGCGCGCCGTCAACGGTGGGCAGCACCGGGCCCTCCTCGACGGCCTTGCGGTCGCCTCAGGCGCACGCGTAGCCTGTCTCGACGCCGATCTCCAGGATCCGCCTGAGGCCCTGGCTCTGCTCGTCGACGCCGC
>JAUMFO010000150.1:0-2760 GCA_032119795.1 Solirubrobacteraceae bacterium
GAACCGCTCACGCTGTTCGTCAGCCGCATGGAGATGGACGCGGCAGGCTGACGTCGGAGCGTTCGTCTCACGCATCTTCGTCGGCGGACCAGCGCCCGCGTGGCAGGCACGAGCGTAAGCTCGAACTGGGCCGGCAAACACGCCAGCGCCAGCACCCCAGATCGCAAGGAACAGCCCCGTGGACTTCAAGAAGTTGACCAACCAGGCCAAAGAGCAGGCCAAGGGCTTCCAGGACAAGGCGAAGGTCGAGCTCGACAAGCGCGGCGGCACCGACGGCCTCAAGGTCGGCGCCAAGAACGTCGCGGCGGCCGCCAAGGGCAGCGGCTCGGTAGGCGACAAAGCCAAGGCCGCCGCCGCAGCCGCGAAGACCGCAGCCAAGCCAACCGGCGGCCCAGGTACGCACGGAGGCTGATCGAAGCCACCGAATTCCCCGGGGCGGACGCGAGTTTTGGATCTCGCTCCCTGGGGAACGTCCTCTACCGTCCGCGGACGTCTGTTGGACGGCCACCGGTAACGCCTCAGCACCAACGGCGTGGTGCCGAATACCGGTCCGATGGTCCGCCGGATTACCACAGCGCTGTGGCTCATGGTTGCCGCGACCGCCGTGGTGGGCTGGCTCGCTGGTACCCCCGGCCTCAACGTCGCCGGATGCGTGTGGGGCGTCGCACTGCTCGGCGCCATCGTCTGGCGCATGCCTCGCGAGGATCTCCCCCGGTCGGACTTCTGGCTGTGCGTCCTGTTTGGCGTGGCGAACCTGCTCTGGCTCCTAGCGGACGCACTCGCCGTTGGCGGCATAGTCCCGATCGACGCTCCCGAGTTGAACGCGATCGACGCCGTCAGCATTGCCGGAATCGTCGCGTTTTGTGCCGTGATCGCGTGGGTCGGCAAGCTCCGTGGCCGTTGGCCGGACTGGACCAGGCAGCTCGACGGCGTGGTCTTTGCCGCCGCGCTCTTCGCGCCCCTGTGGTTCGTGGTCATCCAGCCCCAGGGTGCGTCGCTCGAACTCGTGGTCTGGGGCCTCGGCGTGCTCGCGCTCCTCGGCTTTGGGGCGACGTACGTCGTCGGCGGCGGGCTGTGGAACGTGCCCGCGGTGCTGCTCGCCCTCGGCGTGGTGGGCAACCTCGCGATCGACCTTGTGATTCGCGCCGGCGATCCCGCTGGCGAGCCGCTCGCCGCTCGCCACGGCTTTGGCTTCGTCCTTTGGACGTTCGTCGCGCTCCACCCGCGGTTCCTGGGCGTGCTCGAGCGCGGGCACCGACCGGACGGAATCCCGCACGAGGTGCGGGTGTGGTTCCTCCCCGCCTCGGTCGGTTTGCCGATCGCGGTGCTCGCCACCTCCTACATGGAAGGCGGCTCCCTGCCCTCGTCGTTTGTGGGGGTTGCACTCGGGGTGACGGCGGCGCTCGTCGCGATCAGGTCCACGCTCGAACGCCGCACCGGCGGCGATTCATGGCACGTCTCCCTCATGATCGCCACGTCGACGCTGGTCGCTGGCCTCGCGGCCGTCTGCCTCGCGGTCGCCAGCCAGTCAGCGCAGCGCGCCGAGGCCCGCGCCGACCGCGTGGCAGAGGCGATTCCTGCGATTTTGCGCCTCGACGAACTCCTGCTGCGGGCCACGTCGCAAACGCCTGCGCTGGCTGGCGCCGTCGGCGCGCAGTGGCAAGCTGCGCTGACCGAACTCCGCCCCGAGCTTGCCGCGGTAAGTGCCCCGGCCCTCAGCGACCTTGACGACTACCGAGCGCGCGGCGACGAGGCGATCGACCGCGGCCGCGCCGGCGACCAAACCAACGGCGAGGTTGCCTCGTCCTACGCCCGCCTCCTCGGCGCCGTCCGAGCGTCCCAAGCGACGGCGCGGGCCGACGCCCAGGCCGGTGCCACCCGAGCCCGCGTGTTGAACGTCGCCGTCTTGCTGGGCGCGCTGAGCGTGATCACCCTGTTCCTCGTGCGATTCAGCTTCGCTGGCCGCCGGGTCGCCGTCATCCGCCGCGAGCGCCAAGACGCGCTCACCGGCCTGCCGAGCCGCGCCGCGCTCGAGCACCGGCTGCGCTGCGCCGGGGCGACCCCCACGGATGCGGGCGTCGAGCAGACCCTCGTGCTCCTCGACCTCGACGACTTCAAAACCGTCAACGACGTCCACGGTCACGCCGTTGGCGACGCGCTACTCCAGGCCGTCGCGAGTCGTCTCGACGGACTCATCCGAGGCGACGAGCTGCTGGCGCGCGTCGACGGCGACGCGTTCGCCGTCCTCATCGAGGGCGACGGCCGCGCCGACGAGGCCGTCGGCGTCGCGCAGCGCATGTGCCTGGCCCTCGCCGAGCCCTTCCACATCTGCGGCGCTCCACAGCACGTGGAGGGATCGATCGGGATCGCATTCAGCGGCACCGGCGACATGGACGCCGAGGACGGAGACGACGCGCAGCTCGCCGTGCTGCGCGACGCGGAACTGGCGATGTACGAGGCCAAGCGCCAGCAAGGGACGTCGATTGAGTACTTCGCGCCCGCGATGCATGCCACGGCTCGCGACCGGCTCGCGCTGACGGCCGACCTGCGAGGCGCCATCGAACGCGACGAGCTCCACCTCGTCTACCAACCCATCGTCGACCTCTCGACCGGGCAAGCCGTCGGCTACGAGGCCCTCGCGCGCTGGAACCACCCCGTACGAGGGCTGATGCCGCCCGCTGAGTTCATTCCGCTGGCCGAGGCGACCGGCCTGATCATCCCGCTCGGGAGCTGGGCACTTCGCGAGGCGTGCCGCCAACT
>JAUMFO010000151.1:0-7691 GCA_032119795.1 Solirubrobacteraceae bacterium
GCAGCTCGACGTCGTACTGGAAGAGCACGGCGCGATCGAGATCAACCGACTTGCAGATCGCCTCGCAGAGCTGGCCATGAAAGCCCGACGACGGCGAGCCCGACCCGAGCCCCGCAATGAGAGACAGGAAGGGGTCGCCGCTGGCAGGATCGTCACCGGCCACCGGCTCGGAGATGGGACCGGCCATCTCTCGCTTGTACTCGCTGGCGAGCGGCGCGTCAATCGCGCTCGGCGCGCCACTTAGGCCCGACCCGCGACGGCGCCTCTACGAAACTGAACGTCCTTTAGTGGCTGCTCAAACGACCACTAAAGGACGTTCAATTTCCTGCCAGCCGCCAAAACCACCCAGTACGCCGCTCGGCACCGGCGCGCCCATCAGGCCAGATCAGCGACCGCTTCCGCCACGGCGTCGATCTGCTCGTCGGTGATGGCCGCCGAGATCGGCAGCGCCAAATGCTGAGCGGCCAGCTGGGCCGTCGCGGGCAGATCGACCGCCGGCGTATACCCCGCCATCGCGGGCTGGCGGTGAATCGGCTCGCGGTAGTAGGCGCGTGCCTCGATGCCGCGCTCGTTGAGGCCCGCGGCCAGGCGGTCGGCCTCGGGGTGCGTGACGACCCACAGGTTCCACGCCGGCACCGTGCCGGGGCCGTCCTCCGGCATCCCCACGGCGCCAGCCATGGCGCTGTGGCGGTAGCGCTCTGCGGCCGCGCGGCGGTGCGCCACCCACGCCGGCAGGTGCGGCAGCAGGACGCCCAAGATGGCTGCCTGGATCGCGTCGAGGCGGCTGTTGTAGCCGACCTCCAAGTAGGTGTCCTTGGCCCGCGAGCCGTGCAAGCGCAGCAGCCGCGCCTGATCGGCGATGAGGTCGTCGTCGGTGGCGATCGCGCCGCCGTCGCCGAAGCCACCGAGGTTCTTCGACGGGTAGAACGAGAACGTCCCCGCCGCCCCGAGCGAGCCGGCCTGCGCGCGGAGCCCGTCGGCGCGCAGCCCCTGGGCGCCCGTTGCCTGCGCCGTGTCTTCCAGCACCGGCACGCCGAGCGCCTCGATCTCCGCCACCGGCGCGACGTTGCCAAACAGGTGCACGACCAGGACGGCCTTCGTGTTCGGCGTCATCGCAGCCTTCACCGTCTCGGCGGTGACGCAGCGGGTAAGGGGGTCGACGTCGCAGAAGACCGGCCGCGCGCCCGTCGGCGGGATCGCCTCAGCGCTGGCAAAGAACGTGAAGGACGGCACGATCACGTCGTCGCCCGGGCCGACGCCCATCGCGCGCAGGGCAATCGTGATCGCCTCGGTGCCATTGGCGACGCCGACAACGTGCTTGACCCCCAGCGACGCCGCAAAGGCCTCCTCGAAGGCCGAGACCTCGGGGCCAAGGATGAACGCGCCAGAGTCCAGAACGCGCGCCACGGCCTCGTCGATCTCGGCGCGCAGCGGAAGCACCGGGGTGCGCGGGTCGAACGCGGGAATCGTCATGCCCCAGACCCTATTCGGCGCAGCCCACGCCCGGCCTCGCCCTCCTGCGGCAACCACGCAATCACGGCCGATGCCCACGCATGCCTGCGCCCAAAGGAGGAATTCGCTTGGAGACGCCCGCCAGACACGGCAGGATGGGCGGCACCGGCGTCCGCTGCGGCGCGCATCTTTTCAGCGACACCCCTCACCTATGCCCACCCATTTCACGCTTCGAACGTTCGACCGCTTCCTCATGAACCAGGAGGGCGGACTGCCTGGCATCCCCGGCTCCGGCCCCAGCCAGCCTGGCCCGCCGAGCTTTGAGAAGCAGCCGGTGCCCGCCGCGGCCCCGCTGCCAGGCAGCCAGCCCCTCCCGGAGAGCCAGCTCCCCGGCGTCCCGCCCCCGGGTGGCCCGCTCTTCCAGCAGCCCGCGCCGGTTCCCCCGGTCCCGGCAGGTGGCGGCACGTTTGAGCTGTCCGGCTGGTGGCGGCGCGTCGGTGCGACCGTCATCGACTCGCTGATCCTCACCATCCCCTACCTCGTGATCTTCGTCGCGATTCTCGGCGTGTCGTTTGACGGCAGCGGAGACGGCGGCGACGGCTTCTCGATCGGCGCACTGATCCTCACGACACTCGGCTGGGTGGTGCTGTGGTTCATCTACGCGCCGTACCTGATGTGGAAGACCAACGGCGCCACGATCGGTAAGAAGGCCTGCGGCATCCGCGTCGTGCGGACGGACGGCGCGCCGATGACGTTCGGCTTCGCGATGATCCGCGAGGTGCTCGTGAAGGCGCTCGCGGTGAACATCGTCAGCAACCTCACGCTCGGCCTCGCCGGCCTGCTCAACTACCTCTGGCCCCTGTGGGACAGCGAGCACCGCGCCGGCCACGACATGGCCTGCAAGACCCGCGTGGTGCGTGGCTGACGCCACCGCGCCACCGCTAGCAGCGCAGCCGGCCGCGGAACTCCCGCGGCCGGTCTACCTGCTGGCGTCGTTCGATCAGCGCCTGCGGGCGCACGTGATCGACACGCTGATCATCCTCGTCCCGGTGCTCGGCATCTGGGCGGTGGTCCTGCCGCCGATGGTGCACGGCGTGGTGAACGACGATCGGCTCGCGGCAGACATCGACTCCTGGGACGCGGAGACGGGCGAGGGCCCGATCGGGCGACTCGTGTTCTGGGCGCTCGCGTTCCTGCTCGTGATGTGGCTGACGGTCGCGATCGTCCGTGGGATCTACGAGTCGGCCTTTGAGGGCCGCACCGCCGGGCAGACGCCCGGGCGCCGCGCCGTCGGGATCCGCGTGATGCGCGTCGACGGCCAGCCCTACGGCTTCTGGTGGGCGCTCTACCGCACGCTGCTGATCCGCGAATTGCTCTTCGGCATCGGCACGATTCTCTCTGGCGGACTGCTCTGGGTGATCCAGTACCTGTGGCCGCTGTGGGATCCGCAGCGGCGCGCGCTACATGACGTCGTCGCACGCTCGCGCGTGGTGCAGGATGCTGAAGAGGCATGACCGACCAGCCCGAGAAGCCCGAATCGATCTGGCAGCCCCTTGACGGGTCAGCGCCGCCGCGGCCCGCGATCCCTGGGTCCAACGACGCGCCGCTGTCGTTCACCAAGCCGGATCCGCGCCCGCTGGCGTTCCCCGCGGCACCCGCTCCGGCTCTGCCGGGGACCGATCCACGCACCGGCCAGAGCGTGTTCGTGCTGTCGACGTGGTGGCCGCGCGCCGGCGCCTACGTCCTCGACAACCTGATCTTTAGCCTCTCGCTGCTCCTGCTCACGGTGCCCGCGGGTATGGCGATCGGGATGACGGCCGAGGAGTCGCTCACCTTCTTCACCGGCAGCCTCGAGCCGCCGACGTCGCTCGACAACACGTCGCTGGCCTGGGTCATCTTCGGCGTCCAGGTCGCGCTCCAGGGGACGCTCCCCGCGATCTTCCTCGTGATCTGGTCCGGGCAGACGCCTGGCAAGCGGATCGTTGGGATCCGCGTCGTCGCCGAAGACGGCAGCAAGATCACGTTCGGCCTCGCTCTTCGCCGCGAACTGGTCTTCAAGACGATCCTGCTGGGCATGCTCACGGTCATCACGCTCGGCATCGGCTTCGTCGCGAACTACCTCTGGCCGCTGCGCGACGCGCAGAACCGCGCGGGCCAGGACTTCTTCGCCAAGACGCGCGTCGTCACGGCGCCCCGCAACTAGCCGCCTCGCCTTAGGCGCTGGCGGCGCTGCGAACCGCCGCGAGAATCTCGTCTCGCAGCGCGTCGTCGTCGACGGCGCGGGCGAGCGTGACGCCACCGACGAGCATCGCGTAGCGCGCGATCGCCGCGGCGTGGCGTTCCGCCGGGTCGGCCAGTGCTCCGCTGCGTTCCAAGAGCGAGTCGAC
The DNA here is from genome assembly GCA_032119795.1 of Solirubrobacteraceae bacterium. Lineage (GTDB taxonomy): Bacteria > Actinomycetota > Thermoleophilia > Solirubrobacterales > Solirubrobacteraceae > JAGIBJ01. The sequence goes on from JAUMFO010000151.1 coordinate 3,840, forward strand.
GCCGTCGATGAAGCCAGCGATCCGCTCGGTGTAGGCCGCCCGCAGCGCCGGTCCCCCGCGCGCAACCTCGCCAGCGACGGCCGCGATCCCGCAGCCCGACTCCGGATGCTCGCAGTGCTCGGTCGACGCATAGGACGCAACAAACGTCCCCATCGGGTCGTCGACGTCGGTAAGACCGGCCATGGTCGCCGCGGTTTGGGCGTCGAGGGCCGACGAGAGCGCCTCGGCGACGAGTTCATCCCGCGAGCCGAAGTGCTTGTAGAAGCCGCCGTGCGTGAGGCCGGCCGCGCGCATGATGTCGGCCACGCCGGGCCCGTCGATCCCCTCTCCACGCAGCCGTTCCGAGGCCACCTCGAGGATCCGCTCCCGGCTGCGCGCCTTCTCTTCCTTGGAATGCCCCATCGCTCGTGCTGCCTCCGCCCACCGATCGCCCACTTGACAATCTGGATGACCACCATCATCCTACCGATCGTCAACGTGGATGACGAGCATCATCCAGATCAGGAGCAGGCACCATGGACCTCACCGGCAAGCACGTCTTCATCACCGGCGCGAACCGGGGCATCGGCCGGGCGCTGGCGCAGGCGGCGCTCGCCGCTGGCGCGAGCAAGGTCTACGCGGCGGCCCGCGATGCCGCGAGCGTCGACCTTGAGGGCGTCGTTCCCGTGCAGCTCGACGTGACCGACCATGCGGCGGTCGCGGCCCTGGCGAGCGAGCTCACCGACGTCGACGTCGTCATCAACAACGCTGGCGTCGCCCACGTGCAGTTCGGACTCTCCGCCGATCTGGAGGTCGCCCGCCGCGAGCTGGAGGTGAACTACCTCGGGACGGCCGCGGTGGTGCAGGCGTTTGCGCCGGTCCTCGCCGCCCGGGGCGGCGGGGCGATCGCCAACGTCCTGTCGGTCGCGTCGTGGATCGGCTCCCCAGCACTGTCGACCTACGCGGCGTCTAAAGCCGCGGCGTGGGCGTACACCAACGCCGTGCGCGTCGAGCTGCGCCAGCAGGGGACGCAGGTCACCGGGGCGTTCTTCGGGTATGTCGACACCGATCTCGCCGCCGAATTCGACGTCCCCAAGCTCGCGCCCCAGCACGTCGCCGAGGCGATCCTCGCCGGGGTGGCTGCGGGCGAGGCCGAGGTGATCGTCGACGAGATCTCCCAGGGCGTGAAGGCCAGCCTGCCCGACGACCAGCGCCTCCTCTACCCCGGCATCGAGGCGCAGTACCTCGAGCAGGTGGGCGCCGCGGCGTAAGGCGCGATGGTTCAGCCGCGGCGGACCGACCGCCGCGGCGAGCGCCGTGCCTAGTTGATGATCGACTGGCCGCGGACGGTCGCGGCGCCGACGTCGGCGGTGACGGTGCCGATGATCGCGGTGCCCGGATGGTGGGCGCCGAAGATCTCGACGGCGCGCTCAGCTTGGTCTTCGGGGACGATCGCGACGAAGCCGCAGCCCATGTTGAAGACCTCCCACATCTCCCGTTCGGTCACGCCACCGAGGCGCTGGACGAGCGGGAAGATGCCGGGGACGGGCAGCGGCGTGTCGATCGCGTAGCCGATGTTCTTGCCGAGGCGCAGGAGGTTGGCGACGCCGCCGCCGGTGATGTGCGCGAGGCCGTGCACGTCGACCTCGCTCTCGATCAGCGCGATGGCGCCGCGGACGTAGATGACGGTCGGCTCGAGCAGCGCGTCGGCGACGGTCGCGCCGCCGAGCTCCTCGGGGGTGTCGTCGTAGCCGAGGCCGCCCTGCTCCAGGAGCGCGCGGCGGGCGAGGGTGTAGCCGTTGGAGTGCAGCCCGCTGGAGGGGATGCCGACGAGGGCGTTGCCGGGGGCGATGAGATCGCCGGTGATGATCTGGTCGAGGGCAACGGTGCCGACGGCGGCGCCGCAGAGGTCGAAACCGCCGGGCGAGGGGTGGCCGTTGATCAGCTCCGGCAGCACGGCGACCTCGCCGCCGGGCACCTCGATGTTGGCCTGGCGGGCGCCTTCGGCGATGCCGGCGGCGATCTGGCCCAGGCGGACGGGGTCGCTCTGCTCGACGGCGATGTAGTCGACCATCGCGATCGGCTCAGCGCCGACGCAGACCAGGTCGTTGACGTTCATCGCGACGCAGTCGATGCCGACCGTCTCGATGCGGCCCGTCTGCTCGGCGACGACGAGCTTGCTGCCGACGCCGTCGGTCGCCATGGCCAGGCCGAGGCCAGGGGCGATCTTCAGGACGCTGGCGTAGTGGCCGGGCAGTGGGACGACGCGCGTGCCGCCGTCTGGCACCGCGCCCTTCAGCTGGCCGACGATCGCGGCGACGCCACGGTCTGCCTCGTCCGTGTCGACTCCAGCCGCTGCGTACGCCTCGCTCATGCCTCGCATCTTGAAGCATGCGGGGGGCCGGCGTCAGACCGCTGGGCGCCGCGCGATAGAAGTGGGGCTACGAGGCGCGGGACTGGGCGCGGAGGCGAGCGCCTCGCGTCGGATGACCCACGCGCCAGCGAGGCGGTCGTGGGGCCAGCGTCGGTCGGGCTCATCGGCGCAGTCCGAGTTCGCTCGGGGCGCGGTTCGGTGGTGTCGCAGCGACTCGTAGGTGGCCCATCCGGGCGCCGAGACCAGAAGCAGATCGCGGGTTGCCGCACGCATCGGCCCGAGGGACGTACCGCCCGGCCCTCGCACCTCGTATCCGGCCAGCGTCTGCCCCGGCGTCTGCTTGAGCAAGACGAGCGGCAGGAGGCGCACGATGATCCAAGCAAAGCCCAGGGTGACCGCCCAAGGGAGCGCCGCGTTGGCGACGCCCGCGACGCCCGCAAGCAGGCCCATCATGAGCAGGTCGATGGCCAGCGCGGTTAGTCGCCGCGCGGGCGCTGGGGCGTAGTCAGCCAACGACGCCTGAGCCGGCTCAGCCGGGACGCGCGTCGCAGAGCAGTGGTCTCGGTTGCGTCGCTGGCGGGGGACCACTCACCGGTGTTCGGTCTCAGGCCCGCGTGCGCGGAGCGCACTCAACGAGTTGGCCACCTCGGGGTGACCCACCCAGATCTCGACCTGGTTCAGTCGCGTCGCAGGGTGGCGGCCGCGAGGGCCAGGCGCCAGACGGCCCAGACGACGACGGGCCACGCAGCCGTGCGGGCCGGGAGGGCGGAGGTGGCGGTGCCGATCACGGCGCTCGTGGCTGCGCCAGCGATGGGGGCCGTTGGGGCGGCGCGGAGCTCGTCGCGCGTGCGCCAGAACTGCCAGCCGGTCGCGGCGAGGAGCGTCGGCAGGCCGGCGGTCCAGGAGAGGGCGCTGGCCGCTTCGGGGTCGAGTCCGCGGGCGCGTGCTGCGGCCAGGGTCGCTGCCCGGCGCGAGACGCCCGGCCAGATCGCGCACCCCTGGGCGAGACCTACGACGAGGGCGTCGGGGAGGCGCAGCTCGGCAAGCTCGCGCGGGGGTTTGCGGCTGGCAGCGCGTTCCGCGAGGACGAGGGCGAGGGACCCGACGCTCAGACCGGCGGCGACCGACCGCTTTCCTGCGAAGCGTGACTCGACGGCCTCGCCGGCGACGGCCCCGATCACCGACGTCAGGCCGGTGGCAACGACGCCGGCGCCCAGGAGCGCCGATGGAGAGGGCGACGCGCGCACGTCGGCGGCGACGCGGCGGCCGAGCGGGATGAGCGACCCGGTGTGGAGCGCCACCTCAAGGGCGCGACGCTCGCGGCGGCGCGCCGGATCACCCTCCGGCCAACCGGCGGCGTCGATCAAGAGGGCCACGTGGCCCGACGACGACACCGGCAGCCACTCCACCGCTCCGTGCAGCGCGCCGGCGATCGCGGCGCGAATGGGCGCGGAGGGCACCACCGGGTGGGCGGCGCTAGCCGACCTGCTCGGGCGCGG
>JAUMFO010000152.1:0-2281 GCA_032119795.1 Solirubrobacteraceae bacterium
CCTGCACGAAGCGCTGCGCATCGGCGGCCATCCCCGGCGCGCCCTCAAGAAGGTGGTCGACGCCATTGACGATCCCCGGCAAAATCGCCAGCAGCAGTGCCAGTGGAGCAAGGAAGGTGACGAGATAGGTCACCGCGATCGCGATACCTCGCGGCAGGTACTTGGAGAGCCAGGTCACTGGCCCCGACAGCGCCACCGAGAGAAACAGCGCCAGAAAGATCCACGACAGCGGGCCGCGCAGCAGGTAGAGCACGCCGACCGAGCCGATCACGATCAGGACCACCAGCACGATCCGCCCGATCACCATCGGTGAAGCCCAGGGAGGAGTCGAAGCGGCGCGTTGCATGCGTGCCGCATTCGGGCGCGCAGGCAACTCTCCTGCCTGCGACCAGCCGTTCGGCACCGTAGCGGCGACATGCCAGTATGGATCCCGTGCCAGCCGATCGAACGGGCCTGAACTGACATGAACCACCGCGTCTCCTCCTTCGTCGCCCTCCTCATCGCCGGAGCGCTCGGTATTGGGCTGGCCGGCGCGGTGCTCCCCAACGTGCAAGTGAACTCGTGGGCCTCAGCCCTTGGCGCCGCAGGGCTTGCCGCCGTGCTCAACGCGCTGGTCTGGCCGCTCCTGATCCGCTTTGCGCTGCCGCTGACCGTCCTCACGCTCGGCCTCGGTGCACTCGTCCTCAACGGCGCCCTCATGCTGCTGGCTGCCGCAATCACCCCGGGGTTTGAGATCGAGGGCCTGTGGGCTGCGGTGGGCGCGGTGCTCATCGTCACCGCCGTCACCACCATCACCTCCGCCGTCCTCTCGATCGACCAGGACGAGCGGCTGCGCCGCCACCGGGCCCGTCGCGCCGCACGCAACAAGGAACTCGCCAGCGACGTCGTCCCCATCGACGTGCCGGGCATCCTCTTCTTGGAGATCGATGGCCTTGCACACAGCGTGCTTCGCCGGGCCATGCGCGACGGCAACGCTCCGGCGTTGGCGTCGTGGGTGTCTAGCGGCTCCCACCATCTCGTCCGCTGGGAGACGGACTGGTCGTCGCAGACCGGCGCCTGCCAAGCCGGTCTGCTGCACGGCAACAACCACGACATGCCGGCATTCCGCTGGTGGGAGAAGGACCGCGGCAAAGCGATCGTGACGAACCACCCCAAGGACGCCGCACTGATCGAGTCCCGGATCTCCGACGGCAAGGGCCTACTCCATGAGCATGGCGCCAGCCGCGCGAACATCCTCTCCGGCGACGCCACCCACTCCCTCCTCACGATGAGCACCGTGCTCAACGTGCGGCGCGACAAACTGGGCGCCGACTACGCGTCGTACTTCTCCAGCCCGTTCAACGTCGCCCGCACGTTGCTGCTGTCGATCTCTGAGATCACCTCTGAGCGCTGGTCGGCGGGGCGATCGCGCCGGGCCAACATCCAGCCGAGCATCGAACGCAACTGGGAGTACGCCGTCATGCGCGCCTGGGCGTGCGTCGTCCAGCGCGACCTGCAGGTCAGCGCCGTGCTCGACGACATCGCCTCCGGCCGACCGACGATCTACTCCACGTTCCTCTCCTACGACGAGGTCGCCCACCACAGCGGCGTGGAGCGCCCCGAGACGCTGCAGGCGCTGCGCCGCCTCGACCACGAGATCAGCCGCATCGCCCGCGCGGCGGCGGAGGCTCCGCGGCCCTACCGGGTCGTGGTGCTCGCCGATCACGGCCAGTCACAGGGCGCGACGTTCCTGCAGCGTTACGGCGTGTCCTTGGAGGATGTCGTCTTGAAGGGGATCGGCCAGACCGAGTCGCAGGCCGAACTCGAGCCGGTCTCCGATGAAGCGCCGTCGACGCTGGGTGCCGCCTTGACCGAAGCGGCGCAGGGCCCGGGCATCACGTCGCGGGCCATCCGCAAGGTCACGAGGAACCGGACCGTCGACGGTGCGGTGGAGATCCAAGAGGGCACGGCGACGCCGGCCAACGGCACGCAGCCGCCGGAGCTCAGCGTGATGGCGTCGGGCTGCCTCGGCCTCGTCTCGTTTCCGCGCCTGCCCGGGCGGGTGACGTTGGAGCAGATCCAGGAGCGCTGGCCAGAGCTCCTGCCGACGCTCACCAGCCACCCCGGGATCGGGTTCGTGCTGGTGCGCTCGGAGGCCGACGGCCCGGTGGCCCTTGGGCCGCGCGGGCGCCATCTTCTCGCCACCGGTGAAGTGGAGGGTGAGGACCCGCTGACGCCCTTCGGCCCGACGGCCGCCGCGCACGTCGCGCGGACCGACGCGTTCCCGCACTGCCCGGACCTC
>JAUMFO010000153.1:0-4085 GCA_032119795.1 Solirubrobacteraceae bacterium
GCGGCGCCGTCACCGATGCAGGCGTTGGCGATCGCCTTGAGGGCGGCCTTGCCGGCGTTGTTGGTGTTGGCGTCCAGGATCGGCTGGAGCTGCGGGTAGGTCTGGACGAACCCGTTGACGGCGAAGCCGATGACGGCCGTCAGCGTGGTGCCGTCGGCCGTCCGCATGACCTGGCTGAGATCAGCCGGAGGCGCGCCCGAGAAGACGGCCTTGAGGTTCACGTCGGGGGCGTAGGTGCTGTGGAGCTCGGCGGCGGAGGCAACGGCGCCACCACCCTGTGAGTAGCCGAACGCACCGACGGGCGAAGCCGCCGTGACGGTCGCGCCGCGAACCTTCAGCGCGGCGCGGGCGGCGTCGAGGACGGCGTGGCCCTGGTCGACGCGGTTCACGTAGGTGTGGACGTTGTTCGGGGTGCCGAGGCCGACGTAGTCGGTGACGACGACCGCAAACCCGCGGTTGAGCAGGTTGTAGATCGTCGGCGTCTCATAGCTGACGTTCACCGAGCCGGCCTGGAAGCCGAGCGGGTTCTCGAGGCCGAGCGACGGAGCGCACTCGTCACCCTGGCCCTGGGTGCCCTCGGCGTAGGTCACGAGCGGGCGGGCGAGGTTGCCGTCGACGCCGCCATAGTACTTGGCATTCGGCTCGATGTACGTACCGGTGACGGCCACGGCCTGGCCGTTGGTGTCGGTGGTCTTGTACATGATTCGAGTCGCCTTGCCCGGCAGCGAGGCGACACCGGGAATGTTCACGCCGGCGCCCAGCTTCATCGCCGTCGAGCGGATGAGCGCGCCGTCCTGTGCGGGCAACGTGGTCGGCGGGGTGTAGAAGGCCGGGAGCGCGAAGGCCGACGGTGCCGCAAGGCCAGCGGCGGCAGCCGCCGCGAGCAGGACGCCGGCGCTGGTCTTGGCGACCACCGCGGGGCGGAGGGAGGGACTCATGAAGGACAGGCCTCGTTCAGGCTGGGACGTGGGACACGACGTCAGTGATAGACGTCACGCAGGCAGCCAATCAGGTCCGGTGGCGGGATGCAATCTCGGCCGGGCCTCGACCCAAAGAGCCCGGCGTTGCGGCCGTTTGCTTTCTGAATCCGGCTCAGAACTACTGGGACAGTCGTCTCAGCACCGCGACGCCGTGGCCGCCAGGCCCATGCCGGTTTGCCGTTTTAGCAAGTGCGATTGCCACAATGGGAGGGATCGGCGAACATCACCTCCATGACCCCGACCGACACCTCGCAGAACGCCGCCGATTTCTGGGAGGACCGCTATGGCTCCGGCGCGCTCAACTGGAGCGGCCGGGTGAACGACCTGCTCGCACCGGAGGTCGAGGGGCTCACCCCCGGGCATGCCCTCGATCTGGGCTGTGGCACTGGTGGCGACGCGATCTGGTTGGCGGCGCGCGGCTGGCAGGTGACGGCCGTCGACATCGCACAGGCCGCTATCGACCAAGCTCGCGGGCACGCGGCGGATGCACAGGTCTCGGATCGCATCACGTGGCAGCGGCATGACTTCGAGGCGTCGTTCCCTCGGGGCGAGTTCGATCTGGTTTCGGCGTGCTACCTGCAATCGCCGGTGCCGTTTCAACGCATCGCTGCCCTGCGGAGCGCCACGAGCGTGGTGGCACCAGGTGGTCGTCTGGTCGTGGTGTCTCACGAGTCAGCTCCCGCTGGATCGGCGCGCCACCACGCCGTTTCCATGCCCACGGCGCCGGAGCTGTTCGTCGATCTCAAGCTGGCCGACGGTGACTGGGAACTCGTCAAGGCCGAGTCGGTGCCCCGCTCGCGGGAGGTCGACGGCAAAGCGGTGAGCTACCGCGACAACGTCCTGCACCTGCGCCGCCGGTAGGCGCGCGCCGCGCGGTCGTCACGTGGCGCAATTCCAGCGCAACGGACGAGCGTCACACGACCGCGTGGGGGTTTGTTTGGCGCGCGTTTGCGTTGCGCCCCGTCCGTAGAACTGTTGCTGACCGGTGAACCACCCCCGACCGGTCACCGTCTCGAGTCGAGCGAGAGGAGAGAGCAATGTTCGTTTCCGCAGGAACCCTGGAGCCATTGGCACTGAAGAAGTCTGCGGCGACCGTGGGCATGAAGCCCGGTTGCTGTGACCTCAGCGTGCCCTACACCGGCACGCTCACCCCGCAGGGGCAGGCAGTCGTCACGTCGGCGCTGCGCCGCCTCATGATCGAGATGCGCTACGGCACCCGCTTGAAGGGCATCTCCGTCCGGACCGGCGACCAGGTCCTCACCGTCACGGCCACGGCGTCGAACTTCGCCATCAAGCAGTGGCTCGACAGCGGCGAGTTCATTGCCGCCGTGGATTCGGCCGTCCGCCAGGCCAGCGGCGGCACCGTCCGCTCCTAGCGCGTTCCTGGTGTCGAGCCCCTTTGGCTCGCCGCAGTCAAGCGATTTGGCCCGCGCTCAGGCAAGCCTGGCGCCCTCGGCTTGACTTCAAGTGCGGTTGAAGCTGCATACTCCGCGGCCATGGCTTTCGCACCACCACCGTCTGCCGCGGGAGACCATCCGCCTGCGCTCGCCGCCGCAGACGGCCCCGCCGCACTTCAGATCACCGATCTCGTCAAGGAATACCCGACGGGCACCAAGGCGCTTCAGGGCGTCTCGCTGACGATCCCGCAGGGCAGCTTCTTTGGGCTCCTCGGCCCCAACGGCGCCGGCAAGTCGACGCTGATCCACTGCACGACCGGCCTTGCGATGCCCACCTCGGGCTCCATCCGGGTGTTTGGGCATGACGCCGTGGAGCACTACGGCGAGGCCCGCAAGGCCGTTGGTCTCGCCCCGCAGGACCTGAACCTCGACCATTTCCTCACGCTGGAGGAGACCCTCGACTTCCACGGCGGCTACTTCGGGATGCGCAAAAAAGATCGCAAGGAGCGCAGCGCCGAACTGCTCGACGCGTTCTCGTTGACGGCCAAGCGCAAGGACCGCGCCAACACGCTCTCCGGCGGCATGAAGCGCCGCCTGATCCTGGCCCGCGCGCTCATGCACCGCCCGCGCTTCCTGATCCTCGACGAGCCGACGGCGGGCGTCGACGTGGAGCTGCGCCTTGAGCTCTGGCAGTACGTCAAACGCATCAACGAAGAAGGCACCACCATCCTGCTCACCACGCACTACCTCGAAGAGGCCGAGCAGCTCTGCGACCAGATCGCCTTCATCAACGGCGGGCAGATCGTCGCGCAGGGCACGAGCAGCGAGCTCGCGACCAAGTACGGCGTCGACTCGCTTGAGGACGCCTACCTGGCCCTCGTGGGCCGCAACGAACTCTCCCGCGCGCACGTCAGTGACGAGGACCTCTCATGACCGAGGCACAGATTCGCTTCGGCGCCCTCCTCAACCGCGAGGTCAGCCGGTTCTGGAAGATCAAGCGCCAGACCCTCGGTGCCCCGCTGCTGGAGACGTTCCTCTACATCAGCGTGTTCGGGGCGGCCCTGGGCTCGCGTATCAAGACGCTGCATGGCGTCGAGTACGTCGTCTTCATCGTGCCGGGCCTGATCATGATGGCCTGGGCGATCAACGCCTTCTCCAACAACTCCTCGTCGATCCTTCAGCAGAAGTTCCAACGAGCGATCGACGATCAGCTCTCTTCGCCGGCCTCGCCGATGGAGCTCGTTCTCGCGTTTGCGCTCGGCGGCTTCTTGCGCGGGATGATCATCGCGACCCTGACGTTCCTGACGGCCTCCGTCCTGATCGACCTGCCGATCGAGCACGTCTTCGTCTTGATCCCGTCGCTGTTCCTCGTCGGGATGTTCTTCTCGCTCCTTGGCGTGCTCGTCGGCGTGCGAGCGGAGCAGTTCGATGACGTGTCGTTCGCGCAGACGTTCATCCTGCAGCCGTTGATCTTCCTCGGCGGCGTCTTCTACTCCTCGGCGCTGCTGCCCGAGCCCTACCAGACGCTGACCCACCTCAATCCCGTGTACTACATGATCAATCTGGTGCGGTACGGATTCCTGGGCTACACCGAGGCGAGCATCCCGCTGTCGCTGGGCTTCCTCACGTTGGCGGTCGCGGCGCTGTTCTACGCGAACCTGCGCCTCTTCACGCAGGGCTACAAGCTGCGCGCGTAGTCAGTTCCCAA
>JAUMFO010000154.1:0-1646 GCA_032119795.1 Solirubrobacteraceae bacterium
GACGAGCATGCGCATCGTCGTCGACTTGCCGGCGCCGTTGGGGCCGAGGAAGCCGGTGATGCTGCCGGGCTCGGCGCGGAACGTGACGCCGGAGACGACGGCTTGGCCTCCGAGGTGTTTGGTGAGTCCTTGGGTTTCGATCATGCCGTCAGATTCACGCCGGGCCGCCGGTGCGGCCAGCGCCCGAGGGCTACCGTTTCGTCGCCCGATGACCGGGGTCAGACCCCGACTTTCGTAGGGGGTCGTGCGCGCCTGACTGCCTTACGCTGGCTCTCACGTCATGACCGACTTCGCGACCAGTCCGCCCGCCAACCGGCTCGTCGCCTGGCTCACCGCGGCGCTCCCCGCCGTCGTCCCGGACGCCGACCGGCCCGGGCGAACTACCCGCCGCGTCGATGCCGGGGTCTACGCGTTCGCGACCCTGATCGCGACCGCCACCCTGGTCGACGCGTGGGAGGTCCACCCGCCGTGGCTGCGGGTCGTCGCGACCGTCGTCGGGATCGGCTCGATCGTGGCGCTGCGCTGGCGCCGCTCCCACCCCGCGCAGGTCGGCATCGGGATCGGAGTCTTGTCGCTCTTCGTCCTCACGGTGTCCGGCGCCGCGCTCGCCGCGACGTTCAACGCGGCGATCCGCTGCCGTGGTCGCGACCTGGCGATCGTCGTCGGCCTGACGCTGATCTGGGCGTTCCTCAACCCGCTGCTGTATCCGCCCAGGGACTATTGGTTCGACGTCGGCGGGAGCCTGTTGCTCGCTGGGGTCGTGTTCGGCTGGGGCTTCTTCGTCCGGGCTCGGCGCGCGCTCATGCGCTCGGTGCAGGAGCAGACCGAGCGGGCCGGCGACGAGGCTCGCGCGGCCGAGCGCCGCCGGATCGCGCGGGAAATGCACGACGTCCTCGCGCACCGGCTGTCGCTGCTGTCGGTCCACGCGGGCGCGCTGGAGTTCCACTCCGGCGCTACGCCCGAGGAGGTGTCCGCTGGCGCAGGCGTGATTCGCGAGAACGCGCGCATCGCCCTGGAGGAACTCCGCAGCGTGATCGGCGTGCTGCGCGAGGACGGCAGTGAGACGTTCACCGAGCCGCCGCAGCCGACCCTGGCGGACGTCGCCGACCTCGTCGAAGAGTCGCGGGCGGCCGGGATGAAGCTGACCGCGTCGATCGAGCTCGGTGACGAGGACCCGCCCGCGGCGACGGGCCGGACGGCCTATCGGATCGTGCAGGAGGGGCTGACCAACGCGCGCAAGCACGCGCCGGGTGTGGCCGTCTCGCTCGTCATCGACGCCCCAGACGATGGGCTGCGCGTCGTCGTTCGCAGCCTGGCGCCGGTTGCCGTTGGCGCCCCGGACGGCGCCCTGCCGGGTGCCGGGACCGGCCTGGTCGGCCTCGCCGAACGGGTGTCGCTGGCCGGCGGTGAGCTCGAGCACGGCGTCGACGAGGACGGCGCCTTCGTGCTGCGTGCAAGGCTGCCGCGATGATCCGCGTGATGCTCGTCGACGACGACGCCCTCGTGCGCTCGGGCCTGCGCGTCATGCTCGGTGGCGCCCCCAACCTCGAGGTGGTGGCGGAGGCCGATGACGGCCGTCACGTGCTTGGGCAGGTCGATCTGCACCGGCCCGACGTGGTGCTGATGGATATCCGGATGCCGCACGT
>JAUMFO010000155.1:0-4803 GCA_032119795.1 Solirubrobacteraceae bacterium
GCACCCCCTGATGAACAGCCTCAGCTCTGATCTGTTGCCACGCCACCCCGATCCTCACGAGGTTGATCTCGGCGCGGCGCGCCACCATCTCGACGCCGCGATCGAGCACGCGCTGCGCTGCGGCGAGGCCTCCACCGAAGGCGAGCAGTAACCATGGCCCCCGTCGACGTCAGTGTTGAACTCGACGCGGCTCCCGCCGATGTCTTCGCGTTCCTGCTCGACATGCAGCAGACGCCCGAGTGGGTCACGATCTGCCGCGCCGTCCTTGACGTGGACCCCGGCCAGCCCAAACCCGGATGGCGTTGTAAGCAACGGTACGTGCTGCGTGGCGCGCCGTTCGTGGTCACCTGGACGCTCGAAACGCTCCAGCCAAACCAACACATCAGCTGGAGCGGCAGGGGACCTGCGCGATCGAAAGCGAGCATCGAAGAGGACCTAGAGGAACTGCCCGGGGGACGCACTCTGCTGCGGTATCGCAACGAATTCTCGGCACCCGGTGGACTCCTGGGAATGGCCGCCTCGCGGGCCCTGGTGGGTGACACCGCCGAACAGGAGGCCATCCGCTCATTGGACCGGCTTGCCGCGCTGCTTGCACCATTGGCCTGAGATATATCCGTACCGAGATACGTCAACGAACCTGAAGGAAGCAGACGAACCACTGCGCACCGGATTGCGCCAAGCGCGACGCAGTTCTCTGTCCCCAAAACTTGAAGTTCTCTCCGCGCCCCCCGCCGCATGGGGTAGCGTGGGGAGTGTGTGAAGGATCCCCCGTCTTCCACGTAAAGGAGCACACATGTCTGATTTCCTCGATAGCAAGAAGACCGAGATCAAATCTCGGCTCGAGGAGCTGAAAGGCGCCGTCGATGAGTACGCGCGTCTCCAAGCCGCACTTGACGCCCTCGATGGCGTCAGTCGTGGAGGTTCAACGGCCACTGCGGCCGGTCCGCGCCGAGGCCGCCCCCGCGGCACCGGTACGCGCGCTCAGGAGGCCATTGAGGCCGTGACGAAGGAGCCAGGCCTCACCGCCGGCGAGATCGCCGAGCGCATGGGCATCAACCAGAACTACCTCTACCGCGTCCTCCCCGCCCTCGAGCAGGACGGGAAGCTGGAGAAGCGCGGCCGGGGTTGGTACCTGCCCGGCTCTTAAGGTGGGCCTGGGCCGGGGGCTGGCGGACCCTTCGGTCTCGCTCGTCGCTGGCGGCCTGCGGCCTTGCTCCTAACGCTCGCCTACGGGTCCCCCAGCCCCCGGCAGCGCATTCGGAGCAGGGCGCATGGCCGAGGAGCGGCCGCGCGTTCTTTGGCGTGGCCGGCTCCCGATCACCGGCGTGGTTCTGCGCCACTGCATAGGCTCGATCTCCAACGGCACCCGCGCCGTTGGAGGTCGAGCCTTTGTCGTTCTTTGGCTTCGCCTGACCTGTGGGAGATGATGGCGTCTGGGGCGCCGGGCGCGGCGCAACCTGTCGGGGTTGCGGTGATTTCCCCTTCGCGCCAGACTTACCGGACGCCCGGTAACTCCGACGCGAGCAGCGCCTGGCGGCGCGTTCTGTCAGGTAGATGCAACCGCCTGGGGTTGCGGCCCGCCCGCCCACTCAAACACCGGCAAGCCCGCCTTGAGCAAACACGCTCCGCCCTCGCCGATCAGACGCCCACCAGCCACGAAGCGATCTCAGATCCGCCGCCGCCAACCAGCTCCATTGCCGCTAAGAAGACGCCGGCCGCAGGCCACCCGGGCCTCACCCAGGAGCCGATCGACGCGACCGTCGCCGAGCCCCCAAACGACGAAGACCCCGCCGCTCGATGAAGCAGCAGGGTCTAGGCCCGCAACCAGCAGGCGTGGGGCGAGGTGGCCCCCGGCGGGACCGTTCCCGACTGGAGTGAGCGCCAGCGAGCGTGAGGGTGTCCCGACGGGGGCCACCTCGCCCCACGCCGGAACCCTCGAAGCCCCTAGATCAGGCCAAGCTCACGAACGGCGTCGCGCTCGCCAACGAGCTCGGCGACGGTCGCGTCGATCTTCTCCTGGGCGAAGGCCGGGATCTCAAGGCCCTGGACGATCTCCCATTCCCCACCCGGCGCAACCGTGACGGGGAAGGAGCTGATGATGCCCTCCGGCACGCCGTAGGAGCCATCGGACGGGATCGCCGCCGAGGTCCAGTCGCCGGCGGCGGTGCCGTCGGTCCAGGTGCGGATGTGGTCGATCGCCGCCGACGCAGCCGAAGCGGCCGACGAGGAGCCGCGCGCCTCGATGATCGCGGCGCCACGCTTGCCGACCGTCGGCTGGTACACGTCGCGGTACCAGTCCAGATCCGAGCCAACGGTCTCAAAGGCGTTTGCGCCCTTGATCTTCGCGTTGTAGAGGTCCGGGAACATCGTCGGGGAGTGGTTGCCCCAGATCGCGAGGTTCGTGATGTCGGTCGTGGCGACGCCGGCCTTCTCCGCGAGCTGCGCGAGCGCGCGGTTGTGATCCAGGCGGGTCATCGCGGTGAAGCGGCCGGCCGGGATGTCCGGGGCGTGGCTCTGCGCGATGAGGGCGTTCGTGTTGGCGGGGTTGCCGACCACGAGCACCTTGATGTCGTCGGCAGCGCCGGCGTTGAGGGCCTCGCCCTGGGGCTTGAAGATGCCGCCGTTGGCCTCCAGGAGATCGGCACGCTCCATGCCGGCGGTGCGCGGGCGCGCGCCGACGAGCAGTGCGACGGAGGCGCCGTCGAACGCCGTCTTGGCGTCGGACGTGATCTCGATGCTCTTGAGCAGCGGGAACGCGGAGTCGTTGAGCTCCATTGCGGTGCCTTCGGCGGCCTTGAGGGCCGGCTCGATCTCGAGCAGGCTCAGCGCGACCTCGGTGTTCGGGCCCAGGAGGGCGCCGGACGCGATGCGGAACAGGAGGGCGTAGCCGATCTGGCCGGCGGCGCCGGTGACGGTGACCTTGACGGGAGCCATGAGTGGTTCGCTTTCGTCGTTTGGTGGTGGGAGAAGGGGGCGGGGCCGAGTGGCCGCTACGCCATCGCCTTCTGGAGGTTCTCGTCGATCGCGGCGAGGAAGTCCTCGGTGGTGAGCCAGCCCTGGTCAGGGCCGATCAGCAGGGCGAGGTCCTTCGTCATCTTGCCTTCCTCGACGGTCTGGATGCAGACCTTCTCGAGGGTCTCGGCGAAGTTCGTGACCTCAGGGGTCTCGTCCATCTTGCCGCGGTAGGCCAGGCCCTGGGTCCACGCGAAGATCGAGGCGATCGGGTTCGTCGAGGTGGGCTTGCCCTGCTGGTGCTGGCGGTAGTGGCGGGTGACGGTGCCGTGGGCAGCTTCGGCCTCGACGGTCTTGCCGTCCGGGGTCATTAGGACCGACGTCATGAGGCCGAGCGAGCCGAAGCCCTGGGCGACGGTGTCGGACTGAACGTCGCCGTCGTAGTTCTTGCAGGCCCAGACGTAGCCGCCCTCCCACTTCATGGCCGCGGCGACCATGTCGTCGATCAGGCGGTGCTCGTAGGTGATGCCGGCAGCCTCGAAGAGGTCCTTGAACTCGGCCTCGAAGACCTCGGCGAACAGGTCTTTGAACCGGCCGTCGTACTTCTTCATGATCGTGTTCTTGGTGCTCAGGTAGACCGGCACCCCACGGTCGAGGCCGTACCGCATCGACGCGCGAGCGAAGTCACGGATCGAGTCGTCGTGGTTGTACATCGCCATCGCGACGCCGCCACCGGGGAAGTCGTGGACGGGGAGCTCGACCGGGTCGCTGCCGTCCTCAGGCGTGAAGGTGAGGGTGAGCTTGCCCGGGCCCGGGACGACGTAGTCGGTGGCGCGGTACTGGTCGCCGAAGGCGTGGCGGCCGATGATGATCGGCTTCGTCCAGCCGGGCACCAGGCGCGGCACGTTGGAGATCACGATCGGCTCGCGGAAGATCACGCCGCCGAGGATGTTGCGGATCGTGCCGTTCGGGGAGCGGTACATCTCCTTGAGGCCGAACTCCTCGACGCGTGCCTCGTCGGGCGTGATGGTCGCGCACTTGACGCCGACGCCGTACTGCTTGATGGCGTTGGCGGCGTCGACCGTGATCTGGTCGTTCGTCGCGTCGCGCGACTCCATGCCCAGGTCGTAGTACTTCAGGTCGACATCCAGGTACGGAAGGATCAACTTGTCCTTGATGAAGGACCAGATGATCCGGGTCATCTCATCGCCGTCGAGTTCGACAATGGGGTTCTGGACCTTGATCTTCGACATATACCTGACCTACGAAGCCTTGAGAAAAGGAGCTTGAGAGCGCGCAGGCCACGCTACCTGCCCGAGCGTTTCCGGCGCGGTCTGGGGTGCCGAGTTCACAAACCGGTCACGCGCCAACCCGCCCGCCGGCAGCTGATGGCATGCGTGAGGCGGCAGGCTTCAGGCGCACCAGGCGACTCACGGCGTGCCGCTTCTTGCCGGCTCCCGCGGAGGCGACGTAGTTCGCGTAGATCGACGTGCCCGAGCAGGCGATCTGGCCACCTCCTCGCTGGTCCGCGCCAGGTCTGAGCTGGGGGACTGGCGCCGTCCAGGCCACACGAGCACTCCCGATCGGGACGAACGACAGTGTCCACGTCGGTACCGCGTCGCCGTAGTAGTC
Organism: Solirubrobacteraceae bacterium; assembly: GCA_032119795.1. Classification (GTDB taxonomy): domain Bacteria; phylum Actinomycetota; class Thermoleophilia; order Solirubrobacterales; family Solirubrobacteraceae; genus JAGIBJ01. Next base: position 4,585 of record JAUMFO010000155.1, read on the forward strand.
CTCACTGCCTGAGAGGACCGCGACGCCGTCGTCCAGCACGCAGAACTGCTGCGCACCGGAGCTCCCGCCCTTGCTGTTGCCTCCCACCGAGAGGTGCTGCCAACCGGCACCTGGGCGCTTGAGATCGAGGGCGTCGAACGTGCTGGTGGCGAAGAAGTAGTCGTCCGCAGTCATTGACGGAACGGTGGCGGCCACCACCGCGATGTCACCGCGGACGAC
>JAUMFO010000155.1:4903-7090 GCA_032119795.1 Solirubrobacteraceae bacterium
AGGGTGAAGGGCATAGTCGACTCAACCCGCCCTGGCGCACCAAAGTTGCGCTACCGGCAACGCGACGTTTCCGGGACGCGTCCCGGACGACGGCGCGGGCGCCGTCTATGGTCAAGCCATGGCGCGTACCCGCTCAACGATCGTCGTCCCGCTGCTCCTGGTGCTGCTGCTCTTCAGCAGCGTCCTCGGGGTCTTCGGGCTCTGGGCTGCCAGGCAGTTCTTGGAGCCCGCGTCATGGGAAGGCATGAGCAGCGAGCTGATCGCCGATCCAGCGATCCAGTCCCAGGTTGCCGATCAGATCACCGCGTCGATCGTGGAAGGCACCAACGTTGAGTCGACGCTGCGCGAAGCCCTCCCACCCCGGCTCGCGCCGCTGGCCGCGCCCGCGACCGTCGCCCTGCGCGACGGGACCCGCCGAGTCGTCCTGCGCGTACTGCAGCACCCCAAGGTCCAAACGACGTGGACCAAAGCCGTGGTGGCCACTCAGCGCCAGGCCGTCAACCTCATCGAGGGCAAAGGCACCGCCATCCGGCTCAGCAATGGCGGCGGTGTGATCATCGACCTTCGCCCGATGACGGCCAGCGTGGCCTCCGAGATCGGACTCTCGCCAAGCCTGGCGAACAACATCCCCGAAGAGCAGAGCCGGATCCGGCTGGTACAAAGCGACACGCTCGCCAATACCCGCAAGGTGCTGCGGCTCTTTAAGACGCTCGTCGTCTTCTTCGTGATCCTGACGCCGCTCCTGGCGATCGGTGCGGTCGCTGCGTCGCCGCCCGGCCGTCGCCGGGGCGCCTCGATGGCCGTCGCCGTCACGCTTGGCCTCGCCGCCTTGCTCGTGCTCGCCTTCCACCGCATCGTCGGCACCTACGTTGTGGAATCGGTCAGCGACGGGTCGTCAGCCGGCCCGGCTGCCGCGGCGGTGTGGGCCATCTCGACCACGTGGTTGACGACGATCGCGAGCGGCGTGCTGCTGCTCGGCGGGATCCTGCTCGTTGGCGCACTGCTCGCCGGGAAGACCCGCCCAGCGCGCACGATTCGCGGCTGGCTTGCCCCCGTTCTGCAGCACGGCGCTCTCGGCTTCCACGCCGCCGTCCTGGCCATCGGCGTCGCCGCGGTCGCCATCGGCCTGGTCCCATTCGTCGAACGGCCCATCGGGCTCGTGCTGCTCCTCGTCACGCTCGTCGCCGCGACCGAGTTCGTCCGGCGGGCGGCCGCCGAGGACGACGACGTCGCGTTGGCCGCTCCTCAGGCGGCGGGTGACGGAGCCGAGTCGTCGCCGGCGTCGGCCTTGCCGGTCGAGAGCAGCCCGCCGCCCGATACGTCGCCAGCTTCGTCCGACGGACCCTCACCGGCCAGCTCGGCGGAGTAGGCCCGCCACTCGCGGATCACCAGCTGCACCGACGCAGCCACCGGGATCGCCAGGACGGCGCCGAGTATCCCCGCGAGCGTGGCTCCGCACAGCACGGAGATCAGGATCACGATTGGCTCGATCGCGACGGCCCGGCGCTGGATCTGCGGCTGAATCAGGTTGTTCTCGATCTGCTGGTAGGCCAAGGCCCAGATCGCCCAGATGATGGTCGTCTCCGGGAAGCCGGCGAACAGGGTCATCACGCCGACGAGAACACCAGCAATGGTTGCGCCGACGAGCGGGATCAGGTCGAGCAGGAAGGTGATCGCCGCGAGCCCGACCGCGAACGGGACGTCGAGGATGATCAGCACGATGTAGGTGGTGATGCCCGCCACGAGCGCCTGACCGATGGCACCCATGACGTAGCTACCGACCGTCGTCCCGATCCCGGAGAACACTCGCTCCAGGCGCTCGACCTGCGACGGCGGACGGCTCGCGAGAAACGCCCGCGACCACCTCGGCCCGCCGGCCATCATGAAGATGCTCAGCAGGACGATGTTGATCACGGCGAAGCCGCTGTTGACGATCCCGAGGCCCAGGTCTCGCATCCATGTGGCGACGTCTCCGAGGAGCGCCGGGAGATCCGAAAGGCGCTCCTTGAGGGTGGAGATCACCTGGTAGTCGGTCTCGAGGCGCCGCAGAAGATCGCTGCCCTGCACGAAGCGCTGCGCATCGGCGGCCATCCCCGGCGCGCCCTCAAGAAGGTGGTCGACGCCATTGACGATCCCCGGCAAAATCGCCAGCAGCAGTGCCAGTGGAGCAAGGAAGGTGACGAGATA
>JAUMFO010000156.1:0-1628 GCA_032119795.1 Solirubrobacteraceae bacterium
TTTCCGCAGTCGATGAGCAGCCGCGTGCCGGGCACGTCGACCAGGTACGAGGAGCATGCTTCCCCTACGTTCTGCCACGAGGGCGAGCAGCCCAGGACGGTGAGGTTTCCTCTCGCGTCGGCCACCCCGGCGGACTCTATCCGGCCCCGGCATCCGGCGGTAGCCAGGCGGCGCCCAGTCGCCGGGCGAAGGCACTGCGCTAGGCCATCAACGACGGCGTCAGCGCAGGCTGCTCATGCCGGACCGGGGGCCGACGCCGCGGCGTGCGATGCGGCGTATGCGGCGCATGAGGTGCATGGTGCGGCGTGGGAGCGGCGGCCGGCGCGGTGTCGGTCATGCGGAACGCGAACCGGAGCTGACGCTGCGGGCGCAGCCCATCCGGCGAATCAGGGCGGAACGTCGCGCACGGTGAATCCAGCTCAAGTGCGCAGAGCTGCTGCCGACCAAAGAAGCAGCCCTCGCAGGAGGGCTTCGGGTCTGATGCGCGGTGAGCGGGGGCCATGGTGAGGGGTGCCCGGCAACCGGGCTCCGCTAATCAAGCAAGTCTCCCGCCTCGATGCGACCGGCGTTCCCGCTCAGAGCGGAAAACGCGCGACTCGGGGGACAGCCGAAAAACCCGCTCAGAGCGGGAGACGTGTCTGAAGCTGCCATTGCCGTTGCAGGAGATCGCCCTGGCCTGCCGTCAACCGGATCAGGTCGGATGGTCCGGCCGCTTGCGGCGACCGTAGGCTTGCGGAATGCGAACGCTCCTGACGGGCATCACCGGCTACGTCGGCAGCGAGCTCATCGAGCCCCTCTCTGCCGCCGGCCACGAGCTACGCGGGTTTGCACGCAACCCCGCTGGCGCTGATCCGCGAGTGCCGACCGTCCGCGGCGACCTCGACACCGGAGACGGGCTGGACCAAGCCCTCGAAGGGATCGAGCTGGCGTATTACCTCGTCCACTCGATGGAAGGCAACACGGCCTTCTCCGGGCGCGAACTCAGCGCCGCACAGCGGTTCGCGAGCGCGGCTGCTCGTGCCGGCGTGCGGCGCATCGTCTACATGAGCGTGCTGGTTCCAGACAAGCCCGAGTCGGAGTATTCCGACCACGTCCGAAGCCGAGTCGCGGTCGAGCACGCCCTGGCAGCCCATGGAGCCGAGGTGATTGTCCTGCGGGCCTCGATCGTCATCGGCGCCCGCTCGCGCTCCTTCCGCTTCTTGCTTCGCCTCGTGGAGCGGATGCCCGTGCTGCTGCTCCCGCCGTGGCGATCGAACCGCACCATGCCGATCGACGAGCGAGACCTCCTCAGCGCCCTGACCCAAGCTGCCACCGCAGCGGTGCATCAGCCCCTCTCGATCTACGACGCCGTCGGTCTCGACGAGGTCACGTACGGCGAGCTCATCGCCAGACTCGGCGACCATCTGCTGATCGGCCGCCCCACGCTGCCGTTCCCCGCGAGCGTGACCGCAATCGCGGCGCCGCTCGCGGCCGCCGTCGCCGGCGAAGATCTCGGCCTCGTGCACCCCCTGATGAACAGCCTCAGCTCTGATCTGTTGCCACGCCACCCCGATCCTCACGAGGTTGATCTCGGCGCGGCGCGCCACCATCTCGACGCCGCGATCGAGCACGCGCTGCGCTGCGGCGAG
>JAUMFO010000157.1:0-2390 GCA_032119795.1 Solirubrobacteraceae bacterium
TCGACGTCTCGCAGCAGGAACGCGGGCACGATCGCCAGCAACGCGAGGAGTGCGGCGACGAGGAAGGCATTGTGGAACGCCTGCGTCGCCGCGCGCTCGAGCTGGTCATCGAGCGAAGCGGCGAGCGCCGTCAGCTCCTGCTCATCCTGCGCCTGCGCGCTGGTTGCGGCGAACGCAGGCTCCAGATCTGGAACGCGGCCACGCTCAGCATCGAGCTGGGTTTTGAGCCCCTCGGCCAGGGTCAGCTTGGTTCCGACCGGGAGCGGCGCGTCGATCACCAGGCTGGTGATCGCGGCCTGTGCGGGGGCGCGGGCGTCCGTGAGGCCGGCGACGAAGATCGGCGTGAGGATCACGAGTCCAACGACGATGCCGAGATGTCGACTCGCGATGGTCCACCCGCCCTGCAGCGCGCGTGGGAAACGGTCGCGGAGTGCGAATGCGGTGAGCGATTCGACGGTCAGTCCGAGGCCCAGGCCGATGAAGACCTGGGGGAGGACCGTCCAGCCTGGTTCGGCGCCCGGGAGGTAGGCCAGGGCCAGCAGACCACCTGCGATCAGGATCGAGCCAGCGATGGCTTCGCCCCGGGTGCCAGCACGGGCGGCCCGCGCCACACTCCCAGCGGCGATCGCCGCGATCGGGATCACCGTGACCGTGATCGCCGTGAGGATCGGCGTGCGACGCCACCCCTCGATCATCAGCAGCACGAGCAGGAAGAGGGCCGCGGTGAGAGCGGCGGAGAGCAGCGCAAGCGCGAGGTTCGCGGCGATCCTCGGGCGATCGGCCTTGAGGCCATGGATCTCATGCACCTCCGTGGCCGCCTCGGCCGCGCGCTCAACGTGGACGGCGCGAAGCTGGAGCGCGGCGGGGACGGCCAGCAGCACGAGGGGAACCTGCACGATGAAGATCGACTGCCACGACAGGAGCTCGGTCATCAGACCGCCGACAACGGGCCCCAGTGCTGCTCCCACGACGCCAGCGGTCGCCCAGCGCGCAGCTCCGTGGCGATCATCGCCGGTGGCCATGACGAGGAGCTCCAGGCAGGCGGTGATCACGAGCGCGCCGCCGATCGCCTGCACCGTCCGGGCTCCGATCAGCATCTCCAGTGAGCCGGAGAGCGCGCAGCCTGCGGAGGCGCCGGCAAACACGACGAGGCCGACGACGCCCGCCATCGGCGCCCGCGCCGGACTGACGGACAGCCGCGCGGCGGGGACCGCCGCCAGTGCCAACACCAAGTTGTAGGCGGTGAGCACCCATGCGACGTCGCCAACCTCGGTGTCGAGCTCGCGCAGGATCTGCGGGAGCGCGAGCGTCACGATCGACGAGTCAGCCAGGACGATCCCGACGGCGAGCGAGAGGATCCAGACCTTCACACCGGCGATCGTAGACGGGCGGCCGGTCCTCAGCCACCGATCGGCGCTGGGGCCTAATCTGCCTGGGGTGCGCACGCTTGTCATCTCGGATCTGCACCTTGGCTCGCGGATCCAGCGCGACGTGCTCCGTCGGCCGGCTGCGCTCGAGCGGCTCTGCGCGGCGCTGGTCGACGTCGACCGGCTGGTGTTGCTCGGCGACACGATCGAGATGCTCGAGGGGCGCCCGAAAGGTTCGCTCGCCGACGCCGAGCCCGTCCTACGAGCTATGGGGGAGTCGCTGGGACCCGGCAGCGAGGTGGTGTTGCTCCCCGGCAATCACGACCATGCCCTCGTCGCGCCGTGGCTGCGCGAACGCCGCGCAGCCGGCAAAGCGCTCGGGTTGTCGGGCCGAGTTCCGCTGCGCTCCAACCCGGATCTGCAGTCCATCGCCACCTGGCTGCGGCCCGCGCGGCTCCAGGTTCGCTACCCAGGCGTCGACCTCGGCGGAGGCGTCTGGGCACACCACGGGCACTATCTCGATCGCCATCTCGTCCGGCAACCCCAGCACACCGATCTGGGCTCGCCGGACGAGTACGAACGCGCGATCGGCGCCTCGATCGCTCGCGTCGGCGCTGGTCTGGCTGCGGCGCTTCCGCCGGCCGTTGCCGACTCGATCGCCGCCGTCGGAGGGTTGCTGCGGCTCGGCGACGTCGCGTTGCGGCCGCTGGTTGCCTCGCTGCCCGGTGCCGGGTTCCTCGCGCCGCTGAGTGCCGGCGCCCTTGGCTTTCAGTTCCGCCGCGCTGGGCTTCCCGCGATGGCAGCCGTAAGCGCGCGGCTCGGCGTCCAGGGTGGCGACGTGCTCTTCGGGCACGTCCACCGATCAGGTCCGCGCCCCGGAGACGACCTCACCGAGTGGAGCCGCGGCGACCAACGACTGTGGAACTCGGGCTGCTGGGTCTACGAGCCGCTGCTCCTCGCCGGGGCCACGCCTCCACACCCCTACTGGCCGGGCGGCGCCCTCCAGATCGACGACGGCGTCAT